>CAINED010000047.1 GCA_903847605.1 uncultured Hyphomicrobiales bacterium | reverse complement strand
TCATGCCGCTGATATTGAGGGCTTTGCGCAGACGGCGGATATGGACGTCGACGGTACGCGGCTCGATATAGGTGTCGGGCGTCCATACCGCGTTGAGCAATTGCTCGCGGGAATAGACCCGCCCGGGATGTTCCAGCAGAAATTGCAGCAGACGGAACTCGGTCGGCCGCAGCGAAACCGGCCGGCCCTGGCGCGAGACCCGATGGGCCGCCAGATCCATCACCACATCGCCATAAGTCAGAGTATCGGCGGCTAGCGCCGGCCGCGCCCTGCGCAGCAGGGCATTGAGCCGCGCCGTCAATTCGCTCGGCGAAAACGGCTTGGTGATGTAATCGTCGGCGCCGGAATTGAGCGCGCGAATCTTGTCGCCTTCCTCGCCACGCGCCGTCAGCATAATGATTGGGAGATCGCGCGTATCGGGCCCGCGACGGATTTGCCGGCAGACCTCGATGCCCGAGACCAGCGGCAGCATCCAGTCGAGCAGCACCACATCGGGCCGCCGTTCGTCGATGGCGATCAGGGCCTCTTCGCCGTTTATAGCAGTGGTGACCTCGAAGCCCTCGCGCTCGAGATTGTAGCGCAACATGGTGAGGAGGGCTTCCTCATCCTCGACGAGCAAAACCAGCGGTTTCATGATGCGATCAGCTTTCCAGCTTGCCCTTTATCGGCCCGGCGCCGCGGTCTTCCGGGGTCAGAACGATGAAGCTCGAGGAATCGCCCTTCGGCCGGCTGACGTCGATCCGCGAGCCGTGGACCACGAAATACACGGTTTCGGCGATATTGGTGGCGTGATCGCCGATGCGCTCGATGTTCTTGGCGATGAACAGCAGATGGGTGCAGGGCGTGATGTTGCGCGGATCTTCCATCATGTAGGTCAGGGTTTCGCGGAACAGGCTGTTGTACATATCGTCAACTTCCTCATCCCGCGCCCAGACCTTCATCGCCTTTTCGGCATCACGGTTGTGATAAGAATCGAGCACGTCCTTGATCAGCCGTTGCACCAGCAGGCCCATGCGTGGAATGCCGGAGATCGGCTTGATCGGCCGCAACTCGGCCATGGCGATGGCACGTTTGGCGATATTGGCCGAATAATCGCCGATACGCTCGATGTCCACGGCGATCTTCAGGGAAGAAACGATCTCGCGCAGGTCGCTTGCCATCGGCTGACGCAGCGCCAGCATGTTCACGACGCGCTGATCGACGACATGATTGAGTTCGTCGATCTTGTTGTCGTTGCGCACCGTTTCGGCGGCCATGTCGGCATCGCGCTTGCTGATGGCTTGCATGGCGGAGGCGAACTGCGATTCGGCGATGCCCCCCATGCGCAGGATGTCTTCATGCAGCTGCTTGAGTTCCTCATCGTAGGATTTGACGGTATGATCGCCCCTCGCCATGTGTTCGTTCCTCGTTGTGATCAGGGGTAGTGACCCTGAAGTCGCGATCAGCCGAAGCGGCCGGTGACGTATTCCTCGGTTTTCTTCACGCTCGGCGCGGTGAATATTTTCTCCGTGCGGTCGAATTCGACCAAATCGCCGAGATACATGAAGGCGGTGAATTCGGACACGCGCGCCGCCTGTTGCATATTGTGGGTGACGATCGCGATCGTGTAATGCTCCTTCAGCTCATCGATCAATTCCTCGATTTTACTCGTCGAGATCGGATCGAGCGCCGAACAGGGCTCATCGAACAACAGCACGTTGGG
>CAINED010000046.1 GCA_903847605.1 uncultured Hyphomicrobiales bacterium | reverse complement strand
GTGCGGCGCTGCGGGGTGCGTGTGGATCTGTATTCCCGGGGCCTTATCGATCCTAACGGGAGCTGTCCCTGGCCTTGTCCGTGGACTTGGCCAAATGGCGCCCACCTACGCTGTAGGTTTCCCGGGATCGATGTCCCACGGCTTTTGCGGCCCGCACCTTTTTCATTCACGGGGCAACGCTGACCGGGCGCGCTCCTGACGCTCCGGCAAGTTTGATGTCACCGTCCAAGGCCGAATTGCGCAAGGAAGCGCTCGCCCGCCGCAAACTGATTTCTCCCGAAATTCGCGAAGCCTTCGCCGAAAAGCTCGCCATTGAGGGCGTTGCGCTGGCGCGCAAGGCGCTCGTGCGCAACGTCGCCGTGTTCCTGCCGATCGGCTCGGAGCCCGACACGCGCATGCTGCTTGCGGCGCTCGACTACCACCAGTTCGTGACGCTGCTACCGGTGACGCAGGGGCGGGGCGTGCCGCTGGTTTTCCGGCGCTGGCGCGAGGGGCAGATGCTCGTCGACGGGCCGATGGGTCTGCTCGAACCCTCCGCGCGCCTGCCGGAGATGGTTCCGGACTTCACCTTCGTGCCCCTCGCCTGTTTCGACAGGCGCGGCTATCGCATCGGCTACGGCGCCGGTCACTACGATGCGACGCTCGCAGCCCTGCGCATGAGCCAGCCCGGCCCCGCCGTCGGCATCGCCTTTGCCTGCCAGGAAATCGGGCGCGTTCCGGAAGAGGATCATGACCAGCCCCTCGACTTTGTGCTGACCGAGAAGGAGCTGATCGATTGCTCGCTGGCGTGGACGTGATGGCGGCAGCGGTTTAAGCGATATCCAATGAGCCTCCGCATCCTCTTCATCGGCGACATCGTCGGCCGCACCGGCCGCGCCGCACTTGCGCGCCACCTGCCGGACCTGCGCGCGCGCTTCGCCTTCGATTTTGTCGTCGCCAATGGCGAGAACGCCGCCGGCGGCTTCGGCATCACCGAGGCGATCTGCGAGGAATTCCTGGGCCTCGGCGTCGACTGCATCACGCTGGGCAACCACGCCTGGGACCAGAAGGAGGCGCTGGTCTTCATCGAGCGCCAGCCGCGGCTGATCCGCCCGGCCAATTATCCAGCGGGAACGCCTGGAAGAGGCGCGGGCCTCTACGAGACGCGCAAGGGCGCGCGAGTCCTCGTCATGAATCTCATGGGCCGCATCTACATGGACCCGCTCGACGACCCCTTCGCCGCCGCCGACAGGGAACTCGACGCTTGCCCGCTTGGCGAAGTCTGCGACGCCGCGATCATCGACATGCATTGCGAAGTGACGAGCGAGAAATACGCCATGGGCCATCACGCCGATGGCCGCGCTTCGCTCGTCGTCGGCACGCATACCCATGTTCCGACGGCAGATGCGCAGATTCTTGCCGGAGGCACCGCCTTTCAATGCGACGCCGGCATGACCGGCGATTACGATTCCGTCATCGGCATGACGAAGGACGAACCCTTGCAGCGCTTCACGCGACGCATTCCCACAGGGCGCTTTCAGCCCGCCGATGGCGAAGCAACGCTTTGCGGCGTCGCCATCGAGACGGGAAGCGATGGCCTCGCGCGCAAGATTTCCCCTGTGCGTATCGGCGGACGGCTGAAAACAATCTTGCCGGATTTCAACGATCAACCATAATAGGGCAAACGGGAGTTGTTCCCTTGCCGCTGGCATTCGCGATTCGAAGACGCCGGATTATTTTCGTTGTTGCAGCGCTTGCTGCAGCCTGCGCTACGAATGCGGCTTTCGCGCAGCCCCAGATTCTGCGCCGGCTTCTGCCGCAACCCAAGGAAACTGTGCCGCCGCTCGTGTGCGAAGAGGCGCGCGATGTGATCGAACCGAGCCGCCAGATGATTCAGGCGATGCGCAACGCTTTCGGCAAGATCTCCTACGAATCCAGCCGCAACGCCGATCCCGAAAATTGCCTCTATCCCCTGAAGTTCCTGCGTTTCGACAGGATGGATCTTCTCGTCACCATCGCCAACGAACCCGGCGAGCTCTGCAATCTCTGCACGGCGAAAGTGTCTGCGCATTTCCTGCGCAACAAGCCCGGCACGCCGAAGGTGCTTGCGCGCCACGTCAATTTCGCCCGGATTGGGCCGACCGGCGATCCCGGCAACATTACGTCCATCGACATCGGCGGCAGCGAGGGCATCGCCTTCGAATTCACGACGGAATATGCCGGCAATACCTACAAGGATCTGCGCCTCTTCGTCTTCGACAAGTACAGGATCGTCGAGTTGAAGGACGACCAGCGCATTCCCACGGGCTTCAACAACGAGGAGCACGTCGAGGACAAGAGGGCCGTTGTCGACGCCTCCGGCGTCTGGAAAATCGATCCGCGCCGTCCGCGCGAACTCGCCATCGACTATACGATCAAGACGGGCGAGCGCACCGAGACGGCTCGCGTCGTGTGGACACGCAACGGAACGCGCCTCATGCGCAAGGGCGAAGTGCCGCGCGTCCTGCTCGAAGAGCCCGACGACCGGCCAGTGGACTGAGTCACCCGCGCGCGGCTCAAATTGAGCTGCTTGATCCCGATCAATCCCGCTCGCTGCTTTTTCCGCCATGCTGCAATGAGGAAAATTGCGCGCGAAAAGCGAGGAGAGGAAACATGGCGGACGACGTCTCAGTCAAGGGCCCCGATTATC
>CAINED010000045.1 GCA_903847605.1 uncultured Hyphomicrobiales bacterium | reverse complement strand
GCCGTCTGCGGTGACGATGCGCGCGATGCGGCTCGTGCGGCCGCTCGGCAGCGCCGTGATTTCATCGCCGGGCTTGAACGATCCCGACGCCAGCGTGCCGGAAAAGCCGCGGAATGTATGATCGGGCCGGTTGACCCATTGCACGGGGAAAAGTGCATCGCCGGTCGCGGCCTGCGTGTCGCCGACATCGATTTCTTCGAGATAGGTCAGCAGCGGCTTGCCGGCATGCCAGGGCATGTGCGGCGAGGGTTTGGTGATGTTATCGCCGCCACGCGCCGCGATGGGAATGAAGACGATGGACGTGAAGCCTAGACCGGCAGAGGCCTGTCTGAAATCGGCGACAATCCTGTCGAAGACCGCGCGGTCGAAGCCGACGAGATCCATCTTGTTCACGGCGACGACGATGTGGCGCACGCGCAGCATCGAATTGATGAAGGCGTGACGGCGCGTTTGCGGCAGAAGGCCCTTGCGTGCGTCGATGAGCAAGATCGCGAGGTCGGCCGTGGACGCGCCCGTCGCCATGTTGCGCGTATATTGTTCGTGTCCCGGCGTATCGGCGACGATGAAGGCGCGCCGCGCAGAGGAAAAATAGCGATAGGCGACATCGATGGTGATGCCCTGTTCGCGTTCGGCGGAGAGGCCGTCCACGAGCAGGGCGAAATCGAGATTGTCGCCGTCGGTGCCGAATTTCTTCGAATCCTTTTCCAGCGATACGAGCTGGTCCTCGAAGACTGCGCCGCATTCGTAGAGCAGGCGGCCGATCAGCGTCGACTTGCCGTCATCGACGGAGCCGCAGGTGAGAAAGCGCAGCAGCGTCTGCGGCGCGCCTTGCGCGACGGGTTGTGGCGCCGTCGCCGGCTTTTCAGCGAGGGCGGTCATCAGAAATAGCCCTCCTGTTTCTTCTGTTCCATCGAGCCGGAACCATCATGGTCGATGGCGCGGCCCTGCCGTTCCGATACGCGCGAAGAGCGCATTTCCTGGATGATGTCGGGCAGGGTCGCGGCGCTGCTCTCGACAGCGCCGGTCAGCGGATAGCAGCCGAGCGTGCGGAAGCGAACGAGACGGTTTTCGATCTTCTCGCCGGGGCGCAATTTCATGCGTTCGTCGTCGCGCATGATCAGCATGCCGTCGCGTTCGACGACGGGACGCTCCTTCGCGAAGTAAAGCGGCACGACCGGAATGTTTTCGAGGACGATGTAGTCCCACACGTCGTTCTCGGTCCAGTTCGAGATCGGGAAGACGCGGAAGCTTTCACCGGGGCGCTTGCGGGTGTTGTAGAGTTGCCAGGGCTCGGGACGCTGGTTCTTCGGGTCCCAGCGATGCTGCGCCGAGCGCAGCGAAAACACGCGTTCCTTGGCGCGTGATTTTTCCTCGTCGCGCCGCGCGCCGCCGAAGGCCGCATCGTATTTGTATTTGTCGAGCGCCTGCTTGAGGCCCTCGGTCTTCATCACATCGGTATGAAGGCGCGAGCCGGAATCGAAGGGATTGACGCTGGCCTTCACGCCGTCTTCGTTGATATGCACGATGAGGTCTATGCCAAGTTCTTTCGCGCGGCGGTCGCGGAACTCGATCATCTCGCGGAATTTCCATGTCGTATCGACATGCAGCAGCGGAAATGGCGGCTTGCCGGGATAAAAGGCCTTCATGGCGAGGTGAAGAAGGACGGAAGAATCCTTGCCGATGGAATAGAGCATGACCGGGTTGTCGCATGTCGCGGCAACCTCGCGGATGATGTGAATGCTCTCGGCTTCGAGCTTCTGGAGGTGTGTGAGCTGAATCATCTGTGCAATGTTTCGGATGTCTTTTGCGGTGTGCTGCGCGCGCGGATGAGGCGGCCATCGGCGTCGACGTGCAGGCCGCATTCCTTGGCGTCTTCCTGTTCCCACCACCAGCGGCCCGCGCGTTCCGGTTCGCCCGGCTTGATCGCGCGTGTGCAGGGGGCGCAGCCGATGGAGAGGAAACCTTTCGCGTGCAACGGGCTGACGGGCACATCGTGTCCTTCCGCGAAGGCCGCGATGCTCTCGCGCGTCCAGTCGAAGAGCGGGCTGAATTTAACAAGATCGCGCGCGGCGTCATAGGAGACGGCTTCCATGCCGGCGCGATTGGCTGAGGCATCGGCGCGCAATCCGGTCACCCATGCGCTCGCGCCGTTCAGCGCGCGCGTCAGCGGCTCGACCTTGCGGATTTCGCAGCAGGCGTGTCGCGCCTCGATGGAATTATAAAAGCCGTCGATGCCCTGTTCAGCCACAAGACGTTCGAGGCTTGCGCCCCTGGGATAGAACGGGCGGATCGTGACGCCGTATTTCTCCTCGGTGTCGCGCCAGAGCGTGTAGCTCTCGGGAAACATGCGGCCGGTGTCCAGGGTGACGATCTCGATATCGACCTTCGCTGCGGCGATGAGATGCGTGATGACCAGATCTTCAAGCCCGAGGCTGGTCGTAAAAACGATGCGCCCGGGAACGGCCGAACGCAGCGCGCGCAAACGCGCAGACGGATCGGCTGCCGAAAAGGCTGAGGAGAGCTGCGCCGCGGCGCTGGCGAGGTCCGTCATCACAAGGCCTTCGCGAGCGGCAGAAAGTCGGCGTCGTCTTCGGCTGCCTCTGCCGGCAGCGCCGCGCGGCGCCTTTCGCACATCGCCATCCACTCGGGCTCGACGCCCGTCAGCGTGCAGGCCGCGCGCACTTGCAGGCGACGTCCGATGATCCGCAGCAAGGTGATGAGATCGCGAGAGAATTTCATGGTTTAGCCTTCGGGTTCGTTTGATATAACGAACGATGCGGACTATATAGCATCCGCAACAGGATTTAGCTATATCAGAATGGGAAATAAAATAAAATACGAAAGAGAAATGTGAATATAATCCAAATTTGGGAGGCAGGCTATCGGGATCGTTTCATCTGCCGCGACGCGAGAGAATGTGCGCCGGGCGCGTCACTGGTGAGGATATTCGTGGCGACCGTGCACGGCATCGGCAAGAGGCGCGGCGCAACTCCGGGAAGTTGGAGACCCCGTGTTTCAAAATTCAAGAATCCTGAAAGGTAACCACTCCTTCGCGTGCCCTGGCGCACATGGCGCAAGTGTTTGTTCCAGCGGGAACAGAGGGCTTCCGGGTTGCCGCCTATACCGGTGACAGATCGGACGAAGCGTCCGGCCTTCAACCCAACCGGCCAGACGGCCACACCCAACAGGAGCCTGAAATGAAAACCATCGTCACAGCAATCGCCGCCGCCGCCACCCTCGGTC
>CAINED010000044.1 GCA_903847605.1 uncultured Hyphomicrobiales bacterium | reverse complement strand
GCGCAAAACCCGCAAAGCCAACCAGGGAGAAGCACCGAAACTTGACGACGACCTGACCTAATCTCATCATCAAGCCGGGTCACTTCTCGGTGGAAATCCCGGGTCAGTTCTCAGTGGAAATCAACACCGTATTGCATTAATCGGCCAGTCGCTTCCCTCCAATGTCGCGAACTGAGCTTCAAACCCCACCGACGGGCCCCACCTATCCCACCATGTGCGCCATCGCACACAGGAGACCGCTGTCGAGGGCCGCTGTCACCCGGGTAACAGTGGGAACCCGTCATCTCCTTCACCTTGCGATCCATCGAAACAACGCATGACGCGCTGTTGGCACGACAAGGTTCAGGAGAGAGACATGGCGATCAACGTGACAGGCCCCGGACGCCGCGGAAATCCCGGCAACGACTTCTTCGAAGGCACGGACTTCAACGATACGCTTTTTGCCGGCGACGGCTCGGACTGGATGATGAGTAGCGCCGGCGCCGACACCTATTATGGCGACGGCACTCTGGGCAAAGGCGCATTCATCGACACTGTTGACTACTCAAATTCCAACGCGGCCGTGAACGTAGATCTGACCCGCGCCACGCAAACTGGCGGGACGGCGGAAGGCGACCAGCTTTTCGAGATCGAGAACCTGATCGGTTCGGCTTTCAACGATGTGCTGACCGGCGACGGCTTCGACAACAAACTCAGCGGCGGCGCGGGACGCGACACGCTCAATGGCGGCGGCGGCAATGACCGGCTCTACGGCGGAATCGACGGGCAGGCCGACATTGTCGACGGCGGCAGCGGCTCCGACACCGTCGATTATTCCGAAGTCAATGGCGCCATGACGATCCGCCTCAATGAGCAGGTGCGCGACGGGCTGTTTCTCGTCAATCAGGACGGCAGCGCGACGATCAATGCCTCGACGAGCAGCTTCACGTTCAATGGCAATACTTACAACTACATCATCCCGGCCGTTCAGGAAGACGTATTGCGCAACATGGAGAACGTGATCGCCACGTCGCTGAACGACACGATCTATGGCAACAACCAGAACAACACCATCCGCGGCGGCGCGGGCGCTGACTTCATCGATGGCAGAATCGGCAACGACACCGCCAGCTACGCACGCGATGGGGTCGTCACCGCCTACAACCTGCCGGCGGGCATCGACGTTGATCTCACCCGCGAATTGCAGATCGGCGGCGACGCGCAGGGCGACCGCCTTCTGTCCATCGAAAACGTCATCGGGAGCTCTGCCAACGACACGATCCGCGGCAACTCCATGAACAACCGCCTCGAAGGCGGCATGGGCGACGACCGTCTCTTTGGCCGGGAAGGTGCCGACACGCTGATGTCGGGCCTTGGCGCCGACACGCTCGATGGCGGAACGGGCGCGGATATCTTCCTCTACAGCTCGGTCGCGGAATCGCAGATGGTCATGTGGGAAGTTTTCCCGGGCACCTTCACGCCGGTGCGCAACGAGATCGACACGATCCAGAACTTTGAAACCGGGATCGACAGGATCGACCTGCGCGGCATCGACGCCAATACGAGCCTCGGGGGCGATCAGGCCTTCGTCTTTGTTTCGAGCTTCTCGGGCGCTGCCGGCCAGTTGATCCTCAATGGCTCGACGCTGCGCGGCGACGTCAATGGCGATGGCAGTGCAGACCTCATCGTCAATGTCAGCGGCGCGGCGCGGGGTGATATCCTGCTGTGAGGTTCTTAATGCTCAACACGCTTGGAGGGGGATCTCTGCGATCCCCCGATTCTGCAACGTTCGCCGACGCTGAGCTCACCGAGCCGATCGCTTGCCGGATTGTTGTGTGACGCGTCCCAGTGAATCGACCCGAGGTGGCAATTGGAATCGCTTGCTTTGGCGGAGAATATTCGTCGGAGAAACATTTTGGATCGTATTTCATCCCAGAATTTGGCAATCGGCCATATCGTGCTATCATTTCGTATCCGAAATTAATCAGGCACCGCTATGTCTAAGCCAAAACATGCCGGCGGCAGGCCGACCGCCTACCAAGCTGGGATCGGCGCACGCATCGCAGACGCCATGTCGACGGGCCTCAGCCTTGAGGCTGCGGCGGCGTTCTGCGGCGTAGGCCCCCGCACTGCGTTCACGTGGCAGAACCAGCACGAGGAGTTTCGGCAGGCCGTGGAGGATGGGCGTGCGCGGTCCCTGCTGTTCTGGGAACGGCGGGCGGTGGCCTTGGCGAACGGCGAGGCAGGTAATGCCGCGATCGTCGGACTGGGGCTCAAGAACCGCTCACGCGCCGCCAACGGCTGGCACGACGCGCAAAGGCACGAGGTCTCCGGTCCGGATGGGGGACCCATTGTGCAGCAGACTTCAAAGGCCTTCAATTTAAAGGCACTCGATGATGAGGAGCTCAATGAGCTGAAGCTCTTATTGCGAAAGGCGCTCGCCAACCAAGCGCCGTAGTTTTCTGAAAGTTGCAAATAACGCATGGCACGGCTCGGCGACGCTTCATGCTTCGGACAGCGAGCACGACGCCCAGTTCACGCCCTTTACAATTTTTTTTTGTAGGCGTCTTGTGACGCGTAAAGGTAATCGACACGAGCGGCACCCGGGATCGAAGGGTACGTGGGCCCATACTGCCCTGATGGACAGCTCGGCCGTCGGCCCTGCCGGTAACGTGTCACCTGTGGGGCGGGCGAAAATCCGCTTAGCCCAATATTGAAGGCGATAAATTTTGTACTGCCTCCAGGCATGAGAAAAATCCAATTGCGCAGCAACGTTTGCGCAACACACCGAGCGCTAGAGGCTCGGGGGATGCGAAGAAGGCCTCGCTAATTGGCCATCGCTTATCGGACATAAGTTGGGCACGGCCCTAGCGGTCAGGGCCAAACTCTTTAGAAGTCTTTGATTTTATTGGCGCGCCCTACGGGATTCGAACCCGTGTTACCGCCGTGAAAGGGCGGTGTCCTAGGCCTCTAGACGAAGGGCGCAGGCGCGGCGGCGGCGAGGGGTGACTCGCCTTGCGTCGCGCGCGTTGCCTATAGCCGCCGCGCACAGCGATTGCAAACCCATAAGCTGACGGCCCGGCGAAATTTTCCGCGGATGCGAAAAGGTCTGCCGGGCTCGCCAAATTTGCCCCTTGCAGGCATCTAGGGCGCCGGATTTTCTTGCGGGTCGGCAGCGTCCTGCAGGCGCAGTTGCACCCGCTCCTGCCCGCCCCAGCGATCAATATTCAGCGCGCCGGCAAGATGAAGCAGCTTGCCCCGCGATTTCAGCAGCGCCTGCCCCAGCGGCCGGCCCGCCGCCCGGAAAGCGATGGCGTTGACCGCCTGATTGTCGCCCGCTACCGCCCGCAGGCGCACATGGCCATTGCCGACCTCCCCGACATCGACGACGCGGTGATGCGGAAAGGCGAAGACGGGTTCGGGATTGCCCGAGCCGAACGGGCCGGCGCGCTCGACCTCGTGGATCAGCGGCGGCGCAGCCGCGCCCGCCGTCAGCGCTGCATCGACGTGGAGCCCCTGTTCGCGCAGCGCGCGCTCGACGCCAGCGTGCAGCGCCTCCTCGAGATGGGCGCGGAAGTCGCCGAGCTTCGCCCGCTCCACGGTGACACCGGCGGCCATGGCGTGGCCGCCGCCTTTCATGAGAATGCCGCCCTCGACGGCGGCGCGAACGGCGCGGCCGAGATCGACACCAGCGATGGACCGGCCGGAGCCTGTGCCGGTTTTTCCTTGCATGGCAATGGCAAAGGCCGGTCTCTGAAATCGTTCCTTGAGCCGCGCGGCGACGAGGCCGACGATGCCGGGATGCCAGTTTTCCGACGCCGTGACGATGCAAGGTCCGGCCTCGGAAAGCCCCAGAGCGGCCAGCGCCTCGGCTTCCGCTTCCGCGACAGCCTGAAGCTCCAGTGCCTGCCGCTCGCGGTTGAGGCGATCGAGTTCGCGCGCGATGCCCGCAGCTTCAGCATCGTCCTGCAACAGCATGAGTTTCGCGCCGAGCGCCGCATCGCCAATGCGACCGCCTGCATTGATGCGCGGGCCGATCATAAACCCAAGCGCCTGCGCGCGCGGCGGCCCGTCGGCCCCGGCGACGTCGAACAGAGCCCGCAGCCCGGGCCGACCCCTGTGCGCCATGACCTGCAAGCCCGTGCGCACGAAGGCGCGGTTCAGCCCGGTCAGCGGCACGACATCGGCCACGGTCGCCAGCGCCACGAGGTCGAGCATCGCCAGAAGTTCCGGCTCCGGGCGATTCGCGGTCCAGAACCCGGCGGCGCGCAGGGCGCGGTTCAACGCGACGATGGTCATGAAGACGACGCCCGCCGCGCACAGATGCCCGAGGCCGGAAAGATCGTCCTGCCGGTTGGGATTCACCAGTGCGATCACTTCGGGAAGTTGTTCCGGCGCCTGGTGGTGGTCGAGCACAACCACGTCGAGCCCGAGGCGATGCGCCTCGGCGAAAGGCTCGAAGCTGGTGGTGCCGCAATCGACGGTCACCAGCAGCGTGGCTCCCTGCCCGGCCAAGGCGCGGATGGCCTCGGCATTGGGGCCGTAACCTTCGAAAATTCGGTCCGGGATGTGGATGATGTAGGGGATGCCGCAGGCCTCGAAAAAACCGCCGAGCAGCGCGGACGAACAGCCGCCGTCGACATCGTAGTCGCCGAAGATGGCGACTGTCTCGCCGCGTTGTACGGCCCCTGCCAATCGTTCCACCGCCGCATCCATATCGGCGAGCGATGATGGATCGGGCATCAGCGCGCGTACGGTCGGCTCGAGAAAGGCTTCGACCGTTTCCGGCCCCTGCCCGCGCGCTGCGAGAATGCGTGCAAGAATGTCGGTTATGCCGTGCTGTTGAACGATGGCGAGCGCGCGCATGTTCGCCGCGACATCCAGCCGGTCGAGCCAGCGCTGCCCGCTCAGCGAGTTCTCGACGTTCAAAAACAGTTTTGGCGCGATTGTCATGTGGGAGAGGAATTGTGTTGCGGCCAAATGCACAATGGAGCGTGTGCTTTCGGCCCTTCATCAAGCCTTAACGTTAATCGCCTTCTCTGACCATGGAATTGCGTGGAGTATGGGCGTGTTGAGAAACTCGGTAGCTGCGGGTGTCATGGCAGCGATGGTATCGGTTCCGGCGCAGGCGCAGGAAGCATTCTCATTCCTGAGCGGCGAATGGCTGGTGACGGTAAAGGGGAACATCACGGCCTCGCCGTCATGGCCCGGATCGTCCGATCTTTCGGTCCTGCCCTATCCCAGCCTGTCGATCCGCCGCGCCGGGACGCCGCAAAGCTTTGGAGCACCCGACGATGCGATCAGCTTTGCGCTCTATGATATCGGATGGCTGAAGGCCGGACCCGCAGCAAAATTTTTGGGCGCGCGAAGGGCCGCCGATCACCGCGAACTGACGGGTATGCGCGATGTCGACTGGACCCTGGAAGCCGGCGGCTTTCTGGAATTCTGGCCGATCGAGAAGCTGCGCACACGACTCGAACTCCGCTACGGCTTTCTCGGCCATCGCGGCGTCGTCGGCGACGCCGGCGCCGACTGGGTCGAACGTTTCGGCGCCTGGACCCTGTCCGGCGGCCCGCGCCTTAAACTTGCCAGCAACCGATTCGCCGACAGCTATTTCTCCGTGACGGCAGCCGAAGCTGCGCTCAACGGCCGCGTGACGGCATTCGACGCCAAGGGCGGGCTGGTCTCGGCCGGGCTCGCCGGCGCGGTCTCCTACGACTGGACGCCGCAATGGCGCACGACCGTTCACGCGCGCTGGGACCGGCTGACAGGCGATGCCGGCAAGAGCCCGATTCCGACGCAACTCGGGTCGCGCAACCAGTTCACGCTCGGGGCCACCGTGGCCTATACCTTTCCGGTCCATTGGCGCTGATCGCCGGTATCCCTTGCACGGCAGAAATACCGGTTGGCGCGACCACGGCTCCCGTGCAAATTGCCATCACAGCCAGACAACCCGGCGACCAATGCGGGAGGGAAACTCATGGAACATCGTCTGCAGTTGCGCGCGCTCGCCTGCGCCCTGCCCCTGATCGTTGCATCCCCGATCGTAGTGGCCCAGAGCTCCGAAGAATTTTATCGCGGCAAGACCATCGAAATCCTCGTCCCGAGCGTGCCGGGCGGCGATTACGATCTGCGGGGACGCCTGATCTCGCGTCACATGGGCCGGCTCATTCCCGGCAATCCCCAGATGGTCGTGAAAAACATTCCCGGCGGCATCGGCCTCGCCGCCGCTAACCAGCTCGCGCGGGTCTCGCCGCGCGACGGCACGGTGCTGCACATGCTCTTCCAGAACATGCCGGTGTTGCAGGCGATCGGCGCCAAGGGCGTGCAATTCGACGTGCGCGAGTTCGGGTGGATCGGCAACACGACCAACAGCCCGAACGTCATCAATTCCTGGCACACGACGGGCATCGCCAAGATCGAGGATGTCTTCACCAGGGAGCTGGCGGTCGGCGCGCCGGGCGCGGCCTCTACGTCCTATATCTATCCTGCCGCCCTCAACATGACCGTCGGCACGAAATTCAAGATCGTGACGGGCTATGGCGGCGGCGCGCAGGTCGATCTTGCCATGGAGCGGGGCGAGGTCGGCGGGCGCGGCTCGAATTCCTGGGCGTCATGGAAGGCCGGGCATCCGCACTGGCTGCGCGAGAAGAAGATCACGATCCTTGTTCAGATCGGTCTCACCCGCGCAAAGGATCTGCCCGATGTGCCGCTGATGTTCGAACTCGCCAAAAATGAGGACGACCGGGAATTCCTGCGCTTCTTGTCGTCGGACATGGGCATTTCGCGCGCCGTCGTAACCACGCCCGGCGTGCCCGCCGACAGGCTGGCGGCGCTGCAGAAAGCCTTCATGGACACGATGAAGGATTCGGAATTCCTGGGGGACGCCGGCAAGACCGGGCGCGACATCGAACCCTCGACGGGCGAAGAGGCGAAGGCCGTCGCGCTCGCGATGATGAAGGCGAGCCCGAAGACGCTGGCGCGCGTGAAGGAATTATTGGAGCCGGTGGCTAAGTAGTCAGCGAACGGTTCCCGCAGCTGACGCCTGTTTGCCCGCGGCGGCGTTCGCAACCGGCGGCTGTGGTGTCGTGCGCTGCACGGGCACGGCTTGCACCTCGACGAGCGGCTTGGCGGACGCGCGGTTCGCCTTGTCGATAGCCGCGAGAACGGGCGACTTGCCGGCGGCGAACTGGCTGGCCCGCGACAGCGCCATGAAATCGCCTTCCCTGTGCTGGCTGCCACCATTGCCGGTGAAGACCTTGAGCCCCTCGTTGGTCACGACGACATCGCCGCGGCGCAGGGTGGGATCGAGCAGGAACTGACCGACAGGACCGGCAAGCACGGGCGGGCGCACGGCGGCGCGGCGCACCTGCGGCCCCTCGGCGCGAACGGGCTTCGGCTTCTTTTTGCGTTCGAGATTGGCGTTGGGCAGAGCGGCGGCGGGCAAAGCCGGGGCCGGCGCGTAGACCGGCTGGCGGCGCACGCCGAAGAGCGCCTCGAAAATATTGGCGGCCGACGCCGGAGTGGCGGTCGCAGCAAACGCCGCAAAAGCCATGAACCCCGCCGAAGCGGCTTGCAGCGCCTTGCGGCGAAGCCGAAACGTATTCGCGCTTTGCATGACGTGCCTCTCTTCTGTTGCCCGCCTTTGACCACAGCGCGGGCAAGTCCGATGTGCGGAATCGCACACGACTGTTTTCACTTTGTGAAAAGCAAATGACCTTTGGAGGTTAAAGGTCATTTGCTTCGGCAAGACCGCCTTGGTTTGTGGTTTGCGATTAGCTAATCGCGAAGTCCGCCGCGGTGAGCGTCGACTTGTTGACCCCATGCAGAACGATGGTCGATACGCCGCCGGTCGCGATATAGGTATCACTGCCGACCTGGAACATCTTCGACTGGATGTCGGCGAAGGAGCTGAAGCTCGTGCCGAAGAGTCTCAATACGTCTGCGCCGGCAACATCGAAATTATAGATGTGATCGACGGTCGCAATGCCGGAATTGGCGGCGGCATGTTTGACCGTATCGACTTCGCCCGATGGGCCGCCCAGATCGATAGTGTTGTTGCCCGTGCCGGCGTAAATGAAATCGTCGCCCTGGCCGGCGTAGATCTTGTCGTTTCCGGCGCCGCCATAGAGTTTGTCGTTGCCTGCGCCGCCGAAGACGATGTCGTCGCCTTCCATGCCATGCAGCAGGTCGGCATTGGCAGAGCCACCAAGCGTGTCATTGTATTTGGTGCCGAGCAGTTCCTCGATGCTGACGAGCATGTCGACGACAGAAAACATGCCGCCGGTTGCGACCTTGCCGGTGGAGAGGTCGGCGACGATACCGCTGGTCGAATAGCCATTATAGGACACCCGGTCCTGACCGGTTCCGCCATCGATCGTATTGCCGCCGAGCACGGTCTCGACGAAGTCGTTGCCGCTGCCCATCCTCGCGGTGGACATCACTGAATTGAGCAGGCTGACCCAGTCGTTGCCCGCGCCGGCGTCGATATAGTCGCCACTGCCGCCTGCAGCGAATATCGTATCGTTGCCAGCATCGCCGAAAATAACATCCGCATTGGCTGTGCCGACGAGGAAATCGCTTACTGTCGTTCCGTATATAACTGCCATTGTCCTGTCCTCTCGATTGTTCGCCGTACCGGCGTTGATGAGGACGGTGTAGCTTTCGCATTGCTGCGTTTAAGTGCAATTGCGCACGCGCTGTTACGCGGGTGACAGAGCGCACAATAAAGCCGCGCAATTCCTTGCGCGGCTCAATATCGGTGCGATGAAATAAATATCAATCGAGACGGAACTTGCCCATCTCGCGATGCTCTGCGCCGATGCGGCGCACCGTACCCGTCACCGAGCGATAGATCAGCGTTTCTGTGTGGATGATGTCCTTGCCGAAGCGCACACCGTGCACGAGTGGTCCATCCGTCACGCCCGTCAAACAAACGATGACATCGCCGTTGGCGAGTTCCTTCGTTGCATATTTGCGCCTGGGATCGGCGATGCCCATCGTGCGTGCGCGCTCGATCTTGGCTTCGGTGTCGAGCACGAGGCGTCCCTGCATCTGTCCGCCGACGCAGCGTAGCGCGCCCGCCGCAAGCACGCCCTCCGGCGCGCCGCCGGTGCCCATGTACATATCGACGCCGGAAACATCCGTCTGTGCGCAATAGATGACGCCGGCGACATCGCCATCGGTGATCATGCGAACCGACGCGCCAGCGCGGCGGCAACCATCGATCAGATGTTGATGGCGCGGACGATCGAGGATGAGCACCGTGATCTCGCCGGGCGATACGCCCTTGGCTTTCGCGAGAGCGCGCACATTTTCTTCCGGCGTCATGTCGAGATCGACAACACCGACGGGATAGCCGGGACCGACGGCGATCTTCTCCATGTAAACGTCGGGCGCGTTCAGAAGTGCGCCGGCCTGCGCCATCGCCATCACGGCGACCGAGCCCGGCATGTCCTTTGCGCAGAGCGTCGTGCCTTCGAGCGGGTCGACGGCGATATCGACTTTCGGGCCGGTCATCGTGCCGACACGTTCGCCTATGAAGAGCATCGGCGCTTCGTCGCGCTCACCCTCGCCAATCACGATGGTGCCGTCGATCGGCAAGCGATTGAGTTCGCGGCGCATGGCGTCGACAGCGGCCTGATCGGCGGCCTTCTCGTCACCACGCCCGCGCAAGCCAGCGGCCGCGACAGCGGCGCGTTCAGTCACGCGCACGAGTTCAAGCGTGAGAATACGCTCGATGATTTCCTGCTGTTTGATAACAAGGTCGGTCATGTCTGCCCCCTCGGATGCGCCTGCATCCGGACTGTATTACTCGCGTTCGATTCGAATGACTTGCGGCTTGGCGGCAATGTAGCCGTCGCCCATGGCCGCATCCAGCGCCTCGCGGATCGAGGCCTCGGTCGTGGCGTAGGTGATGAGCACCACTGGCACCGGTTCGCCCGGCTTGCCGCCATGACGCGAAGCGCCCGGCGCTTTTTGCATGATGCTTTCGAGAGAAATCTTGCGCTCGGCAAGCCGCGTCGCGATGGCCGCCGCCGCGCCCGGCCGGTCCTCGACCGACAGGCGCACATAATAGCCGCCCTGATGCTCGCGCATTTCCGGATGCCCGGGCTTGGCAAGGCTGGCAACCGGCAGGCCGAAAGGCGCGGAACGTATGCCCTTGGCCACATCGGCGATGTCGGCGACGACAGCCGATGCCGTCGCATCGCCGCCAGCGCCGGGTCCGACGAGCGTCAATTCCTTCACGGCGTCGGCATCCACGGTCACCGCATTGGTGACGCCCATCACCTGTGCGATGGAAGACGACAGCGGCACCATGGTCGGATGCACGCGCTGCTCGATGCCACTGGGGGTACGCTGGGCGACGCCCAGCAATTTGATGCGATAGCCGAGTTCCTCCGCCGACTCGAGATCGGCCAGTGTGATCGACTGTATCCCCTCGATATGAATTGCCTGAGCGTCGACCTGCGTGCCGAAGGCGAGCGAGGTGAGGATCGAGAGTTTGTGCGCGGTGTCGAAACCGCCGATGTCGAAGGTCGGATCGGCTTCCGCATAGCCGAGGCGTTGCGCTTCCTTCAGGCACTCCTCGAAGGAGAGACCCTCCTCTTCCATGCGCGAGAGAATGTAATTGCAGGTGCCGTTGAGAATGCCATAGACGCGCTCGATCCGATTGCCGGCGAGGCCCTCGCGCAACGTTTTCACAATGGGTATGCCGCCGGCGACCGAAGCCTCGAAGGCGAGCGGCGCCTTGCTGGATTCCGCCAGAGCGGCCAGCGCCATGCCGTGCTTGGCCAGCAGCGCCTTGTTGGCGGTGACAACGCCCTTGCCGCGCAGGAGCGCCGCTTCCACTGATTTGCGCGCCGCGCCTTCATCGCCGCCCATCAGCTCGACAAACAGGTCAATTTCGGCGGTTTCGGCCATCCGAACGGGATCGTCGAACCATTCGAGGCCTTCGAGGTCGATCCTGCGGTCAAGCTTGCGATCACGCGCCGAGACGGCGACCACTTCGATCTGCCGGCCTGTGCGGGCCCGCAGAGCTTCGGACTGACGGCGCAGCAGACGGATCACCGACGCGCCCACGGTGCCGAGACCGGCAATACCGACGCGCATGACATTGTTCATGGAAGTGATCCGCCTCTTGCAGCAGGTCCGCCCCGCTTCGCGCGCCTTCTGCCCGATTTTCGACAGGCGTTCAAGGAAATGGGATCGCAGCGGTTACCGCAAGGAAAACAATAGCCCATCGCAGGTGCGTGGCTTCCCAATTCCTCAGCCCAAGCCTACGATATGGCGAATCCAGCCCATAAACATCGCCCGCTCGCCTCTTTGACTGCGACCGGCTCGCCCTGCCGGAACCTACAATGCCCTTCCGCTGTTCGATTTTCGCCAGCCTGCTGCTCGCGTTCTGCCTGCTGATACCGTCCCTTCCGGCCTCCGCGCAAAACATCACGCGGGAAGAGGCGAAAAAGGTCGAGGCCGCCCGGGCTGTCATCGCCAAGGTCGAAGCCGAGCAGGAAGCGCAGGAAGAAAACTTCAACGGCCTGCTCGCCCTGCGCGACCAGCTTGAACCCGCCCAGGCCGACTTGCGCGCCGTGATATCGGCCCTTCAGCAACGCCTGAACGCCGCCCAGGCGCAGCTTACGGAACTCGGCCCCGCCCCCGCAGATGCGGCTCCGGATTCCCAGAACGCAGCCGAACGCCGCGCCAAACAGTCGACTGTCTCGGAAATCGAAGGCCACTTGCGCGGCGCGCGGGCGCAGCTCGTACGCGCCGACCAGCTCTGGAACGAACTGACGGATTCCCGCCGCGAGCTTTTCAGTTCGCGCCTTTTGCAAAATCACGACAGCTTCATCTACCCGCGCTTCTGGCAGCGACTCCTGGGCGAAGACATCCGCCAGATTGGACCGCGCTGGCGCGCCAAGCGCATCGAGGTGAAGGACGCTATCGACCAGAAGGGCGGCTGGCCCGCGCTGGGCGGCATCGCGCTCTTCGCCGGACTGATGTGCATTGCCCTGTGGCGGCTGCATCGCTGGCTCGCCAGACGGCGGCGTGCGGCCATCATTGGCGAGGGTGTGGCCGACGAAAAGGCAGTCCTGCTTCATGCCCTGACAGCACTCGCCATTCACGCCCTGCCCTTCGTCGCCGTAGCTTTCGTCATCTGGGCGGCGATGAACTTCCTCGATCTGGTGCCGGAGGAAGTGCAGTATTTTCTCCTCGGCGTTTCCGGCGCGGCGGCGGTTTACGGCATCGGCACAGGCGCGGTCCACGCCGTCTTCGCGCCAGCCTCGCCCGCGCATCGCATCATCCGCGCCGACGATGGCGTCGCGCGGCGCATCAGCTATTCGGTCAGCGCCATGCTGGCCGTCTATCTCCTCGGCCTCATAGGGCTTGGTGTCGTGCAGATGCTGTCGGCGAATGTCTCGCTGACGATCGCGCTGACAGGCATTATTTCTGCAGTCGTTCTCGTCGTCGGCGCGCTGCTGATCCGCAGGCATCCCGAAGCGGCAACGCCATCGGTCGGCCTCATCGCCGCGCCGCTGAACCTGCTGCGCCCGATCTTTGTATTGATTGCCCTGACGGTTCTGGGATCGCTGCTGCTGGGCTTTATTGCACTCTCCGGTTTCGTTGTCGGACGTGCGCTGGCCACGGTGCTGATCCTTTGCATCGCGACGCTCATCTATGTCGCCGTGAACACGATTTTTTATGAAGGCTTTGCGCCCGAAAGCCCGCTGAACACGCGGCTTTCCAGCGCCGCCGGCGCGAAGTCGGAACTCATCGATCTCGCAGGTACGGTCATCGGCGGCACGCTGCGCGTGCTGACGATCGTGTTCACGGTGCTCGTTCTGCTGAGCCCGTGGGGCATAGAATTCGGCAATTTGAACCCTTTCGAAGATGTCTTCTTCGGCGTGCGCTTCGGCGATCTTCGCGGCTGGATCGGCGCGGCGGGCGTCGCGGTCGTCCTTTTCTCGGTCGGTCTGCTCGGCGCAAAGCTCTTTGTGAGCTGGCTCGACCAGCAATTGTTGCCGCGCACGACATTGACGATGGGCGTTCGTCACTCCGTGACGACCATCGCGGGCTATATCGGTTTCATCCTCGCGCTGACCATCGCGCTCTCGCAGGCCGGTGTTCAGTTGCAGAACGTTGCGCTCGTCGCCGGCGCGCTGTCGGTCGGCGTCGGTTTTGGCCTGCAGCAGGTCGTGTCGAATTTCGTCGCGGGCCTCATCGTTCTTGCCGAACGTCCGATCCGCATGGGCGATGTCATTCAGGTGCGCGGCGAGGAAGGCAAGGTGATGAAGATCAACGTGCGCGCCACCGAACTTCTGCTCGGCGACAATTCGACGGTCATCGTCCCCAACGCCGACATCATTTCATCAGTCGTGAAGAACCGCACCTTCAACGACGCGACGCATCAAGTTGCCTTGCGCTTCGTCACCACGCACAAGAGCGATGTCGGAAAATTCACGCAGATCCTGCTCGATATCGCCACGAAGAATCCGATGGTCGTGACGACGAAGCCGCCGGCTGTTTACGTGAAGAACGTCAGCGAGGCCGGCGTCGAGGTCGAATTGAGCGTGCGGTGCAACGACGTTTCCAACATGACGAAGCTGCGCAGCGATCTCTATGTCGCGGCGCTCGCAGCCATTCGCGACACCGGCATCGAATTGTCGACGGCTACGGGATAAGGCTCAGGGGCTCGGATGCGTTATGCGTACGCCGTCTTGTCCACGCGCCCGCTTGCCTCGACGAACCAGCGTTCGCTTGCGAAAGGCTTTCCTGCCAGCCGCGCCGCCATCCAGTCCGCGACAAGTCCGGTCGCGAAGGGGCCCAGATTTGTCGAGGGCACGGTGCCGATGGCGTGGCGGCAATCCTGATAAATGACGAGCTGGCGCGGACCGCGCATGGCCGCGAACATTTCTTCGACATTGTGGAGCGGGGAGAGTTCGTCGGATTCGCCTGACAGGCACAGGAAGGGCATCGCGATCTTTTCCGCATAGCCCCGCCATGTAATGGATTCGCGGAACTCGTCGAAGTCGGCTTCGTTCGTGATACCGGACATGAACATGAAGCGCTGCTTGAACGTGGGCGACGCCTCCTGAAAGATCGTATGGCAGCCGGGCTCAAGGCATGGGGCCGTGATCGCCGCCGCCTTGTAGCGCGGCTCGCTGCCGGCGCATACCGTACCGAAGAGCGTGCCGAAGGACGTGCCCGACACCCCGATGCGTTCCGCATCGATCTCGGGGCGCGCGACGAGCCAGTCCATCGTGCCCTTCGCCGTCGCTTCCCACGCCTGCATGGAAAATAGAATATCGATCAACGGGCACTCATATTGGCCGGGCCCGTCGATGGCCAGCACGGCTATCCCGCGCGACAGCCAGCGGTCTCCGTAAAGCGAGACGCTCGTTTCCTTGAACGAATCCATACCGGGAATGATCATGACCGCGGGCACTTTGCCGCCGCTATAGCCGTAAGGGAGATGAAACCAAGCCGGCAGTTCCTTGCCGTTGCCGATGGGAACCCAGGCTTCTTCCACACGATGATCTGCCAGCCGCGCGTAGTTCAGGTAGCATTCGCGCTTGCGCTGGTTGAGCGCGATATTCTGCTCGTTGGTTTCGTCGATGGGCCACATGGCCGCGCCGTAATGCACGCTCGCCATGAAATAATTATCGCGCGCGGAAACAAGCGCCCCGTCTTTTTCGAACGTCTGCGCCCTGCCCTCGCGACGTTTCGCAACCGCTTCGAAGGCAGGCGTCGCATCGGCAAGCTTTTGCACGCGCATGCGCACCGCGGCGAAATCCGCATTCGCTTCGGGACCGCAGGGTGAAGAGAGATAGATGCTGCGCGGCTGATCCCAATCGATGCCGTTGGCGCGAATGACATTGTCGAGAAGCCAGCGCTGTTCCTCGAAGCGCCTGACATGCGGCGCGCCGTGTTTGACGACGTAGTTGAGTTTTCGCGGCGTTGCTGCAGCGCTCATCATTTCCCCCCATTTTGCAGAGGCGATGAACTGTCATCCCGGACGCCGAAGGCGATCCGGAATCGCTATGCCTCATTTTGAATTGCGATCCCGGAGAAAATGCTACGCATTTTTCCGGGATGACACAGAGTTCAGGCCGGTTTCTTCAACTGCACGACATTGTGCAGCGTCTCGTCGGCCGTCTCGAAGAACTTGCGCACGCCGCGCGCCGCCTGCCGGATGCGCTGCTCGTTCTCGACCACGGCAAGACGCAGATAATTGTCGCCGTATTCGCCGAACCCGATGCCCGGCGCGACCGCGACATCCGCCTTCTCGATGAGCAATTTGGAAAATTCGAGCGAGCCGAGATGCGCGAATTTTTCCGGCACGGGCGCCCAGGCGAACATCGTCGCCTTGGGTTCAGGGATCGTCCAGCCGGCCTGCGTGAAGCTTTCCACGAGGACGTCGCGGCGCTTCTTGTAGGTCGCGCGCATCTCGTCGATGCAATCGTCGGGTCCGTTAATCGCGGCCGTGGCCGCGACCTGGATCGGCGTGAACGCGCCATAGTCGAGATAGCTCTTCACGCGCGCGAGCGCCGCGAGGAGGCGCTCGTTGCCGACCGCAAATCCCATGCGCCAGCCGGCCATGGAATAGGTCTTCGACATCGACGTGAACTCGACAGTCACATCATTCGCGCCATTGACCTGCAACACCGACGGCGGCGGATTGCCGTCGAAATAGACCTCGGCATAGGCGAGATCGGACAGGATGAAGATCTCGTGCTTCTTTGCGAAGGCGACGAGGTCGCGATAGAAGTCGAGGCTCGCCACGGCCGCTGTCGGGTTCGACGGATAGCAGACGACGATGGCGATCGGCTTCGGTATCGAATACTTGAGCGCCCGCTCGGCCGCCGGAAAGAATTCCGGCGTCGGCTCGATCGGCACCGAGCGGATCACGCCGCCGGCGATGAGAAAACCGAAAGCGTGGATCGGATAGGTCGGGTTCGGCACGAGGATCACGTCGCCCGGCGCGGTGATTGCCTGCGCCATGTTGGCAAAGCCTTCCTTCGAGCCGAGCGTCGCCACCACCTGCGTATCGGGATTCAGCTTCACCCCGAACCGGCGCGCGTAATAGGCCGCCTGCGCGCGGCGAAGCCCGGCGATGCCCTTGGAAGCGGAATAGCGGTCGGTGCGCGGCTTGCCCGCAGTCTCGACCAACTTTTCGACAACGTGCCTGGGAGCTGCAAGGTCGGGGTTGCCCATGCCGAGATCAACGATATCGGCGCCACGAGCTCGGGCCTGTGCCTTGAGGCGGTTGACCTCTTCGAAGACATAGGGCGGGAGCCGTCTGACGCGATAAAAATCCGACATGTTGGTTGACCTCGATTCCGGCGGGTGAATCTTTGCGCCGTGTGGGCTCAATATCACCTTTTCTTCTGCCCGCCGACAGAAATGGTGCAGGTCAGGGCGCACTTGCGCGGCGCTGCCTTCTTTTTTGCCATCGGGCCAATCGCCACTGTGCGTTGCGCCTTGGGCGCGGGCGTGCGGCGGCCGAGCTGGTCGTGGCGGGCGCGCTCGGCGTCGAGCGTGCGCTCGATTTCCTTCAGGCGCTCCACCGACATGGCGGGCGCCGGCTCCTTGCGCGCGGCTGCGCCGGTCGGGATGTAATTAACTTCGCCTTCCGGCTTGCGGGTTTTCAGCACCCAGTCCGGCGGCGGCGCTGGCTCATGCGACATCTTCAACGTGCGGGAGATCGTGCGCAGCGGATTATCCGCGGGCGCGCGGATTACGTCGTTCTGCGCCAGAGCCGTAACCGCATCGGTAGATGCCAGCGCCAGCACAAGGCATATCGAAGTCCATCTGCGAGAAATTGTCGTCATTCGGCCGTCGTCCGATTGTCTTGCGCCCGTGCTCTCCCGGAAAGGCAATCGCTTCCACGCGGCCAGACCTGTGAGACTACTATTGGTTACTGGTATGAAATGGAAGTTAAGCATAAATGTGGACAAGGGGGACGGCGCAGGCCGCGGTCTGCCTTTTGCGAGCCGGATTTAAGCAATACGGTTTCAAGCAAGACGGTTGGAAGCATGAGCAGCGAGACCCCTGACGAAAAGCCTGCGGCCAAGCGCAAGCCCGCGGCGAAGAAGAGGCAAAAGGCCGCCAAGCCTGTCGAGGCTGGTGCGCCGACCGCCATCGCGCCGCCCGTTTCGGCCCCGGCGACCGCTGCGCCCGCGCTCGCGCAGGCCCAGCCTTTAGCTGTCCCGCCGCCTCCGCCAAAGCCGGCCCCCGTCCCTGCGCAAGCGGATGAGGCCAAGCCCGACATGCCGGACTTCGAGGCGCTCTCGAAGAATCTGGCGCGGATGGTCGAAGAAGGCGGCAAGGTCATGGCGGCCTATATGAAGCCGGTGACCGAAGGCCGGACCAGTCCCGACATGGCCGAGCATGTCGCCGATGCGGTCAAGACGTTCGGCACCGTGGCCGAACACTGGCTGGCCGATCCGCAACGCACCTTGCAGGCCCAGACGGCGCTTACATCTTCGCTTATCGACTTGTGGGGCCAGACCTGGAAACGGTTGTCGGGCGAAGAGGCAGCCCCTGTCGCGCCCCCGGATCCTTCGGACAAGCGCTTCAAGGACCCCGAGTGGGCGAAAAATCCGCTCTACGATTTCCTGCGGCAGGCCTATCAGATCACGACGCGCTGGGCGAACGACATGGTGCGCGACGCCGATAGCGTCGATCCCTTCACGCGTGAGAAGGCGCAGTTCTATTTGCGTCAGGTCGCGGGCGCGCTCTCGCCCTCGAATTTCGTCGCGACCAATCCCGAACTGCTACGCGAAACGATCAGGCAGAGCGGCGACAATCTCGTGCGCGGCATGAAGATGCTCGCCGAGGACGTCGAAGCCGGCAAGGGTTCGCTGAAGATTCGCCAGAGCGATTCAACGAAGTTCGAACTCGGCCGCGACATGGCGAACACCCCCGGCAAGGTCGTGTTTCGCAATGCGCTGATCGAATTGATCCAGTATGCGCCAGCGACGCCGCAGGTCTTCAAGCGCCCGCTGCTCATCGTGCCGCCGTGGATCAACAAGTTCTATGTGCTCGATCTCAATGCCGAAAAAAGTTTCGTGCGCTTCTGCGTCGAGAATGGCCTCACGGTCTTCCTCGTTTCCTGGGTCAATCCCGACGAGCGCCACGCCGACAAGGGCTTCGACGCATATATGGAGGAGGGCATACTTGCCGCGCTCGACGCCATCGAACAGGCGACGGGCGAACGCGACGTTTCCGCCATCGGCTATTGCGTTGGCGGCACGATGCTCGCGGTGACTCTTGCCTACACGGCGGCACGCGGCGACCGCCGCATTTCCAGCGCTACGTTCCTGACGACGCAGGTCGATTTCACCGATGCAGGCGAACTGAAACTCTTCGTCGATGCCGAACGCATCCGCGCCATAGAGGAGAGCATGCAGCGCACCGGTTATCTCGAGGGATCGAAGATGGCCTCGGCCTTCAACATGCTCAGGCCGAACGAATTGATCTGGAACTACGTCGTCGAAAACTATCTGAAGGGCAAGGATCCCATGCCCTTCGATCTGCTCACATGGAATTCGGATTCGACGCGCATGCCCGCCGCGAACCATTCCTTCTATCTGCGCAACTGCTATCTCGATAACAAGCTCGCCAAGGGCGAGATGATCGTCGCCAACGTGAAACTCGACCTCAAGAAGGTGACGATCCCCGTCTACAATCTCGCAGCCAAGGAAGATCATATCGCGCCGGCGCGCTCTGTTTTCACGGGCGCCAAATTGTTCGGCGGGCCGATGCGCTATGTACTCGCCGGATCCGGCCACATCGCTGGCGTCGTCAATCCCGCGCGCAAACCGAAATACCAGTTCTGGACGGGCGGGCCGACCGTCGGTTCGTTCGAAGAGTGGACAGCGAAAGCCACCGAACATCCGGGCTCGTGGTGGACCGACTGGATCGAGTGGATCACGACGCAAGCGCCCGAAAAGGTCGATGCGCGCGAGCCCGGAGCCGGCGGTTTGCCTGCGCTGACCGACGCGCCCGGCGACTATGTGCGCGTGAAGGCCTGACGGGCTTTCGAACACTCAGGTCTTTTGCAGGGGTTCACACTCAGTTTGGCAACCCGCTTGCTTTCGGTAATTTGGGCAAGGTCGCAAAAGGCACCGCGATGGACGCAAGACATAAAATCCGGGATATGGCACGGGAGGATTGGGCCAAAGTCCGCACAATCTATGCCGAAGGACTGGCCACAGGGCTTGCCGCCTTTTCCCTCTCAGCACCACGCTGGGAAAGCTGGGACAAGGGGCATTTTCCCTTTGGCCGATTGGTCGCCGAGGGTCTGGACGGCCAGGTACTGGGCTGGGCCGCGCTTAGCGCAGTTCCCGACACCTGAGGGGCGGCTGGGGTCGCTGAGGTCAGCGTCTACGTGAAATCGGAAGCAAAAGGACAGGGCGTAGGCGCCGCCCTTCTCTCGCGACTTGTCGAAATATCCGAAGCTGAGGCGTTCTGGACGCTTCAGGCGCAGATCATCGCCGAGAACCAGGCTAGTCGCGCTTTGCATAAAAAGTGTGGCTTCCGGGAAATCGGAGTGAGAGAGCGGCTGGGCCATATCAATGGCACATGGCACGACGTCGTGCTTCTGGAGCGTCGCAGCCGCGTCACGGGCGGCCCCGATCTGCCAACCCGCACATGCGGCCGCTAGTCAGCCAACCGCACAGGAAGAGCTATGACAACCGAACGACAGGCCCATTGGGAAAACGTTTATTCCACCAAGGGCGAGGCCGAGGTCAGCTGGTTTCAGGAGACGCCCGAACCTTCCCTCGATTTGCTGGCGCTTGTTGGAGCAACAGAAGACTCCGCGATCATCGATATTGGCGGTGGCGCTTCGCGTCTCGTCGATGCTCTCCTGGCGAAAGGCTTCAAGGATATTTCGGTCCTCGACCTTTCTTCCGAAGCGTTGAACGTAGCCCGCGCACGTCTGGGCAATGCAGGCAATAAGGTGAAGTGGATCGTTTCCGACGTCTCGGACTGGGAGCCACCACAGCTCTATGACGTTTGGCATGACCGCGCCGCCTTTCACTTCCTGAACGGGGAGCAGCAACAGCGCGCGTACATCGAGCGCATGAGGCAGAGCCTGCGTATCGGCGGCCATGTCATCTTGGGCACATTTGCGCTTGATGGTCCCGAGAAGTGCAGCGGCCTACCCGTGACCCGTCATAGTGCGGAAAGTCTTTCGGCGCTTTTGGGCGGGGGCTTCGCCCTTGTGGACAGTCGCCGACACGATCATGCCACACCGTGGGGGGCTGTGCAGAGATTCCAGTTCAGCACGTTCAGGAAAATCGCAGAGTAGAAGAATTCACAGACTGAAAAAATAAGCCCGGACGGCAAGACCGTCCGGGCTTTCCCCAATGCCCCTGCGGAACGCACTACGTCGCGCCCGCAAGTTCCTGAAACTTAATACTTGGCCACGACCGGCGCGGCAGGGCCGCCGAAGGTCGATGTCAGGCCGAGAGAGATGATGTCGACGTGACTCTTCGCCTTGCCAACGTAAGTGAATGGCGACAGCGGGTTGAAGTTCGGATTGCCAGGCAGAACGTTGATCGGCGCATCCTTCACGAAGACGTGGCTGTAGGAAGCGTTGATCGTGAAACGCTCGTTCCACTTGTAGCTCATGCCGATCGACGTCCAGAGACGGTCATTATCTGTGAGGCGAGTAGAGCGAACGCGATCTGTAACCGGCGCTATTTCATAAGCGATACCGCCGCGCAGCGTCAGGTTTGGCGAATATTTGTATTCCGCGCCGCCGGCGAAGAACCAGCCGTCGCTATATTCGAACGGCAGCGTGCGCAGCGGGAAGGCGCCGACCGCCAACACGGGCGCGTTGATGCGCGAAGTGCCGATACGGCTCCAGCCCTGCCATTCGACAGTGCCGAGCAAATCCCATTGCGGATTCAGCGCATGACGGACCGACAGATTGACGCGATCGGGAAGTTTCAGAAACCCCTGCGCCCGATCGCCGAACAGGGCGATTGCGCCCGCGAGCGGCGTCAGCTGGAAGCCAACGAACCTTCCGTCGATTTCCTGATTCATACGCGAGCGGTAGCCCAGGCCGATCGAAGTGCCTGCCCAGGGCTGCCAGGTGAAGCCTGCGGTGACGCCGAAGGCCGAGCCGTCACCCTTGAGGCCTACGAGCGGGCCGGTCGCGGGCGGCGTCGCGAAGTTCGAAACCAGACGCGCCTTGGCGTATTGGGCCTGAATGCCGACGCCGAACGAGAAGGACTCGCTGAATTTGTAGGCGATCGACGGCGTGAACGTGTAGCTGCGAAGCGTCGTGGTTTCCGACACGCGCTGGCCGCCCCATGGCGTGTTCGGGCTGGTCGTGAAACCGAACGGCGAATTGACGGAAAGTCCCATCACGACGCTGCGGCTGAGCGGCAGGATGTAGTAGGACGCCGTCGAGAAAGCGTCCTGACCGATATCGCCGGACGAAAGTCCACCACCCGGCAGCGGGAAGGGATTGTTGACGCCGCCGCCAAAGACACCGCCGCGGCCGCTCATCTTGGAATACGGCATAATGCCGAAGAGGTTCGTGCTGGTCGTGAACCCCATGAACTGGGTCATGGTCGCCGGGTTGATGAACATCGAGGAGGGATCGCCGCCCATCGCGCCCCAGCCGGCATAGGCCATGCCGTTGAACACGGTGCTTTGCGACTGGTTGATGAAACCGCCCGCCATCGCGCCGCTCGCGCCCGCAACGATGGCGACCGCCGCCGTCGAAGCCCGCAATGCATTCCGGAACATTCCCGCCATTTCCGACCCCCGAAACCGGATTCCCGATCTAGAAACTGCTCGCGCCCCCGCGCGCGCCGTTCCCTTATCGTTAAACCTGCCCCGGAGTCGCCGCAATCAGCCCCGCGCCGCTGATGTCCGCATATGCGCCATTTTGGCGGCTTTGTCGGCGCGAGTGACTTTTGCGCCACAGATTTGCGACGCAACGGCAAGCGCTGTCGCCCCAGCGTTACGCGGCTGAAACAGGCTCGAGCGAAAGCATCAGTTCGAGGTTTTGAACGGCCGCGCCCGACGCGCCCTTACCGAGATTGTCGAGCTTGGCGACGAGCACGGCATGGCCGCGCGCCTCGTTCGCGTAAACGCGCAGCTCCATCCTGTTGGTGTCGTTGAGGGATTGCGGCTCGAGCTTGCCGCCCGCGTCAGCCATTTCGGCAGCGGTCACGACCCGCACATATTGGCCGCCGCGATAGTGAGCGGACAGCGCTTCTTCGAGCTGGCCCGCTTTCACGTTGCCCGGCAACTGCTCAAGGTGCAGGGGTATCGAGACGAGCATGCCCTGCCGGAAATCTCCGACCGAGGGCACGAAGATCGGCCGCCGCTCCAGACGCGAATATTTGACGATTTCCGGCACATGCTTGTGCTCGAGCCCGAGCGCGTAGAGTTCAAAATCCGGGGCGGTGCGCGCCTCATAGGCCTCGATCATGGATTTGCCGCCGCCGCTGTAGCCGGAGACTGCGTTTATGGTCACGGGGTAATCAGACGCGACCAGGCCTGCATCGATAAGCGGGCGCAGGAGGGCGATCGCGCCGGTCGAATAGCAGCCCGGATTGGCGACGCGCGGTGCGTGGGCGATGGCTTCGCCCTGCCCGGCCGCGAGTTCCGGAAATCCGAAGGCCCAGTCGGGATTGACGCGATGCGCCGTCGAGGCGTCGAGCACCTTGGGCGCGCTGTTGCCGAGGGAACCGGCCAGCGCAGCGCTCTCCTTCGCCGCCTCGTCCGGAAGGCACAGGACGATGGCGTCCACATCCGCCATCAGCGCTTTCTTGGCTTCGACGTCCTTGCGCTTCTCCGAGGGGATCGAAACGATCTCCACATCGCGCCGCGCGCCGAGCATGTCGCGAATGAGCAGGCCCGTCGTGCCCGCTTCCCCGTCGATGAATACTCTGGCTGTCATGGCCGTCTCCGTCACTTACGCCCCTTTGCGCCACTTTGCGCCACTTTGCGCCACTTTGCGCCACTTTGCGCCACTTTGCGCGTTGCGGAGTGACGGATGCGCAGAAGCGTGTCAAGCGAATGACGGAAAGCGGTCTAAACGCTCGCCGGCCCAGCCGCCTTGACGGCCCGCGCTTCGCGGAACGAGACGAGACGCTGTCCGTCCTCGTCCCACAGAGCCAGCCGCACACAGCGGAAACTGTCGATGAGGGTGATGCGGCTCTGACTGCGCAAGGGCGGATTTTCACGCAGAACCGTGTTCAACCGGTAGAACGGGATCCGGGCGCTCATGTGATGGATGTGGTGAATGCCGATGTTTGCGGTGAACCACATGAGAACCGCGGGCAGATCGTAGAACGACGAACCGCGCAACGCCGCTTCGTGGAAATCCCAACCTTTCTGATCGGTCCAGAAAGTGTCCTCGAACTGGTGCTGAACGTAAAACAGCCAGACGCCGATGGTCGCCGCGATCAGTACGACGGGCAGATGCACGAGCAGGAAGGCCTGATAGCCGACCAGCCAGATCAAGCCGCCTGCGGCCGCCGCAATCGCGGCGTTCGTCGCCTGCGTGCTGATCCACGGCGACCAGCCGGCCTTGCGCATAAGGCCGATCGGCAGTCTCTGCTGGATCAGGAAGAGATAGGCCGGTCCGATGCCGAACAGCACGACGGGATTGCGATAGATGCGATAGCGCAGCTTCTGCCAGAATCCGAACGACTGATATTCGCGCACCGTCAATGTGGTGACGTCGCCGATGCCGCGCTTGTCGAGATTGCCGGCTGTTGCGTGATGGATCGCGTGAGTGCGCCGCCAGAAATCGTAGGGTGTCAGCGTCAGGACGCTGATGGCGCGGCCGACCCAGTCGTTGAGGCCTCGCTGCGAGAAGAAGGCCCCGTGACCGCAATCGTGCTGAATCATGAACAGGCGCACGAGAAAGGCGCCTGCCGGGATAGCAATCAGTAGCGACAGCCACCAGTAGCCGAAATAATACGCAGCCCAGCCGACGACCCAGAGCGCCAGAAAAGGCAGCCCTGTCAGGGCGAGCTCGCCCAGACTGCGGGGCACGCTGGGCTTCTGGTAGCCTTGAAGGCGTTTGGTCCAGCCGCCGGGCGCCGTGGCGTCGGGGTCGGAATTGTGTCCGATGCTCAAGTCGGGAATGTCCAGTTGACGCGCATGCTGCGCGTGGCGGCCTGTCGGCGCCGACACGCACGCGGTCGAAGCCGACTCGTGCCGGGTGAAGCCATTGGTCTTTAACGTATGGTCGACTTGCGAACAATCCAGTCAGGCGTGGCGTCTGGCCGCAAGCATCTGCAAATAAACTTGTACGACGGTTGATGCCGCGATCGCCGTGATGTCGGCATGATCGTAGGGCGGCGATACTTCCACGATATCCATGCCGCGCCAGTCCAGCTCGACGAGACGGCGCACGACGGCGAGGGCTTCACGGCTCGTCAACCCGCCCGCCACGGGCGTGCCAGTTCCCGGCGCAAAAGCGGGATCGAGACAATCGATGTCGAAAGTGAGATAGCAGGGCCCCGGCCCTGCCCTCTGACGCACGCGCGCCGCGATGCCGGACGGCCCCAGGGCTTCGCACTGATCCATGTCCAGAATTTCGATCCCGAAATCGTCAGGCGCGACGGTGCGTACGCCGATCTGGATCGAGCGCGCCGGATCGATCAGGCCTTCGGCAACGGCGCGTGTGACGAACGTGCCATGAGACATCTTCGCGCCATCGTCGGGCCAGGTGTCCTGATGGGCGTCGAACTGCACCAGCGCCAGCGGCCCATGAACGCCGCGATGCGCGCGCAACAGCGGCAGCGTCACGAAATGATCGCCGCCGAGCGTGACCAGATGCACGCCCGCCTCGACGATCTGGCGCGCCTGAGCCTCGATGTGAACAGGCGCTTCTGCAATTTTTTCATATTCGAAAAAGCAGTCGCCGCAGTCGATCACTGCGAGTTTGGCAAAGGGATCTTCGTTCGAAGGGTATTGCGGATCGCCGTCGAAAATCGCTGAAGCGCGGCGGATTGCGGCAGGTCCGAAGCGCGCGCCCGGACGGTTCGACGTCGCGCCGTCGAAGGGTATGCCCCAGACGGCGACATCGGCGCCGTTCAGATCCTTCGTCAGCCGGCGGCGCATGAACGACATCACGCCCGCAAAGGTCGGCTCATGCGAGCCGCCCTTCAGCGGGCCTGAAATCGCGTTGTCGATGTTGGCGGTCTCGATGGTCATGCCGCCAATATAGTTGCGTTGTCGCGGATTTCCGACCGCCTATTTGTTGGCGGACGCTTCGATGTCGATGCGCTTCAGGATTTCCGTCGGATCCTTGATCTGCTGCAACTCGCCGAAGCGGACCGGGCCGCCCTTGCCCTTGATCGAGATCGTCAGGCTCCTGGGCGCCTTGATGAAGTCGGACACCGCGGACGCAATCTTGAGCGCGCCGGGATCGCCGCCGGTCATCATGGGCAGGATGCCCGCGATCATGCCGGCCCATTCCTGACGGACCGCCATCGGGTCCTTGCCGCTCATCTTGGCGTAGAAGACCAGAGACTTGTCGAAGAGGCCGTTGTCGGCGTAGCGCAGCGCGATGGCGCTGACATCGCCTTGCAGCAGAGCGCCGAGGCGCGCCATCTGCGTGCCGGTAAAGGCTTCCGGCCCGATCCCGCCGAAGAGGCCCGTCAGCGTCAACGCTCCGGCATTGATGCCGTTGATGGTGAAGTCGGAGAGATTATAGGCCTTGGTCGAAGGATTGTACGTGCCCTCGCCCTTCAGGCCGACGTCGACCTGATTATAGCCGAATTGCTGCATGCCCATGGCGGCGCCGGAATTCGGCGCGGGCACGAAAACGGCGTTCCTGATATCGACGAGGCTCTTGAGCGGCACATCGCCGGAATAGGTCGCCGTCACGTTGAACGCGCCGAGGCGGAACGTGTGCAACAGCGGAGCTCCCGCCGACTTCTCTGGAAAACGAACTTCGAAATCGCGGAAATCGAACTTGCCTATGCGCGGCGCGGCGTCGGCCAGATCGCCCTTCATCGCGGCGTCGATGGCCTTGGAGAGATCGGCGTCTTCGATCGTCAGCGGGCCGGATTTGAGTGTCGCGTCGCCGCCGCCTTCGTCCGGACGGAATTTGCCTTCCATTCCCGCCATGGCGAAGCGCGCGAACATGCCCTGATTGTATTTCGTCATCTGATAGCCGCGGAACGTGATCGTGCCGGGCTTTTCGTCGGTGCGCTGGAGAACGATTTCGGGGACCGTGACGCTCTCGAATTGCAGCTTCTTGGCAAGCGCCGCGCGCTGATCCTTCGGCGTGTTCGGATCGTAGATGCGCGCGAATTCTTCCTTGCTGACATTGGCGCCGCGCACGTCGATCGTCTTGATGATGACCGTCGCGCCCTTGTCCGTCGGCTTGATGTTGACGTTGTCGATGGTGAAGTCGGCGGCAAGCGCAACGCTTGCGGCTGAGAGCGAAATCACGGAAACGGCGGCGAACAGATGTGCGCGATGGCGTGCGAAAGACATGCGAGGAATCTCCTTGAGGCGGGGGGTCCACAATGGCCATGCCCTTTGCGGGCGGCAAGTGCGCCAGCGCACATCGCGTGCCAGAGCGCACGCGAAAACCTGCGCCATCATAAAGATTTGATGAAAAAGGCGGACCGCAGAAACGTCCCGCCCGGATGTTGAATAGTTTCGTTTGCGCTTATTCGAATTTCAGGTTCGCCGCCTTCACAACCTGAACATAGGCTTCGATGTCGGCGTCGATGATCTTGCGAAATTCGTCCGAACCGATGCCGCCGGGATTGGCCGCCATGGCCTTCAGCCTGCTGCTGACCGTGGCGTCGCGCACGGCGGCGCTGAAAATCTGTTCGAGCCTTTTGGCGAGAGCCGGTGGCGTGCTGGCGGGCGCGAAGAAGCCGGACCACAGCCGCGTGTTGACTTCGGGATAGCCGAGTTCGGCCATGCTGGGCACATCGGGCAGTTCCTCCGAACGCACCTTGCCTGTCACGGCGAGCGCCTTGACCCGGTTGTCCTTGATCTGCGGGACGGCCGGCGGCGGATCGGACATCGCGAGCAGGCAATTGCCCTGATTCACGCACTGGACCATTTCCATGCTGCTCTTCACCGGAAAATTGGTGGCGGGCATGCCGGTCTTCAGTTTCAGTAGTTCGGTCGCAAGGATGAAGGCCGGGGAGGTCGAGGCGTAGTTCGACTTGTCTGGATTTTTCTTCGCGTAATCAACGAGCTCGGCGACTGTCTTCACAGGAAGATTCGGCGGGCTGACGAGAATGAGCGGGAAGTCCGCAATCATCGTCAGCGGCACGAAGCTCTTCGTAGGATGATAAGGCAGCTTCGGAAAAACAGCGGAAGCGATCGACATCACGCCGCTCGCGCCGACGAAGAGCGTGTAGCCGTCGCCGGGCTGGTTGGCGACATATTCGGCGGCGACGCGACCGCCCGCGGCGGGGCGGTTCTCGATCACGAGTTGCTGGCCGATCATCTCGGAAACCTTCGCGCCGACGAGACGGGCAAAGATGTCGTTGCCGCCGCCGGCGGCGAAAGGAACGATCACGCGGATCGCTCGGTTCGGAAAATTCGCCGCGTCCTGCGCCTGCACCGTTGTGGCCGCTCCGCCAGCCGCGAGGGCGAGGAGTGCTGCGGCGGCGCGCGCCAGTGTTGTCGAAAGTTTCATTCTCTCCTCCTTCAAGCGCTCGCCTTGAACTGGCGCTGTGTTGCAATCCTGCCCCGTGTATACAGGCGAAATCTTCGGCGGCAACCGCTTGACGCTGTTGCCCGGCCAAGCTGTCGCGCGCAATCTAAGCTGCGCATGAAGCTGTACACAGCGACCATCACTTACCGCGGCGTGCAAAGAATCACGTGCTTTTTCATCGATCTCTTGGCGAAACATTAACCATAACGGCCGCACTCTCACGTCTGTAATTTTCAATTCGGCTGGCGCGACAGGTCGCAGAAAGCCAGCGCAGCGTGAGTTTGCGTGCATGCGTTACCACGATCCCCTGCCTCAGCAGGTCTATCTCTCGTCGCCACGCAAGCGCCGCCATAGCGCTCTGATGTTGCTGCTGGCAGGCATCGGACTTTCCGCTTTGATGGCTTCGCCTGCAGGACGCGCTGTCAATAGCGCAGCTGATCTTACGACGGCGAGCATTCCGCAGAAGCCTGCTGTCGCTGAAGCGCCAATCTACCGCACGACACTGGCTGCCAGCCGCCTGACGATGGCGGACATCGTCTTCGGCGCTCCCTTATCGAACGATCCGGCCAACGCCATAGCCATGCGCGAGCCGGTTCGCAGCGCTGCGCTTGAAACGCATATTATCGTAGAGCCCGCACCGGAGCCTGCGGCGGTGCAGGTTGCGGCGACGGAGCCGGCTCAGGTTCCCGAAGTTGCGCCTCCAGAGGCGGAAGCCGTTCCCCTGCCCCCGGTCAATCCGTTCCGCCAGAATGGTCAGCGCACGGTCGTCGCGCGCGCCCCGGTCGCGCAGCCGGTTTCTGCGCCTGCAAGCGATGTTCGCCAGACCAGCGAACCCAATTTCTTCCAGCGCATCTTCAGCGCACCAGCAGAACCGCCATCGAAAGAGTCCTCGACGCTTCTCGCCTATGCGCCTTTAAACGACGACCGCGACAATCCCCTGCGCAACATGTCGCCGTTCCGCCGCCCGGTCCCGGTGGAAAAAACCGCTTTCTACGTCATCAATCAGGGCAAGGTTTACATGCCCGACGGCTCGCAGTTGGAGGCGCATTCGGGCATCGCCGACAAGCGCGACAACCCGCGCTATACCCATGTGCGCATGAAGGGCGCGACGCCGCCGAACACCTATACCCTCAAGATGCGCGAGCGGCTCTTCCACGGCGTCGAGGCCATCCGCATGCTGCCGACCGAGCCCGGACGCATGTTCGGCCGCGACGGCATTCTGGCGCACAGCTACCTGCTGGGACCGAACGGGGATTCGCACGGCTGCGTCGCTTTCCGCGACTACGCGAAATTCCTGAACGCGTTCAAACGCGGCGAAGTCACGCGCATCGTCGTCGTCGCGGACGCCTCGACCATGTTGGCGATGAATACGGCGCAGGCGCGATAGTCGCTTACCCCCGCGGTCCGGCGATAATCATCGCTGCGCCAATCAGGCAGACGATGCCGCCCGCCAAGTCCCAGCGGTCCGGGCGCACGCCCTCGGCAAACCACAGCCACAGCAGCGCTGCGCAAATATAGACGCCGCCATAGGCCGCGTAGGCACGCCCGGCCGCTGCACTTTCAACCCATGTCAGCGCCCAGGCGAAAATCAATAGCGACGCGACGCCGGGAATGAGCCACCACACGGGCTTGCCGAGCCGGATCCAGGCCCAGAAAGCAAAACATCCGGCGATCTCGGCGATGGCGGCGAGGATATAGGCGGCGACAGTAGTCATCGCGCATTGTTACGCCGCGCTCTCCCCAAACGAAAAGGCCGCGCACGGGGCGCGGCCTTCGAAGCGATGGAAACCCGAATAGATCAGCGCTTCGAGAACTGGAAGCTGCGGCGAGCCTTGGCCTTGCCGTACTTCTTGCGTTCGACGACGCGCGGGTCGCGGGTGAGGAAGCCTTCGGGCTTGAGCACCTTGCGCAGGTCAGGTTCGAAATAGGTGAGCGCCTTGGAAAGGCCGTGACGCACGGCGCCCGCCTGACCGGAGAGGCCGCCACCGGCCACCTTCACCATCAGGTCGTACTGGCCCTTGCGCGCGGCGACGACGAGCGGCTGCTCGACGATCATGCGCAGCACCGGACGGGCGAAATAGACGTTGAACTCGCGGTCGTTGACCAGAATCTTGCCGGAGCCCGGCTTGATCCAGACGCGGGCGACCGCGTTCTTGCGCTTGCCGGTGGCATAGGCGCGGCCGTACTTGTCGAGCTTCTGGACATGAACAGGCGCTTCCGGCGCGGGCGCCACAGCGCTGTCCTTGAGGTCCTGCAGGGAGGAAAGGGTCTCGGCCATGTTCAGGCGCTCCGCTTGTTCTTGGAATTGAGAGCGCCGACATCGAGCGCGACCGGGTTCTGGGCAGCGTGCGGATGCTCCGGGCCCTTGTAGACGCGCAGGTTCGACATCTGCTGACGGCCAAGCGGTCCACGCGGGATCATGCGCTCGACGGCCTTCTCGATGATCCGCTCGGGGAAGCGGCCTTCGATGATGAACTTCGCGTTGCGTTCCTTGATGCCGCCGGGGAAGCCGGTGTGATGGTAGTAGTTCTTCTGGTCGAGCTTGCGACCGGTGAACACCACCTTCTCCGCGTTGACGATGATGACGTTGTCGCCGTCATCGACATGGGGCGTGAAGGAAGCCTTGTGCTTGCCGCGCAGGCGGGTGGCGACGATGGTCGCGAGGCGGCCGACAACGAGCCCGTTGGCGTCGATGACGATCCACTTCTTTTCGACATCGGCCGGTTTGGTCGAGGTAGTCGTGGCGAACATGAGAGGAAAAATCCCTAGGAAAGGCCCGGAACAATCGAGAGGATCGCCCGGACGGTGCGCGCGTATAATTCGCGAAACGCGTTGGCGTCAACCCATTCAGCCGCGATTCCCTTCGAAAAATCGGCATTTTCTGAATACGGTATTATTATACCTCATTCTTCGTTCGGCCTTTGTGACGTAGCGCTTGGAGCCCAGCGAAACAATTGACCCGCCAGCAGAATTTATCTGACGCAAGGGAAAATGGCCAAAAATCCGTCTGTTAGACCGCGTTTAACCCATCGCAGCTATGGTCGATGGCAGATCAGCCGGATTCCAACCCCATGAACGCCCACGTCCCGCCGCCGGAATTTTTGGCGCAAGATTATTCAAAGCTTCGCGCCAACGCGAAACTGCCGCCACGGATTTCGCAGCCGCGCGTCATCGCCGCCGTGCTGGTCGCCGATTTTCTCGCGGTCAATCTCGCGGGCGTTGCGGCAGCCATTAGTGTCGGAACGCAGATGACGGCCACCACGGTCACCGTTGTCTGCCTCATCGTTTCCGCCTTTGTCATAGCGGCGCTGCAATGGCGCTATGCCTATACGATCCCTGCCCTGCGAAATGGCGTGCGCCAGATTGCGGAAAGCGGCCAGTGGCTGTTTCTCGGACTCGCCGCCGTGATCGTCGCCACTTTCCTGCTCGGCAAGGATGCCGCGCCGCTGCGTGGCTGGATTGCGCTCTGGTTCGCGGGTGGATGGTGCCTGATGGCCACAGCGCGCGTTGCAGCAAGCGCGCTGATCGCACGATGGAAACGGGAAGGACGCCTCGTGCGCCGCGCCGTCGTCGCCGGCGGAGGACAAACCGCGGCAGACCTCATCGCCTCGCTCGACAAGACGGCGCGCGACACGATCTCCATTCTCGGTCTCTTCGACGACCGCGGCGAAGATCGCTCGCCGGAGGTCGTCGGCCCCTATCGCAAGCTCGGACAATTCGAGGATCTCGCTGCCTTCTGCCGCGAGGAAAATGTCGATCTCATCATCATCGCCTTGCCGCCAACAGCTGAAGAGCGCGTACTGCAACTTCTGAAAAAGCTTTGGGTGCTGCCTATCGACATTCGCATCAGCGCCCATGCGAGCAAGCTGAAGCTGCGCGCCCGCGCCTACAACTATATCGGCGATGTACCCTTCCTGCCCCTGTTCGACCGTCCGATGTCGGACTGGGCGATCGCGGTGAAAGCCATCGAGGATCGCGTGATCGCGGCGCTCGCATTGCTGGCGCTGTCGCCGCTGTTTGCCGTTGTGGCGATTGCCATCAAACGGGACTCGCGCGGCCCGGTTTTCTTCCGTCAGCAGCGTTACGGCTTCAACAACGAGCCCATCCGCGTCTTCAAGTTCCGCTCTATGTATGCTGACCAGAGCGACATGAAGGCATCAAAACTGGTGACGAAGGACGACCCGCGCGTCACACGCGTCGGCCGCTTTATCCGCAAAACGTCCATCGACGAGCTGCCGCAACTCATCAACGTGCTGCGCGGCGAACTCTCGCTGGTGGGGCCTCGCCCTCTCGCCATGCAGGCCAAGGCCGATGGCGTGACCTATGACGATGCCGTCGAGGGCTATTTCGCGCGCCACCGCGTGAAGCCCGGCATTACAGGCTGGGCGCAGATCAACGGCTGGCGCGGCGAGACCGATACGCTCGACAAGATCGAGCAGCGCGTACAGCACGATCTCCACTACATCGACAACTGGTCGCTCGGCTTCGATCTCTACATACTGCTGAAAACGCCGATGTCGCTACTGGATACGCGGAACGCGTATTGAAGCGCTCCAACATACCCTGCATTCACTTCAAATCGGAAACCTCGCCTCCGCCACCGGCGGCAGCGCCTCGATGAGACCGCCGAGATTGCCCGAGGTCAAAAACAACACCGCGCAATCATCGCTCAGCGCATCGGCGATGGCTGATAGCGCCGCCTTCGGTTCAGATAGCGCCGTCACATCGTAACCCGCCGCAGCGATGCGCGCGACGATATAGGCCTGCGTCACCTGTTCGTGCGTGCCGGCCCCCTGCTCCGCCGGATGCCAGACAAATGTTTTCGCGGCGCCTTCAAAAACGTCGTCATACCAGTGCATGGTCGCGCGATTGCGCCACGAAAATGTATGCGGCTCGAAGACGACAATCAGCTTTCGGTCGCCAAAATGCTGCTTCATCGCGGCGATGGCGCTGCGCGCTTTGTCGTAGGACGAGCCGAAACCCTCGAAGATGGGAATGCGCGTCTTTTCCGACTTGCGATCGAGCCGCCGCTTGATGCCGCGAAACGACGCCATCGTCGTCGCGAATGTGTCGGCGCTCACTATGCCCTGCGAGACGACGAAAGCGCCAACGCCCAGCATGTTCTCGATATTGTGCAAGCCAAGCTGCCCGGTCTCGACGCGCACGACATCTGAGCCTGCATGCGTGATGGTGAAGCGCGTGCGCTCGCCCCAGGCGATGTCGCGGACCTGCCATTCGCCTTTTCCGATGCCATAGGTCGTCACGGGACGCGTGAGCGAGGAGAGAAAGCGCTCGCTCAACTCGCCGCCGGTCGATGCGAGGATCGCGCCGCTATTCGGCACCATGTCCACCAACTGCGTGAAGGGCGCGAGATAGTTTTCGATTGTCGGAAAGACGTTGACATGATCATGCGCCAGCGGCGTCAGCAGCAAGTGCGATGGATCGTAGTGCAAGAATTTAGAACGGTCGTCGGTGTTGGACGAAGGATATTCGTCGCCCTCCAATAGATAGAACTCGCCCTTGCCGACATGCGCGGCGCTGGGCGGCGACAGTGGCACGGCGCCGATCATCCAGGAGGGATCGAGCCCGGCCTCCGAGAGACAATGCGCCAGCATGGAAACGCTGGTCGTCTTGCCGAAGGAACCGGCGACAACCACGGGCCGGCGCTCGCGCGCCAGCAGGCCCAGCACGTCGGCGAAGGACAATATCTTCACGCCGCGCGCAAAGGCTTCCGCGACTTCGGCGTTGGTCTCAGGCACCAGCTTCGCATTCTTGCCGATGACAATGCAGTCGACGCCTTCGGGGATATTCTTCGGGTCGTAAGGCGTGCGGAAATCCAGCCTTTCCTCACGCAGCACGTCGGAGATCGGCGGGTAGACGGCCTCGTCCGATCCTGTCACCGCAACGCCGCTGTCGCGCAAAAGGATCGCCGTCGCGCTCATGCCGACGCCGCCGATGCCGATGAAATGCACGCGCTGAAAGGGAAATGCCGCCATAAAGCCCGTCCGAAGCATGTTCCTGCGGCGAATCAAGAGCCGCTACGGCTTCAGGCACACCAGCAAAGAAGCGCGATGACAAGTTACGCGCTGCCCCGACGCCCTATCGCTGCGGGATCGAATAGGTGGCGACCGCGTGCGCCACCGGCTCGCTGTCGCCTTCCGAATGGAGCCAGACTTCCCCGACGGCCAGCCGCTTGCCGAGTTTCATCAGCTTGGCGTCGCCGATGAGGTCGCGCTGCTCGGGCTTGCGCAGAAAATTGATGGAGAGATTGGTCGTCACGCTCAGTGCGCCAGCCGAACGGTCGGCAGCATCAGGGTCGCCGCCGACGCCGATTTCGCCCAAAATCGCCGCATAGGTCGAAAGGTCGGCGAGCGAGAACATGGCCGGCCCGGAGATTGTCCCGCCGGGCCGCAAATGGCGCTCGCCATAGACGAGCCGCACCCGCGCCGACATGGGCGCGATGGCCTCCACGCAAAAATCTTCGCCGGGACGGATTTGCGGAAAATGCTGCTTCAGGAAGGCGGTTACCTCCTGCGGCGTCATCCGCCTGCCCTTGTCGAAGATATCCTCGCCCATTTCCGCCCCCGATGATTGCGCCGGTGATAGCGGTCCGGACAGTTCGCGCCAAGCTGCAAGCGTGCGCGCCGGACCTCGCTGCGGCTAAAAACGAATGCATCTTTGCGAGAACATGCTCTAATGACGCTAGGTGATTTGCGGGGAATGGGCATGTCTGATTTTCTTGGGCGTCTGGCGTTGGCCGTCTCGGTTATCCTCGGTTTGGTCGCATGGACCGCGCCGGCGCATGCCCAGCAGGTCAAGCCCTATCAGCGCGTCGCCGTAACAATGAATGCCGTCACGCCGGAACCGGCTTTGAAGACGCTCATCGAATCACTCAAGAAATCCGCCGCTGCCGACGATGTGAAGGCCATCGAGGCGGCGCTCGCACCCGATGTTCTGGTGATCATCTGCAAGCCCGATCCGCTCGCCGCCTGTACGCCTGGCGCGCCGGGCGTTCGGTCGTCCGACAAGTCGAAGCCCCCGGCGCAGCGCCTGCGCGAAACGCTCTGCTGTCCCGGCATTCCCGTCGAGCAGATCACCGAGGACCTGCGCAACGAGACCATCACCGGCCATATCTCCGGCGCGCTCGAATCCGGCCAGACGACCGGACATGAAACGCCCGGCCTCGTCTGCACGCCGAACTGGGCGATTTACGACCGCAATCGCGCGCGCGCCATTGTGACGGCGACCGGCGCCGATCCGCTCTTCCTGCGCTATGCGTCCGAACCCATCGACTATCGCGACAAGCCCGACGAGAAGGCAAAAGTCGCCGGGCGTATTCCCAAGGGCGAACTCGTGCCGATGCTGTCGGATGTCGCGACCAACATGCCCGATGGCTGGTACGCCATCGCTTTGCCCGAAGGAAAGATCGCTTACACCGACGCAATCGGCCTCGAGGAACTGACGCCATCAGGCACATGCTTACGCAAGGATGCAGCGGGCTGGAAGATCGCACTGGTCATGTCTATCGAATGATCGCTGCATGAATCACGACCGTTACAGTGACGATTACATTCGCGGCATTCTCGCCGGCGTGAAGTCGATGGCGATGGTCGGGCTTTCAGCTAATGTCGCACGCCCCTCCTATTTCGCGCTCGGCTATCTCCTCAAGAAGGGCTATCGCATCTACGGCGTGAACCCTGCGCTGGCGGGCAAGAGCGTGCTCGGCGCACCCTGTTATGCAACGCTGAAAGACTTGCCGGAGACGCCCGACATGATCGACGTCTTCCGCGGCGCGGATGCCGTGCCGGGCATTCTCGAGGAAGCGCTCGCCCTGCTGCCAAAGCCCAAAGTATTCTGGATGCAACTCGGCGTGCGCCACGACGAAGCCGCAGCGAACGCAGAGGCCGCGGGCATGCAGGTCGTGATGAATCGCTGCCCCAAGATCGAGATCGGCAGACTGACAGGCGAGATCGGCTGGCTCGGCATCAATGCGGGCGTCATGAGCTCAAAGCCCCTTCGGCCGGTCGCCCCCCGGAAAACAGCTTTGTGACCGCCCGGGGCTATCGCGCAACCCATTGCCATGCTTAAATTATTGCTGAAATGGGCGCCGGGGAGGCGCCGTTCGCCTGCCCGAGGGAGTGCCCATGTCTGCCATTGCTTTCAACGAGAACACGGTCAACGCCAACCCGCAGCTTCTCGCCCCGTCGATCACGCTGGCCAGTCCCGGAAGCTTTTCCCCTACCAGCGCCACGCTGTCGATATCGGGCCTGCTGGCGGAAGATCGTATCTCCCTGCGCAATCTGGGAACGGGCGCGGGCCAAATCGGCTTTTCCGGCGGCAATATCACCTATGGCGGCGTGATCATCGGCACGGCGAGCGGCGGCGTCGGCTCGGACTTCGTGGTCACGTTCAATGCCAGCGCGACTTTGGCCGCCATCGAGGCGCTGATCGAAAACATCACCTATTCGAATGTGTCCGATACGCCCACCGCCAGCCGCACGCTCATCCTCGACGTGAGCGACGCTGCCGGCGTCTCCGCCCTTACGCCGTCCTTCACGCAAGCGGTCGGCGTTGCAAATCCACTGAACGGACTTGATGTCGGCCAATACAGCACGCCGGTCTTTGGCGATCTCGACGGCGACGGCGATCTCGACATGGTCGCCGGTGAAGATGATGGCACGCTGAACTATTTCGAGAATACCGGCACGGCGACTGCGGCGGTCTTCGCAGCGCCTGTCGCGATCGGCAGCGACGTGGGTCTTTATTCGACCCCGGCGTTCGGCGATCTCGACGGCGACGGCGATCTCGACATGATCGTTGGCGAAAGGTTTGGGACGCAACAGTATTTCCAGAATACCGGGACGGCGACCGCGCCGGTCTTCACCACTCCGCCTGTCGCGATCGGCAGCGACGTGGACGCCTACTCAGCCCCGGCGCTGGGCGATCTCGACATGGTCGTTGGCGAAGACGATGGCGTGCTGAACTATTTTGAGAATACCGGTACGGCCACCTCGCCGAACTTCACTACCCCACCGGTCACGATCGGCAGCGACGTCGGCATTGCCTCCACAATTGCGCTGGGCGACATCGACGGCGACGGCGATCTCGACATGGTCGTCGGCGAAGAAGATGGCGTGCTGAACTATTTTCAGAACACCGGCACAGCGACAGCGCCGGTCTTCGCCGCGCCCCTCACGATCGGCAGCATAGGCGGGAGTTTCTCGGCCGTGGCGCTGGCCGACGTGGATGGCGACGGCGATCTGGATATTGTCTCTGGCAGTCTCAACGGCGATTTCGTCACATTCATCACCGACGGCGTCTCCCCCATCACGGTCAATGTGACCGCGCAGAACGACGCGCCGCATATATCGCAGGTCGCGACGTCGGTCGTCTTTGCGGAAAACACCGTCAACGCACAGCCGCAATTACTCGACGCCGATGTGACGCTCACCGATCCCGAGGGCAATTTCGCCAACGGTTCGGTGACCGTATCGGGCCTGCTGGCCGAAGATGTCGTTTCCATCCGCAACCGGGGCACCGGCGCGGGACAGATCGGCTTTTCCGGCGGCACGATCACCTATGGCGGCGTCGCCATCGGCACGGCCAGCGGCGGCGCGGGCGCGACTTTCACCGTCACGCTCAACGCCAATGCCACGACGGCGGCGGTCGAGGCGCTGGTCGAAAACCTCACCTATGCCAATGCGTAGGATACGCCGACAGCCAGCCGCACGCTTGTCCTCGACGTGAGGGATGGCGCGGGCGCTTCGGCCATAGCCTCGACACCTTCCTTCACGCAAGCGGTAGGTGCGGCCAATCCGTTGAACGGACTTAGTATCGGTGTCGTTCAATTCAGCGCGCCGGTTTTCGGCGATCTCGACGGCGACGGCGATCTCGACATGATCGCCGGCGAAAATAATGGCGCACTGAACTATTTCCAGAATACCGGCACGGCCGCCGCGCCGGTCTTCGCCGCGCCTGTTGCGATCGGCAGCGATGTGGGCGTTGCCTCTGTCCCGGCGCTGGGCGATCTCGACGGCGACGGCGATCTCGACATGGTCGTCGGCGAATTAGATGGCGTGCTGAACTATTTCCAGAATACGGGCACGGCCACCGCGCCGGTCTTCGCCGCGCCTGTCGCGATCGGCAGCGACGTGGGCTACTGGTCAGCCCCGGCGCTGGGCGATCTCGATGGGGACGGCGATCTCGACATGGTCGTTGGCGAAGAAGATGGCGTGCTGAACTATTTTGAGAATACCGGTACCGCGACCGCGCCGGTCTTCGCGGCGCCTGTCGCGATCGGCAGCAACGTGGGCACCTTCTCAACCCCCGCGCTCGGCGATCTCGATGGGGACGGCGACCTCGACATGGTCGTTGGTGAATTTGATGGCGTGCTGAACTATTTTGAGAATACTGGCACGACCGCAGCCCCGGTCTTCGCCGCGCCAGTCTTGATCGGCAGCGACGTGGGTCTTTACTCGGCACCGGCGCTGGCCGACATGAATGGCGACGGCTACCTGGATATCGTCGTTGGCCGCGCCGACGGCGATTTCGTCACCTTCTTCAACAATGCCATCCCGCGCATCACGGTCAATGTCACCGCGCAGAACGACGCGCCGCATATTGCGCATGTCGCCACGTCGGTCGCCTTTGCGGAAAACGCCGTCAACGCGCAGCCGCAGGTGCTCGACGCCGATGTAACGCTCACCGATCCCGAGGGCAATTTCGCCAATGGCTCGGTGACCGTATCGGGCCTTCTGGCCGAGGATATCGTTTCCATCCGCAACCAGGGGACGGGCGCCGGCCAGATCGGCTTTTCCGCCGGCACGATCACCTATGGCGGCGTCGCCATCGGCACGGCCAGCGGCGGCGCGGGCGGGACTTTCACCATCACGCTCAACGCCAACGCCACGACCGCGGCTGTCGAGGCGCTGGTCGAGAATCTCACCTATGCCAATGCGTCGGATACGCCGACAGCCAGCCGCACGCTTGCCCTCGACGTGAGGGATGGCGCGGGCGCTTCGGCCATAGCCTCGACACCTTCCTTCACGCAAGCGGTAGGTGCGGCCAATCCGTTGAACGGACTTAGTATCGGTGTCGTTCAATTCAGCGCGCCGGTTTTCGGCGATATCGACGGCGACGGCGATCTCGACATGATCGCGGGCGAAGATGATGGCACACTGAACTATTTCCAGAATACCGGCACGGCCGCCGCGCCGGTGTTCGCTGCGCCTGTCGCGATCGGCAGCGATGTGGGCTTTGTCTCAGCCCCCGCGCTGGGCGATCTCGACGGCGACGGCGATCTCGACATGGTCGTTGGCGAATATGATGGCCCGCTGAACTATTTCCAGAATACCGGCACGGCTGCCGCGCCCGTCTTCGCCGCGCCTGTCACGATCGGCAGCAACGTGGGCAGCTACTCAACCTCGGCGCTGGGCGATCTCGACGGCGACGGCGATCTCGACATGGTCGTCGGCGAAGCCGATGGCGTGCTGAACTATTTCCAGAATGCGGGCACGGCCACCGCGCCGGTCTTCGCCGCGCCTGTCGCGATCGGCAGCGACGTGGGCTACTGGTCAGCCCCGGCGCTGGGCGATCTCGACGGCGACGGCGACCTCGACATGGTCGTTGGCGAACAAGATGGCGTGCTGAACTATTTTGAGAATACCGGAACCGCGACGGCCCCGGTCTTCGCCGCGCCTGTCGCGATCGGCAGCGACGTGGGCGGCTACTCAGCCCCGGCGCTGGCCGACATGAATGGCGACGGCCACCTGGATATCGTCGTGGGTCGCTTCGACGGTGATTTCGTCACTTTCATCAACAATGTCACCCCGCGCATCACGGTCAATGTCACCGCAGATCCGGACCCGACCGCGGGCGACGATAATCTCGCGGGCACCGTCTTCAACGACACGATCGACATGCTCGCCGGCAACGACAGCTATACCGGCGGCAATGGCGACGACACGATCCTGGGCAACAGCGGCAACGACACGCTGAACGGCGGCGCTGGCAACGATTTGATTGACGGCGGCGCCGACATCGACACCGCAAGCTATGCGGGCGCGAGCGCCGGCGTGATCGTCACCCTGCGTAACACCACGACATTCCAGGATACGCAGGGCGCAGGCTTCGATCGTCTCGTCGGCATCGAAAACCTCATCGGCTCGGACTTCAACGACATCCTGACCAGCGACGAAACCGGCGCCAACGAATTGCGCGGCGGGCTCGGCAACGATCGCTACATCATCTATCAAGCATCCGATGTCGCCATCGAACTGGCCGGACAGGGCACAGCCGATCGCGTCGATGCGCGCGCCAACATCACCTTGCTCGCGACGTCCGAGATCGAGACGATGTTTGCAAGTCTCACGACGGGCATGACGCTCGGCGGCTCCGATACCGCCAACACGATGAACGGCAACACGGGCAACGACACGCTGAATGGCAACGGCGGCAACGATACGCTCAACGGTCTCGACGGCAACGACACGCTGAACGGCGGCAATGGCAACGATGTGCTGGAAGGCGGCGTCGGCAATGACGTCATGAACGGCGGCGCTGATATCGACACCGCCAGCTATGCGACGGCGACGTCCGCAGTCACGGTCAGCCTGCTGCTGGCGACCGCGCAGAACACGCTTGGCGCGGGTACGGATACGCTGTCGCTGATCGAAAACCTCACCGGCTCCGCCCATGACGACACGCTGACCGGCAACAACAATGTCAACACGATCACTGGCGGATCTGGCAACGACACGATCAATGCGCGCGGCGGCGCGGACACGATGATCGGCGGCGCGGGCAACGACAAATATTATGTCGACAACGCCGGCGATGTCGTGACCGAGACAGGTAACGCGGGCAGCGACAGCGTTTACACGACGGTCGATTACACGCTCGGCGCGGGCCAGACCATCGAGTTCCTGTTCGCCAATGCCGGCGCAACGGCGCTGACCCTGCACGGCAACGAACTCGCCAACAACATTCAGGGCAATGCCGGCAACGACACGCTCTTCGGCCACGACGGCAATGACATTCTCGAGGGGCGTGGCGGCGTCGACGACATGACCGGCGGCAATGGCAACGACAAATATTATATCGACAATGCCGCCGACGTGTTGCACGAGGGTGCGAGCGAAGGGACGCTCGATATCGCCTATACGAGCGTCAGCTACACGCTCGGCGCAGGCGTCTATGTCGAGCGCCTCTATGCCACTTCCTCCGCGGGCCTCACCCTGCAGGGCAACGAACTCGTCAATGCGATCTTCGGCGGCGCGGGCAACGACACGCTGATTGGCGGCGCAGGCGCGGACACGCTGACCGGCAATGCCGGCAACGATCGCCTGACCGGCGGCGCGGGCATCGACACGCTCTTCGGCAATGCTGGCGCGGACGTGTTCGTGCTGCAAAATCTCGCTGTGGACCGCGACACGATCCGTGACTTCGAAGCCGCCGATCAGATCGAAGTGTCAGCCGCGCTCTTCGGCGGAGGTCTCGTTGCGGGGTCGCTCGCTGCGAACCAGTTCCTGTCGAACGGAACCGGCGTTGCCGGCGATAGCGACGACCGCTTCGTGTACAACAATTCGACCGGCGCGCTCTACTTCGACATCGACGGCAGCGGCGCAACCGCGCGCGTGCAGATCGCAACGCTGACGGGGATGCCAACGCTGACGGCGGGCGATTTTACGATCGTCGCCTAACCCAGCCGCTCCAGCGCCGCGCGCATTTTCGCGATGCGCGATGTCGCTTCTTCGCGGCGCTCGCGATTTTCCTCGACGACTTCCTCCGGCGCCTTCGCGACGAAAGCAGGGTTGTTAAGTTTGGCGTCGATTTTCTTCACCTCGCCCTCTTCCTTGCCGATCTCCCTGGCGAGGCGCGCCTTCTCGGCGGAAATGTCGATGACGCCCGCGAGTGGCAACGCCACGGTCGTGCCGCGCACGATCATCTGCGCGGATTCTTTCGGAGGCTGATCGAGGAACGAAATGTCGGAGAGACGCGCCAGACGCCTGATCGTCTCGTCCCATTTGCGCACACGCGCCTGCAACGCAGGTTCTGTTGCAACGATCACGAGCGGGATTTGCGCGGCCGCAGGCACGTTCATTTCCGAACGCACCGAACGTATCTCGCTGACAAGATCGACGATAAAGCCAATCTCGGCTTCAGCCTCCGGCTGCTCGCGCCCTTCCGATTGCGGCCATGCGGAAAGCACGAGCGGCGCTTCCCGCGCCGGTCCTTCAGCGCCCTTGATCGCCCAAAGTTCTTCTGTGATGAACGGCATGAAAGGATGCAGCAGCCGCGCGATCTCGTCGATCACGAAAGCCGTCGTCGCGCGCGTCTCCGCCTTTGAAGCGTTGTCGTCCGCCCCCTGCAGCACGGGCTTGGCGAGTTCGAGGTACCAGTCGCAAAAGATGTTCCAGACGAAACGATAGGCTGCATTGGCCGCATCGTTGAAGCGATAGCCTTCGATCGCGGCCGTCACATCCGCGGTCGCGCGCGCGGCTTCGCCCACAATCCATTTGTTGAGGGTCTCGCTCACCGTATCAGGATCAAAACCCGCGACACGCTCGCAGCCGTTCATTTCGGCAAAGCGCGCGGCGTTCCAGAGTTTCGTCGCGAAATTGCGATAGCCTTCGACGCGGCTGGTCGCCAGCTTGATGTCGCGGCCCTGCGCCGCCATCGCGGCGAGCGTGAAGCGCAAGGCGTCAGCGCCGTACTTGTCGACGAGATCGAGAGGATCGATGACATTGCCCTTCGACTTCGACATCTTCGCGCCCTTCTCGTCGCGGACGAGCGCGTGGATATAGACGTCGCGGAACGGGACCTCCTTCATGAAATGAAGTCCCATCATCATCATGCGGGCGACCCAGAAGAAGATGATGTCGAAACCCGTCACCAGCACGGATGTCGGATAAAAGCGCTTCAGCGCGGGATCGCTCTCGTCCGGCCAGCCCATGGTCGAGAAAGGCCATAAAGCCGAGGAGAACCAGGTATCGAGCACATCCTCGTCGCGCGTCAGCAGCTGTGCGCAACGCTCCGGGTCCTGCGCGATCTCACCTGCTTCCACATCGTCGTAGATTTCGCGCGTCACCGCATCTGCCAGCGCCTCGGCGATGGCTTCTTCCTCGGTCTCGTGAACATAGACGCCGCCCCAGGCCGAATACCATGCGGGGATCTGATGGCCCCACCAGAGCTGGCGCGAGATGCACCAGGGCTGGATGTTGTCGAGCCATTCGAAATAAGTTTTTTCCCAGTTCTTCGGCACGAAAGTCGTGCGTCCGTCACGCACCGCCGCGAGCGCCGGTTGCGCCAGCGTCTTCGCATCCACATACCACTGGTCCGTCAACCACGGCTCGATCACCACATTCGAACGGTCGCCATGCGGCACGGTATGCGCATGCGGTTCGATCTTGATGCAGAGTTTGCGCTCGTGCATTCGCTCGACAATGACCTTGCGCGCCGCAAAGCGATCCATGCCATTGAGGCCGAGGGTCAGCGCCAGTTCCGAACTTTCCGCAACGCCTTCACTGAAACTCGGATCGAGCAGCATCAGCCGCCCTTCGGCGTCGAGAATATTGATCATCGGGAGATCGTGCCGCCTGCCGACTTCGAAATCGTTGAAGTCGTGCGCGGGAGTAATCTTCACCGCGCCGGTTCCTTTTTCGGGATCGGCGTAATCGTCGGCGACGATGGGAATGAGACGCCCGACCAGCGGCAGCACGACATTCTTGCCGATGAGATGCTTCAGCCGCTCGTTTTCCGGATGCACGGCGACAGCCGTATCGCCGAGCATCGTCTCGGGCCGCGTCGTCGCGACTGTGATAAAGGTCTCGGGCGCGTCGGGGTTATAGTCTTCGCCGTCTATGGGATAGTTGAAATAATAGAGGTGCCCGCCCGGATTCCTGTCGAGCGCCTTGCCGAGCGCTGCCGCGTCGAACTCCTTCTCATCCCCCCTCTGCCACTTGTAGCTGCCCGCGCAGTCCACCTGCTGCACTTCGAGATCGGAGATCGCGGTCAGCAACGCGGGGTCCCAGTTCACAAGGCGCTTGTCCTTGTAGATGAGGCCTTCGCGATAAAGCTGCACGAAGACCTTGAGCACCGCCTGCGACAGGCCCTCGTCCATCGTGAAGCGTTCGCGCGACCAGTCGCAGGAGGCGCCGAGGCGCTTCAACTGCTTGAAAATCGCGCCGCCGGATTCGGCCTTCCATGCCCAAACGCGCTCGAGGAATTTTTCGCGACCCATCTCGCGACGGCCAGGTTCCTGCCGTTCCATGAGCTGACGTTCGACCACCATTTGCGTGGCGATGCCCGCGTGGTCAGTGCCCGGCTGCCAGAGCACATCCTTGCCGCGCATGCGCTCGAAGCGGGCGAGAATGTCCTGCAACGTATTGTTGAGCGCATGGCCCATGTGCAGCGATCCCGTCACGTTCGGCGGCGGGATGACGATGGAGAATGTGTCCGCCCCTGCCCGCTCCGGCCGGCCGGCACGGAAGGCTCCGCTCTCCTCCCATCGCGCCGCGATACGGTTTTCGACAGCGGCAGGATCGAATGTCTTGTCCATCATGGAAATAGCGCTCCGGCGCGGCGGGGCCGCGTTGCTGCAGGTTTATTCGGATTTATGGCTAGAAACCCGCCATGCGCGCGAAAGTCAACGCGCAGAGGGGTGAAGGCGGCTCAGCGAATGCCGCGCGCGACGCGCTCGATCTCGGCGCGCACGAGGCGCTCGACGACCGGCGGCAGGTTATCGTCCAGCCATTGCTTCAGCATGGGCCGCAACATCTCGCGCACGGCTTCTTCCACCATGCCGGTATTCTGCATGAACATGGTGCGCGCCAGCGCCTGAAACGAAGACTGCACGCTGGAGCCGGCGGCATCGGACAGGAGATCTCCCGTATCGAAGCCGGGGCGCAAGGGCGCATCGAGTTCCGCATCCGGCGCGGCCGAAGGTGCGTAATTCTCCCCCGCAGGCGGAACGACGCTCAGGTGAGGCGCATGCCAACCCTGTCCCACATCATGGGCTGGTGCGGGTTGATGCTCGAGATAATATTCGGTCGCGGCCGGCTGAGGCTCCTCAACGACAGGCGCTTCGTAAGTGTCGGCCACGGGCGCTTCTGCCTGATGTTCGACAGCCGGGGCTTCAACGATTGTCTCCGCGGCGCGGGGCTGTAGGGATACGACTGGCGCTGAATAAGCAGGCTCGGCTGTCGTCCGCGACGGCGCGGGCTTTACCGGCGGCAAGGGCGCGTTCGCTGTCTGCGCCAGCCATGCCTCGAATTCGCTGGGGGTAGCCGGTGTGGCCGGAGCGGCCTCAACCGGCGCAACGGGCTGCGATTGAGGCGCTTGCGCTACGATCGGCGCGAGCGGGCGAGCCGTACGCACAGGCGGCTGCACGGCTACTTGCGCCTGGGGTGGCGCCGCAGGCTGAGCGGACGCCTGCTCGTCGGCGATGATCCGCCGGATCGAAGCGAGGATTTCCTCCATCGAGGGATCCGGTGTTCGTTCGCCGCTGCGCAGATTCGCTGCAGGATTTGTCGCCGCATTCATGGGGTTGCCGCACCCAAAGTGATTCGAGCCCAACGTCAGATTGAACTGCGCAGGACTCCGCGGCAAGCGTTCACGCTACAATTGCCGCAAGCTTCAAGTCATTTTACGTGGATTTCCGCGATCGAGCGAGGATCAGCGCCCGTCCGGCGTACGCACGCCCCACCATTTGCCGCGCACCTGATCGAAATGTACGACAGGATCGTAGGGCGTCACCTGCAGTTTCAGATTGTCGGCGAGCAGCCGGCCGATCGCGAACATCAACGTATAGGAATTGACGACACGATCACGCTGCGCCGTTACGAGATTGACGCGCGCGTTGAGCAGGATCTGCTGTGCGTTGAGGACATCGAGCGTCGTGCGCTGCCCGACCTTGGCTTCCTCGCGCACGCCTTCGAGGGCGATCTCCGCAGCGCGCACTGCCGCCTGACGCGCCTCAATCACCTTGGCGGAGCTGTCGAAATTGCCCCAGGACGAGACCACAGAGGCGCGCACCGTCTCCCGTTGCACATCCACCTGCAGGCGCGCCTGACCATACGTTTCCTTGGCCTGACGTATTGAGGCGTAGCTGAGCCCGCCGTCGTAGATCGGCACGTTCAGCGAGGCGACAACGGACGCGGTGTTCTGGCGCGTATTGGGCAGGTTCTGCACGTCGTAACGGCGCTGGATATTGCCTGTCACGTTGGCTGTCGGATAGAGCGCGCCCTCGGATATCTTGACCGCCAAAGAAGCTGAATCGGCGGCATGCAGGGCGGCCACAACGTCGGGATGCTCGCGCAGGGCGAGATCGATGGCGCCTTGAACGTTCTTCGGCAATAGGGCCGTCAGCGGTTGCGCGGGGGCGAGGCTTTTGGGTTGTTCGCCGATGATCTGGCGGTAGACGGCAAGGCTGTTCTGCAGATTGGCCTGCGCGACGAAAACGTCGGAACGGCCGGTCTCCAGCGCCGACTCGGCCTGCGCCACGTCGGTGCGGGTCACTTCGCCGACCTGAAAGCGATCGCGCGTCTGCTTCAACTGCTGGTCGAGAACGCGCACGTTGTTGTTGCGCAGATTCAGGATCGCCGTATCGCGCAGCACGTTCATGTAGGAGATCGCGCCGTTGGCGAGCACGGTCTGTTCGACGCCGCGCAGCTGCTCGCGCGATTGCAGCACCTGCGACTCGGCCTGCCGTACGCCATTTACGGTGCGGTTGCCGTTAAAAATGTTCTGCTGGACGGTCACACCGGCGCCGCGCGGCAAGGTGTGCGCGCCCGTATTGCCGCCGGGATTGAGGACGCTTGTGAATGGCCGCCATGTCTCGTTGTATTGCGCGCCGGCGTCGGCGGTTGCGGTGATCGTCGGACGGAAGCCGGCTGTGGCGCGCGGCACATTCTCATCGACGGCGCGCGTTCCGGCGCGAGCAGCATTGAGCTGCGGATTGTTCATATAGGCCTTGGCGAGCGCGCCGGAAATTGTCTCCGATACAGCAGGCGACACAAGAATCACCGCCGCGAAAGCAGCCAAAGCCGTTCCGGCAGCTGCATTTTCCAGCCGATTTCTTCCTGCTGACTTCACAACCTGCTTCCGATCCCCGGCGAATATGCGAACAGTTCGCACCTTCGTAACGCCCCGGCGGTTTTTACTATTAACCGACCTTAACCACTCGCTTGCCCGCCGTTGAGTCCAAGGCCTGTAAAGCCTGTGGATTCCCGTGGGGTGAGGCAAAAAGGCGACACCCCTCAGAACGCAAAGGCAGGGGCTGCCCGCAATCCCGGGAGAACCGGCGCCGATGCGTCGAAAACTTCGCGTTCTCCGAGACTTGCGCCGGATTTTTCAATCACGACCGCCCGGCCCGCACGGCCCGTCGTATCCCCTGGCGACTTGCGGATTGCAACGAGTCGCCCGTTCGCCTTGAGCTGCGCCAGCAGCGCCTCTGGCTGAACCTCGATCATGCCATTCACGAAAATCACATCGTAGGGCGCGCCGGCGGCAAATCCGGCCTCGAGGGGGCCGCAAACAGCTTTGGCGTTCGTCACGCCTGCGCGGGTGAGATTTGCGCCAGCCTCGCGTACGAGAGCTTCGTCGACTTCGAGCGCGACGACCTCGCCGCCCAGGCGAGCGAGCACGGCAGCCGAATAACCCGCGCCGCCGCCGACATCGAGAATGCGATCGCTCCTGGAGATTTCAGCGGCCTGCGCCATCCGGGCCAGGACCATGGGCGTAAGCAAACGCCGCCCGCCCTGCCCCGAGCCGATCATGAGAGCCTGGTCGGAATAGGCGATGGAAGCCTTGTCCGCCGGCACGAATTTTTCGCGCGGCACGTTCTGCATCGCATCCAGCACGGTCCGGTCGGTGATGCTGAATGTACGAAGCTGATTGTCGACCATGTTTCGGCGAAGCTGGGCGAAATCGGGCGCGTCGGAAGTCATGGATGATCCGCTTGTCTAAGGATGCCGCGACGCGTCGGCGCGCCAGCGAAGCATGGGCGCGCTTATAGGATTGGGCAAATGGCTTGTCCATGCGGCGGATGTTGCAGGCCCGGCACTCCTTCGCACGGGCACGTTCGTCCGGCTGAATAAAAGAAAATCCCCGCGGCAAACCCGCGGGGATCAAAAGAATTCAGATTGTCCGAAGGCCGCTCAGGCCGGTTTGCCGCCGCCCAGACGCCGGTTGCACTGGCTGTAGTAGCCGCCGCCCTTCTGGATCCAGTTCAAGCCGCCATTGCCGTTGTTCGCCTTGTTGGCGTTGTACTGGTCGAGGCAGGTCTGCATCCGCTGCTTGGCAGGCTTCTCCTTGGCGTATTTGGGGTCGATCTTTGCCGGGAATACCGCGTTCGTGGCGGCCGGCTTGGCCGTCGACGGGGCGGGCTTGTCCACGGGTTTGGCCTGCGCGACCACGACCGGTGCGGGCGCAGGCGTCGACGCCGACGTGCTACGGCATTTCGACAGAAACTCGGGCCAGGTCTGGTTGCCCGTGGTGTTCGCGACCTTGGCGGCCTGCCATTTCTCGCCGCACTGTTTCATCACGTCTTGCGACGACGTCTGCGCCTGCGCGGGCGCAGCAATCAAGACGCCCAGCACGATGGCGGCGATGCCGCCCGTTGTTCCCAATTTCAAAATCGACATGCCTATCACTCCCGAAACCGGCAGGCTGCTCTGCCTCTGCGATCAGATCGACCGCGCAATCGACAAGCTAGGCCTTCTCAAATGAACCGCGTTTGAATGCAGGGGGCAAGGGCCAATTGCGGAACTGAAACGAAAATGGCGCCAGCGGGGAAGCCGGCGCCAAGTTGCCTCTTTAAAGGAGGATCAGCGAGAGACAGTGAGGGGAGCGGCTGTCGGCTCGCCGATTTCGACCCACACGTTCTGTTCGGTCTGCGACTGGCGCTTCACAAAACGGTAGGGAACCTTGGTCCACGGCAGGACGCGGTCGTGGAGATTGTCGAGAACGTATTCGCCCTTGTCGGTCTTGATGGTGAGGACGGCATGGCCGTCGCCGCGTTCGTCCTTCACAACGGTTACGAGGAGGGCCTGACGCGGAAAGCCTTCCTGGATGAGCAGGCGGCGCTTCAGCAACACATAGTCTTCGCAATCGCCCTTGCCGTTGGTCGGGTAATCCCAGCGGTCAATCTGGCCCCACTGTTCCTGATCCGACTTCGGCTTGATGTTGGAATTCGCCCAAGTGTTGATGCGGCGGATGATCTTCTCGGTGACTGGCGTGAGACGAACGTCCTGAGCCTGCATCGGCGTCGTGTCGCATTCGCCGCGATAGCGATTGCAGAAATCCACCCAGCCGTAGGGAACCAGCGTGCGATTGCCGACGGCGATATACCCGGCGTGCGTATCCGCGGCCACGGTCGTCGATTGCAGGGCGAAAACGCCTGCGGCGAGCAATCCCGCCGCTGCAGCAATCTTGATAACCCGAGAAAACATAACCGCCCCCGTTTGGTGTTGGAGGCAGTTTGCCGACGGCCATTTGCGAGCCGTCTAAGTAAATCTCGCGCATTTTACGCGAACGCGTTTACGATTGCGGACGCGCGAGTTAATCATAACGAAGACTGTATTTAATCATTCGGTCTTGTCGAAAATTTCGCCCGCAGCCCATGAATCAAGGCCTTTCCGCGATTGTCACAACGAAGCGTTCACCCTGCGCAGTAACCGGATTGTGGCGGAAGCCCTAACAAGCCTGCCCGGTTTTGGCCCGAATTAGAGTTAATTTCGCTTCCGCGAAGAGATTAATTCCGGAAAATCTCCGATTGTCGCGGGACATTTGGACGACTTTCGGCGACTTGATGCGGCGCAGCTTGGAGCTCCGCTTTGCCGCCATACATTGCGTATAATGCCCTTTGCATAGAACGCCCGGACAGGACACAGCATGGCCAATGTCGAAATCTTCGAACCGCGCGAAATCACCTTCGAGGATCGGCAGGCGCTGGCTGAGGCCGTTCGTCTGCTCGAATATACGAGCTTTGCCGCGCGGCTGAGCGGCATCGTCGGCTCGACGATCGGCATGGCCGGAAATCTCGTGCCGCGCGCCGCCAAGAACATCGTCGGCAAGGCCGTCGACATTGCGCTGCGTACCGCCATGCGCACGGCGATCAAAGGCATGCGGAACAAGGAAGGTCCGGCCCGCACGCTCGCGCACAAGTCGCTCGCGACGCTTTCGGGCGCCGCCGGCGGTGCGCTCGGCATCGCCGCCCTGCCCATCGAACTGCCTGTTTCGACCGTGCTGATCCTGCGCGCCATCGCCGATGTTGCCCGCGCCGAAGGCGAGGACATGCATGATCCCGATACGATCTTCGCCTGCATGGAAGTCTTCGCGCTCGGCAGTGAAAATCCGACCGATGATCACATGGACAGCGGTTATTTCGGTGTGCGAGCCGTGCTCGCGAAGTCCGTTTCCGAGGCGACGAAATATCTGGCGGCGCAAGGCGCGGCGAAGGATTCTGCGCCCATCCTCGTGAAACTGATTTCGGACATCGCCGCGCGCTTCGGCGTCATCGTCAGCCAGAAAATCGCGGCGCAGGCGATCCCCGTGATTGGCGCGATCGCCGGCGCGGGCATCAACTACGCGTTCATGGCGCATTTCCAGGGTATCGCGCGGGGGCATTTCACGGTGCGCCGTCTCGAGAAGCAGTACGATCCTCTGACCATTCGCGACGAATACGACAGGCTGGCCAAGGTCTGGCGCGATGTCCAGTCTGGCGCCGCAAGCCCCGAGTCAGCCCAAGGCGCTCGACGCTGATCCCTGCCCTGCTATAAGGCGTCAAGCCGTTCGCGCGGCCGCAATAGATCATTGGGGGGAAAGCCATGCCGACACCGTCGGGAACGCCTGTCATCGCACTGGAAGAACATTATTGGGACGAGGAACTCGTCAACCATCTGTCCGGCGCGGAAGGCACACGCTCCAAGGATCTGCTGCAGCGGCTTTACGATCTCAGCGATGTCAGACTGCGCGAAATGGACGAAGCCGGCATCGACATGCAGATCCTGTCGCATGGCGCACCCTCCGGACAGAAGCTCGAAGCCGATGTCGCCGCATCACTCATCCGCCGGGTCAACGACCGCCTCGCCGTCGCCGTCGCGAGGAATCCCTCGCGACTGCAGGGTTTCGCAGCGCTCCCGACCATCGTGCCGGAGGCCGCAGCGGACGAACTCGAACGCTGCGTCAGCGAACACAAGTTTCACGGCGCGATGGTGCACGGTCTCACCAACGGTCTCTTCCTCGACGACAAGCGCTTCTGGCCGATCTTCGCACGCGCCGAAAAGCTCGACGTGCCCATTTATCTGCATCCGTCTTTTCCGGACGGGCGCGTCGTCGACGCCTATTACAAGGATTACATCAACGACTACCCCATGGTGATGCGGGCGGCCTGGGGCTATACGGTGGAGGCGGCGACGCAAGCGATCCGCCTCGTGCTGTCAGGCGTCTTCAACGAATATCCGAACTTGAAATTCGTAATCGGCCATATGGGCGAGACGCTACCCTTCCTGCTCTGGCGCATCGACCAGGCGCTGTCGCGGCCGGGACAGGAATCCCTCAGCTTTCGCAAGACTTTCTGCGATCACTTCTGGATCACCACGAGCGGCAATTTCTCGACGCCCGCCCTGCTTTGCTCCATGCAGGAAATCGGCATCGACAAGATAATGTTTGCTGTCGACTGGCCGTTCGTCGCCAATCCGCCGGCCATGAAGTGGATGAAAGAGTTGCAGATCTCGCAGGCCGACAAGGACAAGATTTTCGGCGGCAACGCGAAGAAGCTGTTCCGACTCTGAACCGAACCGCTTATTTGGGCTGCTCGCCCTTGGGCTTCATCGCATCGACGAGGCCGAGCAGCAGCAGGGAATTGCCGATCGCCCAGAAGCCGCTCAGCATGAGGATGCCCTTGGCGTCGTCGAGCGTCGCCGTGCCCGCAAGCTGGGACACCGGATCGGGAATGCCAAAGAGCGCGGACAAAAGCGCGAACAGGCACACGACGAATATATTGAACGCGAACACCGCCAGCGCGAGATGGAAGCTCGGCTTGTTGGTGAAGATTTGCTCGTTGAACAGCCGTGCAAACATTTTCGTCCCCGTTGCGCCCACTAACCCCTTAACTCCAGGTAAGGTATCGCGCATAAATAAACGCGCCGGTAAACGATCCGCTCGAATTTGAGCGAAGCGATTTTTCGGCGTTCAACCACGCCGGTCGGGCTGGCGCATCAGGGCAACACGGATCGGCGCAGCATGGAAATTCTGGTCTTCAACCCCATCGGTCATGTCGATTCCGCACGTTTGCAGCAGGATTTTCCGGATTTAACCATTCGGGAAGAAAGCGAGTTGGAGAAGGCCCTGGCCTGTTGCGTCCATGCGGAGGCGCTGATCGCGCTCGCCCATTTCGTCGAGGATCCGCTGATCGCCGCCATGCCGGGGCTGCGCTGGATATGCTCGCTGACAAGCGGCACCGATCATTTGAACACGTTGCCGTCCCTGAAGCCCGACGTGCGGATCACGTCGGGGCGCGGCATTCACGGGCCGCAGATGGCGGAATTGACATTCCTCTACATGCTCTCGCTCGTGCGGCGGATGGATCGCATCCGCGCCGATCAGGAAAATCATGTCTGGGATCGCCGCCACCAGACGCTCCTCTGGAGCAAGACCATCGTCATCGCGGGCATCGGCGCGATCAGCGAAGAACTCGCATTGCGGTGCAAGGCCTTCGGCATGGCCACCATCGGCGTCAGCGACTCGCGCAACGACGCGCCGGGCTTTGACGAGATCGTGCCGCGCTCGAAACTCGCGGATGTCGCTGCGCGCGCGGATTTCCTTGTCGCGCTCGTGCCGCTCAACAAGGAAACCGTCGGCATGTTCGACGAGAAGATATTCGCTGTCATGAAGCCCTCGGCGATCTTCATCAACGTGGCGCGCGGGCCTGTCGTCGACGAAGCCGCGCTGATCGCTGCCCTTCGCGAAAAGCGCATTGCGGGCGCGGGCCTCGACGTTTTCGAAACCGAACCCCTGCCCGCCGACAACTCGCTCTGGGACATGCCCAATGTCGTCATCACCCCGAGGATCGGCGGCATGAGCGATGTTTACGACCGGCAGATCCATCCGCTCGTCGTGCATAACCTTCGGTGTTTCGTCGAAGGCCGCATCAACGACATGAAGAATATCGTGCGCTGATTCTTCCGGGCCAACATCGCATTTACGGCCATGACCACATCAGCAATTGCGCCCATTGCCCGCCGATCCCGAGCGCGGACAAAAGCCATTTCGTGTCGATGGTCAGAAAGAGCGCGCCAAAGAGCGAAATAATCGTCGCGAGGTACATGCGCGACGAAAAGATTTCATGCTCGCGATTGATCATCCATCCGAACATCACGCGCAATACAATGGACAGGCGCTGGATCGGCGAAACCACGGACACCGGCGCGATCGCCAGCGCCATGAAACGGAACATATGCGCCGCGCCAACGGCAAAGCCCGCCCAGGTGAACCACTTTGCTGCTTCGCGCGATACTTCCAGCGAGTGCCGCCAGGCACCGGGATAAAGCAGCACGAGCGCGGTCACGAGAGTTGCGGCGGTATAGGAAATCACGCCGCCCGCCTGGCTTGCGCCAAGCGACTTTCCCTCGACGGCGAGCCGCACCAGCACCGGACTGACGCCGTAACAGAACACCGAGAGGATCCCGTAAAAATAGCCCTCGGCATAGACGGGCTGAAACTTCGAACCGCCGGATGATTTTCCGCCCCTGGGGCCTGTCGCGATCAGCGCCGGGCCTATCATCACGAGCGCAATCCCGATGAATTTCAGCGCCGTCAGTTTTTCGCCGAGAAAGATCACCGCCAACCCCAGCGCCAGCAGCATGTTGGTTTCCTGCAGGGGACCGACGAGATTGGAGCCGATGGCTTTCACCGCGCGATAGTTGCAGTAACGGCCGGCGACGAAATGCACGATGCCCGCAGCCGAGAGATACAGCGCCTCGCGAAACGTAAAGCCGAATACTTCGCCCGCCGCGCCGCCGATCCAGGCCGCCAGCCAGAACATCGGGATGCCCATGGGCATGGAGATGACGAGCGCCTGCAGAACGGAGCCCGTGAGAACGCCGCGCCGCGCCGTCGTGTTGTTGATGGCGAATGTCGCTGCCGATGCCAGGGCAAAAAGCGCGCCGAGCACGTTTCAAGCCGCGAGTGCGATAGAAGCCGCCTGCAATTTATTCCCCCGCATCTTGTTTTTCTCAGACCAGCAATAGGCCAGCGCCCGGCGCAAAGCCAGCGAACACGGTATGGGGGGAAGTCCGAAGCGGGGAGAAAGCGCTCTAGCGGCCGGCCGGCCGGCGGATGGCGGGCGCTGCCGAAGCGGGAGCGCCGCCTGACGCGATCGCCGGAATGTTCTGGGTCGAGGTCAGGTCCCAGCCACGGCTGCGCAGGGGATCGAGGTCGGTGCCTTCGGAAGCGTCGGACACACGGCGCTGGGCCGCGCCGCCGCGGGTTGTCTGATCTTCGCCCGAGCCAAGATCGATGGTCTCGACCGGCCCCCTCGGCGCTGCGCCGCTCCCGAACTGGGCGGCGCGCGCGTTCATCTCGTTGCGCCGCGAAGCGGCCATCGGGAACACTTGCGGATTCGCGCCCCCGGCCGGCTCGTCGGCGTTCTCCGGGCCATCCAGCGGCGAAGGCCCGGTCTGAACGCCTGCGATCTGCAGGTTGATGTCGGAGAGGCTCTTGCCCAGACGGAACTGGTCACCCGCCGCAGGCTGACCGGCCGCTGGCGCGGCAGGCTCAGGCGCCGGAGTTGTCCGCGCCACAGTTGTCTGCGGGCGCAGGGGCGGCAGCGGCACGCCATTGGGAGCGCGGACCGGAGCGAAGGCCGTGACCGTCACCGGCATTGGCGTCACCGGCATTGGCGCGACGGTTGTCGCGCCTGCGGCCACAGGCGCTGCCGGCGTGGCGCGCAAGGCTCCCCCGAGTTCTGCCAAAGCCACGCTCGGGCCGGCAAGCACTTCCGGCACCTCGCCGAAGATAATTCCATCGGGCAGATCGCTGCGGCGGCCGCGCGCCGCCGGCGGCTTGGCTGCTGCAGGTTCCGGCTCGATGCCGGGAACGACACGATCCGTTTCCGCCGACGGCTCGCCCGCCGAAGCCGGTTGAGCCGCACGCGTAGCCGCCCGCTCGCGCTCGATTTCGCGCCAGCGGCCGACGTTACGATTATGTTGATCAAGCGTCTCGGCGAAGGTATGGCCGCCAGTACCGTTGGCGACGAAAAAGAGATCGTTGGTACGTAAGGGATTGGCGGCAGCTTCGAGGGAAGCGCGGCCCGGATTGGCGATCGGACCGGGCGGCAGCGCCGGAATGACATAGGTATTGTAGCGCGTCGGTCTCGTGATTTCGTCGCGCTGGATCGGCCGTCCCAGCGTGCCCTTGCCGCCGACGAGGCCGTAAACGATGGTCGGATCCGACTGCAACCGCATGCCCTTGCGCAACCGGTTGTAGAAGACCGAAGCGACGCGTGTGCGTTCGTCGGACCGGCCGGTTTCCTTTTCGACGATCGAGGCGAGCGTCAGCATTTCGAGCTTCGAACGCAACGGCACATCCTGCGAGCGCTTCTCCCAGATACGGTCGAGGAGCTGGGTCTGCTGCTCGCGCATCTGGCGCAGCAATGTCGCGCGCGAATGTCCGCGCGGCACGCGATAGGTGTCCGGCAGCAACGTTCCCTCCGGCGGAATTTCGAGGATCTCGCCGGTGAGAATTTCGCTCTGCCGCAGGCGCCCCACGATCTGCTCGCTGGTCAAACCCTCGGGGATCGTAACCGAATGCAGGATCGTCTTGCCGGAAACAACCGTCTCGATCACTTCGTTCAGGCTGGCGCGTTGCCTGAACATGTACTCGCCGGCCTTCACCTGCGACCATTTGCGATCGATGACCAGCGTCACCTTCATGACCGTGGGATCGCGAATAACGCCTGCGGCATAAAGTTGGTCGACGATATCTGCGACTTCCGTGCGCGGCGCGATATAGACCGCCTTGTCGGCCGCCAACGGGCCGGGCTCGGCAAGTTTGCCTGTGGCATAGGCAAGGAAGCCGACGCCCAAAACGGCTGCAATCAGCACGAAGGAGAGAATGCCGCTCAGCGCCGAAAGCATCGGACGGCGCTTGCTATTGGGCTTTCCGGGCGGCGGGGGCGGCGTTTCCGGGTGAAGAGCCTCGGCCGGCGTCTGCAGGCTTGCGCGCCGGCCAAAGAAACGCGCGCCGCCGCGTGGCTGCAACGGCCCCATGTCCTGCGACTGGTGGTTATCTGGAGACGCCATATTCCAATTGCTTCCGCCGATTAACGCAATGGAGCGCAGTAACGAATGTCTTCGCGCCACGAATTTGAGCGCGGACAATACCTTAGTGCGCATTGTGGCGAAATTGGTTCGCCACGGGTCGGCCTATAATGGTTAATTGCGGGCGCTCACGCAACCCGCCGGAACACCAACGAGGCGTTGGTTCCACCGAAGCCGAAGGAATTCGACAGTACCGCGTTGATTTCGCGTTTGCGAGCGACATGCGGCACCAGGTCGATCGCGGTCTCGACAGAGGGATTGTCGAGGTTCAGCGTTGGCGGCGCGATCTGGTCGCGCATGGCGAGAAGCGAGAAGATCGCCTCGACGGCGCCTGCCGCGCCGAGCAAGTGTCCGACCGCGGATTTCGTCGAGGACATCGACAGCTTGCCGGCGGAGTTGCCGACAAGACGCGTCACGGCGCCGAGTTCGATTTCGTCGCCGAGCGGCGTCGAAGTGCCGTGCGCGTTGATGTAGTCGATCTCGCTGGCGCTCATGTTGGCCCGCTTGAGCGCCGCCGTCATGCAGCGGAATGCGCCGTCGCCGTCCTCGGAGGGCGCCGTGATGTGATAAGCGTCGCCCGAAAGCCCGTAGCCAACGAGTTCGCCGTAGATTTTCGCGCCGCGCGCTATGGCGTGCTCGTATTCCTCGAGCACCACGCAGCCCGCGCCCTCGCCCATGACGAAACCGTCGCGATCCTTGTCATACGGACGAGAAGCCGCCTGCGGCCTGTCGTTGAAACCTGTGGACAGGGCGCGGCAAGCCGCGAAACCCGCGAGTCCCAACCGGTTGATCGCCGATTCCGCGCCGCCCGCGACCATAACGTCCGCATCGCCGAGCGCGATCAGGCGGCCGGCGTCGCCAATGGCGTGCGCGCCCGTGGAGCATGCCGTGACGACCGAATGGTTCGGGCCCTTCAGGCCATGCTGGATCGAGACATAGCCCGACACGAGATTGATGAGGCGGCCGGGAATGAAGAAGGGCGAGATGCGCCGCGGCCCCTTTTCCTTGAGGGTGACGGACGCGTCGTAAATGCCGCCGATACCGCCGATGCCAGAGCCGATGAGAACGCCTGTTGTCGTCTGCTCTTCATAGGTCTTGGGCGCCCAGCCTGCGTCGGCCAGCGCCTGTGTCGCCGCGGCTATCCCGTAGATGATGAAATCGTCGACCTTGCGCTGTTCCTTCGGCTCCACGAAGGCATCGGGATTGAAGGTGCCGTTCGAGCCATCGCCGCGCGGAATCTGCGCAGCTACCTGACAGGGCAGATCGGACACATCGATATTCTCGATTCGCCCGAGACCGCTCTGCCCGGCGAGCATCCGCTTCCAGGTTTCCTCGGCTCCGTTGGCGAGCGGCGAGACCATCCCGAGACCGGTGACGACAACCCTTCTCAAAGCGCTTCTCCTGCTTGATCGCCCGGCAGGGGCTGCTCCGGACCGCCCGATTCAGCGTTTCGGAGGCTGTGACGCGGAAACGTCTAGGCCGGACAGGCGACAAATGACAAGGGCCGGTGTTTCCGGCCCTTGCTCAACAGACTGACGTATTCGCGGAATTCGAACTGTGGTCGATGACCAACAGCGCTCGAATCAGGCCGTCTTGGCGGACTCGAGGAACTTGATCGCGTCGCCGACGGTGGAAATCTTCTCGGCGGCGTCATCGGGGATTTCAACGCCGAATTCTTCCTCGAACGCCATGACGAGCTCGACGGTATCAAGCGAATCCGCGCCGAGGTCGTCGATGAAATTGGCGGTTTCGGTGACCTTTTCGGCGTCGACGCCGAGGTGGTCCACAACGATCTTCTTCACGCGCTCGGCGATGTCGCTCATATCTGTACTTCCCTGTTATTGCAGCCTTGAATTCCAACCCGGGGCCGCTGGCGGGCTCGCGCCTGCGCCTTCAACCTCGGCCCATCGACACGCGCCGATCCCGGAATGGCGGCGCTCGTAGCATACTTCATTCTGCATTGCGAGAGGGCCGCGGCCAAGTCCCGTAAACCCCGTTTCGCGGCTTTTCCCTCATACCAAAGGCAAAATGCGCCGGATTTCAGATCATGGCCATGCCGCCGTTCACATGCAAGGTCTGCCCGGTCACGTAGCCGCACTCGCGGCTCGCGAGATAGACGACCGCAGCCGCCACGTCCGCGCCCTCGCCGAAGCGTCCAGCGGGGATGCGCGAGAGCGAAGCTTCCTTCTGCCTGTCGTTGAGCGCATCCGTCATGGGGCTCGATATGAAGCCGGGCGCGACGCAGTTCACTGTGATGTTGCGGCTTGCCACTTCCGCCGCCAGCGATTTCGTCATGCCGATCATGCCGGCTTTGGAGGCCGCATAATTGCCCTGTCCGGGATTGCCCGTGACACCGACGACCGAGGTGATCGACACGATGCGGCCGAAGCGGCGCTTCATCATGCCCTTTAGCGCGGCGCGCGAAAGCCGGAATGCGGACGTGAGATTCACTGCCAGCACCTGCTCCCAGTCGTCGTCCTTCATGCGCATGAACAGTCCGTCGCGCGTGATGCCGGCGTTGTTCACGAGAATGTCCATCTGCCCCATGGCGACTTCGGCAGACGGTACGAGGGCTTCCACAGAGTCCTTGTCTGCGAGGTTGCAGGGCAGAATGTGCACCCGTTCTTTCAGTTCGTCCGCGAGCCCATTCAGCGCATCCGCGCGCGTGCCCGATATGGCGACTGTCGCGCCCTGCGCGTGAAGTGCGCGCGCCATCGCGCCACCAAGGCCGCCGGTCGCGCCTGTTACAAGCGCATTGAGGCCGGTAAGATCGAACATGTTTGTCTCCGTGATCAGGCGCTGCGGTTCTTGAACGCCTCGATGTCGGCAGGCGCGCCGACGGGTGTGCCGGTCGCCGTGTCGGCAATTCTTTTTACGAGTCCGGACAAGACCTTGCCCGATCCAACCTCATAAAACGATTCAACGCCTTCACGCGCCATGTAAGCAACGCATTCGCGCCAGCGCACCGTGCCGGTGACCTGCTCGACGAGGCGTTTGCGGATTTCGGCGGGATCGCTGACGGCCGTCGCGAGTACATTGGCGACGAGCGGCACTTTTGGCGCGCGGATGTCGACTTTCGCCAAGGCCTCGGCCATGGCGTTGGCAGCCGGTTGCATCAGCGCGCAATGGAAGGGCGCGGAGACCTGCAGCATCATGGCGCGGCGAGCGCCTTTGGCCTTGGCGATTTCCACGGCGCGCTCGACGGCCGCCTTGGTACCGGAGGCGACGACCTGACCGCCGCCATTGTCATTGGCGATCTGGCAGACATCGCCCTGAGCCGCCTCCGCGGCCACAGCGACGCCGGTCTCGTAGTCGAGCCCAAGTAGAGCCGCCATCGCCCCCTGCCCGACCGGCACGGCCTTCTGCATGGCCTCGCCGCGCAAGCGCAACAGCTTGGCTGTATCGGCCAGCGTAAAACTTCCGGCGGCGGCGAGGGCGGAATATTCGCCGAGGGAATGGCCGGCGACGAATTTGACGTCGCGAGCGAGATCGAGGCCCGCTTCGGCCTCCAGGGTTCGCAGCACGGCCATGGAAACCGCCATCAGCGCGGGCTGGGCATTGGCGGTAAGAGTCAGTTCGGCCTCTGGCCCCTCAAACATGAGGGCGGACAGCTTTTGGCCCAGCGCCGCATCGACCTCCTCGAAAACGGCGCGTGCCGGGCCGAAAGCATCGGCCAGCGCCTTGCCCATGCCGACGGCCTGCGAGCCCTGACCCGGAAATACGAATGCGATCGCCATCTGTCCCCGCGCTCCAAAACTGCCCAAAAAGGAAGCGGGGCTGGGTCGCATTGAGGGGTAGGAGAGTCAAGGCTGTGGCTATCAGGCGCCTTGAAGCGGAGGCAGCGCGGGCGGAATCGCAAAAGAAAAATTCGGCGGATGTCGATTTCAGCCTCCTGCCTTCGTCTCCATCCGCCCGGCAACTTTCATGCACAAAAAGGAGGACACCCACATGACCTTTCAGATCACCGCTCTTTATACGGCCGCCATGGGCGTCCTCGCGCTCATCCTGAGTTTTCACGTGATCCTCTATCGCGCGAAAACCAGCATTTCCCTGATGGACGCAAACAATCCGCAGATGGCCGAACGCATCCGGCGTCACGGCAATTTCTGCGAATACGTCCCGTTGGCATTGCTGCTGCTCGCCATGGCCGAGGCAAGTGGCGCGTCACGCACGTGGTTGCATGTCGTCGGCGCCCTGCTGATTGTCTCCCGCCTTATCCACCCGTTCGGGATCAAGCACGACTATGCTGCCGCGCCTTTGCGGGTCGCCGGAGCCTCAGGCACCCAGCTGGCCATGCTGATCGCCATCGGTCTGATTGTCTGGCACCGTATGGTCTGAAGCCGCGCAAAAAATTTACGGCGCGATGTCGATGCCGCCGCACGCGGTTCGTCTCCCCTGCAGCCTGATGCTCAGGCGAATGCAAAAGCCAACCCAGGAGTTTTGAAATGAAATATCTCGCTCTGATCTACGCCGCACCCAATGCAGGCCCCGCACATGGGACGCCGGAATTCGGCGAATTCATGGGTGGCTACATGGCTGCGACGCAGCGCTACAAGGCCGACAATGTCCTGATCGCCGGTGAGGGCCTGAAGGCGACTTCCACCGCCACGACCGTGCGTGTTCGCAACGGCAAGACCGAAACAATGGATGGACCTTTTGCCGAAACCAAGGAAACGCTGGGTGGATTCTATCTGCTCGACTGCGCCAATCTCGACGAAGCCATCAAATATGCGGCGATGATCCCTTCGGCGAAATTCGGTTGTGTCGAAATTCGCCCGGTCATGGAGTACTGACCAGCCGATTAGTTGCGCAAGGCACAGCAATGAACCCGCCGCTGGACGCAAGCACGCAAGCCATCAATGGGATCGTCCGGAACAATTGGGGGAGGCTTCTCGCTTCCCTCATCGGCACGTTACGCGACTTCCAGCTTGCCGAGGACAGCCTTCAGGACGCACTGGAATCCGCGCTCGATCACTGGCGGCGTTCAGGCCTGCCACGGTCCCCGGCGGGCTGGCTGCTTCAGACCGCCCGCCGCAAGGCCATCGACCGCATTCGTCGCCACCGCAATTTCGAACGCAAGGCAGCCGAATATGCAGCGCTGATCGAGATGGAACAGGAAAATCCCGAACCGCCTGAGGAGCAGACGATCCCTGACGAGCGGCTTCGGCTGATCTTCACCTGCTGCCATCCGGCGCTGGAGGAAAAGACCCGTATCGCGCTCACGCTGCGCACGCTCGGCGGGCTGACGACCCGCGAAATCGCGCGCGCCTTCCTGGACAGGGAAGACGCCATGGCGCAACGCCTCGTGCGCGCCAAACAGAAGATCGCGGACGCTGGAATTCCCTATGAAATTCCCGGTGCGGCGGCGTTGCCTGAGCGAACCGCCTCGGTCCTCGGCGTGCTCTATCTGATCTTCAATGAAGGCTACGCCTCGACATCGGGCGATACCCAGATCCGCCGTTCGCTTTGCGACGAAGCGATCCGTCTCACGCAAATCCTATACGACCTGCGACGGGGCGAGCCCGAAATCATGGGCCTGCTGGCGTTGATGTTGCTGCATGATTCCCGGCGCGACGCCCGGAGCAACGCCTCCGGCAACCTGGTGCCGCTCGAAGACCAGAACCGCGCCCTGTGGCATGCGGACAAGATCGCGTCCGGCATCCAACTCATCGAAAAGGCGCTCGGGCTCGGAGCGCCCGGACCGTTCCAGATTCAGGCCGCAATCAGCGCGGTGCACGCGGAGGCTGCGTCGATACGGGAAACGCGCTGGCAGGAAATTGTCGGCCTGTACGACGAATTATTGCGAATCCAGCCCAATCCCGTGGTCCGGCTGAACCGGGCGGTTGCGCTGTCTTTCGCCGGCGCGGCGGACGCGGCCTTCGCCGAACTCGACCGGCTGAAATCCGACCTTGCCGGCTACCAGCCGTATCATGCCGCCATGGCGGACTGCCTGCGACGTGCCGGCCACCTACCCGAGGCCGTGTCGAGCTATGAGACGGCCATCGGGCTCTCGACCAATCCGGCCGAACGGGCTTTCCTGACGTCGCGCCTGAGCGCTATCGCCAATTAAATTATTTCGCTTCGGGGCTCGCCAGTAGCTTGCGCAGGTAATCGAGCGCTTCGGCCGGCGCGCCGGACATCCCGGCCATGAGTTTTGCCGCTTCGCCGCCTTCCACGGGGCTCATCTCGACATTCATCTTCGCGGCCTCGTCGCGCAGCGCCTTGCTGTTGGCGGCCTCGATGAAACCCTTGCGCAGCGCCGCGAGCCGGGGCGCGGGGATGCCCTGCGCCGCGATATAGGGCCGGGCGAGCTGGTAGGTCAGCTCCATCGCTTCGATGATCGCCTTGCCGCGCGGATCTTTCGTGACTTCGCGCGCCGTCGGCACGTCCTTGTACTGCGGATGACGGGTGACACGTCCGACCTGAATGATGGGACGCACGAGTGCGTCCGCGCCAAGCCATTGCGGGCGCGTGCCCGAAATCGAACTGAGCCCGGCGACGCGCCCCTGGACCTCGTTGCGTTCGAGCGCCAGCGAAATGCTGTTGCCGTCGGGATAGCCGGTGACGAGTTTGAGATTCATCTTCGCGACGTCGCGCAGGATGATGACGGTCACGTCGTCGGTCGAGCCGATGGCGGAGCCGCCGACCGAGGCTTCCGGCCCGCCGGGCCGCAGGAGATCGTCGGCCGATTTCGCGGCCGCGTCCCTGCGCAGCCAGAGAATGAAGGCGTCATTCTCGTAACTGGAAAGCGTACCGATCCAGTTGATATCGGCGGGCGTGAATTTGACGGCGGGATTACCCCCCAGCAGCGCCGTCAGCGACACCTGCCGGTCGACTGCGCCGATAACCGTGCCGTCCTTCGGCGCGACGGTAAGCACGTAGTTCGCCGCGCGCAGCGAACCCGCGCCGGGCATGTTCTGCGGCACGACGGTGGGGTTGCCGGGAATGTACGGCGACAGATAGCGGGCCAGCATCCGTGCATTGAGATCGTAGCCGCCGCCCGCGCCATAGCCGATGACGAGCTGGATCTGCTTGCCCTTGTAGAAGTCGGCGACTTCGTCGGCTTGGGCGGCAGTAGTCAGGCCCAACACAAACGTCAGCGCAAGCGAAGCGATATTGCGCATAAATTCCTCCCGCGTTTGCCGGTACTTTCGGCTTTACGGACTTGGGCGTCAAATCCGCCGTCGCTTCACGTTTGCGTGCGTATTTGGACACCCCCTTGGCGGGCGTGACGCCCTGTGCAAATTTCCGGCTCCGCCCACGCGGGCTGCCAGAAGGGAGGCACGAAAACATGAACATGCACGTTTCCACGCGCAAGACCGCCAAGGATTTCGACCAGCGCCTGTTCGATCTCTACGACCAATACTGCCACGGCGAGATCAACCGCCGCCAGTTCATCGACCGCTCGGCGAAATATGCCGCGGCCGGCGTTACAGGCGCGGCATTCATCGAACTGATGCTCCCGAATTACGCGCTGGCGCAGCAGGTGAAGGCTGACGATCCGCGCATCAAGACGCAAATGATCACCTTCGAATCGCCGCAGGGCAACGGACCAACCAAGGGCCTGCTGGCCAAGCCCGCCGCCGGCGGCAGGCGCGGCTCGGTCGTCGTCGTTCACGAGAACCGCGGCCTCAACCCCTATATCGAGGACGTGGCGCGCCGGCTCGCAGTCGCGGGTTTCAACGCCCTTGCGCCCGATGGCCTCACCTCGCTTGGCGGCTATCCCGGCAATGACGACAAGGGTCGCGAAATGCAGTCCAAGCTCGATCCGAACAAGCTGCTGCAGGATTTCGTCGCCGCCTACGAAACTCTGAAGAAGGATCCCGACTCGAACGGCAAGATCGGCGTCGTCGGCTTCTGCTTCGGCGGTTTCATCGCCAACGCCATGGCGGTCATGCTGCCCGACCTCGCCGCCAGCGTGCCCTATTACGGACGCCAGCCGAAGGCCGAAGATGTCGCGCGCATCAAGGCGCCGCTGCTCATTCACTACGGCGAACTCGACAAGGGCATCAACGATGGCTGGCCAGCATTCGAAGCGGCGCTGAAGGCCAACAACAAGTCCTACGAGACGTTCGTCTATCCGAAAGCCAATCACGGCTTCCACAACGACACGACGCCGCGTTACGACAAGGATCAGGCGGAACTGTCGTGGACGCGCACGATCGACTTCTTTAAGAAGCATCTGTCGTAAGGCATCGGAATTTAAGGCAACGAGCGCCCGGCCCTGCATGGCCGGGCGTTTTTATTTGTACCGCATAGCAATTCATTGCGGGACATTCTGTCCCGATTGCCGCTACACCACGATGCCGGTAAGCTGCCTTCAATAACTGGAGGAAGCCGCAGCTTGTCCTTGCAACTCAAAGTCCATGCGATCCGCAAAGCCGCGCCACGCGTCATCGAGATCGACTTGCGCGCAGCCGAAGGAGTCGCTTTGCCCGCCTTCACCGCTGGCGCGCATATCGATTTGACGCTCGGCAACGGCATCGAGCGTTCCTACTCGCTGCTGAACGATCCCGCTGAAACGCATCGCTATGTCACCGGCGTGCTGCTCGATCACGAGAGCAAGGGCGGGTCCATATGGATCCACGACAAGTTGAAAGTCGGCGATGTCCTCACGGCCAGCGAACCGATCAATCATTTTCCGCTGAATGAAGCCGGCGCGCATTACATTCTGATTGCCGGCGGCATCGGCGTGACGCCGCTGATCGCCATGGCGCATCGATTGAACGCTACCGAGGCGGACTATCGTTTCCATTATTACGCGCGCATGCGCGACGAAGCGGCCTTCGCGCCTGAAGTCGAAGCGCTCGCCGGAACGCGCCTGACCATGCATTGCAGCGGCGGCGACGCTGCCAAAAGGCTGGATGTCGCAACGCTTTTGAAAGAGCGCCCTTCCGCCGCGCATGTCTATGTCTGCGGTCCGCTCGAACTCATCCGGGCGGTGCGCGAGGCGACGCCGGACTGGCCGAAGGGTTCGGTCCATTTCGAACTCTTTCACGGCGACGAGGCCGCGACCGCGCCGCGCAGCACCGATCAGGCCTTCGATGTCGTGCTGCAAAAATCCGGCAGGACTCTCCACGTCCCGCCCGACAAAAAGATCCTCGATGTGCTGAAGGCCGAGGGGTACAAGATCAAGGTGCTTTGCACGGATGGCGTTTGCGGCACCTGCAAGGTCAAGCTGCTGTCGGGCGTTGCCGATCATCGCGACGAAGTGCTCACCGACGAGGAACGGGAAAAATTCATTCAGGTCTGCGTTTCCCGCGCCATGCCCGGCGAAACGCTTGTCCTCGACCTCTAATCGCGCAAGGATGGCGCAAATTTCGGGAGCAACGCCATGAATGTGATGACCAGGCCCCAGGGCGCAGCAGCTTCGCATGTGAAACCCTCGCTGCTCATCGGCGGCACCTTTCTGACCAAGGATATCAAGCGCGCGCGCCGCATGTGTGAAGAGGTCCTGAACCTCGAATGCGTCGAGCCCGAAAAAGGCGTGCTGCTGATCCGCGAAAAGGGCCACAAAACAGGCGAAAAGCTTGCGGGACAGCCCTACTGGATTCTTGAGGCGCGCGAGGTCGAAGACATCGCCGTACCGCAGGAAATGCTGAACCACTGGGGCGTCGCCGTGCCGAGTCAGGCCGCCGTCGACGAAGCCTTCGAGAAGATTTCAGCAAAACAGAAGGACTACGGCATCGGCCGCGTGCAGAAGCCGCGCTTCCGCCACGGTTCCTACGCGCTCTATTTCGTCGATGGCGACAGCAACTGGTGGGAAATCGAATATCGCACGCCGGACCTTCTCTACACGACCTTGCGCCAGAAGGGCGATCAGCACTGAGGGCGCCGGGCATGATCGAGCTATATCACTTCTGGAGTTCCGTTTGCTCCGTGCGCTGCCGGATGGCGCTGGAGGAAAAGGGCGTTGCCTGGACAAGCCGCTACGTCGATCTCTTCAAGCTCGATCAAACGAAGCCGGAATATCTCGCGATCAATCCCGGTGGAGTCGTCCCCACGCTCGTGCATGACGGCCAGCCCATTCGCGAGTCCACTGTCATCAACGAATATATCGACGCGGCATTCAAGGGGCCCTCGCTCGTTCCGGCCGATCCGCTCAAGGCAGCACGCATGCGCGAATTCACGCGCCGCTGCGAAGACGAATTTCCTTCGATCGTGAAACTTACCGCGGTCAAATATCTGCTGCCGAAACTGCGCAATCGCTGGAGCGACGAGGAACTCGCCGAAGCCGTGAAACGGCGCCCGCTTCCCTTCTATCAGGAGATCCACGGCCGCGCCTTGCGCGGGGAAATCGGGCCAGATGAACTCGGGCAATGTATCGTCACGCTCGAAAAGTTGCTCGACGAGATGGACGCGCTTCTTGATCCCGTCCCGTGGATTGTCGGGGAGCAGTTCACATTGGCCGATATCAATGTCGCGCCGTACATGTACCGGCTCTGGGCGCTCGGCGCCGGCAAGTTCTGGTCGCCGAGCCTGCGTCCGAATGTGGATGCATGGTACAGGCGGATTTCAGCTCGACCTTCATTCGAGAAGGCTGTGAACTGGCCGGATGAGAGCGGCGGCGGATATGAAGAGGTCGGCCTCGGCAAGAAACTGGAATCCGAAACACGCTGATTGAGGAAACGCCAATGAACGCTCTCGTGCAGACCGAACAGCTTTCGCATGGCACCATCGAGTGCAACGACATTGCGGCGACGCGACGCTTCCTGAACGAGTTCCTGGGGATCGACGTGGTGCGTCCGCTGGCGGAAGCGCAGTATATGTGGAAAGGCGGGCCATGGTCCGTGGTCTGCGTCTGCGTGGATGGCGAGCAGAAAGATCAGGGGCCGGAGAACCGTTTTCGCCTCGCCGTCGACAGCGATGCCGAGGTCGAGGCATCGCACAAGGCGGCACTCACCCATCGCGACGACTATGCCATCAAGAAGGTCACCGATGTCGTCAGCGAAGGCGGCGTGAAAAGCTTCATGCTGCAGGACCTGAACCATGTATGGTGGGAGATCGCGCATGTCGATCTCGCCCATTACGATCGCCTGTTCGCCACCGGCGACAAGCACTGATGATCTTGCGTCGACGATCTGGATTCACCCGAGGGAGGAATTAAATGCTTACACGCCGTCACGCCCTGATGGGCGCCGTCTCTATGCCGTTCGTGTTGCGCAGCAGCGATCTGCTCGCGCAGAACGCGAAGATATCCGTCGGTCACGTCACAGCGTCCGATTTCGTGCCAATGGTTGTCGGACCGGAAAAGGGTCTGTTCGCCAAACATGGCGTCGACGTGACGCCGGTCAAACTGCCGATCATTGTGCATGTGCCGCCGGGTCTCGTTTCCGGCAGCATACAGATCGGCAGCGCGACCATCCCTCTCTTTTTGCAAGCCGTGGATGGCGGTCTGGATCTCGTCGTCGTTTCCGGCGCTACGCGGCACACCAGGGCGGCGTCGAAGATCGGCCTCGCTATTCGGAACGAGTTTTCCTATCAGAACCCCGCCGATTTCAAGGGCAAGAAAATTGCCGTCGCCGGGCTCAACAGTACCATGGATATCTTCGTCAAGAAATGGCTGAAGGACCGCGGGGTCAATCTGCGCGACGTGCAGTTCATCGAGGCCGGTTTCCCGCAGATGTCCGATCTGCTGAAGAGCGGCACCGTGGATGCGGCCACCGTGACCGATCCAATCCGCTCCCGCATCGTTCAGGGCGGCACCGGCAAGATCGTCGCCGAATATGTGGCTGACGTGAATTCCGATCTCTTGATGATTGCCTATATCGCGACACGCCAGTGGGCGAACGCCAATCGCAAGACCGTAGAAGGATTTCGCAAGGGTCTCGAAGAGAGCAACAAATTTATTTACGACGACTGGACGGAAGCGAGCCGGATGGAACAAAAGGCCTTTGGTTTCACTGCGCCGAAGCCGCCGCCGAGCCTGACCATCGCCGCCAGCCCGCAGGATCTTGTCCCCTATATCGAGCTTGGCAAGGAATTCTCGCTCTACAGCAGCAAGCTCGATCCGGAAAAGCTGATCTGGAATTGATCCTTTAGACTTCTCAAAACCTGTAGATTGCGCGCCCGGCTGGTTGCCAGCGGGCGCGTTCTCATGAAGAAGGAGAATCCGCGCGCGGATTCGCGCCGAATATTTGCTTTGCCCGAGCACGAGAGAAGTTCCGATGGCGTCGATACCCGGCAAGAGCTGCGGCCCCTGCACCATGTGCTGCAAGGTGTTGTGGATCGAGGAGTTGAACAAGGAGCCGGGACCGCTCTGCCAGCATTGCAAGATCGGCAAGGGCTGCAAGATCTACCATCGCCGCCCGCAGGTATGCCGCGACTACGAATGCGAATGGCTGCAGGAGCGCGAGCTTGGCCCCAAACTGCGGCCGGACCTGACCGGAACGATCATCCAGATCGACCCCGACTCCGACGAGTATCAGGCGGTCGTCGATCCCGCGACGCCGATGATCTGGCGGAAGAACGAACTCGTCTTCAAGCTGCTCGTCGCCAAGGCGAAGGAAGGCCATGTGGTCGTTGCCAAATCCGGCCTCAAGAGCTGGCGCATATACGACAACGGCACCTATGCGCCCTGGGCCTGATGCCCAAGGGGTGCGTATTGCAGTTCGGTTGACTGCTTGAAACTTATGACGGTTTGCGCCGCGGCAGCCCCATGATCTCGCGCGCTTCGGCGGGTGTCGCGGGCTCGAGCCCCATCTCGCGGATGATGCGCACGATTCGTTCGGTGAGTTCCAGATTGGTCGCGAGACGGCCGCGCGAGAAATAGAGATTGTCCTCGAGGCCGACACGCACATGGCCGCCGAGCAGGATCGACATCACGCCCGCTTCGAGTTGCGCAGGACCGACGGCGCTGACGTTGAAGATGGCGTCCTTCGGCATCAGTTCGACCATTTGCTGAAGTATTTTGGGCGAATAGGGCATCGCGCCCTGGAACCCGCGGTCGACGCCCAGCACGAAGTTGATGAAGTATGGCGGCTCGTCGTAGCCGGCCGCGAGGCAGCGTGTGACGTCCTGCAGGAGGTGTGTCGGCGAAAACACTTCCCACTCCGGCTTGATGCCTCGGTCCTTCATGCCTTGCGCGAGAATTTTTACGCGCTCGGGCGAGGTATTCATCACGATCTCGCGGCCTTCAAAGGTGGCTATGATGGTCGTCGGGTCGAGCGTGCACATTTCCGCGCCGCCCTCCATCCCCTTCAGGCGCTCTTCGAAATTGAACTCCAGAAAGCCGTCGCCGCGCTCGCGAACCATGTCGCCGTTGATGCCGCCGCCCGTCGAATTGTTGATGATGATGTCGCATTTCGCGCGGATGCGCGCGTTGATGTCCTTGTAGATTTCGGGATTGCAGGTGCACAGGTCGTCGGGACGGCGCGCGTGAACGGCGACGACGCTCGCTCCCGCGTTGTAGCAGCGATAGACATCGTCGGCGATTTCCTGCGGCTGCAACGGCAGATGCGGGCTCGCCGAGCGCGGAGCCATGCCGCCGGTCGGCGCGATCGTGACGATAATCTTGCTGTTCATACGAAACTCCTCCTGCCAATCTCGCGGTAGGCCCGCTCAAGCGTGGGCATGGCCGCGTCCTTGACGGGCGGACTATAATCTTTCACTGCATCTTCACAATAGCCGCCGGATTTGCCGGCGTTTCCGGAAACCACCATTGGCCCTTCCCCACCAGCTGGCGGCCCCAAGAGCCGCCATCGCAAAACGCTGGCTTGCCGTGCCGCCATTCGTGCGTGGCGCGATTCTCGTCTCGATGGGCGCGATCGCGCTGACGCTGATGGCGCTGCTGGTGAAGTTTCTGGGCAAGCGCCTGTCGCCCTTCGAAGTGCAGTTTTTCCGCTCGCTCGTCGGTCTCGCGATCCTGCTGCCGCTCTTCCGTCACGCGCCGCTCGAACCCTTCCGCACACCGAAATTGCGGTTGCACATGCTGCGCGGCTTTCTCGGCGCGGCGGCGAACGCCTTCCTGTTCTGGTCGATCACGCATCTCCTGCTCGCCGACGCCATGGCGTTGCAGTTCTCGCGGCCGCTCTGGACGATTCCGCTCGCCATGCTTCTGCTCGGCGAAGCTGTGGGCATGCGGCGCGCGGCCATCGCCTGCGTCGGTTTCTGCGGTATCCTGATTTACGCGCGCCCGTTTACTTCGGGCTTCGACATCAATGTGCTGATCGGCGCGACCGGCGCGCTCTTCGGCGCGGCCGCCATCATCACGGTGAAAAAGCTGACGGAAACCGAAAGCACGAAAGTCATCGTGTTTCACTTCGCCTTCTGGAACGTATTGTTCGTGGCGATCCCCGCCTGGTTCGTGTGGCTGACGCCAACGCCGTGGGAGTTATTCTGGCTGATCGTGACCGGCATTCTCGGCATTGTCGGCCAGGGCTGGCTGACGCACGGGTTCAAGACCGGCGACGCCAGCGCGCTGATCCCCCTCGATTACGCCCGCATCGTCTATGGCGCGCTGCTGGGCTATCTGTTTTTCGGCGAACTGCCGGGCCTGTGGAGCTATGTCGGCATGGCGCTCATCGTCGGCGCGTCGATCTATCTGGTGCTGACCGAGAAGCGGAAGGCGAAGTAACGCCTGTATTGCGTTGCGCGGGTCACGTTTGTAGTCTCGGGCGCTATTGTCGGAAAACGAAAATCGGGCACTTGCCGGGAATTGCAGCCCTGCCAGATTTCAATTCAGCCGAGGCCGCCATGCGAGCATTCAATGTTAAAAGTGACGAAGGCATTCGCGCCGAAGACATAGCCATCTTCCGGATGGCGGCGAAGTTGCATCGCGTTTATATACTTCTCCGTGCGACAAATCCACTGTCCGTGTACTACATGGGCGTGCCCGGCTATTCGGCCAAGGCTTTCGACTGCAAGGCGAAGACGGCCGACTACAATGTGGCCGTAAAAGGAAAAATGCGCGAACTCGCTGGCCTCGTCGTCGATTTCAATGAGGTGCCCCGGAGCGCCTTCAAACCGGAAAAGGTTGCGAAAGCAGAAGAGGAATGGCTGTCCTTCGAGCCTCTCGTCGCCCGGCGCATCTATGACGAAAGCGGCAAGCCGAAAGTCGCTTATCATCCCCACCATCGTTACCGTGTACAGATGGACCCATCGCACAGGAATTATGGCTGCGTGATCTTCTCGCCAACGGGCCTCGCTACTGCGGGCACCTATATTCACGGCGACTACGATCTTTACGCGATCGTTCCGGCGGATGCGCCTGCCGAAACGATGTGGGTCAATGAAAAAATGCTCGGCTTCAAACACGTCCGCTCGAAGGAATTGCTGGACGTGCAGACATTCATCAACAGCCGCATAGGCAGGCCAATGATACTGCACGGCGATCAGGAAAAATATAAAAATCACGAAGACGATACGGTTTACGTCTTTTCTCCCGTCGCGCCGGATATCACCGTTCTCGAAAACGAGGCGGACATCAGGTCGTTTTATGCCAACACATTTCAGGGCCGCAAAACCGGCGGCAAGAACGTACCGCAGACTTCAGTCCCGGGAACCCTATGGAACAAGCGGGCCTAGAGCGTCGCGCGAAAAGTGCTCCCGGTTATTCGCAAAGGCTGTGCTCTACAAATTTGGAATCGAGAAGCTTTTTGTGCGAGTAGATGCTTCCATCTCATCGAACGCCGATCTAGTCTGACACGGGCCTTATAAACTCGAAGCGACGTCATCGCTCCTTTCGGTCCTCTGGAACAATAAATTTGTCACAAGTGCAACAAGGCCTGATTTCACGCCTGCGCGCGCCGCTCGACGCGCGCTGGGAGGCGATGCCGCGCATGGCGCGCGGCGTCGCCCTCGTTTCTCTCGGCTCCTTCGGCCTGGTGCTGATGGCGGCGCTCGCCAAACATCTCGGAAGTCGGCTGCCGCCGTTCGAAATCCTGTTCTTCCGTTCCTTTGTCGGTTTCATCTGCGTGCTCTGGGTGTTCCGGCACGACCTGCGCGAGCCGCTGCGCACGAAGCGGCCGGGCGCGCATTTCTTCCGCGGCATCGTGGGGGCCGGCGGCAACGCCTGTTTCTTCTGGACGATCACGCACATGATGCTGGCGGATTCGCTCGCGCTGCAATTCTCGCGGCCGTTATGGATGATCCCGCTCGCCATGTGTTTTCTGTCGGAGATCGTCGGCTTCCGCCGCGCCGCCATCGCCTCGGTCGGCTTTCTCGGCATCCTGCTTTACGCGCGGCCGTTCACGGCCGGCTTCGATCCAAATGCGATTGTCGGCGCGATGGGCGGCCTCTTCGCCGCGCTCGTGGTACTCGCGATCAAGCGCTTGCAGACGACCGAGAGCACCAAGGTCATCATGTTCTATTATGCCTGGTGGAACGCGTTCTTTGCGGCCTTGCCGGCGTTTTTCACATGGGTTCAGCCGACCGGACAGGAACTCGTACTGCTCATCCTCATAGGGGCTATGGGCATCGGCGGGCAGGCGCTCATCACGCACGGTCTAGGCATGGGCGATGCAACCGCGCTGGTGCCGCTCGACTATATCCGCGTCGTCTATGCGGCGATCCTTGGCTTTCTGCTGTTTGGCGAAATTCCGGGCGTGTGGAGCCTCGTCGGCATGGCGCTGATCATGGCGACGTCGCTCTATCTTGTTCTGACGGAAAGGCGAAAGCGGTGAGGCTTCCCGCGGTGCGCGCAGGAAATTGCTGATATCGCAAACATCTCTTCACGACGACGACTGCTTGGCATTCTGATAGTTTGATCGAACTATAAGGCGACAGATTTTGCGTCAATGTAGCTGACAGAAACTTGCGCCGTTCTTGTCGAGAGCGCCGAAAGACTCGCACTTTTCCTCAGGGAGGCCAGACGAATTGCGCCAAAGGCAAATCGCTTCAACAGTTTGTGACAGCCTAGTGACGCGCGAAAACAAACATGGCAAAAGTTGAACGGCCCGATTGTTTCCTGCATCTTCAACAAAGGAATTTTTCATGGCGCGTCCAACCGTTGCAAAAGTTGCGTCCAGTTTGAAAATAAGCGTCGCCGACAAGATCACCCGCGAAATTCGAAAGATTGCACAAGAGGAAAGCCTGCAGCCGCTGGCTGTGGCGGTGCTCGACGGGGGCGGCCATCTCGTCGCTGTCAGGCGCGAGGACGGCTGCGGCATACTCCGGGTCGACATCGCGATCGGCAAGGCCTGGGGCGCCCTCGGCATGGGCTTCTCCAGCCGCAAGCTTCGCGATGCGCTCGCCGACCGTCCAGTGTTCCAGAATGCATTGGCAGCGGCATCCGGCGGGCGCTTCGTACCGGTTCCCGGCGGCGTGCTCATCATCAACTCGGCAGGCATGGTCATTGGCGCGGTCGGCGTGAGCGGCGACTCCTCCGAGGTCGACGAGTATGTGGCGATTACGGCCATTCAGGCTGCGGGCCTCGTGGCCGATCCGGATGAGCCCGCGCCGAACTGGCGCGACTAACGGAACCGTTACCCGCCTCCACAGGTTCTCCCGACAGGCCGCAAGCGCGGCGTTGCAAGGGAGGCCCTCATGGCTTTTTCGGAATATAATCACACGCTGATTTCCAGCAGCCGGGTCGAGGGGACCGACGTCTATTCCACCGACGGCGAAAAGATCGGCAGCGTCGATCACATGATGATCGACAAGAGGTCCGGCCAGATCCAATGGGCCGTGATCTCCTTCGGCGGCTTTCTGGGCATCGGCGAGAGCCACTATCCCCTGCCCTGGTATGTCCTGAAATACGATCAGCGGATGCAAGGCTATGTGACCGGGGTCACGGCCGATCAGCTTCGTGACGCGCCGGAATTTTCCGACAGCGCGTGGCAGGACGCAGAATGGGGCAAGCGGATGCAGACCTATTACGGCGTTCCGCCGGGCTACGCGGGGATCTAGCCATGCCCGCAAAATCCAAAGCCCAACAGCAAGCGGCTGGCGTCGCGCTTTCGGCCAAACGGGGCGAGACGCCCAAGTGCAAGCTGAAAGGGGCTTCGAAGCAAATGGCAGAGTCGATGTCCGAGAAGCAGCTGGAGGAATTCGCCTCTACCAAGCGCAAGAGCCTGCCTGCGAAGAAGGGCTGAGCGGATCTGCAGGGTCCGCAGAGCCGTTTCTCAGGTTGCACTGCGAAGAAATCCGCGTATAAGACGCGCTTCCGTAGCTCCGGCCGGGGGCTGAACGGAGGGCTGTTTCTTCTGAAACGGCAGGGCTAACCGCCCGTCCTCCCGTGTCTCCGCCTTCGAATGCGTTCCGTCGGGCCTTTCTCAGGGGCTCGGAGGGCTCCGCGCCGGCGCTTCGGTGGAACCGAGAAAGGCAAATCCCATGGCTCTTTACGAGCATGTCTATCTTGCCCGCCAGGACGTGACGGCCCAACAGGTCGAAGCGCTGACGGAGCAACTCAAGGCCATCATCGCCGCTGGTGGCGGCACTGTCGGCAAGGTCGAGTACTGGGGCGTCAAGTCCCTGGCCTACCGCATCAAGAAGAACCGCAAGGCTCATTTCACCCTGCTCAACATCGACGCTCCCCCGGCCGCCGTGGCCGAAATGGAACGCCAGATGGGCATCAACGAAGACATCCTGCGCCTCATCACCCTGCGCGTCGAAGCGCACGAGGATGGCCCCTCCGCGATGATGCGCAAGCGCGACGATGGCGATGAGCGTGGCGACCGCGGGGATCGTGGCGAACGCCGTCCGCGCCCGCCGCGCCGTCCGCGTGAGGATATCGAACACATGCCCGCCGACGCTGGCCTGGAAGGAGCGAACTGATGTCTGCAACTGGTGGCGCTCGCCGTCCCTTCTTCCGCCGCCGCAAGAGCTGCCCCTTCACGGGCACGAATGCGCCGAAGATCGACTACAAGGACACCCGCCTGCTCTCGCGCTACATCTCCGAGCGCGGCAAGATCGTGCCCTCGCGTATCACGGCCGTCTCGGCCAAGAAGCAGCGCGAACTCGCCCAGGCGATCAAGCGCGCCCGCTTTCTGGGCCTGCTGCCCTACGTGATCCGCTAAGACAGTCCGGGCCGGACCTGTGTGGACCGGCCCATCCAACCGTTGGGCAGGACGGACTTTCCGTTCGATCCTGCTCTAACCGCTACGGGCATGTCCCGAAAAAGTTGAAGACTTTTTCGCCACGGACATGCTCCCGAATACCGCGGGACAGCACAATGATGCGTTACCTCATCAGCATTGGCGCGGGCCTTGCCGCAGCGATCTTCTTCATCGTTCCGATGAAGGGAGCGATGGCGGCTGGCGTCACCATGCTGTTTGCGCCGCTTCCGCTGATGATCGCCGGCATGGCCTTCGCGCCGTCGAGCGCGCTCACCGGCGGGCTTGCCGGGGCGCTGCTGATCTGGGCGCTGGTTCACGAATATTACGCCGTCTTCTTTCTGGCCTGGGCGGCCTTCCCTGCCTTCTGGCTGACGCGGCTTGCCTGGCTCGCCCGCCCTGCCGGCGAAGGCGAAAGTGCCGAAGAGGATGGGCTCGTCTGGTATCCAGTTGGCGGCCTCGTGTTCTGGTCGGCTCTGCTGGGCGCGGGCGTCTCCGCCGGTCTCGTACTGGCCGGCGTGATCTGGCTCGGCGGCTATGACGCATTCCTGTCGCAGACCATACGTTCGCTGACGCCCATTCTCGAAATGGTGCTCAAGGCGCCGTCAGGTCCCAAACTGCCCGAAGGCGCTTCCGTCGGCGATCTTGCACGCTATGCCGCGCTGGCGATCCCCGCCGTGCTGGCGGCATGGGCGACGCTGTCCTATGCGGCGAACCTCTGGATAGCGGGCCGCGTGACCCAGATGTCGCACGTTATGAAGCGCCCGTGGCTTGCCATTCCCGAGCATCTGCGGATGCCGCAGACGGCGACCTTCTTCTTCTCGGCTGCCTTTTTGCTTTGTGTGCTGACCGGACTGCCCCGCGCGCTGGGCCTGATTGGCCTGGCGGCGCTCGGCATCGCCTATGCCCTGCAGGGCTTTGCCATTCTCCACGCGATGTCGCGCGGATTTCAGTGGCGCAATGCGCTGCTGCTGCCGCTCTATTTCGCGACCTTCTTCCTGTTTCCCGCGCCCGTCGTTCTCGTGGCGCTTTTCGGTCTTGCCCATGCGCTCACCGCCGGCGCGCGCAGGGGTCAACGGAATTCCGGCACACCCAATCCCTGACACTCTCAACTCTCAAAACATAGGAGACCACAATGGAAGTCATTCTGCTTGAAAGGATCGCGAAGCTCGGCCAGATGGGCGAGACCGTGCGCGTAAAGGACGGGTTCGCCCGCAACTTTCTGTTGCCGCGCGGGAAGGCGCTGCGCGCCACCGAAAACAACAAGAAGCTGTTCGAGACGCAACGTGCGCAACTCGAAGCGCGTAATCTTGAACTCAAGAAGGAAGCCGAGAAAGTGCATGGCACGCTCGACGGCAAGAGCTTCACCATCATCCGCCAGGCCGGCGAAACCGGCCAGCTCTACGGCTCGGTCTCCACGCGCGACATCGCCGAGGCGATCACTGCCGGCGGCGTTTCGGTCAACCGCAACCAGATCGTGCTGACGACGCCGATCAAGTCGATCGGCATGCATGGCGTGCCGGTTCATCTGCATGCGGAAGTCGATGCGAAGATCACGCTCAACGTCGCCCGTTCGCCGGAAGAGGCCGAGCGTCAGTCGCGCGGCGAGGAACTCGTCACCCGCGAAGAGACTTCGATGGACGATCTCGGCCTCGAAGTCGGCGCAGCGCTCGCGGAAGCCGGCGGCGGCGACGACCGCTAATTCCTTATTGCTACAGGCAATTGGCAGAAAGGCCCGCCGCGTCCCGGCGGGCCTTTCTCGTTGTTGATCGAAAGCAAGGCGGATCGTCGCAAAATTGTCATGTTGGAGGTTCCGGATTTTCGCAGGAGAATTTCATGGCGGACGACACGCTTCCAAATACCATTGCCGGCGATGCTACCCCCGCGACAGATGCCCTGCCTCAGCCGGAGCCGCCGAAAGCCCCGAAGGAACCCCAGCCAACCCTGGCGCAACGCCGGCATGATCCGGAAACCATCCGCCGCGCATTCGAAACAGGCGAATATCCGTATTCGACCCGCATGAGCAACAAGAGCTATCTCCAGCACATGGAGGAGATGCAGGTCGAACTGCTGAAAGCGCAGAACTGGATCAAGGAGACGGGCCAGCGCGTCATCGTTCTCTTCGAGGGGCGCGACGCCGCCGGCAAGGGCGGCACGATCAAGCGTTATATGGAGCATTTAAATCCGCGCGGCGCGCGCGTCGTCGCGTTGGAAAAGCCGACCGAACGCGAGCGCACGCAATGGTACTTCCAGCGCTATGTCGAGCACCTGCCCGCTGCGGGCGAAATCGTCTTTTTCGATCGCTCCTGGTACAATCGCGCCGGTGTCGAACGCGTGATGGGCTTTTGCAAGCCGGAAGAATATCTCGAATTCATGCGCGAATGCCCTGAACTCGAACGCATGTTCACGCGCTCCGGCATCATGCTGTTCAAATACTGGTTTTCCGTCACGCAGGACGAGCAGCGCCGACGCTTCAAGGCGCGCGAGACCGATCCGCTCAAGCAATGGAAACTGTCGCCGATCGACCGCGCCTCGCTCGACAAGTGGAACGATTATACCGAGGCGAAGGAAGCGATGTTCTTTTATACTGATACCGCCGATGCGCCCTGGATCATTGTGAAATCAGACGACAAAAAGCGTGCGCGTCTCAATTGCATGCAGCACTTTTTGAGCATGCTCGACTATCCCGGCAAATCACGCGCCGCAGCGCACGGACCGGATCCGCTGATCGTCGGCTCCAGCCAGCATGTCGTGCGCTTCAGCGAGCATATTCTGGGCAAATCGCTGCATCCGGAATTGAAACGCGCCAAGGCTTCTTCAAGCTGAACGGACAGTCACAAGCAGGCGCGCCGGTCAAGCGCGCACATCGCGCCTGTGTCGCGGATTGTGAACAACTTGGAGAACTTCCAATCGGCCCGCGGAAGCCCTTCCGCGGGTCCGCAGTCCATGCCACAAAAGCGACGCAACCCGGCGCAACTTGCTATGCGTGATTGTCCGGTTGAGTCGCGTTCCCTCCCAAACCTTGGGGTAAAATGGCTGCCGCAGGAAATTCCGCGGCCCGGCTGGATTTTCTGCCGGGCCCACAAGACAACGAACCAGCCTATCGTGTCGCGCCTCACAACATCGAGGCGGAACAGGCCCTGCTCGGCGCCATTCTCGTCAACAACGAAGCCTTCGACCGCGTCTCGGATTTTCTGAAGCCAGACCATTTTTCCGAAGAACTGCACCGGCGCATCTACGAGGTGACCGGCCAGTTGATTCGCGCCGGCAAGATCGCCTCGCCCGTCACTCTAAAAACTTTTCTCGGCGATCACGATCTCGGCGGCATCACCATGCCGCAATATCTCGCGCGGCTCGCTTCGGAAGCGACGGCCATCATCAACACCGAGGATTATGGCCGCACGGTGTACGATCTCGCGTTACGCCGCGCCCTCATCGGCATCGGCGAGGACGTCGTCAACATCGCCTACGATTCCCCTGTCGATGCGAGCCCTCGCCAGCAGATCGAGGAAGCCGAGCGGCGTCTCTACGAAATCGCCGAACAGGGCCGCTACGACGGCGGCTTCCAGACCTTTTCAAACGCGCTCGCCAACGCCATCGACATGGCGGCGAAAGCCTACGAGCGCGACGGAAAACTTTCGGGCATTTCGACGGGACTGATCGAACTCGATCGCAAGCTCGGCGGATTGCAATCTTCCGACCTCGTGATCGTCGCAGGCCGTCCCGGCATGGGCAAGACGGCGCTCGCCACCAATATCGCCTTCAACATCGCCCGCGCCTACGAATTCCGCGTCAAGCCCGATGGCTCGCGCGAAGCAATAAACGGCGGCATCGTCGGTTTCTTCTCGCTGGAAATGGCGGCGGAACAATTGGCGACGCGTATCATCGCCGAACAATCTGGCGTCGCGTCCTACAAGATCCGGCGCGGCGATATCCACGATTCCGAATTCCACGCGATTTCGGAAGCCGCGCGCGAAATGCAGTCGATCCCCTTCTTCATCGACCAGACCGGCGGCATCTCCATCGCGCAGCTCGTCGCGCGCGCGCGCCGCCTCAAGCGCCAGCGCGGTCTCGACGTTCTCGTCGTCGACTATTTGCAATTGCTGTCGGGCTCGAAATCGCGCGGCGACAACCGCGTGCAGGAGCTGACCGAAATCACCACCGGCCTCAAGGCTCTGGCGAAGGAACTCAACGTGCCTGTCGTCGCGCTGTCGCAGCTTTCACGTCAGGTGGAATCGCGCGACGACAAGCGGCCGCAACTCTCTGACTTGCGCGAATCCGGCTCCATCGAACAGGACGCCGACGTCGTTCTCTTCGTTTATCGCGAAGAATACTATCTGAAGAACAAGGAGCCGCGCACGGGCACGGACGAACATCTGACATGGATGGCCGAGATGGAGCGCGCGCATGGCAAGGCCGAAGTGATCATCGGCAAGTCGCGTCACGGCCCGACCGGCGCAGTCGAACTCTCCTTCGAGGCCGAACTCACGCGCTTCGGCAATCTCGCCAGCGAAGACATGCTGCCGGAACGGATGTGACGCGCGCGAACTCTCATAGCGGCCCGCCGCTGGCGGAAGCGCAGGCGATCCTCACGATTGATCTGGGCGCGCTTTGTGAGAATTGGCGCAAGCTGCGCGATCATTCTGCGCCTGCCGAATGCGCCGCTGTCGTGAAAGCGGATGCCTACGGCATCGGCACGGAGCCAGCCGTGCGCGCCCTGTTCGATGCGGGTTGCCGCACATTTTTCGTGGCGCATGCCAGCGAAGGCGCCCGCGTGCGCGCCGCGCTCGGCGCCAACGACGCACGCATTTTCGGACTGAACGGATTGCTTGCAGGCGATGGCATCGCGGAAGCCTTCGTATTACATGGGCTGCGACCAGTCATCGGCTCGCTCGGCGAACTCAAGCAATGGCTGGCGCATACGTCGGGCCGGCTCCCTTTCGCCCTGCATTTCAACACCGGCATGAACCGGCTCGGCATCGAACTGCAGGAAGCCGGCGCCGCACGCGACATGCTGCGCGCAGCGAATGCGCAACCCGAATTGCTGATGAGTCACTTCGTGTCTTCCGAAGTCATCAACGATCCGCTCAACCAGAGCCAGATCGACGGCTTTGCGCACGTGCGCGAAATGTTTCCCGGCATTGCAGCAAGCGTGGCCAACTCATCCGGCATTTATCTCGGTCAGCGCCCGCATTTCGATCTGGTGCGGCCGGGCTACGCGCTTTACGGCGGCAATCCGACGCCGGGCCTGCCGAACCCGATGCGCAGCGTCGTGATGCTGGAAGCCCCGATCATACAGGTGCGCACGATCGAAGCCGGCGAAACCGCTGGCTATAATGCGCAATGGACAGCGAAGCGGCGCTCGCGCCTGGCGACCATCGGCGTCGGCTATGCCGATGGCTTTCCGCGCGCAGCCATGAACACAGACACGAAGGTGGGCGCGCAGGCCGTTGTCGGCGGCGTCATCTGTCCCTTCGCCGGGCGCGTCTCGATGGACCTCATCGTGATCGACGTCACCGATGCGCCGGCAGATTCAACAGTTCCCGGCGCGATGGTGGAACTGCTGGGCAAAACAATCACTGTCGATGATCTCGGCGCGCGCGCCAATACGATCGGCTATGAAATTCTGACAGGACTCGGGCGCCGCTATCACCGGCGCTATGTCGGGTGAAGAGCGAAACGGAGCAATACTTGCTTCCAAAGGCACTTTGCAAATGTCCAGTTACGCGCAAATCGATCCAATCATAGAAAAGTGGGTCGCCAAACTCGGCACAACGCTATTTACCGAGTGGGGGAATCGATCCACGCGGTGCTTTCACGTGCCGGGTGACCCGCCCTTCGAGTGCTTTCAAATCGTCGTGCGCGCCCCTGAAAACGATAGCGTTACAGTGCACGCAACAGCAATTAATACAAATGACGACACTGAATATACAATGGAACGAACTTGGATTGGGTCAATCGCAGAGTTTAATGACATGCCGAAGGCTGCAGTTGAGACAATCGACGTTTGGAAATCAAAACGTCGCGAGAAGCCTGATCCTCCATCGCCGTGGAAATAAGAGTTGGCCAAACATCTCCCCAATCTTTACTGGGATTCTGGGCCTAGTTCCGCTTCAGGCTCATGATGTATTCGGCGATGGCGTCAAGTTCGCTTTCGTTCAGCATGATGTTGGGCATGTTCGCATGCGGCGTGCGCAGAAAGACCTTGATCGACAAGAGCGTCGCAGAGGGCATGCTGCCGATATCCGCGAAAGCCGGGGCGGTGAAATTCTTCGGCGTCGCGTCGGCGCGTCCCACTAGATGGCATTCGCTGCAGCTCTTCACGGCGATGTCGCGGCCCTGATCGAGCGATTGTGCCTGCGCCGATGCGGCGAACCCGAGTGCGATGGCTGAAATGACGAGTCTGCCGGGCATAGCTGGAACTCCGTGTTGAGACGAAAGCATCTAACGCTACGCGCCCAATAGCATTGACCGCCGTCAATTGCCCTTGTTCCCGCAACTTCCTAAAGTTGCAAAATGGCTTCCGGCGCAAGGTGGCGGCTCGCCACGTTCAATCTCGAATCTCTCGACGAGAAGGCGCGAGATCCTGAAGGTTTTGCAGCGCGGCTCGAAGCTCTGCGACCCATCCTGGAAAAGCTCGACGCCGATGTTCTCTGCCTGCAGGAAGTCAACGCACAGGGACATGGCGGCAAGAAACCGAGACGCTTCACCGCTCTGGATCATTTGCTGGAGGGAACGTCTTACGCGCCGTTTCATCGTGCGCATAGTGTCAATCCGCAGACGGGCCAGCCCGCCGACGTGCATAATCTCGTCACGCTCTCGCGCTGGCCGATCGTCGCGGAGCGCCGGATATTCCACGATTTCGTGCCTGTGTGGCGCATGCCGCAGGCCGGCAATTCAAGCGCAAGCCACGAAATCCGCTTCGATCGCGCCGTGCTCGCAGTGGAAATCGCCGCGCCTTTCGGCGCGCTGCATGTCTTCAACCTGCATTTGCGCGCGCCGCGCGCCGCTCCCTACGCCGCCGCCGGGCGCGGACAGCGCTGGAGCAGCAATGCCGAGTGGGCCGAGGGCTTTCACCTTGCCGCCCTCAAGCGGCAGGGACAGGCGCTGGAAGCGCGGCTCGCTATCGACGCGATCTTCGCCGCCAATCCGGATGCCGGCATCGCCGTGTGCGGCGACCTGAACGCCGAAAGCTTCGAAACGCCAGCCCGCATTCTCAGGGGCACACCCGACGAGGGCGATCCGGCTCTCGATGCGCGCCGCCTCGACATGCTCGAACAGACGCTGCCGGAGCAGCAACGCTACAGCGTTATCCACGACGGGCGGCGGGTGATGCTCGACCACATCATGGTTTCGCCCGTACTGGCCCGCGCGTGCGAGGAAATTGCCGTTTTCAATGAGGGACTGGCGGACGAGGCGCATGTCGAAGGCCTCGTCGCGGGCTCACTCCACGCGCCGGTGGTCGCGGCCATCCGTTCATAATTCATCAACGAGAACAAAATAAAAACATCTTGGCGACCAGCGAATGTTCTTGTATCGTTCTCATCATTCGAGAGCGACTCAGGAGCGACCAATGAACGACATGAGCGGACGTTTTCTTGCCGGTACGGCCGTCGAGGCCCCTGTTGAAGGCATTGGCTTCGCACATCGCCGCCTCACTGCGCCCCGCGCCTTCGTCGACGCCGCCTCGCTGGTGGACGATGCGCTGGTGCAGTTGCGCGCTGCGGAACATGCGCTGGAGCGCCAGCTTGGCGATCTCAGGGCCTATCTTGCTTCGCCCGCCTCTGTCGCTGCGAACTGACCGGAGTCGCACATGGCGCGTGTCCTCTCCCGTTTCGTTTGCCAGACCTGTGGTTCGGTCGCCCAGAGGTGGCAGGGCCGCTGCGAGGATTGCGGCGAGTGGAATACGTATGTGGAGGAAGGCGCGCCTTCGGGCATCGGGGCAAAAGCCGCTGCAGGCGCGCCCCGGGGCCGTATTTTCGCGCTTGAGGGGCTTACAGGCTCGCAGGCGGAAGCGCCGCGCATCCGCTCCGGCATTGCCGAACTCGATCGCGTGACGGGCGGCGGCTTCGTGCCGGGCTCGGTGATTCTGATCGGCGGCGAACCCGGCATCGGCAAATCGACCTTGCTCATTCAGGCCTGCGCGGCGCTCGCCGCGCAGAAGCGCCGCGTCGTCTATATTTCCGGCGAAGAGGCCGTTGCGCAGGTGCGCCTTCGCGCCGAACGCCTTGCCCTTTCCAAGGCGCCGGTGGAACTGGCGGCCGAAACGAGTGTCGAGGACATTCTGGCCACCCTGCAGGAGGGCGTCGCGCCTGCCCTGCTCGTCATCGATTCCATCCAGACCATGTGGACCGCGCGGGCGGACGCTGCGCCCGGAACCGTCACGCAGGTTCGCGCCTCTGCGCAGGCGCTGATCCGCTACGCGAAGACGACGGGAAGCTGCGTCATCCTCGTCGGCCATGTCACCAAGGACGGACAAATTGCCGGCCCGCGCGTCGTCGAGCACATGGTCGATGCTGTCGCCTCCTTCGAGGGGGACGGCGGCCACCAGTTCCGAATCCTGCGCGCCGTGAAGAACCGCTTCGGACCGACCGACGAGATCGGCGTCTTCGAGATGACGGGCGCGGGTCTCAGCGAAGTGCGCAATCCCTCCGCGCTTTTCCTGTCGGGCCGCGATGCTTCCTCGCCGGGAACGGCGGTTTTCGCGGGAATGGAAGGCACGCGCCCGCTGCTCGTCGAAATCCAGGCGCTGGTGTCGCCGACCTCGCTGGGCACGCCGCGCCGCGCCGTGGTCGGCTGGGATCCTTCGCGACTCGCCATGGTGCTCGCGGTGCTCGAAGCCCATGGCGGGCTGCGCCTCGGCCAGCATGACGTTTATCTCAATGTCGCCGGCGGCCTACGCATTCAGGAGCCGGCCGCCGATCTTGCCGTTGCGGCAGCGCTGATCTCCTCTCTGACCGGCGCGCAATTGCCTGCGGAAACCGTCTATTTCGGCGAGATCGGCCTTTCCGGCGCGGTGAGGCCGGTCGTGCATGCGGGCGCGCGACTCAAGGAAGCGGCAAAACTCGGGTTCGCGCGCGCGGTGATCCCCGCTCCAGCCGAATCGGGCGGCAGCGACAGCGGCCCCGCGACCGAAAGCTGCGGCCATATCGCCGTTCTCGTCGCCGATATCGCCCAGCGTTCGTCCCGGAACGAAGGCCGTCAGCGCCAGCGCCCGGCCCCTGTTCGCCAGGAATCAGCGAACGTGTGACTATGGGGTGACGGGCGGGCATGGCTTGGTTATAAGTCGCGTCCGTCCGGTGGCGGCGCCGGACTTTTTAGCCATTGGGGCGATCGCCGTTCGCCTTTCAACGAGCTGAGTTCATGCCTTCATATCTTGATATTGCGCTGATCGCGGTTGTTCTGGTGTCGGCGTTGCTGTCGATGCTGCGCGGTTTTACGCGCGAAGTGCTCGCCATCGCCTCATGGGGCGCTGCGGCCGTTGCGGCCTATTATTTTTATCCCATGGGCGTGCCCTACATTCTGCCCTATGCCGGAGGTAAGGATCAGATCGCGATGGGCGTGTCAGCCGCTGCGATCTTCTTCGTCACGCTGATCATCGTCTCGATCATCACCGTGAAAATCTCCGATGTGATTCTCGATTCGAAGGTCGGCGCGCTCGATCGTTCACTCGGCTTCATCTTCGGCGCGGCGCGCGGCCTGCTGCTCGGCGTCGTGGCCTTTCTCTTCTTCAACTGGCTGGTGCCGGAAAAGTCGCAGCCGGAATGGGTTCGCACAGCCAAAACCAAGCCTTTGCTGACGGCGACCGGCGAACAGCTGATGGCATTCCTGCCCGACGATCCCGAGAGCGCGCTGCTGCAGCGGCTGAAGCGCAACAAGGGCGGCGAGGATGCGCCCGCCGATACGGACAAGCCCGCAAGCGAACCGTCCAAGCCGGCGCCGGCGGTCCCCGGCCGCAAATCGTGAGTTTTTCTCCGCAAGCATTGATATCCGGTGGCTTTGTGCACAGATATCGGCGGCGGGGAGATCACGAAAAGACTAGACTGGGAGCAAAGCTTGAGTCGCCTTTCGGGCGGCTTTTGCTGTTGCCTCCCGCAGGATAAGGCCCTTCGATGACGCTCCATCGCGAAAGCTTCCCGGCCGACAAGACGCCGGGCTCTGCACCCGGCCTTCACACCAGCGAATCCTTTGCGCCTGCAGCGGGCGAATTCGATCCCGAAGAAGATCGTCTGCACGAGGAGTGCGGCGTCTTCGGCGTCTTCGGCCATCCCGACGCCGCTGCCGTCACAGCGCTCGGCCTGCACGCGCTTCAGCATCGCGGACAGGAAGCTGCGGGCATCGTGAGTTTCGATGGCCGGCGCTTCTCTTCCGAGCGGCGTATGGGCCTCGTCAGCGAGCACTTTTCTTCAGCCGAAACGATCAAGCGTCTGCCGGGCTCTGCCGCCATCGGCCATGTCCGCTATTCGACGCAGGGCGAAACCATCCTGCGCAATGTGCAGCCGCTTTTCGCCGAACTCGATTCCGGCGGCTTCGCCGTAGCGCATAACGGCAATCTAACGAACGCAGTGACCCTGCGCCGCGAACTTATTCGCGAAGGTACGATCTACCAGTCGACGTCGGATACAGAAGTCATTCTTCATCTCGTCGCGCGCAGCCGCAAGCCGCGCATTCTCGATCGCTTCATCGAGGCGTTGCGCCAGATCGAGGGCGCCTATTCGCTGGTCGCGCTGACAAACAAAAAACTGATCGGCGCGCGCGATCCGCTCGGCATCCGCCCACTGGTGCTCGGCGAAATTGGCGGCCATTACATACTCGCGTCGGAGACCTGCGCGCTCGACATCATCGGCGCGCGCTTCGTGCGCGACATCGAAAACGGCGAGATCGTCGTCATTTCCGAAGACGGTATCGAGAGCCACAAACCCTTTCCGCCGCAGCCGATGCGGCCCTGCATCTTCGAATACATTTATTTCTCGCGTCCCGATTCCATCGTGCATGGCCGCTCTGTTTATGACGTGCGCAAGAAAATGGGGGCGCAGCTCGCGCGCGAGTCGCGTATCGACGCCGATGTGGTCATTCCCGTCCCTGACTCCGGCGTGCCGGCCGCCATTGGCTATGCGCAGGAATCGGGGATCCCCTTCGAACTCGGCATCATCCGCAATCACTATGTCGGACGCACCTTCATCCAGCCGACCCAATCGGTGCGCGAACTCGGCGTGCGTCTCAAGCACAGCGCCAACCGCAGTGTCGTGAAAGGCAAGCGCATCATTCTCATCGACGATTCCATCGTGCGCGGGACGACGTCGGTAAAGATCGTGCAGATGATGCGCGAGGCCGGCGCGCGTGAAGTCCACTTCCGCATTTCTTCGCCGCCGATCACTCATCCCGACTATTACGGCATCGACACGCCGGTGAAGGAAAAGCTGCTGGCCGCCACGCATTCGCTCGAAGAGATGCGCAAGTTCATCGGCTGCGATTCGCTCGCATTCCTGTCGGTCGACGGCATCTACAAGGCGATGGGCTACGAGGGTCGCGATGCCGTGCGGCCGCAATTCACGGACCATTGCTTCACGGGCGACTATCCGACATCGCTGACCGATGTGTCCGGCGAATCGCCCGCACGCCAGCAGTTGTCGCTGCTCGCCGAAGCCGGCTGAACGCAAAGTCATCACGGACAAGAAAATCATGGCGTTGCCGCTTGCAAACCGGATCGCACTCGTCACGGGCGCGTCGCGTGGCATCGGGCGCGGTCTCGCGAAAGAACTCGCGCGGCAGGGCGCGCATGTCGTCGCGCTGGCGCGTACACAGGGCGGGCTCGAGGAACTCGACGACGAGATTCGCGCGCTCGGCGGCGAAGCCACACTCGCTCCATGCGACATCAGGGATTTCGACGCTCTGGACAGGCTCGGACTCGCGATCCATCAGCGCTGGGGCAAGCTCGATATTCTCGTCGCCAATGCCGGGCTGCTCGGGCCGGTAACGCCGATCGCGCATATCGACCAGAAGCAATGGGACGAGGCGATCGCGGTGAACGTGACGGCCAACTATCGGCTCATACGCTCGATGGACCCGCTGCTGCGCGCCTCGGATGCTGGCCGCGTCGTCGCGATTTCCTCGGGCGCAGGAAACAAGGCGGATCTCTCCGCCTACAAGGGCATGTACGCCATTTCAAAGGCGGCGCTCGATGCACTGATGCGCACCTATGCCGCGGAAACGGCGACGACGTCGAACGTGAAAGTCACCATCGTCAATCCCGGCTATGTCCGCACGAAGATGCGCGCGCAACTGATGCCCGGGGAAGATCCGCTCACACTTCCGACGCCAGACGACATCGCGCCGAAACTCGCCGCGCTCTGCTCGCCGGAATGGATGGAGACGGGCAAATTGTTGCAATTGCCGGAGGGCAAGCTCAAGCGGTTTCAGGGGCCGGCTTGAGCGCTGTTGCAATTCTGTCATTTTAGTCTGATTACGCTTGACGTCATTCAAGAAAAACAAAGTGAGCATGGGGCATGGGCAAGTTTGGCATGAAGGATCGGCTTCGTTCGCTTGTCGCGATGCTTTTCATCGCATTTTTGCCGGCTACCCTGGCTGCGCAGACGGCGCCAACGGAAATCAAGGTCGGCACGCGCGTGCTGCCGCCCATGGTAACGCAGCAAGGCGATACGCTCAGCGGTTTCAGCATCGACCTGTGGAACGCCATCGGCGAGCGCATGAAAGTCAAGACGACCTATCAGGTTGCGCCGGATGTGCGCGCCTTGCTCGAACTGGTGCGCACACAATCGGTCGATGCCGGCATTTCCGCGATCTCGATCACTGCGGCGCGCGAAGCTGTCTTTGAATTCTCGCAGCCCATGATGAGTGCGGGCTTGCAGATCATGGTGCGTGGCAAGGGCAAGGACAGCGATCCAAATCCGCTTGGCGATCTGGCTGGCCTGATATTTTCAAAAGGCTTTCTTGTCTGGATCGGCATCGCGGCTTTGCTGGTTCTTGTTCCAGCCCACCTCGTCTGGTTTCTGGAGCGGCGCCACCCCTCCGGACTGCTCGCTCACAAAGGTTACATTCCCGGAATATTCGATGCGATCTACTGGGCATCGACAACGCTGGCGACGCAGGGTGGCGACATGCCACGACACTGGCTGTCGCGCATCGTCACGGTCCTTTGGATGTTCACAGGCATTGTGTTCGTCGCGCTTTATACGGCGCAATTGTCGGCAACTCTCACGGTGCAGCAGATCCAGGGCGGCATCAACGGTCCCGACGATTTACAGAACAAGAAGGTAGCGACGACGCGTGGCAGCACGGCTGCGAACGTGTTGCGCGACCTGCGCGCCGATGTCGTCGAAGTGTCACGCATAGACGAGGCCTATACGGCGCTGCTAGACAAAAGCGTCGACGCCGTTGTCTTTGACTCGCCGATCCTGCTTTACTACGCCGCGAGCGAAGGCAAGGGCAAAGTGCATCTCGTCGGCTCGACCTTCCGCAAGGAAGACTATGGCATTGCGTTTCCGGCCGGCAGCGACCTGCGCAAGCGCGTCAACGCCGTACTGCTGCAATTGCGCGAGGACGGAACCTACCAGAAGCTTTACGACAAGTGGTTCGCTGCAAAATAGGCGAGATCGTTTTCACCAGATCTTGCGCTTGCCCTTGGTGCTGTAGGGATTGTCGCCCGTGCGCTTGGAAATGCGGATGGGCACGCCCGGCAGATCGAAGTTTTCGCGCAGGCCGTTCACGAGAAAGCGCTCATAGCTTTTCGGCAGGGCTTCGAGCTGATTGCCGAAGATCACGAAATAGGGCGGGCGCGCTTTGGGCTGTGTCATGAAACGCAAGCGGATGCGCCGGCCGGAAACAGCCGGTGGCGGCGTGCGCTGCGTTGCATCCGCGAGCCAGCGATTCAGGCGCGATGTGGAGATGCGGCGGTTCCAGGTTTCATGGACCTTGGCGATCGCGCGCATCAGACCTTCGAGACCATCGCCGGTGCGGCCCGAGACGGGAACGACCGGCGCGCCGCGCACCTGCGGCAACAGGCGTTCGGCTTCCTCGCGCAGCATGGCCAGTCTCTCGCCGCGATCCTCGACGAGGTCCCATTTGTTGACGGCGATCACGAGCGCCCTGCCCTCGCGCTCGACAAGATCGGCGATGGTCAGATCCTGCTTCTCGAAGGGAATGGTCGCGTCGAGGAGGAGCACGACGACTTCGGCGAAACGCACGGCGCGCAGCGCATCGGCGGCGGCGAGTTTTTCGAGCTTGTCCTGCACGTTGGCGCGCTTGCGCAGGCCCGCAGTGTCGAAAATCTTCATGCGGCGCTCGCCGGCCTGATTCTGGCCCTCGCGCGGACGCCAGACAAAATCGACGCTGATGGAATCGCGGGTGATGCCGGCTTCCGGGCCGGTCAGAAGCCGGTCTTCGCCAAGCAGATGGTTGATGAGCGTCGATTTGCCCGCATTGGGCCGCCCGACGACCGCGATGCGCAAAGGCTTCGACAGATCGAGTTCGGTGCCGTCCTCGTCATCTGCGAAGACGGGACGTTCGGCCTCCTCCTCGCTCTCGATTTCAGCCAGAGCAGTCTCGGCGGGCAGAGCTTCGCGCAGTGCTTCGTAGAGCGAGGCGAACCCGTCGCCATGTTCGGCGGATAGCGGCACGGGATCGCCGAGACCGAGATCGAAAGCCTCGTAGGCGCCCGCTTCGCCGCTGCGTCCCTCCGCCTTGTTGGCGATGAGGATCAGCGGCTTGCCGGCGCGGCGCACGAGCGAGGCGAAATGGCGGTCGACCGGGGTGATGCCGCTGCGGGAATCGATCATGAAGAAGATTGCGTCCGCGAGCTCGATCGCCGCCTCGGTCTGGGCGCGCATCCGCCCGGTCAGCGAATCCGGGTCGCTGGATTCCAATCCCGCCGTATCGACAATGGTGAAGGTGAGATCTCCCAGCCGCGCCTCGCCCTCGCGGCGGTCGCGAGTAACGCCGGGCTGGTCGTCGACGAGCGCGAGCTTCTTGCCGACGAGGCGATTGAAAAGGGTCGACTTGCCCACATTGGGACGGCCGATGATGGCGACAGTGAAGGACATGCGCTCTCCCTTATCCCGGGGAGCGGCCGGAACGAAGATTTATTTGACGAAAAGGCCTATTTCGCGGGCCGGCCGGCCGCAATCAGCGCCTGAAGGGTCGTGGCGCGCTGGCGGACCGAAGCGGGCGTCTGGGCATCGACGATGAGGTTGTCGAGCCAGCGCGAAGCGACATCGAAATCCTCGGCCTTGAAGGCGGCGAGAGCCAGCAGTTCACGCGCCGTATGGCGATAGACGCCATCCGCGCCGGCGAGAGGTTCCAGCCGCTTGCGCGCCTCGTCAAGGCTCACCCGGTCGACCGCAAGAATGGCCGCACGCAGTCGGGCGAGATCACGAAAGGTCTTGTCGATCGTCGTATCCGCGCCAAGGGCGTCGAAAAGCTTGATCCCCTGATCGCGATCCTGCGCCCCGGCCTCGGCCGCCGCGCGCAAGCGCGAAAGAACGGAATAGCCGGCCGCGCCACTGCGCGCGATCTGCTCGAAGGCGCCCTCGGCCTCCTTGACCTTGCCCTGCTGAGCCAGTTGCACCGCGTCCTGGAACTTCAGGCCGGCCTGTTCGGAGGCGACGCGGCGCTGATATTCCACGAAGCGCCAGCCGCCGGTGGCCAGAATGACGATCACGGCAACGCCGATGATCCAGTTCTGATATTTTTTCCAGAATTCCGCAGCCTTGTCGCGGCGGACCTCTTCATCGACTTCACGAAATATATCGGCCATGGCTTTTCCGGACGGTCCCGCCGGGCGGAACCCAGTTTCGCGCCCGAGCGGGCAATGTTGCGCCAGCGGTTAGCACGCGGCGGCGGGAAACGCGAGGGGTGGCGCGTGCGCGCCCGCACAGCGGCTCCGCGGTAAGCAGGGCAGAAGGATGCAGCACGTATGCATTGGCCCATTCTCACGCGACACCGAGATTACGACATGCGATTTCTTTTCTGTTGCCTCGCCGCCCTCGCCCCCTTCGCCGCAGCTGCACAATCGACATCGCCGGACGCAGGCCAGGCGCAGCGCACAGAGCTCGAACTGGCTTTCCTGCTCCTGTCCGGCAAAACCGGAACACAGAAATCGGGCGAAGCCGGCCTGAAATTCCAGATTCCCGCCGCGCCTGCACAGGGTCAGCCGGATACAGCCTCTGCTGAACTCAGCAAGATCAGCCACTGCCAATACCTGTTGACGTGGGACCTCATCCAGCAAATTTCCCCGGACGAAAAATTGCTCTTTAAAATCAGGGGCACATACGATTTTTCGAAGAACGCGACGGCCACGCTCGCACCAGCTGCAAAAGGCGCGGTTCGCATCACCTTCACCGGCGCGAAGGGCATCATAGAAGTCACCACTGACGTCTACATGACCAGAAACGGCTGGCCAGTTTCTACAACTAAGGAACGCGAGACGGAAGACGACTGGGCTCTGGAACTCGAGCCTGCCTCCGGAGATGCCGATGCGGCCGCCTATCGGGTAGCCGCCAAGGACTTCGCGTCCCTCTTCTGTCCGACCTTCCAGCCGCCAGACCCATAAGAGCCGAGGCGCTGGTGAGCGGACGCGCCAATGCAGCCCGTGAGCCGCGTCAATTTTAGAATTTACCGTTCTTCGGCAACAAGAGAGCACACCATGCGCACTTTCATCACCTGCCTTGCCATTCTCGCGCCCCTCGTCGCGTCGGCGCAATCGCAATCTGCCGGACCCGCAAAAGCCCCCGCAACGGAGCTGGAGCTGATATTCCTGCTGGCGCATGGCAAAGTTGAAACTCAATCGCCCGGCGACCCTACTATGAAAATCAAGGTCGCCGAAGGTTCATCCAACGACGGCGTAACCGGAACCGTTGAAATCTCGAAAATCGGCGAATGCCGCTATGAGATTTCCAGAGACCTCGTAATGCGCACGTCAAAGGACGAGACGCTCTACTACAAGGACAAGGCGGCCTACGACTTCTCGAAGCCAGTTTCCGTCCTGATCAAGTCGGCGGACTCCGGCGGGCACGTTGTCACGTTTGAAGGCCCGAAGGGTACGATCTCGCTGGTCAAGGACCTCTATTTCGTCAGGAAGGGCGTCCGCGAGGACGACGCGAACCAGACGGAAACCGAAGAGGATTGGGAACTCGAGTTGAAACCCAGCGCCGGCGATGTGGACGTTACCGGCTACATTGCGGCAGGCAATGATTTCGCATCGCGCTTCTGCCCGGGCTTTCAGACGCCTCGCCAGTGAAGCCGGACTGTCGCCCCGCGAGGGCGAACATTTCAGGCAATTCCGGAATTCCTCTTGGCTGCATCATGCACTAACCTCACGGACAAGACGGGCCGTCACCGTCGTTCGGGAGGAGCAGATGGATACTTTCGGATCGGACGCATTGCGCCCAGGGCGAAACAGCGGCGTTGCTTTAGCCGCGGTTGCCTTTTCTGTTCTCGCGTTGCCCGTTTTCGCCCAGAGCGAAGCCGACTTTTTCCGCGGCAAGACGGTGACGATCAGCGTCGGCTTCGGGCCGGGCGGCGGTTACGACCGGCATGCCCGCACGCTGGGACGCCACATCGGCAGGCATCTGCCTGGCAATCCATCCATCGTCGTCAAGAACGTGCCAGGCGCGGCGGGCCTCGTTCTCGCCAATACGCTGTTCAACACCGCGCCGAAGGACGGTACGGAATTCGGCACGTTCAACCGCACGGTGCCGCTCGATCCGCTGCTGGACAATCCGCAGGCGCGCTTCGACGCCCGGCAATTCACCTGGCTCGGCTCGACCTCGAACGAGATCAACACCTGCGTCGCCTGGCACACGGCGCCAGCGAAAAGCATCGCGGAACTGCGCCAGCACGAACTGATGGTCGCAGGCACCGGGCCAAATGCCGATGCGGTGATCTATCCCAAGCTGCTGAACGCCATAGCCGGCACGAAGTTCAAGATCATCTCCGGCTACAAGGGTTCGGCGGATTCCCTGCTGGCCATGGAGAATGGCGAGACGCACGGCTTTTGCGCCTGGGGCTGGATCACGATGGAAGCCGAGCGCCCGCAATGGGTGCGCGAGCGCAAGGTGATTCCGCTCGTGCAATTCGGATTGAAGAAACATCCCGATCATCCCGATACGCCGCTGGCGCTCGATCTCGCGAAGACCGAGGAAGAGCGGCAGGCCATTGAACTGGTCGTGTCTCCGTTGCTCTTCGCGCGCCCCTTTGCGGCGCCGCCGGGGCTGCCCGAAGCGCGCAAGGCAACACTGCGCGCTGCCTTCGACGCGACGGTGAAAGACCCGGAATTTTTGAGCGAAGCCACAAAACAAAAGCTTGAACCGGAACTCGTCACCGGCGCGGAAATCGATGCCGTGCTTGCGCGACTCTACAAAACGCCCAAGGGTGTGATCGAGCGGGTGAAAGCCGCGACGAACTGAGCCCGCGCGTGACGGATAAAAATCAAAAGCCGGAGGAAGACAGCATACCCATGCGGGTGCAGGCGCCCGTTTATGCGGCTGGCCTGTTCTCGAACTCGATGTCGGATGTCGCGGCCATCGTGCTGCCGCTCTGGCTCGCCGGCCTTGGCATGTCGCCTGCCGCTATCGGCATTGTGATCGGCGCCAAGCACATCCTGCCCTTCCTGCTGGCGATCCATGGCGGCGCGCTGATGGACAAGCTCGGCGCGCGCCGGCTGATGGTTGTCTGCGCGCTGATCAGCGCGGCCGTGGCGCTGCTGTTTCCGCTGACGTCATGGGTGCCCATCATCTTCGCGCTGCAGATGCTGAACGGCTTTGGCTCGACCATCGGCTTTCTCGGCGCGCAGACGGCATTCGCGCAAATTCTCAGGGGTTCGCACAAATTCGCGGGACGTTTCGCTTTCTGCATGCGCATGGGCGGATTGATCGGGCCGCCGCTTGTGGGCGTCGTCTTCGACACGCAAGGACTTTGGGGCGCGTTCATATTTCTGTCGATCTGGTCCGTGGCGATGGCCGTTGCCGCATGGCTGATGCCGCAACCGGTGATCGAAACGACCGGAGCGCCCGCCAAATTCGCGATGACCGACCTCCTGCCGAAATGGTCCGATTATGCGGCGTCTTTCAGGCTGGCGACGCTGCCGGCGGTGAGCGTGATGCTGGTCATCACCGTCATTCGCATCGCCTCGTCCGCGGTGCAGGATTCCTTCTATCCGCTCTATCTCAACGAGAGCGGTTTCTCGGCGACGCAGATCGGGCTGCTGGTGACGATATCCGCAGCCGTTGCCGCGGCAGGCGCGCTCTGCGTGACGCCGGCGATCCGGCACATCAAGCCGTTGTGGCTGCTGCTGCTGGCGACAGTCGGCGCGATTGTTTTCGTGGCGATCACGCCGCTGCTGCATTCCTTCGGGGCACTTGCGGTCGTCTCGGGCCTGCGCGGCTTTTGCATGGGCATCAGCCAGCCGCTGATCCTCTCGATCCTCGTGCACGCGGCCGGACCTGGCTCTCAGGGCAAAACGATTGCCCTGCGCACGACGGCCAATCGCGCCGCCGCTGGCCTCACGCCGGTCGGCATGGGCATTGCAGCGGCCAGCGCGGGATTGGCGGCGAGCTTCTTCATCGTCGGCGGCGTGCTGCTCGCCTCGTGCGCACTGATGGCGCTCTATATGCGCAAGCGGCCGGAACTGACCGGCGCTCGCTAACCGGCTGCGCGCGTGAGGACGTCGACGGCGAACACCACGACCGGCCAGAACAGGATAGCGGTCAGAACCACGCCACGACCACAGGCTTTCAAAGTCGCAAACACGTCACGCTCCGCAAACAGATCGCGCAGATTGCCAATCCCCGGCCCTGTAGCGCGAGTGCGCGCCGTCATTTCGCGAGATGACAATCGTCACACTTGCCGTGCCATTTGCCGTCGCGACCTGTCGCCGCTGCCTTCGTTTCCGCTTGTGGGGCCGCCCGCCGCCGACTAGCCTGTCGTCATAACAAGCTGCGCAAGCGGAAACACGCGAGGAAATGGCCATGCTGGAGATTGGAATTTTCGACCATGTCGATCGCGGCGACCTGCCGCTGCGCCAATTTTATGAAGACCGTTTGCAGATCATCGAGGCCTACGACCGCGCCGGCTTCTACAGCTACCACATCGCCGAACATCACTTCACACCGCTCGGCATGGCGGCGTCCCCCGGCATCTTCCTGTCGGCCGTTGCGCAACGCACGAAGAACCTGCGTTTCGGACCGATGGTCTATTGCCTGCCGCTCTATCATCCCCTGCGCCTTGCGGAAGAAATCTGCATGCTCGACCAGTTGAGCGGAGGCCGTCTCGATCTTGGCGTCGGGCGCGGTATCTCGCCGCTCGAAAGCCGGACCTATGGCGAAGACCCCGATTTCCAGACCTCGCGCAAGGTTTACAACGAGAGCCTGCAAATTCTCGAAAAGGCGCTGACGTCCAGCAGCTTTTCCTTCAAGGGCGAGAAGCGCAGCGCCGACGACGTGCAGATGGTGCTCGAACCCGTGCAGAAGCCGCATCCGCCGCTGTGGATGGGCGTGCATTCCCTCGAGAATGCGGAACATGCCGCGCAACACCGCATGAGCATGGTGGGCCTTCGCTCCGCTCCCGAGATGAAGCCCTTCTACGAACATTATCGCGCCGAATTCGCCAAGGCGCATCCGGGCGCAAAGCCCGGCAAGTGCGGCCTCGGCCTCTTCATCGTCTTGGGCGAGACCGACGCGCAAGCGATGGAGATTGCCAAGCGCGCCTACAAGGTCTGGCACAAGAGCTTCCACTATCTCTATCACCTGCATGGACGCTCGCCAGTTTATGGCGAACGGCCCAACGACTTTCAGATCGTCGTCGACGAATTGCGCGGAGTGGCCGGCACGCCTGCGACCGTGCGCGAATTCATCAAGGCGCGCGTGGCCGAATCCGGCTGCGACTATGTCACCGGGCAAATGGTCTTCGGCGACATGACGAAGGACGAAGCGCTGCGATCCATCGACCTCTTCTCGGATCAGGTCATGCCGGCATTTCGAACACCGGCCGCACAGGCCGCCGAATAATCAAAGTCAGGAGCTGCCGGTGCTCGACGAAAAACTCAAGCGCGCGCTCATGGATATTGCCGTGGGTTGCCGCGCGCTTGCGCTTTATGGCCACGAGGACAAGAGTCTTGGCCATCTCTCGCTGCGCGACCCCGAAGGGCGGGGCGTCTGGCTGAAACGCGCGGGCGTCGGCCTTGCCGAAATCGAAGGCCCCGACGATTTCACGCTCATCGATTTCGATGGCAACAAGCTTTTCGGCAGTGGCGTCGTCCACATGGAATGGCCAATCCACACGGAAGTGATGATCGCGCGGCCGGAGATAAATGTCGTCGGACATACCCATCCTTTCTATGGCTGCCTCTTTGCCGCGACCGAAGAGCCCTTGCGCGGCATCGGCCATGAAGGCTGTTATTTCGGCGGCGACGTTCCGCGCTATCGCGGCACGTCCTATCTCATCGATACGCAGCAACTCGGCCGCGATCTCGTCGCAGCGCTCAGCACGCGCAAGGCCGTGTTCATGAACAATCATGGCGTCGTCTTCTGCGGCGAGAGCATGGGCGTTGCCGGCACGCTCGGCATTGCGCTCGAGAAAGCCTGCAGGCAGCAGATCACCCTTGCCTCAACCGGCTACCAGATGATCGAGCCGCCACGCGAGGAAGTGCTCATGAAGGAAAGCAAGCTCGCGCGCATCTCCACGCTCGATCGCTTCTGGGAATATTACGTGCGCATGCTGCATCGCTACGAAGATGTGCACGGCAAGATCGTGCCGCTGCAAGGCTGATAAACCTGCGAATATTTCGCGGGAGAATGAAGGGAGGAAGACATGCTGAACTTCAAACGCATTGCGCTTGCCTGCGTCGTCATGTTTGCGGGCGCGGGGGCTCACGCTCAGGACTATCCGAGCAAGCCGATCAATGTCGTCGTGCCCTACCCGGCCGGCGGCTATGTCGATTCCTTCGCGCGCGTCGTGACAGCGAAGATCGGTCCGGCCCTCGGCCAAACAATGCCCGTCGTCAACAGGCCCGGCGCAGGCGGAACGCTCGGCGCGGAATTCGTCTCGCGCGCCGCGCCGGATGGCTACACGCTCCTCATTTCCGGCGTCTCCCCACTGGCGATCTTCCAGGCGAGCAAGCCGAATCCCGGCGAACCGGAATTGCCGAAGTTGAGTTATGTCGCTGTCGTCGCCTCGACGCCCGGCGTGATGACGACATCGAAGATGTCGGGCGTGACATCCTTCAAGGAACTGATCGCCAAGGTGCGGGCGGAACCGGGCAAGCACTCCTATGGCTCGGCCGGACCGGGGACGCCGTCGCATCTGTGGAGCGCGGAGATCGTGCGTGAAAACAAGCTCGACATCGCGCATGTCGGCTACAAGGGCGGCGCTCCCGCTCTGCAGGAACTCGCGAACGGCCAGATCATCTGGATGATCGACACGCCGATCGGCTCATTGCCGATGGTGCGCGCCGGAAAACTGACGCCCCTTGCCGTCATCGCGCCTGCGCGCATCCGGCAATTGCCGGATACGCCTGCTATCGGCGAACTCGGCATTCCCGAACTGGCGGACAAGGCGTCGATCCTCTACATCGCCGCGCCGCCGGGAACGCCGGCCGCCATTCTCGACAAGTTGAATACTATCTACAACGCGGCGATCAGGGATCCCGAATTTGCGGCGCGCGTGGATTCCTTCGACTCGATCTTGCCAAAAGCAGGAATGACGGCCGCGGATGCAACCGCGGTCGCCGAGCGTGACTATCGCGGCTGGTTCAAGCTCGCCATCGGCTCGGGCATCAAGATTCAGTAGGCAATTGCAGAGGTCATGTTTCCCCCCTACATTATGGGCTCTGCATATCAGGAGGGAATGCATGATCACACGCCGGGAATTGCTTAGGTCATCTGCTAGCGCGGCGCTCGCCTCGCCGCTGGTGGCACGGACAGGATTCGCGCAGGATACCAGCTGGCCGGCCAAGGAAGTGCGTGCCATCGCGATGTTTCCTGCCGGTTCGGGCGCGGACATCTACGTGCGCTTCTTCGCAAAGAAGCTTGGCGACGAAATCGGCAAGACCGTCATCGTCGAAAACAAGCCCGGCGCCTTCGGCAACATCGCCAACGAATATGTAGCGCGCTCCAAGCCGGACGGCTACACGATCTACATTGCGCCGACGAACCTGTTGACCATTGCGCCCGCGCTCTACAAGAAGCTCAATTACGATCCGCTTAAGGATTACGACAGCGCCTGCACGCTGTTCAAGCTGCCGTTCATCCTCAACGTCGCCGCCGACGGTCCCTACAAGAGCGTCGCAGATCTCGTCGCAGCCATGAAGAAGAAGGGCGACAAGGGAAGTTACGGCTCCGTCTCAACCGTCAGCCTGATCTCTGCGGAATTGTTCAAGGTCCAATTTGGTCTCGAAACCGTCGAGGTGAAATACAAGGAATCCGCGAACGCCATGAACGATCTCCTGAGCGGTACGCTGGACTTCGCCTTCATCGACCCTGCCGGCACTGCGGCGTTGCGCAATTCGGGCAAGCTGCGCGCCCTCGCCGTGACGACGAAAGACCGTGTGTCTTCGCTGCCCAACATTCCGGGCGCGCATGAGGTCGGAATCATGAATTCCGACGTCTTCTCCTGGTGGTCGATCCACACACCCAAGGGGACGCCGAAGCCGATTCTCGACAAGCTCGAAGTCGCCGGCCTCAAGATCGTCAAGGATGCCGACACGCGCGAATTCCTCGGCAAGACGGGCTCTGATCCCTTCCCCGGCGATGCGGCGCTCGCGCGCAAGCTGCTCGAGGATGGCGTGAAGATCTGGGGCGACTGGGTGAAGCTCGCCAAGGTCGAACAGATGGGCTGACGCGAGCTCTAAATTGACTGACATCAAGGGCGGCTCATCGAGCCGCCCTTATCGTTTGTGCATCAGTGAGGAGCCACGGAACATCATGGACAACAGGAATACACCGCACGAACTCGACGAAATGTTTCCGCAGGCGAAAGCGGCCATTCACGACCTCAAGACGAAGAACGCGCATTTCGCCAAGCTGGCGGACGAATATCATCACATCAACCGAGCAATCCATCGCATGGAAACAAATGTCGAGCCTACATCGGACGAAGTGATGGAGACAGAACGCAAGAAGCGCCTGCGCCTGCTCGATGAGATTTCGTCCATGCTGAACGGACACAAATAAGCGGCGGCTCGGATTAAGACACAGGCCCGCGGCGTTTCGCTGCGGGCCTGTGCCGTTTCAAGCTTCCTCCGCGATCATCCGTTCGATGATCTTGCGCGCGCGAAAAGAGCCCGCGTCGATATTCAATGTACGCAGCGGCATATCAGGCATTTCGGAAATGCGTTGCTGTTGCGCCTCGATCACGATCTGGTCCTCGACAAAAATAGAAGCGTTGGTCTCGCGCTGCAATGTCGTGAGCGTCACGTCGTGCAGTTTGTAATTGCGCACGAGCGACCAGAAATACATGCAGGTCGTTTCGGTTTCCGGCGAAATCGTGTTGAGAACGCGCAGGTTCACGCCTTGCGAACGATCGCCCTGCAACGCGCCTGTGCCCGTCGGCGCTACGCCGACATCGAGTACGATCGTGCAAGGCGGTTCGAACCTGATGATCTGCCAGCGATCGACATTGCCCGGTTTGCCGAGTTGCGCGCGCCAGAAAGGCGGTGCGTCGATATCCTGCATGAAGCGTTGGACCGTCACCGACTTCCCGTCGTGCGTCGTTTCCATCGGCGTTTCCGCGACGGCGGTATTGCCGATGCTCGTCGAATGCACGAAGGTTTCGTGCGTCAAATCCATGAGATTGTCGACAAAGAGCCTGTAATCGCATTTCGCGAACATGGTCTTACCGTCGCCCGTCCATGCGGGATCGTCGTTCCAGTGCATATCAGGCACGAGCGACGCATCGGCTTTGGCAGGATCGCCGGGCCATATCCAGACGAAGCGATGGCGATCCAGCACCGGGAAAGCCTTCACGCAAGCGCCGGGACTGATGGAGTCCTGCGAGGGCATAAGTGTGCAGGCCCCCTGCCCGTTGAAACGCAGGCCGTGATATTTGCAGACGACATCGTCGTTCTCGATCCAGCCGAGAGAAAGAGGCGCTAGGCGGTGCCAGCACGCGTCTTCGACCGCGGCGAGGCTGTTGTCCGCTCGCCGCCAGAGCGCGACGCGCTTGTTGCAGATCGTGCGCGCCAATATCGAACGCTTGCCGACTTCGTGGCTCCACGCCACGACGTACCACGCGTTCAGCGGAAATGTGGGCGCAGCCATGTCTCTCTCCCTGCGCTGCGCCGTCATGGGCGCGCGCTTCGTCCTGCGGGAGAGAATAGCGAAGCTGCGGCCGCGTGGGCATGCGGCCAAAAGCGCTATTTGCCGGGCGCGAGCGTCTGCACGTTGAGCATGGGAAGCGCGCTGCCGGGCACCATCGTCGTCGGCAACTGGCCATTCCATTTCTCGGCCTGGACGAGACCGATGAGGGCGGGATTATCGCGCAGGGCTTCGCCGCGGGCGCGGATGGCGAATGCTTCGGCCTCGCCGCGCAGCCGGGTTGCGGTCGCCTCGGCCTTGGCGCGCGCGAGCGTCGAGTCGGCGTCGGCATTGGCCTTGGTGACGGTGATCTGCGCCTGCACTTTCTCGCGCTCGGCGTTCTGCCGCAGCCGCTGAACTTCCACTTCCGCCTGCATGCGCTGTTCGACCGAGCGGATATATTCCTTGGAGAAGTCGATGTTCTCGATCTGCAGGCTCTGCAACAACAGGGGTTCGCCTTCCAGCGCCTTCCGCACGGCTTCGCGCGCATCCGTATTCAGCCGGCCCCGTTCCTGAATGGCGCGGGCCGCGGTGAACTGGCCGAACACCACCTTGATGTCGCGATTAACGATGGGGCTGATGACGCGGTTGACGGCGTTGCTGATCGAGCCGAAGCGTGCATACAGATCCTTGACCCGGTCGGGATCGACCTGGAAAGTGACGCTGATCTTTAGATCGGCCGGTTGCTGGTCCGCCGAATAGGCGTTGACCTGCTGCCAGGTGAAAGTCTGCGTCTGCACCGAAACCTTTTCGACGCGATCGACGAACGGCAGTTTGAAGCCCAGCCCCGGCTGCGCAATATTGGCGACGGCGCCCGTCCGCAGAACCACCGCACGTTCGCCCTGATCCACCGTGTAGAAGGAGCCGCCGACCACCATCAAGCCCAGAATCACGACGGCGGCGATCAGCAATTTCGACAGATTCCACATGGAGAAAAATCCTTTTGCAGCAGATGTGGCGGCACCCGAGGGAGCAGAGCCTCCCGCGCCTTGCCAGGGGGAGAGGTTCTTTCCCCGCCTTTTCGGGCCGGAGTCGTTATCGTCGCTCATATTTCCTCCTGCTGGCGGAACCGTTGCGTCGTAAGCCAAGCCTATCGCAGATCGGGAGAACGTGACAGTGGCGGCCGCTTCCGGCAATTTGCGGAAAACACCGGACCACCGCCCCTGCACCGACCGGCGAAGACCCGGACAATCGCCGATGACCGGCACAGCGGAGCATGATAAAGTTTGAAACGTATCAATGTGTGCGCAGCCGCACATCCGTGGAGTTAATTCAGAATGTCAGTTCCGGACTGGAGAATTCCTGCCTCCTTGCAGCCCAACGCCCGGAATTTTGCCTTCGATCTCGAACGGGTACTCGACTCCGTGGTGGCCGTCTCCGCGCGCATTCCCGAGGACGCCTTCACGGCTGAAACGCTGGGCACGGAACGCGCCGGCAATGGCGTCGTGATCGACGAGCGCGGAACGGTTCTCACTATCGGCTATCTCATTACCGAAGCCGAGGAAGTGTGGCTGCGCGCCAACGACGGCCGGCTCTTTCCCGGCACCGTGCTCGGCTACGATCAGGAAACGGGCTTCGGGCTGATCCAGGCGCTGGCGCGGCTCGATCTCCCTTACCTTCGCTTCGGCAATTCGGACCGCGTGCAGACCGGCGACACGCTGCTGGTCGCCGGCGCTGGCGGGCGCGAGCGTTCCCTTTCCGCCCACGTGGTCGCACGGCAGGAGTTTGCCGGTTACTGGGAATATGTCCTCGACAACGCCATCCTCACCTCGCCCGCCCATCCCAACTGGGGCGGCACGGCGGCCGTCGACGAAGCGGGCGAACTCGTCGGCATCGGCTCGCTGCATCTCGAGGAGAACAAGGACGGCGACAAGGACGGGCACATCAACATGATCGTGCCGATCAATCTCCTGAAGCCCATTATCGACGACCTCAGAAAATTCGGCCGTCGCAACGCGCCGGCGAAACCCTGGCTCGGGCTCTACGCCACGGAAATGGGCGATCACATCGTCGTCGTCGGACGCAGCCAGCGCGGCCCCGCCAAACGCGCTGATCTCAAGAACGGCGATATCCTGCTCGCCGTCGCCGGTCATCCGGTGCGCTCGCTGGCGAGCTTCTACCGCCGCATTCAGGCGCAGGGCGAAGCCGGAATCGAAATCCCGCTGACCATCCAGCGCGACGGGCGCACATTCGAGGTGCGCGTCAAATCGGGCGACCGTACGCACCTGTTCAAGGCTCCGAAACTGCATTAGCTTGCGCGCAAAGACGCCGCCCCCGAGAGCGGCGCGATATTGCGGAGGAACTCTTGTCCTTGATGAAAAAGATCGCGTGTGCGGCGTCTCTAGTCGCGACGCTGATGGCTACGGTTGCAACGGACTCGCTCGCCAACGATCATTTCAAGGGCAAGACGATCAGCGTCTATATCGGATATGACGCAGGCGGCAGCTACGATTTTTATGGCCGAATGCTCGCGCGCCACATGGCGCCGCATCTGCCGGGCGAACCAAGACTTGTGCCGCAGAACATGCCGGGCGCAGCCGGCTTTCGCGCGCTCGGCTTTCTTTACTCGGCAGCGCCCAAGGATGGCACGGCCATCGGCATCACGACGCAGCAGATCGCCATCGCCGACAAACTGGGCATGCAGGGCGTGCAATACGAGGCCGGCAAGTTCAACTATATCGGGCGCATCACGTCGAGCGTCGAGATCGGGCTTTTCTGGCACACGTCGAAAGTGAAATCCCTTGAAGATGCGCGCCAGCATTCCGTGCCGGTTTCAGCGACTGCGCCTGGCTCTTCGGCTTACGATTACTGGAAGATTCTCAACACGATCGGCGGCGCAAAACTGAAGATCATCGGCGGCTACCAGAGCGCGACGCCGATGTTGCTAGCGATGGAGCGCGGTGAAACCGAAGGCGCTTTCACCTCGTGGAACACGCTGAAGGTGCGACGCAATGAATTGCTGCGCGACAAGCTCGTCAACGTGGTCATGCAATTCACGACAACGCGGCATCCCGATCTCAAGGACGTGCCGGCGCTCGTCGAAGCCGGACGCACGGAAGAAGATCGTCAGATACTTGCCCTCTATGCGAGCGGCGGGGATATCGGGCGCGCCTTCATCGCGCCGCCCGGCGTCAACGCCGAAATCGTTGCGCTTTTGCGCCGCGGCTTCGATGCCATGCTTCAGGACAAGCAGTTCCAGGCCGAAATCGAAAAGACCAATGCCGAATTCGACCCGATGTCCGGCGAGAAATTGCAGGAATTCGTAAGGCAATTCGACAATCTCTCCCCTGCCCTTCTGGAACGCGCGCGCAAGGCGCGCGAGTAGATATTCACTCTCCGAAAAAAGGACCAACAATGAGCGATCTTCTGTGCGAACTCGATAATGGCATCCTGCGCGTTACGCTGAACCGTCCCGACGATGGCAATGCGGCGACCGACGATATGGCCGCAGAGGTCACCGCGGCGCTGAACACTGCGCATGAGAAGGCGCGCCTCGTTCTCCTGACCGGCGCCGGCAAAAGCTTTTGCCGGGGACGCGCGAACCACGGCCGCCGGCCCGCCGTCACCAATGAAGCGCTTGATCGCCGCCGCCAGGCCGATGTCGTCTTCGATTGCTATGCCGCCATCCGCTATTGCCGCATTCCCGTGATCGCCAAGGTGCGCGGCGAAGCCGTGGGCTTCGGTTGCTCGATCGCCTCGGTCTCCGACATCACCATCGCCGCCGACAGCGCCGTCTTCCAGATCAACGAGATGGAACACAATATTCTGCCGACGATGGTTCTCTCTTCGCTGATCGACCGCGCGACGCACAAGGGCCTCAAATACATGGTCTATTCGGCGGCGCGTGTGCCGGCGGAACGCGCCATCGCCTATGGGCTCGTCAGCGATGTCGCGCCGGAAGCCGAACTCGATGCGCGCGTCGAGGCTTTGTGCCAGAAGCTTTTGACCATGCCTGATATCGCGCTCGAAGGCGTGAAGGACTATCTCAAGCGCGCGATGACGATGGACGTTCCCTCAGCCGTCGATTTCGCGCGCAATTTCCACGCCGTCATCAACTCGTCGAACGAGATCAAGAAGGGCGGCGGCAAGCATTAATTCGCACTAGAATTCGGCGCTTATTTGTAAGCGCCGAATTTCTTCAATGCCGCTTCGGCGAAAGAATTGTCGACGAGCTTGCCGAGATCGGCCGGCTGTTCCAGCAATTTCTGCTCGATGAAGAACTGCTGAACGGTCGCCAAAAATTTCGGATCGAGCTTCTGGTCGGGATCGAGGCCGATGTCGGCCGACTGTTCGATGATGCTTTTCTCGACGCCCATGCGACGCGCAACGACTTCCGCCATTTTGCCGCGATCGCCGCCCGCTTTTATCGCATCATTGTAAAGGCGCACGCCGCGCATATACGCGTTCATGAATCCTTGCGCCGCCTCTTTCTGCAGCGCGAATTTCTCGCTGTAGATCAGCGGCACGATGGTCCCGCCGGGCGGCACGAATTCCGTGAGATCGGAAAGCACGCGCGCGACGCCGCTGCGCAACGCTTGCGCCATGAAGGGATCGATGATGATGCAGGCCTCGATGGCGCCATTCGTGAGCGCTGCATTCATGCTCGGCAGTTGCAATTCGGTATAGTTGATATCCTCGAGGCTCATCCCATGCTTCTTCAGAAGTTGCGCCACGAGATAATAGCCGATGGAGGTGCGTCCGGGACCGGCGACAGGCTTGCCCCGCAGGGATTTCACAGTCGCAGCCTCATCGCCTTTCCAGCTCGCGCTTCGCACAAGAAGACGCGTAGCTGAAATGCCGGTGCGCAGGCTCTGCTTGTCGCCGACGAAGCGAATGTTGACGCCGCGCCGCGCGGCAGCGAACAGACCCGGCGCAATGGGAATACCTGCCGCTTCCAGCTGTTCGGTCGCAATGGCCGTGACGAGATTAGGAATGCTGGGAATACGCTGCATTTCAACGCGCACGCCTTCCTCGGCGAAGAGCCCATATTCTTCCGCGAGATAGAGGCCCGCATCCGTGCCGCCTCCAACCGAGGCATAGCGGACCAGCGGGCGGGTTTGCGCGATGGCCGGCGCAGCGAGCGCTGCCAAGCCCACACCCTGCACGAACAGGCGACGTGTGATCATCTTTCCCTCCCTGCTGGCGGCGGCCAGTTGCTGGCTCTTGCCGCATATCATTCTACGCGTTGACCGATTCGACGTCGAATTTCGCGAGTTCCTTGTAGGTCCTGGAGATGCGTTCGAGTTCCTCGCGCGGGATGACATCCTCGATATCCGCGAAGCCTTCGGGCGCACGCTCTTCGGCCATACGGATCACGACTTCAGGTCCGCCGCTGCGATTGCGCAATACAATGTCTGCGGTACGCGTGCGGCGTTCGCTTTCATAGCGCGCGAGCGCAGCATCGATGTCATTGAGATCGATAATGGCCTGCGCTAGAGCCCGCGCATCGAGGATCGCCTGCGAAGCGCCGTTCGAACCCAGCGGATACATGGGATGGGCAGCATCTCCGAGCAATGTGGCGCGCCCATATGTCCAGCGCGGCAGCGGATCGCGATCCACCATGGGAAACTCCCAGACCTTCTCTGCCTTCAGAATCAGGTCGGGCACATCGAGAAATTCGAAACGCCAGTTGTCGTAGCGTGGCAGAAAATCCTCAAGCCGCCCTTCCCTGTTCCAGTCCTCGCGCGCAAATCCCTTCGATGGATCAACGAAGAAGCGCGCAGCCCAGTTGATGAGTCCGCTGCCCTTGTCCTCTTCGCGCTTCGACATGGGATAGGTGATGAAGGTCTGGCGTCCGCCGATGCCGAGTTGCGTGCGTCCCGTGAGAAATGGCTTGGCGTAACTCGCCGAGCGCCAGATGATCGCGCCGTTCCAACGCGGCGGACCCTCGCCCGGATAGAAGGCCGCGCGCACCACGGAATGGATGCCGTCCGCGCCAATCAGGAAATCTCCATCCATCTCACCGAGCGCTGCGCCTGTGCGCCTGTCGATGAAGCGCGCCGCGATGCGGCCATCGCTTGTTGTCCTGAAGTCCTGAAGGTGATGTCCCGTATGGATTTGGGAGTGAGGCAGTTGCTCCCGCGCGAGTTCCATCAGCGCGACCTGCAACTCGCCGCGATGAATCGCGATCTGCGGCCATTGATAGCCGGCCTTGACGCCGCGCGGTTCGGTCCACACTTTCTGGCCGCGATTGGTGTAAAGCGCCTGTTCGTCCGTGGGGATGCCCAGAGCGAGGAGCCGATCCAGAGCGCCGAGATGATCGAGACAGCGCACGCAATGCGGCAGCAGGTTGATGCCGACCCCGAGTGGCTTTACGTCCGCGACGCTTTCGAACACATGCGCCTCGATGCCGATCTTGTTAAGTTCGAGCGCCGTGACGAGCCCGCCTATGCCTCCCCCGATGACAAGCGCTTTCATTTCTTTCTCTCTACATCAACAGCAGCAATGCGCCGATGATAGCGACATTGCTGAACAGGAATGAAACATGGAAGTGCCGCCGCAACGGATCTTCCACCTCCCAATATCGGTGAAAAATGGCAGAAGCCAGAATCACGAAGGCGATGAGCATCGCCGCGCCGATATGCGTCTTCCAGTCGAACGCAACCATGACGCCGCCCACGAACTGCATGGCGAAACCGATCCACAGGACGAGGCGGGGAAAGGGAATGTCATAGGCGACCATGCGGTCGATATGCTGCTTCTCCTTCCAGATTGCGTTGCTCACGCCGGTTCCCAGAAACAGGAAGGCGATCATCAACTGGCCCGCGATTTGAAAAAATGTCTTTCCCGCATACATGCGCAATTCCCCCGCCCGGTTTCGCCCCAGAATAGACGAAAGCCGGAGACGGAGGAAAGATCGCGAAATCAGGGCTTGGGGACTACGCCGCAGGCGATGCGGGCCGCGCCGCCGCCATTCTCGGGGCTGTCGCTATAATTGTCGCCGCCGGCGTGTATCACGATGGCCTTGCCGATGATGTCGGCCATCTTGAGCCGCTCTACGTTGACCATTTTTGCAGTCTCCGCTTCATCGAGCGACAACACGGGAAGATCGCCTTTGTGGCCTTCGCCAGTAGGCCCACGATGCGATTTTCGCCCATCGGGGTCGTAGTGCGGCCCGGCCGCTTCGCCTGCGGCCATTTTGCCATCTTTCAACGCTGCCCGGCAGTCGCCATTCTCGTGCACGTGAAAGCCGTGATCGCCAGCCGGCAATCCCCTGATCTCGACCTGGAAGGACATGCCCTGCCTGGTTTCGATGGCGGTAATCGTGCCGATCTTTTCACCGACGCCGGTATCCGAGATGCGGTTGATATCGATGGTTGCCGACTGCGCCAACGCTGCTGCCGGCGCAAGGAATAGCGCAAAAGAAGCGCAAACTCGGGTCAGATTGTTCATGGCGTTGCCTCTTGCTCGTCGTCACCGACGAACAACGCAAAGCCCAGACAATTGTTTCGGAAACGAATGATGATGAGAGCGCTCGCGGGCGCAGCGACTTCATACTTGCGCTGACGCTACTGCTGCCCACGCCGGCACAGCCTTCGTCGGAGGCCGCGTCGGCGCTCACGAGAAGCACGGGGGCGCGCTTCTAGCGGCGAACCGCAATTTCGCCACGGCGGTCCACTGCCGCCAAAACTAGAAATCGCTTGCCCCGACCACATGCATGCCGCGATTGTCACGCTTGTAGATTTTCGTCGCCGCTTCAAGAATACGTTCGCGATGCAGGTCGAAAGCGCGAAGAAAATCGGCTTCAGCCTCCCCAAGGCCTGACTGGAGATGTTGCAAGGCCTCCTCGCTTACGATGAAATCCGCGTCCATCGAACTGTCGTTACCCCAAAACCGGACGCCATGACGCGTCGGATCATATGAGCGGCTTGCATTGGGAAAGCCGATCGCCGAGCGAGGCGACACGGGCGAGGATCGCCTGTTTGCGAACCAGCCCATCATTTCCCCGATTTGCCGGGCTTGTTTCCGGTCAGGGAAGAATTGGACTGAAACCCCGCGGCAGCCATTGGAAACGGCGTATTGCCCGATTTGGCCTTGTTTTTATCGGCCTTGGGCTTCTTCTTTTCTTTGTTGCCTTTTTTCTCGCCTCTGGGCATGGACCTCTCCTCTTTCTATTTCATGTTGCCGAGGCCGCATCCGGACCTCGGGTTCGCGCGACTTCGAGTTCCGAGGGTTCAGCTGCGAGCATTTCAACGGTATTTGCGGCGGAATCCGTACCGGGGACCAGAATGAAGGTCGCCACGCGTCGATAGACCGGAAAAGACAGCCCCTCGATCAATTCCTCATCGGTGAGAACTTCGTAACTGCCCGCCGGAATGTTACGCCCTGCCGACCTGAGGCTGAATTCCCGTGCAAATTGAACGTGGCGTCTACGTGTGCGCGTGGTCATTGATGTCGGTTTCGTTTGATTGCGGGATACGCAACCGCTTCGACACGGCCACGGATCTTGCTTGTGCAGGTGTGCTGCGAGGACAGAGCAGCCTCAGATATGACGCCCGTGAATGATGGACTCAACGCCAATTGTGCCTCGATATGGGTATGAATTGCGCGATTATAAGGTGCGCTACCAACACATCTGTAATTATTTGCTCGTGGACCGATCACCCGAACAATCGGGCAAAGTCGTCGGAATGAAAGCCAACATGCAGTTTCTCGCCGACTACAGTGACAGGCCGCTTGATCATCGAGGGCTGCGCCAACATCAGGTCAATCGCGCTGGCTTCGTCGATATTGGCCTTGTCGGCATCGGGCAGTTTCCTGAAAGTCGTGCCTGCGCGATTGAGCAGCTTTTCCCATCCGGCCTTCCTCGCCCATCCCTGAAGCGTCGTCCTGTCGATGCCTGACGCCTTATAGTCGTGAAACGAATAAGCGATCTTGCGTTCGTCGAGCCAGGCCCGCGCCTTCTTCATCGTATCGCAGTTCTTGATTCCATAGATGGTGACGGCCATGGCGCTCCCCGTTGAGAATGGCGGCACGACCTCATAAACTCTCGCCCGCACGGTGTCATTATCGGGAGAGAATCGTTGTTCGCCGTCTTTCTCTGGTCTCTTGTGGCCTTTATCGCTTCGGCAATCGCGATGTGGTTTGCGATCGTTCTGGGCGTCGTCGCCTATTGGGGCTTTGCCGGAATCAGGGACCGCGACGGCGGGGGAACCATGGCCCTCGGCTTTTTTATCGCCCCTGCCATCGCTTTGCCCGTCGCTATCGTCGTAGCCGTCATTGTTTTTACGAAACTCGCAAATCGGCGGCGTGAGACAGGTACCGCGACGCCAGCACAGGGCCGGCGCGACAGGCGCTACTTCGCCATCTTCGGATCGGCGATCGCCGGCTGGATTGCCGGGCTCTATGTCACAAGATTTGCCTGGAACATATTCGGGCCGGAGCGCTACGATAGCTATTTCAAGGTGCTCCTCAATGCATGGCTGCCGGATGTTGCCGGCATCGCCTGCGCCTTCGCAGCGGGATTCGCGGCCAATCGCTCCATGCGCCCATCCGCAGGGGACCCGCCACCAACGCCTTGATGCGAACCTAGCGAATTGCGGTTATCTCTGCCCCAGCAGCCAGTCGCGAAAAGCGACGAGAGGCGCATGTGATTTCCTGTGTCGCGCATAGACGAAGTGGAAGCCTTCGTTCACGTAAAGCGAATGGCCTCGCACGACACTGAGATCGCGGGCCTGCAATTCCCGCAGGATCAGGGCGCGCGGCAATATGGCGGCGCCCAGTTCTGCGACGGCCGCATCGATGGTCATGTTGATCTGTTCGAGGAGCAGCGTCGACGAGGTCATCGCGCCGGCGTCGACGCCATTGAGCGCAAACCAGCGCGACCACAGATTCGGCCGCGCCGTATGCACGAGCAGCGGCGGCCCGATCAGATCGGCGGGCGTTTTCACTCTGAATCTGCGTAACCAGCGCGGCGCAGCCACGGCAACCAGTTCCTCGCTCTCGAGGCGATGGAAAATCGCATCGGGCCAGTCGCCGCGGCCCACGACCAGCGCCGCATCATATTCGTCGAGCGCGAATTTCGGATCGCCGTCGATGGCCGAAAGCCGCAGTTGCAGGCGCGGATGCTTCTCGATGAACGTGCTCAGCCGCGGAATGATCCAGCGCGAGCCGAATGTCGGAACAATTCCGACATGCAGTTGCGCGCCCGGCTCCTTCAGCGCCAGCGTACGCGAGGCCGCCGACTTCAGATAATCGAGGCTCTCGCTGACGCGCTGCGCATAGAAGCGTCCGGCCTCCGTCAGAGTCACGCGCTGGTGGCCGCGCTCGAAGAGTTCGAGTTCGAGGGTATCCTCGAGCAGCCGGATCTGACGGCTTATGGCGCCCTGCGTGACGTTCAGTTCCGAGGCGGCTAGCGTAAAACTTTCCAGCCGTGCGGCGGCCTCGAAAGCGCGCAGCGCGCCCATGGGCGGCAGAAGTGCGCGTTCGGACGGGGCAATGGGCATGGCGCGGCTCGGCGGCAAAGGACGGGCGGCAGTCTAGCTGCAATCCCGGCCGCCGTCAGCCCGCATGACTTTTGCTCACGCGCGCGGATCGACCTGCTCTACCGGCAGGCCCATGAGAACGCCCGCCAGGGCGTTGGCATTGCCCTGGTGCTGGTTCGAGGCATGGCCTGTCACGGCGACGATGTCGTTCAGCAGGCGCCCGTAGGGCTGATCGCTGTAGATGCCCGATGCGCCGCAGGCCTTGAACAAGGCAAGCGCAAGTTCTGCAACGCGATACGTTGCGGAACTCGTCTGATAGCGGAACATCATGCGTTCGGTCAGGGGCAGCGTTCCGCCTGCCGCAACGGCTTTCATCAGGCGGCCGAGATTGCGGTAGCAATTGCCCTTGATCTCGTCGATCGCCGCATAGGCGTTGGCGACGGCGAGTGTGGCGACGGGATCCTCGGCCGTGCGCTGGCCGCGAAGATTTACGCGCGCGCGTGCGCGTTCGCAGAACTGGTCGGCCATCGACTTCAGCGCACCAAGAGGCACGGGCGATGTCGTGATACGTCCGAGCACCTGCCAGAACGGCAACTGATAGAGAATGCCGGGATTGACGAGCCTGCCCGGCGTCGTGCCCATGGTGACATGACGGAAGGCGAGTGTGCGATGCTCCGGCACGAAGACATTGTCGACGATGATGTCATGGCTGCCGGTGCCGCGCATGCCCGAGACATCCCAGTTCTCGCCTATCGTGAACTGGTCGCGCGCGACGAGGAAGGCCCGGAAGTCGCCGGTGCGCATGCGGTCGTCGCCCGGCTGCAATTCGCGGTCATAGACCGCGCCGCCGATCACGGCATAGGCGCAGTGGTGAACGCCGGTCGCAAACTTCCAAACGCCCGAAACGAGAAAGCCGCCATCGACTTTCTGCACGGGATTGGGCGCGTAGGGCGAAGAGAGCAGAGCATGTTCGTTCGCGCCCCACACATCCTGCTGCGCCTCTTCGCAGAAATGCGCGAGATGGAAGGAATGGATGCCAAGAACGCCCGTCGTCCAGGCGACGGAGGGATCGCCTTCGGCGAGAGTCGAGATCGTCTCCAGCCATTCGATGGGGCTCGTCTCGCCGCCGCCGAAGCGTTTGGGCTGCAGCATGCGGAAGATGCCGGCCTCGTGCATCAACGCCGCGGTCTTGTCCATGAGCCGGTTGACGCCCCATTGCTCCTGCGCCCGCTCGCGAAGCACCGGCACGAGCGCCCGGGCGCGCGCCACATATTCGGAGGCGGAAAAATCGCCCATTGCGAAATCGGCAATGCGTGGATCGAGTTCGATCGGTGTTGCAACGGAGTCAGAATCGAGCATGGCGCAAACCCTCCCGCGCGGCGCTATGGCCGGAGCGTGCGCAAGGTCGCGATTTCAGGCCCACCACGCAAACGATTTGTTCTGAGGCGACGCATGAGAATAACTCATGCTCGCTTCAGCTCCGACGCGAAGGCGGCGCAGGCGGGAGCCGTGTCACCTTTTGCAGGCCGCGCCGCCAAGCACGCAAAACTGCGCGCAATAGGGATGGTTGAGCGGCACGGACTTTCGCGCATCCGTCAGCGTGGCCCCCAGTTCAAATGCCGCATCGTAGGGCAGCAGGGTGCAGGCGACGACCGCGGGACGTCCGGCGCCCTTGCGTTTCACGATCATGCGCGAATTCGAACACATAACCTCGGACGGCGACTTGTCCAGAATGCCCCAGCAGGATGTCGTGATCTCGGGCACGTCCCTGGATGTATCCATCTCGGGAAACAGCACGAGTTCGCCGGGATCTCGCGCATCGAGTTTCACGCCAAGGCCCGAGAGCAGCTTGCCATAACCGGCGCGCACGATACCCTCGGCTTCGCCGGAATAGGCGCGGCCCGCGACATGAATGCGAAAGTCGTTGTGCGCCAGCCATTTCAATCCGTCGATGGCCGGCTGCCACGTGCGCTGGCCGCGTTCGAGTTCGTGCAGATCCTGCGTATAGTGATCGAGCGAGACGCGCATCGTGAGGCGCTCGCGATACTTCTCGTTCAACGCGATCAGCCTGCGCTCGAAGCGGCGCATCGGCTTCATGGCATTGGTCAGTACGATGACTTCGAAGCCGCGCGACAGCGCGCCTTCCATCATGGCGGTCATATCGGGATTGAGAAAGGGCTCGCCGCCGGTAAAGCCGATCGTTGTCGTGCCGAGACGATCTTGCTCGATCTCGTCGAGATAGGCGGCAACTTCCTGCGCGGAAATATAGACGAGACGGTCGTTGCGTGGCGTCGACTCGATATAGCAGGAGGCGCAGGCGAGATTGCAGAGCGTGCCCGTGTTGATCCAGAGCGTTTCCAGCATCTCAAGCGCGACGCTGGCCCGCGGCTCGCCAGCCTCAGTGATCAGCGGATCGGAGAATTTGGCGGCGGGCGCAGCAGGCTTTTGCGTTGCCGCAGGCCATTGCGCTTCCTGCAAGCCATCCGCGCGCCAGCGCAATCGTCCGGGCGCCAGCGCCTTGCCTGTCGCCTTCACTTCTTCCGGCGGCATGGAATCGCAGCTTGGCCAGAGGCCGCTCGTCAGCGCCTGCGCATAGCCTTCGGGCAGACCGGCTGCGTACATGGCGCGCGATGCGCCGTCCGCGTCGTAAGCGAGCGCGACGTGTTCGATATCGAGCCGGCGATCTTCGCGTCCCGGCGCGATCACCGAAAACCAGACGCGCGGCGTGCCATCGTTGGCGGGCATGCCGAGCGCGCCGGAATTGTGCCAGAGTTTTCCCTCGCGCACCTGCGAGAAGGGAATGCCGCTGTGGCTGGCCAGAATGCCGTCGCAGCCCGCGGCGTCGATGTCGTGCTGTTTCACGCGCCATTGCGTCGAGGGAAAGACGAAGCGGTTGATGGCGTTGAGAGCGCCGTGGATCGCTGTCAGCTTCAAGCCGCCGACAAGGAGATCGAGCCGCTGCGGCAGGTCCGCCATCCAGCGGCGGTCGTCGTCGTCGAATTGTGCGGAGGCGTGGGCGAACCATTTCACCGCCAGAAGATCGCAGGCGCTGCCGGGCGCATAACCGCAGCCGCAATCGGCGGCGGCAAGCGCGAACTGTTCCTCGCAATTGCCGGATATGCAGGCGATCCCGGCCTCGCGGATGAGATCGAGACAGGGCTTCGCATCCGCGCCATAGGCGGCGATGTCGCCGGTGCAGATCATGTTCGCCGGCGCGATGCCGCGCCGCTCGGCCTCGGCGAAGAGCGCCCGCAATGCATGGAGGTTGGAATAGACGCCGCCGAAAACGAGTAGCGGACCGTCAATGGTAACAGGCGAATTCATGCACACTAGGTAGCGCGCGATCGATCAACTGGAAACAGGCCAGAAGTCACGAATGCGTCACAAGCTCAGCCGCCGAAGCGGTAGGAAATTCCGGCGCGCCTGACGGCATTCTCGTTCGAAGCGCCCCGGCGAACTCCGCCTCACGCACCAGCGCTGGCGCTGGCCATTGAAATCGCGATCATGTAAGGCTGCAATTGCGGGAGCGGATGCGCATTGTCGAAATGCCATCGCCGGGGGCGAGGCGTCGTTGATGGGCAGGCAAGCCGGACGGATCATGCGGAGACTGGCCTTTTCGGCCGTCCTCATGCTGTCCACCCTACTGATCGTCACGCCTTTCGCGCTGGCGCAGGACAGCGAACAGTCCATCCCCCAGACTCAGATCGCCTTCGGCCTGCCCGATGTGGTCGCCGACGAACTGCCGGGCGCGCCCGGTGTCGAAGGCGCTGGCGCGTTCGCACTGACGCCGGTCGATTGTTGCCTGTCGCTGCGGTCGCTCGGCCCGCTCGGATTCACCACCAGGCAGCATGCGCCGCATTCGGCGCTGACGCAGGTCCAATTCGCGCGCGGTCCCCCGAAGGCAGCGTAAGAGCCTCCGCGCCGGACAGCCGGCATTTCCGAAAATCATCGCAAGGCCGCCTCCTCCGACGGAGGCCACTGCCCCGGCGTTCACGCGCTGCCAAAGCGCCTGCACGCCTATGCGCCATCCTCTCTGGGAGACATCCATGAATCGCGTCAAGAGTCCGCAGGATATGGGAGCCGGACTCCTCTTCATCTTCATAGGCAGTGTCGGTATCTGGTTCGGCAAAGACCTCACCTACGGCTCGGCCCGCGCCATGGGGCCCGGCTATTTCCCGATATGGCTGAGTTCCATCATCATCGTGATGGGGCTGATCTGCCTTGTGCGCGCTGCGGTCTTGCAGGGCGACCCGATAGATCGCATACCCTTGCGTCCTATCCTGTGCGTCTTCGCCGGTGTGCTGGCCTTTGGCTATCTGATCGAAACCATCCGCCTCGAACTGGCGCTGATCCTTCTTACGGCGATTTCCACCCAGGCGCGCAGCGACACGAACCAGAAGCAGATGCTCATCCTCGCGGTCGCGATGGCGCTCGCTTCGGTCTTCGTCTTGGTGGTCGTGCTCGGCCAGGCGATGCCGACCTACACCTCCGACTACATGTCGGGATTCCTATCGAAAATCTGGTCGCTGTTCGGCCTCGCGCGGGGGAAATAACATGGACTTCAATATGTTCCAGAACCTGCTGACGGGCTTCGTCGCGGCAGGCACGGTCCAGAATGTCGGCTTTGCCATGATCGGCTGCATGGTCGGCACGCTGATCGGCGTTCTGCCGGGCATCGGGCCGATCCCGACGCTCGCCATGCTGCTGCCGATCACCTTCGGCCTCGACCCGCTGTCGTCGCTCATCATGATGGCGGGCATCTATTACGGCGCGCAATACGGCGGCTCGACCACGTCGATCCTCGTGAACATGCCCGGCGAATCCTCGTCCGTCGTGACGTGTATCGACGGCTACCAGATGGCGCGGCGCGGGCGAGCGGGCTCCGCCCTGGCGGTTGCGGCGCTGGGATCGTTCTTCGCCGGTTGCGTCGGGACGATTTTCATCGCCGGCTTCGGGCCGCCGCTCGCCTCCTTCGCGCAGAAGTTCAACTCGCCCGATTATTTCTCGCTGATGGTGCTCGGTCTGGTGACGGCCGTCATTCTGGCGCAGGGCTCGGTGCTGAAGGCCATCACCGTCATCATCATCGGCCTTTTCTTCGGCCTTGTCGGCACGGACGTGAACTCCGGCGCGACGCGCTACACCTTCGGGATTTCGTCGCTGTGGGACGGCATCGACTTCCTGCCGATGGTCATCGGCATGTTCGGTCTCGTCGAGATCATCCGAAATCTGGAAAGCGACTCCCTCGACAGAGAACCGATATCGACCAACATGCGCGATCTCTGGCCGACCAAAGCGGAATTCAAGGAAGCGATACCGTCCGCGTTGCGTGGAACCGCGCTAGGCTCGCTGCTCGGCATTCTGCCCGGCGGCGGCGCGGTGCTCGCCTCGTTCGCGGCCTATACGGTCGAGAAAAAAGTCGTGCGCAACCCAAGCTTCGCCTTCGGCAAGGGGGCCATCCAGGGCGTCGCCGGACCGGAAGCGGCCAACAACGCCGCGGCGCAGACATCCTTCATCCCGCTGCTGACACTGGGGCTGCCGTCGAATCCGATCATGGCGATCATGATGGGCGCGATGATGATCCAGGGCATTCAGCCTGGCTCCGCCGTGATGACCAGCAACCCGGATCTTTTCTGGGGGCTCGTAGCGTCCATGTGGATCGGCAATGCCATGCTCGTCATCATCAACCTGCCGCTTGTCGGCATGTGGGTGAAGCTGCTGCAGGTGCCCTATCGCCTGCTCTACCCGGCGATCATCATGTTCTGCTGCATCGGCGTCTATTCATCGAATAGCGAGCCTTCGCAGCTGCTTGTCATGGTCGTGTTCGCAGCCTTCGGCTACATCCTCATTCGCTTTGGCTGTGAACCGGCGCCCATGATCCTGGGCTTCATCCTTGGCCCGCTGATGGAAGAGAATCTTCGCCGCTCGATGGTGCTCTCGCGTGGCGATCCCATGATCTTCCTGCAGCGGCCGATCTCGGCGACCCTGCTGGGGCTGACCGCCTGCGTCGTGCTCCTCATCGTGCTGCCATCCTTCCGCAAAACGCGCGAGGAAGCCTTCAAGGAATAGCTATGGACGAGCCGGGCCCGGTCCCGGCTCTCCCCGCCTTGCGTCCGGTTGCCCCGCCCACTAAACCACTCCAAACAGGGTGGAAACCGGCGCGGAGGAACCATGATCCAGCACAGGCGCAGATTCCTGCAGACCACCGGCGCGGCCGGAACGCTCCTTTTCGCCCCGGCGATCATCGGACGGGCGCAGGCACAGGCCGGCAAGCCGAGCTGGCTCGTCGACGACGCGCTCCTCGCCGCCGCGCAGAAGGAAGGCAATCTTGTCGTCTATACGACGACGAACGAAGGCGAGGCGCTTCCCATGTGGAAGCTTTTCACCGACGCGACGGGCGTCAAGGTGCAGGTGATCCGCGCCTCGGACTCTTCCATCCTCGGCCGCGTGATGGTCGAGGCCCGGGCGCGGCAGAAAAGCTGGGACGTCGTGCAGACCGCCAACGTCCAGAAATTCCCGGCGCAGTTTCTCGAGGCCTACGAACCGCCGGAAGCGAAAAATCTCGAAGCCGGCGCGCGCGCCGCGGACAAGCGCTGGTACGGCGTTTACGCAAACTACAATACGCCCGCCTACAACACGAAGCAGGTGAACGCAGCCGACCTGCCCAGGAGCTACGAGGAAATGGCCAGGCGCACGGACTGGCGCGGCAAATGCGTGATCGACGATACCGATACCGTCTGGCTGGCCGTCATGTTCGATCACTACGGGGAAAAGCGCGGCCGAGAAATTCTGACTGAAATGGCGAAGAACTTGCAGCCGGCCGTGCAGGACGGGCATCTCGCCCTCGCCCGCTCGGTCGCTGCGGGCGAATATGCCGTCATCATCAACAACTATCTCAATCTCACGCTCAACGTGAAGATGGCGGGCGGCGCGACGGACTTCTGGATCCTCGATCCCGTGGCGCTGTTTTACGGCCAGATCGGCATCGCTTCCAACGCGCCTAATCCGAACGCGGCGAAGCTGGCGGCGAATTTCCAGATCAGCCGCGAAGCGCAGACGCATCTGGCGAAATTCGGCCGCCTGCCGACGCGCGCCGATGTCGAAGTGAATCCGAAAGGCGCTCTCGACGGGATGAAAAATGTGAAAGTCGTGCCAAAACTGTTGAGCGCCGAGGACGAGAAGAAATGGTCCGGCGTGTTCAAGGATATTTTCAGGACGAGATGATGCGCTTACTCCAATTGATGGTTATCCGATGAGCGTTCAAACCGCCTCCGGCCCGCTGACGCGCCTGCATTCCGGCAGCGTTTTCGCGCGCCTTTTCGAAACGCGGCGCATCGTCTTCGCCGTCGTCGCAATTATTATCGGATGGCTTGTCTTCGTCCCGCTCGCCGCACTGCTCTACACGGCCTTCACGGAAGACACGGGCTTCGGGCCGGGCGCAGCGACGCTCGATAATTTCGTGCGGGCGTATAACGATCCCGTCATCTTCGAGCTTTACTGGAACTCGTTCGTTTTCGGCGTCGGCAGCGCGATCCTGACATTTCTGCTCGGCGCGGCCGTCGCATGGGCGGTCGAGCGCACCAATGCGCCGGGCCGCGAAGTCTTTCATGCGCTCGCCCTGATCTCGTTTGCGATACCGGGCCTGCTCACCACGATGGCATGGACACTGACGCTCAGCCCGAAGATCGGATGGGTGAATACGCTGATCCAGAATCTCACCGGCACGTCCTTCGCTTTCAACATCTATTCGATGGGCGGGATGATCTGGGTGCTGTCCAGCCACTATTTTCCCCTCGCCTATCTCCTGATGGGGCCTGCCTTCCGCGCGCTCGACGTGCGCATGGAGGAAGCCAGCGAAATGGCCGGCGCCAACGTACGGCAGACATTCTTCCGCGTCACCATTCCGTTGCTGCGCCCGGCCATTCTCTCGACGATGCTGCTGTTGTTCATCCGTGCCATCGAAAGTTTCGAAGTGCCGCGCATCATCGGCTCGCCCGCGCGCATTCACGTGTTCACCACCGACGTGCATCGCGCCGCGACCTCGGCGCCGCCGGAGTTCGGGCTCGCCAGCGCGTTGTCTTTGAGCCTGCTCGTCGTCTGCGTGATCGCCGTCTATTTCTATCGCCGCGTCACCCAGAATGCGGAAGCCTTCGCAACCATCACCGGCAAAGGTTACAAGCCCGTGCCGGTCAATCTCGGCAAGTGGCGCTGGGTCGTCACGGGGCTGATCAGCCTGATGTTCTTCATCGCGCTGGGACTGCCGCTGATCACTCTCATCTGGCAGAGCTTCTACAAGACTCTGGCGACGCCCTTCGCCGCGACGGCGACGGCTGCGACGCTCGACAATTATCACTACATTCTCGGCTATCCCGTCTTCGCCAATGCCGTGCGCACGAGCATCCTGCTCGGCATGATGGCGGCGACCTGCGTCGTTCTCCTCACCTTCGTCGCGGCATGGATCGTGCAACGCGGTCGCAGCCCGTGGGGATGGGTCATCGATGCGCTCGCCTTCAGCCCCATCGCGGTACCCGGCATCATCGTCGGCGCGAGCGTGCTCTTTGCTTACCTAATGATACCGATCGGAGCGTACAACACGATCTGGATCATCCTGATCGCCTATGCGACGATCTACCTGCCCTATGGCATGCGCTTTGCGACGAGCGGCATCACGCAAATCCACAAGGAACTCGACGAGGCCGCTGAAATGGCGGGCGCCGGCACATGGCAACTCTTCCGCCGCGTGCTGCTGCCGCTGATCGCGCCAGTCATGGTGTCCGCGTGGCTCTATATCTTCGTGCTGGCGGTGCGCGAGCTTTCCTCGTCCATCTTCCTCATCGGTCCGGGCACGCATGTTCTCGGCACGATCAGCCTCTCGATGTGGGAAGAAGGCGGCAGCTACGGCGCAGTCTGCGCGCTCGGCATGGTGCAGATCATACCGCTTGTCGTGATCGTGACATTCCTGCGCTGGCTGGAGAAGCGCGTCAGCCTCGACCGCAGATAGGCTACGCGCACAGCCAACAAGATATCAAAGGGAGAAATGCATGATACCTCAATCGCCGCCAATGCGCGTGAGATCATGCACGCCAGCAAAGCGCGAGCCCGGCATCATCTATTTCACCACCCGGCCCGGCGGATTGCCGACGCGCCAGCCCTATGGCTGGCTGATCGGCATAGACCGCAATGGCGACGTTGCGCTCAACAGGCGCTTCGACGGCACGTCACAAGACGTGCGTGTGCAGAAGGATGGTGGCATCCTCTTCTCGCAATCGGCGCAGGGATTGCTGCACGAGGTCGATGCGACCGGCAAGACGCAGCGCATCTGGCATGCGCGCGGCAAGTTCGCGGACAAGAAGCCACCGGATGGCAGCACAGAACTGCCCGTCGATTATCTCCATCACACCGTCAACGTGCTACCGAATGGAAATCTTCTGATCCTCGACGCGGAGTCGCGCGAATTCGACAATTGGCCGACGAGCCTCACGGATGCGTCCGCGCCGCGGGCCAGAGCCACGCTCGTCGGCGACGTCATCCGTGAAGTGACGCGCGACGGAAAGCTCGTTCATACTCATCGCCTGTTCGACATTCTCGACCCGATGCGCGTCACCCACGGCTCGATGGACAATTATTGGCACAAGCAGGGCTTTCCCGGTGCGCACGACTGGAGCCACGCCAATGCGGTGGCATACGACGCGAGCGACGACACATTGCTCGTTTCCGTGCGGCATCAGGACTGCATCATCAAGATCGGCCGCAGCGACGGAAAGCTGCGCTGGATTCTCGGCAATCCCGACGGCTGGAAAGATCCGTGGAAGCAATATCTGCTGACGCCGCAAGCCGGCACGCGCTGGCAGTTTCACCAGCATGATTGTTCCGCCTCCGCGCCGGGTCGCGTGATGTGTTTCGACAATGGCAACTGGCGCGCCCCGGCATTCCAAGCACCGCTCGACGACGCCGAGAATTTCAGCCGCGCTGTGGAGTTCGAAGTCGATGCGAACGCCATGACCGTTCGGCAGGTCTGGGAATATGGCGAAGATGCGAAAGAGCGCATTTTCGCCTGCTATCAGGGCGGCGCGCGGCGGCTTCCGCAAACCGGCAATACGTTCATCACTTTCGGCGGCATGTGTTTCAGGGATGGCAAGCCCTACGGCTCCAATGTCGACGCCTTTGGCCGCGCGCGCCTGATCGAGGTGACGCCATCAGGGGAAGTCGTCTTCGATCTCGAAATCGACGATTCCAATTCGCCCGAACCGATGGCCTATTCGGCGTTTCGTTCGGATCACGCTCCGGGATGAAAGGCACAAGCGTCATGAGGACAGTCGCCGCCATCGCGCTCGCCATCGCGCTCGCCATCGTGTCAGCTTCTGCAGCAAGCGCGCAAGACTATTACGCGGGTAAGACGATCCGCATCACCGTGCCGACCAATTCGCTCGCCAGCGGCTACGGCCTTTACGGGCATCTGGCAGCAACGCATCTCGAACGCTTCATTCCCGGCAAGCCCTCGGTCGCCGTGTCCTTCATGCCCGGCGGTTCAGGACTGGTGGCGCTCAATCACCTCTATTCCGTCGCGCCGAAAGACGGGACAACCGTCAGCGTCATCTCACAAGACATCGCGACCGATCAGGCGCGCAACAAGCCGGGCGTTCGCTACGATGCGCGCCGCTTCAGCTATATCGTGCGCGCCACGTCGAACGTCCCCGTGCATATGGTCTGGCATACAGCGAATGTTTCGAACTTCGCTGAATTGCGCCAGCGCGAGGTCGTCACAGGCGCGGTCGGTGCCGGCGGCACACACAATGACTTGCCGCGGGCCATGAATGTCCTGCTCGGCGCGAAATGGAAGATCATCGGCGGCTATCCCGGCGGCAACGATGTGCGCATCGCCATGGAACGCGGCGAGGTGCAGGCCGGCATATCTCCGGCGACGCTGTTCAACGATCAGTTGAAGCCCTGGCTCGATGCCGGCACGGTAAAAGTCGTCGTGCAGTATTCCGACTTCCGCCACGCCGCCCTCCCCAAGGTACCGAATGTGGTCGAACTTGCTGATAACGCCGAGGCTCGCGCGATCCTGAAATTCATGGTCGCCCTGTCGACCATCGGGCGCGCCTTCGCCGGCCCACCGGACATGGCGCCGGAAGCGCTCGCCATCCTGCGCAAGGCGTTCGATGCCATGCTCGCCGACGAGACGTTTCTCGCCGATGCAAAGAAGCGCGGCGCGGACATCGAGCCGATGTCCGGCGAAAAACTGGCAGCCTATATCGGCGAGATCGTCGCGACCTCGCCTGAAATCGTGGCGCGCACCAACGCCATCGCCGAAGGCAAGTAAGGCCACACCCTTGCGAGCACGCCGCTGCGACAAAGGTGCACACGCACGCTTTTCTTGAGCCAGATCAAAGTGAGGCCACGGCTGCGGCCTAGATTGATCCTCAAGAAAGGGGCGAGGAATCACCATGGCGCAGCCATCCGTCAACGCAGTGCGAGGCATAGAACTCGGCGTTCGCGATGTTGCCGCCAGCGCCCGGTTCTATGAGGACGCCTGGGGCCTTTTGCCCGTCTCACGCGAAGCCGATGCGATCCATCTGCGCGCCACCGGCCGCGACCATCAGGCCCTGACTCTCCGGCAATCCGGAAGGACCTCACTCCGGACCATTCACGCTGCCGCCACCGACAAGGCGACTGTCGATGCGCTGTACGAGCGCGCCCGGGCGCTGGGCATCCGAGTTCTGGACGCGCCGGGCGCCCTGCCCGCCCTCACAGGCGGCGGATACGGTTTCGCCGTGGCGGGTCCCGATGGTGTCAAGGTCACGGTTTCCTGCGACGTGAAGCAGCACGAAGCCGCGATCGCCGACCGCACCCGGCCGCAGAAATTCTCGCATGTCGTGCTGCGCTCCTCCGATCAGGCCGCGACGGAGGCGTTCTTCCGCGACCTCCTCGGTTTCCGCCTGTCCGACCGGACCGACGGAATCGATTTCCTGCGTTGCGCGGGCGACCATCATTCCGTCGCGCTGGCGCGCGAAGCGGGCGTTGGCCTGCATCACATGGCCTTCGAACTGCCCGATCTCGACGCGCTGATGTATGCCGCAGGCCGCATGAGCCAAAAGGGCCACAAGCTCGAATGGGGGATCGGCCGCCACAGCGGGCCGGGCAACAACGTTTTCAGTTTCTTCGTCGAGCCCAATGGTTTCGCTTGCGAATACACCACCGATATGGAGCAGGTAGACGACGCCACATATCCGCAGCGCAGCGCTGCCTGGTGGGCCGGCAACCGCCGTTACGGACCGGACGCCTGGGGCCTCTGCACGCAGCGCTCGCCGGTTCTCGCCAAGGCCCGCACCGGCGTCCTCAACGCCGAGCACGACGCCCGGTGTGATGACATCATTTCCGCCGCCATGACCTCGCAAGCGAAGGAGGTCGCCTGAATTTCCCGCCATTACCGGCGGCGACACGAATACCTCCGGCAACCCTCCCCGCCGGACTACTGCCGCAGGCACATGCGAGCCAAGCTCGCCCGTTGCCTGCGGCTTTTTCTTTGCCCGCACGTTTGACCGATGAAACGCCTGACGATGCGCCGGTTCGCTTTGCGGCCACGGCGCTTTCGCCTATGATTGCGCCCGAGCGCCGGACACGACGGCCAGACAGGGAGCATGAACATGAACGCACGGGTGACGGGTTTGCGCGGGCTCGAATTCGCGGTCTTCGATCTCGACGAAAGCGCAGCTTTCTACAAGAAGGCCTGGGCGCTGGAAGAGGTGAGCCGTAGCGATGGCAAGCTTTACATGCGCGGCGCGGGCAAGGAACATCACATCCTCACGCTGCACGAGAAGCCGCGCGCCGGACTCGTCGCGGTGAATTTTGCCGCGCCGGATCGCTATGCTGTCGATGCGTTGCACGCGCGCGCCAAGTCGATGGCCTGCGACGTTGTCAGCGCCCCTCACGCGTTGTCGAAGGAATCCGGCGGCGGTTACGGCTTCGAATTGAAAACCCCCGAAGGCCATCTGCTGCGCATCTCCAACGATGTGATCTCGCATGACAAGGCGCTCGGCGACGAAGGCCGTCCGACGGTGCTGAACCACGTCGTATTGAACTCGGCGGATCAGGAGACGCAGATGCGCTTCTTCTTCGATGTGCTGGGCTTCAAGTTTTCCGACTGCAACGGCTTCATGAACTTCATCCGCTGCTCGGCCAACCACCACGCCATCGCTTTCGCGCAATCGCAGGGCCCGTCCTTCAATCACGCGGCCTTCGAGATGACGAACGTGCAAAGCCTGATGGAAGGCGTCGGCCGCATGAAACTCGCCGATCAGGAAGTCGGCTGGGGCGTCGGCAAGCACGCCGGGCCCGGCCGCAACATCTTCGCCTATTTCGTGGATCCGAACGGCTTCACCATCGAATACACGACCGATGTCGATCAGGTGGACGATACTTATGAATCACATGGCGGCGATTACTGGACGAGCCTGCCGCTGAAGCCCTGCGCCTGGGCCGGCGACAAGACCGTGCCGAAGGATTGGCTGCGCTATTCGATGTCCGGCAAGGATATCGAGGACCGCAACGCCAAGTGCGACGATGTTATTTCGAAGAAGCTGGCCACCGCGTGAGCGGCGCATCTCAGCTGGCGGGACGGATCTATTATATCATCTTCTGGCTGCCAAAAGAGGCAGCCGGAGACCGCCGCGCCATCCATCCCGAGCATATTGCGTACGTCAAGTCGCTGGAAAAGGACGGCCGCCTGCTACAGGCGGGGCCTTTCCTCGACGATGACGGCAAGCCGGACGGCCGCGGCATGTTCGTTCTGCGCGTGAACTCGCGCGCAGAGGCCGATGCGATTGCACAGGCCGATCCCTATTACCGCGCAGGCTTCCGCGACTATCAGATCCAGCCCTGGCGGCGCAGCGAGGGCAGCCTCACGATCAAGCTCAACATTGCCGAAGGCAGAGTGGAAATGAATTAGCCCCGCTACGGCGCAACAAGCGTCGTCGCGATGCGCAATCGCAGCGCCGTCGCGCCGTTAGGGCGATAGAGCGTCGAGATGGCGGCGCGCTGCATCAGATCGACAGCCCCGGAAACGCCCATGGCGCGGTAGAAGGCCGTCATCTCGCGCGTGCCCCTGTCGCTGCGCATGGCCGGATTGATCGCGTTGCCCCTCGTGAAGGAGCCGTGGAAGCCGAGCCCGGTGAGCGAGGCCTGCCCTTCCATAACGCCCTGCCCGTTCACGTAATGGCGTCGCGCGCCGGCAACGAAGACGAGCGTACAGGCGCTGTCGCAATAGGCCTTGGCGCCGTCGACTGCGGTCGCAATGCCGGAACGGCGAACGATCCGGCCTATCGCGAGTCCCGACGAGAGAATACCGCCGGGAGAGTGCAGCCAAAGTACGCGAATTCTTTGCGCGCGCGGGCGGGCCAGAAATTCCTGAAAGACCTTTTCGTCGTCGGTATCGAAGCGGCCGCGCAATTCCGCATGGCCGTTGCCGCGTTCGATGAGAACGATCGCGGAGGCGGGCATGATGGCGAAGAGCCAGCAGGCTGCGGCCAACATAAAGCTTGCAAAAAGGCGATGGCGACAAATCTTCCACATGCCGCCAAGCTATCGCGATATCCCGCCCGGTCGCAATACGGGTCTATAGCATCGCGCGAAAAAGTGGATACCGATTTTTCGCGAAAGCGATGCTATAAATTATTGGAATCGATCAGCTTATGCTCGATTAAACGATTCCGTTTAATCGAGCTCTGATCTAGCGCCCTTTTGTCATCTTGATCACGGTATAGGCTCCATTGACCCGATCCGCGTCGAAGCGAATGCGATCGCCGGCTTTCACCTGTTTCAGCATGGCGGGATCGGCGACCCGGAAGACCATCGTCATCCCCTCCATGTTCAGATTCTTGATCGGACCGTGATCGATGGTAATCTTCTGCGCGTCAGCATCGACTTTCTTGACAGTTCCGGTCGACGACTGCGCCTGCGCCGCGGAAGCAAATGCAATGGCAATCAGCGCGCCGGCAATTGCGGGAGTCGATTTCCTCATGGCCATCTCCTTTTGTTTCATTCCACGATGATCTTACCCTTCATTCCGGCATCATAATGGCCTGGAATAAGGCAGGCATATTCGAAGGTTCCCCGGCGCGTGAATTGCCAGACGATCGTTCCGTCCTTGTGCGGCTTGAGCCTGATGGCATTGGGGTCGTCGTGCTCCATGTCCGGATGCTTTTCCATTTCGAGCTTGTGTTTCTGGTTTCCAGCGATGGTGTCGATCACCAGTTCGTGGTCCAGCGCGCCGTGATTGACAACCTGGAAGCGGACGGTCTGTCCGCGCTTGATGCGAATCTCGGACGGCGAATAGCTCATCTTGCCTTCGCCCTCGTGCATCTCGATCTTGATGGTGCGGTTCGCCTTCGCCGCGACACCGGGACGCCCTGTTTCGCTCTGATGCGCTAACGACGCGCCGGCGTATAGCAGCGCGATACCCGCGACCGCAGCTATGAATTTTATACCTCTTACATTCATCTTCTCGCCTCCTCTCAATGGTGATTGTGGCCGCCTTTGGCAGGCGTCTTGCGGGGGTCCTTCACCCGCCAGGTATGCGCACGTTCTGCCGAAGCTGCCGGCTTGGCGCGCGCGGGCGCAGAGGCCGTTTCCGATTTGACTTCATATGCGACAGTGCCCTCGGGATGCTTGAACCAGCCGGGATCCTTGTAGTCGCCGCGGGCCAGCCCCTCGCGCACTTTCACGACCGAGAACATGCCTCCCATCTCGACCGGGCCGAATTGCGCAAAGCCCGTCATCATCGGCAACGTGTTGGGGGGAAGCTCCATTTCCATGGAGCCCATTTCGCCCATGCCCTGCGAGCCCATGGGCATGTATCCCGGCAGGATCTTGCGGATGTGTCTGGCGATCTCGCGCTTGTCGACGCCAATGAAATTCTTCACGCTATGGCCCATCGCATTCATCGTGTGATGCGACTTGTGACAATGGATGGCCCAGTCGCCCTCGTGTTCTGCAACGAATTCGAAGGCGCGCATCTGGCCGACAGCGCAATCGACGGTCACTTCCGGCCAGCGCGATTCCGGGCGCGTCCAGCCGCCGTCTGTGCCCGTCACTTCGAAATCATAGCCATGCATATGGATGGGATGATTGGTCATGGTCAGATTGCCGAAGCGGATGCGCACGCGATCGCCCTTCGCGACGACGAGGGGATCGATGCCAGGCCATACCCGGCTGTTCCAGCACCACAAGTTAAAGTCGAGCATGGTGTTGACCTTCGGCAACGCCGTACCCGGATCAATATCGAAAGCGTTCAGCAGAAACACAAAGTCGCGATCGACCTTCATGAAATCGGGATCGCGAGGATGCACGACGAAGAAGCCCATCATGCCCATCGCCATCTGCACCATCTCATCGGAGTGCGGATGATACATGAACGTGCCGCTCTTTCGTGCGACGAATTCGTAGACATAGGTCTTGCCCGGCGGGATATGCGGCTGCGTCAGGCCGCCGACGCCATCCATGCCGTTCGGCAATATCTGCCCATGCCAATGCACTGCCGTATTCTCGGGCAGTTTATTGGTGACGAAGATGCGCAGACGTTCGCCTTCCACGCATTCGATCGTCGGACCCGGCGATTGACCATTATAGCCCCAGAGATTGGCTTTCATGCCCGGCGCAAGCTCGCGCACGACGGGTTCCGCGACGAGGTGAAACTCCTTCACACCGTCCTTCATGCGCCACGGCAGGCTCCAGCCATTCAGCGTGACGACAGGATTGTAATGCACGCCCTCCCTGGGATGCAGCGGCGGCTGCATCGTCGAGGAACTCGCGACCGGCGCTTCGGGAATGTTCGCCGCCTGTGCCCGGCCGCTGACGAGCGCGCCGCCGGCCAGCGCAAGGCCGCCGGCTTCGAGTATTCTTCTGCGGGAAATCGGCATTCTCTTTGTCCCCTCAATGGCCACCGGCGTCGCCACCGCCGCTGCTCGCAGCAGCGACAGGACTTGCGGATGATGTTTCCCCGACGCCGCCACCGATGACGGCGGCGCGCATGTCGGAATGGGCGATCCAGAAGTCGCGCTGCGCCTCGATGGCGGCGGCCTGCGAGAGCACACGCTGACGCGCATCTGCGAGAACCGGCACGATGTCGACGATCATGGCGTTGTAGCGCAGCAGATTTTCATCGGTGATCGTCTTGCGCAGCGGCAGGATGTTGCGCTGGTAATGGCGTGCGAGATCATAGGCGCCGCGATAACGCGCGTAAGCCTCGCGCGCATGGGAGCGCACATTGATGGCGGTATCGGCCAGACGGTTGAGCGCGCGTTTCCAGGTTTCCTCGGCTTCGCGCGTGCGCGCCGCGCCGAAATCGAAGACGGGTATGCGCAATTCAAGTTCGAGACCGCGACGAGACTCGCGCTCGCGTTCGACTGCGCCGGTCACGGGATCGACAGACGTCTTGCGGCTGGTCGAAGACATGCCGCGCAACTCCAGCACGTCGATGTAACGTGTCGTTTCGGTGAGGCCGAGCGTGCGCGCGGTCGTTTCGAGTTCCGCCTGCGCCATCGCGACCTGAACATTGCGCGAAATCGCCTCGCGCTCGATGTCCGGACGCACGGCCGGTTTGGCTGGCAGGTTCGGCAAGGCATCAGGCAGTTTGAACGCGCCAGCCTTGTCCCACAGACCCATCAGCCGTGCGAGTTGTTCGCGGTCGGCCTGATGACTCATGCGGGCCCTGGCGAGCATTGCGGTGACTTCGGCGTAGAAGACATGTTCGCGCGCCTGATCGAGCTTGTTGACGGCGCCGGTTTCGCCGAGCTTGCGCAACAGTTGCGAGACAATGCGGGCATTGTTAGCTGCCGCGCCCATGGCGCGTTCGTTCTGGCGCGATGCCACCGCGCGATAAAAGGAGCGCCGCGTCTGCGCTACGAGGCGGAATGTTTCCTCGACGGCTTTTAGACGCGCCTGATCGTAACGGGACGACGCGATCTCGCGCCGTGCAGGCAGCGTGATGAGCGCCAGAAGATTGAACAGGATCTGCCGCTCGATCTCCACTTCCATGCCGCCCGCAATTCTCGCGAGCGAAATCGTAGGCGATGGCGGCAGGCTCGCCTGCACATACTGGGCCTCGGAAATGCCGAGATCGTTGTATGTGGCCTGCAGGGCGCGATTGCCGAGCAGCGCGACCTGCACTGCGCTCTGCGCAGTCAGTGGCTTGGCCAGCAGCCGGTCGATGGCGTGACGCGCCGCATCGGCCTGCGCATTGTCGCCGATCTTGGTAGCGTGCAGGCCTGTTTGCGTCTGCACGGCAGCGGAGATGGCCTCCATGCCTCCATCTGAAGACACAGACATACAGCCGCCGAGCAGTGCGGCAACCGCAAGCGCCATCGCTCCTTTTATCGTCACCGAATGAGAGCGCATCTAGCGGCCCTCCGTCTGCGGCGCGACGCGGCGGTTCATCTCGCGCCAGTCGCGCGCTTCGGCGGGACGGATCGCTTCGTAACCGCCGGTGACAGGGCGATAGGCGGCGGCGGGGGTGCGCGCCCGGGGATCAGCGGGATCGCGGGCGCCAAGCGCAGTCTGGCGAGGCGCGTTGCACCCGCCGACCAACAAGGCGGCGGCGGTGGACAACAGAAACAGGACTTTCATGAGAACTCGACCTTGCCAGCGGATGACGGCGCCGCCGCTCTTCCCGCTGCAACAATTGTGCAGAAGCGAAATTTTCCGCCACATGCGCTGTTATGGTGAGAAATTGCGCGCGTTCGCATGCGGCCCCGAAGGGGCTCATGCACCCCGGCGCGCGGGGCTATGCGTCAGCTTCGCGGCGGACGGTCGGCGAGTGGCGGGGGAAAGCCCGCGAGCGACTGGAAGAGCCCGGCAAAGTGCGCGTGGCGTGTCTCGATGTTGAAATTCGCGTCGATAACGGACGAAACCGCGAGATGACTGCAACCGGCCTCGCAACAGCTTCCGGTATGGCAAGGCGCATTCTTGCCGGCAGGAGCCGACCTAAACTGCGCGCGGACGGCTTCGACACCAGCAACCAGGGCAAGGGGTCCAGAATCGGGCGATGCGATTTTGAGTATCAACAACGGAGCCGTCGCGCTCGCTTCGTCATGGCAAGCGGCCATGGCCGGGCTCGCGGCGCTGATCGCCACCAGTCCGCAAATCGCCAGCAATGCCACGAGAATTCGGCGCACGCGCTCTCCCCTCGGGAATGACCGCAACAAGATAGGCCCCGCAGCGGGATTCGCAAGCGGGGCCATAACGAGGCGCGTCAGCCCTCTTTCGCCATCACGAAGTCATAGGTGATGGTGGCGTAGGGCGTGTCCATCTTCTTGCCGTCGGGCGCGACACCCGGCGGATGTTCCTTGTATTCGCGGATTAGCGATTCCTTCACGCCAAACACGGCGTCGGAGTCGATGTACTTGTCCGTGGGGTCGAAGATATGCGTTACGAGCTTGCGATGGCCCGGCGCGTAGAAAATGAAGTGCAGATGCGCGGGACGCCAGGGGTGACGCCCCTGTCCACGCAGCATTTCGCCGACGGGACCGTCGGTCGGCACGGGATAGCAGGTCGGCTTGATCGACCAGAACCAGAACTTGCCGTCCTTGTCGGTATGGAAGCGGCCGCGTCCGGCGGGCTTGTTGCCCATCTTTTCCATCTGCTGGACGTCATAGAAACCGTCGTCGTCGGAATGCCAGACATCGAATTGCGCATTGGCGAGCGGGGTGCCGTCCGATGATTTCAGCGTGCCATAGACATAGCAGGGCTCGCCCTTCATCGCGCCGGTAATGTCGTCGCCGAGCTTCTGGTCCGGCATCTCCTGCGTCCAGAACGGGCCGAGGACGGTCGACTTGGTGACGCCGGGCTGCACGGGGAAGTTGATCGAGTCGACGAGCGTGGAGACACCCAGCGTGTCCGACAGCAGGATGAATTCCTGGCGGTTACCGTCGCAGATCTTTCCGGTGCGCGTGAGGAAGTCGATGGCGTAGCCCCATTCCTCTTCGCTCGGACGGATCTCGCGCACGAAGTTGTGCATATGCTTGACAAGCGCCGTGCAGATTTCCTTCACGCGCGGATCGGGCGCCTGCGCAAAGCGTTCGATGACGGCTTCGGTGATGTTGTGTTCGTCGAGTTCGCGGGGGGCCATGTTGATTTCCTCTTTGTGAAGGTCATCCCGGCCGGAGCGAAGCGCAGAGCCGGGATCGTTCGATGCTCAATATTACGCGGTCCCGGATCGCGTCCGGCGTCCGGGACGACAGCCCGAGATTTCAATCATGCCCCCACGAGAGCGGCTCGCCTTTCAGCCATTTGTCACCGGCAGCATAAAGCTCCGCGACGCGCTCGCCCTTGAGGCCGGGCATGTTCTTCTTCACGTTGAAGCCGAGGCGAGATTGCAGATAGGCGAGATGGCGATAGCCCTCGGGGAAGCTGTCGAGCAGCGTGCGATCAAGTTTGGGCACTTCGCCGGCGTGGACCGGGTCCATGCGGTCCTTCTCGTAGATCGGCTGGCGCAGGATGAAGCCCCAGCGGCCGTCGCGCTTTTCGAGGAAATCATAGAAACGGCCGGTGCAGACGACATCGACGAGTACGCCTTCAACGGGCGCACGCTGGGAGATGTACATCTTGGTTTGCGAAATCGCGCGGCGACCCGAGATGTCAGAGAAATGCGCGCCCTGGAAGTGCAGGATGTTGACGCCGTTGTCCCAGCCCTTCTTGTTCATCTCGATGAACTCGTCGCCGGTGCCCTGCGTCCAGGTCGCCATCATCTTGCCTTCCGGCCACCAGCAATCGCGGAAACGCTCCCAGAAGCCGGCGTCGCGCCAGAGCACCCAGTTGTCGATGAGCTGGCGCACAGCGAGTTTTTCGTAAAGCGCATCGTCGAAGACATTCATCGAACATTTCCCCCGGAACGGCGTGAGTTCGCGCCTTATTAGCCGCTGGCTGGCGGAGTGGCCAGTGGCCGGGATCGGCTCGGGCGCGGCCTATTTGCGCAGCAGCTTCGGCCCGCCGCCGCGCCGCAGCCACAACTCCGCGCCCAAAACGAAAAGCGCGAGAAAACCAATCGCGATGAGGGCGGATCGTCCGAGCCGGAGCGCCTGATCCCATTGCGCTGCTGCGATGGATGGCGCGCGCATCACGATCAGCGGCTCGGCCCCTGTCTTCAATCCCAGCTTTGCGGCCGCCCTGCCCGCCTGCAATTGCGCGCCGCTCAGGTCCGTTCCGACGAGGCGCACGAATTCGCCGCCGGGCTCCGACCAGAACTGAGGATGCCAGAGGCGCACGCGTCCAGAATCCCTGATTTCCCCGGCGACCCAGATTTCCACGGGGTGGGCAGGCGTCCAGCCATTGCCGACGAGCGGGGCGAGACGGCGGATGGCGTATCGCCTGGCCGGGCGTCCGGCCGTCAGCACTTCTTCCTGCGTGCGAGAAGCGTCAATGAACCAGTTATCCGCATCGTATCCGGCGACGAATGCATGCCGGGGAATGTCATCGACCTGACGCAATTGAACGGTTCGTCCCCACATCGAGACTTCGACGATCAGCGCCGGCGCTGCCCCGCACAAGGCGAGAATGCCCATGACGGGAAAAGCGAGGCCGGGCGCGGGAGCCGCCACCGCAATACCGAGGGGCACGCCAAGAATGAAGCAGAGCGCGACAGCCACAATCGGCAGATCAAGACCGAGAAGCACCGTGCACAGCGCCGTCTGAAAGACGATCGCAATGCAGCCGGTGACGAGAACGCTTTTGAGTGCGGGATGCATTGCGGGCCGAGGTTAGATTCTTGCGACCGGAAAATACAAGGATGTACCGCTCCGAAGCGTGAGATTAAACACTTCCGTCACGCGATTCGGTTTCTGCGCCCACAAAACTACTTGCGCTTTTGCACCAGAGTTTTCGCGCGCCGCCAGAGCCTTGCGAGCTCCCTGAACGCGAGAACCACGATCGCCCATGCGGCAAGGAGCGTTACATACATCCAGCCGAGCAAGCCGTATTGCGCGATGATTGCGTCCTGCGCGGACTCCGTTCGGAACAGAACTTCCGGTTCCGCCACGCTCTTGAGAGAGAACTTTTCCGAGGCGAATAGCGCGGTGTTCTTCGCGCCTTCTTTCTCGTTGCCGGTGACCCTGACGAATTCACCGCCATTATGGGCCCAGTCATCGGGATGCCAGAGGGTTCTTCGGCCGCTGTCACGCGTTTCCGCCATGACCCAGTATTCGATCGGCTCGGAGGGCGACCATCCCGGCCGGACGAGAGGTGCAATGTGCCGGTCGCCATAGCGTTTGGAACGACGCGACTGTCCTAATGGCGTCACGTATGTGTGCTGTGTCGCAATCTGCCACCCGTTCGTCGTGTAGGCCGCGACGAAAGGACCGCTTGGAGCCGCGCCCACGACCGGCAATTCGGCAACGCGGCCAAAGAGCGGCACATCGATGATCGTGCCGGGGAACACGCCTGTGAAGGCAGCAATCGCGGCTCCCGGGAAGAACAGCCCCTGCACGCCCCTGCACATGATAGCGCCGATGGGAATGCCCAGAAAAAAGCAAATCATCATCGAGGCTATCGACGGCAGAAACGTCGAGAGCAGGACTCCCAACACATACTGGAACGAGAGGAAGACCGCGCCCCATTTCAGGAGATCGCCGAGGTTCCAGGGGACCGCGGTCTGCGCAGGAGCGGATTTGACCGGTCTTGCCATCAATCGACGAATGTCGTCAGCGCCTCGCCGCGGCGGTGAACCTGAATTGCCAGCAATTCCGCCCATTCGGTCGCGCTGGGATTTTCGACGAAATAGTGGATAGCGCCGTATGTCTCGTGAAACGTCCCGCCGACGGTAAACTCGCCGGGCTCCTGTCCCGATACGTGGGAACGCAACACGCCTTTCGTGACATAGGCCTGCACGACGCCGCCATGCACATGTTTTGGCGTGAAAGCCCGCGGCGGATATTGCACGCGCTGCACGGTCAGCATTTTACCGTCGCCGATATCTTCCTGCGACACGATGGTGACGATGGATTTCGGGCGCGCGCCTTCGCTCGCACTCATGTTCAGGACGAGCGGCGCGCTCTCGCAGATGGAGGCATAAAGTTGCGCCAGCGAGACAAGACCTATGGGGGCGCTGCGCGTCCAAAGTACGGCGCTGGCGATAATGCAGAACAGCGTGGCGGCATAAAGCGCCGCTACGCCCGGGTCGGGAAACCGCCTGTCGACCGGCCTTGCGATCACTTGAAGATGTCCTTGGCGATGTCCGACCACTTGGTGAGATTCTCGTCGACCTGCGCAGGCGTGAAATATTTCGTGCGCAACGTCTTTCCATCGGGCCGCAGCGAAGGTTCGAGCGGCGGCACCTTGGGATCGACGGGGATATAGTCTGCGTCACGGAAGAAGGCCTGCCCTTCCGCCGACGTCAGGAAGTCCAGAAACAGCTTGGCCGCATCGGTATTCGGCCCGTTCTTCACGATGGAGAAGACGCTGAGCACGCCAAGCGCCGGCTGCATGGGGATCCAGTCGGACGGCGCGCCTTTCTTTGCGCTGATGACGGCATGGTGATTGAATATCTGAAGCGCGATGGCGTATTCGCCGGCGATCACACGATCGAGCACGGCGCGCGCCGCAATGCGCTGGCCGACGATCTGCTGCGCCGCGAGCCTGCGCAGGTAATCCATCCCCTTCTGCTCGCCCATTTCCGCAAGCACGACGCCGACGAACCCCGGCGCGCCCGACGGCGTGAGATTGGTGTTCCAGGTGATCCTGCCCTTGTATTTGGGGTCGAGAAGATCCTCGAATGTCCTGGGCTCCGTACCCTTGGGGATCATCTGCGTGTTGTAGCCGGGCGTGAGTATGTAAACATTCGTCGCCACCCACAGGCCGTTGGGGTCGTAGAATTCCGGGCCGAATGCCTTGGCGCCGTCGGGCACGAAAGGCACGAGCGCCCCGGCCCGTTCCAGCGCGGGCGCGCCAAAGCCGTCGAACACGTCCACGGATATGCGGCCTGCTTTCACCTCGTTGGCGATGCGCAGGTTAGTCTCGGTATTGTCGGCGCGCGTGTAATCGACGCGAATGCCGTATTTCTTCTGGAAGGCGTCGGCCACGGGACGCGCAAACTGATTGACGATCAGCGTCGTATACCAGGTCAGCCTGCCGTTCTTCTTCGCCGCGGCAATCAGCGCCGCGTCGGCGGCTGCCGCAGGCAAAGCGAACGAGGATAACAGCAAAGCCGCGAACGCGGCGCGAAGCGGTGCGCTATTCATCGTGAGGCCCTCCCTTGTTCCGGCGGCTGTTTCCGCGCCGCCCGGGGCGAGCGTAGCACAAGTTTCGTCCCGCGCCACGGCAGGATGGGGAACTAAAGCAATCGTCGCCGCCGGCAATGTTGAAGGATGTCCTTCATGGAAAGTTTCCTCTTCCGCACACATCCGGTAACAAGCCTGAACCGCAATAATAGTTGGCTTTCAAATGAATTTGGAGTTGATCTGGAACGTGGGCTGGCCGCTGCGGAGGCTCAGGTGGAGACATCCCGAATTCTTCGATCGCCAACCACCCGCAGGCTGGATGCGCGGGGTCGATTTCTATTCCCGCGAAGAATTCGGGGCCGCCCTTGAACAAGCTGCCTGTCACTTCAAAGGCAGAATGGGTTTTTGGCCTCGCTTCGACAAGCCGAAAAGATATTCGGAGAAGATATTCTGGCAGAAGTTTTTTGGCCTCCTTCCCGTGCCTGTCGCCGGCAACAAGCTGCTGACAGCGAAGCACATACCGAAAAGCCTGGCAGGCGAGATCGACACCGCGCCCCTTCGCTACAGATCGAAGCAGGCCGTATTGCCCAACAACGATGAATTGCCCGCGGGGAATTATATCTTGAAGGCCAACCACGGCGCAGGAATGTATCTTTCATTGGCATATCCTCTCGACAGCGATACCCGCGCCGCAGCGCAAGCCAAGTGCAGGGAATGGCTTGCGGACGATTATGGACACCGAAATGGAGAGTGGTGGTATTCCGCCTTCGAAAGGGAAATACTCATCGAAGATCGCCTCGGCAGCGGAGATGAGCTTCTGGATTGGCGTTTTCACATACTCGACGGAAAACTGGCATTCATTAGCGTCACTTGCGTCAAAAACGGAAGAATTGTTGAAGGTGTGTTGCTCGATGACGAATTTCGCCCCTGTGCCGAGCAATCGAAGAGCAGTCGTCCGTTGCTCGCAGTGTCCCTGCCTCGGCGACTTGGCGACGCAAAGCGGATTTCCGAAGAAATCGGCCGGCACTATCCCTTCTTGAGGGTCGATCTGTATATTCTGGACGAGAAGATTTATTTGGGCGAGATTACTATTGCGCCTGCCAGCGGTATGCTGAGTTACAGCGCAGAATTCGATTTTGCATTGGGGAAAAACTTGGCTAGCCTCCCGGACTTCCGTTTCACATTTCACGAACGTGTCGCGGATCTCAATCTTGCATAAGGTTTCCATCCGTCCCCATATCGTCGAGCGCGTCGTGGCGCGGCGCGGCAGGCTGCGCTGGTTTGAAACGCTCGATCCTGCGAGCGCCGCGCTTGTCATCATCGACATGCAGGAGACCTTTTGTGCGCCGGGTTCACCGGCGGAGGTCGCAGGCTCCCGCGGGATCGTTCCGGCGATCAACGCGCTCACCCGGCGGCTGCGGCCGCTCGGCGTGCCCGTCATCTGGGTGCTGCACGCCAACACCCACAGCAACGGGCGCAGCGACTGGGAGCTTTTCTTCAATCACGTGGTCAGCGACGACGTGCGTCTGAGGACGATCGAAAGCCTGTCGCCCGGCCGCCAGAAAGTCTGGCAGGACCTCGAACAGGGCAACGACGATATCGTCATCGTCAAGAACAGGTATAGCGCCCTGATTTCGGGCTCCTCGACGCTGGAGCGTGTGCTGCGCAGTCGGGGAATCGATACGCTGCTGATCGCGGGCACGAAGACGAACGTCTGCTGCGAGGCGACGGCGCGCGACGCCATGATGCTGGATTTCAAGACCGTGATGCTCTCGGACTGCTGCGCCGCCCTGTCGGACGAGGAGCACCTTGCCGCGCTCGAAACCTTCATCCAGCAATTCGGCGACGTGATGAGCGCGGACGAGGCGGTGGCGGCGCTGGAAGCACACGGGGTTTGACGAAAGTCAATTCATCGGCGAAGTGTGCGCCCGAAAAGCGGACGGAATAGCATCTGACGGAGGAAGCCTTGGGCTACAAAATCATCATGGCCGGCGCGGGTCTCGGCGGCCTCGCCGCGGCAGCCAACCTTCTCGAAGCCGGGCACGACGTCACCATCTACGAGCAGGCGCCGCAACTGGGCGAAGTCGGCGCAGGCATTCAGATGAGCGCCAATGCGATGCACGTGCTGAAAAAGCTCGGCGTCGCCGACCAGATCGTCAGCATGGGGGTGAAGCCCGGCGCCTATGTCTTCCGCGCTTTCGATACCGGCGAGGAGATCCAGCGGTTTGCGCTGGCGCAGGAGCACGAGCGCATGCATGGCGCGCCCTATGTGCAGATTCACCGCGCCGACCTGCACGAAATTCTCGCCGCCAAGGTCTATTCGCTGAAAAAGGACAGCATCAAGCTGAACCATCGCGCCACGCACTTTACCGAAGACGACAAGGGCGTGACGCTGCATTTCGACAATGGCGAAAAGGCGCACGGCGACTTTCTCATCGGCGCGGACGGGCTGAAATCGGTCGTGCGCCGGCAGATCGCCGGACAAGTCCCCGCAACCTACACGGGCGATGCCGCGTGGCGTCTGACCGTGCCGGTCGAGAACCTGCCCAAGGATATCATGGAGCCGGTCATGTCGGTCTTCATGGGTCCGGGCAAGCATGTCGTCATGTATTATCTGCGTGCCGGAAAGCTCCTGAACTTCGTCGGGCTCGTCGAAACCGACGACGTCTCGGAAGAAAGCTGGACCGCGAAATTCCCCTGGGAGACGCTCAAGGCCGATTTCGTGGGCTGGCACGAGATGATCCAGACCGTGATCGACCGCTGCGACCACAACGCCTGCTATCGCTGGTCGCTGCATGGCCGGCCGCACGTCGAGACATGGTCGACGCAGCGCGCCACCATTCTGGGCGATGCCGCCCACCCCACCCTGCCCTACCTCGCGCAAGGCGCGGTCATGGCGATCGAGGATGGCATGGTGCTGACGCGCGCGCTGGCGCAGTTCCCGTCAATACAGGACGCCATCGGCGCCTACGAGCGGGCACGGCAGGAACGGACGCGCAAGATCGTGACGCAATCTTCCGCCAACCGCACGCTCTTCCATCTGCATTCCGTCGAGGAATCGAAGGCCCAGTTCGCCAAGCGTAACGAAGGCGAGGACCGCAACCGCTGGCTCTATTCCTACAATCCGTTGACGGTCGAACTGAAATAGGAAAGCGCGTCGTGCGCGGTCACACCGCGCAGATCCGGGCAGACTGATACTTGTCGGACCTATCGGCCGACAGGAATTCAGCATGCCCAACGCCAGCGTCATTCCGGACGCCTACCGGACCTTTCCACTCGCGGCAGTCATCCGCGATTTCCAGTTGCCCTTCGCCCTCGCGGGCGAACGCGAAGCGACACTTGAGCGGCTGAATGCGCTCGCGCCGCCAGCTCGTACGCTGGCGTTGCTCGGGATACCTGCCTATCACATGGGTCTCGACGCCGCAGAGGGGCTGCATACGTTCTTCTTTCTGTCCGGCGGCATGGCGCGAGAGGTAGCGCACGCCCTCAATGAGGTCGGCCTCTTCGAACATGCCAAACTCGTCACTAAAGCAATCGGCCTTTTCGGACGAACCTATCCGCTCGACGGCGACAAGCGCATGAGCTTCTTTGGATACACGACCGGGCCCGATCTCAACGCCTTCGACCGCAAGCTGATGGCGATAACAGCCGATTTTGCGAAAAAGGGCGATTTCATCGCGCGTGTTGAAGACTATGTACGCGCTTCCGACCACCTGCTCGCCATGATGCGCACTCATGCACAAACGGTAACACCCCGCGCCCGGTCGGAATGGCTCGCTCTTCAACTCTGGCGCGATATCGGCAGCCTCGACAAGGCGAAAGACTGCAAGCGATATCTCGCGACGCCCGACCCATCACGCGCCTTCATGGCGATTACTCAATTCGAATGGGAGGTCTCGAACGGCGGATTGCCCCAGTTCTTTTCGAACTCGTCCGGAGCCGTCGCGCCAGAAGCCGCCGTGGCGCTCGAAGAAGCCGGTCTTGCGAAGGCCGCCTTGTTGCTGCGCGAAGCGATAGACTTGTTCGGCAAGCCTTTCGAACGCGACCGGTACAAGCGTTTCGACCTCCATTTCGACACGGACGAGACAAGCCCGCTCGAACAGCGCCTTTATGAGTTGTCGGACCGGCTTTGCGAAATCGCCAGCAAGCCCTCCTACCAGCAAGCGCCCCTGCTATTCGCCGAAAAGCATGGGCTGATACCGGACATCGAGGCATTCTGAAGAAACGAAATGCCGCCGCGCGAGTGGGCGCGGCGGCTCGCTTTCGCGGCAAAGACAGCTATTTCTTGCGCAGGAACCAATCGACGGAAAACTTGCCGCCAGCCGTGATGAACAGGAGGATCAAGCCGCCCTTGATCGACAGGTTCTTGAAGAAGTGCGTGTGTTGCAGCGCGCGCTGGGCCTCCGGATAAGTCCAGTAGGCGTGCGAACTGAAGCTCGCCACGATCGTGAAGATCAGGATCACGAAAGCCGAATAGCGTGTCGCGAAACCAATGACGAGAAATAGCCCGACGACCAGCTCAATCGGTGTCGCGACATACGCCATGAATTCGGGCAGGCCACGGGCCGGATAGGTTTTGGCGACGGCGGCCATATCCCAGATCTTTCGGAAGCCGCTCTGCATGAAAATCCAGCCGACGCATACGCGCCCGACCAGAATGATGAAGTCCTGCCACATCGCGGCGATGCCATCGGCATAGGACAGCATCGGATGCGACGATGGATTGCGCGACGGATCGCCCGCTGAGAACGTCATAAGCCCCTCCCTCTATACTGCCCTCCCAGGCAGCGCGGCCGGAGATTGCATAAATCGCAGAGCTTGTGCAAATATTTCGATGGCACCTCAGTTTAGCAGGACATGCGCATGACCCTGGCATCGCAACCCGCGCCAAAACTCAAACCGAAGCGGAGCATCGGCAGCCTGCTGCTGAAGGTATTCGGCGCGCTGATTGTCATCATCGCCGCGATTATTGCGCTGGTCCTCTGGCTCACGAGCGACCTTGTCGACGCCGGCAACAGCTTTTTCGCCAAGTTGCGCGAAGGCGACCAGAAGGGCGCTTACGAACTGACGACGCCGGGCTTTCGCCAGTCCGCGTCTCCAGAACGATTTGCCGCCTTCGTGAAGCAGTATCAGTTCGAAAAAGCGCAGGCGCCGAGCTGGTCGAACCGGTCGATTCAGGGCTCGGGCGACAATGCGCGCGGCACGCTCAAAGGGTCGCTGAAGGACGGCGGCGGGAATACGCAAACGCTCGAGGTGCGGCTTTCCAAGGTTCAGGGCAAGTGGCGGGTGCAGCATGTCGATGTGGAAATCGCGGGCTTGCAGGGTGGACAGGCCTCCAGCGCCGACAAGCGGATACCCGGAGAAAGCGATCTCGTTCGTCTTGTTCACGAAAGCAATCTGATTTTCGCGCGCGCGGCGCGCGAGCGCAGCATGCAGGCGTTTCATGCACACATCGCGGAACGGTTCCGCGCGAAATATGGCGTCGCCGATCTCGACAAGGCATTCGCAGCGATGATGAATCCGGACGTCAATCTCGTCGCGATCGAGAATTTCACGCCGGCATTCGACGCGCCGCCCGCGCCCGACGGCGCCGACGTGTTCAAGATTTCCGGCGTTTACGAGACGCGCCCCTCGCGCGTGCATTTCGATCACACTTATCTTTACGAGGGGCTCGGCTGGAAACTGATCGCCTATAATATCCGCGTCCGGCCGGCCGACGAGGCTGCAAAGCCGCAATAGGTCGATTCCGGAGCGATAGCTGGAGCGGCGCACTCCGCGCATTCCATAAACGTTAGCTCGCGTTCGACATCGCGCACGAGGCCGTACGCGCACTCTCGCGTTTATGGGCATATGCCCATTTTGCGACCCACGGTTGGGAAGCAGCCACAAAATCCCGCGATTTTGACAGCAATCAAGAAGTCGGTCGCCGTATGACCGTTTAAGCGCGCCGTATCGACGCCATAAAAATTATCCCCACGATAATCGTGGGAGGTCGATTTAGGCATGATCGGTCCTCGTGCGGCGGACATCGACGCCTGCGCACTTGCGCCAATCATCGGAGAGAGGGACGCTGGAGCGCCCGGAGGAGAGGGACATGGCAGATCAGACTTTTCCGCTGAATGCATGGTACGCGGCCGCCTGGAGCCACGAGATCACGCGCGCACTCGCCGCGCGCACCATCTGCGGCAAAGACATCGTTCTCTACCGGCAGCAGAACGGCGAGGCCGTAGCGCTTGAAAACGCCTGCTGGCATCGCCTGTTGCCGCTATCTCTGGGATGGCTCGATGGCGACAATGTCGTCTGCGGCTATCACGGCATCGCCTTCAACTCCGACGGGCGCTGCGTCCACATGCCCGCGCAGAAGACGATCAACCCGTCCGCCTGCGTAAAGTCTTATCCACTGATCGAGCGCCACCGCATGATCTGGATTTGGCCGGGCGATCCGGCGCTGGCCGATCCTTCGAAGATGCACGACTTCCACTGGAACGACGGCACGGAATTCGTCGGCGAAGGCGGCACCTATTACAGCCTCAAGTGCGACTACCGTCTCATCGTCGACAATCTCATGGACCTGACGCACGAGACCTACGTGCATGCCGGCAGCATCGGCAACGACGCCGTCACGGAGACACCGTTCGACGTGACGCATTCGCGCCGGATCGCGACGGTGACACGCTGGATGAATGACATCGAGCCGCCGCCGTTCTGGGCCAAGAATCTTGGCAAGCCCGGCAATGTCGATCGCTGGCAGATCATCCGCTTCGAAGCGCCTTCCATCGTCGTCGGCGATGTCGGCGTCGCGCCAGTCGGAACCGGCGCGCCGGAAGGCGACCGTTCGCAGGGCGTTTACGGCTGCTTCCTGGCGGCGATCACGCCGGAGACGGAAAAGACCTGCCACTATCACTGGAACTTCGTGCGCCAGTTCCGCAAGGACGACGCAGAACTCACCCGGCAGATCAATCAGGCGCATGTCAACGCAGAGGGCAAGGGCCTCTACGATCAGGACGCTTTCGTGCTCGAGGCGCAGCAGCGCGCCATCGACAACAATCCCCGCCTGCCCTTCTACAATCTCAATATCGATGCAGGCGCACTCTGGGCGCGACGGCTCATCGCGCGGATGATCGAGGACGAGTCCACGGGCGTGACCGGGCTTCACAGCGAAGCCGCTGAATAGCGAGCCTCTACATCCGATGAAGCGGTTGCGCCGAGGGAGAATGTCATGAACGTCGCGAACGAGTGGCGCAGCGCGCGCGTGAAGAGCATCCGCGATCTCAGCGCGGACATCAGGCTCATCGAAATCGAGATGTCGGGACCGTTCGCGCCCGCAGCGCCCGGCAGCCATATCGACATCGCCGTCGAGATCGCGGGACGTCCTTCAACGCGATCCTATTCGCTGCTGGGCCCGGGCCGCGATGGCGTTCACGAAGTCGCGGTCAAACTCGCGTCCGACAGCCGCGGCGGTTCGGCCTATATGTGGACGCTCAAGCCCGGCGCCGTACTGAAGACAACGGCCCCGGCAAATCACTTCGATCTCAACCTCGATTGCAACGAATACATCCTGATCGCCGGCGGCATCGGCGTGACACCCATCCACGCCATGGCGAGAGCGCTCGCCGCGCAAGGCAAAGACTTCCGCATCCTCTACGGCGCGCGCACACGCAGCGATCTCGTACTCGCCGAAGATCTCCGCGCGCTCGCCGGAGAGCGCCTGCAGATTTCCTGCGCAGAGGACGGCCAGCGCGTCGATATCGCCGCAGCCATCGCCTCGCTCGGCAAGGAAGGCGAACTCTATATCTGCGGCCCCATTGGCATGCTCGACGAGGCGCGCGCGCACTGGAGCCGCAGCGGACGTCCCCCGGCGAATTTGCGCTTCGAGACTTTCGGCAACAGCGGACGATATCCGAATGCGCCATTCACCGTTCTGCTTCCCCATATCGGACGCACGATTGAAGTCGCGAAGACGCAATCCATGCTCGAAGCGCTTGAAGCGGCGGGCATCGAGGCGATGTACGATTGCCGGCGTGGCGAATGCGGTCTTTGTGCGCTCGACGTGATCGCGGTCGACGGCGTGATCGACCACCGCGACGTCTTCTTCAACGAAGAGGAAAAGGCAGAGGGACACAAGCTCTGCGCCTGCGTCTCCCGCATCGCCGGCACGTCGATCACCGTCGACACAGGTGAACGACCGGCGTGAATTCCGCTGTCCATTTCGGGCAAAGCCTCGGTAGCGGTACAGACACTATTCGCTCGCCTCGGAGTCTAACTCAGTGGCCTGCTCCTCGCGCGAACCCATCCATCCAGAAGCCGATTGAAGGCCGCCGGATGTTCGCGATAAACGAAATGGCCGGAGCGGTTGAATATCCGCACTTCCGTATCGCGCTGGTGTTTCATGAAAAGTTCGATGAGTTGCTGTCCGGCCTCGAAGTCAGCCCCGGGATCCTGATAGCCCCAGACGACGAGCGTCGGGCAAGGCATGCCGTGCTCAATCAGCCAGCGGTGCACTTGCGTGCGCTGTTCCAGCAGCTTTGGCGCAAACTGCTTTTTTTGGAGGCCGCCCTCATACATGCGTGAAGCTGCGAACCGGCTCTTCGGCAACAATCCGATTTTCAGGCTTTCGTCGATCCATTCTTCGGTGACGATGGAGGGATTGTAGGAATAGCGTTCGAGATACCAGCGGATGGATTCGCGCGTCCATTCCGGCTGCGGCCGATTGCGCACCATCACATGCGTGCGCGTCACGCCCGGCGACAGCGTGCCTGAAGACACGCAGGTCGTACTGCTGACGAGATCGGGCCGCTCCATCGTGATGCGCGTGACGATATAGCCGCCGCGCGAATGACCGACGAGATGATAGGGCTTCTTACCCAGCAAATCGAGGAAGCGGATGACGTGCTGCACGCTGGCGTGCATGGTGTAATCGTCGTCGCTCCTGGGATTGTCCGTATAGCCCTGCCCCAGCCGGTCGAGCGAAATACAATTATGCGCCTGCGACAGAACGGAGAAGTTTAGCTCCCAGGAACGCGCGTTGCTGGAGCCATCGGTCGTGCCCATCTGCACGCCATGGATGAAAACGATGCGCTCGCCCTCACCCTTGTCGAAATAGCGCGTGCGGATGCCATCGACATCCAGCCATTTCTCTTCACCCATATCGAGAGAGACGGGCCGGTAGTTGGTGATCTCACTCGCCATGGGCCACCCCCGTCACAAAGCCGGCGACGACGCGATTGAACTCCTCGGCGCGTTCGCGAAAGCTGAAATGCCCGGCCTGATTGAAAATATGCATCTGCGTTCGAGGCTGCATTTTCTGCATCATGTGATAGTAGCGCAGGCCCATGGAAAGCGGCGCGGTGGGGTCGTTGTAGCCCCAGATCAACAGCACGGGACGCCTGAAACCATCGCTCTCGATCATGCGAAACATCTCGTCGCGATCGTCGACGAGATTCGGCAGGAAGCGGGAGGCGAGCTGCCCTTCGTCGAGCATCTTGCTCGTCGCCTTGTGGTTCTTGGGCAAGTCGGCGATCTTCTGTTTCATCGCCAGCCAGTCATCGGTGGCCGCCGATTTCGAATAGGAATAATTCTCGTAGACGTAGCGGGAAGACTCAAGCGAGTGCCTCGGATGGGGGTTGCAGGCGAAGACGATGTCGTTCCGCCCCTCCCCCGGCGCAGCGCTGGCGCTATCGACGACGATGCAGCTTTCCACCAGCCAAGGATAGTCCAGCGCGATGCGCGAAGCGACATAGCCGCCACGTGAATGCCCGACGAGATGATACGGCCCACGCTCCAGTTTTTTCAACAGCGCCGCGGCGTGTTTCACCGATGCCGCCATCGTGTAATATTCATCGCGGAGGGGAAGTTCGGTATGTCCCTGCCCAAGTCTGTCGATGGCGATCACGCGGAACCGGCGCGACAGCTCCGTAAAGTTCAGATCCCAGTCTTGTGCACTTTCACCCCCGGCATGATCGCCGACCTGTCCGCCGTGAATGAAGACGAGACAGGGGCCGTCTCCGGCCTCGAAATACCGTGTGCGAACGCCATCGACGTCGATCCATCTGGGTTCAAGTTCTTCGAGAAACATTGATGAGAGTCCATCTTTCGTTGTGGCGCGCGGCAAGCCTGCGGCTGCCGCGCCGTTGGTTGCTTGCTAGATAATGCCTACATCGGCTGGATATTGGCGATCTTCACATAATGCGCCCAGTTGCGGGTTTCGGTTTCGAGCAGCTCGCGCAGCATTTTCGAATTGCCCTTGAGCAAATCCGCACCCGTGTCCTTGTTGAACTTCAGCGTTTCCGGCTCGACGGCGATCTCGTTGAAGACTGTCTCGAGTCTGCCGCAGATGGCTTTCGGCGTCTTGGCCGGCACATGCACGGACCAGAAATTGCGAATGTTCAAATCGGGAATGCCGGCCTCGCGGGCGCCGGGAATGCCCGGCACGTTTTCGAGCGGTTCGGCAGACGCCATGCACAGACCTTTCAGTCTGCCGTCGCGCAGCGGACCGGCCACCGTGATCGGATCGATGAAGGTGAAGTCGATCGTGCCTGCCAAGAGATCGTTCATCAGCGGCCCCTGATCCTTGTAGTTCACGACGACGGTCTTCAGACCGAACTTCGATTTGTAGATTTCCGATGCGACGAAGCCGGGCGCCGCCAGCGTGCCGTAACTCGCCTTGTCGCCCTGCTGCTTCAGATGCGCCGTCAGCTCCTGCAAGGTCTTGAAGCGGTCCGGCTTCACAATCAGCGCAAAGGCGAAGATGTGCAGCGTCGTGATATGTTCGAAGTCGTTGATCGGATCGAAATTGAGTTTCTTGAAGAGATAGCGGTTGGCCACAAGCATCGAACTCGAAGGACAGATATAGATCGTGTGTCCGTCGGGTTTCGAGCGTGCCGAAGCTTCCGTCGCGATATTGCCGAAGGCGCCGGGGCGGCTCTCGACGACGGTCGTCGCACCTGTCTTTGCCGCAAAGCGCGCGGCGAAGAACCTGATTTTCGTATCCGCGCCCGCGCCGGGCGGGAACATCGAATAGAATTTGACCTGTCCCGAAGGATAGTCGCTCTGCGCCAGCGCGGACGCCGGAATGATGGCCGGAGCCGCCAGAAGGCCCGCGCTGCCGGCGAGCAGATTGCGTCTCGTGATCATGTTGTTTCTCCCTTTCGATGTTGATTGTTGATCTTCTTGAACTTCAGGATGCCTCGAGTTTGGCGAGCTTGGCATAGCCCGCCCAGTCCTGTGTTTCCCGGATCAGCAGTTCCCTCAGCATCTTCGAATTGCCGGGCATGGGGTCGGAGCCGTTGATCTCCAGCCATTTGAGCGTATCCGGCTCGACTGCGATTTCGTTGAAGAGCGCTTCCAGCCTGTCGCAAACGGCTTTCGGCGTCTTCGCGGGAACATGGACCGACCACCAGTTGCGGATATTGAGATCGTCGATGCCCGCTTCTTTAGCGCCGGGAATATCGGGAGCGCTCTTCAGGCGGTCCGCGCACGCCATGCACAGCAAACGCAAACGACCGGCCTTGCGATGGGCTGCGACCGAGATGAAATCGAGCCAGGTGAAGGCGATGCGGCCCTCGAACATGTCGGAATAGAGGTTCTGCTGTGTCCGGTATTTTACTTCCGTCGTTGAAAGGCCGAACTTCTGCTTGAAGATTTCGGCAGCCACGACGCTGGGCGGCGCACTCGAGGCATAAAAGGCTTCCTGCCCCTTCTGCTTGAGGTGTGCGGCGAGTTGCCCTACAGTCTCGAATGGCGCGTTCGCCGCGACACAAAGTGCGAATGCCGAATAGTTCAGCGTCGTGATGTGCTCGAAATCGTTGACTGGATCGTAGCTCAGTTTCTTGAAGAGCTGCGGCGCGGCAGCGAGCATCGAGGAGCCGGGCGCTATGTAGATCGTGTACCCGTCAGGTTTGGAGCGGACAACGGTTTCCGTCGCGATGTTACCCATCGCGCCGATCCGGTTTTCCACGATCACCGATTTGCCGGTCTTCTCTCCGAGTTTATGGGCGTAGAACCGAACCTTCGCATCTGCGCCCGTGCCGGGTGCGAACATGGCGATCGCCTTGATGGGGCCGGAGGGGTAATCGGCCTGGGCGCGAAGGGGACCGATCGACAATGGAGCGGCGCTTGCGAGCGCCCCCGCGCGCAAGAGATCGCGGCGCGTGAACATGTTCCCTCCGCTGTGTTTCGTTTTCGCTGTGGTCGAAGTTAACAGCCACGCCGCCAAGCGCAATGGGCATGGTCGCAGCGCTTCCGGCAGGGAGAAATGTCTGATCGCTCAGGGCTTAAGCACGTTGGCGTAACGAAATTGCAAGCAATCTTTCCTAAAAAGCGTTCATGATACTGACTGGTTCAAGTTCCCGTTTCCAAAATGCTTTTGTCCGCGTCTGCGCCTTCGGGCGCGACACAAGCGGCGCAAGTTCCAGCGAATACGGCATTCTGGCCGCAATTGTCGCCATCGCCATCATTCCCGCCATCGGCGCGGCCGGCTGGAAGGTCTCGCAGACCTTCGCGGCGATTGCGGACTCGATGCCAACGGGTTCGATACCGGCAGCCGCAGTGCCCGGCACGGCACCGAGCGCGCCGAACGCGGCCGGATCGGCCCCGCCCGATTCCACTTCTCCCGTGGAAGGTTTGCCTCCTGCGCCCATGGCGCCGGAACCAGAGGTCTATCCCATTCCCCAATAAGCCAGGTGCGATTGCCACGGAAAGGGCAGCGGGAAAGATGAAGCGCAAGGGCACTTCCGTTCGCATCCCCGCGCTCTGCGTTTCGGCGTCCCTTCTGGCGGTCGCGATTGCGAATCTGGGGCCGATCGCCAAAGCGGAAGCCATCTTCGCCGATCATTTGCGCCACGCGTCGCCGAAGCAGCCGACCGGCGCGGTGCAACTCGTCTATGTCGACGAGAATGCCATCCGCCGGCACGGCAAGTTTCCCTTCGACCGAAGCGAATTGGCCCGCGCGCTGGATTTCCTGAACAGCGCGGGCGCACAGCGCATTCATGTCGACGCAGGTCTGACAGCTCCCGAGGATCGTGAAGGCGATGCCGCGCTCGAAGCCGCGCTGCACAGGCTAGGTCCGCAACGTGTTTCGCTTCCCGTGAATCTGATCGGCTCGGCGACAGCAACGCCGCAGGTGCTGCAGCCGCTTGCGCAATTCTCGCGTCACGCAACACTTGTGGCGAGCCAGTTCATTTTCGATGGCGACAACCGCGTACGGCGCGTTTCGAGCCTTCCTGACCATGGGTATGCGCTTTCGGTGGACTGGCTGAAAGCGCCCGGGCAGCCCGCTCGCATGACGCCGCTGTCCATCGATTTTGCCTTCGAACCGACGACGCTGCCGCAATTCGATATCGGCGAGATCGTCGCCGGCAAGATCGATGCGCGCCAATTCGCCAGGCGCAATGTCATTTTGGGACTGAAAGTCGCCACGCCGCAATATACGCTTGCGAGTTCGGGCGTCAGCCGTCTCAGCCGCATCGAGATGCTTGCGCTGGCCAGTGAAACCCTGACCGCCGGGCAGCAGCTTGGCATTCTCTCGACGACGCAGGTTATCCTGCTGGTCTTCCTTCTTTCGCTTGGCGCTGCGGCAATGCTGGCCGCCCTGCCGCCCATGGTCGGGCTGGGCTTCGCAGTCGCAGGTGGCCTCATCTGGACAGCTGGCGTCGATCAACTGCAGCGGATCGCTGGCGTCGGGCTGCCGATTACCGCCCCTGTTCTGGCTCTTCTGCTTCTTTGGCCAATGCTGAATTACAGGGACAGCCGGGCCGAGCGCTTTGTGGCACGCCTTAAAGCGAAGTGGATCGGCACGGGCGCGCAGGCCATCTTCGCAGCCGCCGATGTCATTGCCACGCCGGCGGCGGTGTTCGATGCATCCGGCAAGCCCCTTCATGCCAATGCAGCCTTCACGGCAGCTAAGATCGATGGCGAGGGGCTCAAGGCGATGATCGCGGATAACGCCAGCAACGCCGACGATCTCCGCTTTACGCAGGGCGCCAATGGATCGCAGCGCCATTTTGCCATCAGCCGGCGCTCCATCGAGACACTCACGGGCCGCCTCACGCTCGCAACATTCAGCGACGTCACCGAAAGCGCGCGGCGCGAGGATGAGCTCTCCGAACTCGCCTTCACGGACAGATTGACGGGCCTTGCGAACCGCGTCGCCTTCCATGCCCGCATGACGGCGATGGGCGATAAGGCGGACAGCGAACCTTTCGGCATCCTCATCGTCGATCTCGACGGCTTCAAGCTGGTCAACGATTCCCTCGGCCATCATGCGGGCGATCAATTGCTGGCGCGCGTGGCCCAACGCATTCTGCCGCTGTTACGCAAGCGCGACCTCGCTGCACGCATCGGCGGCGACGAATTCGCGATTCTCATCGCTTCGGGCGAAGCGAACGCCAGCATCCGCGTAGCGGACAACCTTCTCCGGGCGCTCACCGAGCCATTCGAGATCGATGGCGCTGTGGCGCATGTCGGCGCAAGCATCGGCATCGCGCTCTGCCCTGATCATGCCGCCGATCCGTCCCAGGCGATGAAATATGCCGACGCCGCCATGTATGCCGCCAAGAAGCACAAGCCAGCCTATGCGGTCCATGACGAGAGCGAGATTGCCGTAAGACGGCCAGCTGCCTGACAGATCGAATACTGACGGCCACCCGCGTTGACAAAACCGCGCCAGCGCCATCAATCTTTCTGAAAAAGGGAGGTATTCATGAGCGCAGAAACCAACGCGGCCACGCAGGTGCGGCCCGACATCAAGCCGAAGTTCATCTCTCATGGCACGCTGGCAAGCCGCAATCTTGAGAAGACGCGCAAGTTCTACGAGGAATTTCTCAACCTCGAAGTGGTCCGTACCAGCCCGATCTCAATGATGGTCCGACTCGGCGGCGAGCACGTCTATGCGGTCGTCCAGTCGAAGGAAGAGTTCCTGATGCCCCGCCTCAACCACAACGGCCTCGACGTCGATTCCGATGGCGACGTCGACGAGGCCTGGCGCACGGTTCAGGCGAGCGCGGAAGCCTGGGGCCTGACCCGAATCACACGTCCCGTAGCCCAACACGGCACCTACAGCTTCATGTTCTGGGATTTTGACGGCAATTGCTGGGAAATTCTGAGCAATCCCCGGGGCGGATACCGCTGGATTTTCGACAAAGGCGACCTGGAAGGCCGCGGCCACCTCGACCGTAACTTCCGCGCGGAGCGTCCCGCGGACTGATCCACGCCGCAAAAACAATCGTTAAGCTTCATTAACCATCTGAAAAGACGGCTGCATTCCCATGTGCGCCGCCACACTTTCGCGCGGTCTCGTCTCATTTAGGACATCTGGCCAGGCAAACTGCCGTTCGCCAATGCAGCAATGCACAATTGAGCGGCACAAGCGCGTTAACCAACGATTAGCTCGACCATGTTTTCGTCAAAGTCACGAAAATGGCGAGCCAAGGCAGGATGCGATGAGCGAGTCAGCACTATCCATGCAAAATTCGCATATCAGCGAAGCAAAATCTCCTCTTTTATTTTGCACTGCAGCAAAGTATCTAGGATCCAACAGAGCGGAACGGAATATTGGTCTCCGCGTTCAGGAAAGCGAAAAGGATATGTCGATCAAGTCGATCACGGGGTGGTTCGAGAACTGGATGCGCTACCGCACCGCCGTTCGCGAACTCTCGTCGCTGACGGATCGGGAACTGAACGATCTTGGCATACAGCGTGCAGAGATCGATCTCGTAGCCCGCCAGAGCCTCAACATCTGAGGAAGCAAGTTCAAGGAATAGCGCGTCAGGCCCTCCCTCCTCCCTCCAACCTGCCGCGTTTCTAGCGCCCGCCGGACCCTCCCCCGGCGGGCGCACTCTTTTTCAGCCACGGTTTCAGGTGTGGCTGCTACGCCTTGATCTCCCGGTCGAACGCATCCTATTTCCAGACGGTGACGACGCCGAATAAGATCCCCCCATGACGCTTCTCTTCCTCCCGGCCGCAGCGCTCGGCGCAACCGTCATCTATTTTCTCTTTCAGGCGACAACGCTGGGGTTTCGCATCGACCGCCGGTCGCATCCCGAAAGATACGTACCCGGCGCGCCGGAGCGCCGGCTCAATCTTCTCGCCGTCGCGATCAACTGGAAGATTGCTAAGGACAGCGAAACGCAAGCCCTGCGCCGGCGCATGAACCTTTTTCTCCTGGCTGCCCTGCTCGGCGCCGCCGTAACGGGACTGCTGGTATCGCTTGCTGCGCGCGGCTGACGGATCGGTCCGGAAAATTTCTCGACAGCGCCAAATCATCGCGTGCCGCCCCGCACATCTTGCCGGCGCGACGTCTCCTAATGTCCTCCCATCAACGGCTGGCCAACCCATCAGCTCGCCAGCCGCATCGAACAGGAGACAGGACCATGAAGAAGATTGTTACCGGAACCCTCGCCGCCCTCACGCTGGGCGTCACGCTCGCCGCTTCTTCCGCTCCCGCGGAAGCGAAGTTCGGCCGCAACGCCGCGTTCTTCGGCGGCCTCGCTGTCGGCGCGCTCGCGGTTGGCGCCACCAGCCATGCCTATGCCTCGCCGGGCTATGCCTATGGCGGCTGCTGGGTCGAGCGCCGCGCGGTCGTCAACGGCTACGGCGATATCGTCGGTTACCGCCGCATCCGCGTCTGCAACTGAGCGGACACGACAAGGATCGACGGCTGCAACTTCCCCGCCCCCGCCCCTCGCAGTTGCGGATCGTCGCGAACCCTCCGGGTCATGCCCGGAGGGTTTTCGCATTTTGGCGTTATTAGTCCATCAGTGCGCGCGCCACGATTTCACTTTCGCGAACCGCGCGCTCGCTGAAACCGTCGGCCTTGATGCGATAGGTGAACTCGCCGCTCCCGTCCGGCGGCAGCAAACGGATAACCTCGTAATCCGTGCCTGCGCTGGTCAGCTTGTCGGAAAAGCCGGTGCGCGAGAGTCGAACCGACTGCCGCAGCCGGTATTTGTGAAGCTTTTCGGTCTGCATCGCTCGCAAAGTCATTGCAGGTCTCCTCTCGAAACAAACAGGGCCGCTCCTCGGAGCGACCCTGAATTCAGTGTCTATTGCTGAAATCGAAACAGCGCGCCGTGTCAGGCAAGCTGAATGTTTCCAACGGCAATTTTGCCGGTGCGGCGGTCTTCCGCCGTGTCGAACACAACCTTCTGGCCTTCGGCGAGGCCGCGGATGCCAGCGCGCTCAAGCGCCGTGGCGTGAACGAACACGTCCTTAGCGCCGTCATCCGGCTGGATGAAGCCAAAGCCCTTTTGGTCATTGTAGAATTTTACGGTGCCGTTTGTCATAATAAGTCCCTTTCGAGGACGCAGGCGCACGAAGACGCGAATGCAACATGCACTCGTATCTGGCTTCGATGTTTGGAGAGATAGTCTAAGCGTGCGCCAGATATGATCAGAACGTGTCGATCAAAGCGAAGCGGCCCAGTTGTCCGGCCATAGTCGATAATCCAATATAGCTGGCTGTGCCTGCAATTACAAGCTTTATAACTGCGCGTCTTGATTCATCCTTGTATTGATCGAATTACGTGCACAAAGGTTGTGCTTGCCCCGGCAAGCCGCAACGCTTCCGCGCCCCTGACGACAAGGCCTCATACAAGGACGAAATCATGCCGGTGACTGCCTTTTACGCTGCGCTGCTCACGCTCCTGTTCATCGCGCTGTCGATCCGTGTGATCGGGGGACGCCGCAGCAATCGCGTCTCGGTTGGCGACGGCGGCAACGGCGATCTTCTGCGCCGCATGCGCATGCACGGCAATTTTGCGGAATATGCGCCGCTCGCTCTCATCCTGATGGCGCTGATCGAAAGCCTGCAGGCGGATCGCTGGATCGTTCATGCGCTCGGCGTGGTCCTGCTCATAGGTCGTATATCGCACGCCTATGGCATGTCGGGCGATGGCCACATGCAATTCCGCGTTGCGGGCATGATGATGACATTCGCCGTTCTTGTCGTTAGCGCCCTGCTCTGCGCCTTCGGCGCGATCTGGCACGGAGTGTGATGATCAGCGCTTGAGTGGCATTTCCAGCCGATCGCGAAACATGCGCGGCGAAATCCCGGTCGACCGCGAAAACACTCGCGTGAAATAGGCAGGATCAGAAAATCCGAGTTCGTAGCCGATTTCCGAAACAGGCAGTTTCGTGAACGCCAGCAGCCGCCGCGCCTCGCGCACGAGACGCGCTTCAATGAAACGCGAAGCCGGCGCTCCTGTCGCCTGCCGCATGACCCGCGAAAGGTGGCCCGGCGCGACGCCGATTTCCCTTGCATAGTCGGCGACGCTGCGATGCTTCAGAAAGTCCCGCGCCACCAAGGATTCGAAACGGCGCTGCAAGGCTGTCTCGCCACGCTCGGCGGCGCGCGCGCCGCCCTGCTCGATCTGCCGGGCGACGAGGCCCGCCAGATGCGCGGACATGGCGCGCAAGATATGCGCACGCGCGAAGTCGAGCCGGGAATATTCGCTCAGAACCTCGCGCATCAGCCGGTGGATGACGCGTGTACTGCGCCCCACATGGGGCTGTGCGAGAAGCGGCCGCAGACCCTCGCCTTCGCGGGTCGTCTCGTCGAGCGCCTCGGCCGCAATCGTCAGCACGTGACCTAGCGTCCCCGCCACGAAGGTGAAGGCGTGAACGCTGCCGACGGGCACGTTGACGAGCGTATTCGCTTTTAGCTTGCGCTTGTCGCCATCGATGACGGCTTCGCCGCCGCCCTTTTCGATGGCGAGAAACTGATGCAGGCGGACGTGGCGATGGGGCGCGAGCTCCCAATTGTACAATTTCGAACGCGCCGCAATCGCCTCGCAATGAACGAGATCGGGCATGTCGCCCGTCTCACCAAAGAGATTGAAGGACCTGATGGCCGGATTGGAGGCAGGATGTCGCATGTTCGAATTGTGCAAGAAATCGGCAGATCGGTCCATTCCAAATTCCGGCTTCAAATTCCAGTGTGAGCCCGTCCGAGACGTCCCGGACAGGAGGGATCACCCATGAAGACACAAGTCTGCATCATCGGCGGCGGCCCATCGGGCCTGCTCATCTCGCAACTCCTGCACCTGCAGGGCATCGACAGCGTCGTGCTGGAAAGGCACAGCCGGGAATATGTTCTGGCGCGTATCCGCGCGGGCGTTCTCGAACACGGCTTCGCCGACCTCATGCGCGAAGCCAAATGCGGGGAGCGCATGGAGCGCGAGGGCGAAATTCACGAAGGCTTCTTCATTTCCGATGCCGGCGTCACGAAAAGGCGGGTCGATCTCAAGAAATATTCCGGCGGCAATTCGGTCATCGTTTACGGCCAGACCGAACTGACGCGCGACCTTTACGACGCCCGCGCCAACATGGGCGGCAAGGTCATTCACAATGTCGAAGACGTGAAACTGCACGATCTCAAGTCGGGCGCGCCCTATGTCACCTATCGCGACGGCGACGAGATCAAGCGGATCGACTGCGACTATGTCGTCGGCGCGGACGGCTTTCACGGCGTCAGCCGCAAGTCGATCCCGAAGGACGTGCTGAAGGAATACGAGAAGATCTATCCCTTCGGCTGGCTCGGCGTTCTCTCGCGCACGAAACCGGTGTCGCCCGAACTGATCTATGCGCGGCACGAGCGGGGCTTTGCACTATGTTCGCTGCGCTCGCAGGTGCTGAGCCGCTATTACATCCAGGTGCCGCTCACCGACAAGGAAGAGGATTGGTCCGACGAAGCTTTCTGGGAAGAGCTCAAGAAGCGCCTGCCTGCCGAAGACGCCGCGAAAATGCAGACAGGGCCTTCCATCGAAAAGAGCATCGCGCCGCTGCGTTCTTTCGTGGCCGAGCCGATGCGCTACGGCAATCTCTTTCTTGCCGGCGATTCCGCACATATCGTGCCGCCGACAGGCGCACGCGGCCTCAACAGCGCGGCGTCTGACATCTATTATCTCTATCACGCAATGGTCGCTCACTATAAGAAGGGCGACGACAGGGGGCTCGACGGCTATTCCGCGAAAGCCCTTGCGCGCGTGTGGAAAGCGCAGCGCTTCTCCTGGTGGATGACGACGCTGCTGCACACGTTCCCCGACACGATCCCCTACGATCGCCGCCTGCAGGACATCGATCTCGACTATCTCTTCTCGTCGGACGCCGCCATGGCGTCGCTGGCAGAGAATTACGTGGGTCTGCCGTTTTAGAGTCCCCTCCCCGCTTGCGGGGGCCGTGCCGTCTTCCGATTACGAGTTCTACATGCGAGGCGGCGACAAGCAGCATATGAGCCCCACCCCGCCGCTGCCGAGCAGCGGCGACCCTCCCCGCAAGCGAGGAGGGTAAAGAACCCCTACTCGAATGCCGCCATCGCTTTCTTGATCACGTCGGGCGGCGTCGTCACGATGTCCTGCACGATCTTCTGAACTTCTTTTCCAGAAATCGGTTCGAGTTCCAGATTGCGCTTCTTCGCGAGTTCGATCATCTGGGGATCGCGCACCATCCTGTCGAAAGTCGCGCGCAGGAATTCGACGCGAGCCGGCGGCAGGTCGGGTGGTGCGATCAAAGCGCGGCCTATAGCCGTCCCGCCGCTGATAAATTCGATGGCCTTGCGCGCATCGGGATCTGTCACAAGCTCCTGCGCCAGCGGGACATCAGGCAACTCGCCCGTGCGCTTCAGGCCTACCTGATAGACCGGCACGATCTCGCCGTTCTTCAGCGGCGTCTGGTGCGTCACGCGCCAGCCGGACCAGCCATTGGAGATCATGTCGACCTCGCCACGCTCGAGCGCGACGGCAAGATCGTTGAAACCGCCGTAACCGCAGATCATCTTGAAACGGTAGTTGCCGAGATTCTTCACCATCGCCGTGAACTGGTAGCTTTGCGCATTCTTGCCGCTGCAGCCAACGTTGATCTCACGGGTCTTCATGTCTTCGATCGACTTCGCCGGCGCATTGGCGCGGCGCATGATCACCGAATTCACAGGCGTAAATGTCCCGATGTAGTTGAACTTCGCCGAATCCCATTTGGAATTGCCCGGCTCGAGCAGTTGCGTATTGGCGATAGTATCGGGCAACACGCCGAGCGCTGTGCCGTCTTTTGGAACCTGCGCATAGAGCGCGTTGGTGGCGATGAGGCCGCCCGCGCCCGGCCTGTTCTCGACGATCGCGGATTCGAGGCCGGGTATATGCGCCTTCAACATGTCGGCGGCGAGGCGCGCATAAAAGTCGTAGGAGCCGCCAGAGGGAAAACCGACCATGATGCGGATCGTCTTGCCCTTGAAGAAGGCCTCTTCCTGCGCTTGCGCATTGCCCGCAACCGCAGCAACGGCCAGCATTCCGAATGCGGCCGTCGCGGCCCGAAGTGCCCTGCTCGCCATGTCCCTAAATCCCTTTTTCTGCGCCGTAGGTCTGGTCAGTCCGCGTCTGCGCCAAGTATCGCGCGCGCATCGGCGAACAAGTCGTCGAGCCTGAATTTCGCCGGAATAAGCTTCTGGTGATGGGCGAGGTCGACCACAACCTGTAGCGAGGGCGAAATCGCCTTGATGCCGATGGGCCGCAGATCGGGTTGCGCACTATCCGCGGCGGCCTTGGAGTCGCGGAACAGCCGGTAGATCTCGCGCACGATATCCGGCCGTGAATCCGCCAGCGCTTTCGTCACGACAAGCATATGATTGATCGGGATGAGCCCGGTGCGATCATAGTGTGCGCGTCCCGCAGTCTTCGCATTGGGAATGACGGCCTTGATCTTGGGATCGTCTGGCAGGTCATTGCCGAGAATGGCGGCGTCGACGCCACCCGACATCAGCATCGGCAAAAGCTTCGAACCCGGAGCGGAGCGCGTGACGAAGGAAGGCTCATTATATTCGGCGAGGTGGCCGCCCTCGAACGTGATCCACTTGATGGTTTCAAGATCGAGATTGTGTTCGCTGGCAAGGATATGGCGCACCCATGCGCCGGTCGTCTGGCCGTAGGAGCGCACGCCGACCTTCTTGCCCGGCAGCATGTCCGGCGTCAGCGTCTCGTGGAAGTCCGTGTTGTAAACGATGCAAGGGTGCTGGAAACGCGCGGCGAGCACGACGGGCAGCAACACCAGCGGCTTGTTGTAGGTGCGCGACTGCAGGTAGGTGAACACAGCCATCTCGCTGACGTCGTAGACCTGCCGCTGCGCCATCGGCTTGAAGGCGTCGTGGATTGGCTCGACCTCGCTCCATTCGATGCGCATCAGTGGCGACGACACCTTGCCATCGAGAATGGCCTTCGTGGTGGGATAGCGCTTGAGCGCGCCCTTCAAGACGGGAACGTCGTTCATGTCTGCCTCAGGCGAGAGAAGGATAAAGGCGTTTGGCCGTGCCAGAGAGAATCTCGGCCTGCTCGTCAGCGCTTGCAGATGCGATCACGGCGCAGGCGTCTCGCAGGATGTTTGAAAGCGTGTCGTCATGCGCGGGGAAGTTCGAACCCCAGAGTATGCGCTTCGCGCCGAAATTCTTGAGTATCATCGCCATGAAGGATGCAGCATCCGCCTTACCTTCATGGCATTGCTCGACGGTGCGGCTCGTCAGCTTGAGATAGACGTTCGGATACTTCGCCAGCGTCAGCAGCGGTGCGGCGGCAGCATAGGGCGGGCCGTCGTCGAGCGTCACGCGGGCGAGATGATCGAGCAGGAAATCCGTCTGCGGAAAGTTTTTGACAATCTCCTCGAGCAGCGGCACGCCCTTCAGCGTCATCTGCACGGCGACAGGCAATTTGCGCCGCCCTGCCTCTTCCCAGACCTTGTAGGCTTCCTTGTCGGCGAGCCACGTCTGCTGACCGGGCATCGTCGTGCCCGTCGTGAAGACGCGCATGCCGGTCATGCCGCGCGAAGTCCAATGCTCGATATGCTTCACGGCATCCGCATCCAGCGGGTCGATGGAGAAAACGCCGGTCAGGCGATCGGGAAAGCGCACGATGGAATCGGCGACGTAGGAGGAATCGTGGCCATAGGCGGTAGAAGCCTGTACGACAGCGGCCTTCGCGACGCCTGCGGCGTCCATGGCGGCGATGAGTTGCTCCGGCGTCAGTGTGCGCTTTGCCGACCAGTCGCTTTGCGAACCGCCGAGCGGCGCCAGCGGATATTTGCCGCGGTCCGGCGAAATGACATGACAATGGACGTCGATAGCTTCCGGCTTGGCCATGAATTGCCTCCCTGTCGCCGGTTCTATGTCCGTGAACGGCCGGTGACAAGGCGACAAGGCATTACCTCATGTCCCCTGGTCATAACCGGTTGCGATTTAGATGACCGACGCCATTCCCAGAGAGCGCGCCCTCAATAGGACATGAACACCGGCACAGGCGGCTTGTGAATCACAGCTTGCGTCACGCCGCCAAGCACCAGCTGACGCCAGCGGGAATGTGCATAGGCGCCCATTACAAGCAGGTTGGCGCGCACAAGGCGCGCGTGGTCGCCGATAGCGCGGGCTATATCCCCATCAATTGCATTCAGCTGGGTAACACTGACCTTGCCGTTGTAACGGGAAAGATGCCTTGCAATGCTTGCACCTTCAAAGGTCTTGGATTTGTTGGGATCGCCACCGACGCTGACGATTTCAATCTCGGCAGCCTCCGACAAGAGCGGCAGCGCGTCGCCGACTGCACGTGCAGATTTCGCGGACCCATCCCATGTCACGAGAATTTTTTGCGGGGTTGCTTCGCCGTTCCAGTCTTGCGGAACGAGGATCACCGGCCTCCCGGATTCGAATAGCACGCGCTCCAGCAATTGCTGGCGCAGGGACAGCACCACGTCCTCGGGCTGCAAGATAGTAACATCGCCCAAGCGCGCCTGAGCGCAAATCTTGTCGCCGAGGCCTCCAAGATCGTCGAAAAGCACTGCGGTCTCTCCGCTGAGCCCGCCAGATGTCATGGCGCTCTTCATGCGACTGGCGGTCGCCTCCGCCTCCTGCCAAAGTTCGCTATTCGCCTGCGTGACAAGGTTGCGCACCTCCGGCAGAAACGACGACGTGGATGTCATTCGCAATGTAGCAACGGCAAGCGCGAGATGCGCGCCCTGCGATTGAGCGAATGAAATCGCATAGTCGCAAATGCGGTCTGCGCCAGCCTCGCCATCGAGATGGACGTTCAGAAAAGGCGTCGCCAGCAAGGTCTTCAGTTTCATGTATTGTCTCCCCTCCGCAGGCATTTGTCCCTGCTTCGATATGATTAACTTGCTGCGACGATCATCACCCTGACGTAGCGCAAAACTCGTCTCCGTGAATCTGCAGAGGCAATGACCGCAAGAAAAAGCACGGCAATTTGAGCCGGCGCGTTGTCTTCACACGAGTGCAGGCAAGGTCGTAAGCGTCTGCGTTGCAGCGCTCGCAGTCTTGTCACCCCGCGCGCGTTCATAGCCCTGCACATGCAACTCTCCGAGCGCATTCATCTCAACGGCAAGCCGCGTGCGCGCATTCAAGATCGGCGGCGCAAGCCAGAGAAAATCGCGGGCATCGGCAACCTGCGCGCGGCGCATCAACTCGCATCGCTCGAAATTGTCACGGCGCTTGTCGCTCGCGCAGCCCCGCGGCTCCCAGCGCGGATGGGAATGCTGCCAGTCATTCGCCGTCGCGAATGCGCCGCGGAACAGGCGCGCGGTCTTCCCGTCGCGTTCGATCAGCGCCATCTCGTGTTCGCGGGTGCCGGCAATGGAATAGATCACGGGGCGCGCCACGGGCTCGCGGCACAAGAGCTTCACCGCATCCTCGAACGTGCGGCACGTCTCGAAAGCGTAGCGAAGCAGATGATCGGGCGGCCATCCCGTCTGGTCGCGCAAGGTGTTGCGCAGGTGGCGCGCCATGTCGGCAAGGCGCAGAACAGATCCCGCCGTCCGCCGGTGCAGCGGGGCCTGGTTGATCGCCGCACAGAAGCGGCCCGGCGCGGTCGCGGTCAGGACACCGGCGGCGCCGGGCCAGGTAACGTTGAGATAGTCGCCCGCCGCACCGCGCATCTTCACCACTTCGATGGCGCGTCCAAGGCCATGCAGCGGCCAGTCCAGAACCCGGCGCATGAGCGGAACGCCGTCGCTGCCCGGGCTCGCGCCCGTCGTGCAGCCGAACTGATAACCCATGTTGATGGAGGGAACGCCGGCAAAGCCGAGGACATGGGACAGCGCCTCGACATCCTGCGCGTAGGGTGAAGCGGACCGATTGAGCCAGCGCATCGAAATGGCGTCGGCAGCTTTCAGGACGGGTGTGGCGAGAAAGGCCGGCGCAGGCGCGAAACATCCGTCGCGCAGACCGCGGGCGGCATCGCGGCGGGCGGCGGCGTAGGCGAGCAACCCGCCTTCGCGGGCGTCGTAGACGGGAACGGCGGGCATATACGTTTGCATGGCAACCTCCTTTTCACTTGATTTAAGTTAGTGAATATTCACTTATAAATCAAGTGCGGTTTGGCACATGCCGGGACCGCAATGCCACGGGTCGCGTAACTCTCTGTATATTCGCTATGTTTGACAGCGCGCCTACACCACTGCACCGAACAGTTTTCCGACGGCAGCCGTGAGCGCCATGGCGAAAGCGCCCCAGAAGGTCACGCGCAGGGTCGCGCGCAGGACCGGCGCCTTGCCGGCCAGCGCCCCGGCGACACCGAGCATCACCAGAAAGATCAGCGATGAGATCGCGACGACGTAAATGATCTCGGATCGATGCGAGAATATGGCAGCCACAAGAGGGAGAATGGCCCCGACCATGAATGCAACTGCAGAACTGAAGGCCGCAAGAATCGGTTGCGCCGCCGTCTGCTCGGAGATCCCCAATTCATCCCGCGCATGGGCGGCAAGGGCGTCTTTCGCCATCAATTGCCGCGCGACCTGCAGGGCCAGCGCCTCCTCCACCCCGCGCGCGACGTAGATGTGCGCGAGTTCCTGTTCTTCCGCGGCGACATCATCGGCCAGTTCGCGCGTCTCGCGCGCAAGGTCGGCGGCTTCCATGTCCGCCTGCGAACTCACCGAAACATATTCGCCAGCGGCCATGGACATCGCGCCGGCGACCAGACCCGCGACGCCGGCAATCACGATCTCGCCCTGCCCGGCAGGCGAAGCGGCTACGCCGACAATCAGACTGGCGGTCGACACGATACCGTCGTTGGCGCCGAGAACGGCGGCGCGCAGCCAGCCGGCGCGATCGCCCGTGTGTATTTCTGCAAACCGATGAAAGCGGCTCATTCCTGCCTCACCCTCAAATCATCGGGCGGAATAAAGCACAGCTGAGGAGACAGCGCACGAATTTGGATTAGTTATCGATTTCAGGTCGTGGACGCCGGGATGGGCTGACAGCGCCTCGAAGTGGCGCGCACGACCGGGCCGTCATCGGTGAACCCCGGTCGAAAAAATGAACCCATCCATATGCACCTCCGGCAATGCCGCGAGAATGCCCAAAAAATCTCGCCGATCCCTTAGCGCAAATGTTTGCAGTCTATTCCTTGGCCCGGCATAGGAGCGGCATGAGCACCGAAATCAAACCCGTTCACGTCATCGGCGGCGGTCTCGCCGGCAGCGAGGCGGCCTGGCAGATCGCGCAGTCAGGCGTTCCCGTGATCTTGCACGAGATGCGGGGCGTGCGGACCACCGAGGCGCATCAGACCGACGGCCTCGCCGAACTCGTCTGCTCCAATTCCTTCCGCTCCGACGACAGCGAGCGCAATGCCGTCGGCCAGATCCATTGGGAAATGCGGGCCATGGGTTCGCTGATCATGACGAAGGCCGACGCGCATCAGGTGCCTGCCGGCGGGGCGCTGGCCGTAGACCGGGAAGGGTTCTCGGAGGCCGTCACGGCGGCCATCAAGGCTCATGAAAAGATTCAGGTTCTTCGTGAGGAGATTCCGCAAATCCCGCCAGACGATTGGGATTCCGTCATAATCGCCACGGGCCCCCTCACTTCGCCGGGCCTCGCTGCCGCCATCCAGAACGTCACCGGCGAAAAGGAACTCGCCTTCTTCGACGCCATCGCGCCGATCGTCCATCGCGACAGCATCGACCTGACAAAGGCCTGGTTCCAGTCGCGTTACGACAAGGAGGGGCCGAGCGGCGGCGGCGCGGACTACATCAACTGCCCGCTCGACCGCGAGCAGTACAACGCCTTCGTCGACGCCATTCTTGCCGGCGAAAAGACCGGCTTCAAGGAGTGGGAGGGGACGCCCTATTTCGACGGCTGCCTGCCCATTGAGGTGATGGCGGAACGCGGTCGCGAGACCTTGCGGCATGGGCCGATGAAGCCCTTCGGCCTCACAAATCCGCATTTCCCGCCCGACGACTCCCGTCGGAAAGCCTATGCGGTCGTGCAGCTGCGGCAGGACAATGCGCTGGGCACCCTCTACAACATGGTCGGTTTCCAGACGAAGCTGAAACACGCGGAACAGGTGCGGATTTTCCGCAGCATTCCCGGCCTCGAGAACGCGGAATTCGCCCGGCTGGGCGGCCTTCACCGCAATACCTTCCTGAATTCGCCGCGCGTTCTCGATCCCTTGCTCAGGTTGAAAGCCATGCCTCGCCTGCGCTTCGCCGGTCAGATCACGGGTTGCGAGGGCTATGTCGAGAGCGCCGCTGTCGGCCTCATTGCGGGCCGGCTGGCGGCAGCGGAACGGCTTGGCCTCCCGGCGCGGCTTCCGCCACCCACGACGGCGCTTGGCGCGCTTTTGAATCACATCACCGGCGGCCACGTCGAGACAATCGATGCCGGGCCGCCCTCCTTTCAGCCTATGAACGTGAATTTTGGGCTTTTTCCGCCAATCATCGCGCCGATCGCATCGGAAGATGGCCGTCGCCTTCGCGGGACGGAAAAAGGTGTCGCGCGCAAGATGCTGATGACACAGCGCGCCAAAAACGACCTCGGCGCCTGGCTCCTCCAAGATCGCTAAACTGCTGATACTGCCCAGCTTTTAAGCAACGGGGTCCATAGGCGCAGCCTATGCCTGCGACCGAAATGGGGCAGATGCTGACCGCATTTACCGTTAACTGGTTAAGAAAATTAATCTTTAAGATCATACTAACAGGCGAATTTATTTAATTATTTCCAATAGATAATCGCACAAATGACTTCTCCTTCCCCGCAAGTTTGGTAACAATTGAAGCGGCGGACAATTCGGGGGCGGCGGCCACCGAAGCGAGATGGGAGGCAAAGGGATTTCGATGACGTTTGACGCACGAAACTCTGTTTCAAATCAGGAAAGTATTCGCGGCCTCCTGCAATCGGTAGCGGACCGGCTCGATGCCCGTTCCGGGCATGCTGCTGAGGATGCGGCTGCCGCGATTCGCCCGTCCGATGAAAAAGTCTTTATGCTGATTTCCGACGAACCCGTGACGATCTCCCAGATGGCGCGCGTGCTCGGCATATCGCGGCAGGCGGCCCACTCTTCCATCGGGCGGCTCGTGGAGATGAACCTGGTCGTACTCGAACATGCGCCGAGCAGCCGTCGCGACAAAGTCGCCGCTATAACCCCAGCGGGCGAAAAGGTGAGGGCGGCCGCTTACGCGCGGCGCGCGCGAATCGAAGCGGAACTCGAGGCTACCCTGGGCGGACCCCGGCTGGCCGAATTCCGCAAGACGCTTCAGGATATCGTGGCCGGCGACGCAAAACCCTGAACTTCAGTTATTTCCAGCGCCACATGGCCCATTGCCGCCGCCATTGCGCAGGTTCGACGACTGTTTCGAATGGCTGGTAGCCGCGCTTTTCCATCGCATTGAGATAAAGCGGCACGATGGCCAGCGGCACGAAGGCCGGCGCTATGTCCCGTGGCAGGCTTACGGCTGATGCTTGCGCCTCTGCCGCATGTTTTCGGGCCAGCGCCCGAAGCTCCCCCAGCGCCGCATCCAAGGCGGGGCTATCCAGCCCGGCGGCTGCGGCCTCCACCACCGCCCCGTTGCGCGCAAGAACATCTTTCGGGATGAAACATTGGCCACGCCGGGCGTGCAGCGGGAGATCGCGAAGGATGCGCGTCAGGCCCAGCGCCACGCCGGCATGGCCGCAGGCATCGGCCCCGCCGGGATCGTGGCCATTCGCCAGTACCAGCGTCACCAAACGAAAAAAGGCCGACCACGTCTCGCCGCAATAGCCTTCGAGATCGGTCAGCGACGGCATCGGGTCGCGATAGAGGTCGAATTTTCGGGCCTCCAGAAGGTTGAGCGCCGGCTGGCGCGGCAGGGAAAACTTCGCAAGCGTATCGAGCAAAGCGGCTGCCACGGGATTCTGCGCCGCCTCCCCGGCCCGCTCGCCTTCCAAAACTTCGCGCCACCATTGCAGGCGGATTTCGCCGAGCATCGGCTCCGAGACGATGAGCGATATCCGGCCGATCTCATGGGCAAAGGCCCAGAGCGCGTGGACGTGTGGGCGGAACCTTTCGGGCACGAAGAGGCTGGCGAGCCAGAGATCGCGGTCGCCGTCCGCGAGCAACGACGCGCAATGTGCGTAATCCTGTGGCGAGGCTGTCATGCAGGGAGAGCCGCAGCGATGAAGGCGCCGGCGACCTTTCGGCGTTCGCCGAGCATGATGTTGTAGGTCGGCACGGCATGATGTGTCGCCATGACATCCACGCGGATGCCCGCCGCGTTTAATGCGGCGCGGATTGCCTTCGGCAGCGGCGCGAGGGTTGCGCCGGAACCGACGATCAGCACTTCGATTTCGCCGGCGGGCTCTTCGAGCACTTTCGCCAGCGAACCAGTGTCGAGCGCCGCCATGTCGGCCACGTTCCATGCGCGCACGCCCGACGGCAGCGCCAGTATGGAGCCCTTGTGCGACATGCCCGCAAAGTGGAAGCCGCCGGCGCGGTAGCCTTCGATCGTGTGCTGTCCTGGCAGATAGGAGTCCGACATCAGGTCACCCTGCTTTCGCCAAAACGCAAGGCAGTCTAACGCCTCGGCAAAGACTCAGGCGCCGGTCCTGGCGCCCGTCTTGGCCGCACTCGGCTCGGGCGGAAGCGTCGAGACTTCCTTGCCGCCGGACGCTCCTGGACTGGAGAGCGAGTCCGAACGCATGCCGAGGTAGATGAGGATCGGCGAGCAGATGAATATGGAGGAGTAAACACCGGCGACGATGCCGAACATCATCGCGAGCGAGAACGACCGGATGACATGGCCGCCGAACAGCACCAGCGCCAGCAGGGCCATCAATGTTGTGGTCGAAGTCATGATCGTGCGCGCGATCACCGCGTTGACGGACATGTCGATGATATCGGCGATCGCGGTCTTTCGATATTTTCGCAAGGTTTCCCTGATGCGATCGAGCACGATCACGGTTTCGTTCAGGGACACGCCGATAATCGTGAGAATCGCGGCAATGGACGTGATGTTGAATTCTATTCGCGTGAGCGCGAAAAAGCCGATGGTCAGCAACAGGTCATGCATGGTCGCAATGACGGCGGCGACGGCAAGCTGCCATTCGTAGCGGAACCAGAGATAGGCAAGCACAGCCAGGATCGACAAAACAACGCCAATGGTGCCGGACTGCACGAGTTCGCCAGAGACGCGGGGCCCCACGACCTCGCTGCGGCGAACTTCGTACTTGTCCTTGACCGTTTCGAGGACCTTGTTCATCGCCGCCTGCTGCGCGGCGTCGCCGCCCGGCTGAAGGCGTACGCGAACGGAAACATCCCTGTTATCGCCGAACGCTTGAACCTCGACTTCGCCGAGGCCAAGCTTGTCCATCGAGCCGCGCAAGTCGGCGAGATTTGCGACGCCATCCTTCGTGCGCAATTCGAGCAGTGTGCCGCCGGAGAAGTCGATGCCGTAGTTGAGTCCCCACGTCAGAAACAGAAGGACCGACAGAATCGAGGCGAGCGCCGAGAACGGGTAACTGAAGCGCCGGAACTTCATGAAGCCGAACTTCACGTTGTCGGGCGCGAGGCGGAAACGAAGGAACTTCATTAGATCAGGCGATCCTTGTCAGATGGGCAGCGTCTGCGGCCGCTTCCAGCGGTACCACAGCGCGATCATCATGCGCGTCATCGTCACGGCGGTGACGATGGTCGTTATGATGCCGAGGCCGAGCGTCACGGCGAAGCCGCGCACCGGACCCGAGCCGATGAAGTAGAGGATGATGGCGACCACCATCGCCGTCGACTGCGAGTCGACGATGGTGGCGAAGGCGCGCGTGAAGCCGGCTTCGAGCGAAGAGATGATCGTTCGCCCTCCTCGCCATTCCTCGCGGATGCGCTCGTAGATCAGCACGTTGGAGTCGACGGCGAGGCCGATGGTGAGCACGATGCCGGCGATGCCGGGCAAGGTCAGCGTCGCGCCAAGCAGCACGAGACCGGCAAAGATCATAGCGATATGGATGAGCAGCGCGATATTCGCGAAGACGCCGAACGTGCCGTAGGTCGTCAGCATATAGATGATGACAAGCACCGCGGCGACATAGCCGGCAAGCTTGCCCGCGTCGATGGAGTCCTGCCCGAGGCCGGGACCGACCGTGCGTTCCTCGACGACGGTGAGCGCGGTCGGCAGCGCGCCCGCGCGCAGCAGGATCGAGAGATTGTTCACGGCCTCGACGGTGAAACGGCCGGAAATCTGGCCTGAGCCGCCGGTGATGGGGCCGAGAATGCGCGGCGCTGATATCACCTTGTTGTCGAGGACGATGGCAAAGAGCTTGTTGACGTTCGCGGAAGTCACCCGACCGAATTCCTGGCCGCCGCGAATGTTGAACTTGAAGTTCACGACAGGTTCGTTGGTGCGGGAATCGAAGCCGGGCTGCGCATCGGTCAGATCTTCGCCGCGCACCATGATGCGCTTCTCGACGGGATATTCGCCGAGCACGGTCTTGCCGTCCTTGTCGAACTCCTTGAGCATTTCGACATCGGCCGGGTTGTAGCCGGGGTCGGCGACGAGCCGGAATTCGAGCTTCGCCGTGGTGCCAACGAGTTCCTTCAGCCGGTTGGTGTCGAGCAGTCCCGGCACCTGCACTAGAATGCGGTCGGCTCCCTGACGCTGGATGTTCGGCTCGGTCGTGCCGGTCGAGTCGATGCGGCGGCGCAGGACTTCGATGGTCTGGTCGACGGCCTTTCGAATGCGCTCATTGATGGCGACTTCCGAAATCGTGAGACGGATCAACCCGCCTTCGGAAACATTGATGTCGAAGATGGCCGGCGTCGCTGTCCCCAGCGCCGTTACGCCGCCGGGCTGCGCCATGGTGCGCAAGCGTCCGACGATCTTGGTGCGCGCGGCCTCGTCCGGAACGCGAAACTGGATATTGCGGCCGGATGCGCCGATGCCGCCCGCGAGCGGCACGCGCTCCTCGCGCAGCAAACGGCGCACGTCGTCGCGCAGCGATTCTGCCTGCGCACGCTGCACGTCGGCGGCGTCCACCTGCCAGACGAGATGCGCTCCGCCCTGAAGATCGAGCCCGAGAACGATGGCCTTGACGGGAATCCACGACGGCAGCCACGACTGGATGGATTTGCGCGTGTTCTCGCCGATGAAACTCGGAATGATGATCAGGAAGGCGAGAAACGACATGGCCACGATCGACCAGACTTTCCACGGCTGAAATCTTTGCATCCTACCCTCCGGCTATGGGGTGAAGACGAGCGCCTTGCGGGCTCAGCCTTCTTTCACCGGCTCGCCCTTGGCGCGCACTTCGACGATCATGCCGCGCACCAGGCGCACGCGCGTATCGGTCGCGATTTCCACTTCGATTTCAGCGTCGTCGGTGGCTTTCGTCACCTTGCCGATGAGGCCGCCCGAGGTGACGACCGTATCGCCGCGCCGAACATTGGCGATCATCTCCTGATGAGCCTTGGCGCGCTTCTGCTGCGGGCGCAGGATCAGGAAATACATGATGACCAGAATGATCGCGAAAGGCGCAAGCTGGATCAGCATATCCGGCTGGCCGCCGGCGGCCTGGGCATAGGCGGGGGTAATGAACATTTTCGCGACGGCTCCGGAAGCATCAGGACAAGTCAAATCGCGCCGGAAATTCGTCCCGGCGGCGAAAGTGCGCGGAATATAGCCATGGGCGGGGGGAAAGCAATGGCGGTTAACCGCAAGTTTCCCGACAGGAAGTCGGGCCGGTGTCGCGGCCTCTCCGTCAGTCCCAGAACATCGTGCGGGCGACGATTCCCCCTGCGCCCGCCAGCAGCGCCGCCGCTGAAACCGCGCCGAGCCGCCAGCCGATGGCGGAGCCGCCGATCCCCCAGGCCATGACAACCTTGGAGATGGTATTGACCCCGACCGCAATGAGAATGGCAACCGTCGCGACAAGCGGCGAAGACGCGCCGCCTCCGGGCCGGGCCATCGAGAGCGTGATGGCGTCGACATCGGCGATGCCTGATACCGCAGCCAGAACATAGGCGCCCGCGTCGCCGGCATAATAGGTCGCGAGCTTGGTCAGGGCCGAAATCGCAGTCAAAAGGACTGCGAAGGTCAGGACGGATCGGATCTCGAAGGGGTTGCTGAGCTTGAGACTGCTCTTTTCCTCTTCCGGGTCGGTCCAGCCCCAGAGCAGGACGCCTGCGCCAGCGAGCATGGCGATAAAGGCCGCTCCCAGCGGCCAGGCCACATATTGCACCAGCGACAGGTTGATTACGGCGATCACCGCGATGACCCGGGCGAACATGACCGCGCCGGCGAGGATCGCACCGGCCGCCAGATGGCCTGATTGCTCCGGATGTTCCTTGGCGAGATTCGCCATGTTCACGGTGACGGCCGTGGAAGATGCAAGGCCCCCGGCAACGCCGGCAAGCGCGACGCCGTAAGTGTCGCCGACCACCTTGATGGCGATGTAACCCGCAAAAGAGATCGCCGCGATCATCACGGTCAGGAGCCAGATTTCGAACGGCTTGATCACGCCGAAGGGATCGACCGGCTCGTTCGGCAGGAACGGAAGCAAAATGAAGGTCATCGCCAGCAGGACCAGCGCCGAGCGCAGTTCCGGCCACGAAATGCGCTCCAGCCAGCCGTGCAGGATTTCCTTGAGCGCCAGAAGTCCCGCCGTGGCGGCGCCGGCGGCCCCGGCGACCTTGATATCGCCGAGAACGGCGTAAGCGCCGAGCGCGAATGTCAGCATGGATGCAATGACCGTCGTCGCGCCGTAATTGTCTTCGGCGATGTTTTCCCGATAGCGGTAGGTCGCGATAATGGCGGCGTGGGCGGCGAACATCAGCGCCAGCGCGATCAGCCCGGTTTCCTTTTGCGCATGAACTATGAGGCCCCCGACGCCGCCCAAAAGTCCGCTCAGCGCGAAGGTGCGAAAGCCGGCGGTGCGCTCTCCCGCAGCCTCCTGGCGTTGCTGCCAGCCGCGCTCAAGACCGATGAGCAGGCCGATGGCCAGGGCGACCGACAGGCGCCGGAAAAGTTCGTTCTCGTCCATTGATGCAGATTAGAGTTTTGTCCCGGGAACGCCATGACTGCCGTCAATAGACAGCCGCCACGCCAGAGGCTAAAGCCAGCGCCTTCCCGAAGGTTCCAGACCGAAATCACGGATATGCCAGCTTCTGCGCCTGCCTCCGAAGAACTACTGCCGCTCCTGACCCGTATCGCCCACGCGCTCGAGCGGCTGGCTCCGCCTTCCGCGGCAAAGCCGGATTTCTCGGTCGCCGACGCTTTCGTGTGGCATGCCAATGGCACGTTTCAGCCGGTGCCGAAGGTCAATCGCGTCGAGATGGAATTGCTCAAGGGCATCGACCGGATGCGCGATACGCTGCATGAAAATACCGAGCGCTTCGCGCGCGGCCTTCCCGCCAATAATGCGCTGCTGTGGGGCGCGCGCGGCATGGGCAAGTCTTCGCTGGTGAAGGCCGTGCATGCGCAGATCAACAAGGAAATCGCGGGCGAGGGCAAGACTCTCAAGCTCGTCGAAATCCATCGCGAGGATATCGAGAGCCTGCCGGCGCTGATGACGCATCTGCGCGCGAGCCCCCTGCCCTTCATCGTCTTCTGCGACGACCTTTCCTTCGACGCGGACGACACCTCCTACAAGTCGCTGAAGGCGGTACTCGAAGGCGGCATCGAGGGCCGCCCCGCCAACGTCATTTTCTACGCGACGTCGAACCGCCGCCATCTCCTGCCGCGCGACATGATGGAGAACGAGCGTTCGACGGCCATCAATCCCGGCGAAGCCGTGGAAGAGAAAGTATCGCTGTCCGATCGCTTCGGCCTGTGGCTCGGTTTTCACCGCTGCTCGCAGGACGAATATCTCGACATGGTCTTCGGCTATGCGAAACACTTCGGCATCGATGCGCCGCAGGAAGACATACGCGCGCAGGCGCTGGAATGGGCGATCACGCGCGGCGCGCGTTCCGGGCGCACGGCATGGCAATATGTGCAGGATCTCGCGGGGCGGCTCGGCGTAAGGATCGACTGATGCCGTGACGCCAGCCTCCATCAACAGGCGGCGACATTTGGGGGGAAAATGATTGTCGAATGGACGACGCTGGCGGCGGTTGCCGCCGTATTCCTCTTTGCGGGATTCGTGAAAGGCATCGTGGCCATCGGCCTGCCCGCCATTTCGATCTCGCTGCTGTCGCATATCATCGGCGTGCGCGAGGCGGTGTTCATCACGCTGGCGCCTGCCTTCCTGACGAGCGTCGCGCAGGCGGTCGCCGGCCCCGCACTCGTGCCGTCCATCAAGAGGCTGTGGCCTTTGCTTGTCGTCGGCGCGATCGCCATCTTCGCCGTCTCGCGCATTGCCGTGCAAGGCAATCCACGCCTGATGGCTGGCATGGTCGGCTCACTGATCGCGCTCTATGCAGCGGCGAGCCTGCTGAAGTTTCGCCTTCCCCATCCGGGTGCGCATGAGAAATTCTGGTCGCCCGTGATGGGCCTTGTGGGCGGTGTCCTCGGCGGCATGAGCGGCATGTTCGCCATTCCCGGCGTTCCCTATATCCAGTCGCTGAGGCTCGATCGCGAAACGATGATCCAGTCGATTGCGATCTGGTTCACCGTTGGCGCACTGGTGATGATGCTGGCGCTCGGCATTCAGGCTGCCTTCACGCCGAAGATCATCACCATGTCCGGCGTCGCCGTCGTCACCTCGCTCATCGGCATATGGTTCGGCACCAAGGCTCGCGGAAAGATGTCGGACGGGCTTTTCCTCAACGTCTTCTACGTCGCATTCCTGCTCATGGGATCGTTTATCGTGTGGAAAGCCATTACCGGAAACATGTGATGCAAGCGAAGCCTTTACATTGGAACGGGTAACACTAGTCTCCGAGTCAAACCATCGGAGGCCTCTCCATGCCGGGCGCATTCCTCCCGCAAAAATCCAAGATCATCGCTCTGCCGCTTCTCGTTCTCGTGCTGGCGGGCTGCAAGGACAGCAAGCCGCCCGAACCGGAAATCAGGCCGGTGCGGACCATCGTCGTGGACCCCAAGCCCATTGAGGATGACAGGCAGGCTGTCGGTGAAATCCGCCCGCGGCAAGAGAGCGACATCGGCTTTCGTATTTCCGGAAAACTCATCTCGCGTCTTGTCGATACGGGCGCGCGCGTGCGCAAGGGGGATGTTCTCGCGCGTCTCGATGAACAGGATTACCAGAATCGTCTGAAACAGGCGCAGGCCGACGTGACATCGGCCGAAGCCGTAGAGGTCGAGGCACGCGCTGCCGAGGGGCGGCTCAGTCAATTGCTTGAGCGAGGCTCGACCACCCGCGCCAATTACGATTCAGCGCTCAAGAACCTGCGCTCGGCAGAAGCGCGTGTCGAACAGGCCAAGGCCTCTCTTGCCCTTGCGCGCGACCAGCTTGCCTATACGGAATTGCACGCGGATTTCGATGGCATTGTCACGTCAACAGGCGCGGAGGCCGGACAAGTGCTGAACGCAGGCCAGATGGTCGTGCGTCTTGCCAAGCCCGACGAGAAGGATGCGGTCTTCAACGTCGCCGAAAGTGTGTTTCGCGACCAGAGCCCCAACAACCGACCGCTTGTCGGCGTAAGCCTTCTCAGTTTTCCCGGCGAGGAAGTCGATGCGCAGGTGCGCGAAGTCTCGCCGGTGGCCGATCCCGCGACGCGCACATATCAGGTGAAGGCCGCGCTTATCGATCCGCCGGAATCCTTCCGTTTCGGCGCGAGCGTGCTGGGCCGCCTCAAGACGAATACGGCCCCTGTCACCGTCGTTCCAAATTCGGCGATCTATGACAAGGAAGGCAAGCCAGCCGTCTGGGTGGTCAATCCTTCGAATATGCAGGTCGCGCTGAAGCCGGTGGTTCTCGCCCGTTTCGAAACGAGCCGGACGATCATCAACAGCGGGGTTGAAAAGGGCGACATCGTCGTCACTGCGGGCGTCAATCGCCTGCGCGAAGGACAGAAGGTCCGGCTTCTGAATGGAGCCGAGAAGTGAGCGCTGGCCACACCGAGAAGCAGGGCTTCAACCTTTCAGACTGGGCGCTGCGTCACCGCAGTCTCGTCTTTTATCTCATGCTGGTTTCCGCACTGGCGGGCCTCTACACCTATTTCAAGCTGGGACGCGAGGAAGATCCGCCGTTCACGATCAAGACGATGATCGTGAAGACCATGTGGCCGGGCGCGACCACTGCGGAGACCTTGCAACAGGTCACCGACCGCATCGAGAAGAAGCTTGAAGAGATCCAGTATCTCGACTTCGTGCGTTCCTACACCAAGCCCGGCGAGTCCCTCGTCTACGTCAATCTGAAAGACAGCGCGCCCGCCTCCAAGGTCCAAGACCTCTGGTACCAGGTGCGCAAGAAGGTCGGCGATATCAGGCAATCCCTGCCGTCCGGCGTCGTCGGTCCATTTTTCAACGACGAATTTGGCGATACCTATTCGATTATCTATGCATTCACGTCCGATGGTTTCACCGAGCGCGAATTGCGCGACCAGGTCGACAAGGTGCGCACGGCCATTCTCACCGTTCGCGATGTCGCCAAAGTCGATCTCGTGGGAACGCAGGACGAGCGCATCTATCTCGAGTTTTCGACGCGCCAGATGGCTGCGCTCGGCATCGATGCAAATCTTCTGATCCAGACATTGCAGGCGCAGAATGCAATCTCGCCGAGCGGAACCGTCGAAAGCGGTCCGGAACGCATCGCGATCCGCGTGACCGGAAGTTTCGATTCCGAAGAAAGCCTGAAGTGGATCAATCTCCGGGCCAACGGACGCTTCTACAGGCTTAGCGATGTCGCGACCATCAAGCGCGGCTATGTCGATCCCCCGCAGCCGATGTATCGATATAAAGGCGAGTCAGCCATTGGCCTTGCCATTTCCATGACGGCCGGCGCTGACGTTCTCGCCTTCGGCGAACGCGTGCGCGAAAAGATGCGCGACGTCACGCGTCAACTGCCAATCGGCGTCGATGTCAATCTCGTCGCCAATCAGTCTCACGTCGTCGAGGAAGCGGTTGGTGAATTCACCAAGACGCTGTGGGAAGCCATCGCAATCGTTTTGGGCGTCAGCCTTCTGGCGCTGGGATTGCGGCCGGGCATCGTGGTGGCCATCGCGATACCCCTCGTTCTCGGCATCACGTTCTCGCTCATGTATCTCTTCGGCATATCCCTGCAGCGCATTTCTCTCGGCGCGTTGATCATCGCTCTCGGCCTTCTAGTCGATGACGCGATGATCGCGGTCGAGATGATGATGACCAAGCTGGAGGAAGGATACGACAAGATATCCGCGGCGACCTATGCCTATACGTCGACGGCCATGCCGATGCTGTCGGGAACGCTGATCACCATCGCGGGCTTCGTGCCCGTGGGCTTCGCGCAGAGTGGCGCTGGCGAATATTGCTTCACACTCTTCGCCGTCGTCGCCATATCGCTGCTCGTGTCGTGGATCGTCGCTGTCCTGTTCACGCCGCTGACTGGCGTTTACATCCTCTCCGACAAAGTAAAGGCGCATGGCGGACATGGATCGGATGGGTTGACGCGGCGCTTCGGGCGTCTGCTCGACATGGCGATGCGGGCCAAATATGCCGTGCTCGCGGGAACCGCGGCGATATTCGCGCTGGCCCTGTTCAGCATGCAGTTCATCCAGCAACAGTTCTTCCCCGCGTCGGACCGGCCGGAACTTCTCGTCAACGTCACCCTGCCGCAATCAGCCTCCATCCACGAGACAAAACAGACTGCGGAACGGCTTGAGAAGATTTTCCGCGAGGATAAGGATATCGACTACTGGACCTTCTATGTCGGGCAAGGCGCGGTCCGCTTTTATCTTCCGCTCGATGCGCAACTCGCCAACAGCTATTTCGCGCAGGCGGTCGTCGTGACGAAGGGCTACAAGCAGAGAGCCGGCGTATTGGAACGGCTCGAGAAAGCCGCATCGTCGGGCTTCGAGAATGCACTCATTCGCATCAGCGCTCTGGAACTCGGGCCGCCCGTGGGGTGGCCCCTGAAGTTCCGCATCAGCGGCCCCGATCCGACGACAACACGCGACCTCGCCAAGGCTTTCGCGGGCGTGATGGGAGCAAATTCCAGCGTGGCCAATATCAATTTCGACTGGAACGAAATGTCGAAAGTGATCACGGTCGATGTGGACCAGAACCGCGCCCGCACGCTGGGCTTAAGCTCGCAGCAGATCGCGTTCAACATCAACGCCGTTCTGTCCGGCACGAAGATCACGGAAGTCCGCGACGGCACTTATCTCGTGGATGTCATCGCACGCGCTGTTCCCGAAGAACGCGCAAAGCTTGAGACGCTGCGCAGCCTTCAGCTCGAAACCCCATCGGGCCGCAGCGTGCCGCTCGCGCAGGTCGCCAATCTCTCCTATGGTCTCGAGCCGCCGCTGGTATGGCGCCGCAAGCGCGAACCGACTGTCACGATCCAGGCCGACGTCGTGACCGGCGTGCAGCCTGCAACTGTCATCAAGCAGCTCTCGCAGGAGATCGAAGCCTTTCGCGCCAAGCTGCCCGACGGTTATCAGGTTGCGATCGGCGGCACGGCCGAAGACAGCGCCAAGGCGCAGGCGAGCATTTTCGCCGTCTTCCCGCTGATGGCCTTCCTGATGATCACCATCCTCATGATCCAGCTCATGAGCTTCCAGCGTGTGTTCATGGTTCTGCTGACAGCGCCCCTTGCATTGATCGGCGTGGCAGGCGCGCTGTTGCTGTTCAGCGTGCCCATGGGCTTTGTCGCGATCCTCGGCATCATCTCGCTGACCGGCATGGTGATGAGAAACGCCGTGATCCTCATCGTGCAGATCGACGATCACATCAAGGCGGGCGAAGAGCCGTGGCAGGCCGTCGTCAGCGCGACGGAACATCGCCTGCGGCCGATCCTGCTGACGGCGGCTGCGGCGATCCTCGGCATGATTCCGATTGCGCCAACCGTCTTCTGGGGCCCCATGGCCTTCGCCGTCATGGGAGGATTGATTGTCGCGACGCTGCTGACGCTGTTCTTCATCCCCTCCCTTTATGTCGCGTGGTTCCGGATTTCTCCGCCGGACAACCAGGACAAACGCGCAGAAGATGCAATGCCGGACGCCAAGCCCGCCGTGGCATGATCAGGTTTTCGGCGGGCGGTTCACAAGGAGTATGCCGCCCGCCACGCATACGACGGCGAGTGCAAAGAAGGGCGATATAGGATCACCCATGATCGCCCAGCCGGCGACGACGCCAAGCACAGGCGTCAGAAAGCCGAAGGACGCGAGTTCTGCGGAACGGTAGCGCGTCACGAGCCACATCCAGCCGACGAATGTGACCGATCCCACCCAGAAGGTCTGATAGGCGAGGCTTGCCCAGGAAAGCGGCGAGATCTGCGCCGGCCATGCTTCACCAATCAAAACGGCCGCGAGGCTCAGAAGGACGGCCGAAACGGCAAGCTGATACAGCATCAGTTTCAGCGCGGAGAGCGAGCGCAACGAAGTCACGCGTACGAGCACTGTCAACGAGCCCCATACCGCCCCGGCGCACAGGACCAGCAAGTCGCCTAGAAGTTGCGTTGTCGACATGATGCCTGAAACGCCAAGCGCCATCGCAACGCCGACGAAGCTCAGAACAAGCCCCGCCCATTGCAGCGGGCGCAGTTTCTCCGATGGCACGAGAAAGTTGATCCCGAGCGCAACAAAGAATGGCGAGGTGTAGAGAAACAGGACTGCATGGCTCGCCGTTGTGAACTTGAGCCCCAGGAACAGCAGGAAAAATTCCAGCGCGAAGAGAAGCCCTGCGATGAGGCCGAGTTTCGCCGACCCGTCGGAACGAAACACTTCGGGAGTGCGCAACAACATCCAGAGACCAACGGCGACAGCGCCTCCGCTCGAGCGGATCGCTGCCTGTATCATCGACGGCACTTCGGGCATGGCGAGCTTTGTCGCCACCTGCTGCACCGACCAGCTGGCGCAGAACAGCAGCATCAGCAGTACGGCGGTGATGTCGAGCGGGCGGGCGAGATTGGGGGGTGCCATTGCCAGCGGGTTTAGCGCAGAGCGCGCTCCAAGTCTTCGTTCAAAAATTCAAGTCTTCGTTCAAAAAATCAGGGCTGCGCTGAAAAGATAAAGCCGGCGGGCCTTTCTTTGGACCCGCCGGCTTTGCTCCGGCTTACGTGTCTCGCGGAAGCCGGAGTATTCGATAAATCACATGCCTGCGAGGTATTCCGTCGGATCGACCGGCGTCGAACCCTTGCGCAGTTCGAAGTGGACCTGCGGCGAAGCAACGTTGCCCGACTTGCCGGACTTGGCGATCGTCTGACCGCGGCGGATCTGCTCGCCACGTTTCACGGCGATCGAACCATTGTGAGCGTAAGCGGAGACATAGCCATTGGGATGGCGGATCAGCACGAGATTGCCATAGCCCTTCAACTCGCTGCCGGCATAGGCGACGACGCCAGACTCGGCAGCCTTGACGGGGGTGCCCTCGGGAACCGCGATGTTGATGCCGTCGCTCGAGCCCTTCTTGAAGCCCTGAATGATGCGGCCGCGCGCCGGCCAGCGGAATTCCGGCTTGCTGCCACCCGAAGCACTTTCGGACGGAACGCTGCCGACAGGTTCCGGATCGGCGGCGGGCGCGGAAGCCGGGGCCGCAGGTTCGGCCTTGGCCTGTTTCACGGGCTTGGCAGGCTTTTCGGGCGCGGGCTGCGCAGCGGCTTCCTGCTTGCGCGGCGCTTCGGCGGGCTTGGCGGGTGTGCGCGCAGCTTCCGCCGCCTTTACAGGCTGCGCGGCAGGCTTGGCCGCGGGGGCGGCGGCAGCCTTCGCCGGCTGGCCAGCGGGCTTTTGAGTTGCTTGCGCGCCCTGGACGAGGCGTAGCTTTTCAGGCTTCGCGGCGGGAACAGGAGCGGCAGACGCCGTAGGCTTGGCAGGCGCGGCCGCCGCAGCCGGTTTCGTAGCTGCGCGGGTCGCATTGTACACGGGGACGACGAGACGCGTACCCGGCTGAATTTGCGCGGCATTGCTCATGCCGTTGACCGCGAGCAGCGATGCTGTCGGCACGCCATAGCGCGTGGAGAGCATGGCCGCCGTCTCGCCCTGCGCCACGACGATGGGCGTACCGCCTTCCGGCGACCAATTTCCCGAAGCCGCCAGATTGCGCGACGTGCCCGTGGGAATGGCGCGAGCGGCAGCGGGCGAAGCAGCAGCCAGACGCGGGCTCGAGGCCGCGGGCGCAGAGAAGCTCGGATTTGGCGTGGGTGGCGGCAGCGGCGAGGACTGGATCGCAGAGGCGCCCGGCGCTGGAGACGGCGTGAACGGCTGGGACGCGACCTGCGCGGGAGCCGAACCGCTGCCGACATCGGCGGAGGGAAGCCACAGATTTGACGGCCTCGCGTTCTGCGTCGAGCCGGTCGCCATCCGGTCGGACGAGGCGCCGAAGGGATTCTCCGCCAATCGCGACGTATCGGAAGAACAGGCTGCCAGGAGCGCCGCGCTGGCGCCGGCCAGAATGAGGCGGGGCACGATCAGGAACGACCTGGCCCGCCTATCCACGCTGAACACACTCGAACCCATAACGCGCACCCGCACTGATACGAAAACAGACACGAGGGCATTAGACGCCCGGCGGGTTAAGACGGGGTTTATGATGAATCTTTCTTTGCCATGCCGATGCGAAAATCGTCATTCGTTAAGCACGCGAAGCATTTGCGCGGGCTTGTCTATTTGCGGCGGACCCAAATGACCGCAAGCGTAAACAAAACCTAAAGTTCGGCGGAGCGGCCCGGAATGGCCGGCGCGTAGCGCGCGGCGAAGACAAGGTCTTCTGCAAAACCCGATGGCGTGCGGCGCAGGGAATGTACGCTGGTTGCGCGTGCGAAGAGCATCAATCCACCCGGCGCGAGAAGCGCGGACAACGCGCGCGGCACGTCCGTGATCGCCGTGTCGACGACAATACGGTCGAAGACGCCGCTGTCGGAGGGGATGTCGAACCCGTCGGCCCAGCGCACATTGGCGTTATGTATGGCCAGCGCTTCAAGCCGCGACTGCGCGGCATGCGCCAGCGACCGGAATCGCTCGCAGGAACGCACCTCGCCTGCGAGGCGTGAGAGAATGGCCGTCGCATAGCCGGAGCCCGCGCCGATTTCGAGCACGCGGTGATGCGGCTCCAGCTCCAGCGCCGCGACCATGCGCGCGACGGCGAAGGGCTGCGGCATGGTCTGACCGCAGGCGATGGGCAGCGCGATGTCGCGCCAGGCCAGATCGGCAAAGTGATGCGGCACGAAGATTTCGCGGGGGATCGTTTCCATCGCGCGCAAAAGCGCGACATCGGCGAGCCCCTGCTCGCGCAACGACAATACGAAGGCCATGCGCTGCTGGTCGGCGCGCGACTGTTCCTGGTCCTGCATGACGGCGCGCACCCTTCCCGAACTTTCCAGCATGGGCAGCAGGGAGGCCTGCATCGCCATGGTTTCCTCAGGCGAGCGCTTTGGCATAGCGGTCCAGCGAAGCCTGATCGGTGAGATCGATACGCAAGGGTGTGACGGAAATGCGGTTGGCGGCCAGCGCCTCGAGATCGGTGCCTGCGCCGGGCGTGCCCTGCAGGCGCTGAAAGCCGATCCAGTAATAGGGATTGCGGCGGCCGTCGGTACGCTCCTCGATGCGCAGCAGGGTATCGCGCTTGCCCTGCGCGCAGACCGAAACGCCCTGCACTTCCGCCGCCGGGCAGCGCGGAAAATTCACGTTGATAAGCGTGTTGGGCGGGATGCCGGCCTTCAGAATCTTGCGCAAAAGGTCCGGCCCGAACGTCGTCGCCCCTTCCCAAGGCACGTCGTTGTGGCCGCCGGGCATGTAGCTCTGCGACATGGCGATTGAGGGAATGCCGAGGATCGTGCCTTCCATCGCGCCAGCCACCGTGCCGGAATAGGTGACGTCCTCGGCGACGTTATGGCCGCGATTGACGCCCGACAGCACAAGATCGGGCTTTTTATCCGCGAGGATCTTGTACACCGCCATGATCACGCAATCGGTCGGCGTGCCCTTCACGGCGAAATGGCTGGGCGAAATTTCGCGCAGGCGAAGGGGATCGTTCAGCGACAGGGAATGCGCGACGCCCGACTGATCGAATTCCGGCGCGACGATGGTGATATCGTCGCTGATCTGCCGCGCGATATCCTCCATGACCTTGAGGCCCGGCGCGTGGATGCCGTCGTCATTGGTGATGAGGATTTTCATTCTGGCTGAACCCCGGAAGCGCCCGGCTTGTGTCGCCGGCCTGCGCTGCCGGGGTTTTATACGGGTGGCCGATTCCCCGAAAGCAAGAAAGCCAGAAAGCCTACTCCTTCGGCTTGATGCCGAGAATGTCGGCCAGCCGTTTCGCCGCCGCAGCCTGCTCTTTCAGGGCGGCCCCGAGTTCGTCCGGCCCCTGCCCGTTCACGACCTGTCCGGTCGCCGTCAGCTTGTCGACGAATTCCTTGTCGCCGAGCGTGCCCAGAATATCCCTGGATATCTGGACGCGCAGATCCCTGGGCATGCCGGCCGGACCATAGAAGCCGACGGTCGTCTCGATGGCGAGTTCGGGAAAGCCGGCCTCGTTCGGGCTTGGAAGATCCGGCGCAAGCGATGTGCGCTTGGACGCGCCTGTGGAGAGAATGCGTACCTTGCCGGCCTGCGCATGGGGCAACACGACAGCGTAGGACGAGGCGAGGATCTGGATGCGGTTTTCGGCGAGATCCTGTCCGGCCTGCACGACATCGCGATAGGGCACTTTCGTCACCTGAAGGCCGCGCGCCTGAATGAAGGCGGCAATGGAAAATTCCGGCAGGCCCGCAGCGCCCGCGCCATTCAGCTTGCCCGGATTTTGTTTCGCGTATTCGACGAATTCGCTGAGCGTTTTCACCGGCAGCGCCGCCGGCACGCTCACGGCAAGCACTGTGTCGGTCGTGCGCGCGATCGGCAGCAGATCCTTTTCCATGTCGTAGGGCGGCTTCGTCTGCAACGTATAGGGATGTGCGATGAACGAGGCGCTTGAGGAATAAAGCAGCGTGTGATCGTCCGCCGCCTGCAGGAAGGCGCGGATGGCGATGAGCCCGTCGCCCCCAGCCCTGTTCTCGATGACGACAGGTCTGCCCCATTTCGCAGCGAGCTTCTCGCCGATCATACGCGCGGCAATATCGGTCGCCGTGCCCGGCCCGAAAGGCAGGATGAGTTTGACGGCGCGTTGCGGATATGGCGCAGGCGTTTGCGCAAAGGCTGGCGCAACGATGCAAAGCGACAGCGCAGTCAATGCCGCGCGGCGGTTAAGTGTCATGGTGGGTTTCCCTTCCCTCTTGCGAGCGAGAGATTATGCCAATGTTGAGTGATGGTGAAGTGGCGCATGAGAACTTTGCGCGATCACTTCGCCCTCGTGCTTCGAGACGACCTGCTTCGCAGGTCTCCTCAGCATGAGGGCTCATCAAAAAAACCTCATGCTGAGGAGCAACGCGTAGCGTTGCGTCTCGAAGCACGAGGTTTTCTGCGCTTCACCGCGCGACAATCTTCTCCATGCCGCCCATATACGGGCGCAGAATGTCCGGCACGGTCACGGAACCATCGGCGTTCTGATAGTTTTCGAGCACGGCGACGAGCGCGCGTCCCACGGCGACGCCGGAGCCGTTGAGCGTATGGACGAAGCGGGGGCCCTTCTCGCTGCGATAGCGCGCATTCATGCGGCGCGCCTGAAAGTCGCCGCAGACGCTGCACGAGGATATTTCACGGAACTTGCCCTGACCGGGCAGCCACACCTCGATGTCGTAAGTTTTCTGCGAGGCGAACCCCATGTCGCCCGTGCAAAGCGTGACGACGCGATAATGCAGGCCGAGTTTCTTGAGCACTTCTTCCGCGCAGGCGGTCATGCGCTCGTGTTCTTCGAGCGATTGCTCGGGCGTCGTAATCGAAACGAGCTCAACCTTGTGGAACTGGTGCTGACGGATCATACCGCGCGTATCGCGTCCCGCCGCGCCCGCTTCCGCGCGGAAGCAATAGGTGCCGGCGGTGTAACGAATGGGAAGCTGCTTTTCGTCGAGTATGCTTTCGCGCACGAGATTGGTGAGCGGGACTTCGGCGGTGGGGATGAGCCAGAGATAGTTTTTTAGATACCCAATTTCACCAACCTTGCCGTGCTGCTTTACGGTTTCAAGAATTTCACCTCCCGCAACACCGCTGTAAACAGAGAATTGATCCTCGATAAACTTCGGCAATTGCGCCGTGCCAAACATCGCATCATCGCGCACGAGCACTGGCGGATCGATTTCCATGTAGCCATGCTTGTCGGTGTGCAAGTCGAGCATGAAGGCCATCAGCGCGCGCTCGAGACGCGCGAGCCCTGCCTTCAACACGACGAAGCGCGCACCCGATAATTTCGCGGCGGCCTCGAAATCCATCATGCCCAGTTTTTCGCCGATGTCGAAATGCTCCTTCGGCTCGAAATCGAAGACACGCTTTGCGCCGACGACGCGCATCTCGACATTGTCATGCTCGTCTTTTCCGACGGGCACAGAGTCGAGCGGCGTGTTGGGAATTTCGCTGAGCGCCTTGTTGAGCGCGGCGATGGCTTCCTTTTCCTGCCGCTCAAAATCCGCCATCTGGTCTTTCAAAGCGGCGACCTCAGCCTTCAGAGCATCGGCCTTCGCGGTGTCCTTTTCCTTCATCGCCGCGCCGATCTCTTTCGAGGCGGCGTTGCGGCGCTCCTGCGCCTTCTGCGATTTTCCGATGGCTGCGCGGCGCACCTCGTCCAGTGCGAACAGGGTTTCCGAGAGAGGCTCCAGCCCCCGCCTCTTGCGGCCCTCGTCGAAGGCTTCCTGGTTTTCGCGGATCCAGCGGATGTCGTACATGTGCGCAAACTTTCAGCGGAAAAACCGGCGCAGATTCGCGCCAAAGATCGTTACGGCGAGGCCTAACATGACGAGCGCCCCGCCGAAAAGTTCGACCATGGTGATCATCTCGCCGAGCACCAGTGCGGCGGAAGCCAGCCCGAAAACCGGAACCAGCAGCGCGAAGGGCGCGACGGCGGCGGCGGGAAATCGGCTGAGCAGATTACTCCAGATGCCGAAGGCGACGAGCGTCGAGGGCCATGCCAGCGCGGCGACGCAGAGAATGAGCGTCCACGACGGCTGGAAGGCTCGCATGACCTCCGCGGGACCGTCGAGCCAGAGCGACAGCAGCAGCAGCGGGATCGGTGAAACGAGGCTCGACCAGACGATGAAGGCGAGCATGTCGATGCGCCCGGCCATCTTGCCGATCAGATTTGCGACGCCCCAGCAGAAGGCGGCGGCGATTACCAGAAGGAAGGGCAAAAGTTCCGCGCCGGCCGCGCGCCGCTGACCGATCAACACGACACCGGCGAAGGCGACGACAGCGCCGGCAATCTGGAACCAGAAGGGCCGCTCGCGAAACAGGAGCATCGTCAACGCAATCGTGAAGAAGACCTGCGTTTGCACGACGATCGACGTCATGCCGACGGGCGCGCCGAGATGGATCGCCGTGAAGACGATGCCGAACTGGCCGACGCCCAGCGCCATGCCATAGGCGACGATGATCTTCAGCGGCGCACGCGGCGGCCTGACGAAGAGCAGTGCGGGAAAGGCCGTGAAGACGAAGCGCAGCGCGGACAGCATCAGCGGCGGCGCTTCCTCGACTCCCAGTTTCACGGGAATAAAGGCGACGCCCCAGATGAAGGCGACGAAAGCCGCCAGAAGTTGTTCGCGCAAGGGCATGGAGCTGAATCAGTGCGCGCCGGGAGCGATCAGCTCCAGGTCGGGAAAGTAGGATTTGTAGCGGCGCGTATCGCGCGTGATGATTGCAAATTCATGCACGGCTGCCTGCGCGCCGATGAAGAAGTCCGGCAGGATGCTCGAGCGCGGCCCGCCCTGCCGGCGGTAAACGCGAAAGACTCGCGAAGCCAGAAAAAGCGCATCGCGCGAGATGGGCAGAAATGTCAGCGAAGCAGCGGACAAGAAATCGTCGACATCGCGGCGCTTGTCGAAACGGACTGCCAGTTCCGCATAAACGATTTCGTTGATGAAGAGCACTCCGCGCATGGACGCCGCCAACAAGTGCGCGCGCGACCATTCGGACCAGTCGGATTGCGAGTCGATCACATCCAGCAAGATGTTGGTATCGACCAGCGTCACTGGCGTATTCTTTTCAGAATGCCCCGCATCTCCTCTGCAGGCGGCGGCGGAGGATCTTCGTCCGGATCGCCCCGCAATTCCCGCATGATCTCGTCGGTCGTCTGGTCGGTCTTGAGAATCCCGCGCATGCTTTCGAACCGGCTTTTCAGCGGCTTTCGCTCGCCGGCCTTGCGGATGACGATCTTGCCGTCCTCGAGCGCGAACTCGACCTCGCTGCCCGGACCGATCTCGAGCATGTCGCGGACGGCCTTGGGGATGGTGACCTGGCCCTTGCTGGTGACGGTGTGGCCCATGGGGCGCTCCAAAAAGTAATACCTCGCCAAAGCGAGGTATTACCTAGCACACGTCGGGTATGAAAACCAGTTTCAGCCCCTACTCCGTCGCCGCCGGCGCCGCCGGGTCGTCCCGTTTCCGCTCGATCATCTGCACGGAAAGGATCGAGAGTTCGTAGAGCAGCACGCCGGGGACGGCGAGGAAGAACATCGAGAAGAGATCGGGCGGGGTCAGCACCGCCGCCATCACGAAGACGATCAGGATGGCGACGCGGCGTTTCTCGCGCAAGAACTGCGCCGAAACCACGCCGATGCGGCCGAGCAACGTCAGAATGACCGGCATCTGGAAGGTGATGCCAAAGGCGAAGATTAGGGTCATGATCAGCGACAGATATTCGGACACCCGCGGCAGCAGTTCGATCGCGGCCTTGCCCGGTTCCTTCGACTGCTGCATGCCCAAGAAGAAGTGCAGCAGGCTCGGCAGGACCAGGAAATAGACAAGCAGCGCGCCGGCCCCGAAAAACACGGGAGTCGCCACGAGATAGGGCCAGAAGGCTGCTCGCTCATGCTTGTAAAGGCCGGGCGCGACGAACTTGTAGATCTGCGCGAGAATCCACGGGCACGCGACGAACAGCGCCGCGAACATCGACACCTTGATCTGCGTGAAGAAGAATTCCGCAGGGCCGGTGTAGATCAGCTTGGGATCGGTGATCCCCGCCGCAATCGCCGACTTGTGGAAGGGGATCACGAGGATGTTGTAGATCTCCTTCGCGAAGAAGAAGAACACGACGAAGAACAGCAGGAAGCCGAACAGCGACTTGAGAATGCGCGAGCGCAATTCGATCAGATGCTCGATCAGCGGCGCTTTCGAGGCTTCGACCTCGTCTTCGACTGTTGCGGTGGAAACGGCGGCTGTATTCGACATTTTGCGTGCGCCTCAGGAAGGCAGGTTTCGGTCTGACAGATGCAGTTCAGGCAGTGCGCGCTTTGGGCGGCTCCACGGGCTCGGGATCGAGACCGACCTCGCGCACCGGCGGATGGACTGGCGTTTCGCCAGCCGGCGTCGCGGCGACAGGGTCCGCGGCCTTGGGAATATCGACATTGACGAACACGCCGTCGGGATCGTTATCCGGCGTCGGATTTCTGATCTCCGCCTTCGCGGCTTCCACGGGCTTGCCGGCGTTATCGATGGCTTCGCGGATTTCGCGGTCGGTCTCGCGAACCATATCGTAGTTCACGTCGACCTTGGCGTCCTGCGCCATCTTTTCCATGTCCTTCTTGAGCTCCTGCAGCTCGGATTCGCGCATGGCGTCCGAAAACTGTTGCTGGAACTCGCCGGCCATGCGGCGCATCTTGGCGATATACTGGCCAACCTGACGCAGCACGCCCGGCAACTCCTTCGGCCCGATGACGAGCAGAGCGATGATGCCGATGGCGATCAGTTTGGTTGAGTCGAAGTCGAACATGGACGTGGATGCCCCTCTCTGGGGATGATCCTGCTAAATCGATGGACCTGCCGCCCGGTGCGGCCGGCGGGATCGCCGGCCGTTCAGGACATGCAACCGGTCAGCCGGCCTTCTGGGTCTGGGCAGGGGCCGCTGTTGTGGTCTGCGCAGGCTGGGCCGCAGCGGCGGCGGTCTGGTCGATCGTCTTGGGCGCTTCGGGCGCGGGCGCCGGTTCGGCGACCTTCTCGTCCTCAGCCATGCCCTTCTTGAACGACTTGATGCCCTTGGCGACGTCGCCCATCAGGTCGGAAATCTTGCCTTTGCCGCCGAAGAGCAACAGTGCGACGGCGCCAACGACCAGCCAGTGCCAAATCGACATCGAGCCCATGGAAAACTCCTGATTTTGCAGCGCCCGGACCTCCCGGCGTCTGTTGAGGCGAAAATATTGGAGGGGGTGGGCAAAAACAAGGAGCCACTTAGCGCGAAAAAAGGTGACTTAGCACCTCTCGCGGTCCTCACGAGCCCACAAAAGCCGACGGCGGCCCAAAGGACCGCCGCCTGAGATGTCAGAAGCAGAGCAGCGAGCTAGTCTTTCTTGTCTGGGGCTTCTGCTGCCGTTCCGGGTTCGCTGGCGGAGGACGACGTTTCCGCATCTGATCGCCCGCTCTCCGCCTCAGGCTCCATGAAGGCGGCCTCTGCCTCACCCTCGGCAACGTCTTCGATGCTTTCACGCGGAGCGTCCGCGCTTTCGCTCAAACTTTCGACGCTCTCGTGGCCCGCTTCATGTGCGGCCTCGCCTTCGGCGGCAAGGGCCGCGCCCGGTTCGGCCGGAGGCTCCCCTGATACTTCGCTTTCGTCAGGCAATTCTGCAGCGCGCTGCAGTTTCGCCTCGATATCTTCTTCTGAAACCACCTCTGCGCCAGCTTCCGGATCGATGTCCGGCACATCTTCGGAGAAGGCGAGAAGGTCGCCCTCTTCCAGCGGCTCCTCGTCCTCCGCCAGTTCGGCGCTGTCGTTCGGGGTCGGCACGCCGAAGCCCGGCGGCAGACGGCCGTCGAAGAGGCCCGCGCCCTTGAGTTCGTCGAGGCCCGGCAGGTCGGTGATGCCTTCAAGCCCGAAATGCAGGAGGAAATCGTCGGTCGTCCCGTAAGTGATGGGACGGCCCGGCGCCTTGCGGCGGCCGCGCAGGCGCACCCAACCCGTTTCCATGAGAACGTCGAGCGTGCCCTTGGAGATGGCGACGCCACGGATGTCCTCGATTTCCGCGCGCGTAACGGGCTGGTGGTAGGCGATGATCGCCAGCGTTTCGAGCGCAGCGCGCGACAGCTTCTTCTGCTGCTGCATCTCCTTGGAGAGCAGCCAGCCGAGATCGGCGGCGGTGCGGAAGGTCCACTTGCGCCCGGCGCGGATGAGATTGACGCCGCGATGCTGGTAATCGGCGCGCACCTCCTGCATCACGTCGGCGATCTTGAGGCCGTCGGAAATGCGCTTGGCGATCTCGCCTTCGTCGATCGGGCCTTCGGCGGCAAAGACCATGGCTTCAGCGATGCGAATGGCCTCGATCATTTCGGCCGTACGTTCGGCCGGCTCGGCATTTTCGGTGGCGACTTCGCGCAGGGCGCGGGTTCTCCCCCTGCCCTTTGCAGGCGCCTTTTGGGAATCGTTGGCGCTCTCGGGCGCATCCCTGTTGTCGTCTTCATCCACCGGAAACAACCTTGCCGCCTCTGCCACTGACGGGCACTCCCCTGTTTACTGTTTTCCTGAAGGCGAAGGGCTCGGGCCGCTTCGTCTTCGCCAAAAGTTCGTCACGAGGCGTCTCAGGCCGCCTCGTTTTCGCTTCGTCCTTTGATCCAGATCGGTGCGAACGCCGCATCCTGCCGCAGGAGAATCTTGCCCTCGCGCACCAGTTCCAGCGAGGCGCTGAAGCTCGAGGCGCGCACCGTGCGGCGCATCTGCGGGCTCGTCATGAAGCGCGAAATGTAATCCTCCATCACGGTCCATTCGAGCGCGAAGCCGGCGAGCCGCTCCAGCGCCTCGCGCGCCTCGGCCATCGACCAGACGACTCGCTGACGCACCGTCACGCGCGAAAGCACCGCGCGCTGGCGCTGCTGCGCATAGGATTGCAGCAGTTCGTAAAGTGACGCCTGAAACTGCGAATGCCTGATGATCGAAATGCCTTCGGGCTCGCCACGCAGGAACATGTCGCGTCCGAGCCGCGGTCGATTGGACAGATTCTCGGCAGCGGCGCGGATGGCTTCGAGGCGGCGCAGCTTTTGCGCCAGCGCGGCGGCGAGTTCGGCCGCCGCAGGCTCTTCGCTGGTTTTGGGTTCATCCGGCAGCAGGAGACGGGATTTGAGATAGGCGAGCCACGCCGCCATCACGAGGTAATCGGCAGCGAGTTCCAGCCGCACCTTGCGCGCCTGATCGATGAATTCGAGATATTGTTCGGCCAAGGCAAGAACGGAAATCTTGGCGAGATCGACCTTCTGGCGCCGGGCAAGCTCCAGCAGCAGGTCGAGGGGACCCTCGAACCCGTCCACATCGACGAGGAAGGACGGTTCACTGTCCCCTTTGTCGAGTTCCGCCACATCCTCGAAAGGCAGTTCCGCCATCCGAATCACTCCGGCCATACGCCATTCACGTTGGCCGGGAGATTGGCCGCCCGATGGGGCAATCGCAAGGCAGGAATGACGCGCGGCAGGCGCAGTTCACAGGTGAGTTCGCCTGCGTCAGCCTGGGACGACGCGATTGCGCAGAATTCCGATCTTTTCCACTTCACATTCAATGACATCGCCGGGCTGCAGATAGCCCTTGGCCGGTACGAGCGGCTCGTCGCCGGCGCCGCCGATCCATTTGCCGCCGAGTTCGGCGTCGGTGGACCAGGCGGTGCCGCCCGGCGTGCCCGTCGCGATCACCATGCCCGGCCGCAGAGTGAAATTGGCCGAAAAGAAGTGGATGAGGCGCGCGCAGTTGAAAATCATGTTCGAGGTCATCGAGGACTGGCGCAACTCCCCGTTGATGCGCGTGCGCAATCGCAGGTTCTGGGGATCGCCGACCTCGTCCGCTGTGACGATCCATGGTCCCAGCGGCGCGGAGGTCTCGAAGGCTTTCGCGCGGCCAAGTTCGTACCAGACGAACCCCTGTTCGTTGCGCCGCACCTGCCGCTCGCGCGCGGTGAGGTCGTTGATGATCGTGTAGCCGAAGACATGGTCGAGCGCCCGCTCGACGGGGATATGCCGTCCGGGCTTGCCGATGACCACGGCGAGCTCGGTCTCGGCGTCGAGCTTTTTCGTAAAGAGCGTATCCGCCACGATGTCCTCGTTGGGACCGATCACGCAGTCGGAGGTCTTGACGAAGAATTCGGGCTCCTTGCCTGATATCGGCGTGTTCGCCTTTTCGCGGTTATGCTCGGTGTAGTTGCTGCCGCTCAGGAGAATGGTGGACGGCAGCATCGGAGCGGCGAGATCGAAATCCTCAAGATGTGCAATAGCCCCGCGCGCCAGTAGTTCATGGGCAAAGGCTCGCGCCTGTTCGCCGCCGCGAATGAATGAAGTCGCGTCTGCAAAATGCGCCGAGCGCGCATCGTCCCTCGCAAGCATGTCGCGGGGAATCATCGTCCGGCCCTTGTCGGAAAGCGCCAGCAGCGTTTCGCCGCCGCGCCTGATCGTTGCGACTTTCATCCCAAATCCTGAACAGTAACCGCGCTACTCCGCGCCGACGGCCTTCTTCACCTTCGCGATGAATTCAGGCGAGGCATTCACGATTTTCGCGGCGAGGTCGAGCACTTCCTTCGCGGAGCGCGGCTCGATGGCGAGATGCAGTTTCTCCGCCTCGGCCAGAAAGGCCTTGTCGGCGACCATCGCGTCAAAGCCCTTGCGGAGAGCTTCGATGCGATCCGCCGGGACTTTCGGGCCCGCTGCGAGCGCACGCGCGTGCACGGTGCCCGACGCCAGAAATTCCGCGATCTCGCGCGCTTCGCCCGATGTGATTTCGCTCAACGTCGGCGCATCCGGCAGTTCGCGCATGCGCTTCAGGGTGAACACCAGCGGGATATGAACCAGCTTGTCGCGCAACCAATGCGCATTGCGGCCGGACAGATTCTCCCATGCTGCCGGCCAGCCGGCGATTTCGCCCTTTTCCATGGCAATGTTGAGCGCGCCGCCGGTCGTATAGCCGGTGACAATCTTGAATTGCGCGCCAAGCCCGTCCTTGAGAAGCGTCGCCCACTGATAGGTCAGATGATTGCGCCCCATAGCGCCGAGCACGATGTTGCCGCCCTTCAAATCCGCGACGTTGCGGCCCGGTTGCGTATGCCAGATCGCCAGCACCTGGCTAATCTGGTCGTAGGCGCCGATCCACTGGTATTCCGTGGACTTGAACCTGATGTTGGAGGGCTGCAACGTCTCGATCAGCGGCAGCGAATGCGCGAGCAGAATTTTGGAGCCATCCTGCGGCGCGACGCTAAAGAGATTGTTGGCGGCGACTGCTCCGCCCGCGCCGGGCATATGTTCGATCACGAAGGTCGGATTGCCCGGCAGGTGCTTGCCGTAATGATTGGCGATGAGCCGGGCGTAGAGATCATAGCTGCCGCCCGGCCCTGTTCCCATGACAATGCTGACGGAGCGGCCCTTGTAAAAGGCTTCAGGCGTCTGCGCTTGCGCAATAGCGCAAGCCATCGCGACAACCACGGCTGAACAGGCGGCCCTGATGTATTTCCGCATGGTTCTCTCCCTCCGCTTTGACCTTCGCCCCCTCCGGCGTCAGGTCAACGGCTTTCCATCGATATGCTCGGCGCGTTCGACCTCGATGACAACGCCAAAGCCTTTCATGTCGGGATCGCGTTCCTGCTCCGGCTTGATCATGCCCTTGTAGATTTGCTCGCGCAGCGGCCCATCCTTCACGAGTTTCGCAGTGCCATAAAAGCGCGCGATGCCACCGCGTGGCAGGACGCCGCTTTCACGCAGCGCCATGTTGCGGAAAAAGATTGTGAGCTTGCTGCCGTCCTTCAAATTGGCATTGGTGGAGCCGCTGCCGCGTTCCCACATGGCGAAATGTGTATCGTCGAGAACATAGACGCTGCCGCGCGGCGTGAACTGGGCAAAGCCATCGGGCAATACGCTGCCGACGAGGACGGTATTATCGGGATAGGCGGCGTTGATCGGCTGATGAAGATTTTTCGGAATGACGGCCAAGTGGACCTCCCTGCAATGGCTTGCCCTGGCGAACCCAAGCGGAAGCGTTCATACGCAACTGCCTGTTCAAACGCAAAAAGCCGCCCGGCCAAGCGCCGGACGACTTTCTGCATTCAAGTCAGATGGCCGAAATTACCAGCCGCGGCACACGCGGACCAGTTGGCCCCAGCGGCTACGGCGCCACCAGCAGCGGCGAACGACAGCCCGGCGACGCCAACCGTAGCCGTAACCCCGACCGCGCCAACGGCGGTGACGCCAGCCGCGTCCGCGCCCACCGTAGTACTGCGCCTCCTGCGCGCCTTCTGCCGGCAAGTCGGCGGCGCTCGGGGGCAGCGCCTCAGCCGGATTTTTCAGCTGGTCGATCAGACTCTCCGCCTTCGACTCCCGCGCGCCCATCACGGCAAAAGCCGTCGCGGACCCCGCCACGACCAGCGCCGAGCGCAAGAACATACGTCTGTCCATTGACATTTCTCCTGTTGGTTCTGCACCGCCTCTCCGGTGCAGCCATAGGGAAAAGCGAAGAAGCGCGAGGCCCTTGCTATTCCTACAAAATTAAATGGAGGATCGCGGCAATCGTTCCGTTCAAAGCCGGATTTAATTATTGCGTGGATCGCCGCTTGAAGAATAACGCTCTTCGCGCAAAACTGCGGCGACAAGCGCAGCCATAGCGCGAGGGAGGGTTCGATGAATTGGAAGGCGATTACAGGCGTGGCAGTCGGTCTCGCGCTGGTGGGCAGCCCAATGTCTGCACGGGCCCAATCGGTCGAAGAATTTTATCGCGGCCGGCAGATCAACATGATCGTCTATACCGCGAACAATTCCTCTTACGATTTCTATGCGCGTCTGCTGACGGCGCATATGGGCCGCTATATCCCCGGCAATCCGACATTCGTCGTGCGCAACATGATCGGCGCGGGCGGGCTCAAGGCCTCCGAATATCTCTACAAGATTGCGCCGAAAGATGGCGCAACGATCGGCACGGTGGGCCGCGGCCTTGCTTTCGATCCGATCCTCGGGCGCAACGAACTCGGCATCGACTTCACGAAATTCGTGTGGATCGGCAGCATGAACCGCGAAAGCACGCTGGCGATGTCGTGGCACACGTCGAAGGTGAAAACCTACGAGGACCTCAAGCAGATGGAACTGCTCGTGCCCGGCACGGGCGCTGGCGCGGATTCCGAACTCATCCCCGTCGCGCTGAATTTTCTCGCGGGGACGAAATTCAAGATCATCAAGGGCTACAAGAATACTCATGACGCAGCATTGGCGATGGAGCGCGGCGAACTCGAGGGCGTCGCCTACTGGTCGTGGAGCGCGCTGAAGGCGACGCAGCAACACTGGCTGCGCGAGAATAAGCTCAATCTCCTGTTCCACACCGGCGACCGCGAACACCCCGAGTTGAAGGGAATCCGGCTCATCCGCAATCTCGTCACGGAGCCGACCGACAAGGCGGCGCTCGAATTCATCCTCGCGCGCGAACTCCTGGGCCGGCCCTTCCTTGCCCCGCCCGATGTTCCCGCCGACCGCGCCAAGACTTTGCGCGAGGCGTTCGCGAAAACGCTTGTCGACGCCGAATTCCTGAAAGATGCGGAAAAGCGCATGGCCGAAATCAATCTCGTGACCGGCGAGGAAGTCGACGAAGTCTTGCGCAAGGCCGCCGGGGCTCCGCCGCAGGTCGTCGCCCGCGTCAAACAAGCGCTTGGCCAATGAGGGATTTTATCGTCTAGGTATCCGATCGAAGACCAAGAAAATCTCAGGTGACGCTCATGCAATTCGGACTCTATTGCCCCATTCCCATGGCGACTGTCGGCTCGCCCGAAGCGGCGCAGGCGGTGGCCGAAGCGCTTGGACCGCTGCCGGCCGACCGGCGCGACGCGCAATACGAGCACGCCATCGAATTGCTCGGCGCCGCGGACAAATGCGGTTTCGGACTGACTTTGTTTGCCGAACGTCATCTCGGCCAGGATCTCGCGGCCTGGGTGATGGCGAGCGCCATCGCGCCGCGTTTCGAGAACATCAAACCGCTCGTCGCCGTGCATCCCGGCCTTTGGGACCCGGTGATGATCGCGAAGCTCGCGGTTTCTCTCGATCGCATCTGCCGCAAGCCCATGGCGATCAATATCGTCAATGGCTGGTACGATGAAGAATTCAAAATGTTCGGCGGTACGGTGCTGCAGGGCGAGGATCGTTATCGCCGCACGACGGAATTCATCGCGATCCTGCGCGGGCTCTGGTCCAACGAGACTTTTTCTTACGATGGCGAACACTACAAGCTGGAGAATGGCCGCCTGCTGGTGAAGCCGCGTTCCGAACATCCGCCGGAAATCTATTCCGTAAGCCGAAGCGACAGGGGCCGCCAATTCATCGCGGAAGAATGCGACTGGTGGTTCATCGAATTTCCCAAGGAAGCGGTCGACACAGACGACCTCATGCGCCAGCTCGAAGCCTCCGTCGCCGACATGAACCGCAGACAAACGGCAAGCGGACGGAAAGTGCGTTATGCGCTCAATCCCTTCGTCGCGCTCGGCACGGATCGCGATACCGCGCTTGAAGCGACGGTGGAACGCATCTTCAAACACGATCCGGACAAAGATCAGCGCAAGGTAAAGCAGCGCATGCTGCCGGCGCTCAAGGCCGGATGCATCGGCACGCCGGAGGCTGTGCGCAAGCAGATCGGGCGCTTCAGCGACCTCGGCATCGAACTCACGCTCTGCAAGATGATCCCGACGGTCGAGAATATCGAACATATCGCGCGCGAGATCGTGCAGCCATGGACGGGCGGCGGCGGGTTTCGACAGGCGGCGGAGTGAATTTTAAAGAAAATGGCCGGCGGGACGCCGGCCATTTTCATTCAGGTTAAATCGCGATCAGCGATCAGCGATCTTCGACAGTTCAACCTTGGCGCTGATGCCTTCGAAGATCGTGCCGGAGCAGAGTTTCACCGCTTCACGCCATGATTGCGCGGCGCCGGCCATGTCGCCCTTCAGCGAGCGGAAAGCGCCGATGTAATAATGCGCTTCGCAGCGATTGTCGTCGTCTTCGGCGGCGCGCAAGGTCGAAGCCGCATCGCGCTTGCCCAGCAGAGTCTCTGCGAGGATGAAGGGGAAGCGATTATCGCGGCCGGCGATCATGTTCTTGCGCAGTTCTGCCACACCGTCTTCGCCATTGCGGGCCCGGGCGATGAAGAGCGTCAGCATCGCATAAGCGTCCTGAAGAGCGACCGCCTTGCGCAGATCCTGGATCGCGCGCGGGTTATCGCCCTGGTAGAAATAGGTCAGACCGCGCGAGCGAAAGTGACTGGGGTCGTCCCTGTCGATGTTGATCGCCTTGTTATAGGCGGCGATCGCCTGGGTGAACTGGCCGAGAGCGGCATGCACATCGCCGATGTTGCGATGGCCAATGTCGAAATCCGGCTTGGCCTCGACCGCTTTTTCATAAGCAGCGAGGGCGCGATCGAGTTCGTGGCGTTTTTCGTAGATGAAGCCGAGCCCGTTCCAGCTCGAATGGTTCTTGGGATCGATTTCGACCGCCGACGAATAGTCGCTGATGGCCTTGTCGATCTCGCCGATCCGGCGGTGGTTGCGCCCGCGCAGATCGAAATAGTCGGCGTCGGTCGGATCGAGTTCGATGGCGATGTTGAGGTCGGCGATCGCCTCGCGGCGCTTGCCGGTCTCGCCGAAGCTGTAGGCGCGGTAATAGCGCGTGATCGCTTCGCGGGAAGGCGTCAGCCCGCCCTGGTCGAGAATTCGCGTGCAGGCCGCGACGGCTGCCGGGTGGTCGTTGCCCTGACAGACTTCCTGATCCGAGCTCGCCAAAGCCGCGCCGGACATGGTGGTCGCGAACATCAGGCCGATAACAATCTTGCGCATGGTCGCCTCTCCGAAGCATTGAACTTGCAGAGAGATTAGCCCCGCTTGCGATGGCCCGATGTGCTGGACGTCACACGGCGCAACGAAAAGGGCGCGCTTTGCGGCGCGCCCTTTCCAGCCAATGCAAACGCGCTACCAGAAGCGGTAGCCCGCGAACATCAGCGGTGTGCTGTCGTCGCGGTCGCGCCCGCCCATCGCCGCTGCGCCAACCGCAGCCGCGCAGGAGATCAGCAGAGAGGCCGCTGCGAGAAAGCCCGCGATGACTGCTGCGCGACGCGCCTTGTCGGCGGCTTCACGGGTACGAATTTCCGCATCCCGGGCACTCGTGACCGCTGTATCCACACGCTTCTCCGCTTCGGCCTGCGGAATGTTGTAGCGGCTCGCCAACTGCGCTGCGAGATAGGTCCGGTCTGCCGATGTCAGTTCGCGATTGCGGATGACACTGGTCAAAACGCGGCCTGTTTCCGCGCGAAAGGCGGCATCATCGCGCGAGGGCGCTGCAGTTGCGCCGGTTGCCGGCGCTCCCGCCGCGCCGCCCGGGGCAGCAGCTCCCGCACCCTGCCCCGCCTGTCCGGCCGCTGGAGCCGCAGGCCTCAGCATGACGTCGATCACGGATTCATAGGGCATGAGTTGCGATGTCATCTGCGATGTGACCGAAGGATTCGACGTGGCGCCCGCCGCGACCCCGCCAGCCACGCGCGTCGCCGCGTCGGTTGCCGTTTTCACGCCAGCGCCGATCACGCTGCCAAGCAAGGCCGCGCCGATCACCACTCCAAGCGCCCACACAAGGAAGCCGTGAGCGGCGTCGCGGAAACGGGCTTCTTCCGTATCCGGCTCGCCCCAGCGCACACGCATGCGGCCGGCTAGATAGCCGCCGCCAGCGAAGGCGGCGATCTGCACCAGGACAGTCCAGATCGCGACGATGATCCCCACGACCGCGGCCGAGAACCCGGCGTTCGGCCACGGCGATGTCATGGAGAAACCGACTGCCGCGCCGAACGTGAGCAGCACAAAAGAAATCGCCGAGGCTGCGACAGCGCCTGCGATGATTGGACCCCATTCGACATAGCGGACGTCAGAAACGGTCGCCGGCGCGACTGCGGGAGTCGCCACGGACCCAGTTTGATAGGACATGTCGATCTCCCTAGCGCAGGCCGATGAGCGAAAGAACGGCCATGACGACCACGATGAGTCCGACCAGATAGATGATGCCATTCATTGGTATGTCTCCTTCGATGATTTGATGATTGCGGGTCAGTTAGGGGATGGCATCTTGATGGTGATGCCAGTAGGCGCAGGCCCCCATTTGCCGGCCCACATGAGAACGCCCACTCCAACAAAAATTACGAGCATTACGCCGACCAGAACCCCGAGGATTCCGCTCGCTCCGCTGCCGCTGTCAGCCATAATTATGCCTCCGTTGCTGTTTGGCTTTGCAGCTAACGTCACGGAGTTGTGAAAGTTCCGAATTCCGAGTTTCGGCAAAAAGATCAGGAAACAGCGCGCCTTAGCTAAACTGAAGCTCCGCAGCAAACCGTTTGCGCACCCTTGCAGCGGAACATGCAGCGGATTCAGCGATGCATGGCCGCTTTGCGTTGCGACCGGACAATCAACTCATCAAAGCTCCGAGCCTGACCTGCGCCGAAGCAATATCAAAAGGACTTAAGTTCGCACGCAGCAGAGCCAGCGCACGCGCTGCTCGTTCAGCTCTTTTGCCTACAAGCACAGGCGAGGCTTGCGCCACTTCGCGTGCGGTCGATGGATCGAAGTGACAGTCGAGCGCCATATCGAGCCCGGCAGCGAAGAGCGCTTCCGTCTTCTCGCGGAACGAACCTTTCAACGCCTTCATGTGCAGGTCGTCGGACATGACCAGTCCGTCATAGCCGATGGCGTCGCGAATGATTTCGCGCACGACCTTAGGCGATGTCGTCGCGGGATTGTCCGCATCGATCGCGGTGTAAACGACATGCGCGCTCATCGCGAGCGGCATGTCCTTCAGCATGCGAAACGGTTCGAAGTCGATCTCCAGTTCCGACCGCGAGGCGCGCACGACCGGCAATTCGAGATGGCTGTCAGACTCCGCGCGGCCGTGACCGGGCATATGCTTGACGACAGGCAGAACATTGCCCGACAAAAGTCCCTCGCAGGCAGCGCGTCCCAGTGCGGCCACCGTAAGAGGTTCGCGTCCATAGGCGCGGTCGCCGATGACGTCATGTCCCGAGGGCGAGGGCACATCGAGCACGGGCAGGCAATCGACATTGATCCCGCAGGCGCGCAAATCCTCGGCGATCAATCTTGCGCCGTCGCGCACGAGCGATGCGCGCTCCTCAAGTGTGACGCCCTCGCGGGAAAAGGCAGCGGCCGCCGGATATTTGCGCCAATGCGGAGGACCCATGCGTTGCACGCGGCCCCCCTCCTGATCGATCAGCACAGGCGCATCCTCGCGATCGACAAGTTCACGAAATTCACGAGTCAGTTGAATCAGTTGGTCCGCATCTGCAACATTCCGCTTGAAGAGAATGAGGCCCCAGGGATTGAAGCTGCGCATGAACTCGCGTTCCTCATGCGTCAGTCGAAGTCCTGTGCAGCCGGTGATGAAGGCGCGAACGGGCGGGAGCATCTGATGTGTCCGAAATGAAAAGGCCGGCGCTGATCACGCCGGCCTGTTTGGTTGCATCACTGCGTCAACTCAGTTGCGCGCTACGAAGCAGGCGCCGCCCTTGCCTTGAAGCTTCGAGCAGAGCGCCGTCGCATCTTCGCGCGACAGGCCGCCGACACGCACGCGATAGACCGTCTTGTCTCCGACACTGGCAGCGCGAATGCTGGGCGACTGGCCGCCGAGTTCGGCCGAGAAGCGCTGCCGCAGACGCGCCGCGGTGGCCTTTGCCTCGGCCTCGGAGGCCGGCGCAGCAAGCTGCACGGCGAAGCCGCCACCGGCGGATGAGGCAGGAACGGCGCGAGGCGTTTCCGGCGCTGCCGCGGCAACGCGTTGCGGCTGCGTTGCCGGGGTGGCGGGACGCGGTTCGGTACGGCGAGTCGTGGCGACCGGCGCCGCATCGGCTTCCTCCGGCGCGGGCGGGCGATTGGCGCGCGCCGTTGCCTTCGGCGCCGGTCCCGGGGCAGCAGCGGCGGGTGCGGGCTTCGGCGAAGGCGCGGCGGGCGCGGCGATCTGCGGACGCTGTGCGGGAGCCGTCGCGGCCATCGAGGGGATGGACGGCGGCCTGGCCGCCTGCTGCTGGGGCGCTGGCGCGAGGGAGCCATCGGGCTTCACCGAAACCGTCCGCACTTTCTTGGGTTCCGGGAAATAACCGGCCGCTTGCGGCGCGACGCCGCCTTGCGCCGGAACGCTCGCCACGGGCTTGGCGGTATTGGGATTGTTCAACGCGACGATGCGGTTGATCTCATCGCCCGGTACCCGGTCGCCAGTGCGCGGCTTACCCTGAACCTGCGTCAGGTCCACAGGCTGCTCTTCACGGCTGACGACATTGGACTGTTGCGGCTTGGTGCCGACCGTCTTGTCGAGGATCGAGACCTGCCGCACCTGGCGCGATCCCGCCGAAGCAGCCTGCTCGCCCTCGGGCTTCACCTTCACGGGCTCCTTCGAAGCCGCGATGGTGGGAACGCTGCCGGGCTTCATCTTGCCGCTGGTGGCGAGCGTCGCGCCGATTCCCACGATGACCACCGCGAGGGCCGAGCCCATGTAAAGGACGCTCTTGCGCGAGACCGAACGGCGCGCTGCGGGCTCCTCGTAAAGTCCCGGCGGCGGAGGCGGCGGGGCAAATTCGCGCTGGGCATAATAGGGATCGGCCTGCGCCTCGGGCTGCCATTGCGCCGGCTGGGTCTGGGTCGGAGCTTCCGGCTGCTGCCAATGCTGCTCGGCATATTCGGGAGCGGCCGGGGCCGTCTGGTAGGCGGTCTGCGCGGGATATTCGCCTGACGCATAGCGCATCTGGTCGGCGACATTGCGCAGAACCTGCGGCGCGGTCTCCGCACTCACCTCCTGCGAGGCGACTTCGACGGCGGCCTGCGCGGGCGGCAATTGGTGTTGCGCGCCCGGCGCGACCGCAAACATGTTCTTGAAGGGATCGTTGGTCGAGCCCACGAGGCGGGCAAGTTCGGCGAGCGGATCATCGCTCCGGCGCGAAGGCTCGGGCGCGCGCAGGCGGCGCTCGAATTCTTCCAGATCTATTGCCGGGCCATGGTTGCGCATGTCTCTCGCTGCAGACTCACTCATCATCCACCTCACTCACTCGAAGGTGGCCGCTGCAGGGGCTTGGCGCACTCGCAATCTGCAATCTGCCTTACCATCACCACGGCCGCCGCGCCGGTACCGGCCGGCCAGCGAATGGTTCCGCAGGGCAGCAGGTCAGCGCATCTCTTCCGGGGCGCTTACACCGAGGATGGCAAGGCCGGAGGCCAAGACCCTCGTTAACGAAGTCACCATTGCGACCCGGGCACGGGTCAAATCTCTCTTTTCTTCATTAACAAAGCGTAATTGTGGCTGATCTTTGCCCCGATTCCAGTGAGAATGCAGCGCAGAAGCCAGTTCGTGGACGTAAAATGCGATGCGATGGGGCTCATGAGCGGCGGCTGCTGCCTCCACCTGGCGTGGATACTGGGCAATGAGCTTGACCAGATCGGCTTCTCCGGAATCGGTCAGAAGTTCCAGCTGGGCCTTTTCGAGCGATGGCGCATCGAAGCTCTCGCCGGGAAACGTCGTCTTCGCCTGCCGCATGATCGAACAGCCGCGCGCGTGGGCGTACTGGACATAAAAGACAGGATTGTCCTTCGACTGTTCGAGAACCCGGGCCATGTCGAATTCGAGCGTGGCGTCGTTCTTGCGGAAGAGCATCATGAAGCGGACAGCGTCGACGCCGACCTCGTCCACCACGTCCCGCAGGGTGATGAACTCGCCCGAGCGTTTGGACATCTTCACTTCGACGCCCTCGCGCACCAGCTTCACGAGCTGGCACAGTTTCACGTCGAGTTCGGCCTTCCCGCCCGACAAAGCCTTGACCGCCGCAGCCATACGCTTGACGTAGCCGCCGTGATCTGCGCCCCAGACGTCGATCATCGTGTCGAAGCCGCGGTCGAACTTCGATTTGTGATAGGCGATGTCGCTGGCGAAATAGGTGTAAGAGCCGTCCGATTTCATCAGCGGGCGATCGACATCGTCGCCGAACTGCGTCGAGCGGAACAGCGTCTGCTCGCGGTCTTCCCAATCCTCCGGCAGTTGCCCCTTGGGCGGCGGCAGGCGGCCCTCGTAGATCAGGCCCTTGGCCCTGAGATCGTCGATGGCGGCTTTCACCGCATCGCGATTTTCAGGGTTATGAATTAGCGAGCGCTCGGAGAAGAAGACCTCGTGCCGGATGTTCATCGCCGCGAGGTCGGCGCGGATCATGTCCATCATCGCCTCGATGGCGAAGGCGCGCACATCGGGCAGCCATTCCGCCTCAGGCTTGCCCTTCAGCGCCGCGCCGTATTTCTCGGCCAGCGCCCTGCCGACGGGCTTGAGGTAATCGCCGGGATAAAGACCTTCCGGGATATCGCCGACGCTCTCGCCCAGCGCCTCCCGGTAACGCAGGAAGGCCGAGCGCGCCAAAACATCGACCTGCGCCCCGGCGTCGTTGATGTAATATTCGCGGGCGACCGTGTGACCGGCGAAAGCCAGAAGGTTCGCGAGCGCATCGCCGAAAACCGCGCCACGCCCGTGGCCGACATGCATCGGCCCGGTCGGGTTCGCCGAGACGTATTCAACATTGACCTTGCGCGCGCTCGCGGCCTGCTCGCCCGCCCCGTAGCGTTCATCCGCCAGGGAAGCCCTGAGCACCCGGTGGAAGGCGTGCGGTTGCATCACGATGTTGATGAAGCCGGGACCTGCGACCTCGGCCCGGTCGATATCCGGCTCGTTGGCCAGCGATACGGAGATCTCGGTCGCCAACTGCCGTGGATTGGAGAAATGCGCCTTGGCCTCCTTGGCGAAGACCATCGCCGCGTTGGAGGCGAAATCGCCATGGGAGGGATCGCGAGGCGGCTCGACCGTGAAGCGGGAGAGGTCGAGGCTGTCAGGCAGGCGGCCATCGGCGGCGATGCCAGCGAGAATTCGGGCGATGCGGGCGTGGATATCGGCGAAGAGATTCATGGTGGCGGGTGTTTAGCCAAGGACTCGCAACGGAGCAAATATGAGAGGTGGGCAGCGGGTGGTCACCGGAACGAGAATCACGCTAGGCAAAAGAAAAAACAGGGCTAGACAAAAACAGAAGCTTAGCTTTACACTAATTTCGATTAGTAAAATTTCATTTTGGGATACCCATTCATTGCCAATCTCAATCTATTCAATTCGCGGCGCGTCTGAATTACTCGAAGAAATCGAGTTCGCTGCCAAAAAGGGCGCTACAACAAGCCTATTCAACAAATTGTCAGCGCTTAGAATGGATTTTTCGAATGCTGGCAAAAAACTTTACACGGCGGATCAGAAAAGCAAGAAGCCTTCTGAGCGCTATCTAGAAAGCGAATTCGCCCTCTGCAACCTGGTTCTGCAGGGTGGCGGCGTTTTGGGCCTCGCCCATGTGGGCTTTATCGCCGGTCTAGAGGCAGCAGGTGTACGGTTCGCGGGACTTGCGGGAACATCCGCAGGGGCGATCGTCGCGACTACATTGGCATGCGCGCGTGGGGCAAGCATGCGCACCGCATGCAGCGACCGACTGATCCAACTCCTATCGGAAATGCCGATGGATCTTTTCATCGACGGGCCGCCTGGAACGCGCCTTGCCATCAAGCGAATGCTGGCGAAGCGCAATCTCTTCACACTTCCTATTTTGTTCGGCATTTATTCATCTCTAGTGCGTTTCACGCAGCGCCGCGGCCTCAATCCCGGAATTGCATTCGAAAACTGGTTACAGACAAAATTTCGGGAAATGGGTGTCGAAACCATCGGCGACCTGGATCAGCTTTTGGAATCAATCCACGAGGAATTGAAAAGCGCGTCGAACAGCAACAAGGATATTGTCCCGGAAGTCTTCAAGCCAGGCTACATGCTGCGGGTAGTCGCGAACGCACTGCCCTCCGGAATCAAGTTCGAATTCCCGAGAGATACGCGATATCTCGCACCCAAATATCAGAATGGATCGCCTGCACAATTCGTCCGCGCCTCCATGGCGATTCCCGTGTTCTTCGAACCGAAGAGTTTCGAGCCGAACAAGGAGGCATGGCGCGAACGCCTGCAATACTCACTATCGGACCTTGATGCCTCGCAACGGCTAGTCGACCTAGAAAATCAGCCGGAATTGTTTTTTGTCGACGGAGGCACACTTTCGAACATTCCCGTGGATGCCTTCGCGCGACGCATGCCGGGCATACCCACCCTTGCTCTATCTCTTGTGAAATGGTCGAATCCAGACAAGCAACGCTATGTTTTCAGGCGTTCGCTTCGCGGTGCAGTTACCGATGCAGCCCTTCTTATCGAATCCATGCGCCGCCAGCGAGATCGCGACGCGCTCGAACGATTGAGGGAGCCAGACGACACGCTCCCCGACAACCGCTTCCAGCTCGTTTCTGTAGACACGAAAGACGCCGATTGGCTGAATTTCACGATGGGCAACGCAGAAATGGCAGATCTGTTCATGATCGGCCTGCGTCGCGCCCACAATTATATTGTTGTCGGAGGTTGAAATGGCAGAAAGTTCGAATAGTGCGACACCGGTGAAAAGTGAAGAAGCCGCGGTCAAAAGTACGCCTCCCGACGGAAAAATGGATCTAGCTGCCGCTCGTAAAGACGAATTCGAGCAGGCCATAGACGACTTCAATACGTGGCTGCGCAGAGCCGGTTCAGAGGCCGAAACGGCGACGGCGGCGCTGGAACGCGCGCAGCCGAGAGCATTGGACCCGCAGGCGGACCAGAACTCGGCTGAGAACGCTTTCCGGGAAGAAATTGAAAGGCAGCGAACCGAGATCGCAACAGCTGTAACGCATTTGGCGCAAATTGACCCGGCAAATACTGAGTGCAGCAGCCTTGCAAAATGGCTCTCGATGAAAAATGTGGAGTTTCGCAAAGATGACCATATCCCCATCTCATTTAAGGAAGATGAAGCACACCGGATCACGCTGGATGTAACGGACTTCGACGCGAGTGAGGAACTGGAGCGACTTGTTCAATTCATCTCCGTCGACGATATGCGAGAAGAGGCAAATGTCGAGAAATATCTCCGCCGTTTGGATAACCACCGAAACCGTGCCGCAGGTCAGATAGAGGGGCTCATCAGGTCGTTGAATAAACTGCATCCCGAGCGGATCGCCGCTGCCATCAAGGCAGTTGAAGTGGATAACAACGGTCCACGCGAGAAGGATATCAGGGGAGCGTGGCCCGATTTCGAGAAATGGATCATAAAAGCTGAAGATGTCGTGACCGAATTATCGCGGTTGTCCGACAGTATGGAAGACATCCGCCGGCTTGTCGCGACAGTATCTGGCCCGCACGAGCAACCCAACGGCGATGACGAACCGAGACATATCTCCAGTATCTCGACCGACGCGAACAAATTGGCTGATGATATCAAATCGTGCGGTGACAAGCTCCGCGACGAAATCGAGCAGCTCAAAACACTGCGCGACATCCAATTAGCGACAAAGACAATCCTTATTCCGCGGCTGGAGAGGGCGAGCAAATTCATACTGACAAAAGATACCGCTGCCCGAATGCAACATGCGTTAGGATATGTCGCAGGCCTCTATGAAAAAGACGGCCGTGGCATTGCCGGAACACTTTCCGCGCGATGGGAATATATCGTCGGCGGCGCACTCGCGTGCCTTGTTTGGTTGGTCGTGGTCGAGCCGACGCTCGCGCCTGCGCTGCAGTCCTCGTATGTTTATTTGCTGGTGTTGCCTTTCGCGGTCGTCGCAATCCATTACTGGCACGGCCTTCGAGATCGCAAAAGGCACGTCGATGAAACAATCAGGGAAGATTTCAAAAACGCTTTGCGTGACAAGCTTTCGGGGCCGAATGTATCTCCAACCATCGACACGGAAAAGGGAGTCCGCAAAGTTTTGTTTGATTCGCTTGGGATCGCATGGACCAGGGGCCAGCTGCCGGCGTCCGAATCCTCTCCGCCAAAACCTCTCGTTCTGAAACCATATGGCAAGCCACCAAAGCCAAGCATAAACCGCGGGGCTTTGGGTTTTTCATTTGTATTGTTACTCGCAGTATTTCCGCTCGTCGCATGGAAGATGGCTCACACATTCAACTCGCTTGCTCGAGACGATAAGGCAATTCTCATCACGCATTCGAATAATCGGGAAAGCTGTATACTTGCGAGTGGTTCGATCTTCTGGCGAACTCCATACAATTATCATGTGACGGTGAAAGACGGCGTAACCGTAGTGCCACTGGCAAGGGTCTCGGAAATCGTTTACGGTAAGAACGGGCCTGCCGACGGACTCCTTAACTGCACAACGCTGCAGGACGATGTATTGCGCCAGCAGATTACCGTCGCACCAGCCAAGGTTGATCTTCCACTCGTTCTTTCAGTCCCCGTCCCGCCCGTGAACATCACAAACATGTTTGCTGGCGAAAGACCCAAAGGTGCGTCTGATACGTCCATCAAAATACCAGACCCCGCTCCGGACATCCCTCGACAGAAAGCGATCATACTGCCATTTTTCTCCGAACCCGTTTGGCACAATGCCGGCCCGAACAAGCGCTATGACCGAAATGAGGCATATGTCTCCGGCTTCCAATCAGTCGGCGTAACAAGAGGTGCCCCGGCAATCGTCGCCCTTTCCGAGGCGTTGAAGTCTTGCGGCAACACCGGAGAAATCGTCAAAGACGTCATGGGTTTCGCAAGCGAGAAGACCTTCACACCGCCTGTGGACGGATTGACTTCAGATGATTTGAATCTTCAAGTCGCTGAAGGGCGGAGGCATTATGTTATGCAGGCGCTTGGAATGGAGCCAGCGGTCCGTCTGGCGCCTCCCCGAAACATACAAGTCAGACCCATTAAACCACGTTTCGAAAAAATTGCAGAAATGAGAACGAAACGAGACGAATTTTTTCGAAGCTATCTTTCGGCAATGTGGCAAGGCGACGAAGCATTCTCACGCTCGGTTGTTTTAATAATCGATGCCATAGCCCTCGATAACTGCGAGCTAAGACTTCGTAGTCAAGCAGGCCGCCATTGAGACCTTAACTCGCGTACAAAACACCTGGAAGCAACACGAGGGGCCGAAAGGGATGGAACCCAAGCGAAAAGTAAATTGATAAATTCAATTTTAATCGACCTGTTGCCTTGACGCTCGTGGCTGGCCGTTGGACACTTTAATCTACGGTCCGGATCGATAGGGAAACAGCGTAATGACGGTCAGGAAGATGACGACAGCCCAGCCAAGCGGCGGTCCCGCGGCCTGGCTCAACGCCGACTACGCCGGCCGCGAAGACTGGATTTTGCATTGTTCCGATCAGGAACTTGCGGAGCTCGAACGCGCGGCCGAAAGCCTGCGCGCCAAAGGCATCAAGCTCGACGATGCGGAAAAGCGCGACTTCGACCTGCCGCTTTTCGCTTCCCGCCTTGCAACCGCGCGGCGCGAACTGGCGCAGGGCCGCGGCTTTGTCATGCTGCGCGGCATCCCCGTCTCCCGCTACAGCGAGGAGGAGTTGCAGACGCTCTACTGGGGCATCGGAACGCATCTCGGCATCGGCGTCACGCAAAGCCTCAAGGGCGACCGCCTCGGCCATGTGATGGACATCGGCGGCAATGCCGACCGTTACTATACACGCGGCGGCGAACTCGAATTTCACATGGACCCGGTCGATGTCGTGGGACTGCTCTGTGTCCGCGCCGCCAAGTCGGGCGGGGAAAGCCGCATCGTCTCGTCCATGTCGATCTACAACACGATCGCCGCCGAGCGGCCGGACCTCCTGCCCTCGCTGACCACAGGCTATCACTATTCGCGGCGGCAGCATGATCCCTCGGGCCTGCAGCCCTTCACCGCGCATCGCGTGCCCGCGTTTACCGAGGGCGGCATGGGCAAGGAATGCTATTTTCTGCCCGCCGCCTTCCGTCGCGCTGCGATCGACGGGGCGCCGTTCGACGACTTGGACCACGAAGCCGTGGCTTTCGTCGCCGAGATCGCGGCGCGACCGGATCATTACCTCGACATGCGCTTCCGCGAGGGCGACATTCAATTCCTCAACAATCGTACGATCCTGCATGCGCGCACGGATTATGTGGAACATGACGATCCCGCCAGAAAGCGCCTGCTTTATCGCCTGTGGCTGATGATGCCGGACTGGCCGCCGCGCCCTCACGCCATGCGTCCGCATGGCGACACGGACCGCTCCGGCGGCGGTTTCGCGATGCAAAGTTGATCGACATTCCATCGATGCCATCGCCCGACGCCGCGAGCCGCACGCTCTTCGACATCCTGTGGTCGCGTCATGTCGTGCGCGAGGAAGCGAACGGCAAGACGCTTCTCTATATCGATCGCACGGTCATCGATGACGTGCGCGCGCCGTTTGTCTTTGCCAACATGAAGCGGCGTGACCTGAATATCCGGCATCCGGAACTGGCGCTGCTCGTGCAGGACCATGCTGTCGCAACCTTTCCGAACATTTCCAATCCGCGCATTGAATTTGCGGAAGCGACGCGTAACGCCGCGCGTGAGTTCGGGCTGCGCCTCTTCGATGTCGGCGCACCCTCGCAGGGCATTTCGCATGTTGCCGCGCCGGAGAGCGGATTCGTCATTCCCGGCGCAAGCTATATCAGCGTCGACAGTCACGCGCCGACGGTCGGCGGCATCGGCGCGCTGGGCTTTGGCTGCGGCAGCACGGAAATGGAGCATGTGCTGGCGACGCAATGCGTCTGGATGCAGCGGCCGAAACAGGCGCGCCTGACGCTGACGGGTGGACTGGCCACTGGCGTCACCGCCAAGGATATCGTGCTTCGCGCCCTCGCCGTCTTCGGCCGCGAGACCTTTGCCGGCATGGCGCTGGAATTTGCAGGCGCTGCGTCGCTTCTGTCTGTCGAGGCCCGCATGACCCTCTGCAACATGGCCGTCGAGATGGGCGCACGCACAGCGCTCGTCGCGCCCGACGACAGCGTAATCGACTGGATCGAAGCGCGGGCCGGAATACATCTTGCCTCAGAGTTGCGCGACGCGCAGGCGGTGTCATCATTGTGCAGCGGCGCCAGCGCGGTCTTTGACCTGGACGTGACGCTCGAATGTCCCGACGCGCCGCAGATCACCTGGGGAACAAGCCCCGCGCAGGTCATGGCCATCGACGGCGTGACGCCACGTGGCGAGGATGCCACGACAACGCGCGCGCTCGCATATATGGACCTTGCGCCTGACACGCCATTGCTCGGCAAAAAAGTCGACTATGTCTTCATCGGCTCCTGCACCAACGCGCGCTTTGACGATCTCGAAGCGGCGGCCAATATCCTGCGAGGCCGACATGTTGCAGATGGCGTGCGCGCCGTCGTCGTGCCCGGCTCGCGGGCGGTCGAGCGGCAGGCCGCGGCGAGCGGCATCAAGGACATTTTTATCGCAAGCGGATTCGTCTGGGGCGAAACAGGCTGTTCCATGTGCGCGGGCGGCGGCGAACGGATTGCAAGCGGATCGCGGGTCGTCTCAACGACGAACCGCAATTTCGAGAACCGTCAGGGGCCGGACGTGCGCACGCACCTGGCAAGCCCGCTCACGGCGGCGGCCGCAGCGATCGCCGGCGCGATCTGCGATCCGCGCAGCCTGATGAACGGGAAATCGCAATGAAGACTTTCACCTTCGTTCGCGGCAAGGCCATCCCGTTTCTCCTCGACGATATCGACACGGACCAGATTGCGCCTGCGAACCTTGTGCGCACGCTGACGCCCGATTACAAAATCGCGATGTTCGGCCATCGCCGCGCAAGCGCGATCGCGGCAGACAAGCCCCTGCCCTTCGACATGCCGCAATATGCGGGCGCGCCCATCCTTGTGACCGGCAAGAATTTTGGTTGCGGCAGCGCGCGCGAAGTCGCGGTCTGGGCGCTGGCGGAGAATGGCATCCGCTGCATCGTCGCGCCGAGCTTCTCCGCCGTCTATCGCGAAAGCTGTCTCAAGAACGGCATTTTGCCTGTCGTCCTTGACGAGCCATCCCATGCGGATTTCGCGGCGATCTGCGTGCGTGACGATGGACGCGGCGAATTCGTCGCCGACTTGGCCAGCCGGACGCTGCATACGCCCGAGGGTCGCGAGTTTCCATTCGCCTTCGACGCCGGCGAAAGGGAAGCCCTGTTGCACGGCCTCGACGACGTCGCATCGACGCTGCGCTATGTCGGCGACATCGAAAGATGGGAGACGCGTTGCGAGATCGAGACGCCGTGGCTGCGGCGTGTCTCCATCGACACGAGCCGCTGACCTCTACTGCTTCACACCCATGATGACGGCGAGTTTTTCCACCATCTCGGGAGTCGGACGGCCCGACTTTACAAAGAGCGCATCGAGTTCCACACCCTTTTGCGGATTGATGTCGAGTGCGCGCTTTTTCGCATCCGCCTGAAATTCGGGGCTCGCCATCGTCGCGTCGAATGCATCGCGCAGGATCGCCAACCTGTCTTTCGGCACATTGGGCGAAGCCAGATAGGCCGTGCCGAATTCGGACGGCAATGCCACGAAATCCCAGAGCGCGAGATGGGTGGGATCGGTGATGAGATCGCGGATGCGCGGCACGCCCGGCACTTTGGTAAAGTCGAGCCCGGCGATGATATTGATCTTGCCGTCGCGCACCCAGTCCCGATGCAGGCTCTGCAAGGTCGACAGGGCGATGGTCGTCACCTGAACCTCGCCGCGTTCGAGCGCGATGGCCGTCGGCCCTGTGCCCGCATAGCCCTGGATGATCTTCATCTTCGCGCCGAAGACTTCATTGATCATCATGGGCTGCATGGACGTGGTGGACCTGCGCCCGCCGGCCGCGAGAATTGTTTCCTTCGCCTTGAGATCGTCGAGGGTCTTCGCGCCGCTCGTATGCCATGCGGCGAGAACACGGCCGAAGTCGCTCATGCGCCCGACGAATGAGAACTTTGCCGGATCGAACATCGCTTCCTTCGGCTCAACAAAAGGCGTCACGAAAAAATTCGGCATGGCGACCGCAATCACGGTTCCGTCCTGCGGCGCGGCATTGGCGAGGTAGTTGATGGAATTGACGCCGCCCGCGCCCGGCAGATGTTCGACCACGACGGCGGGGTTGCCGGGAATGAACTTGCCGTAATGCGAGGAGAGCAGCATCGAATAAAGACTGAAACCGCCGCCAGCGCTGCTGCCGACGATGATGCGCAAGGTCTTGCCCTTGTAGAAATCGGACGCCGGCTGGGCGATGGCTGGCGATATCAGTCCGATACATGCCCCGAATATGGCGGCAGCGCTGGACAATATGGTTTTGATCCGCATCAGACGTTTCCTTGGCTATTCGCATCCGTTACCGGAAAATCTGGCCAGCTTTGGCCGCAATGGCAAGCATTTCCTCTGGCTACGCCGCCCACCGATTTATAGTCAGGCATTGGGCAGCCGCCCTCCGGGACTTGAAGCGGCAAGGACGTGCGAAGATATGCGCGAGTCAGTCGGCAGCCAGTCCTGATCTTTGGCGTCAGTTCGCCTCAAGCGGCTTGAACCCTGCCTTCTTCACGACATCCGCCCATTCGCGCATTTCGCGATGATACTGGTCGCGGAACATTTCTGGCGGGCCGGCGCGCGGTTCGATGCCAACGGATTTCAGTTTCGAGGTCACATCGGGTTCGGCGACGGCCTTGTTGATTTCCGCATTGAGACGCAAGACCATTTCGCGCGGCGTACCGCCCGTCGCATATATGCCGAACCAGAATTCGATCTTGAAGTCAGGCAATCCCGACTCCACCGTCGTCGGCAGGTTTGGCAGTTCCTCCATGCGCCGATCGGATGCGACCGCAAGCCCGCGAATGCGGCCATCCTTGATGAAGGACACCGCCGAGGGCATGATGACGAAATCCGTCTCGCCGTTGACGGTCGCGGCAAGCGCCGGCGCCGTGCCGCGATAGTTGATGATGTCGATCTCAACTCCCGCCTGCTGCTTGAACATTTCCAGCATCACCGTCGCCGATCCCGTCACGAAGGCCGCGCCCTTGTATTTGCCGGGCGACTTCTTCGCGATGGCGACGAATTCCTGCAGTGTCTTTGCAGGCACGTGATTGCCGACGGCGAGCGTCACAGGGATGACCCCCACAAGCGCCACCGGTTCAATGTCCTTCACGGGATCGTAGGGCAGTCCCTTGTAGATCGACGGGTTCATCGACATGCCCAGAGCCTGCACGAGGAGATGCTGACCGTCGGGCTTTGCCTTGGCGACCGTGAGCGTTCCGATAAAGCCGGAGCCGCCGGGCTTGTTCTCGACGATGGCCGTCTGCCCCATCTGCGCCTGCAGCTTCGGCGCGAGCAGGCGGGCCACAACGTCAATGCCGCCGCCGGCTGGAAAGGGAACGACCAGCCGGAGCGTGCGATCCTGCGCGGCAGCGCCCACGGCCACACAAGCAGCGGCGAGCGTGACAAAAATTCGCGCCAAAAATGCTCCGCCCGTCACGCGCGCCTCCCCCTGTTTTGCGCAGTGTCGGCGGCGCGCCTGCCCGTTGTCAATCTAGGGCAAGCCGAGGTGACATGCGCCGCGCCCTGCTGCTACGATCCAGCCAACGAACACAGGGAGGCAAACATGTTTTCAAGCTGGCGCGGCATCATCGGCGTCGTTCACCCCACACTGCGTCCGGGGTCGAACGAGGAACTCATCCGCATGCTCCCGGAAGGGATCGGCGTTCTCGCGCTGCATGTGAACATCAAGCGCGGCACGCCCGACGAGTTCAAGGAAATCAAGGTCGCCTACGAGAAGGAACTTGAACTTCTGAAGGAAGCGGGCTGCGATGTCATCCACCCCTCCGGAGCGCCGCCCTTCATGGTGCATGGCCGCAAGGGCGAAGCGAAAATCATCAAGGATTGGGAAAAGCGCTACGGCATCCCCATGTTCACGTCCGGCCAGAACCATGTGAACGCGCTCAAGGCCATCGGCGCGAAGTCCATCGTCGGCGCGACCTATTTTCCCGAAAAGACCAATGCGATCTTCGCGCAATATTTTAAAGACGCCGGATTCAATGTGAAGGCGATGGCCGGCATCGACGTGCCTTTCAACAAGGTGCAGGAGCTTTCGGGCGAAGTCGTCTACGCGCATATCAAGAAGGCGTTTCTGGCCGCAAAGGGCGCGGACGCCATCTACATGCTGGGTTCGGGCTGGCGCACGCTTCACATCATCGAGATGCTGGAGCAGGATCTGCAAGTGCCCGTTATCCATCCTGTGCCCGCGCGCGTATGGGAATTCCAGAAGCGCATGCACATCAACGAGAAGATCGAGGGCTTCGGCTCGCTGGTCGCAACCATGCCAAAGATGGTGTGATGATGAAGAAGATCGCGCTCAACGTTTCGTTCGTGCTTGCGGCCTTTGCCGCCGCAACGTCTCCCGCATTGTCGCAGCAAAACTTTTTTGCGGGCAAGACGATCCGCATATCCGTGGGAACATCGCCCGGCGGCATCAACGATATCGCCGCGCGGCTCGTCGGGCGCTATCTCGGCAAACATATTCCGGGCAATCCCGGCATGAACATCCAGAATTCGCCGGGCGCGGGCGGCATCGTCGGCGCCAATCGCATTGCTAATACGGCGGAGCGCGACGGCACGGATATCGCAATCATGGAACGCGCGGTGCCGCAATTCGCGATCGCCGGCGACAAGAACGCGAAGTTCGATCCGATGACGCTCACATGGCTCGGCTCGATCTCCTCCTATGGCGAGGACGCCTACATGTTTCTCGTCATGGACAAGCATCCCGCGCGCACGGCGGACGATCTGCGCAAGCCCGGCATCAAGGCCGTGATGGGCGGCAATCGCGCCGGGTCCACCAACATCACCTTCGCCGTCATCGCGCGACAGGTGCTCGGCATGAATGTCGACATCATCACCGGCTATGGCGGCGCGTCCAAGATCGCTCTCGCCATGCAATCGGGCGAAGTCGACGGACAGGTGATTGGCTATGCCTCGTTTCAGGCAGGACAGCGCGCCATGTGGGACGCGAAAATGGTCAGGCCGCTGATGGTCTTCGGCCGCGCCACGCGTCACCCTGCCCTGCCGGATGTACCGACGGGACGCGAACTCGCGCGCGACGAAGCGGGCCGCAGGCTCATCGCCTTCGCGGAATTGCCCTTCTTCATGGCGCTCCCGTTCGTGGCTCCGCCGGGCATTCCACCGGAGCGCGCGAAGATTTTGCGCGACGCGTTGATGCAGACCGCGAAAGACCCGGATTTTCTGGGCGAAGCGAAAAAGCTCGAACTCGAGATCAGCCCCATCGATCACGTCGAGATCGAGCGGCTGCTGAAAGAGGCAGCGGCGGCCCCGCCCGAGGTCATCGCGCAATTCCAGACGCTGATGACGGCGTCGAAATAGCGCGAGAGAAAAACATGAGCGACGTCTGCCTCTATTACGGCTACGAAACCTGCGCCCGCGTCACCATGACGGCGCTGGAACAGATCGGCGTCGATTTCACCGCCATCCGCATCGATCTGGCCGCAGGCCAGCAGAAGTCGCCGGAATATCTGCAGATCAACCCCAATGCCGAAGTGCCGGCCCTCGTGATCGGCGGGCGCACACTCACCCAGAGCGCCGCGATTCTGCATTATCTGAACGCGACCTATCCCGACGCCCGCCTGCTGCCGTCCGAAAACCCGCTGGTCGGGATCAACGAGCCGTTGGAAGACCTGCTCTGGTGCTCGACCACGCTCCACATCTACCGGCGCCAGGTGCTGAACCCCGCCCGCTTCACCGTCGGCAATCTCGACGACGTGCGCGCCAAGGGGCTTGAAGGCTGGGCGCGGGTGCTGCCGCGCATCGAGCAGCGGCTATCCCGGCGCATGTGGTGGTATGGCGACGAATGGTCCGTCATCGACGTTTACCTGAACTGGGCCTTTTCCGGCCTCATGGCCGAAAGACTCGACATTCCCAACAAGCCCGCACTGCAAAGACACGAGGAGCGGCTCGCCAAATACCCCGCCTTTGCCCGCGCCCTGTTGCGCGAGCGGGAGGGGCAATCCGGCCCGATCGATATTAGCAAGGTGATCGAGCGGAGGTAGCGGGAGTTGCGGAGGGTCTCCGGGCGTGAGAGCGCGGCGCTTTCGCTGGCAAGTCCTTCCTGTCCACGAAACCGGCAGCAGGCCAGTACGCGCGTCAGCGGCGACGTGTCCGCGTTTTTGGGTTCGTCACAGCCACCGGCAAGAGCGCGACGTCGGCGCCTTGGGGTCGTTGCCGCCGGTACACATAAGCTCGCGGCCGCAAGCGTGAGAGCGTCTGACTTCGCGATTGGGCCTGAGATTGCCGGCGGGCCATACCGAAAAGCTGGCTTGAACCGCGCTGCCCGGGCACTTCGGCTTCGACTGCGCCGAGGCCCCGTTCGCAAATGTCAGCGCGAAAGCTGCAACTGCCGCGAACATGATCGTTTTCATTTTGCGCTCCCTATTGATGGCTATTCCATGAAAGAGGCCGCAGTGTGCGGCTTCGCTCGCGTATTTGCTGCAGGGCGCGTCAAGCGGGCGTCAATCGGGCGTCAAGTCGAGCGTCAATCACCGGCATTGGCGTAAATTGACGGCGAATAAAGTCTGGCGTTTGCCCGCAGGACAGATGAAGGCATCGGCCCGCGTATCGAAAGTGAAGTCGGCGCGGGCTCGCAGCGCCATACTGTCAACGCGTCGGGAAGCAATAGTCCCGCCCGTCATAGTAGTTCCATTTCTCCAGCGGCACCGATTTGAGCTTCTTGCGGATCGCGCGCGGGCGGCCGTTTAGCGGTTTTGATATCTCACCTCGGCCGGTCAGAAAGTTGATATTGCAGCGGCCACTTTCGTCTCGGAACTCCCAGTCGATCTCCAGGCCAGCGACGATGAGCTTGCCGCCGCGATGGACGATGGTGAGCTTCGTGTCGGCCGATTGCGTGCAGCCGCCGCAACTGTCGGTCACGACGAGCGAGCGACCGCGCCTCACCTCCAGGCCGACCAATACGTTTCCTGCGATCTCGGTCTTGATGAAATCCGCCTTGCGGGCGGCATCGGGCGTTGCGTCGCCTATGCCAAAATAGATGTGCAGGTCGATGTCGCGCTTGTTTGTCCCGACGATGCGGGCAAGATCGAGCCTGCCATCTCCATCGAGGTCGAGCCGGACCTCCCGCGGGGGCTTCTCCAACGGCTGGGCAACCGCAGGAGCGACAACGAATGCGGTGATAAGGACTAGGCCGGTACGGAGCATAAGCGGCAACCTCCGGTCATGCCATGACGGGATCTGCGATCCGTATCGCAGCACTCGGGGATACCATCGACAAATACGTGCAACATAATTGGCAGTGGCCCTTTATTGCAGCTCTCGAGAATTTCGCAAGATCGCCCCTCTTTCGCGTGCGATAGCGCACAAGGCACAAGTGTTTGTTCCCACGGGAACATCGAGCTTCCGGGTTGCCGCCTATACCGGTGACAGATCGGACGAAGCGTCCGGCCTTCAACCCAACCGGCCAGACGGCCACACCCAACAGGAGCCTGAAATGAAAACCATCGTCACAGCAATCGCCGCCGCCGCCACCCTCGGTC
>CAINED010000043.1 GCA_903847605.1 uncultured Hyphomicrobiales bacterium | reverse complement strand
GGCTTGCGCGCGCGCGAATTGTTGGGCCCGAACCATGCGGTGAGACGCAGGGGATCCTTGCTCACGCCGAAGTGCTGGTGGAACCAGTCGCCCGCCATCGGCGCAGCCGAGACCATGCCGCCGAATTCGTAATCCTGACGCCGCACGTCCGCTGATTTGCCGTTGGCCCAGGGCTGGGCCGTCAGCCGTTCCGGCCATGTGTAGGTATAGCCCTTGCCCTTGAGGCAGATGAGCACGGCAGCGGAAGCATGCTTGTGCGCTTTCGAATAACGGCCGGTCTCGTGCTGGCCGACCCAGAGATAGAAGCGGTTGCCGGCCATGTGCGGCTCCATGCGGCGATAGCCGGGCGAGCGCCGGTTATCGAGCGGCAGTTCCGTGGTGATGACATCGGGAATGAAATTCGTGCGGCGCATGGCGAGCCCGCGCACGGGGTCCGGCAGCACGTCTTCCTTCGGTTTGAAATAGTCTTCCGTGCCCGCATAGCGCTCGGCGAAATTGTAGGGGCAATTGAAGACGAAATGCGGGTTGTCGTAGAGGTTCATCACATTCGGCGCGGACGTGCCGCACAGCAGGATCGCTGGCGAATTCGTCGCGTTGACGAAGCGATGCATGGCGTTGAGCGGGATCGAGAACAGCGAGCCCTTCTGCCACTCGAAGGTCTGCTTCGTCGGCTGGCCCTCGTTCCACACTTCCGTCGAGCCGCGCCCCTCGATCACGAGGACGACCTTTTCATAGATGTGCCGCTCGATGTTTAGCGCGCCGCCGGCGGGAATCTCGACGACATACATGCCCCAGAGGCCCTCGGTGCCCAGAAGCTGGATATAGGTGCCGCGCCCGCCGAGGCGCGACCACGGGGCCATCGGCAGATCGAGCACGGTACGGCAGCCGATATCGCGATGGCAGGGAATGCCTTCGGCTTCCATGAACCGGTCGTAGGGCATGGCCGGGCGGCCGAAATTGCCGAAGCCGGCCTTTTGTCCGGCCTTCGGCTCGTGCCAATGCGAAAGCAGTTCGTCGTGCGGCATGGGGCGTCTCCAGAGTCATGTTGGGCCGGTTGATCCGGCCGATGGCAAGGCAATAGCACGCAGCCGCGGGCGTATGCCAGCCGCCGCCTGCGTCACCGCGCCCCCGGCCGCCGGTTGAATTGCAGCGTCGCATCCGACAGATTGAACATCTGACGAACGGGCAGACCGCGACAGGGCGGCTGCGATACACAGGGCAGGATGCGCATATGGAATTCGGGATGCAGTTCTTTCCGTCCGTCGGGCCTGATCTCAAGTCGGCGGAGGACTACTGGGCCGAGGCGCTGCAGCTCACCCAGCTCGGCGAGGAACTCGGCTTCACCAGCGTTCGCACCGTCGAGCATTATTTCCATGCCTATGGCGGCTACAGCCCGAGCCCACTGGTTTTCCTCAGCGCCGCCGCGATGGTGACGAAGACAATTCGTCTCATCACCGGCGCGGTGCTGCCCGTCTTCAACAATCCGCTGAAGATTGCGGGCGAGGTCGGCATGGTCGATGCGATTTCGCGCGGCCGGCTCGAAGTCGGCTTCGCGCGCGCCTTCCTGCCGCACGAATTCGGCCGCTTCGGAATCTCCATGGACGAGAGTCGCGGCCGCTTCACCGAAGGCATGGAACAGGTGCGACTTCTGCTCGAAGGCGAGAACGTGAGCCATGAAGGGCGCTTCCATTCCTTCAAGGATATCACCTCGCTGCCGCGCCCGACGCAGAAGCCGCGTCCGCCCTTCTGGGTCGCATCGATCGCGACGCCGGAATCCTTCGAGATGTGCGGGCGCGAGGGCCATTACATGATGGCGATCCCGCTTGCGAGCGACGCGACGGCGAAACTCGTCAAGATCTATCGCGATGCCTGGAAGGCGGCGGGACACCCCGGCGAGGGCAAGGTGATGCTCGCCTTCAACATGTATTGCGCTGATACGCGCGAGGAAGCCGTGCGCAAGGCGAAGAAGGATCACGAACATTATCTGCGCGCCATCGCCGACGGCGCCAAGGAATGGGGCACCGGCGCTTTCTCGAACGACTATCCCAACTACCAGAAAATGTATGCCGCATTGTCTTCCGAAAACTACGAGAGCACAGTCGCCAAGGGCACCGCATGGATCGGCACGCCGGACGACATCCGCGCGGCCTGCGCCAAATATAATGAAGACTGCGGCGGCTTCGACATCGCCTCGCTGCAGATCAATTTTGGCAATCTGCCGAAAGCCGATGCGGAGGCGTCGATGCGGCTATTCTCGAAAGAGGTGATGCCGAGGTTTAAGGGGAAGTGAGAGCGCCGGCAGGACGATGTTTCCGGCTGGAATGAATATCTGTTAGCAGCTGTTCAAGCGACTTCGAGCATTAGCAGTCTCCCGAAGCCTACTGGACGGCGAGCGTAAGTTCGCCTGGCCGTTTCTTCTTCGGATCGCGCACGACAATCTCGACATCCTTACCGAGCACGGTGAGAAATTTCAGCAAGCGCTCCAGCGAAAAGCGCGTGAGGCGGCCGTTCATCAGTTCCGACACGTGCGGCTGCTTGATGCCGAGCATGTCTGCCACTTTGGCCTGCTTGTATTTTCCGTCTGTAACGATCTTGCGTATCTGGAACAGAATGTCCGCGCGCAGCCGCAATTCTTCGGCGTCTTCAAGCCCGAGGTCGGCGAAGACATTACCGCTGCCGGCGACAATTTCTATCGGCTTTGTCATGCCTTGGAACCTTCCGTGTGGTGCAGCAGATAGTGCTCTTCCGCAGCTTGAGTATACACCACGTCTGCCAGACTGCTGCGGATCGAATATTCGGCGGCAAGTTCCGTGTTGGCGGGCCACAAACCGGCCCCGCAAGGGGCCGCAGATTGTAGCCACGGGTGGAGCGTAGCGTAACCCATGGACCCCAGGGTTCGAACGCGGCTGCCCCGGCAGGGGCAGCGGAAGCCATGTTAAATTCCTTCGTCCCTTCGGGACGACGCCGGCCAGACTTTGCCGAACCCACGGGTTACGCTGCGCTCCACCCGTGGCTACAGTCCATAGCCCCTCCGGGGCTGGTAACATCCTTCCGGGCAAGACGTCAGATCCACGAGGCTGACATCTGTTACGATCAGTTACCGCTCCACGCCGAACAATTCCCTCAGTCTGGTCTTCACGTCCTGCGGTGCGCCGGCGAGCAGGTCCAGCATGCGCAAGGCTTCGTCGGCGCCGACGGGACTGACTTCGACCTTGATCTTTTCGCCATCCGCCGCGAATTCCGGATCGTTGGCTGCGGCGAGAAAGGCCGTCTGCAAGGCCTTCGCGCGCGCGTCGGGAATATCCGGCGGGCCGACGAAGGGCCGTGCGAGCATGGCCGGGATTTCGGCGGCTTCGATCAGGATGCGCGCAGGTTCGTCCTTCGCCATTTCACGCGCCGTCGGTACGTCCGGCAGCCTGGGGTGACGCGTCGAGCGGGCGAACTGCAGGATCGGCCGCACCGGGCTATCGGGACCGAACCAGTGCGGATGCGACGAACCGACCACGGATATGCCGACGAAGCGGCCGTGAATTTCGCCGCGCTCGATGGCGGGGAATAACGCATTGCTGTCGCGGTAACCGGAAATCAGCTTGATACGCGCGCCGAGCGCCTCGCGAACGACCATCACCACATCGTTGCTGGCCGATCCTTCCGCCGAACTGCCGAGAATGGCCTCGGGACCGCCCGGGCGGATCAGGTCTTCGATGGATTTGATGCCGCTGTCCTTGCGAACCCACATCAGGTTGGCATCGTCTTTCACGCTCGTCGGCGATCCCAGCCATGTGAATTTCCGGGCGTCGAATTGCACGTTCTTGTTGCCGCCGACCGTGCCCATCATCGGCATGTTGCGCGAGAATGTGCCGATCACGCTGCCGTCGCGCGGCACGTTATTGTAAAGATGATTGGCCGCCCGCAGCGATCCCGCGCCGGGCATGTTCTGGACGACGATGGTCGGTTCGCCCGGTATCTTGCGGCTCATGTGCCGCGCCAGAAGCCGCGCATAGATATCGTAGCCGCCGCCCGGTCCGTAACCGACGACGAGAATGATCTGCCGTCCCTTGTAGAACTGCGCGACCGGGTCTGTCTGCGCGCGCGCCGAAATCGCGCCGCCTGCAATGCCGATCGACAATGCGAATGCTGCAATGCTTCGCATCACGCCTCCCATGTACGTTTGCGCGATTATCTTTCCGCGCTGAACAATTCCTTCAGCTTATCCTTGATGTCCTGCGGCGCCGCCGCAAGCATGTCGAGCATTCTCATCGCGTCGGCCGCGCCGACGGGACTCACATCGACATTGATCTTCTTCGCGTCCGCTGCGAAATCGGCATCGCGCGCCATGGCCATGAAGGCGTCCTGCAGGGCCTTTGCGCGATCGGCGGGAACGTCCGGCGGCGCAACGAAGGGCCGTGACAAAAGATAGGGAACCTCGGCGGCTTCCACGAGCAGGCGCGCCTGGGGATCTTTCGCCATTTCCCGTGTTGTCGGCACATCCGGATAATTGGGATGGCGCGTCGCGCGCGCGAATTGCAATATCGGCCGCACCGGGCTTCCCGGCCGCAGCCAGTGCGGCTGCGTCGAGGCCACCGCTGACAGGCCGACGAACCGGCCTTCGATCTCGCCGCGCTCGATGGCCGGGAACAGCGCGTTGCTGTCGCGATAGCCGTGGATCAGCTTGATGCGCGCGCCCACCGCGTCGCGCACCAGCAACGCCACATCGTTTCCGGTCGCGCCTTCGGAGGTGCCGCCGATGATGACTTCGGGACCGCCGGGCTTGACGAGATCCTCGATTGTCCTCGCCTTGGAATCCGTGCGCACGAACAGCATGTAGGCGTCGTCCTGCGCGCTCGTCGGAGATCCCAGCCAGGTGAACTTGCGCGGATCGAACTGCACGTTCTTGTTGCCGCCGAGAACGCCCATCAAGGGCATGTTGCGCGAGAAGGTGCCGAAAGCCGTGCCGTCGCGCGGCGCGTTCGCATAGATGTGGTTTGCGCCGCGCAGCGAGCCTGCGCCGGGCATGTTCTGCACGACGATGGTTGGCTCGCCGGGAATTTTCTTGCCCATGTGCCGGGCCACAAGCCGCGCATAGACATCGTAACCGCCGCCCGGCGAATAGCCGACGATCAGCAGAACCTGCTTGCCCTTGTAGAAGTCGGTCACGGCGTCGGCCCGCGCGGTCGCGGTCGCGACCAGTAGCGAGGCTGCCAGCGCCAGCGCAGCTTTGAATTTCATGCCGTTCCTCCCGTTTGCTCCAACTTAAGGCCAATGGCGCCGGCTGGAAACTGGTTTCGCGTCGCCGGAAACCCGGTTAGACTTTTGCCGGGAAGAGGGAGAGCACGATGACTGCAAGAGTTTCGTTTTCCGCGACGCGCAGGCAGATGCTGAAAGGGTTGGGCGCGGCGGCGGCCCTGCCGTTCGCGCCGGCGATGCCCGCGATCGCGCAGCAGCAATGGCCGAAGGGGCGCACGATCAAGATGGTCGTGCCCTTCCCGCCGGGCGGCGCGACGGATGTAATCGCGCGCATCGTTTCGGACAAGCTCGCGCGCATGTGGGAAACCGGAATCGTCGTCGAGAACCGGGCGGGAGCCGGCGCGAATATCGGCATGGAAATGGTGGCGCGCGCCGAACCCAACGGCGATACGATCATGATGGGAACCATCGGGATCGCCATCAACAAATTTCTCTACAAGTCGCTGAAGTTCGACCCGTCGACAGACTTCGCGCCGATCTCGCTGATCACGATCATGCCGAACATGGTCGTGGCCCCGGTCAACGCGCCGTATAATTCGATTGCGGAGCTGATCGCCTACGGCAAGGCCAATCCCGGCAAGCTTACCTACGGCACGTCGGGCCTCGGCACTTCGGTGCATCTCTCCGGCGAACTCTTCAAGAGGATCGCCGGCATCGAAATGCAGCAACTGCATTATCGCGGCAGCGCTCCGGCGATTCAGGATTTGATCGCCGGCCGTACGGACGTGATGTTCGACAATATCGCCTCCTGCCTGCCCCAGGTGCAGGGCAAACAGCTCAAGGGCCTCGCCGTCACGACGACGAAGCGCTCGAAATTCGTGCCCGATCTGCCGCCGGTGGCCGATAGCTTGCCGGGCTTCGATGTATCGCCGTGGTTCGGCACGCTTGCGCCGCTGAAAACGCCGCAGGACATCGTCGAGCGCATTTCACGCGATACGAAAACAGCCCTCGCCGATCCCGCCGTCAGCGGAAAGCTCGACGCGCTCGCTGCGGAAACCGTGGGATCGACGCCGCAGGAATTCGCAGCCCTGATCCGCAGCGAAACGGAGAAATGGGGCAAGGTCATCAGCGAGGCGAAAATATCGGCGGAATAGTTTGCGCGCGCAGAACGATGTTGCAGTTTGTGAGTAACCTCCGCGGACGGCTTTGCCGTCCGCATTTCGTTTGACCGTTGAGAAGAGGCGCAGATGAATTCGTGGACGATCGGCTACATGGCCGGCGCGGTGCTCGCGGGCATGTTCATCCCCGTGCAGACCGGATTCAACACGATACTGGGACGCGCGTTGCAAAGCCCGTTGCATACCAGCGCGGCGGTTTTCTTCGCCGGCTTTCTGACGATGTGCGTTGTGATGCTGATTGCGCGCACGCCCCTGCCGAGCCTTGCGGCGGCGGCGTCCGCGCCGCTGCTGTCATGGGTCGCGGGCGGGGCGCTCGGCGTGTCCTATATCGCCATTCTTGTCGTTGTCGCGCCGACGCTCGGCGCGGCCGCGACGGTCGCGCTGGTGGTCGCGGGCCAGATGATCTGCTCGGCCATCATCGATCACTTCGGCCTGCTTGGCTTTGCCGAACATGCGATGAGCCCGCTGCGATTGCTGGGGCTGGCGCTGATTGCTGGCGGCGTCGTGCTGGTGCGGCTCTATTGAAACCTGTTCGGCGCGGAACCGCCGCGCGTGCCCTTGCGAAGCGCGTCGCGCGCGGCTTTTTGTTCCGGGCTGTGCTGCGTCCACGTAATCTGTATCAGGCGCGGGCGCAGGATGAGGCCGTCGGGCGAGCGGATATGGATCGATACTTCATGCCCGGTTTCCGGCCGCTCGGCCTGCAGGGTTCCTTCGATGGCGAGTAGCGCAGCCGCGCCGGGATTCAATGGGCCGATGCCTTCGTCGAAAACCTTGAATCCGCGTTGCGCGAGTTCGCGTGTATAAAACTCTCGCACGTATGCGGCGTCCGCATGAACGAGAATTTCCTTGCCGCCGGCCTCCAGCGCGCGGACGCTGGGCGCCCAGTGCGAGGCCTTCACCAGCAGCGACTTCTGCGGGTCCGGCAGCCAGTCCGGCTGTGGCAGATTGCGGCCCATGGTGAGCGTCTGCTGCGATCCATCGAAATCCACAAACGTCGAGCTCGACGTGCCCATGATGGAACTCAGCGCCAGCGCCGCATAGGGCGAACCGGCAACCAGTCCGATGACAAGAAGCAGTCCGAACAACAGGCGCGCCATAATGCACCCTCCCGGGAGATTATTGCGCGCCGCGCTTGCGGCATGCTTTACGCAGGCGGCGGATTTGACGCTCAGTGTAAATGGCGGCTTAACGCCGCGCGCTCAATCCGGATAGCCTTCCGGCTTTACATAGAGATTGTCGCCCATGCGCGAGGGCACGCCTTCCTGACGCAGCGTCTCCTCGAATTCGCGGCGAATATAGGCGTCTTCCTCATGATAGGGGATCGCCGTACCGCCCTTCTTGAGATCGATGGCGCCGAAGTCGATGAGTTTCTCGCCGGGCCTTCCGGGCCGGCGCGCGGGGTGATTGTTGACGCCGAACCATGCGGTCAGGCGCAGGGCTTCCTTGCTCACGCCGAAATGCTGGTGGAACCAGTCGCCCGACATCGGCGCAGCCGACACCATGCCGACCGGCTCGTAATCCTGCCGCATCACCTCGGCCTGCAGGCCATTCTTCCAGGGCTGCGTGCCGAGCCGGTCGGGCCACGTATATGAATAGCCCTTGCCCTTGAGGCAGATCAGCACGGCGCAGGAATCGTGCTTGTGCGCCTTGGAATAGCGGCCCGTTTCGTGCTGGCCGATCCAGAGATAGAAATCGCTGCCTGAAAATTCCGGTTCGAGGCGGCGGTAGCCGGGCGAGCGCCTGTTGTCGAGCGGCATGTCGCAATTGGCGATGTCGGTCATGAAGTTCGTCTTCATCATCGCGAGGCCGCGCAGCTTGTCGGGCGCGAGATCGTCCTTCTGCTTGAAGAAATCGTCCGCGCCCGAAAACGCGTCGTTGAAGACGAAGGGGCAATCGAACACGAATTTCGGATTGCCGATGAGATTGAAGATGTTCGGCGCGGATGTGCCGCAGAGCAGCAGCGCGGGTGAGGACGACGCGTTGACGAAGCGATGGCGCGCATTCAGCGGGATCGAGAACATCGAATATTGCTGCCACTCGAAGACGTTCTTCTTCGCGCTGCCTTCCTGCCAGACTTCCGTCGTGCCGCGTCCTTCGACGACAAGCACGGTCTTCTCATAGACATGCTTTTCGATGTTGAGCGCGCCGCCGGGCGGCACTTCGACGACATACATGCCCCACAGACCCTCGGTGCCGTAGAGCTGGATGTAGGTGCCGCGCCCGCCAAGACGCTTCCACGGTGCGAGCGGCAAATCCTGCACGCGGCGCACGCCGATGGCGCGATAGATTGGAATGCCTTCCGATTCCATGAAGCGGTCGTAATTGGATTTGGCGCGTTCGAACTTGCCGAAACCGGCATTCTCGCCGGCCTTCGGTTCGTGCCAATGGACGACGCCTTCTGAATCATGCGGCATTTCGTTTCCTCTCCTCGTTTTTGATTTAAATTCAGTTCTGGCTGCCGGCGGACCTGATTTTGCGCAATTGCTCCAGCACATCAGGCGGCGCGGTAGCGAGCTTGCGCAGGGTCTCCGTGATGACCGTTGCACTGAGCGGCGCGATTTCGATCCGCAGCTTTTCGGCTTCGGCGAGATAATCCTTGTCCGCGGTCATGTCCATGAAGGCTTTCTGCAGAGCCGCTGCGCGCTCCTGCGGAACGCCCGGCGGCGCAACGAAAGGCCGCGCCAGCGTATTCGACATCTCAGCGAGATCGAGCAGCGCGACATGATCGGGCGTGCGCGCAAGTTCGCGGGCTGTCGGCGCGTTGGGAAAATCGCGATGACGCTTCTGGATGCCGAACTGCAGGACAACATGGACATCCGAATTGGGCTTCAACCAGTCCGGCCGCGAGGAACGTACGGCTGAATAATCGAGCGAACGGCCGTCGATTTCGCCGCGCTCCACGGCGATGAACAACGCGTTGGAATCGCGATAGCCAGGAATCAGCTTGATCCGCAGCCCGAGCCCGTCGCGCAGCAGCAGCGCCCAGTCGTTGCCGCCCGAGCCCGTGCCTGTG
>CAINED010000042.1 GCA_903847605.1 uncultured Hyphomicrobiales bacterium | reverse complement strand
CTCGGATGTCGCGCCAAGCGAGACATTGACGAAGGCATCGATACGATCGGTCGTGCCTTGACCTGCCAATTCGATGACCTGGTCGGATGCCTGATAAACGTAATAACGGTCGTTGCCGAGACCGCCGCGCAACTCATTGGCCGTTGTCGTGTCGCTCATCAGCGTGTCGTTGTGGTCGGTGCCGATGATATTCTCGATGCCGGACAGGGTATCGTTACCTGCGTCGCCGGCATTCTGTGCAGTGGAACTGCCGAGATCTATGCTGATCGACGACGACGAACCTGCGTAGGATACGGTGTCGATTCCGCCGCCGCCGATCAGGCTGTCGTTTCCGAGGCCGCCAATCAGAAAGTCGTTTCCGTCGCCGCCGTTCAGCGAATTGGCGCCATCGTTTCCCGTCAGCGTGTCATTGAAAGCAGAGCCTATCAAACTCTCGATGTTCGAGAGCGTGTCCGTGCCTGCGCCGCCAGTGTTCTGCGCTCCGGGCGCCAGGAGACTGACCGATACGCCAGTCGCTGCACCCGCATAACTCGCAGTATCGGTATCGGCGCCTCCATTCAGCGAGTCGTTGCCCGCCCCGCCCTCAAGGATGTCGTTGCCAGCACCGCCATCAAGCGTATCGTTGCCCTCGCCGCCGAAAAGCGAGTTGGCGAAACTGCTGCCGGTGAGCGTGTCGTTATAAATCGAACCGATCAGGTTTTCGATGTTGCTGAGCGTATCATTACCCGCGCTGCCGGTATTCTGCGAAGTTGTGATGGCAAGGCTCACGGAAACGGCCGCGCCGGCGGACGCATAGGTCGCGGTATCGGTATCCGCTCCGCCATCCAAGATGTCGTTGCCCGCGCCGCCTTCCAGGGTATCGTTGCCGGCGTTTCCATTGATCGTGTCATTGTCGTTCAAACCGCGAAGGATATTCGCGGCGGCATTGCCGTTGAGCGTATCGCTGCCGGAGCCGCCGGTCGCGTTCTCGATCACCGAAGTCGTGTATATGCCGATATTGCCGACACGGCCGCCGATGTTGGACCAAGCGCCGCCGTTGAGGTCGACAAGCTGATTTTGCGAATAGCCGGAGACATCCAGAGTGTCGTTGCCGCCCGCGTCGTAAAGCGTGAGGGACGGCGCACCGCCGGTATAGAGCGCATTGGAAAAGTCATAGAGAGACGCAGTTGCGCCCGACAATCCCGATACATTGAAACCGTAGGTGGTATCTGTCGAGCGCGCCGTGCCAGCGCCGTAATATTGCTGAAGGGCGTAAATATCCGCCATCTGCGGTGTGAAAACATAGCGATAAGATGCGCCGTTATAGTTGCTCTGGTCGAAATACGACATGACCGAATATTGCCATGTGTCGTTCTCGTAGTGATTGCTGACGCCATAGGTCGCCGAGCCGTTGTAGTTGCCGGCGTGTCCCAGACCCAGCGCGTGGCCGATCTCGTGGATGAAGGTCTGGAATGTATAGCTGTCGATCGCACTTGTGCTGCCGGACCAGCTGGTAGCGACGTTGATGGACGAAGAAAAAATGGTTCTCGGTGTGCCAGAGGTAGAAACCGTCGAGCTTGCGAAAGCGCCAGACTGAGTATCGTCCAGCATCATTTCGGCTACGCCGGTCGTTTCCGTGAAGGTGAGGCCGGTCACATCGGCCCATGTCGCATAAGCCAGCCGCGCCAGCGCGGCGCGTTCCGGCGATAATTCCGTTGCATTGTAGGTGATGTCGGTGTTGTTGGCGGCCCAGCGGCGGCCTATCTCATTCTGCCAATAACCGTTCAGTAATTGATCGGCGATCTGCGGGATTGTAAACACGGAAACAGCAGGCACCTCCACGGCCGACAGCTGATAGCCACCGGTTTCGCTGCCATAAGCTCCTGCCGAAACATAATAGGTTCCAGCCGTTGCAAATGTGTATGTAATTCTAGAATTGAGATCCAACCCGGCATCGTCATCGGACGCCAGCAGCGTCCCGGCGCCGTTATAAAGATAGAGATAGGTATCGGACGAAGCGGCGGCGCCGTTGTAGGCAGCGCCGACCTGGTCGAACTGTATGCGCTGGCCAGCCGTCACGGTAATGGCATACCAGTCCTGGTCGCTGGCGAAATCCGTCACGCCCATGACAGAGCCGCCGAGGCTCAGGGCTCCGGCGGCGCCTGTTGTGGTTCCGATCGTGTCGCCGCCGCCTGTTGGCCCCTCATAGTCCGGTTTGCCCGCGTTCGAGTCCGGCTTGCTGCAGCAGGCGCAGCCCGCGGCGTGCTGAACTGTCGATGCGGTGTTCGCAGATACGTCTTCACAGACGAAAGAAGACAGCGGAACTGCGGTCGAATCGTTAGACGGCCCATCGGATGAAAAGCTGCTCTCGGCGCGATCTCCGTCGATCAGCGGATTCCGGGGAAAGCCGACTCGCAGCATAATTTCATCCTTTTCAGCTATGTGCCCGAAATAGGCAGTCCGTTAAATTCATGGCGGGCGACGATGCTGCGAGCATGGTCTGCCAAGCCTTAAATTTGCGTGACTGCGCGCCTTCCTCACAGCAAGCCCGGCTTCAACTTCGAATAGCCTGACCCAACTCTTAGCTTCGCAGTGGAAATTTCAGGAAAAGTCGTCGGAATTGCGACACGAAACGTTTGTAAATCCCGCTTTCGCGCAGGCGCGGCGGCGAGCCGTTTTTGATCCGGATGGCATGCAAACATGTGCGATTTCAGGAGAACTCTCTGTGGGCTATTCATGATCACGGCCGCCTTCCCCGCAGAGACGCAATCTCTGCGGGAAGCTAGCCTCCATTGCACGTCGTCTGGCGACGCCTTGAAAGCGTTTTGCACCCGGTTGGCATGGGATTTGAACCGAATCGCAGGGATTCGCACGGTCCGGCCCGGTGGACATGGCGACATTCCCGAGCTCCGAATCCATGCGACAGTGGTCGACAAGCAAAATGCGCGGGTCGTGTTTTCCGTCATTGCTAACGCTGCGGGGAAGCGACGATCCGCTCGACAGCAGGAGGTCAATGTCTCCGTCACCGACGCCAGCCTCGACGGGGCCAATGCGGCCCTGCCAATGATGCATCCCATCGTGACTATGCTCGACCGCGCACGCTGATCTAGCGTGATGCTTTTCCGCCCGGCGCGATCATCATCAGGGCCGCGAATGCGAGCAGACTGATCGCGCCCGAGACGGCGAGAACGGCAAATCCCATCCGCTCGAGCAACAAGCCGAAGAGCAGCGGCGCGGTCGCCTGCGCGATGCGCGAAGGCGCGCCGAGAATGCCGAGGCGATAGCCGTAATTGACAGGTCCGTAGATCGCTAGCGGCACGGTGCCGCGCGCGATCGTCAGAATGCCGTTGCCCAGGCCGTGCAGGATCGTGAAGACAAAGGATGCGCCTGCAGCGAAGGATATCGCGACGAGTGCGCCCACTGGATGCGTCGTTGCCGCGATGCGCGCGACAGAGAGTGGATGCATGGTGCGCAGGGCTGTCGCCTCGAAGATGCGGGCCGCGACCTGCGCCGGACCTACCAGCGCTGCGGCCGCGACCGCTTGCATTGTCGTTGCGCCCGCGCCTTCCAGGATGCGCGGCAGATGCGCAGCCATTGCCGCCGTGACGAACCACGCAGCCGCGAATGCGAAAGCCAGCAACCACATAGTGCGGTCCATGCGCACTTCGCCATCGCCGTGAAATTTTTCACGCTCGCTTTCAGTGAGCGTGACCACCGCGCCAGCGCGCGGCAGCAACAGGTTCAGCGGCAGCCCGATCACTATATGTGCGGCGGCCCAGGCAAGACAGGTGTTGCGCCAACCGATCTCCGCGAGGCCCCAGGCGCTGAGGGGCCAGCCGATGGTGCTGGCGAATCCCGCAAATAGCGTGATGCCGGTAATCGAGCCGCGCGCGCCGGTACCATAGAGGCGTCCCAACGTGGCAAAAGCCGCATCGTAAAGGCCGATGCCCATGCCGACACCGAGCACCATCCATGCAAGCCATAGCGCGAAAGCGGTTTGCGCCGAAGCGAGAAGGCAAAGTCCCGCGACAAAAACGAAATTCGAGGCGATCAATACGCCGCGCCCGCCGAAACGGTCGATGCGCCGGCCTGCGGAAGGACCGAGCAGCGCAGAGAGAATCAGCGAAGCGGAAAAGGCCGTGAAGACGTGGGTGGAACTTACGCCGAGATCCCTTGCGATGGGATCGGCGAGAATAGCGGGCACATAGTAGCTTGATGCCCAGGCGAGCGTCTGAGTGATGCCGAGCATGATGATGACGGCAATGCGGCGCTCCTGCAGGCCAACCCCCATTCCGCCTCCACCGTTTCCCGTTATTTTCTCAGTTCTTCTTTTCCTGCGGCCAGAGCATGATGGCAAGCAGCGAAGCCCCGATCATGCCGATGATTTGCGCAACGATAAAAGGCGCAACGCCCGAGGGTGCAATGCCCGCAAACGTGTTGGAGAGCGAGCGTGCGAACGTCACCGCCGGATTGGCGAAAGAGGTCGAGGCGGTGAACCAATAGGCGGCGGTGATATAGAGGCCGACGGCGAAAGGAACGAATTGCGGCGTGCGCGCCACGCAACCATAAATCGTCAGCATCAGACCTGCTGTCGCGACGAATTCGGAAAACCATTGGGCGCCGCCGAAGCGGATCTTTTCGGAAATTTGCAACACGGGAAGTTCGAACATGACATGCGCGGACCAGACGCCGGCAATCGCCGCGACCGTCTGCACGGCGATATAGGCCCCGCACTCGCGCCACGGGAGTTCACCACGTCCTGCGAAGGCGAGACTCACGGCAGGATTGAAATGCGCGCCGGAGACGGGACCGAAAATCAGGATAAGCACGACAAGAATTGCGCCGGTCGCAATCGTGTTGCCGAGCAGCGCGATGGCGATATTTCCGCCGGCGAGCCTCTCGCCCATTATGCCCGAACCGATGACCGTGGCGAGCAGAAGCGCCGTGCCGAGAGCCTCCGCGAGCAGCCGTGTTTGCAGGTTCGCTTGCAACGGATCAAGCCTTCTGCGTTGCGCGAGTTGCGCCTTCCTGTTCGCCGATCTCGACGAGTTTGTGCTGCAGCGCCATGCGGTCGAGACTGGCGACCGGCAATGCGATGAATGCCGAGATGCGGTTGCGCATGAAGCGGAACGCCTGATTGAAGGCGCGGAGCTTGTCGATATCAGTTCCCTCGACAGCGGCCGGATCTTCGATGCCCCAATGCGCCGTCATGGGCTGGCCGGGCCATAAAGGACAGGCCTCGCCCGCGGCATTGTCGCAAACGGTGAAAACGAAATCCATGCGCGGCGCATCCGGCGTCGCGAATTCGTCCCAGCTTTTCGAACGCAGTCCATCCACCGGGCAGTCATTGTCCGCGAGCACCCTGAGCGCGTAGGGATTGACCATGCCCTTGGGCTGGCTGCCAGCCGAATATGCATTGAAGCGCCCAGTGCCGAGTTTGCGCAGAATGGATTCCGCAAGAACAGATCGCGCGGTGTTGCCGGTGCAGAGGAAAAGAACGTTGAAGGTGCGGTCGCTCATGAGCATTTTTCCGTGGAACAGGTTGCGGTGAGTTCATCGATCAGCGGCGCGCAGAGCTCTGACCGCCCGCCGCAACAATCCCGGAGCAGGTAAAGCGTCAGCGCGCGCAGCTCATCGAGACCGGCGCGATAGACGATGGACCGTCCCCGCCTTTGCCCGCGCGCGAGCCCTGCGCGCGTCAGGATGCCAAGGTGCGCGGACATCGTGTTCTGGGGAATGGCGAGTTGGCGCGCGAGTTCGCCCGCAGCCATGCCTTCCGGCTCGCTGCGCACGAGCAGGCGGAAGGTTTCGAGCCTTGTGGTCTGGGCTAGCGCCGCGAGGACGCCGACAGCCTTTATCTCATCCATATATCCAGAATAATGGAAATGAATGGCCGGCGCAAGATGACCGGGGTGCGCGCCCGGGACCTCAGCCGAAGTAGGTTTCGAGAACCCGCCCGTAGATTTTCACGAGTTTTTCGAGGTCGGCGATGGCGACACGTTCGTCAACGGCATGCATGGTCTGGCCGGTAAGGCCGAACTCCAGCACTTCCGCATGGTTCTTGATGAAACGCGCGTCCGACGTGCCGCCTGTCGTGGACAGGACGGGCTTGCGGCCCGTCTCGGCTTCGACAGCCGCGGAAAACATCTCCACAAACTTGCCGGGCTTCGTCAGGAAGGCGACGGCATTGGTCGGCGCGAAATCGAGCGTATAGCGCGGCTTGTCGTTGAGCGTCTCGATACGCCGCGTGATTTCGGCGCGCAGAGTTTCGGGCGTCCACAGATCGTTGAAGCGAATGTTGAACATAGCCTTCGCTTCGGCGGGGATAATGTTCGCGGCACGATTGCCTGTATCGAGCGACGTGACTTCGAGGTTTGATGGATCGAAATGCTCGTTGCCCTTGTCGAGCGGCGTCGAGAGCAGGATCGAAATCAACCTCACGATTTGATGCACGGGATTGTCGGCGAGATGGGGATAGCCGACATGGCCCTGCTTGCCGTGAACGGTGAGCGTACCCGACAGCGAACCGCGCCGACCGATCTTGATCATGTCGCCGAGATTGTTGGGATTGGTCGGTTCGCCCAAAATGCACTGGTTGAATGTCTCGCCGCGCGCGATCGCCCATTCCAGCAGCTTTGGCGTGCCGTTGACGGAGGGGCCTTCTTCGTCGCCCGTGATGAGAAAGGCTATCGAGCCTTTCGGTTTTCCATGCGCCTTGAGATAGTCGAGCACGGCGACAATGGAGGCAGCGACGCCGCCCTTCATGTCGACCGCGCCGCGGCCCCACACCATGCCTTCGGCAATCTCGGCCGAAAAAGGATCAAAACGCCAGTGCGCCGCGTCGCCGACGGGCACGACATCCGTATGCCCCGCAAAGACAAGGCAAGGCGCTTCCGTGCCGAGACGCGCATAGAGATTGTCGGTATCAGGATAGCCTTCCTCGCTGAACACGAGACGGTGGGTTGCGAAGCCGGCATCTTTCAGAATCGATTCCACAAGGCCCAAAGCGCCAGCATCGGCTGGCGTGACGGAAGGGCAGCGAATCAGGTCGCGGGTCAGTGAAAGTACGTCGGTCATGTCATCCCTTGAGGGGGTCCGGGCCATAGCGGTTCGGCCCAATGGTGCCGCGCCTGACGCCGAGTTCGACAATCGCAACGCCAAGCAATCCGAGCAATGGCAGTCCGACAGCATAGCCGATCGGCGTGAAGTCCTTCCCCTGTTGCGTGAAGCCGAACGCCTCGAGCGTAGAGAAAGCCAACAGCAGGGTGACGATGTAAAGCGAGAGGCGCGGTCCCTGATCGCGGTCGGCCTGCCGTTTGACGAGGACGGCGCACAGTGGCCATGCGCAGACGGTGTCGAGCGCGAGGGAGAGATTTCTAAACCAGAGCGGAGGCGAGCCCTTTTCGATGTCGATGCCGACGCTCGACATGGCTGGCATCTGGAACATCAACTGGAAAAAGACGATCAGCCCGATCCCCGTCCAGAATTCCAGCCGGGTGATGCGGCCTTCCAACGAAAAGAACAAGCGTAGCCAGTTCATGAATCTCAGGCGCCTCGGGCAATTCTTCGAACTTCGAGGAATCGCCCGGGCAACCTAACATAGCCCGATGGAATCATGTACCCGCGAGCGGATCGGGGCCGTACTGGTTGGGTCCTTCCGTGCCGCGCAGGCAGCCGAATTCGACGATGTACCAGATGATGCCGACCAGCGGGATCAGGATGATGAGAATCCACCAGCCGGATTTGTCGCGATCATGAGCGCGTTTGATGGCGATGCAAATGCCGGGATAGAGCAGCGCGAGGCTGACGACGATCGAGATGAGATTTCCCACCGCGCCGCCGATCGCAAGGCCGAGCAGTGTCGCGGCAATATTGATGACGGTTAGAACGATATTGCCGATCCAGAAGGGCTGGCGATTGAGCCTGCCGTCGTAAGTCAAAAAGAGATTCTGCCAATCCATTGTCAGCCTCCGTGTTTTTTGCCCAGCACGATCATCGTGACAGTAACGGAAGATGGCGTCAATTGACGAGGTTAAGGTGTGCGCGAGCGCACATCGTTGTGATCGCGGCTGTCAGTCGCCTGCAAGTCCCAAGTCGACGACATGCCAGACGATGACGCCGATCAGGACGATATCGGCCGCGATCACCGTCCAGTACGGCATCGTCTCGGCGACACGCGGGTAGAGCCAGTTGAGCGCGCCAGCCAAAAGCGCCGCGAGCGGCAGAAGGCCTGCAAGTCCGCCAATACGACCGCGCGCAAGAAAGCGCTTGGCCGAAAGATTGGTGTAGCAAATCGCGATCAGGATGACCGCGAACGTATAAATCATCAGATAGAGATACGTGACGATGGTACGCGGATCGAGAAAGGCGCGTTCGTCCAGACCACGTTGACCCCAGGGCGCGAGAAGCAGCCAGACGACAGTCAGGACAACAAGCAGGCTCACGAGCGGCGCGAGGCCCGCCCACCAGGCCGCGCGGCTCAGCGTCCCCTCATCCTGCCGATAAAGGAAATTCAGACTTTCGCGGCTGAATATCCCGCTCATCAATCGCGCAGGAGTTCGTTGATGCCGGTCTTCGAGCGCGTCTGCGCATCGACGGTCTTGACGATCACCGCGCAATAGAGCGACGGTCCGGGCGCGCCATCCGGGAGCGGTTTGCCGGGCATCGCGCCGGGCACGACAACGGAATAAGGTGGCACGTAACCCATGTGAACCTTCCCGGTTTCACGGTCGACGATCTTGGTCGACGAGCCGATGAAGACGCCCATCGACAGCACAGAGCCTTCCCCGACGATCACGCCCTCGACGACTTCCGAGCGCGCGCCAATGAAGCAGTTATCTTCAATGATTGTCGGGTTCGCCTGCAGCGGCTCGAGCACGCCGCCGATGCCGACGCCGCCGGAGAGGTGCACGTTCTTGCCGATCTGCGCGCAAGAGCCGACCGTCGCCCATGTATCGACCATCGTGCCGGAATCGACGTAGGCGCCGAGGTTCACGAAGGACGGCATCAGGATCACGTTGGGCGCGATATAGGCCGAGCGTCGCACGACACTGCCCGGCACGGCGCGGAAGCCAGCAGCCTTGAATTGCGCAGCGTCCCAATGGGCATATTTCAGGGGCACCTTGTCGTAACCAAAGGCCTGACCACTGGTCCCGGCAGCGGTCATGAACGGTACGTTGTCCTCGAGGCGGAAGGACAGCAGCACGGCTTTCTTCAGCCACTGGTTGATCTGCCACGCCTCGACACCGGTTTTGCCGGGGATTTTTTCAGCAACGCGAGCGCGGCCCGAGTCCATCAGCACGAGGGCTTCCTCGACGGCCTCGCGCACGGCGCCCTTCGTCTGCGAATTGATGGAAGCCGAATTGGCGAATGCGTCGTTGATGGTCTGTTCGAGTTGCGCGAGGGACATGGCTCTCTCTGTCGTCTACACCGGATCCGCCGGATTTGGCCGGTGGTATGGCGATTCAGACAGGAGAGGTCAATGGCTCTACAGCGACGCCAGCCGTAGCCGGTGAACCCGAAACCGAGATTGGGGTGCCGTCGTCCCCTAAAGCAAAAATCAGGGGCTGTTCATGAAAAACAGGTCGCCCATTTCGACCAGTTGGGCGTAGGCCGTTAGCGCCGCCCGGAGATCGGCTTCGGTCGCCTGGCGCGGCTCGGGACGTTTGGAGATCTGCTCCCGCAACCGGTTCATGGAGGCGATGAAGGAACGCGGCGAAGAGTCGAACATCAACAGCTTCCCCGGATTGGCCTTGTTGTAGGCCTCGGCCTCTGCCGCAGCCGCCTCGAATGCCGCCACCTGTTTGGCGAGCGCGTCCGGATCGAAAGGTCCCGGCCCGAGTGGAAAGACATCGCGCGCGGCGCGCCCCTGCAGGGTGAGGCGACGAACATGCCAGTGTTCGTTGCGCCCGCGCTTCTCGAGTTCAACCAGTTCCAGCGCCTCGATCTTGCCGCGCATGGCGTCGGCGGCCTTGTACAGATCGGAACGTGCGCCGGGAATAAAGCCGGTGTTCTGTTTCAGGCGGCGATGCCAGATCTGGCCTGCCTTGCCGAGATCGTCCTTGGGAACGTAATTCGGATAGAAGTCCGCAGCTTCGACCATGTCCGGAAACGCCAGCCGGTAGAAATGCACGAGGGCCTTCGCGGCTCTGTCAGCTTCATCTTCCTTCGGCGGCGCATTCGCGGCCTTTTCGGCGGCATCGGCCTGTGCGGCGGCGCTGTTCGGCTTGGGAAAGCCCAGAAGACGTGTTTCCGTACCCTTCGGCCCGATATCGGGATCGACCGAGCGGAAGTAACGCAACCATCCCGCCTCCATGGTCTGCGTCGCGCGGTAGAGTTCGTTATAGGCCGTCAGTTTGGCGCGTGCTGCAGCGAGATCGGCGCTGAACCGCGATTGGGCGAATGCCCTGCCGCACGGCGTCAGTGCCAGAGGCGAAAGCATGACGCCGGCAAGTGCCCTCCGTGTCAGTCGCGGGCCACTTGGAAACTCATTTGCGCTCATGTTCAATGCCTTCGCTGAAAGCGCTTGCGGCTATTTCTTCTCCAGCATCCGCTCGTAATCGCCACCCATGACCTTCGACACCGGCATGCCCGAATAAACGGCGGCGGCCATATCATCGCTCTTGTCGCGGATCTGCTCCGCGCGCGCCAGAACATCCCCGATGCGCGCGGCCGGAATGACGACGCAGCCGGAACGGTCAATGGCGATGTAATCGCCGGGATGCACTGTCGTGTCGCCGAAATCGATGGGCGTCTGACATTCGCTTTCGTAGATGCGGCCGCGAGCCGTGCGGCAGGTGAGCGTGCGCGCATAGACGGTGTAGCCGACACGGTCAGCCTCTTCGATATCACGCGTCGGGCCGTCGACGATTGTGCCGGCGATGCCGCGCACCTGCGCGGCGCGCGAGAGAATCCCACCCCACGCGGCCGCGTCGATGCCGGTGCGTTGTTCGATCACGATGACATTGTCCGGCCCAGCCGCTTCCACGGCTGTGGTGCAAAGGTGACGGGGGTGCTCGCTCGGCGGCGCATTGCCCGCAATGAGTTTGACTGTCACGGCGCGTCCGGCAATCGGCCTCGCGGCGCATGCTTGCCGCAGGCCCGTGACGGCAGGCGGCAACCCCAGACCATCGAGGGCATCGGAAAGGTCGCAGATATCGAGTGCGCGCAAGCGCGCAATGAGCGGATCGAGAGCCATTACTTGTCCTGTTGTTGAACTACCAGCGCGCTACGCCTTCCTTGTCGAAGAGTTTGCGCCAGTCTTCGTCGGGCGAAACCAGTTCGTCATGCGCGCGCACATGCGCATAAGTCTTGGGGTCGAGACCGCGCGGCGTCTCGCCATTTTCGACGGCGCGCGTCGCATCGAGCAGAAGGCGCCGCAAGGTCACGATGGCCCTGTCGGTGGTGCCCAAAAATTCCTTCGAGCGATCGACGATCGAACCCATACCTTCCTGCAATGCGAAGTCCTGCGTATTGATGCCCTCAATGCCGGCGAAAAGACCCTTCTTCTGCGTCTCGCGGTCGACATTGTAGTTGTTGGACATGTTCGCCTTGAGTTTGAACGTGCCGGGTATCAGATCGTCCGGACCGCGCCCGGCAGCCGTCTCGTAGTTCCAGGCGAAATCGCTGTCGAGCGGTGTCGAGGCGTCGTAGGAATACATGAAATTCCAGACCCAAACATTTTCGTCATCGATCGGAACCCAGACGTGACCGTCGATCTTCGGTACCTTCGGGCGCTTGCCGGTATGGCCCAGCACGTTCGAGCGCATCTGGTGATTGGGCATCACATATTGATAGAGGCGCACATAGTTCTTGTCGTGCGCCTTGCGCGTCGAGACATAGTAATAGCCGTAATCCGTCACTTCGACGTCGAGGCGCGGCGCGCCGTCGATGGCGGCCAGCAGCGTGCCATCGTTGCGGCCGTCCCGATGCAGGAAGGAGACGTGCGCGGTATCGAGGCCGCCCTCCAGCGCCTGCAGGTAATTGCAGGCTTCGAAGGTCTTCGACACGAAGCGATGGGTTTCCGGCGCGCGCAGCCATTCGTGATCGGGCGCGGGAGGCTGCTTGTCCTTCGGGCCCATATAGGTCCAGACCGCGCCACCCTTTTCGATACAGGGGTAGGCCTTGATCTTGACCTTGGCCTGCAATGGCGTGCCGGAGGGCTCACTGGGCATGTCCACGCAATCGCCTTGACGGTCGAATTTCCAGCCGTGATAGACGCAGCGCAATCCGCATTCCTCGTTACGGCCAAAGAACATCGGCGCGCGGCGATGGGGGCAGAACGCATCGACGAGGCCGACATTTCCATCAGTGTCGCGGAAAGCGATCAAATCCTCGCCTAGGAGGCGCACGCGGACAGGGGCGCCATCGGGCTCCGGCAGTTCGGACGAGAGGAGTGCAGGCTGCCAGTAGCGGCGCATCAACTCGCCCATTGGCGTTCCCGGTCCGACCCGAACGAGCCGCTCGTTATCCTCTTGCCTGAGCATATTTTCCTCCGTTCTTGTTTTTGGGATTTTCCCGGATCGTCCCGTCCTATGCAACTCCCTTCCGCCTGCGGCAAGGGCGCGCTATCCTGAGCGAGAAAAATGAGGAGGTAGCGATGGCCTATGGTTTGCAGGAATTCTGCGGGGATGCGAGCGCGATTCTGAAGGGCGAGGGCTCGATCCATTCCCGTCTGGACGCCGTGGCGGCGAAATTGTCGGGCCTGTTGCGCAACGACGCCTTCGTAAAGGCGACGTTTTCAGCGGACACTCCGGCCGGCAAGCGCGAACTCTATCACGACCCCGACCTCGACTATTATGTGCTCGCCCATGTGCAGGAAGGCGGCAAACGTGGCACGCCGCACAGCCACGGCGCATCTTGGGCCATTTACGGCAATATCAACGGCGCGACCCGCATGCGCGAATATGTGCGCACCAACCCCGAGAGCGAGGACGGCGCGGTGCTAAAAAAATCCGCCGAATACGACCTGCGCGGCGGCGATACCAAGGCCTATGGCCCCGGCTTCATTCATTCGACGGAACATCCGGAGACCTGCTGGGTGATACGCGTCACCGGCACCGATCTCGACCAGATCGAACGCTTCCGCTTCCGCAAACTGAAGGACAAGGTGCTGGAAGAGGCGTGACAGTTTCGCACCCTGTTATCCAGAGGGCTGAGACATGGATTTTCTGAAGCGGATTCCTTGGTGGGGCTACATCGTGCTGGTCATCGCCGTCTTCGCGCTCTTCGGAAAGACGCATGTCTCCGTCGGCAATGTATCGGTAGGCGGCAAGGATCTGGGCGGTTACGATTCCGACAAGGGCAGGATACCACCAAAGCAATAGCCGGATATCTGACTTACTTGCCTTCCTGTTCGAGCGCGGCCGCCGTCTGCGCCGATTTCGGCGCGAGCAAAGCAAGGCAGGCCAAAGCGATAACCGCTGCCGCCATGACCGGCGCCTGTACGCCCGTGCGCTCGGCGATCGCGCCGATCAACAACGCGCCAATGGCGGGACCGCTGACGATAATCACGCCGTTGAGACTGACGACGCGCGCGCGCAAGCGGGGATCGACGGCGTTCTGGACCAGTGTCGAGGCGGAAGTCTGCGCGGCGACGAGCGAGAAGCCGGCGACGGCGAGCGCCGCCATGGCGAGCGGCATGCGGTCCGTCCATGCGAAGATGAAGATCGAGACATAGGCGAGCGCCAGCGTTACAAGTTGAATCCGGACGAGGCCATCAAGCCTGCCGCGCCGCGCGATCCAGAGGCCGCCGACCATCGCGCCGCCGCCCGTCGAGGCCGTCAGCCAGGCAAGGCCTTCCGCATCCATGCGATAGACCTTGGAGACAAAGGCCGGCAGCATTTCAATGTAGGGATTGATGAGGATGGCGCTGACGAGGCTTAGCGAGAGAACCGCGAATATGCCGCTATGATTCCATGTGTAGCGAAAGCCCTCGACGAGATCGGCCAAAAGACTGCCGCCCTTGGAGGAGCGCTGCACGACGTTGATCTTCAGCATCAGGAATGATGTCGCAGCGATGAACTCGCCTGCCGCATACGCAAGGAAGGCGAGCGATATACCAAAATAATTGATGAGCAACCCGCCGATGACAGGGCCGACGAAATTGCCGCCATGAAAGGAGGCGCTGTTGATGCCGATCGCGGAGGACAGATATTGCCGTTCGACGAGATTGCTCACCATCGCCGTTCGTGCAGGCACGTTGAATGCCCTGATCACGCCAGTGAGCGCGACGAGGAAGGCGAGCCAGCCGATAGAGACTTTATCCAGCGCGACAAGCACCGTCATCAGTGCGGCGATTCCGCCGCCGATATAGGTAGCGGTCACAAGCTGGAATCGATGCCCAAAGCGATCCGCGGTGACACCGCCGAGCGGGCCGAGAACAATGGACGGCAGCATGTTTGCGGCGGCCATGATGCCGAGCCAGGTTGTCGAATGGGTGATTTCCCATGTGAGCCAGGCGATCGCCATGCGATTGACCCACACCGTGATCGTATGGGTCAGGTTGCCGATCCAGTAGACGCGGAAATTGCGGCTCTCAAACGCCTTGGTTATGCCGCCGAAACCCGCGCCCGCCATGCGCTTACTTTCCCGTCCACTTTGGCGGGTTGGTCGCCTTCACCCGGCGTGCTTCCTTCACCATTTCCTTGATCGCGCCAGCGAGTGGCAGCGAGAGATTGGCCTTGTCGGCCATCTGCATGACGATCTGCATGTCCTTCAAGGCCCAGGTGAAGGAGGTCTGATCCCAGTCTTCCAGCGCCTGTGACTTGCCTGAACTCATCATCAAGGCGTCGCGCAACTTGACGAGATCGATGCCTGTCGACTCCGCGACGCGGCCGGCTTCGATGAGCCCGATGCTCGTGACCCAGAGCATGAGATTGTTCATGGCCTTGCCGACCTGCCCGTGGCCGACATCGCCGAGATGGGAAATGTCCGAGCAGAAGCAGGAATAGACGTCGCGCCCGCGCGCCACGATTTCATCGCGGCCGCCGACAAGCGCCAACAGCTTGCCTTCATCGGCAAACCAGCGTCCCCGGCAAATCGGCGCATCGAGCACGTCGCAGCCCTTTTCTCGCGCCCTGGCATCGATGTTCTTGACTGTATCAGGCGATACCGTGGACGATACGGCTATGATGCTGCCGGGTTTCAGCGCCTGCAACACGCCATTTTCACCAAGCACGACTTCGTTGACTTCGCCGTCGTAGCCGACGCCGAGAATGATGAAACTGCAATCGCCGAGATCTTTTGGCTGACCCGCGATCTTCGCGCCCATGGCGCGGCATTTCTCGATATTGTCCTTGCTGATATCGACTGCGGTGACATCAAAGCCATGTTTCAGCAAGTGCTTGACCATCGGCTGGCCCATGCGGCCCGCGCCAATAATACCGATCTTTTCCTTCGCCATTTGAATTCAAAACTCCGGTTTGACGTCGTAAATTCTTTCGGCCGTATCTTTTGTGACATAGCCTTCGCGGATATCTTTGATGACATCGACGGGTTCGCGCAGCGCTGGCTTGCCGTAGCCGCCGCCGGCTGCGGTTTGCAGTATGAAGCGGTCGCCTTTCCTCAATTCCCATTTGCCCGACGCAGGCGAGATATATTCCTGCGGCGTGCCGGGATTGATGGCGAATTTTGCGCCCTGCCCGTTTTGTCCGCCATCAAGTCCCTTGGGTGGATGTTTGCTCTTGTCGAAGCGGCGCACAACCGTCGCATCTTCCAGGAGTTCATATTCCCGGATCATGCTGAGTCCGCCGCGCCAATGGCCAGCGCCACCTGAGTCCGGAACAAGTCCGAACTGATGAATGCGGCAGGGATATTCGGATTCGAGGATTTCGATGGGCGTTACATGCAGATTGCTGAGATGGCAGGCCGTGCCCGACGCGCCATCGTGTTTCTCGCCGCCGCCGTAAGCGGAGCCGAGAATTTCATATTGCATGGTCGATTGCCCGGGCCACCCCTTCGTCCAGAATATTCCCAGCGCGCTCGATGAACCTGCATTGGCGATGGCGCGCGAAGGATTGAAATGCGCCATGGCCTCAAGAAGCACATCGACGAGTTTGAGATTAACCTGTTGGTAATTGGAGACCGATGCCGGCGCGGATGCATTGGTAATCGTCTTGTCCTTGAACTTCAGCCTTATGCAATCGCTCATGCCGTCGTTGAAATGAAGATTGGGGCCAAGGCTGCCGATCAGCGCATAGAAGACGCAGGCTTCGATCATCGAGGGACGCAGGTTCATGGGGCCGCGCGTCTGCGGATCGGATGCGGAGAAGTCGAACTCAGCGACGCCATTTTCGATCGTGATCGTGACGGCGAGCTTGATGGGCTTGTCGATGGTGACGCCATCGTTGTCGATATAACCTTCCGCCGACGATGAACCATGCGGCAAGGCTAAAATCCGCTGCCGCAATTCATTGGCGGCGCCGTCGAGAATGGCCGCAAAGGCGTCCATCAGCACCTGCGCGCCGAAGCGTTTCGCCAGTTCCTTGACTCGCATCGCGCCGTCGTGCGTCACGGCGATCTGCGCATTCATGTCGCCGCGCACGAGAACCGGCTGGCGCGTATTGGCAAGAATGATGCGCTCGACATCCTGCAAAAGCTGGCCGCGCTGCCAGATCTTCATGGGCGGCAGGAGCAGGCCTTCCTGAAAGATCTCCGTGGCATTGGGAGAGGTCGAGCCCGGATTGGTACCGCCGACATCAGCCTTGTGCGCAATGGAACCAGTGAAAGCGACGATCTTTCCATTCGAGAAAACAGGCGAGACGAAGGCCATATCGGACACATGCGGCAAACCGCCCTCATACGGATGGTTGCAGACGAAAACGTCGCCGTCCTCGATGTCGCCGGGCTCGCCATCCCGGCTGTTATAAAGTTCGAGCGTCCGGCGCACGAGATGACGATAGACTGGCGCGTGAAAAAACATCGGGGGCGCGACGATCAGCCGGCCGTTCCTGTCCAATACCACGCAGGAGAAATCGCGAGACTCCCTTATGATCGTCGAATAGCCCGAGCGGTAGAAATGATAATGCATTTCTTCCACGAGACTGGCGATCTTGTTGCGCAGGATCTGGATGGTGATGGCATCAAGAGACTTGCCCGCCTGTTGCGTTGCCACGGCTCAGGCTCCCTTCTTTACCAGAACAAGATTGCGAAGCGCATCGACACGTCCAGTCCAGCCCGGCGGTACAATCGTCGTTGCGTCGAACTGTTCAACGATGGCCGGGCCGGCGATTGTCGCTCCGATGTCGAGCCCGTCACGTTCGTAAACAATCGCCGTCGTCGATTCGGCCGCCTCAAACCACACATCGCGGCTGCCTTTGGCAGCCGAGGAGATGTCTCGCGCGCGCGCGGGTGGCGAAGCAGGCACAGGCTTGTATTTCGGCGCATCGACGCGCAGGCGCACGCGATAGCTGACGACCTCGACGGGCCTGTCGGCAGCGGCGTGGCCATGAATCTGGCGATGGCGCTCATCGAAGCGCGTACGCGCCGCCTGCAGGGATTTTGAATCGAGAGAATTCGCGTAAAGTCCGTCGAGGGGCGTGCGCAATTCGTAGCCCTGCCCGGTGTAACGCAGATCGAGTTCGCGCAGATAGCGCGCGTCCTCGGGCTTCATTCCTTCGGCCAGAAGGTCCTGCAGAGCGCGGGCTTCAAGTTCGTCGAAGATCGCTTCCGCATGATCCGCGGTGAGTTCGGCCATCGGCATCAATTCGGAGCGGATGTAATCGTGAACGATGTCGGTGCAGAGCAGGCCAAGCGCCGAGAATGCGCCGGGACGAGGCGGCACGAGAATGCGGTTCATGTTCAACTCGTCGGCAACGGCGGCCGCATGCACCGCGCCAGCGCCACCGAAGGGCAAAAGCGTGAAGGATGTGAGATCGACGCCGCGCTTGGCAGCGAAGACACGCACTTCGTCAGCCATGCGCATGTCGACAATGCGCCTGATGCCAACCGCGGCTTCACGCACGTTCAGGCCCAGGGGACCGGCAACATTGGTTTCAAGCGCTGCGCGCGCAGCCTCGACATCGAGCTTCTGCTTGCCGCCCAGGAAATACTCGGGATTGAGATAGCCGCAGACGAGATCGGCGTCGGTCACGGTCGGGCGTACGCCGCCGCGTCCGTAACAGGCGGGGCCAGGATCGGCGCCAGCGCTTTGGGGGCCCACCGTCAGGAATCCGCCTCCATCGACGCCGGCAATCGATCCGCCGCCAGCGGAAATCGTCGTCATGTCGAGAGCGGGGACATCGAGTTGCCGCCGCGCAATGATGCTCTCCGTCGTTTCCAGCGGCGCGCCGCCCTCGATGAAGGCGATATCAGCGCTGGTTCCACCCATGTCGAGGGTGACGAGGCCGGTCTTCGCTTCTTCGGCAAGCCATGCGGCGGCCTGCGCGCCCGCTGCAGGTCCCGAGAAGAGCGTGTGCACGGTACGGCCACCTGCCATTGTCGCGGCAAACGGCATGACGCCGCCGTTCGACTGCATGAGGAAGCGCTGTGGCGTCGAAACGCCGGTATCGTCGAGGCCACGATTGAGATGCGCGATATAGCGAACGAGCACGGGTTCGAGATAGGCATTCAGCAATGTCGTTGACAGGCGCGGCCATTCGCGAATGCGCGGCAACACTTCGCTCGAGAGCGAAACATGAACGCCCGGGCATTCTTCTGTCACGATGCGGCGCGTTTCTTCTTCGTGCGCGGGATTCATGAAGGAGAAAAGATAGTTGACCGCAATCGATTCCGCGCCTGCCCCGGCAAGCTCGCGGGCCGCCTTGCGCACGGCGTCATGGTCGAGCGGGACGAGGACGTTGCCGCGATAGTCGGATCTTTCAGGAATTTCACGCGTCATGCTCTGCGGCGCGATGGGCTGGGGACGCGAAAAGAAGTAATCGAAGAGATTGGTGTCGCGCGCCTGCATCTGCACTTCCTGCACGGCGCGAAAACCTTTGGTGATCAGCAGGCCGACCTTCGCGCCGCGCATTTCAAGCAGAGCGTTGGTCGTGATCGTGGTGCCGTGCGCGAAGAAACCGATATCGCCGGGTGCAATGCCGCGCGCGATGAAGCGATTGACGCCATCGAGCACGCCGAGGGCCGGGTTGGCCGGCGTGCTCGCGACTTTCTCGACCATCAATTCGCCGCTCCCGACATCGAGCAGCACGAGATCGGTATGCGTACCGCCGACATCGACGCCGAGGCGATAGCGCGGCCCTGAAGACATGCGTTTCCATTCCCTGTGATTGTTATATTGCCGTTGGGCCCGTTCCTAGCACCCGTCCGCCGCGCCGTCCACGCGCCCCGGCTCGCGAGATTGCGCGGCCATGCTTCCTGTGAGACAAGACGGCAAGCGGGCCAAAAGCGTCCGCACTAGGGAGCGAATATGCGCATCGGAACGGCCGAGCCGAACAGCACATTTCTTCATCAGGGCCTAGCCCTGAAAGCCATCCTCGAAAAGCGCGGTGCCGGACCGGTCGAAATTCTCACCGCAATGGCCGCCAGCACGGAGAATGCGCAGCGGCTGGAAGACGGGGACCTCGATTTCGGCTTCATGGCCTCGAACTGGATCGGACGCGCCCGTCTCGGACAAGCGCCCTTCTCCAGGCCGATCGACCTGCGGATGGTCGCGCCGGCGAATGCCGGGCCGCTATTCTTCATAGTACGCGCGGATTCGCCCATCAAGACGGTCGCCGACCTGCGCGGCAAGCGCGTTTGCACCGGCGCGAAGACCAGCGGCATGACGCAACATGCACATACGATATTCGGGGCGCTGGGCATGACCTTTAACGATATCGTCCCAATTTACCAGCACTTTGCGGAGGGCGGCCGTTCGCTTGATGCAGGCGATGTCGATGCGCAACTGCAATGCCCGATTCCCAATCCGGAGATGACGTCGCTCGACCAGCGCTGCGATCTGCGCGTCCTTCCCTATGCGCCAGGCGACCTCGAAAAGGTGCTGGCTGCCGTCCCCTGGTATCGGCCTGTCACGATGGAGAAAGGGCAGTTGCGCGCGCTCAATGAAGATGTTTCGCAGGCCGCTGTCGTCAACGTCGTTGTGACCCATGCGCGACAGGAGGCGCGCGCCGTCGAAACCGTTGCGCGTACGATGGCCGAGGACACAGCCGAACTCGTGAGCCTCAACCCGCTCTATCGTGGCATGGAAAAACTGTTCGAACCACTCAAGACGGAAGGCGCGTCGGCGCTGGAATTCGGCGGCGTGAAACTTCACGAAGGCGCGCTGTCTGCCTATCGCAGCCTCGGCCTGCTAAAATAATTCATTGGAGGAAATGATGGCTGCAGAGGGCAATAAAAATGGGCCGGCAGATGTCGATATCGCCGCGCTGACGCCGGATCTCAAATACCGCGATCTCAGGGAATGGATCGGCGAGGCCGACAAGCTCGGCGAGGTGCGACGCGTGCAGGGTCTTTCCTGGCAGGAAGACATAGGCATGGCGTCAGAAGTCATCCTGCACGAGGAAACCGCACCCTGCGTGATTTTCGAGGATATCCCCGGCACGATTCCCGGTAGCAAGGTGCTGGTGAATTTCTTCGGCGGCGTCAGGCAGAAGATGACGCTCGGTTTCCCCGATCATCTCGACAAATTGCAGCTCAGCGAAGCCTTTCGCATTCATTACATGAGCGACCTGAAGCGCATCCAGCCGCGCTACGTGAACGATGGCCCGATCTTCGAGAATGTCATCAAGGGCGAGGATGTCGACATCACCAAATTCCCGACGCCCATGTGGCATCCGGAAGACGGCGGACGCTATATCGGCACCGGCAGTTTCAACGTCACGCGCGATCCCGACGACGGCTGGATCAATTGCGGCACCTATCGCGTGATGATCCATGACGAGAAATCTGTCGGTTTCTACATCTCGCCCGGCAAGCATGGGCGCGTCATGCGCGACAAATACGAGAAGCGCGGCGAACCCATGCCGGTCGCCATCGTCGTCGGCTGCGATCCGATGTCGTTTCTCATGTCGTCGAGCGAAATCCCGCACGGCATTTCCGAATATGAAGTTATAGGCGGCATTCGTGGCGAGCCCGTCGATCTCGTGCATGCGCCGATCACCGGCCTGCCGGTACCGGCCAATGCAGAAATCGTGATCGAAGGCTTTGTGCAGCCCGGCAATGTTAAGCCAGAAGGTCCGTTCGGTGAGTGGTTCGGCTACTATGGCTCGGATGTCCGTGATGAACCCGTCATGGACATCAAGGCGATCTATCACCGCAACAACCCGATCCTTCTGGGCTGCGCGCCGCAGCGCCCGCCCGACGAGATCGGCCGCTATCGTGCGTTGACGCGTTCTGCCATCGTGCGCGAGAACATCACGAAGGCCGGTGTGCCCGATGTGACGGCCGCATGGGCACATGAAGTCGGCGTTTCGCGCCTGCTGCTGGTCGTCGCGATCAAGCAGCGCTACGGCGGCCATGCGAAACAGGCCGGTCACGTCGCCGCCATGTGCCATGCAGGCGCTTACGCCGGCCGTTATGTCATCGTCGTCGATGAAGATATCGATGTGTCCAATCTCGAAGAAGTCATCTGGGCGGTGCTGACGCGCTCCGATCCGGCGACATCCATCGACATCATCACCAATGCATGGTCGACGCCGCTGGATCCGCGCATCGAACCGGAGCGCAAAGCGAAGGGCGACTTCACCAACAGCCGCGCCATCATCGATGCCTGCAAGCCGTTCTGGTGGAAGGATCAATATCCGAAAGTGAATCAGCCGTCGCCAGAGATACGCCGCCTGGCGCGCCAGAAATTCGGTCATCTGTTGAAGTAAGAAACGGCAAGAGGAAGCGCACATGAGCCAGCAATTCAAACACGATCCCGCTCTGCCCGGCGGCAAGGACGTCGTCTGCGAAATCCGCGACGGCATTGCCTTCGTCTCGCTGAACCGGCCGGAAAAGCGCAACTGCATCAGCCCGGGTATCGTCAACGACGCCAACGCGATTCTCGACGCGCTGGAAAAGGACGACCGCGCCAGGGTGATCGTCATCACCGGCTCTGGCGACAGCTTTTCGGCGGGGCAGGATCTCAAGGAATATTTCCGCGAGCCGGCGAAATGGCATCCCGTCGACCGCGAGCGTCTGCATACCAACAATGCGCGCTGGCAGTGGCGCAAGCTGCTTTATTACAACAAGCCGACCATCGCGATGGTGAACGGCTGGTGCTTCGGCGGCGCCTTCCAGGTGCTCGTCGGTTGCGACATTGCGGTAGCGTCGGATGAAGCGAGCTTCGGCATGTCAGAGATCAACTGGGGCATCATACCCGCCGGCATCGTTACCAAGTCCGCGACCTATACGATGACACCGCGCAAGGCGATGTATTACATAATTTCCGGCGATACGTTTAACGGAAAGGAAGCCGAGCAATACGGCCTCGTCACCTTCTCCGTCCCACAGGACCAGTTGATGGCGAAGGTAAAGGCCATCGCCGACAATTTGATGAAGAAGAACCCGCACGTGCTGCGCTCGTGCAAGGTCGCCTATCACTACGTGCGCGACATGAGCTGGGACATGGCGGCGGAATATCTCTCCGCCAAGTCGGACCAGAACAAGTTTACCGATCCCGAAAGCGGCGCGCAAAAGGGCATGTCTCAATTCCTCGACGAGAAGAGCTACAGGCCCGGGCTCGGCGCTTACGACCGTTCGCGCTGAGAATGGACTTAAGAAAATTCGGAGCCGGGCCGCCCATGCGCCCGGCTCCGTGATCAAGCCAGTTTCGCTTTCAGAAACGCGCCGATTTCGTCGATGACTTCGCCAGCTTGACGGATAATTCCTTTCGCACCGATGAAGCCATGCATCTGGCCCGAGCAACAACGGAACTGCGTTTCCACGCCTGCCTTCCTCAACGCATTTGCATAGGTCTCGCCTTCATCGCAAAGCGGATCGAGGCCGGCCGTGACGACATAGGCAGGCGGGGCGGCAGCGTGATTTTTTGCAAGCAGTGGCGAGGCGCGCCAGTCTTCCACTTCGGACTTCGAATTCAGGTAATGATCGCGGAACCATTCCATCGACCCCGTCGTCAGCGTGTAACCGCTCCCGACGCGCTTGTAGGAGTCATAGTTCATGCGTAGGTCGACAGTTGGATAGATGAGCACCTGTGCGCTGATTTTCGGCGAGCCTTTTTCCGCTGCCATCAGTGCAACGACCGCGGCGAGATTGCCGCCCGCGCTATCACCGGCAACAGCAAGGCGCGATGCGTCGATGTTCAGCGAAGCAGCATTCTTCGCGATCCATTGCGTTGCAGCAAAACTGTCATCGGCTGCCGCCGGAAATTTGTGCTCGGGCGCGAGGCGATAATCGACTGAAACGACGACGCCGCTCATGGCATCGGCAAAGAAGCGCGCCTGATTGTCATGCGTTTCGAGATCGCCGACGACCCAGCCGCCACCGTGGAAGAAGACCAGCACGGGCGCAGGACCCGCGCCCGCGCCCTTGCTGCGATAAAGACGGGCGGGGATCGCCCCGTGCGGACCATCGGCAGAGATGCTTTTCACCTCCGCCATCTCGGGCACCTCCTGCTTCATCGCCTCGCGCATTGCGCGCATGCGAGCGCGTCCTTCAGCAGGCGACAGCGCCTCAAACGGTGGCAGATTGGCCTTTTTCATGTTTTCGAGAATGCGGGCGGCATCCTCGTCGATCTGTGGAACTGCGGTCATTTTCCCCCCGCCTGCGGCGATTATCGTTCCGGCGCACTTTCCAGCCTGAGTGCTTTCGCGTCAAGATTTGCCGCCGCGGGTTGGCATGATAATCAGTTTCGAAGGCTTTAGTGCCGATCCGTCATCCCAATCATCGGGCAGAAGAAATGTCAGCCAACGATCCCAGACTGAAATCCTTCGTCGACAGCGCACAGGGTTCGGACTTCCCGATCCAGAACCTGCCCTATGGCGCATTCTCCACGGTGAATGATTCGAAGACGCGTATTGGCGTGGCCATTGGCGATTTCGTTCTCGATCTCGCCGCGCTCGATGGCGCGGGGCTTCTGCCGAAGATCGCGCCTCCGGGAATTTTCTACCAGCCGACGCTCAACGATTTCATGGCGCTCGGCCCTGCGGCATGGTCGGGCATGCGGCTCGCGGTCAGTGAATTGCTCCGCCACGACAACGCGAAACTGCGCGACGATGCCGTATTGCGCCAGCGGGCGATTACGCCGCGCGCGCAAGCAACACTGCACCTTCCGATCCGCGTTGCCGGCTTCACGGATTTCTATTCCTCGCGCGAACATGCAACGAATGCGGGCATCATGATCCGCGGGCCTGAAAACGCCCTGCAGCCGAACTGGCTGCATATTCCCATAGCCTATAACAGCCGCGCCTCAACGATCGTGGCCAGCGGCACGCCGGTTCACCGGCCGAAGGGACAAATCAAGCCCCCGGACGCGCCGCCAATTTTCGGACCTTCACGACGTCTCGATTTCGAACTGGAAATGGCGGCCATCGTGGGTGCGCCATCGAAGATGGGTCACATGATTTCCGTGGCAGAAGCACAGGCATCGATCTTCGGCTTCGCGCTGCTGAACGACTGGAGCGCCCGCGATATTCAGGCATGGGAATACGTGCCGCTTGGGCCGTTTCAGGCGAAGGCTTTTGCGACGACGCTTGGCCAGTGGATCGTGCCTGCCGAAGCGCTCGAGCCCTTCCGCGTCGATGGGCCGAAGCAGGAGCCACAGCCCCTGCCCTATCTGCAGCAACCTGCGCGGATGAATTACGACATCGATCTCGAAGTGGACCTGCGACCGGGCGGCTCAAACAGCGCGAGCACCATCAGCCGCACCAACTTCAAATATATGTACTGGTCGAGCGCGCAGCAGCTTGCGCATCACACGTCGTCGGGTTGTGCAATGTCGGTCGGCGATGTGCTGGGGTCGGGTACGATCAGCGGCCCGGAAAAGGGCATGTACGGCTCGATGCTCGAACTTGCCTGGGGCGGCAAGGAGCCGATGACGCTCGAAGGCGGCGTGACGCGCACGTTCCTCGAAGACGGCGATATGCTGACGATGCGTGGCGTGGCGCGCGGAAAGGACTATCGCATCGGCTTCGGCGAGGCCTCTGGCGAAATTCTGCCGGCGACCTAAGGCAAAAGCCCGGCCTTATTTCGCAGGCCGGGCTCGTTGTATGCGGTCCGTTTCGGTGTCAGTCCTTGTCGACGGAATAGGCGCCAGCGCCGGTCGCGTAGAACAGGGCAATCGTTCCGAAGAGACCGATGTTCTTCAGGAAGTGATTGAGGTGGTTCACGTCGGCGAAATTGGTGTGCGCGTAAAGGCCCGCGACAATCGAGAACAGTGCGAGGATCGGCCCGAAGACCCGCACCTTGAAGCCTACCAGCATCGCAAGACCGCCCAGAAGTTCGATCGCGATGATGATGGGCGTCGAAATCGCCGGCATGGGAATGCCGAGTTTTCCGAAATAGCCGAGGAAGAAGTTATAGCCCTTGATCTTGTTGTAGGCGGCAACAAGAAAGAGAATCGCGACGCAGATGCGCGCGAAAAGAAGCACAAGATTGACTGCAGGCGAGTTCTGCATTCCGCCCTCCCAGATTGAACGCGGGCGCAGCTTAACCGGGGAATCCGCGAAGTAAAGATACTGGCCCTCTCGTCAGCCGAGAAATTTGCGGACGATCTCTGCAAATCGGGCAGGCGTTTCCATCTCGGGCATGTGTCCGCAATCATCGATCGTTTCGAGCTTCGCGCCCGGGATAACGTCCCGAAACATTCGCCCGCAATCCAATGGTGTCACCGCATCCTTCTCGCCCTGCACGATCAGTGTCGGTACTGCAATCGACAGCAGGAAATGCGGCAGGGTCAGGGAATGCATGTAGGGCTTCCACACGATACGGCATGTGGTCTCGCGGTGCCACTCGACGGCGTCCGTTTCGTCCTGCGTGAGGTCGCGGCCCCAGAAGCGCTTGAATTCCTCACACGAGTCTGGCGCTAGAAAATTCCGGCGGATGCCGGTCATGCCGCCTTCGAGGAAATAATCGAAGATTTCGCCTTCGCGCGGCTTCACGCCCATCGGTCCCACGAGCACGAGCCTGTTAAAGATGGCCGGATTGAGCGTCGCGAGTTCGGCAGCGATCCAGCCGCCCATCGAGAAGCCGACAACATCGACCGGCGTTGCAATCTTGTTGTCGCGAACGAACCAGGAGACCCATGCGGCGAGATCATGCACGCTCATGATCCAGTCTGGCCGTTCGCTGGCGCCATAACCCGGCAATGAGGGCGCGATCACTTCGCGATCTTGCGCGATGATGTCGAAAGATTTCAGCCAGCCCGGCAATCCCAGTTCGCCGTGTATGACGAGGAGCGGCGCGCCCTTTCCGCCACGCCGGACCTGTGTCGAAATGCCTGCAGCCTGCACGATCTCTTCTTTATGGGTATCGATCAATGCGGCCACGGCGTTACCTCCTTGCCTGTGACAAGTGCCGATTTGTGTTCCCGCAATGCAGGAATGACCTCCTTGCCGAGGAGCTCGATGCCACGCATCGTGGCGTCATGCGGCTTGCGACCCTCGCGCGCCCAGAACGTGAGATAGCCCGGGTCGGTGCGGTCGATGATGTGCTTGAATTTCTGGATCACCGTCTTGGGGCTTCCGGTTACGATAAGGCCTGCTTTCACGGCAGCGTCATATGTGCCTTCGGACATCCGCCGCTCGCGCGCCATGCTGCCGGCCTTGGCCTGTTTGGACATATAGCCGGGCGGCGAAGCCCATTCGGGATGGGGGGTTCCCGTCGCGCCGCCGGAACCGGTGCCCTGCGTCAGCGCGCCGCCGCCACCGCCGCGATCACGCCCGATGGCCGACGTGCCGCCATAATGATACTTGCCCATGTCATAGGCTTGCTCATCCGTATCCATCACACTGGTATGGATGAGATAGCCGAGATGTTCGGGGCCCGGCGTCCAGCCGTCGGCCTTCGCCACTTCATGATAAATCTCGCGGCAGGAAGCCGTTGCGTCGAGCGCACTGCCGAGAACAAGATAGGCGATGCGCTCCTTCGCGGCCCAGCGGATCGTCTCGGGCGACAAGATGCCTCCGGCCCAGATGGGCGGATGCGGATTCTGCAGCGGCAATTGCCAGGGATTCACAACGCGCAGGTGATAGTGCTTGCCTTCCCAGCGGAACGGCCCCGGGGTCGTCCACGTCTTCTTGATCAGCGCATAGGCTTCCTCGAAGCGTTCCCTGTTATAGGCGGGGTTGGCATTGGTCGAAAGCTGCTCGACACCCGTTCCGCGCACGAAGCCGCAGATGATACGGCCATTGGAGATCAGATCGAGCATGGCGATCTCTTCGGCCACGCGTACGGGATTGTCGTGGATCGGGAGAGGATTTCCGATCAGCGCGATCGTGCCCTTTATGCGCTGGCTGACCACTGCCGCAGAGATGTTCACACTCTCCTGCATCGAGAGCACGTTGTTGTGGTGCTCGTTGCAGACGGACCCGTCGAACCCCACGTCAGAAGCGAATTCGTGTTCGCGCAAGAACATTTGCCAGAGGTCGCGGGCCTTCTCGCGATCGAATATGCTGTTGGGAAACATCAGGGAAGTATAGCCGTACTTCTGCGCCTCTTCCTCGGGATAGACATTGTAGCCCATCTCCGAAAAGAAGAAAAATTGCCGTCGCATTAGTTTCCTCCTGCGAATGACCTTACGCATTCGCGTTCTGCGGCTCGCAGGTCCGCTTGACGACACTTTAAGCGTTTCGCGACCGCGTGCAAGCGGCTCAAGTGCGGCGATTTGCCAATAAAGTCGCAGGTGATAGAGTTTGAAGGGAAAGTGCAGAGAACTGCACCGGCCGGGAGAGAACGCCATGGATATCGCGAGACTCTTGAAAGTCTTCGCCCGTAGCTGCGCGGCAGCGGGCGCTGCTTGCATCATTGTAGGCGAAGCGCCGGCACAGGAACTTTGGCCGGCGAAACAGCGCGTGACTGTTATTGTGCCCTATCCGGCAGGTGGATATATCGACGGGGTTGCCCGCTTCCTCGCCGATGGCCTGCGTCAACAGACGGGCCAGACGTTTCTTGTCGTCAACAAGACGGGCGGAAACGGGCGTATCGGTCTCGGCGAACTCGTGAAATCAGAGCCCGATGGCTATACCCTGCTGGTGAATAACGATGGAGGCATCGGCATCCCGCCCGCGGTCGATCCTGCCTTCAATTTCGACTATCGCAACGGCTATACGCCCGTGGCGCAAGTTGTCGAAGCGCAATATCTCATGGCGGTGAAGGCCGCGCTGCCAGTCAAGACCCTCCAGGAATTCGTCGCCTATGCGAAAGCCAGTCCTGGCAAACTCAACTATGGATCCTCAGGCATTGCGTCCACGCCGCATGTAACTTCGGCCTATCTCGCCAGCCAGTTCGGTCTCGAGATGGTGCATGTGCCCTACCAGGGTGCGGCGCCGGTGCTGAATGATTTTATCGCGGGCGTCACCGATCTCTATATGCCGAGCGTCGCGAGCATTGCCGGCCACCTGACCAATCCACGCGTGCGCTTTCTCGCAACGCTGGCGCCGCAACGCCTGCCGCAATTGCCTGACGTGCCGACCATGGCCGAACTGGGCGTGAAAGAGATGACGCTCGTCGGCTGGCTTGGCGCCTTTGCGCCTCCGAAAATCGATCTGGCGCTGCGCGACCGCATCAGCGACGCCATCGAAAAAGTCGTCGCCGATCCGGCACATCAGGCGAAGTTCAAGACCATCTATGCCGATCCCGTGTCGAAACCGGGCAAGGTCTTCGCGCCGTTCTACGTTTCCGAAGTCGAGAAGTGGAAGGCGTTTGCGCAGCGCACGGGCTTTAGGATCGCGCCCCCTCAATAAACCGGTGTATTGCGATCGATTTGCGAACCCTCACGGATTTGCCGCTGCAATTCGAGTCCGTCGAGATAGGCGGCCTCACCCTTGATCAGCCCATCCTCGAAATAGATCCACACGGTCATCGGCAGGCACAATGTCTTGCCACTCGTCTGTGTGCCGAAGAAGACACCGCTCGGCGTGCCACTGAAATAGCCCGTGCCGACGATAGCTTTCTCGGAAACGACAAGGCGATGGGCATAAAAGCCCTGACCCTGAAAGGTATTCATCCGCTCGGAATAAAAGGCGCGCACATTGTCCCATCCGCGTATATGCAGACCGGTGGCGTGCATGATCTGGAAGGGACCGTTGCGCGTCATCGTCGCCATCGTCGCATCGAGATCGCAGGACCATTCGGCCACCATGTGCCTGCGTAAGAGCGCCCAGTTGCGTTCGGCGGCATCGCCGCCAGCCATGATCACGTCTGCCGAGAAATCGAAATCCACTTCGCTCGCCATATGGTTCTCCTGCATTTGCCGTCCGCCGTTGCAACTCGCCTTGTGCGATTGGTCACACCGTTCTCATGGAAAAAAGATCAAGGATAGCCGATCCAGTAAAGGGGCTACAGATGCGTGTCATGATCGCAGCAGCCAGTGCCGCCTTGGGCGCAATGCTTCATTCCGGACCAGTTACGGCACAAATCGGCGCAGCGCCGGAAACTCTCCAGTTTCAGAGTCTCGATGGGACAATTCTGGTCGGCTACCTGTTTCGCCTGCAAGGGCAACGGGACCGGTCGCCGGCCGTCGTCCTCATGCACGGGCGGGCAGGCGCCTATTCGAGCCTCGCGCGCGGACGATACGACGCCGCAACCCTGACTCAACGTCACAAATTCTGGGGTCAATACTGGGCGTCGCAAGGCTACGCCGCTTTGATGGTCGACGGCTTCGGCCCACGCGGATACCCCACCGGCTTCCCGCGCTTCTCATATCAGGACAGACCGGACGCCGTGAATGAAGTGACGGTACGGCCGCTCGACGCCTATGGCGCATTGCGCTATCTGCGAACACGTGCGGATATCGATGGGCAAAAGATCGCCCTGATGGGATGGTCGAACGGCGGCAGCGCGACAATCGCGGCGATGTCCGACGTAGTCCTCGCTGCCAATGGCTTCAGACCGGGCGAAGGATTTCGCGGCGGCCTTTCATTCTACCCGGCGTGCGGTCTGCACAACCGGTTCGACCGGCGATACATTCCGCATGCGCCAATTCAAGTGTTCGCTGGCGAAGCTGACGAAGAAGTCTCCGCAACCCGTTGCGAGAGGTTTGCGCGAGCTTCCCAGATGCAGGGCGGCGCGATCAATATCGCGATCTATCCCGGTGCGACGCACAGTTTCGACGATCCCGGCGCACGACGGCAATCGAACCCTGCAAATTTTTCGGCGACGCAAGCCTCCATAAGCGGCGCGACGGAATTTCTGCGGGCGGTTTTCGCGAATTGATCTATCCTGCCGCAACGCTTCTCGCCGGCGCGGCCTCGCCCAGCAATGTCGTGCGCCACATCAATCGCACTTCGCCGGCTGGAAAATCCTTGCGCGCATGAATTGAGGAGCGATTGTCCCACATGACGAGATCGCCCTTGCGCCACTTGTGCTCGTAGGTAAATTTTTCCTGCTCGATGTGATCGAAGATGAACGCGAGCAGTTCGTCGCTTTCCTCCTGCGGCAGGCCGACGATGGAATGCGTCATCAGCCGATCCATGTAGATCGCCTTGCGCCCGGTCTCTTCGTGAACACGGATCGCCGGATGGACCGCCTGCCGGCGCGTGGAGGCAGCATTGGGATCGCCCCGGAATTGCGCGCCGTAATTAAATGCATTCAGCGCCATGCGCCCTTCGAGCCTGTTCTTCATCTCTTGGGGGAGATCGTCGTAGGCGGCGAAGAGATTGGCGAATACGGTTTCGCCGCCCCAGGAGGGAATCTCGATCGCATAAAGCAGCGTCGCCTTGTGCGGGTTCTGGCTGTGAATCATGTCGTGATGAAACCACATCTCGCCGTCCGGCAGCGCCCCGATCGGCTTGCCGTCCTTGCGGATGTTGGTGATCATCATGATCTGCGGCAATTGTTTCAGTTCTTCCTCGGTTCGGTGTTCCACAGGCAGATCGTATTGGCCGGGCTCGCCGAAGAGCGCGCTGGCCGCAACGAGTTGCGGCTGCGTGAGTTTCTGATCTCGAAAGATGACGACACAGCGCTCGGCGAAGACGCGCTTGATGTCTTCGACAATGTCGCGCGGCTGCGGCTTCGAGAGATCGACGCCGAGGATTTCCGCGCCCGTGTGCTCGGAGAGCTTTCTGTATTCGACCATTGGATCTCTTCCGAATCTTATGCCGGTTCAGCGACTTTGACGGGCGCGCCCACAAGTGTCGTGCGCCACATCAGACGAATCTGGTCAGCGGGGAAATCGCGGCGCGCGTGGATGGAGGAACGGTTGTCCCACAGGAGAACGTCGCCCTTGCGCCAGGCGTGCTCGTAGCAGAACTCCTCGCGCTCGATGAAATCGAAGACGCGTTCGAGCACGGCTTCGCTTTCATCGTCGGGAAGGCCGATAAGCTGCTGCGTCATCAGGCGGTCGACATAGACAGCCTTGCGTCCGGTCTCTTCGTGCACACGAATGGCGGGGTGGATCGCCTGCTTGCGCGTCTTCATCGCTTCCGGGTCGCCCTTGAAGCGCGCACCGTAGTTGAAGGCGTTGAGCGCCATGCGGCCTTCCAGCTTGCTGCGAAGATCGGCGGGCATCTCGTTATAAGCGGCATAGAGATTTGAGAAGACGGTGTTGCCGCCCCAGGTGGGAATCTCGATGGAATAGAGCATTGTCGCCTTGTGCGGCCGTTCGTTGTGAATCATGTCGTGGTGAAACCACATCTCCCCATCCGGCAGCGCGCCGATGGGTTTGCCGTCCTCGCGGATGTTGGTGATGAGCATCACCTGCGGAAGCTGGCGCTTCTGCTGCTCTGTCTGCAAATCCAGCGGCCTGTCGTAGTTCGCAACTTCGCCGAAGAAGCCGGTCGCGCGCACAAGCTGTTCCTGCGTCAGCGTCTGGCTGCGAAAGAGAATGACACAATTCTCGACGAAGAGGCGGCGCAGTTCGGCGATCGTCGAGGACGGGAGTTCGTCGCGCAAATCCACACCGTGAACCTCGACGCCCGTGTGCTTCGAGAGTTTGGTGAATTCGACCAAGGTTTCCTCCATCGAGCCTTCGGCTTCTCTTGTCGGGATATTTTATTCCTTGATGCCGAGCGGGGGCAATATCTCGGCCCAGCGCTTGCACTCGGCCTGATAGTATTTGGCAAACTCCGCGCCATGCAACTTTCCCGTCTCAAGGCCGAGGTCGCGCCATTTCGCTTCGATCTCCGGTGTCGCCATGATGGAAGAAAGCTCATTGATCATGCGTTCCGCAAGCGGCGCGGGCGTGCCGGTCTTCATGAAGACCGCATACCAGAGCGTGATGTCCATCGGGTAACCGCTCTCGGCGAATGTCGGCACATCCGGCATCAAGGCGGAACGTTTCGCCGTGGAGGCAGCTAGCGGGCGTAGCGCGCCTTCCTTGACCTTGGCGGCGATGACTCCGATATCCGAGACGAGAAAGGTCAGTTCGCCCTTGATGATCGAGTCAGCAGCAAGCTGCATGGTGCGAAACGGGACGTGGATGACATTGGCGCCCGCAGCCTTGCCGAAGACGGCGGCGGCAATCGCCGAGGTAGAGCCTGCGCCGGCTGAGCCGTAGGTCGCCCTGTCGGGATTGGCTTTCATCCATGCGGCAAATTCCTGCACGCTGCGCACGGGCAGTTTCGGATTCACGACGAGAATGAGCGGCAAGGACGCCGTCAGCGAGATCGGCAGGTAATCCTTCAGGTCGAGCGGAAATCCCGCCAGCACATGCGGGGCGATGCAGAGCGATCCGACCGTCGAAAGATAGAGCGTCGCGCCATCGGCCGGCGCAGCGGCCATGGCCTGGGCGGAAATCATGCCGCTTCCGCCGGCCTTGTTGTCGACGTAAACAGTCGCGCCGAGCCGGCGTCCGAGTTCAGGCGCCAGAAGGCGCGGCATGATATCGGTCGTGCTGCCGGGCGTCCCGGGCGAGATGAAACGTATGGTCTTCGCAGGATAGGTTTGCGCAAGAGCCGGCGCGCCTGCTGCCAATCCGCCAAATGCGAGCGACATTGCCAGCCAGCGCAGGCTGCGCCTGACCTTTGCGTGTTCCCGGCGTACCGGCCAGGACAGAACAAGAGCCTTCATGGCATTTCCTCCCAAGCAAAGGCTCTCACCCGCATATGCTTGTCGATGCGGCAGGCCTGCATGAGCGTCAGTGTACCGCATGCAGATCATTTGCGGCAGGGGATTATGGCCGAATGTCGCCAGTCCGTATTGCTTTGCAGCATTTTTGATTGCATCGCAGCGTAATTTGCTTCGAATTTCAAGGGATGTTGCATTCTGTAGATCGCCTTGATCTCAAATTAATCTCGACAAACAGGTGATTGCCCACAGGATCGCTTGACGGCAGCGGAAACCTGTCTCACGTTCGCACATGCCGCTTTTTGCCCTGCCTGCCGGCAGTTCAGAAGGATGGTATGGCGCGCGCATGTCGGAAGGGGAAAATCCGATTTGCGCCGGGAGGAATAACTTTGACACCCACCGAAATAGCCGACCCGAATTACTTCCATAAAGTCGTCGATTGCCAATGGGCCTGTCCTGCCCACACGCCGGTGCCGGAATATATCCGGCTGATCGCGGCGGGCCGGTACAGCGACGCTTATATGATCAACTGGAAGTCGAACGTTTTTCCGGGGATTCTCGGGCGCACATGCGATCGTCCGTGCGAACCGGCCTGCCGGCGCGGGCGCATCGAGGAACAGCCTGTCGCCATCTGCCGCCTCAAGCGCGTCGCCGCCGACTACAAGGATGACGTCACCGCCCGCATGCCGCAAAGGGCCGCGAAGTCCAATGGCAAACGCATAGCGTGCATTGGCGCGGGACCGGCTTCGATGACTGTTGCCCGTGACCTTGCCCCCCTCGGCTACGAGATCACGATCTTCGATCGCGATCCGCTGTCCGGCGGCATGATGCGCTCGCAGATCCCGAAATTTCGCCTGCCCGAAAGCGTGATCGATGAGGAAATGGGCTACATCCTCAACCTTGGCATCGACTTTCGCGGCGGTACGAATATCGACAGCCTGAAGAAAATTCTGGGTGAGGGATACGACGCCGTCTTCGTAGGGACGGGCGCGCCGCGCGGGCGCGACCTCGACGACCTGCCCGGCCGCAAGGAAGGCGCGGCGAATATCCACCTCGGCATCGACTGGCTGTCCAGTATCGCTTTCGGCCATATCGACAAGATCGGCGAGCGCGTGATCGTACTTGGCGGCGGCAACACTGCGATGGACTGCTGCCGTTCGGCGCGGCGTCTCGGCGGCAAGGATGTGAAAGTCATCGTGCGCTCGGGCTTCGAGGAGATGAAGGCGAGCCCGTGGGAAAAAGAAGACGCGATGCACGAGGGCATCCCGATCATGAATTTCCTCGTGCCAAAGGAATTCACGCACAAGAACGGCAAGCTCACCGGCGTCGTCTTCGAAAAGGTCGCGGCCCAATACGACGACAAGGGCCGGCGCCGTCTCGTCAATGCTGGCGAACCCGACATTCATATCGAATGCGACGACGTGCTGATGGCGGTCGGGCAGGAAAATTCTTTCCCCTGGATCGAGCGCGATCTCGGCATCGACTTCGACAAATGGGACATGCCCGTCGTCGACCATACCACGATGCAATCGACGCGCGCGGGCGTGTTCTTCGGTGGCGATGCGGCTTTCGGTCCCAAGAACATCATCTGGGCCGTTGCGCACGGACATGAAGCCGCGGTCTCCATTCACAAATACTGCATCGGCGAAGACGTAAAGGATCGCCCGCCGCCGCACACGACGCTCGTGAGCCAGAAAATGGGCATTCACGAGTGGAGCTACGACAACAAGATCGAAATCGACAAGCGCTTCAAGGTGCCGATGAAGGACGCCGAGATTGCGCTGAAGGATATCAAGGTCGAGGTCGAACTCGGCTTCGACCCGAACCTCGCCTTCAAGGAGGCGCAGCGATGCCTCAATTGCGACGTGCAGACGGTGTTCGCGGACAACCTGTGCATCGAATGCGACGCCTGCGTCGATATCTGCCCTGTCGATTGCATCACCTTCACAGAGAACGGCGATGAAGATGACTTGCGAACACGTCTCTCCGCTCCTGCGAGCAATAAAACGCAAGACCTCTATGTCTCCGGCACGTTGAAGACCGGTCGCATCATGGCGAAGGACGAGGATGTCTGCCTGCACTGCGGCTTCTGCGCCGAACGCTGCCCGACCGGCGCCTGGGACATGCAGAGATTCACGCTAGAAATGACACATGCGGAGGGCGCATGCCAATCCAGAGCGTAAACGATTTCGTCGTCCGGTTCGCCAACGTCAACGGTTCCGGCTCGGCGAGCGCCAATCAGTTGTTCGCGCGTTCCATCATGCGCATGGGCGTGCCGGTATCGCCGCGCAACATCTTCCCCTCGAACATTCAGGGCTTGCCGACGTGGTACGAGGTTCGCATCAGCGAAGCCGGCCACATGGGCGCGCGCGGCAATTGCGACCTGCTCGTCGCGATGAACCCGGAAACCTGGGGCGAGGACGTCGAGGGCATCGAACCCGGCGGCTATATCTTTTACGACTCTTCCCGCCCGGTGCCGAAATCGGCGTTCCGCGACGATCTGACGATTCTGGGCATGCCGCTGACGGAACTCTGCCTAAAACGGTATTCCGATCCGCGCCAACGCCAGCTCTTCAAGAACATCATCTATGTCGGCGCGCTCGCTGCGCTGCTCGACATCGAAATCGCCGAAGTCGAAAAGCTCATCGGCGAACAGTTCAAGGGCAAGGACAAGCTGATCGCGCCTAACCACGAAGCCCTGCACATCGGCTACGACTACGCGAGAGCGAATTTCGAATGCCCCATCGGCGTCAGGGTGAAACGCGCCAACGCCGTCGGCGACAATATCTTCATCGAGGGCAATGCGGCGGCGGGCCTTGGCGCAGTCTATGGCGGCGCAACGGTCTGCGCGTGGTATCCGATCACACCGTCGACATCGCTGGCCGAGGCTTTCACATCCTATTGTCATCGCCTGCGGGTCGACAAGGATACCGGCCAGAAGAAATTCGCCATCGTGCAAGCCGAGGATGAACTTGCTTCTATCGGCATGGTGATCGGCGCAGGCTGGAACGGCGCGCGTTCGTTCACGGCGACTTCAGGCCCCGGCATATCGCTGATGCAGGAATTCTTCGGCCTCGCCTATTTCGCCGAAATACCGGCGGTTGTGTTCGATGTGCAGCGCGGCGGTCCATCGACCGGCTTGCCGACACGGACGCAACAATCGGATGTGCTGATCGCCGCCTATGCCTCGCACGGCGATACCAAACATATCGTTCTCTTCCCGGAAGACCCGTTCGAATGTTTCGAAATGGGCGCGCAGGCTTTCGATCTCGCCGACCGTTTCCAGACACCTGTCTTCGTGCTGCTCGATCTCGACATCGGCTCGAACCACCGGCTCTGCAAGCCGCTCAAGTGGGACGACAGCCGGCAACTCGATCGCGGCAAGGTGATGACTGCCGAGGAACTGGAGGCCGGCAAGGAATTCGGGCGCTATCTCGATGTCGACGGCGACGGCATTCCCTATCGCACTTATCCCGGCACGCATCCCAAGCGCGGCGCCTTCTTCACGCGCGGCACGACCAAGGACGAATACGCACGCTATACCGAACTAGGCGCGCCCTATGTTCGCAACATGGAACGCCTGCTGAAGAAATTCGACACGGCGAAGAAGTTCGCGCCTGCGCCGGTTCAACGTAAGGCTTCGCGCAAGACCGATCTCGGCGTCATCTACTACGGCTCGACCGGACCCTCGATGGACGAGGCGCTCGACCTGCTCGAAAAGGATGGCGTGCATGTCGATGGCCTGCGCGTTCGCGCTTTCCCCTTTGCGAACGAAGTGAACGACTTCATCGCCGAGCATGATCGTGTCTTCGTCGTGGAACAGAATCGCGACGCGCAATTGCGCACGCTGCTCATGGTCGAATGCGGCATCGATCCGGCGCAACTGACGCCGATTCTGCATTACGACGGCACACCCATCACGGCCCGCTTCATTCGCAAGGCGATTGGCGAAGCCATCAACACGGCGACCGGCGGCGGCCGCAAGGAGACAATTGGATGAGCTTCCTTCCGAAACCAAAATTCCGTCACCCCGCGATCGAGACCAATGATCTCGGCTTTTCGCATCGCGACTACGAAGGGGCGATTTCGACGCTGTGCGCGGGCTGTGGGCACGACTCCATTTCAGCGGCCATAATCAAAGCCGTTTACGAATTGAGCCTGCCGCCGCATCGCATTGCGAAACTTTCGGGCATCGGCTGTTCGTCCAAAACCCCGACCTATTTTCTCGGCGCTTCACACGGGTTCAACTCCGTTCACGGCCGCATGCCTTCCGTGCTGACGGGCGCGAACCTCGCCAACCGCGATCTCATCTATCTCGGCGTATCGGGCGACGGCGACAGCGCCTCAATCGGCATCGGCCAGTTCGCTCATTCCATGCGGCGCGGCGTCAACATGGTCTATATCGTCGAGAATAACGGCGTTTACGGCCTGACCAAAGGCCAGTTCTCCGCGACATCGGACAAGGGTTCCAAGAACAAGCGCGGCGTCGTCAACACGGATTCGCCGATCGACATGGTTTCGATGGCGATCGAACTCGGCGCGACCTTCGTGGCGCGCTCTTTCTCGGGCGATAAGGGCCAATTGGTTCCGCTGATCAAGGCGGCCATCGAACACAAGGGCGCGGCCTTCATCGATTGCATTTCACCCTGCGTCGCCTTCAACAATCACGAGGGTTCGACCAAAAGCTTCGACTATGTCCGCGCGCATAATGCTGCCTTGAACGCGCTCGACTTCATCACGCCGCGCGCGCCGATCACCGCCGAATATGGCGAGGGCGAATCCGAAATCGTCAAGCTGCATGATGGCTCACAGATCATGCTGCGCAAAATTGACGCGAGCCACAACGTGCACGACCGCGGCGCGGCGATGGCCGCCATCCATAAGCACAAGGCGGCGGGCGAAATCGTCACCGGGCTTCTCTATATCGACGAGGAACCGGTCGATCTCCACGCCCATCTCGGCACGGTGGACGCCCCGCTCAACACATTGAATGCCCCAGAATTGAGCCCGGGCCAGGCCATTCTCGACCGGCTGAATGCGGCCTTGCGCTGACACTTTTCGCGTTCTCCTCCCGGAAGGGCCGCCGCCGAGGCGGCCTTTTTCATGGGCGAATTGACCTGGATCAATCGAACCGACATCCACTCCCGCTATTAGTTTCAAGTGAAACTAATAGCGGGAGGCGCGCGGTGAGCACCGGTTCCGGACTGATCCAGAAATTTCATCACGTTGCGTTCCGCTGCCACGATGCGAAGCAGACAGTCGACTTCTATCGCGACGTGCTCGGCATGGGCCTCGTCGGATGCATGGCGGAAGATCGTGTGCCATCGACGCACGAGCCCGACCCCTACATGCACGTCTTCCTCGACGCCGGCGGTGGAAATATTCTCGCCTTCTTCGAACTGCCGAACTCGCCGCCGATGGATAGAGACCGCAACACGCCGCATTGGGTGCAGCACATCGCGCTGCAGGTCGAGGACGTCGATGCCCTCGAAACAACGAAAGCCAAGTTGCAGGGCCTGGGAATGGATGTCGTCGGCGTCACCGATCATACGATCTTCAAGTCGATCTACTTTCACGACCCCAATGGACACCGCCTCGAGCTATCGACCTGGACCGCAACGCCGGAGCAAAAGAAGCGGTTGCAGGAAGAAGGCCCGGCGATGATCGAGGAATGGGCCAAGACGCGCAAACCGCCGAAAATCTCGGCATGGGTGCATGAAAAGGAATTTTCCTGAAGAGAAGCGTCGGGCGTGCGGGCCAAACGCAGGCATCGTCAGGGCATGGAATGATGACGGCGGCAGAACCACTGCCACCTTTCATTTTGCAATGCAGCATTTCGTATTGACAAATTCGTCGTTTTGCGAGAGCCTTTCCGAGCTTTGGAATGTGTCTGCTCTCTTCCGGCCCGCAATCTGGCGGATGGCAAAGGAGGCAACCATGGAACCACCGATAAAGCCCGGCGCGGATTAAGCCGCGCGATCCCCCATAGCTGGTCCGAACCTGTTCGGGTTTCGAGCGTTTGTTTCAGATGAACAGCCTATTTGCGCCGACCGCGTCATTAAGCGGGAGGCAATTTGTCCTGCAAGGAGGCCGCCATGCATTATTCCGATTATTTGCGCGAGGAAGCCGCGCGTTACCGCAAATTGGCAGAATATGCCCGCGAGGATCGCGAAAGGCAGGAATATCTCGAACTCGCCGAAGTCTGCGACGAAGTCGCCGGCAAGATCGACGACCTTCGCGCCAGCGGCTGAATTCTACCCCGGCGCGAAGAACTCGCCTGGCGCATAAATCCGTTCCTTGCCGGACTCGCCATTCTTCGCTTCATTGCCGATTTTCATATCGCCTGTGGCGTAGGTCATCGCGCTATTGACATCAAGCGGCGTCCCGTGCGCCGTAAGGTGTTCGATGCCCCTGTGACCAGTGCGCGCGCCGCCACCGACGCGCAGCAGGACAAGATTTTCCGCGGTGTCGGCTTCGAAGCGATATTCGACATTCTTCGGTATCATCACGCCTTCGAACTGCCGCGCGACGGTGGATGAGCCGTCGCCAAAAAAGAAAGTCGCCTTCCCCTGCATGATGACGAAGAGATGGTCTTCGGCGGAGTGAGAATGCAAAGCGTTCTCGCCGCCGCTGGCATAGACCTTCACGCTGGCCCAAAGGTTTTCGGCGGTCGCCAGGGGATCGTAGGTCGTGCCCTGTTTCAGCATGGGCAGGTCGCGCATTGAAAATTTCATCTGGCGCTCAGTGCTGGCCTGCAGCGGGCGCTGGTTGATCTTCACATCGTCCATTTCATCCTCCGGAAGTAAGGCGATGTTGGTCACCGTCCCGTTCGAAGTCAAGGTTGCATCCATGCGCTGAATCTGCTGACTTCGCAGCGAGGAAGCGCAAAGGGAGGGGGAACACATGGCCTATCGTGCGACCATGGCGAAGGCTGCAATTCTTGGCGCGACCGCTGCGCTGGGACTTTCTAATGCAGCTGCGCAGGAAGCCTTCTTCAAGGGCAAGACGATCACCATCGTCGTCGGGTCTTCGCCTGGGGGCGGCTACGACACCTATGCGCGCATGCTGTCGCGACATATGCCCAGGCACATTGAAGGCAATCCGACCATCGTCGTCTCCAACATGCCCGGCGCAGGCAGTAACGTCGCCGCGAACTATATCTATAACGTCGCGCGCAAGGACGGGACGTTTATCGGCGCGCTCTATGCAGGCGCGCCGATCGAACCCCTGATCGGCAATACGCCGGTGCAGCACGATCCACGCAAATCGCACTTTCTTGGCAGCGCGAATAACGACATCTACGTCTGCGTGGGGCGCATCGAAAGTCCTGTAAAAACGTTGCAAGACGTACAGCAGCGTGAATTCATCGTCGCCGCCCAGCACTCGTCGACGACATCGGACTTTCCGCTGATTTTGAATGAGGTCTTCAAGACAAAATTCAAACTCGTGATGGGCTATCCCGGCAGCCGCGAATCCGGCCTTGCAATGGAGAGGGGGGAAGTCGAGGGGGCCTGTGGCTTCGCCTGGCCGTCGATCTCGGTCACCAATCCCGGCTGGTTCGGCGCAAACCCTAAAATGCGCCTCATCGCGCAGACGCATCCCACAGGGCATCCAGATCTCAACAAGCAGGGCGTGCAGAACGCCTACAACATGACGACAAACGACGAGGACAAACAGACGCTCGACGTCTTCTTCAGCCAGATGATCTTCGGCCGGCCCTACGTGTTGCCGCCGGAAGTGCCGGCCGAGCGTGTGGCGCAATTGCGCAAGGCGTTCGCCGCTGCGCTTGCCGATCCTGGCCTTCTCGAGGAAGCCAAACGCGCCAACATGGAGGTCAATCCCGTCTCCGGCGAAGATGTCGAAGCGTTGATCAAGAAGGTCTATGCAGCGCCGCCGCACATCATCAAGCGCATCAAGTCGGCTCTGAACGCCCAGAACCAGAAATAAAGGGCGCCTGCCGCCGCTACCGGCCACGCTTTGCCGGTTTCAGGCCAAGCGCGGGATGGATGGCGCAATCGAGCGGGATGATCTAAAGGGTTATGCTCACGCCAAACGGGTCGCTCCGTTTTGCCATGCGCCTCCGCGACTCTTGATCGCGCGCCTATATCAGGTCCAGTCCATCGTGAACTTCGCAAAAACAAGCCCGACGCTGGCCCGTGCGCTGGCCGGGCAGAATTATATCGACCCCACACCCGTCCAGACAGCGGTTCTCGCAGACCAGAACGAGGGCCGCGACGTCATCGTCTCGGCGCAGACGGGCTCGGGCAAAACCGTGGCCTACGGTCTGGCGATCGCGTCCGATGTTCTCGATGCCGCCGGCCGAATCGAATCGGCCGCCTCGCCTCTGGCCCTCATCGTGACCCCGACGCGGGAACTTGCCCTGCAGGTGGAGCGAGAGCTGGTCTGGCTTTACGCCTATACGGGCGCGCGGATCACCACATGCGTCGGCGGCATGAATCCCCGGGACGAACGCCGTCGTCTCATGGAGGGCGTGCATATCGTTGTCGGCACGCCCGGCCGCCTGCGCGACCATATCGAACGCAAGAGCCTTGTGCTCGACCGCCTCGCCGCCGTCGTGCTGGATGAGGCCGACGAAATGCTCGATCTGGGATTTCGCGAGGATCTGGAATTCATTCTGGAAGCGACGCCGCCGGCCCGCCGCACGTTGATGTTCTCCGCGACGATTCCGCGTGGCATCGCGGCGCTCGCCAAACGTTACCAGCGCGACGCCTTGCGCATCGAAGTTGCGGCCGGAGAGAAAGGCCATGCCGACATCGAATATCGCGCGATTCGCGTGGCGCCGAAGGAACACGAACACGTTGTCGTCAACCTGCTGCGTTTCGTAGATGCGCAGACGGCGATCGTCTTCAGCAATACACGCGAAGCCGTACGGCACCTGCAGGCAACCTTGCAGGAACGTGGATTCAATTCCGTTTTGTTATCGGGCGAATTGAGCCAGCACGAGCGCAACCAGTCCATGCAGGCCTTGCGCGACGGACGCGCACGCGTGTGCGTTGCGACCGATGTGGCGGCTCGCGGCATCGATCTGCCCAATCTCGGTCTCGTCATTCATGCGGAACTGCCGCACGACGCGGAGACCCTGCAGCATCGCAGCGGGCGCACGGGACGCGCCGGCAACAAGGGCGTCAGCGCGATTCTTGTGCCGGCGCACAAACGCAAGAAGGTCGAGTTCATGCTGCGTGGCGCTGGCGTGCGCGCGCAATGGAGCGGACCGCCGACGGCGGAGGAAATTCGAAAGCTGGATCGCGACCGCCTGTTGCAGGATCCGGTCTTTCAGGCTGCGCCCGAAGACGAAGATTTCGAAATGGCGCGCCTGATGCTCGAGCAGCGAACGCCGGAGCAATTGTGTGCGGCGCTACTGCAATTCTACCGCTCGCGGCTGCCCGCGATCGAGGACGTGAGCGATCCCGGCGACGGGCCTGAAAGGCGCGAACCGCGCGAGGCGCGCACATCGCCGCCACGCGAATTCAAGCCGCAGAAGGAACGCGGCCTCTCCGATGGAGTGTGGTTCCGTCTCGATGTCGGCCGCAAGAAGAATGCCGATCCCAAATGGTTGCTGCCGATGCTCTGCCGCAAGGGCAACATAACCAAGCAGGATATCGGCGCGATCCGTATTTTCGACAACGAGACCAAGGTCGAAATCGCAGGCGCGGTTGCGAAAGAGTTCGCGGTCAACATCCGCAAGCCCGGCGGCGAGAACATTCGCGTCGACTATGTCGACGGCGACAATGGACAGGAGAGCGCGAAGACGTCCGCGCCGAAATACGAAGGCCGCAAGCGCGAGTTCTCGGATGCAGCGCACGCTGCGCGCAAGCCTGACAAGCGCAGGGAAGAAGATCGTGAGCACACAACCTGGCAGAAGGGGCCAGCGGCGCCGGGGGGCGAGAAATATCGCTCGCGCAAGCCCGATCAGGCGCGCAGCGACAAGCCCAGAAGCGACGCGCCTCCGCCTGCCCATCTCCGACCCAAGCCGAAACCCGCTCAGGAAGGACCGAAGTACGATTGGTCCAAGCACAAGGGCGCGCGGGGCGAAAAGAAAAAGGGCAAGCGTAATCCCGCGTGATGCCTCTTGCGCGACGCGCGTTCTGACTCAATGATCGCTCCCAAAAAGAGGAGACGATCATGCTGAGCGCCGCGCGCAATGAAACGCTGACCCGTGTCGGGCCGGGCACGCCAATGGGCGAATTGCTGCGGCGCTACTGGCATCCGATCGGCGGTGCGAGCCAGCTCGACAATGAGCCGATCAAGACCACTCGCCTGATGTGCGAAGACCTCGTGCTCTACAAGGATCTCTCTGGAAAATTCGGCCTTGTCGACCGCCATTGCCCGCACCGGCGCGCCGACATGTCCTACGGCTGGGTCGAGGACAAGGGCATCCGTTGCAATTATCACGGCTGGCTGATGAACGAGACCGGCAAGGTGGTGGAACAGCCCTATGAAGACCTGACCTCGGGCAATCCGCGCTCGAAAGAGAATTGCGACATGAAGGCCTATGAAGTGCGCGAAATGGGCGGACTTTTATGGGCCTATATGGGACCGAAGCCGGCGCCGGAATTGCCGGTGTGGGAACCTTTCACCTACGCCAACGGATTTCGCGAGATCATTCTCGCTGACATTCCCTGCAACTGGCTCCAGTGCCAGGAGAACTCCTGCGATCCCGTTCACTTCGAGTGGATGCACGACAATTGGTCGGCGCGCATGAAGGGCGCGAACGCCAATGTCGCGGCGAAACATCTGAAGGTCGTCTTCGAGGATTACGACTACGGCCTGATCTATCGCCGCGTGCGCGAGAACCAGCCGGAGAACAGCAAATACTGGACAGTCGGACGCGTCGCATTGTGGCCAAACGGCTTTTATCTCGGCCATCATTTCGAATGGCGGGTGCCCGTCGACGACGAGAACACGCTGAGCGTTGCATGGTTCTTCATGCGTGTGCCGAAAGAACGCGAGCCTTATGTTCAGGAAAGCGTGCCGACCTGGATCAGTCCGATCAGGGATGCGAACGGGCGCTGGATTTCGAGCCATGTGATCAATCAGGATATCGTGGCCTGGGTCGGACAGGGCACGATTGCCGACAGGACGAAAGAGAATCTGCGCTCCAGCGACATCGGCATTTCCATGATGCGCGAGCAATTCCTGCGCGACATGCAGGCGATCAAGGAAGGGCGTGACCCCAAGGCCGTCATCCGCGATCCGGACGTCGCCAAATGCGTGCTGCTGCCGGACATGTATCGCGACATCAATCTCAACGGGCTGGCGATGGAAGACCTGAAGAAGGATCGCGTGCTCGGGCCGCGCCTTAAGGAATTTCGCCATCACTACGGACAGCCGCCAGAAGTGCGGAAGGCGTTTGTGGAGGCGATCGGGATCGAATCGTAATCTTCAAATAAGGAGTGCGGTAAGGGTCACCGCACTCCTGCCAAACTTTCTCACGCTCGCCGCTTGGCGTGCGGGCTCTGGTCGACATTCTCAAGCATTTCCTGCGTCAGGCGCTCGCCCATTTCGCGCCGCACTTTTGCATGGGCGGGATCGTCCCAGAGATTGTTCGACTCGTTTGGGTCGTTCCTGAGGTCGTAGAGTTCGCCCCAATCCTCGCCACGATAGATCGTGTAGCGCCAGTCGTCGGTGATGAGATTGCGGACTATCATGAAGCGCGGCATGCCCATGCGCACGAACGTATCCTGATGCTCCGTCAGCAATTGGTCGCGCGCGCCCGGCGCGCCTTCCACATAGGGCAACAGGCTCTTGCCCTGAATGCCGTGATAGGGCTTGACGCCCGCCCGCGCCATGATCGTCGGCGCAAGATCGACCGTCGAGGTCAGCGCATTCGAGACGCTGCCCTTGCCGCGTGCGGCAGGATCGGACCAGATGAACGGCACGCGCATGATCGAGCGGAAGGGCAGCGCCCCCTTCAGCATCAGCCCGTAGTCGCCGAGATAATCGCCGTGATCGGCATTAAAGACGATAACGGTGTTGTCATATTGGCCGATATCCTTGAGCTTCTGCACAATCATGCCGACAGCATCGTCGATCATCGCGATCATTCCGCAGGAGAGCGCCATCGCCTCGCGAATTTCGTCGGGCTCGGCCATGAAAGCCTCCTGCGATGTCGCCAGTCGCTTGCCCGCTTCGTGCTGGGCGCGCAGCCACTTCATAGGTTTGGTCGGGTTCTTGTGACTGCCCCAGGGTAGCGGCACATCGAATTGTTCGGGCTTGTACATATCCCAGTATTTGCCTGGCGGCGTGAAAGGATGATGCGGATCTGGAAACGATACGAAGGTAAAGAACGGCTTTGAATCGCTCTTCACGCTTTCGAGAAAATCCAGCGCCTTGTCGCGAATATAGGACGTCGAATAAAGCTCTTCAGGGATCGGTGTGCGATAGGCCTGCGGACACTTGTAACCGTGCGGCAACTGGTTCTTGCGGTCGCGCCACTGGTCCGCCATTGGCGACTTCGAGCGCAGCCATTGCAGATAATGCCCGCCCGCCTGATCGCCATGATTGGTGACCATGTCGACTTCCTGATAGCCGTAGTAAGGCGTGGGTATTTCGTATTTCTGGTTGCCTTCGTAGCGTTCGGGCACTTCGTGATCGTAGTCGCTCTCGTCCTCTTTCCAGGCTTCGCGGATAAGGCCGAGCGCAGCCGGATCGACGCGAGGCTCTGCCGGAAACTCCGTCATCGGCTGCACGTGGCTTTTGCCGAGCGCTGCGGTGCGATAGCCGTTGGCGCTGAGCACGTCGGCGAACGTGTTGGCGCGATAGGTGAGATGTTCGCCATTCTGCCGCAAACCGTGCACCGAAGGATAGCGCCCCGTCAGCAGCGAAGCGCGGTTCGGCATGCATACGGGCGTGGCGACATAGAAACGTTCGAAACGGGTACCGCCGGCCGCCAATGCATCGATATGCGGCGTCTTCAATACGGGATGCCCCGCACATCCCAGGTAATCCGCGCGATGCTGGTCGGTGATGATGAACAGAAAATTCGGCTGGCTCATATCTTCGCGTTCCTCTCGCGCCCGGTTTCTTGCGTCGTTTGTAACGGCAGCTTCGCTTCGTGGCTACTTGATAAATTCCTTGAAAAAGGTCTTCATTTTGGGATCGACGTTTTCGACTTGGTAAATGATCCCTTGCGTATCGGCATCGGATACAGGCGCATAATTGAAGCCGAACACCTTCTTCTGTTCATCGATCGATTCGGGATCGGTGGCGGCGGCGAGAAACGCCTTGCGCATCTCCGCCGCCGCAGTCGCGTCCATACCGGGCGGCCCCCAAATCACATTGGAAATCGTGCCATAAAGCGAACTCAATAGTTCGAACGCTTCCCATTCAGGGCCTGTGGGCTTGCCGGGTTTCACGCGTTGCAACACGTCCAAGAAGTTTGGCAGGTCAGGCGAAAGCGGATTGGCGTGATACTGGCCGTTCTTGTCGCGCGAAGGAAAATGCCAGAGCGGAACCACGACACCGGATTTAACCACGGTCGGCTCGACGCCCGCGCGATAGCCCTGCAGGGCATGGGTGGCAATGTTCGTTTCGCCCTTCTCGACCGCGATCCTTATGGCGACCGCGCCGGCATAGCCGCGCACATATTTGTACTTCGCGCCGAGCAGCACCAGCGCCAAACGGCCATGCAGATCAAGCGGCACGAAAGGCTGCTGCCCGCCATAGACGATGTTCTCCGCCTTCACGATTTCCGCCGGATCGTCCAACCCGCCCGGCACGATGTCCTTGCGCGCGAAGGTCACGTAAGGCCCCGTCTTCAGCCCCGTGATCATCGTGAATTTGCGATAGTCGAAGCGCACGCCTTCCGCGCCGGTGATAGTGTTCATCGGCGACCAGGAATCGAAGACGATTTCCGTTCCGTCGCGCGGCGCGCGCTCGTAGAGCGTATTGAGTGCAATCAGCCCGCCTGCACCGGGCATGTTGCGCACCACAACATTGGCGCCGGGCAAATGCTTGGCGAGGTAGCGCGCGAAATGCCGCGTCGGCAGATCCATCCCGCCACCGGCGGCAAAGCCGACTACGAGACCGATGGTCTTGCCCTTGTAGTAGTCGTCGGCGCGCGCGCAGCTCCCCGTCGCGGAAGCGGCGAGCAAGGCGATGACGAAGGCCCGTCCCGGGGAAAGATATCTCATGGGTTGTCAACCATGTGCTGATAGAAGGCGCGGGTTTTCTCGGCCTGCTCCTGCGTCAGCTTCAGCGCATCGGCGACCATGCGCTCAAGTTCCTTGCTGTCCATCGGATTGTAGCGCGCATTAGCCTTGTCCAGCGTCTCGCGGATCGCCGGATCCTGCAGCATCTGGCCGAATGCCTTGCGATACATCTCGACGACCGCAAGCGGCACATCCGGCGGCGCGGCAAGCGAGCGCCCCATCGCCGTGCCAACCGTGTAGATTTTCAGGAACGCATTCTCGACATCGTTGCGGCCGAATTCGCTGAGCAGCGGCACATTGGGCAATTCCGGCAGACGCTGCGGTGCGTAAACGAAGAGCGGGATCACCTCGCCCGACGCTAGCTCCTTCGCATACTTGGTCTTCACCGCATCCCAGCCGACAGTCCACAGATCGACCTCGCCGCGCAGCCACCCGAGTTCCACATCCGCCGTGCCGCGATAGCCGACGAGGATCTTGAACTTCGTCCCGGCGAGTTCGTTCAACACCCGCGCATTGAACGCGGTCGGATTGGTGAGGCCGATGCCGGCGGCAACAAGCTGCTTCTGCTTCGCGCCGTCGAGATTCGTGATGCCGCTGCGTTTCATGACGGCGCCGACCTGCGTCAGATCGGCGAGCCGCCCGATCCACTGGATCTTGCCGGGATCAAATTTCGACTTTGGATCGAGCACGCCATCCTGGATCGCATTGACCGGCGGGATGAACAGCACCGTGCCGTCCTTCGGCGCGACCGAGAAAACCCAGTTCACTGCAATGAGGCCCGCGCCGCCCGGCATCGCCTGCACGATGACAGCCGGATTGCCCGGCACGTATTTGCCGAGGTGGTTCGCCATAAGCTGCGAATAGAGCCCGTATTCGCCGCCGACAGCCGAGGGAATGATGATGCGCACGGTCTTGCCCGCGAAACTCGTCTCCGTCTGGGCGTGGGCAACGACGGCCGAGGCCAACAATAATGGCAGCGAAAAGAGCAGCTTGAGCCTTGGCCGCATATCATCCTCCCTTTTTCAGGGATTGTGACGCCAATCGCATGACTGCGCCAGTCGCTTGTGGATTGTCTACGAATCCGACTTGAGGAGGCATCTGGTGGGCCTGTGCTTCGTGGACTTGGCCCCGCCCCCCATGCTAACCCGCCCGCTCACGACCAGCCCGGGCCCTGCCTTCGATGCGTCCCTTTAAAATCGCCCCTTCGATCCTGTCTGCCGATTTCGCCCGCCTCGGGGAGGATGTGCGCGCCGTCATGGATGCGGGCGGCGACTGGGTGCACGTCGACATCATGGATGGGCATTTCGTGCCGAACATCTCGTTCGGGCCGGGCGTGATGAAGTCGATCCGGCACGTGACGCCCAAGCCCTTCGACGTTCATCTGATGATCTCGCCCGTCGATCCCTATCTCGAAGCCTTCGCGGAAGGCGGCGCTGACATCATCACCGTCCATGCCGAGGCCGGGCCGCATCTGCATCGCACGCTGCAGGCCATCCGCAAGCTCGGCAAGAAGGCGGGCGTGACGATGAACCCCGGCACGCACGAGAGCGTCATCGAATATGTGCTCGACGATGTCGATCTCATCCTCGTCATGACCGTGAACCCCGGCTTCGGCGGCCAGAGCTTCATCCGCTCGGGTCTCGAGAAGATCGCGCGCATCAACGCCATGATCGGCGACCGCGCCATCGATCTCGAAGTCGACGGCGGCGTCACGGCCGACAATGCCGCCGAGATCGCCGCCGCCGGCGCCAACGTCCTCGTCGCCGGCTCCGCCGTCTTCAAGGGCGGCGCACAGAAATATGCTGAGAATATCGCCGCTATCCGCAGGGCTGCCGAGAGCCAGCGCGGCGAAGTGATTTGACCGCTGTCATCCCGGACAATGCGTAGCATTGATCCGGGATCGCGGTGCGATTGACCTTGCGGCCCCGGATCGCCTTCGGCGTCCGGGACGACAGCACCAAGAAAGACGAGAGACGCAATGATCCCCCGCTATTCCCGCCCCGAAATGGTGAAAATCTGGGAACCGCAGACGCGCTTCCGCATCTGGTTCGAGATTGAAGCGCATGCCTGCGATGCACTCGCGGAAATCGGCGTCATCCCGAAGGAAAGCGCTGCGGCCATCTGGAAGAATGCGAAGGACGTCACCTTCGACGTCGAGCGCATCGACGAGATCGAGCGCGTAACGAAGCATGACGTCATCGCCTTCCTGACCCATCTCGCCGAATTCATCGGGCCTGACTCGCGCTTCGTGCATCAGGGCATGACGTCATCCGACGTGCTCGACACCTGTCTCAACGTGCAGCTCGTGCGCGCCGCCGACATTCTCATCAAGGATGTGGACGCGCTGCTCGCCGCCATCAAGCGCCGCGCCTTCGAGCACAAGATGACGCCCAGCATCGGCCGCTCGCACGGCATTCACGCAGAGCCTGTCACCTTCGGCCTGAAGATGGCGCAGGCTTATGCGGAATTCTCGCGCTGCCGCGAGCGCCTCGTCAACGCACGCAAGGAAGTCGCGACCTGTGCGATCTCAGGCGCCGTCGGCACATTCGCCAATATCGACCCGCGCGTTGAAGAGCATGTCGCTAAGCAGATGGGCCTCGAACCCGAGCCGGTGTCAACGCAGGTGATCCCCCGCGACCGGCACGCCATGTTCTTCGCCACGCTCGGCGTCGTAGCATCCAGCATCGAGCGCCTCGCGACGGAAATCCGTCACCTGCAGCGCACCGAAGTTCTCGAGGCGGAAGAATTCTTCTCCGAGGGCCAGAAGGGGTCCTCTGCCATGCCGCACAAGCGCAATCCCGTTCTCACCGAAAATCTCACCGGCCTCGCACGCCTCGTGCGCGGCATGGTGACGCCGGCGCTGGAGAATGTCGCGCTGTGGCACGAGCGCGATATCTCGCATTCCTCCGTCGAACGCATGATCGGCCCCGACGCCACGGTGACGCTCGACTTCGCGCTGGCGCGGCTCACAGGCGTGGTGGATAAACTCATCGTCTATCCGCAGAACATGCAGAAGAACCTCGACCGTCTCGGCGGCCTCATTCATTCGCAGCGCGTGCTGCTGGCGCTGACGCAAAAGGGCTTGTCGCGCGAAGACAGCTATGCCTACGTGCAGCGCAACGCCATGCCTGTCTGGCGCGGCGAGGGCGATTTCCTCACGCTACTGAAGGCCGACAAGGACGTCTCTGCAAAGCTGTCGGCCGGAGAACTCGAAGACCTCTTCGACCTCGGGTATCACCTGAAACATGTGGATACGATTTTCGATCGGGTCTTCGGAAAGTGAGCTTCCGAACCTGACCACAGGGTGAAGCCTTCATGAACTTCGCCGATCTCGAAACCTTTTATGAAGTGGCGCGCCGGGGAGGCTTCTCTCAGGCGGCCTCCGCGTTGCGAACCGCGCAATCGGCGCTGAGCCGGCGCGTGGCGCGGCTCGAACATCAACTCGGGATGAAGCTGTTCGAGCGGCATGGACGCGGCGTTCGGCTGACACCCGATGGCGAAGCCCTCATGACCCGGGCGGAGGGTCTCATCAATGAACTTGCTGCCATCGGCAACGACATCCGGGGGCTGGCGGCGGAGCCGACCGGGCGCATCACTGTCGCATTCACACCCAACAGTGGCCAGATCCTCGGCCCTCTGCTGCTGAAGGCGGCGCAAGCCCATCCGAAACTCACCGTGGAATTGCGCGAGGGCTTTAGCGGCTCGATCCACGAATGGCTGAGCGAGGGGCGCATCGACGTCGCCCTGCTCTACGATCCCGAACAGACGCCGGCGATGGATGTCACGCCGCTCCTGCGCGAGCCCCTGCTCTTCGCTGGCGCGCCGAAGCTGATGCAGCGTTTCGTCAAGAAGGGCAGCGTGAAAGCCGATGTCCTCGGCGAAGTGCCGCTCATTCTGCCGAGCCGCTCGCACAGCCTGCGGCGCACGCTCGATCGCCTTTCGCAGCAAAGCGGAAAGCCTTTGAACGTCCAAAATCAGGTGGATGGCACTCTCACCATTCGCGGGGTCGTCGCCGCCGGGCTCGGCTACATGGTTTTCGCCTATGCCGGCCTTTTCGAGGAGATACAGGCCGGCACGCTTGTCGCCCTGCCCTTCGATCCGCCGGTTCACTGGACCTTCTGCATGGTGACCCGCCGGGATGCACGGGACAGGCCAGCCGTGCGCTTCGTTCGCCAGGCGATTACCTCGGAGGTTCACCACCTCGTCGAAGGTGGCCTATGGCAGGGGACGCTTCTGGTCTGACCGCCTGCAAACTCTTGCCGGTTTGCGATGGCTCGCAGCCCAAACGGGCATTTGTTACCGATTTTCGGCAATGCTAGCTCTACCCGCAGGAATAGCCGCACCAAAGCGGTCACCGCCACGGGAGACACACATGGCCATCACGTCCCACGAAAACGATCTCATTACGCGGGTCGAGGGCGACGCCCCGCTCGGCCAGATGCTGCGCCAGCATTACTGGATGCCGGCAGCGCCTTCGGACGCCCTGGAAGCGGGCGGAAAGCCATTCCGTCTGCGCATGTTCGGCAAGGACTACGTGCTGTTCCGCAATCCGCAAGGCGAGGTCGGCGTGCTCGATGAAGCCTGTCCGCATCGCCTCGCTTCATTGGCCCTCGCGCGCAACGAGCCTGAGGGCTTGCAGTGCATCTATCACGGCTGGCGTTTCGACACGAAGGGCAATGTCGTTGACGTCCCCAACGCCGATGCGCGTGTACGCGAGCAGTTCTGCAAGAATGTGCGCTTCGGAAAATATAAAGCGCGCGAACTCGGTGGCATCGCATGGGTCTGGCTCGGACAGGGTGAGATCGAGCCACCGATGCCCGAATTGCCCTTCACGGAACTGCCCAAGAACCAGCGTTTCGTGACTTCGGTCGAAGTGCCGACAAACTGGCTTCAGGGCGTCGAGGCGACGATGGATACCTCGCACCTTACCTTCCTGCATTCCTCGACGATTCAAATTCAGGGCGGAACACGCAAGCACGTGCTCGGCGAAGGCTCTGCCAAACTCGAATTCGAGGAGAAGCCCTATGGCTTCCGCTACGCGGCAATCCGCAATGTGAAGGCGAGCGGACAGCGCTATGTGCGCGTCAACAACTTCGTCATGCCCTGGTATTCCGTGATCTGCGCATCCGACGATATGGGGCCGGGCACCGTGTTCATGTCCGTTCCGGTGGATGACGTGACGCATCGCGCATGGTTCGTGCATTTCAACGTCCACGGGCCGCTCGGCACGACGATGCATACGCTCTCGAACGACTTGCTGAACTGGCCGCCGCTGCCGCCGGGCGGACCAAGGGACAACTGGGGGCAGGATCGCGGCATGATGCAACGCGGACATTTTTCAGGCTTCCCGCAGCATCTTGCGACCGAGGACTTCGCGATGTTCATGAGCCAGGGCCGTATCGCCAATCGCGCGGATGAACAGCTCTGCGACGCGGATGGCGCAATCGTGCGACTGCGCCGCGTTATCCTCGAGCGCGTCCAGCGCTACCAGCAGAGCGAAGGCAAGGTGGGTTACAATCCGATTGACTACAAGGCGATCAAATCCGTCGCCAAAGTCATCTCGGAAAGCGAAGACTGGCGCGCCGTTTCTTGAATTTCGTGCGCATTAGGAACAGCGGGTCCGGGAAGCGATGCTTTCCGGACCTTTACTCGCCTGCATACATATAACTGAAACGAAGACGGGAGAGGGACATGAGTGATACGATTGGAAGACGGGCTCGTTTCATCGCGACGATGGCGCTGGCCAGTGGTTCACTCTTGCCGTTGGTTGCATCGGCGCAGGATTACCCGTCGCAGCAGATGAAATTCATCGTCGGCTTCGCTGCAGGCTCGGGCGCCGATACCGTGACGCGCTTCATGGCGGAAAAATTCAAGACCGTTGGCAAGGCAAATGTCGTTGTCGAAAATCGCCCGGGTGCTGCCGGTCAGATTGCGGTCGAAGCCGTCGCTCGTTCAAAGCCTGATGGCTACACCTTTCTCTTCTCGACAGCGACGGCGACCGCCGCGTCGATGCATCTCTACAGGAATCCCAGCGTCGACGTGACCAAGGCCTTCCGCATTGTTGCGCCCTTGAGCAAGCAAGGCTTCATGATTGTTGTGGACGCGAAATCTCCCTTCAAGTCCGTCGCGGAATTGACGGCCGCGATGAAGCAGAAAGGCGAAAAGGGCAATTATGCCGTCGCCGCGCCCTCCGGCATCGTGCTCGGCGAACTCTACAAGTCCATAGCTGGACTTCAGACAACGCAGGTTCGCTTCAAGACTGCTAGCGACTCCCTGAACGAGCTTGCTTCGGGCGCAATCGATTTCGGCTCGATCGATCCGCAAGTGTCACTCGCACAGGCCAAGCAGGGCAAGCTGCGCATCCTCGCCATCAGCACGGGACAGCGCCTGAAGTCTTCGCCCGACGTGCCGACGATGAATGAAGCCGGTGTCACCGGCATGGACCTGAACGGATGGTGGTCGATCATGGCGCCTGCCGCCACGCCGGACGCCGTCGTGAACAAGGTCAATGGCTGGGTGAAGGAGATCCTCGAGACTGCCGAAACCCAGAAGTTCTTTCTCGATACAGGCGGCGAGACTTTCTATCTCCCCGCAGCGCAGGCCAACCAGCTCTTCCTCGAGGAAGAAAAGCGCTGGGGCGAGTATGTCCGCATCTCGAAAATAGAAAAGCAGTAACAACAAGATTTGCGGCGAGGGCGTCCGGTCGCGCGTCTCCCTTGCGCAGGCCCGGCCGCTTGAATGTCGGCGTGAAATCCGGCAATCCTCGCCGCAACAAACGGCGAGGAAAGCACCATGGAATTCGGCATCCAGTTTTTTCCCACGAACGGACCGCAGCAGCAGCCCGCCTCCGAGTTCTGGGCCAATGCACTCAAGTGCGTCGATCTCTGCGACGAACTCGGCTATACGAGCGTGCGCACGGTGGAGCATTACTTTGGCCGCTACGGCGGCTACAGCCCCTCGCCCGTAGCCTTTCTTTCCGCGGCGGCCATGCGCACGCAGAAGGCCCGCCTCGTGACGGGCGCCGTGCTCCCGGCCTTTTCGCATCCACTGAAACTCGCCAGCGAATTGATGTTTCTCGATGCGGTTTCCAACGGCCGCCTCGAAGCGGGTTTTGCACGCGCCTTCCTGCCCATAGAGTTCGAGCGCTTTGGCGTGTCACTCGATGAAAGCCGCGCACGCTTCGAAGAAGCGATGACGATCATCGGCAAGGTGCTGACGCAGGAGAACGTCAGCCATCAGGGCAAGTTCTGGAGCTTCCCGGAAACCACAGTCTTGCCGCGCCCGACGCAGCAGCCGCGCCCGCCGTTCTGGATCGCTGCCGTGCAGACCGAGTCGAGCTTCGAGGCCGCAGGCCGCGCAGGGTATGGGATCATGGCCATTCCGGTTGCCGGGGCCGTGCTGCGCAAACTCATCGGCATCTATCGCGATGCCTGGAAAAAGGCGGGCCACTCGGGCAATGGCCGCGTGATGGTGGCGTTCCACATGTATTGTTCGCCCTCGATGGACGACGCAATGACAACCGCCGGCCCCGAAATCACCGCCTATCTCAAGACATTCGCCGATGCGGCGCGCGCATGGACGACGGGCACGAAGTCGAAGGATTATCCCGGTTACGACAAGATCGTCGAACATCTGGACAGCGCGACCGTGGAGTCGCAGATTGCCAACAACTCCGCCTGGATCGGCACCCCGCAATCCATCGCCAAACAGATCAAGGACTATTCCGACGCCTGCGGCGGCTTCGACATTGCCTCGATGCAGGTGAATTACGGCGGCATGAATCAGGAAAAGGCGCGCGGATCCATGCGTCTGTTCTCCAGGGACGTGATGCCGCAATTCCGTTGATCGAACACAGGCGCATCGCGAGGGGACTTATCCGATGAAACAACTGACAGCCGCTCTCGCCGCCTTGGCTTTCGTAGCCGCTGCTTCGCCCCTTCACGCGCAGGATTTTTACGCCGGCAAGCAGATCGTCATCGTCGTCGGCAGCGCAGCCGGCGGCGGGTATGACCTTCTCGCGCGGCTCACCTCGCGCCACATGGGCAAGCATATTCCGGGCAATCCCATTTTCGTGGTGCAGAACATGCCCGCGGCGGGCAGCCTCGTCGCCGCCAATCACCTCGCCAATGTCGCCCCGCGCGACGGGACAATGATCGGGTTGATGCAGCGCGGCGTATTGCTGGCGCCGATCACCAATCCGTCGGCGGTGCGCTACAGCGTCACCTCTTTCCGCTGGATCGGTTCGCTCGCGAGCGAAACAGGTGTCACGCTCGCATATGAGAGCGCGCCGCATCGCACGGCCAAAGATCTCTTCGAGAAGGAACTCATCATCGGCGCCAGCGCCGGCGTCGACCCTGAAACGACGGCACGGCTCTACAACGCTCTCATCGGCACAAAATTCAAGATTGTCATGGGCTATAACGGCACGACGGCCATCGGCCTTGCGATGGAAAGAGGCGAGGTGCAGGGCATCGCCGACTGGTCCTGGTCAAGTCTCAAGGCGCAGCGGCCCGCCTGGATACGGGACAAGAAAGTGCATTACTTGCTGCAAGGCGCGCTGGAACGCGACAAGGAATTGCCGGATGTTCCCAATGCGCTCGACTTCGTGAAGGACGATGTCAGTCGCAAGGTACTCGAGCTCTATTTCACGCAGAAGACCGTCGCGCGTCCGCTACTGACACCGCCCGACGTTCCAGCCGATCGCGTGGACTTGTTGCGCAGGGCCTTTCTGGCTCTCGACAAGGATGCTGCCTTTCACGAAGAGGCGAAGAAATCAAATCTCGATCTTCAGCTTCTCGCCGGCGAGGCGGTGGACAAGGTGATCGGGCTGATCGCGAACGCGTCGCCGGAGGTCAAGGACAAGCTTGCTGCTGCAATGAAGCCGCAGTGATCACTCGGCCTCTTTCGCCTTCGCAGCAAATTCGCGCTGCTCTTCGGCAATCTTTTCCTTGCGACCCATTTCGCGCGGCCCCTCGATGAGGCGCACGAATGCGCCGCGCAATGTGCGCACATCCTGCTCCGTCATTTCCATGCGATGAAACATGTTGCGCAAGTTGCGCTTCATGATTGGACGCTTCCCTTCCGGCTTGAAGAAGCCGTTCGCCTCGAGATGCTCTTCGAAATATTCGAAGAAGGAAATCATCATTTCGCGTGGCGCGGGCGGCGAGCGCTCCTCCTTCACATAGGGCATCACATCGCCTTGCGAGGCGCGAAACCACTCGTATCCCGTCAACAGCACGGCCTGCGCGAGATTGAGCGAGGCATAGGCGGGATTGACGGGAAAGGTAATAATGGCGTCGGCGAGCGCGACTTCGTCGTTCTCCAGACCGGTGCGCTCCGGCCCGAAGAGCACGCCATGCCTGGCGCCATCGGCCATGCCAGCGGCGGTCTCGGCCATAGCCTTGACAGGCATTTCGATACGCTTGCCTTGTCCGCGTTCGCGCGCCGTCGTCGCCCAGACAAAGTTGAGATCGGCGACCGCCTCCTCCAGCGTATCGTAGAGTTTCGCCTGTTCGATAAGATGCACTGCGCCTGCAGCCGAAGAAAACACGCCCTTGCGGATGGAGCGCGCGCGCTGACCGGCGTCGCCCGCAAATCCTTCGCGCGGATTGACGAGTCGCAGATCGCTGAGGCCGAAATTCGCCATGGCGCGCGCGCACATGCCGATATTCACAGCGAGCTGCGGGCGCACCAGAATGACGGCCGGGCCGCCCGTGATGTTCGGCGCGGCGAGATTTGTGCCTGCGCCCGTCATTTCGAAAACTCCTGCTGCATGGCGGCTAGCTACGCCAGCCTCGCAGCCTTGTCACCTACTTCCATTCCAACAGGTTGAACTCGAACCCCTCGGGCCGCCGCGAGAGTTCCACCGGCACCTTCAATTCGCGGCTATGGGCGACAATGACCGGCGTGCGGAAGATCGGCAGTGCATAGTGGTTCGCCAGCGCGTGATCGAACATCTCGCGATACACGGCCTCCCGCTTCAGCGGATCGAGTTCCGTGCGGCCCTCGTGATAGAGTTTCAGCAGCTTTGGATCCTTGATGTAATTGCGCCCGTCCGGTTCGAAGAAATAGGCGGCGGTCTGATCGACATCGGGTTGGCCCCCGCCGTTGTCCCAGAGCGCGACGAAAGCATGCAACTGGCCGGCGCTGCGCTTCTTCACGAAGGCCGGCATCGCCAGCGATTCGATCTGCGCGCGCACGCCGATCCGTCGCCATTGCGCTTCCATCATCTCGGTGACGGGTTTGGCGGGCCCCCAGGTCGTCAGCGTCAGCGTGAAGCCGTTTCCATGACCGGCATCGGCGAGCAGCTTTCTGGCAGCCGAAGGATCGTAGGCTGGCGCTTTCAGCGAATAGGCGCAGCCGACGAACCAGTCGTGGCAGAGGGCATCCTGCAACGGCTGTTCGGCGAGTTGCTTCGGCAACATCGCCCGCGCGATGGCGCGGCGATCGATGGCATGCAGCAGCGCCTGCCTGATGCGCATATCCTTGAAAATTCCAATACCCGAGCGATCGCTCATGTCGAAAATGAGCGCAGCGATCTGAATGGAATCCTGCATCGCCAATTCGAGCGCTGGATTGGCGGCGAGAAACTCCGCCGTTTCGGTTTGCAGGTTGTACATGAGATCCTGCTGGCCGGTGAGCAGGCGCGCCGTCTGTGTCTGCACGTCCGGTACTGTGACGATCTCGATACGGCCGATCCTGCCCGCGTGTTTTCCCGCGCTCGCATGATGAAAGTCGCGGTTGCGCTGAAGCACGATGCCCTCGCTGCCGACGCTCAATGCGCGATAGGGGCCGGTGCCGATGGGGGTACGCCCGAATGCCGCCTTGTCCGGCGCCTTCTCGTGCGCGATTCTGGGATAAACAGGCAGAATGCTCGCAAGCCGCAGCAGCAACGGCGCGAAGGGCGCCTTGGTCTTGATACGCACGGTATAGCGGTCGATTTTTTCGATGCGATCGAAAATGCCGTAACGCGATTCCTTGGTGCGAAAGACGACCTTTGGATCGATGAGGAAGTTGAAGGAATAAACGACATCGTCGGCATCGAACGGCTGGCCGTCGTGAAATTTCACGTCGTTGCGCAACGTGAATTCAACCGTCAGCGGATCGATCTGCCGCCACGATGTCGCAAGCAGAGGCGCGACCTTTCGATTGACCGTATCAAAGGATACGAGCGTATCGAATATCATCGCACTGAAGAGGCTTGTCTGCGGCTGCGGTTCGAACGTGTTGTCGGCCGTGGCTATCGGCTCGTAAACGGCGACACGTAACGTGTCCCTGGCCTTCTGTGCGTGCAAAGCAGTGCTGGAAAAAATCGCCAGCCCCATGGCAATCATGCGTAACGACGGCCGCATCGGCTCCTCCCGCTCACATCTCCGAGAAGAAACTTGCGCCGCAAGAACTGTAAATGCAAATCTGGCGAGGCGCGTTGATTTTTGCGCTGCAGCAACGCCGGCGAGATGAGCACCAACGTCCGTCATGCATAGGAAGTTAAAGAAAGAATGCGCCTCGAAAAAGCGCAATCAGTCGGTGTTGATCAGCTTTCTGGCGCGTTCCATCACGTCGGGCGAAACGCTCAGCGTTTTCTCGACCAGACGTTGCAAGTCTTCCCCCGTTGCCGGATTCAATTCGAGGCCGCGGCGTTCGACATCGCGCCGAAATTCGGGATCTTTCATCGTCGCGTCGAAAGCACTTCGCAGAGCCGTAACGCGCTCGGCCGGCACATCCGGCGGCGCGATCAGGCTGCGTCCCATATCGGAAGACGATGCCATGAAATCGGCGATGATGCGATCTTCAGGCTTCGTTGCGAGTTCTCCTGCCGTCGGCACATCCGCGATGTCGGGATGACGCGAAATCGCATACTGAATGACGATGCTTGCTTTGCCTTCGCGGATGAGCGGCGCAAAGCCGCTGCGGAAGAAAGCGAGCGAACCGATCATCGCATGCACTTCGCCGCGCTGCATCGCCAGCGCGGAATCGTCGATAGACTTGTAACCCGAGATGACCTTGAACTTCGTGCCCGCGATCGTATTGAGCAGTTTCGGCCAGATATCGGTTGGCGAAGCTGCCCCCGTCCCGGCCGTCATCACCTCGCGCTGGCGCAAGGCGTCAAGCGAAGCGAGACCCGTCGCGTTCCAGACCACAGTGATGGGCGTATTGTCCGCGAAACGGCCAATGTAATTGAAGCGGCGCGCATCGTATTTGGCGCCGTCGCGTTGCAGAATCTGGTCTGTCGCCACAGTCTGAACGACGACCAGCATATAGGAGCCATCCTTCGGCGCGACGTTGTAGAGATGATTGACGGCGCGCAAGCCGCCGGCGCCGGGCATAGACTGTGCAATGATCTTGGGATTGCCGGGCAGATGGCGTGGCAGATGCTCCGCGATCAATTGAGCATAGATGGCGTAGGTGCCCACCGGCCCGGACCCCATTGCGACGACAAGAGTCTTGCCGCGATAGAACTCCTCGACGGGGTTCGCGCCAGCCGGCATTGCAGCGGCAAAGGAAACCGCTCCGACAGCAAGGAAGGAAAGAGCGGAACGCCGATACTGCATTTTGTCCTCGCGAAATTTCATTTCTCCCGGTGCAGATGAAAGCACGAAATCCTCGCCAAGAACAGAAAAGCTGCCAACGCTGGCAGCGTGGCAGCCGTTCTGCGTCCAGATAGTCCTCTGCGCGGAATTACGCGCGTGGCGAGAACACGTAGGAATTGCCATCCTTCGCCAGCGTGCCACAGCCGGGCATGCCCCAGTGGTAGCCGCCCGCCATCATCTTGTCGGCGATGATTCTGTCCAGAACCTTCCGGCGTGTCGCTTCCGCTTCCTTCGGATCCTGGTCGAATGAAAGATGCCAGCCCGGATTGCGCACGAACAACTGTGTGACATGGGCGACATCACCGACGACGAGATATTGCTGCGCGCCCGATGCGATGAGATAGCTCGTATGTCCAAAACTGTGGCCGGGCGTCGAGACGGCCTTCACGTTCGGCATGACTTCGGCCTCACCGCTGAATCGGCGAATATTCTTCCACGTCGGGAACGTCGCCTGTATGCGTTTGGCGAGCCCCTGCCGTCCTTCCGGCAGCGGGGCTGTTTTCGACGGGTCGGTCCAGAAATCGTATTCCGCAGCAGGCATCACGATCTCGATATTGGGCCACGCCTGATTGTTGCCTTCGCCATAGAGCCCGAAAATGTGATCGCCGTGGAAGTGCGTGATGACGATTGTCGAAATATCGGTCTTGTCGATGCCGGCCGCCTTCATGTTCGCGAGGAGCCGTCCGGTGCGTGGCTGACTCGACGGCGGATTGCCCGAATCGAACATCACATATTTACCGCCGATTTTAGCGATCGTGACAGTGTAGCTGCTGGGAATGGCGTCGTCCGGCAGATTGGCCGCGCGCAGGGCCGCCTTCGTATCGTCGACGGTCGCGTTGTGAATGAAGTTCGGGTTCGGCGGCGTCAATACTTCGCCGTCGAAAATCTGAGTGATTTCCACGTCGCCGAGATTGAAGCGATAATGCGTCAGTCCGCGTGGATTCTGCCGATCGCCCGCTGCGGCCTGCGCCCATGCGGATGGCATGAATTCGATGGACTTGCCGAGGCCGAACACGGATGTGGCAGTGGTTGCTCCCACGACAAAGCGGCGGCGTGAAATGTCGTACATGAGTCCCTCCCCGGTAAAAGCGCCCTCCGCGCTCCCGCGATCCTAGCGAAAACCGGGCGTGGGCGGAAGCCGCAAAGCTTCCGCCACATTTGCCGTCACGCCATCGGCGTATAGACGTAGGAATTTCCGTCCTTCGCCAGCGTGCCGCAGCCGGGCATGCCCCAGTGATAGCCGCCGAGCGTCGCCTTGTCGGCGATGGCGCGGTCGAACATCTTGCGGCGGTTGGCTTCGGCAGAATTCGGGTCCGCATCGAACATCACGTGCCAGCCCGGGTTCTTCACGAAGAGTTGGGGAATGTTGGTGATGTCGGCGAGGACGATATGCTGGCGTCCGCCGGAGGCGAGAACATAGCTCGTGTGGCCGGGCGTGTGGCCATGCGTCGATACAGAGCGAATGCCCGGCGCGACTTCGGCATTGTCGCCGATCTGCTTGATGTTTTTCCAGTTCGGGAATGTCGCCTGCGCACGCTTGGCGATACCCTGCACGCCTTCCGGCAATTTGGATGTGCGCGCAGGGTCGGTCCAGAAGCCATATTCGGCCGCGGGCATCATGATTTCGGCATTGGGATAGATCTGCGCATTATCCTTGTCCATCAGGCCGAAGATATGATCGGGATGGAAATGCGAGACGACGATCAGGTTGATGTCCTTCTGCTCGATGCCCGCGGCCTTCAGGTTTTGCGCGAGGCGTCCGGTTGCGGGCAGCGTTCCCGCGCCAAGACCGGCGTCGAACATGATGGTGCGACCGCCGGTCCTCACAACGGTCACTGTGAAGACATTCGGCACGATGTCGTCCTTCAATCCGCCGGCGGCAAGGGCTTTTTTCGTGTCTTCGACGGACGCGTTGCGAATGAAGCCGTCGCTATGCGGGCGTGTGACCTCGCCTTCGAAAATCTGGAAAATTTCCATATCGCCCATGGTGAAACGGTAGAACTGCATTTTTTTCGGGTTGAGCCCGGTTTCGACCGGTCCGCCCTGCGCCCAGGCTGACGGCAGGAATTCGACGGACCGGTCGAGCCCAAAGACGGCGGCGGCTGTCGTCGCGCCAACAACGAAACGGCGGCGTGAAATATCGAACATTGATCCCCTCCTCCAGCGCGCCTATGGGCGCAGCTCATGGTTTGCAATGCGGAATTTAGGATGTGTATGTGACATTCTGAAATCACGGGTTGGTGAAGTTCGGAGCGCGCGATGATTGACTTCGCAAGCTGCAACAGAAATCCTGCGGCAAACGGAGAAGAAAATGATAGAAACGGCACGCCCGCACTGGACAGGATCATGGACGACAAGTCCTGCGTTGGTCGACGAAGCGCGCATCGAAAACCGAACGGTGCGAATGATCGTGCGGCCGTCGCTGGCGGGGAAGACAATCCGGCTCCGGTTCTCCAACGCGCATGGGCGCAAGCCGCTGACCATCGGCAATGTCAGCATTGCCCGCCGCACCACCGGCGCGGACATCGACATCAACGGCGCGCGCGCCGTTACGTTCGGCGGCCTGCGGGACATTCGCATTCCCGCGGGCGCGCTGGCTCTGAGCGACAGTGTAAATTTCAATCTGCCCGCGCTTGCCGACATCGCGATCAGTTTCTACGTGCCGGGCTCGGTCGACGAAGTCACCGGCCACAAGACCGCGCGACAAACAAACTATGTTTCGCAGCCCGGCGATTTCTCGCAATGGCCCGATATGCCCGTCGAAAGCACGACGGAAAGCTGGTATTTTTCGACAGGCATCGAAGTCCTGTCCTCGACCGAAACGAAGGGCATTGTCTGCCTCGGCGATTCACTCACGGATGGCAATATATCCACGGTCGACGCCAACATGCGCTGGCCCGACCAACTGGCGCGACAACTCGTTGCCGCGCATGGCGCGAATGCCTTTGGCGTGATGAACCAGGGCATCGGCGGCAATCGTCTGCTGCACGATCTCACCGGCGACAGCATGCTAAGGCGGTTCGATCGCGATGTGCTGGCGCAGCCCGGCGCGACGCATCTCGTCGTATTGGCCGGCGTCAACGATCTGCGCAACCGGCGCGGTAATGCGGATGAGTATGTCGCGGCGCCGCAGATGATCTTCGCATTTTCCCAGATTGCCGCGCGCGCGAAAGCGGCCGGACTGAAAGCCATCGCATGCACGCTGCTACCCTATGAGAAGGAGACTTTCTACGAATTCGGCTGGACGCCCGAGCGCGACCGGATCAGGCAGGAAGTGAACGCCTGGTTGCGCAAGCAAAAGGATTTCGACGCGCTCGTCGATCTCGACAAGCTCATGCGTGACCCCGCTGCGCCCTCGAAACTCCTGCCCGCCTATGATTGCGGCGATCACCTTCATCCCAGCGACGAAGGCTACGCGAAGATCGGAGATATCGTTTTCGAAGCGCTGTTCGCCTAGAGCGGCCGAAAATTCATTTCTAACGCGACTTTTCGCTCTCCACCGCTACGCACTTGAGCGCCCGCTGCGCCAGGTGCGCTCTCGCACAGGCATGGGGAGATGCATGCTCTAGTGACGCGCTCCGCCATTCGGAAAACGTCATGATGTCGAAGTACGCCTCTCGCTCATTCATAACCGCCGTCGCCCTTTTGGCTGCGGCAACTGTCGCGCAGTCTCGTGAAACCGCGCCGCCGCTCGAAATCGAGCCGATCGGCTTTTCGCTGGACGGACGTTACTTCGCTTACGAGGAATTGCTTGTTGGCGACGGCAATGGCGGGCCTGCCATGCTCGTTCATGTCATCGACCGTACGACGAACAAGCCAGTTATGGGCTTTCCTTTCGGCCTGTCGGACAGCGACGAAGAGGATGCCTCAAAACCCGGCCAGAACAAGTGGCAACGTCTCGGGCTGAAAGAATCCGATTTTGAAGATGGAGCGAATTTCGAAAAGCTGCGCGCGGAAATCCGTAAACTCGCAGCGCCGAAGCTGGAAGCGCTTTCCATCTCCGCACGTGTGCGCCGCATTGCCGGCACGCCCTACACACAGATCTCCCCGGCAGCGAACACGCTGAGCTTTCAGGTTCATCGCGAATTGCTCGGCGGCATTCCAGATCAGCAGACGACATATCGCCTGCGCGTTCAGATGCAGGCCGAGAGCGCCAAATGCTTTAGCGAAACGCCGAGAAGCGTGAACAAACCCATCGTTCTGACACTCGAAAGTCTGGCGCCTCAACCGCGCGGGCGCGCACCGAAACTCGAATCAGCGAACAAGCTGACAGCTACTTTCGCGACCAACGACGAATGCCCGCAGGCCGCGCGCATCAGCGATATCTTTGCCGGCCCGCGCAAGGAAGGCGGGAAGCAACCGCTCGTCGCCATGATCTTCGTGAATTCATGGCGCAGTCACGCCGACACCAGCAGGTTCGTGCCTGTCTTCATAGAGGTCGAGTGAAGTGGGCCGAACACGCGGGCGGATCAACGTCCGCCGTGCAGATTAACTGAACCGACAATTCAATACAGGACGACCGGACCAAAAGTCCGGTCGTCCTGAAATCGGTTCGTGGCTTACGCATAGCCGGGAATGACGCGCACATCGACCACGGCGACGCCGCCCGCTTCGACCACCGCGATGGCCTTGGCATAGGCGCCGGCGAGTTCGCCGATCGTGTGGATCGGGCCGATGCCGACAGCGCCCTGCCCTTCGGCGATCTTGGCAATATCGACGTCGGGCTCGATCATCTTCTGGCCGATCCACTTGTTCTCGACCGGGCGATTGCGCGCCTTGGCGACGCGCTCCTGATGCAACTCGTCATTGTAGAAGGACGAATTGTTCGAGATCACCATCAGCATCGGCAGCTTGTAGCGCACCGCGGTCCAGACGGAGGTATTGCCCATCAGGAAGTCGCCGTCGCCGATGACGCCAACCGCCATGCGGTCGGTCCCCTTGCAAGCCAGCGCGCCGCCCACCGTGATGCCGGGCCCGGCCGCGAGACCGCCGCCGCCCGCGCCGCCCGTGTAGTCGAGCGGATGGCGCATCGGCCACCAGTCCTCGTGCCAGGCGATGGACGTCGACATGAGGCATGTCTTGCGGTTGCCGAGCGCCTTCTTGAGGGCAACGGCGAGGTCGCGCACCAGCGGACGTTCGTTCGCGGCACGCAGTTCGATGGTCTTGGGTTCGCGCGGCGAGAATTCGGGAGCCTTGAGATCCGACAGCGCGCCGAGCAGAGCCGTAACCGAGAGATCGGTGTCGGCCGAGACAAAGTGATCGACAGGCGGCAGGATCTGGTGATCCATCGACCAGCCGTTGTGAATGCGGTGATCCATGGAGATGTGGACGATCTTCGCCGACGGAGCGGCATCGCCGAGATTGGCGCGAAAGAGGCCGCCGAGATCGACGACGTCGAAAGCGAGAACCAGATCGGCGCTCTTGATCGCCGCGGCCGCATCCGGATGCGGGCCCATGCCGGGGCATCCGACGTGCAGCGGATGATCGCTCGGGAATGTACAGCCAACCTTGAGGTCCGTAAGCACGCTCGCCCGCAGCTTTTCGGCAAGCTGAATGCGCTCGGCCCAGCCCTTTTCGGAGCGCGAAAAACGCCCATAGACGATCACGACCTTCTTCGCCTTGCGGGCGAGGCCTGCGATCTGTTCGACCTGCAGGGCGCTCGGGCCGAGCTGCATCGGCGGCGCGAAGCGATTCACGTCCATCGGCGGCAGTTCGCCCGCGAGCGGCGCTTCCTGGAGGTGCGAATCGAGATTGATATAGACGGGACCCTTCGGCGTCGTTTCGGCGATCCACTTGGCGCGGACGAGCGCCTCCCGCGCCGCCTGTGGCGAGCCCGGAGTGTCGTCGAACTTGATGTAGTTGCGGATCATTGCCGCCTGATCGCGGGAGGTATGGATCCAGTCGATCCACGGACGGCGGATGGCGGCGTCGATGGGGCCGGTCGCGCCCATGATCACCATCGGCATGCGGTCGCACCAGGCGTTGAAGATGGCCATGGTCGCGTGCATCAGGCCGACATTGGAATGGACGGCGCAGGCCATGGGCTTGCCGGTAACCTTGGCATAGCCCTGCGCGATGTGGATCGCATGTTCCTCGTGCAGGCAGAGCAGCATTTCCGGCTGGGTGTTGCCGAGGAAATTCACGATGGAATCGTGCAGGCCGCGGTAGCTGGCGCCGGGGTTGAGCGCGATATACGGCAGGTCAAGCGCGCGGAGCGTTTCGGCGACCACGTCGCTGCCGAAACCGGCCTTGGGCGCCAGTGGTCCTTCCGGCTGCTCTCGGCCGAGATCGTTGCGCAAATTGGTGGGTGTCGAAACGGAACTGCTCATTTTTCCTCCCGGAATGGTCTTGTCTGCCGTATCGGCTGGTCCGCCGTCGCCCCGGCAGAGCGCGCGGCACATTCGCGTAAATCCTTCGGGCAGGCAATATGCCGGGCTTCGCTTAAAGAATTTGCGCTCTTCAGTCGCGGCCGAGGTAAGTGCTATCGGGGCAAGCTTGGCAACTTGCCCGCCCTGCTTTGCTCGGCGTGCCCGAGCGGAGGCATTCGCTTCAAAATTTCAGCCATTGTTAGCCCTGAATCCGCATTCTCCCGCATGAGTGCGTGACAGTGCTGCATGCTGGATTTTCCGGGCAGCTTCGGGGGCGGCAGGTCAGATCTTGCGTCCGAGGATGCAGATGTTGATCATGATGCCCCGCAATGATTGTGCGTTTGCATCAAGCCAGCGCGACAGGCCGTGCATTCCCAACTGAAATGGGAAGAGGTGGAGACTGATCGGCCCCCACTGAGTGGTCCAGTTAGAATGTTAGTTTATTGACGGCCTGGAAGCCAGCGCGGGCGGCGAAGCTGGATTGGGTTGCGCAGCTGCCCGCGCGGCCATTGCGGGCACGAAGACCTCCGGCGCGGGTGGCT
>CAINED010000041.1 GCA_903847605.1 uncultured Hyphomicrobiales bacterium | reverse complement strand
ATGCATGACGAATTCGCCTTCGTCATGGAAGCGCGCGCCCACACGCTGAAGATGCTGAAGCCCGGCGCCTCCTGCAAGGACATCTGGGAATCGCACAATGAGTTCATGCGCAAGAACGGCAAGCCCGAGGAAACCCGCCTCTATTGCCATTCGCAGGGCTACGACATGGTCGAGCGTCCGCTCGTACGCTTCGACGAGAACATGCCGCTGAAGGCCAACATGTGCCTCGCCGTGCATCCGACTTATGTCACCTCGACAACTTATAGCTGGGCCTGCGACAATTTCATTCTGACCGAAAGCGGCTGCGAGCGTATTCATCAGTTCCCGGAGAAGATCACGGAATTGCAGTAATCAGAATCGTCATCCCGGAAAAATGCGAAGCATTTTATCGGAGACCGGCTCCCGGCCTTTGTCCCGCAAAGAGCGTAGCGCTTATGCGGGATCGCAACGTGAGTAAAACCGCAGCGTTTCCGGCTCTCACATCATTCATGCGCGATACCATCCTGCGAATTTGTTTGACGCCGGCTTTGTGGATCTTTGCGGGATCGATATTTATCGAACCGAGCCCTTTCTTTTGAGTTCCTAACGGCTTAGCTTGTGCGACCCGGCTATATGAATGCCCCCGGGCAGGCGCCCGACAAATTCCAAACCAGTGCCACGCAACGCGAGCGCCGTCGCGCGTCCCCGTGAATCTGCGTCACATCAATAGAGCGAGGGAACATCATGAACTCGATCAGCAAACGAATGTTCGCTTCGCTGGCTGGCGTTGCCTTCTGCAGTTTGGCGATTCAGGGATTGCATGCCCAAAGCGGCGGCTCTCCTGCCGCGCCTGCCGCCGATGCGCTTCCCAACTGGGCCTTTATCTGGGATCCGAACGTCAAGGTGCCGCCGCCGGACGACAAGCCCCATTCGCTTCCCGGCAGCAGCGCAAGTTACAGCTGGAAACAGGCGCGCGATCTCTTCGTCGCGCCGGACTGGCATCCCGCCGATCATGGGCCGATGCCGGATATTGTCGCCAACGGCCGCAAGCCCGATGTTCGCGCTTGTGGCTCCTGCCATCGCGCCGAAGGCACCGGCGGTCCCGAGAATGCAAATCTCGCCGGGTTGCCCGTCAGCTATTTCGTTCAGCAAATCGCCGATTTCAAAAGCGGCGCGAGAAAAATGTCTGGTCCCAACAGGCCGTCCACGTCGTTGATGATGGTCTCGGTCAAAGCAATGACCGACGCCGAGGTTCTCGCCGCTGCGGAATATTTTGCGGCTTTGAAGCCCAAGCGGAACGTCAAGGTTGTCGAGGCCGATACGATTCCGAAGACCGGCGAAGCGCGGCTGTTTTTCACCAAAAGCCCAGGTGGCGGCACTGAGCCTCTCGGTCGACGCATCGTCGAAATTCCGGATAACGAAGAACAGTTTGAGCTTCGCGACTCCGCCGCGACTTTCACGGCCTATGTGCCGGTCGGAAGCGTGGCCAGGGGCGAGGCCCTGGCCAAGACTGGCGGCGCCGGGACTACGGTCGCTTGTGGCATCTGTCACGGACCGGCCTTGCAGGGTGTCGGGCCGATCCCCCCGATCGCCGGGCGCTCGCCGACTTACATCGTGCGCCAGCTCTATGAATTCAAAACGGGCGGCCGCTCGGCGGGCGCCAACGCGCTGATGAAACAAGTCGTCGAAAAGCTTTCGCAGGAAGACATCATCGCTCTGGCGGCATATGTCGGCTCTCAGGAGCCGTGAAGCGGAACGGCATGATGCGCGCTTCCCCGATGGAAGGGCCGGCGGAGGCAAGTTGCGAAAGCGGTTCCGCGCCGGGAAATGTGCGATAGCGAATTGGTTTGCGGGCCTGTCATGGAAAATGGCAAGGGGCTCGTTGTCGCCCGGCGTCTGTTGCATAAATCAAGATTTATGGACAAGAGGCACGAGGAGGATGGCGTCACATGAAAGCGACGTTATGATTTGCGTATGAATGATGTGATGGAACGCAAAATCAAACAGATGCACGCGGCGCTAGACGCATTGCGCAGCGCCGACCTATCAAAGGTGCCGTCACCATCATATGAAATAGATGGCACTCATATTTATTGCCGTGTCGATTTCAACAAAGACTCAGACCCTATTGCCTTGGCGAACGCAGCTCAGTTGCTGACTGCAAACATCGCTTCAATCAAGGATCATCTTCGTGCTTGGTGCAAAAAGAACGGCAAGCATTTTGCTGGAGATGAATGTATCAACAGCAATAAATCTGTAGCTTTGATCCATGATCTCTGGAACGTGGACAAGCACGCTGAACTTAGTCATCCCCCTAGATCGGGAATTACGCCAAGGCTCAGAAGCCTTGCAACCTCCCTTCAAATTTCAGCTGGAACGCAAGCTGGGGGTGCAGCATTTTTCTCCATGGACCCTCGGACCGGCAAGATGACCAGCGGCACGACAGGTGGTGGAAGTGTAAGTTTAATACTCACGGCTGAGATCGTCGATGAAGCAGGACATGTGCACGGCGACTTTTTCCAAACATGCGAAGCTGCCATCGATGCTTGGCACCTTGAACTGAAAAAGGCGGGGGTTAATTTACCCTAGCCAGCCCCCGCATAAATCAAGAATTACGCAACAGAACGCGCCCCTTGTTTTGCAAGCGTTATTCCTTTGCATAAATCACGTGTAGAATTCGCCCTCATCTCGGCTGCGAACAGGCGCAATCTCACCCGTCGCTATGGTTGGCCACCCTTGACAAATCCTGAAAATATTCCTATATACCTCCCATCTCATCCACGAGGGGCCGGTCGCGAGCGGTCATGATTGGCGGGTGAGACCGGCGCCTGGGGGTCGTGTTCACCGGACACGGCGTTCGGGCCGGATCGCCAGCACGCATGCGCCGCAAGGCTCATGCCTATTCCCGTTGCACCGCCACCGGCGTTGTACTCCCAGGGTTTGGCGGACCCCGCAAAAAGCCGGATCGCGGGACGCTGGTGCGCCAGTTTCATCCCCATTCTCACAAGGCCGCGCCAGCGTCCCGTGCCCCTTCATGCTCACGGCTTCCATCGAAGCGCGGGAGCGTTTGCGGCTGTCCATCGCAACCGGTTTGGGCGTCCGGAATTCGACCTGCCGATTGTGCATTGCCGTCAAATCGGAGAGTGTCGCCGGCACGATTCAAACAACCTTCCGGGACACCGAGGCACGGCATTCAGGCCAACGGCTCGAGCCCGGAATGACGGAGCAAAAATGTCCTCTGCCCCCCTGCCCCGCACATTCGAAGACATCGCCGAGGGCGCCGTTTACGACTATGGCGCCTATGAAGTGACGCGCGACGAGATTATCGAATTTGCGAAAGAATTCGATCCGCAACCGTTTCATCTCGACGAGGAAGCCGGACGCAAATCGATGCTCGGCGGCCTCGCGGCCTCCGGCTGGCACACGGCCGGCATCGCCATGCGCCTGCATGCGGAGCATCTTCTGCGCAGCGACATGTTTCTGGGCTCGCCTGGCGTTGCCGAACTCAACTGGATGAAGCCCGTCTTCGCCGGCGACATTCTCTCCGTGCAGGCTGTCGCGAAATCCGTCCGCACCTCGCAGTCGCGTCCCGGTCTGGGGCTCGTCGAATTCGAATTCACGCTTTCGAACCAGCATGGCGAGCGCAAGATGCTCAATCGCGCCATCACGCTCGTCGCCACGAAGGACATGGATCGCTCGAAACCGCTCGCGCCGTCCGTGCCGCCGCCAGGCGATGAGCGTGAGCCCGCGCCGCGCGGCATCGCCGACCCCTCGCAATTGTCCGACAACAATTCCCTGCTGTCGGGCTATTGGGACGATGCGGCGATCGGCGACACTTTCGACATGGGCACCTATCGTTTCGATCGTGAGCGCGTAATTCGTTTCGCGACGAAATTCGATCCGCAGAGATTTCATATCGATGAAGCCGAGGCGAAGGCAGGCCCGTTCGGCGCGCTCACCGCCTCGGGTTGGCATACGGCCGCGGCCGCCATGCGCCGGCTCGTGCTGTCGCGCAAACCCTATTACGACGAAGCGCGCAGGCGCGGCCTGCCTGAGCCCGCCAAGGGGCCCTCGCCCGGCTTCCGCGATCTCAAATGGATCAAGCCCGTCTATGCCGGCGACACCTTGCGCTACACGATGACGCCTGCCGACAAGCGCAAGACATCGCGCGAAGGATGGGGGCTCCTCTTCACGCGCGTCGATGGCTGGAACCAGCGCGAGGAAAAGGTTTTCGAATATACGAGCGCGAGTTTCTGGCCGCGCCGCAGCGCCTGATCATGAAACGCTGCTGCGCTCTTTCATAAAGCCGATGATCTCGCGCAGGAAGATCGCGGAAAATTCCTCGAGCTTCGATGCGCCGATGCCGTGCACTTCGGCGAAGGCGCGTCGCGTCAAAGGAGCGCGCGCCGCCATGTCGATCAGCGTGCGATCGGAAAAAACGACATAGGCCGGCACGCGCCGTTCGCCTGCCAGTTTCCGGCGCAAGGTCTTGAGGCGCAGCAACAGTTCTTCCTGCTCCGGATCTCCCGACGCCTCTGGCGCTGACGACCCTGCGCGCTCGCGTTTGGCTTTCGCGCGCAACGTATCGCGGCGATAGTTGAACGTACCCTCGCCATTCAGAAGCGCGCGGCCCTTGCCGCCGAGCGAGATGCCGCCAAAGCCGCCGCTGTCATGAACGAGCAGTCCTGCGCCCACCATCTGCCGCAGCAAGGATTGCCATTCGGAGCGCTGCAGGCTCTTCCCGCTCCTAAACGCCGGGAGACGGTCGTGACCGAGCGATGTCACACGTTCCGTTGTCTTGCCGGCGATCACATCGACGACATGCACGGCGCCGAAACGCTCGCCGGTCTGGCGCACGGCTTCGCAGACGATGCGCGCCTCCCGCGCGCCATCGATCGTGGCCGAAGGATTGCGGCAGACATCGCAATTGCCGCAGGCCTGCGACTCTTCGCCGAAATAGGCGAGCAGCGAAATGCGCCGGCATGATGAAGCCTCGCAATAGGCAACGAGCGCATTGAGCCGTTGATGCTCGCGCCGCTTGTGCTCGTCGTCCGCATCGCTCCCGTCGATGAAGGTGCGGCGCGTGCGAATGTCGCCGAGGCCGAAGACCATATGCGCAACCGCCGGCTTTCCGTCGCGGCCCGCGCGGCCGATTTCCTGGTAATAGGCATCGGGTGACGACGGCAGGTCGGCGTGAAACACAAAGCGCACGTCAGGCTTGTCGATACCCATGCCGAAGGCGATCGTCGCGCAGACGATGACGCCCTTCTCGGTCATGAACAAATCCTGCGTCTCGCTGCGCTGCGCCGCGCCAAGGCCTGCATGATAGGGCACGGCGCGATAGCCCTTGCCGCTAAGAAATTCCGCGATCTCCTCGGTGCTCTTGCGCGAGAGCGCATAGATAATGCCGCTTTCGCCGCGATGTTTCTGCAGGAAGACTTCAAGTTGCTTGCGGCCGTTGACTTTGGGCTCGACAGTCAGGGCGATGTTGGGCCGGTCGAAGCCCGAGACATAGACTTCGGCTTCGCCGCCAAAGAGTTTTTTCACGATGTCCCGGCGCGCAGGCTCGTCGGCTGTGGCCGTGAAAGCGCCGATGGGCACGCCCGGAAAAGCATCGCGCAAGCCGTGCAGCCCCTCGTATTCCGGCCGGAACGATGCGCCCCATTGCGAGATGCAATGCGCCTCGTCGACGGCGATGAGCCGCACATCGAGCCGTTGCAGGGCGGTAATCATCCGCTCCGTCATCAGCCGCTCGGGCGCGAGATAAAGGATATTGATTTTGCCCTGTGCGACATCGCGCCAGATCGCAACATTCGCGTCCCGCATCGCCGCCGAATTGATCGTTGCGGCGGCGACGCCCGCCAGCTTCAGGGCGGCAACCTGATCCTGCATCAGCGCGACGAGAGGCGAGACGACGACAGTCAGGCCGCCTTTCACGATGGCCGGAACCTGATAGCAGAGCGACTTGCCCGAGCCGGTCGGCATCACGGCCAGCACATGCCGTCTGGCAAGCAGGCAATCGACAATGCCTTCCTGGCCCGGCCGGAAGCCGTCGAAGCCGAAGACATCGCGCAACACATCGTGTTTGGATGGCATCAGGCCGACAGCCGCCGCAAAATGGGCTCAAGTTTTGCCAGCAGCGCCGGATCGCGCGCCGATGGCGCGGTGATCATCGCGGCGTCGAGCGCCCTGTCGGAGCCGACGGGACAGGCTTCGTGCTCGGCCGGAAAATCGCGCAGGAGACGCGCGATGACGCCAGCCGCCTTATGAGCGTTCTCGAAGACGATCTTGATGACCGAGGCGACATCGACATTGTCATGGTCCGGATGCCAGCAATCGAAATCCGTCACCATGGCAATGGTTGCATAGGAAATCTCGGCCTCGCGCGCGAGCTTGGCTTCCGGCATCGCCGTCATGCCGATGACGGCGTAGCCAAGCTGTCTGTAGGTGAGCGATTCCGCCAGCGAGGAGAATTGCGGCCCTTCCATGCAAATGTAGGCGCCCCCGCGCCTGACATCGACGCCCTCGGCGCGCGCCGCCGTCTCGATCCTGTCCTGCAAGAGCGGCGCGACAGGATGCGCCATGGAAACGTGGGCGACGCAGCCGTTACCGAAGAAACTCGATTCGCGCAGATGCGTGCGATCGACGAACTGATCGACCAGGACGAATGTGCCGGGCGGCAATTCTTCCCGGAACGAACCGCAGGCCGAAACGGAGATGATGTCCGTCACCCCCACGCTCTTCAGCGCCCAGATGTTCGCCAGATAATTGATGCCGGAGGGCGACAGCACGTGGCCGCGCCCGTGCCGCGGCAGGAACACGGCCTGCGTATCGCCGACGCGGCCAAAGCGTAACGCGTCGGACGGCGCGCCAAAGGGCGTCTCGATCCGTTCTTCGCGCAGGTCTTCGAGACCCGGAAGGTCGTAAACCCCCGATCCTCCGATGATGCCGACGATTGCTCTGGCCATGTGCACTCCCAGCGAATCCCCGCGGACAATAGGCGGCGCATGACGGCCCGCCAAGGCCGCGCGCGGGGTGGCGTTCATTCCCCTGCGAAACGTGCTAGAATGACGTCCGGAAACACCTCAAGGGCCTGAAAATATGAACGAGCACGTGCGTCTCCAGGATTCGCCGCAAGCCTCGACGCAGGCATCGAACCGGCTGCGCCTCGTCGATTGCGATATTCATCCGCGCATCAATTCGCCGCTGGACATGAAGCCGTTCATGTCCACGCGCGCCTGGGATTTGTGGCAGACTTTCGGCACGCGCAACCGCCACGGCTTTTCAAAGGGTCATCCCTACCCGAAATCCCAGCCCGACAGCGGCATGCGCCGCGATGCCTATCCGCCCGACGGCACGATGGCCGGCTCAAGCCTCGACTTCATGCGCCAGCAATTGCTCGATGCCTACGATGTCGAATTCGGAGTGATGAACCCGCTTTCGCCGAGCGGCCAGGGCGAGATGAACATGGAGCTTTCGGCTTCGCTCGCCACCGCTTCGAACGAATGGCAGCTTGAAACATGGGCGCGGCCCGAGCCACGTCTCAAGGCCTCCATCGTCGTGCCTTACGAAGACCCTGCCGCGGCGGTTGCGGAAATACGCCGCCGCGCCGGCGACAAGCACTTCTGCCAGGTGCTGCTGATGAGCCGCACCAACGAGGCGCTCGGACGCAAGAAATACTGGCCGATCTACGAAGCCGCCGTGGATGCGGGCCTGCCCGTCGGCATCCATGTTTTCGGCTACAGCGGCTGGGCTTCAACCAGCAGCGGCTGGTGCTCCTACTATGTCGAGGAAATGACCGAACACGCGTCCTCATGTTCGGCGATGGTCACCTCGATGATCATGGAAGGGCTGTTCGAACATCTGCCGAAATTGAAGATCGTCGTCATCGAATCCGGCTTTGCCTGGATGCCGGCGCTCGGCTGGCGGCTCGACCGCAACTGGAAGAAGCTGAAATTCGAAGTGCCGCATCTGAAGAAGGCGCCATCGGAATATCTGCGCAACAACATCTGGGTGACGACGCAGCCGATGGAGGAATCCGAGCGGCCGCGCGACGTGATGGACACGATGGACTGGATCGGCTGGGACCGTATCCTGTTTGCGAGCGATTATCCGCATTGGGACTTCGACGATCCCTACTATGCGATCCCGCCTGTATTCGGCGAAGAGAAGCGGCGCATGATCTTCAATGGCAATGCGCGCGCGGTTTTCGATTTCAATCGCTAATCATTTTCGCCCGTAATCCGCGAATTTCGCTGAAACCCGCGCCATCTCGGCCTTGCCGAGCAATACGGGCTTGAGCCCGGAAGCAAGCAGATCGAGATATTCGCCGGCCAAATTCTCGACTTCCTGCGCGAGAGCCCAGGCCGCATCCAGCGTAGCGCCCATGGCAATGACACCGTGATTGGCGAGAAGGCAGGCCTTGCGATCTTTCAGAGCTAAGACTGCCTGGTCCGCGAGTTCCTGCGTGCCGAAAGTGGCGTATGCGGCGCAGCGGATGTCGTCGCCGCCTGCCATCGCAATCATGTAATGAAAGGCGGGAATCCCCTTGCGCGCACATGAGAGCGCCGTGGCGCGCGGCGAATGATTATGGACGATGGCATTCGCTTCCGGCCGTGCTCGATAAATGGACGCATGAAAGCGCCATTCCGAAGATGGCCGGTGTTTGCCCTTGATCACATTGCCATCGAGATCGAGATGCACGAGATCTGCGGGCTTGAGGAGGGCATACGCCATTCCCGTGGGCGTGACGAGAAAGCCCTCATTCGTGCGCGCAGAGACATTGCCGGATTTCGATGGCGCAAATCCGCGCACATCCATCGCGCAGGCGATGCGGATGATGTCGCGTGCGGGGCTCATCTGCCCCTCCCCTTCAGGGGAGGGTGGCTCGCGAAGCGAGACGGGTGGGGTGAAACACGATCACAGCAGCGCGGCATACCCCGTCCGTCGCTCCTGCGGAGCGACACCTTCCCCTGAAGGGGAAGGAAGCGCATCGCATATGACCGAAAGTTCCTCATGCCGACTGCTCGGGAAACAGTTTGCGCAAACCATCCCGCGATGCCTCGCAGATGCCGCGCTCGGTGATCAGGCCTGTGATGAGCCGCGCCGGCGTCACATCGAAGGCGGGATTGGCTGCAGTGCTGCCGGGCGCGACGATCCGCACTTCGGCAATCGCGCCGTCCTCCAATTGTCCGGTCATATGCGTGACCTCGCGCGCATCGCGCTCCTCGATGGGTATGTCGCGCACGCCCTCCGACAGCTTCCAGTCAATCGTCGATGATGGCAGCGCTACATAAAAGGGAACGTTGTTGTCGCTTGCCGCAAGGGCCTTGAGATAGGTGCCGATCTTGTTCGCGGCATCGCCGGTCGCCGTCACGCGATCTGCGCCTGTGATGACGATATCGACCTGGCCATGCTGCATGAGATGCCCGCCGGCATTGTCGGCGATCACGGTATGCGGCACGCCATGCGCGCCGAGTTCGTATGCCGTGAGCGAGGCGCCCTGATTGCGCGGCCGCGTCTCGTCGACCCACACATGCACGTCGAGTCCCGCATCATGCGCCTGATAGATGGGGGAAATCGCGGTGCCGAAATCGACGGTTGCAAGCCACCCGGCATTGCAGTGAGTGAGCACGTTCACGCGACCCTTGCGTGCGGCGATGTCTCCAAGCAATTCGAGGCCGTGGGCGCCAATCGCGCGGCAGCATTCGACATCTTGATCGCAGATGCGCGCGGATTCCTGCGCCGCCACCTCGTTGCGCGCCGAAGCCGGCAGTGGACGCAACACCCGTTCCATGCGGTCCAGCGCCCAGCGCAGATTGACCGCCGTAGGCCGCGTCGCGCCCAGTTCATCAATGGCGGCGGTAAGACAGCCGTCGCTTGCGTCAGCGCGCATCGCAAGCGCAACGCCCCATGCTGCGGTCGCGCCGATGAGCGGTGCGCCACGCACGATCATCGTGCGGATAGCGATTGCAGCATCGGCAGAAGACTTCAGCAGGACTGTCTCGAAGGCGAAAGGCAACCGCGTCTGATTGATCACACGCACGCCATCGCCCTCCGGCCAGATGGTGCGGTAATGCGCGCCGCCTATCTTCAAGGTTCAATGCCCCTCGAATGTCATGAGCGTGCGAACGGGAACGCCCAGAGCCTCGATCTTCTTCGCGCCGCCGAGTTCCGGCAGGTCTATGACGAAGCAGGCGGCCACAACTTCCGCGCCGATCTGCTGCAACAGTCTGACTGCGCCGGTCGCCGTACCGCCGGTCGCGATGAGATCGTCAACGAGAATAACCCGCTGCCCCTTCGTCACGGCGTCGCTGTGCACTTCCATCTCGTCGACGCCATACTCCAGCGAATAGGCGATGGACACTGTCGTATGTGGCAGCTTGCCCTTCTTGCGGATGGGGATAAAGCCCGACGACAGTTGATGCGCCACGGCGCCGCCGAGAATGAAGCCGCGCGCCTCCATCCCCGCCACTTTGTCGATGCGCATGCCCGCCCAGGGTTGCACGAGTTCGTCCACCGCGCGGCGGAAGGCGCGGGGATTGCCGAGCAGCGTCGTGATATCCCGGAACATGATCCCGGGCTTGGGATAATCCGGAATGGTGCGGACGGTGTCGCGGAGATGTGTGAAGGAATTCATGTTCGGCCTGTATGGAGAGTCGATGACGGATAAATGACAGCGCCTGCTTTCATCCCTTCAGAACAAACATATCATCAAGATCGATCTTCTTCGGGATCAGATATTGATCTTCAAGAAACTGGTTGAGCGCTTCCAGCGTCGGCCGGTTCGGTTCAAGCCCATAAGGCCAGGGATCGCCGCCGAAGACCTCGTCGATTTCGTCGAGATCGGCTGGCAGCCACGGCAGCATGTAGCGCAAGGCGCCGATATAATACATCTTGTCCAGAGCCTGTTTCTTGGCCTTCGCGAAAGCGTCGTAGAGAGACTGCGCGATGAAGGGATTCTTCTCGTAGACGTCGCGCTTGATGGCAATGAGATGCATGATCGGGAAGATGCGCTTGGTGCGCCAGAGCTCCTTTTCGATCTCGCGATAATTCGGGAAGAGCCTGACGACGTCCGGATTCGTCTTCATCGAGAGCGGTAGTGTGGTGCCGATAATGCCGGCGATCTCGCCGTCCGAGATCATGTCGCTGAGCGTGCGTCCCTCCGGCTTTTTCTCGATCTTGACCGGCTTCACCAGCGGCATGATCGTCGGATTGCCATGCGTGCTCTCGCCATTGATTGCGCCTTGCACCCATGTGACATCAGAGAGATCGACCCCGTAATCGTGTTGCAGATGGCCCTTGATGAAGATTGCCGCCGTCATCGTGTAAAGTGGCACGCCGATGCGCTTGCCTTCGAAATCCTTCGGCTTGGCGATGAGCTTGCGGTTCACCGTGATCATGCCGTGACGGAAAACGCGCGAGGCGAAAACGGGAATGGCCACAAATGTACGGTCGCCCGCCGCCATGCGCGAGATAAACTCCGAGCAGGAGAATTCGGCAACATCGAACTCCAGCTTGCCGGCCATGCGGTCGAAAATTTCGCGCGGCGATTCGATTCGGATGAATTCGAGATCGACACCCTCGGGCTTCACGTCGCCGGTATAGAGCGGCAGCATCCTGTCATAGAGACCGGACGCGAATGTGACTTTCGGATTGGCCATGTTTCCCCCGTTCGTTGTTGTCAGCCGCCGGTTATCACCGGCGCGATGCTTTTGACAATGGAGGCGTCGAGCGCCTCGTAGTCGTGATAGCCGATCGTTTCGTAGAGTTCGGCGCGCGTCATCATATCCGCAACCTTGTTCTGCGTACCGCCATCGCGGCGGATGGCGGCATAAAGGTCACGCTGCGCCTTGCCCGTGACGCGCAGCGCACTGACCGGCCAGATCACCATCGCATAGCCCATATCCTCGAATTGCGGAGCCGTGAAGAAAGGCGTCCGGCCGAATTCCGTCATGTTGGCGAGCAGTGGGGCGTCGATGGCCCTTGCGAACTCGCGGAACATGGCCTCGTTGACGAGCGCTTCGGGAAAAATCGCGTCAGCCCCTGCGGCGAGATATTTTTTCGCCCTGGCGACAGCGCCATCCATGCCTTCGCTGGCGGCCGCATCCGTGCGCGCTATGATGTAGAGGTGACGCCGGGCGCGGCGCGCGGCGGCGATCTTTGCGGCCATATCGTCGGCCGAGGCGAGCTTCTTATCATTGAGATGGCCGCACTTCTTGGGCAGCAACTGGTCTTCGATGTGAACCGCGGCTGCCCCCGCATCCTCGAAGGCGCGCACCATGTGCATGACATTCAGCGCTTCGCCATAGCCGGTGTCGCCGTCGACCAGAACGGGCAGGCCCGAGGTCCGTGCGATCTGCCGGATGAAGAAGCAGACTTCGTCGACCGTGATGACCCCAAGATCGGGCAATCCCATGGAGGCGCTCATCGCCGCGCCGGACAGATAGAGCGCCTCGAATCCGGCGTCCCTGGCCTGCGCGGCTGCGAGGCCGTTATGAGCGCCCGGCATTTGCAGGATTGCCTTGCGCTCCAGCAGGGCGCGGAATCGCTCGCCGGGCGGCTGCGAGCAAAAATTATCCCCTTCCAGATAGGTCATCGGTTCCAAACCGTTCTCTGCCGTCTAGCTGCGCGCATTCGCAACTTGTCACGGGCAAGGGCGCAATGGCAATGTCGCCGGGACAGCCCATAAGGGCGGCGAACAGGGAGGCAGCGATGCCGGACGACAGGGGCCAGACGACGCCCGAAGATTTCAGGCGGGCGGCAAACATGGAAGAGCTTTACGGGCTCCTCGACAAGATCGGCGTGAATAACGGCTGGGCGAAGAAGACGCCCTCCCTCTGGCCGCTGCCGAACAAGGATTTCGTGCCGGCCCATTGGCGCTATACGCAGGCCAAGGCCGCGCTCGACGCTGCCGGTCGTTTCGTCAATACGGAATTGGCCGAGCGCCGCAACCTCATCATGTTCAATCCGATCCCGGGCAACGATTACGCGACCGTGAAGACGCTGATCTCCGCCTACCAGATGGTGAAGGCCGGCGAGACGGCGAAGTCGCATCGTCATTCGGCGAACGCGCTGCGCCTCGTGCTCGACACAAAGCCGCATGCCTACACGATCGTCGACGGCAAGAAGATCCCGATGGAGCCGGGCGATGTTCTGCTGACGCCGAACTGGAGCTGGCACGCCCATGCCAACGAGGGCATAGGCGATGCCTACTGGATGGACGTCCTGGACGTGCCGACCGTGCATCTGCTCGGGCCCATGTTCTTCGAACACCACCCCGACGGTATCGAGGCGGCTGATAGCGTCGCTACCGAATCGCCTTTCCGCTTCCCCTGGGCGCAAACGCAGGCGCAACTCGATGCCGCGCCCGAGGTCGCGCCGGGCCGACGCGAAATCACGCTGGAGCCGTCGATGGCGACCATCGCGCTTGATGTCATCCGTCTCGAGGCCGGCGCGAGCTTCTCGATCGAGCCGAGCACCCTGTCTTCGATCTATGCGATCATGGATGGCGAAGGCACCGCTGTTATCGACGGCAAGAGCTTCGATTTCGCACGCGGCGATGCGCTGGCCGTACCGGCCTCCACGGCGCATACATGGACCGCGAAATCGCGTTGCCACCTGCTGAGCGCAAGCGACCGTCCGCTACTCGAAAAGCTGCAATGGCTGCGCCCGGTGCCGGGAAAAGCCTGACGCATGAATTATCGCCCTCGTGCTTCCAGACGCTTCGCTTTGCGAAGCCGCTCGGCGTGAAAGCCTTCAAGAATAGAAACACCGAAGAGGAAACGTCCCTATGACACCAGCAGAACAGGCGAAGCTCGACTCCGTCATCGGCCAGATCGTCGCCGCCAACCGCATTCTCGGCAACGAGGGCGTATGCGACGCCTATGGCCACATATCCCATCGCCACCCGCTCGATCCGACGAAACTGCTGCTGTCGCGTTCGCGCAGTCCCGAACTCGTCGAGCCCGACGACATCATGACGATAGATTTCGACGGCAAGCCCGTCGATGGCCGCACCGATCCTATGTATTTCGAACGCTTCATTCACTGCGGCATTTACGAGACGCGACCCGACATCAACTGCGTCGTCCATAGTCACGCGCGCGGCGTGCTGGCCTTCACGATTTCCGACGTGAAGCTTGTTCCGGTCATCCACACCGGCGCTTCCTGCGGTTGCGATATTCCTGTCTGGGATATCGAAACCAATTTCGGCGCTACGAATCTTCTCGTCGCCAATCAGGCGCAAGGCCGCGATCTCGCCAAGGCGCTCGGCACGGATGGTCGCGTCGCACTGATGCGCGGCCACGGCTTTGCTGCGGCGGGCCGAACGCTGTCGGAAGCTTTGCGCATCGCCATCTACCTGCCGCAAAATGCGCAAGTGCAGATGGAAGCGATGCAACTCGGCGGTCGCTTCAAGGCGCTCACAGCAGGCGAAATGGAGGTGCGCGAAGCCGCCGGCCCCGATGGCAGCGACATCGCCCGCGCCATGCAATACTGGGCCCGCCGTGCCAATTGCGAACACTATCTGACCTACAAGCGCAGCGCCTGATTCCATTCAAGCGTAGAGCGGCAGGACAAGGCAAACATGCATCTTGCCGCATCCGCGCGAAGCCGTTCCTGAGAGGGAGGAGCACATGAAGGTCCGTATCGTACAGGCAGCATCATGCCTGCTGGGACTTGCGCTTGTGTCTGCTGCGCCAGTCCAGGCCCAGTCGGTTGAAGACTTCTATAAAGGCAAGACGGCGACGATGCTGATCGGCGTCAGCGCCGGCGGCGAGTATGACCTTCACGCCCGGCTGATCGCGCGACACATTGGCAAGCACATACCGGGCAATCCGACGTTCATAGCGCAGAACATGACCGGGGCCGGCGGCATCATCATGGCGAATTTCCTTTATTCGGTGGCGCCGCAGGACGGCACCCATGTTGCGGTGATCCAGAACGGCTTCCCGGCCATGAACGCCATCGGCAAGCGCAAGGTGCAATTCGAATCCGACAAATTTCACTGGATCGGCGCGATCACGCCGACAGTCGAAACCATGGCGTTGTGGAAATCCGTCGGCGCGAAAGATGTCGCGGAAGCGCGTCAGAAGGAAATCCCCATCGGCTCCGTCGGCAACGCCAACATCACCTATGGCTTTCCCATGATGATGAATGAATTCGCCGGTACGAAGTTTCGCATGGTCATCGGCTATCGCGGCGGCAACGACATAAACCTCGCGATGGAGCGTGGCGAAGTCGGTGGCCGAAACAACACCTGGTCGAGCTGGAAATCAACCCGCAACGATTGGTTGAAAAACAAGGATATCTACATCATCGCCTATGGCGGGCCGACACCGTCGGATATCGGCGACGTGCCGAATATCGAAAGTCTGGCAAAGACCGAGGAAGAGAAGCAGGTGATGCGCCTCGTTCTCTCGGGCACCCATTTCGGACGCCCCATGGTGGCGCCGCCGGGCGTTCCCGCCGATCGTGTCGCCGCCATGCGCAAGGCCTTCATGGACATGGCGAAGGATCCGGCCTTCCTGAAGGAAGCGGAAACCATGAAGATTGACGTCGATCCGCAGCGCGGCGAAGACATGCACAAGATCATCAGAGAAATCATGACCTATCCCGAAAGCGTGAAAAAGCGCGCGGCAGACTTCGTGGAATAGACGCAGGACGAGGTCATTATGAAATTCGTGGTTTTTTCCCAGGGCGTGCGTTCGGAAGTGGTGAAACACATTCTCGACAGTGGCCAGAATGGCGATGTGATCGCCGTGAAAGACGTGGCCGCACTCGGCGAGGCGATGCAGGACGCAGATGCGCTCGTGCTGCAGGACTTCACATGGTCGCCGGAGGTCGCTGCGATCGCAGGCGCTGCGCCTAAACTGAAGACCATCCAGCTTCTGACCTCCGGTTACGACCGGATGGCGAAGACCGGCGCGCGCAAAGGTGTGACGGTCTGCAATGCGCGTGGCGCGTTTTCGCATTCGGTGGCGGTGCATGCGGTGACGCTTTATCTCGCCCTGCTGCGCGGCATTCCGACCGCGCTGACGCAACAGAGAAAGCCGGAGTGGCAGCGTGATTTCGCCAATGCGCTCACCGTACCGCAAGAGCGCGACGTGCTCATCGTTGGCTTTGGCTCCATCGGTCAGGAGATCGCTCGGCTGCTGAAACCATTCGGCGCGAGAATTACCGGCGTCACACGATCCGGCGCGTCGCATCCTCTGGCCGATCACATGATCAAGGCAGCAGACACCAAAGCCGCGCTGACGCAGGCGGATGCGATTTTCCTGTGCATGCCGCTCGGCGGCGACACGCGTCATGCCATCGGCAAGGAAGAATTGCAGGCCTGCCGACGCAACGCAGTGATCGTCAATGTCGGCCGCGGCGGTTTGTGGGATCAGGAGGCGCTGGCTCAAGGTCTTGCCGATGGACTCATTGCCGGCGCGGGCACAGATGTCACCGAGCCTGAGCCCCTGCCGACAGAACATCCGCTCTGGCGGGCTCCGAATTTCATCCTGTCTCCGCATGTCTCCGGCGCGTCGGGCGAAGTGGGCTATCGCGCGCAAGCGCAGGTCGCCATCGACAATATCGCACGCCTGCGCAAGGGCGAGCCTCTCGACAACGTCATTCAACTCTGAGTTCGCCATGCGCATCGCAAAGCTCGAAACATTTCATGCGGACGGCGGCTGGCGCGTCTGGTCCTTTCTGAAGGTCACGACAGACGATGGCCTCGTCGGCTGGTCGGAATATGCGGAAGGGTTTGGCGCTGGCGGCGTGAGCGAAATCATCGCGAAATTCGCGCTGCTGGTGACCGGACAGGATCCGCGAAGCATCGGCAAACTTTCTTCGCAACTGCGTGGCGTCACCCGGCTGGCGCAGGGCGGTCTCAATCATCAGGCCATTGCCGCGATCGAGAACGCCTGCCTCGACATCAAGGCGAAGGCCGCAGGCGTGCCGGTTTGCGCTCTGTTCGGCGGACCATTCCGCGATAAGCTGCCCGTGTACTGGTCGCATTGTGCGAGTTTTCGCGTTTGGCGGCGCGATTTTTTCGAACAAAAGCTCGGCATGAGGCCAATCCGCACCCTTGACGACGTGACCGAACTTGGTCGCGAAGCGACGGCGCGGGGCTTCACCGCCATCAAGACGAATCCGCTTAATCTTTGGCCGCAATCCAAGCCCTTCAGTTCGGGCTTCCGCATGGGTCCAAACATGCTGGATCGTCATCCCGACGATGCCGCCATATCGGAAATGCGCGAGGTCATCGCGGCCTTTCGCAAGGGTGTCGGCCCTCATACCGGCATCATGTTCGACATCAACTTCAACCAGCGGCCCGAAGGCTTCCTGCGCATCGCGCGTGCGCTGGAAGAGTTCAATCTCGCGTGGTTCGAGATCGACATTCACGATCCGGATGCGCTGGCTTATGTGCGCCAGCAGGTGCGAACGCCCATTGCCTCGCTGGAAGCCATTCACGGCCTTGGTAATTACCGGCCCTTCTTCGAGAAGCGCGCTATCGATGTCGCCGTTGTCGACGTGCCGTGGAACGGCCTTTGGGAATCGGTGCGCATCGCAACGCTCGCCGACGCTTTTGAAGTCGATTGCGCGCCGCATAATTTTTATGGCGATCTCGCCAGCCTGATGAGCGCTCATTTCTGCGCCGCCATTCCGAACTTCCGTATCATGGAGCTCGAAGTCGACGATGTGCCATGGAAGAGCGAACTGGTCACGAAGGCGCCTGTTGTCGAGGACGGACAGTTCATCGTGCCGACAGCGCCGGGCTGGGGCGCCGATATCAACGAAGACGCCCTGCGGAAATATGCAGTGAAGGGCGCGTAAGAAAAGGACAAGCGAAATGATACGGCTCGGTCTCTGGACTCCCCTGCCCCATTGCATCAGGCCGGAGCCGGAAATCGACCGGGCGCTCGACGAGTTGAAGACTCCAGGTGAAGGCCTTGCCGTCGACCGTTCGTTTCAGTTCGCGTTACAGGCCGTTCGCGAAGCCGAGGATATGGGTTTCGGCATCACGCTGGTGGCGGAAAGACTCGTCGCCGCCGATCTCGAAGCATGGATCGTGTCGTCGGCGCTCGCCAGTCACACCTCGAAGATCGAGATCATGACCGCCGCGCATCCCGGTATCGTCAATCCGCAACTTGTCGCGAAAATGGGCGCATCGCTCGACCGGCTCTCCGGCGGACGCTTTGCCATCAATATCGTACCCGGCCGTCGCAATCAGGAATTCGAGCTTTATGGAAATGGCGGCTGGGTCGACAAGGGACACGACCACTACAGGCGTGTGGACGAATTCATCCGCGTTATGAAGGCCATGTGGACCGAAGACAGCTTTTCTTTCGATGGCCAGTTTTATCATGCCCGTGAAGGGGCGATGCTGACGAAGCCCATGCGTCGGCCGCATCCACCCGTTTTCGCGGCGAGCAATGCCGAGGAGGGCAAGGACATCATCGCACGCGAGTGCGATCTCTGGTTCGTGAATTACGAAAGCGGGATCGACGCCTACGATGAGAATGTCAAAATCATTGCAGCCGACATTGAAGACATGAATCAACGCGCCGCCCGGCACAGCCGAAGCATCGGCTTTGGAATATCGACGCTGATTGCCTGCTCTGACGATCCAGCCGCCCTGATTGCCGATGCGCGGGCCTTCGCCAACGATCCCCTGCACAATGTGCCGATCAAGGCGCTGGGCGCGGGACTGATCGGCACGCCACAGACGATTGCGGATCGCATCAGGCGTTATGAGGACATGGGCATGACGCTGTTGATGCTGCAGTTCCATCCCTTCATGGACGGATTGCGGCGCTTTGCCGACCGCGTCATCCCGCTGTTGAAGTGACCTCTATCAGGCCGCCGCCTTTGTCAGCACGTTCTCGATGCTGGCCTTCAGCGAAGAGGGACGCATCGGCTTGACGATGAGACGCACGGCGCCGAGATCCTTGGCCGAACTCATCACCTTCCAGTCGCCATCCATCGTGAGGAACACGACCGGCGGCGCATCGTTGCCGAATTCGTCACGCAATTGCGCCAGCAGTTCCGCGCCGCCCTTGGGCTGCATATGCCAGTCGGACAGGACCCAGGCATATTTGCGCGCGCGAATCTTCTTCAGCGCTTCTTCGCCGTCGCTGGCCTCATCGACGAAATAGTAGCCAAGCTGGTTGAGGCAGCTGCGGATCACCTGCCGCATCGTCGCCACGTCGTCGACGACGAGGATGGCGTCGTCCCTGTTGTAGGTCATGGCATGGTTTCCTTTTGTTAACGCCTTCGGAATTTGGAGCCTTAGGCATAACGCGGGAAAGATGAATCCCTGACTGAACCGGCGACTAAAATTTGAGGCAATCGCGCGCCCATGTCGAATTGCCGGCCCGCAAATATTTTAACCCTAACGATTGTTAAACATTAAATCGCATCAAGCTTCCGCAAGGATCTTGTCGGCGATCTCGTTAAAGGCTGCAGCATCCTCCCACATGACCCAGTGCCCGGCATTCGGCACGGTCCAATATTTTACGTCGGGACGCAGCGCCACCAGCTCCTTTTGCTGAGCTTCGAGGTTCGGACTCGGTATCGGATCCTGCGCGCCCGTTACAGCATAAATCCGTGTGCCGATCTTCGTGAGAATGGATGTGTCGAGCGTGTCGATGAATGTCGGCACCCGCAGGCGCGACTGCTCGAGATCGGTACGATAGACTTCGAGCGTGAGATCGTCAGCCGACTCCGGATGGGCCAGCATCAGCGCGCCGAGATTGTGACGCAAAATTGCGTTTCGTTCGGCTCGATCTTCTACGCCCCGCCAGCGCTTCAGCCGGTCCTGCGGCGAATAGGCCATGCGTCCGACGAAATGCCCGTGGACCAGAACGAGCTTGCGCGCCTTGGCTTGCGATGCGCGGATGACCCACGGCGCCATGAAGGAGCCGAGCGAAAATCCCATGATATCGTAACTCGTGCCGGGGCCGATCACCTTGTCGAGCCCCTCCCCGATGATCGCGCCAAGCGCCGGAAAGCCCGTCGGCTGCGGCGGCTCGGCGCTGTCGCCATAGCCTGGCATGTCGGCTGCAATAACCCGTCGCGTTTTCGCAAAATGCTCGATGTTGCGCAGCCAGTGCCGCCATGTGCCCGAGCCGCCATGCAGGAGAACGAGCGGATCGCCCTCGCCCCATGTTCGCCAGACCATGTTGCCCTCGCCGCATGGCGTTTCAATGCGCTGTGCGCGCTTTTCGATGGCAGTGATTTCTGCGGCGGGATTTGCGGACATTGTGAGATTCCAGTTGAAGTGACGATTTTCAGATTTCGATGACGACGTAATCGTTCTCGATCTTTACGGCAAAGACTTCCGCCTTCAATTCCTGCGCAAGTTCCGCGCCATGCTCGATATGCACGTCATAAAGACGCACCCGCATCGTGCGCGGATCGCATTGCGAACGTCCGGTGCGAAGATCGAATTCCCAGCCGTGCCAGGGACAACGGATGATTTCGCCGTCGCGCGTCCACTCGTAAGCGCCCGGCTCCTTTGCCGTTACAAGACCGGAGAGCTTTCCGGTACACAGCGAGCCGCCTTCGTGCGGACAACGATCGTTGATCGCGAAAAATTCGCCGCGCACGTTGAACACGGCGATCTGGCGTCCCTCCGCTTCAAATAGCTTGCGCGATCCCGGCGGGAGATCGGACACCGCGGCGACGACATGCTTGGCCATCGTCAGCCTCCGAGCCGCGAATAGGTCGCGAGCGGATTGTCGCGCATGATCTTCCGATGCAGCGAGGCGGGAATGCCCTTCGGCATGATTTCGTCTCCTTCGAACTGCCAGTGCGGATAGTCCGACGCGTAGAGCAGAAAATCGTCCGACTGAATCTGGTCAATCACCTTGTCGATGAACGCGCCATCGTCGGGTCCATCGAAGGGCTGAATGCTCATGCGCACATGATCCCGGATGATGTCGCCAGGAGGCCGGTCGACCCAGGGAATCTCGCGACGCACGCCCCGCCAGAATTTCGACAGACGCCAGATGAAACCGGGCAACCATGTAACGCCCGATTCCAGCAGCACGACCTTGAGGCCCGGAAATTTCACGAAGACGCCCTCGGTCACAAGGCTTGCAAGCTGCGCCTGAAAGCCAAGCGCCTGCGCCGCATAATCCTCGACATAATAGTGTGTCCAGCCGAGCGACGTGACGGGATGTCTGTAGGACGATCCGGCATGAATGCCGACCGGCAGCCCATGCTTCTCCGCCGCCCGCCAGATCGGCCAGAACTGCCGCTTGCCGAGCGGGGCATCGCCATTGGCGAGAACCAGCACCTGAACGAACTGCCTGTTGGCGGCGAAAAATTCGATCTCGTCGACGCAGGCCTCTATATCCTGCAAGGGCAGGACGATAGAGGCCGCGAACCTCTTGTCCTTCGCCAGCCATTCCGCCGCAATCCACTGGTTCAGCGCCCGTGTGAACGCGATGGCCATGTCGGTGTTGTGGACGAGTTGCACGCCGTAGATGCAGTTGAGGATGGCGCGCTCCGCGCCCCAGCGCTCGAAAATTTGCCGACTCGTCCCGGCCTGGTCGAGCCCTTCCTTGCGAAAGTCCGAACGCACGGTGAGCGGCGAATTCGGCGGATAGGAAATGGGATCGAGCGAGGCGATCCCGCGATCGACCACCTGTTCCTGCCAGTTGGCGTCGAGCCAGGGCATCAGCACCTTCGTGCTGGGAACAAAGGGGTGAACGTCGCAATCGATGGGTTTGAAGCCGGCGCCATTCATGCAGCCGGCCCTCTATATGCTCTCGCCAAGGCTTCCCCCTGAAACGCTCATCTTGTTGCCCGCCACCATAATCGAAAGCGCGCAGCAGGCCCAAGACAGAATTGTCGCGCCTGAATCTCGAATGTTGACAGCCGGACCAGCCCGGTCTTGTCTGCTGCAATGGCAGGGCAGCCGCATAACCATAATGCCCGGACACCGGAGGAAGGACCCATGACCCCCAATTTTCGCAATCGACTGCTCGCGCTGGCAGGCGCACTCGCCATCCTCGGCTCTGTCCCCACGCTCGCGCAAGACGCCAAATGGGACGATGTGATCGCCGCCGCGAAGAAGGAAGGCAAGCTCACCATCTACAACGGCACCAACTTCGCCATCATCCGGAAGATCGCGGCGGAGTTCACGAAAAAACACGGAATCCGCGTCGATGTTCTCGATGCGCGCGCGACCGAAATTCGCGAACGCATCCGCGTCGAGCAATCGACCAACCGCACGGTTGCGAGCCTCAGCTACAGCGGCTGGACGACACTTTCGACGCAGCAGGCGGAAGGCGTCTGGCAGAATCTCGGAGCCATCCCGAATCTCCGGCGTCTGGAAGCGCCGGTGAAGGACAATGGCGTTCTGGTCCCCACAGTGGTCGGCAAATTCGCACTTCTCATCAACACCGCGCTCGTCAAGCCCGAAGACGAACCCAAAAGCTGGAACGATCTCCTGCATCCGCGTTGGAAGGGACGCATCCTCTCCGACGATCCCCGCGCGGCTGGCGCTGGCAACGTATGGTTCGAAGTCTTGCTGACGACGCTGGGCAGGGATTTCCATGAAAAATTCGCGGCACAGGGACCGGTGTTCAACCGCCTCTTCCCGGAAAGCCAGCGCCGCCTCGCGCGCGGCGAATTCGCACTTTATCTGCCTTTCAACGTGTCGGAATTCGCTGGGCTCAAGGGGCTGCCGGTAAAGCCGATCATTCCCCAGGAAGGCCTGCCCTACGTACCCTTCGCCTTCGGCATGTTGCGTGATGCGCCTGACGCCAACGCGGCGCGTCTTTTCATCGACTACAACCTGAGCGACGAGGCGCAGGCGATGTACGCCAACGAAGGCTTCACACCCGCAGTTCCCGCGGCCCGCGCCAAAGTGCCTGCGGAACTAAAGCTTTTCGTCGACGCCAAACTTCTGGGGACGACCACAGTGGGCAAGCAGAACGAAATGTTCGATGCCGCCAAGACGATCTACAAATAACACCCGACGAGACCTACAACGAAACAGGCGGGCCGGCAGCGGTCTGCCTTTTGGCAGGACAAAAGCATGATCGACATCTACACGCATATCTTCCCCGACAAGTTCTACGAGGTGCTGACGAAGACCTCGCCGAAGCTGGGGAACATCGGCGCACGCCTGCGCGGCGTAAAACCCATCTTCGATCTCGACATACGTTTCCGCGACATGGACAAGGTCGGCGCGGATTACCGCCAGGTTATTTCGCTGCCCAACCCGCCGATCGAGGATGTCGCAACGCCCGAACAGGGCATCATGCTGGCGCGCGTCGCCAACGATGCGATGGCCGAATTGTGCCAGAAACATCCTGACCGCTTTCCCGCCTTCGCTGCCGCCTGCTGCATGACCGATGTCGACGGTTCGCTGAAGGAGATCGAACGCGCCATCACGCAGCTTGGCGCGCGCGGCGTGCAGACTTTCACCAATATCAAGGGCAAGCCGCTGGACCTGCCGGAATTCGAACCGTTTTTTGCCGCGATGGCGAAATACGACCTGCCGATCTGGATTCATCCTGCGCGCACCGCCGACGATTTCGCCGACTACACCAGCGAGAAGAAATCCCGCTACGAGATGTGGTGGTGCTTCGGCTGGCCTTACGAGACTTCGGTCGCGATGAGCCGCCTCGTCTTCAACGGCATCTACGATCGCTATCCCGATCTCAACATGATCACGCATCACTGCGGCGGCATGATCCCGTATTACGACGGGCGCGTGGGGCCGGGCCTCGATGTCTTGGGATCGCGCACGATGGACGAGGATTATTCGGGCGTGCTGAAGGGCCTGAAGAAGCCGCATCTCGAATATTTCAAAAACTTCTACGGCGACACCGCCATGTTCGGCGCGGCCACAGGCCTGCACGCCGGCATACGCTTCTTCGGCGCGGATCACGTCGTCTTCTCGACCGATGCGCCGCTGGGGCCGATCCCGGAGACCATCAAAGCCGTGGAGTCGCTGGGCCTGTCGCCGCAGGATTTCAAGAAAGTCATGTCCGGCAATGCCGAGCGCATCCTGAAGCTGAAATCGGCCTGATTGCGCCACGAATAACCGTGTGAGCGTGGGCCGCACGCCCACGCTTTTTTATCGCCGCCAGCGCTACCGGGCCTTCGCGAAGTCGTGCTAACCACGGCTTGACGCGGCTTGGCCGCGCGCCAGATTCCGGCCGGCATTCGAGGGGAGCCCGTCCATGAACGAAGTCGTCAATCCGCACCGCACGCAGCAGCATTCGCGTCCCTGGAACGGGCGCTATGAAGATGCAGCCCTTTTGAGTGGCAAGGGCAAATATGCGGGCGATCTCGTCGAGGCCGGACTCACGGCAATATTCGTGCGTTCGCCCCACGCCCACGCGAAGATCACGAAAATCGATGTATCCGCCGCGAAGGCCGCTCCCGGCGTCGCCGCTGTCCTGACCGCGGCAGACATGGAAGCCGCAGGCGTCGGCTCCGTCTCCGGCTCGATCCCCTTCCCCGGCCGCGACGGCAAGATGCCCTATTCGCCATTTCGCCCGGCGCTCGCGGGCAAGAAGGTGATGCACGTCGGCGATCCCGTCGCGCTCGTCGTCGCCAAAACGGCGGCGCAGGCCGAAGACGCCGCTGCGCTGATCGAAATCGATTACGAAGTGCTGGAGCCCGTCGTCGACCTTGAGAAGGCCAGGTCCGGCAAGGTGAATTTGTGGCCGGATGCGCCGGGCAATATCACGCTCGACTGGACATCGCCCGAAGATCCAGATGGCGCCAAACGCAAGGCGACAGAAGCTGCTTTCGCCGCCGCCGATCATCGCGTCAGCCTCGACATCATGAACCAGCGCATTTCCGCAGTCTCCATGGAGACGCGCGCGGCCGTCGCGAGCTACGACAGGAACAGCGACACCTACACGATTCACGCGGGAACGCAGGGCACGCACGGCATCCGCCAGCAGCTCGCCATGTGCATGAAGGTGGACCTGCCGAAAATCCGCGTCCTCTCGACAGATGTCGGCGGCGGCTTTGGCATGAAGGCGACGAACTATCCGGAATATCCGGCGCTCTGTGTCGCCGCGAAACTCACCGGCCAGACCGTTCTATGGATGGCGGGCCGCAACGAATCCTTCATGAGCGACAATCATGCGCGCGACTCGCGCTGGACGATCGAACTCGCCTTCGACAATGACGGCAAGTTTCGCGCACTCAAGGTCGATGGCGACCAGAATGTCGGCGCCTACATGACGCTCGTCGCCGTGCTGATCCCGACAGTCCACATCGCCGGCTGTCTCCCCAGCGTCTACGACATTCCCAATGTTGTGGTGGATTCCCGCTGCTATTTCACGAACACAGTTCCGACTGGGCCCTATCGCGGCGCGGGTCGTCCGGAAGTGAATTACATGCTGGAGCGCGTGATCGATGCCGCTGCGCGCAAGATCGGCATGGACAGCGCGGAAATTCGCAAGCGCAATCTCATCAAGCCTGCCCAATTGCCCTATTTCACGACGCTCGGTCCGCCCTACGACAGCGGCGATTTTCCGGAGATTTTCAATCAGGCGATGAAAGCTGCGGATTATTCAGGCTTCGCGGCGCGCAAGGCTGCGTCCGAGAAGAACGGCAAGAAGCGCGGCATCGGCATTTGCGGCTTCCTCGAAATTTCAGGCGGCCATTATCACGAGCCGGCGCGTCTTCTGTTCAAGAACGGCAAGATCGAATGCGGCATCGGTCCTGTGCCGCAGGGCCAGGGCCATATCACTGTGTTTAAGCAGGTCGTCGCCATGCGCCTCGGCATTTCCGACGACATGGTGGAGTTGCAGTTCGGCGACAGTTCCAGGGACGTGCCGGGCTTTGGCGCAGTTGCGTCGCGCACAGCGATGTTGACAGGCAGCGCGGTGACGATCGCCGTCGACAAGATGCTGGAGAAGGCCTACGGCGTCGCGCAAACACTCTTGCAAGCGGGCGAAGGCGATGTCGCCTATCACGATGGCGTCTTCGAGCGAAAGGGCACGGGGCAGACCGTGTCGCTGTTCGAAGTCGCCGCACGCGCCGAAGAGATGAAGAAACAGGGCGCGCTTGCGGAAAGCCTCGACACGGAATCGGAGGCCGACACCGGCCCGTCTTTCCCGAACGGCTGCCATATCGCGGAAGTCGAAATCGATCCGGGCACGGGCGAGGTGGTGGTTGTCGCCTACACGGCGGTCGGCGATGTCGGCATCGTACTCAACGAAAAGATCGTCGAAGGACAGGTGCAGGGCGGCGTCGCGCAGGGCATTGGCCAGGCGCTCGGCGAATATACGCGCTACGACAACGACAGCGGCCAGCTCGTCGCCGCGAGCTTCATGGATTACCAGATGCCGCGCGCGCTCGACATGCCGATGCTGAAGGTCATCCATCATCCCGTGCCGTGCAAGACGAATTATATCGGCGCGAAAGGCACGGGCGAAGCCGGGACCACGGCGGCCCCGCCGGTGATTGTCGCGGCGATTGAACACGCCATCGCGCCGGATAAATTCCTGAACTTGCAGATGCCCGTGACGCCGCTGAAAATCTGGCAAGCGCTTCAGGCGAAGTAAGATCAGGCAATTTGTAAGCCCCGCGAGTCGAAAGGCGCGCGGGGCATTTTGTTGCGATCAACTCTTCGGCCAGTTGTCCCTGATCCAGCGCGCCAGCCCGTCTTCAGCGACTTCGCCGGCGGCGAGAGCAAGAATGATAGCCGTGGCAGCCGCTGGGGGCGGCGCGAACCACACCGCATTGACGCGCAGGAAAGTCATCATCGCCTGAAAGGCGATGCGCTTGTTGCCGTCGACGAACACATGGTTGCGCGCAAGACCGAAGGCATAGGCAGCAGCAAGCTGGGCAAGATCGGTCTCGCCGCAGTGCCATTGGTTGATCGGGCGAGCGAGCGCGGATTCGAGCATACCGTGATCTCTAATGCCCTCAGGCCCGCCAAAGCGGGCAAGCGGCTCGGCATGAAGATCGACGATCAGATCGATACCGAGCCAGAACGGCTCGCTCATTTCGCGAGTTCTTTAAAAGTGTCCTTGTACTCATCCATGACGCCGCGCGCGATGGCGAGCGCCTGTGCATGTTTGGGATCGTAAGGTGAAAGTTTAAAACTCTTGTCGGCCTGCTCGACAATGTGCAGCTTGTCGCCTTCCTTGAGATTGAAGCGCGCGAGCACTTCTTTCGGAAGAATGAGACCTGTCGAATTTCCAATTTTGCGGACTGTCAGTGTGAGAACTGCATTCGCGTTCGCGATGTTGGTCTTTGCATCGCCCATCGCTTCACTCCAATAACGTTATACAAAACGTATAACACACCCCACTGGCTCGAAAAAGTTCCCACCTTGCGGGCGCGTCCCGCGCCGCCCAAGATGCGGACAAAAGAGGAGAGCGCCATGCTATTCGGGGGATGCGGCTGCCTGCCGGTTGCAGGATTTTTCGCAGACGCGGCGGGACTTTGCGCCGGCGGGGCGGGATTCATTTCGGCCATGGTCGCCGCAATGGCGCACCGGCGGCAAGAGGCGGAAGTGCTTATGCCCGGCAAGTCGCCGCCAGTGGTGGACCGCCTGGCCGTCCGCATCCTCACGGACAATGTCGTCATCAATTTCGTGCCGGGCGAGAAGCGCGAAGGCCTCACCATCGAGCGCGGACATCCGCCCCGCCCCAACCCGGACGAGAAACCGCGCCACGCGCCGATGGGCGAATGGGGCCTCTCCATGCACGCGCAGAGTTCGCGCAACGGCGAAGAGCGCAACATACTCGTCGATTTCGGCTATACGCCGGAAGCGCTGCTCAACAACATGGCGATCTATGGCTTCGACCCGGCGGCCATCGACGCGATGGTGCTGAGCCACGGCCATTACGATCACTTCGGCGGCATGACGGGATTTCTCTCGGCGAACAAGGGCAAGCTGCGCCCGCGCCTGCCCTTCTTCGTCGGCGGCGAGGATGCCTTCTGCCTGCGCCGCAATGCGACGGGCAGTTTCGGCGCCATCGACCGGAAGGCGATCAACGAAGCCGATCTCGCGCTCATGATGGCGGCAGGCCCTGCCGTGATCGCCGATCACGGTTTCACGACGGGGCGCATTGCACAGGTGTCGTTCGAGCAACCGCTGCTGCCGACAAAGGAGATCGTCGGCATATTTGACGGCTTCGGCTGCTATCCCGAGGCCATGCCGCCGGAAAAGAACACGGGACAATACATCTCCGACGATTTCGACCATGAGATCGCCACGAATTTCGTCGTCGGAAACCGCGGACTCGTGGTGCTGACCTCCTGCAGCCATCGCGGCGTCATTAACGCGGTCAAGCAGGCGCAGGCCGTGTCGGGCGTGAGAAAAGTGCTCGCCGTCATCGGCGGGTTCCACATTGTGCCGCCGCTGGACGACACTTACATCCGCCGCACCATCGAAGCCTTCCGCGAGATCGACCCCGCCTACATCATTCCCGGCCATTGCTCGGGCGATCGCTTCTACGATCTGGCGCGCGACGCTTTTGGCGACAGGGTGATTCATTCGGCGGTGGGCATGCGCTTTGTGTTCGAGGCGTGATGACGCGGATTGGCGCCGGGTAATGCTTTGCTATAAGCGTCCTGGCCATGATCGGGAGGAAGTTTATGCGCATAAAGGCCACACTTGCGGCTCTTTTGACGAGCGCGCTCATTACCAGCGCCGCACAGGCCCAAACGTGGAATCCCACGAAACCCGTCCGCCTCATCACACTGACAACTGCCGGCGGCACGCTCGACATGCTCGCGCGCCTCATCGCCGACGACATAGCCAAGCAGACGGGACAACAGGTCATCGTGGAGAACAGGCTGGGCGCCGGCGGCAATGTCGGAGCGCAGGCGCTCGCCAGATCCGATCCCGACGGGCACACGATCGGCATGATCACAGTGTCGACGCACGGCATCAATCCTGCGCTTTATGGAGCCAACCTGCGTTTCGACCCGGTTGGCGATTTCGAATTCGTCACTGTGGCGGTCGAAGCGAAAAATGTCGCGGTGGCGCATACCTCGCTGCCAGTGAAGAACGTCACAGAACTGGCAGCCTATGCCCGACAGAATCCCGGCAAGATATCGTTCGGCTCGGCGGGAACCGGAACATCGCAACATCTGTGCGGCGAACTCGTCAAGATGGTTGCCGGAATCGACATGGTGCATGTGCCCTATCGCGGAGCCGCTGCGGCAACACCGGATCTTCTGGCAGGACGGATACATTTGATGTTCGTCACAATCGCCGACGCGCAGAACCATATCGCTGCCGGCACCCTGCGGGCCCTCGGCGTGACGTCGAAACAGCGGGCGCCCGCCTTGCCCGATGTCGTTCCGATGGCCGAGCAGGAAGGCTTCGCGGGATTCGACGTCAGCGCCTGGTTCGGTGTCGCGATGCCCGGAAAAACGCCTCGACCGATCGTCGAGCGCTACAACCAGATTATCGTCGCCATGCTCAAGCGCGCGGAAATCGCGACGCGATTGCAAGGGCTCGGGCTCGACGTTGTCGCGTCATCGCCCGACCAGACGCTGGAATTTGTCAAGGCGGAAATCGCGCGCTGGACTCCGGTCGTAAAGGCATCCGGCGCAAAGATCGAATAGTCCACGCGTGGCGATGGAGGGATGACAGAGCGCCATTCCGCGATATACTCTCCGCAAAAATCGGGGAGGTCAGAATGCACGCTCGCGCGCGCACTACGCTTGCAGTCATCGCAATGCTCTCGGCGACCCATGCGGCATGCGCGCAGGACGCTGTAGCAGACTTTTATCGCGGCAAGCAGATCAACATCTACGCAGGTTCATCCGCTGGCGGCGGTTACGACACCTATGCACGCCTGCTCGGCCGCCATATCGGCAGATATATTCCGGGCAGTCCGACCGTCGTCGTCTCCAATATGCCTGGCGCAGCCGGCAAGACGGTGACGTCGTTCATCGCCAATGTCGCGCCCCGCGACGGCACGGCGATGACGGGCACCTATCCGCAGGCGATCACCGATCCTCTCTTCACCGACCGCAAGAAAAGCCCGTTCGATCCCGAAAAGCTGCTCTATGTCGGCAGCATGGAGGGCGAGAGTTATCTTTGTTTCGTTCGCGCCGATGCGCCTGTAAAGAGCATGCAGGAATTGCTGACGAAAGCCTTGATCGTCGGCGGCTCGGCGCCCGGCGCATCCATGGTGCAGTCGCCCGCGCTGCTCAACAATCTCATTGGCACGAAATTCCAGCTCGTGATGGGCTACAAGGGCTCGCGCGAAGTAACGCTCGCAGCCCTGCGCGGCGAGATCCAGGGATGGTGCGGCATGGGCTGGAGCGCATCGCAGGCGGTGATCAGAGGCGAACTCGAACGCGGTGAACTCAAAATCCTGTTCCAGGAAAATGGCGATGAGTCCGAATTGACGCGCAAGCTCAACATACCCCGCGCGACGGAACTCGCGCGCAGCGATGATGACAAGCGCGTCATGAATCTCATCTATTCGCAACAGCGCTTTGGGCGGCCCTACATCACGACGCCCGGCGTGCCGCCAGCGCGACTTGCCGCCCTGCGCAAGGCCTTCGACGAAGCGCTCGCCGATCCGCAACTCAATGAGGATGCAAAGAAGCTGAACATTCGCGTATCGCTGATGCGCGGCGAGGACCTGCAGAAAGTCGTGACCGAACTCTACCAGACGCCGGAAGCACTGGTGGAGAAGGCGAAGCAGGCGCTGGATATCACGAATGTCGTGAGGAAATAGTCCAAAAAAATTCCGAACAGTTTCTGGAACCAACAAAATGAACGTCAAGAACGGCATCGAACTCAAATTTCTGGGCAGCGGCGTCAACTGGATGCCGCTGTGCGGGCAACTCGCGCTCTGGCTCGGCGGATACTACAGCGTTCTTGGCGAGGGTGCGAAATGTTCGGTCACGGCGATGGAGCCGGGGCGCAGCATTTTCGATGGTTGTCATGCGGTAGCCAACGGGGAATACCATTTCGGCATCACGACGCCGAGCTGGATCGCGCGCCTGGCTATGAATGGCGTCGCGCCCTTCGATAGTCCGATGCCGCTGCGAGCGATCGCCAATTTTCCGCATAACGACAGAATGGTTTTCTGTGTGCGCAAAGAGACGGGCATCACATCGTTTGAAGAATTGCGCGACCGCAAGTATCCGCTTCGGGTATCGACGACTTTGCTCGAAACCAATCATCCGGCGTCCTGGTGCGCGGAAAAGGTCATGCAGGGATACGGCTTTGGATTTGCGGATATCGAGCGCTGGGGCGGCGCCGTTCTGCGCGATCGCCCGCGCATGCTGAGCGGCGCGGGCGCGCCGGTTTCGGAGCAATTCGACGCTGTCTTCGACGAAGCCATCATGACCTTGCGCTGGAAGAAATTGACCGCGGAACATGAATTCAACTTCCTTCCTGTCGCCGATCCCGTCCTGAAAAGACTGGAGCAGTCAGGCTGGGAACGCGGCGTGTTGCCCAAGGGCCTGTTCCGCGGCATCGATCAGGACGTGCCGACGCTCGATTTCAGCGGATGGCTCATGTATTGCGCCGAACAGCTTCCGGACGATCTCGCCTATTACACTGTCATGGCGATCGACGAACAGAAAGAAGCGATCAGTCGCGTGATGGACAGACCCGGCTCCGGGCTGACCGGCAAGATCGACATGAAGGAACTGGGGCGGAACCTGCCCGTCCCGCTCCATCCGGGAGCAGAGCGTTACTATCGCGAAAAAGGCTATCTCTGAAAATTCAATACAAATTGCGAGGGAGGGAGCGATGATCCTGCGGCGTTTGAATACGGCGTGTTATATGCTTGGACTGTCGGCGTTGATCGGATCAGCAATGCCGACGCAGGCGCAAACTGCCGACAAGGTCGTCGTCGCCATGACCGGCGGATTGGCCGACGCGCCCGTGATCGTGGCGCAGGAGCGTGGATATTTTCGCGCTGTGAATATCAATCTTGAGAAGGTCGTCTTTGCATCGGCCGCACAGACGATCGTACCGCTCGCGGCCAAACAGATCGATGTGGTAGGCGGTGCAACGTCTGCGGGTCTCTATAGCGCCGTCGAGCGGGGCGTCCTGATCAAGGCCGTCGCCGACCGCTCGCATACATCGGACGGAATTCCCTATATCACCATGTTCGTGCGCAAGGATCTGGTCGACAGCGGGCGTTTCAAGTCGCTGAGGGACCTCAAGGGCATGAAGTTCGCTATCGTCGCAAAAGGCATTACGGTTCATGCGCTGCTCGACGCCGGATTGCAAAGCGCAGGACTGAAGTTCGGCGATGTCGATATCGTTTACATGAACTACACGAACCAGGTTCTTGCATTCAAGAACCGGGCGCTGGAAGCTTCTCTGATGGGCGAGCCGCACGCCACCGATCTGGTCAATTCGGGATATGGCGTTCGCTTCATGAACACGAACGATTTCTTTCCGAACTACGTTGTCACCGTATTCCATTACGGCGAGACAATGTTGCGGGACAAACCCGATGTCGGCAAGCGCTTCATGATCGCGCTCATGCGCGGCGCACGCGATTACAATGACGCGCTCGATGACAAGGGCCTGCTATCGAAGGGCAATGATGACATTGTTGCCGCCTTCGAAAGAGAATTCAAAATGCCGGCGGCGATGATCCGTACGGTCTATTCTCATTCGGTAGATCCCAACGGATCGATCAATATGAAAAGTCTGGCGGCAGACTGGGACTTCATGACCCGCGAGAAATTGATCTCCGGCAATATAAAGCCTGACGCGCTTGTCGACCCGTCCTTCGCCCGTCATGCCGTGGAAGCTTTGGGACCTTATACGCGCAAGAAGTAATCAAGACAGGCAGGTACAGTCGAATAAAAAGGAGAGGAAACATGAGCGAGGCATCAACTCTGGAACAAGGCGAGCTGCAGAATATCAATTCGGTCGTCGGCGAACGCAATGCGCGCAGCGATAACGAATTCGGTCTGGAGTCCATCGATCATTTTGCTTTGCCAACGGCCAATATCGAACTGATGGAACGCTTCATTCGCGAAGTTCTTGGTGGCAAACCCTATTATTATGCGGGTTTCGATGAAACCGATCGCAAGATGGGCCGTGCAAAACATATTTTCATCAGGGTCGGCAATGTGCTCATGCAATGCGCGGAACCGTCCGACGGCAAGATGATCATCCGCAAGGATGATCCGAATTCGCCTCCGCATCAGGCGTTTCTCGTCAGCGCTGCTGCGTTGAAGAGCAACATTGAACGTCTGCGCGGGCTCGGCATACCCGTTGCCGGACCTTACCGGCATCGCGGCATCGATGTCGTTTCAGCCTATTTCCAGAGCCCCGAGGGCCACAAGCTGGAAATCTGCACGTGGGAGCCTTACGAGGGCGAGGCGCTAATGACAGGCGCGCCGGGCGTCGGCGTCGTGCCGTGGCTGTCGCTGGCGCACGACTGGCCGAACACGAAAAGATAGGTCGCTTGTTTAAGCCGCCTTCTTCTTCATCATTTCGACGAAGCGCGCGAAGAGATAGTGCGAGTCCTGCGGTCCAGGGCTCGCTTCGGGGTGATGCTGCACGCTGAAGGCCGGGCGATCGGTGAGTGCAATGCCGCAATTCGATCCGTCGAAGAGCGAGCGATGCGTCTCCTTGGCGTTTGCCGGCAAAGTGCCGGTGTCCACGGCAAAACCGTGGTTCATCGAGACGATCTCGACCTTGCCCGTCGTGTAATCCATGACCGGATGGTTCGCGCCGTGATGGCCCTGATGCATCTTCATGGTCTTCGCGCCGATGGCGAGCGCCATCATCTGATGGCCAAGACAGATGCCGAAGGTCGGCGTCTTCGATTCGATGATCTGCTGAATCGCCGGCACAGCATATTTGCCCGTTGCCGCAGGGTCACCGGGACCGTTCGACAAGAACACGCCATCCGGCTTCAACGCCAGAATGTCCTCGGCAGGCGTCGTCGCCGGCACGACCGTGACCTTGCAGCCGGCCTTGGCGAGGAGGCGCAGGATGTTGCGCTTCACGCCGTAGTCGATGGCGACGACGTGATACTTCGGCTCGTCGAGACGGCCGTAGCCCTCGCCAAGCGTCCATGTCGTTTCGGTCCAGTCGTAGCGCTGCGCAGTCGTGACCGAGGGCACGAGGTCCATGCCGTCGATCCCCGGCCAGGCGGCAGCCTCTTTCTTGAGGGCTTCGAGATCGAACTTGCCATCTGGCGAATGGGCGATCACGGCATTCGGCATGCCCTTTTCGCGGATCAGCGCGGTCAGGGCGCGCGTATCGATTCCGCTCAGGCCGATGATGCCGCGCGCCTTCAGCCATTGGTCGAGATGACGGGTCGCGCGGAAATTTTGCGGCTCGGTGACAGGCGACTGCATGATGCAGCCGCGCACGCCGGAGGAACCGGCCATGTTCACGGTCTCGATGTCTTCATCGTTCGTGCCGACATTGCCGATATGCGGGAATGTGAATGTGATGATCTGGCCGGCATAGGACGGATCGGTCAGGATTTCCTGATAGCCCGTCATCGCCGTATTGAAGCAGACTTCGCCAACCGCATGCCCGACGGCCCCGAGACCGAAGCCCTCGAGAACCGTACCGTCGGCAAGAACCAGAACGGCGGTATGGACGGGAGCGGCCCAGCCGCCGGCGTGTTTGTCTTGAACCTGATCCATGCCCGGACTACACCCACTCTCGTGCGCACGGCTCCGGCCCGCAGAGCGGGCGAGTCCCAAGGCGCGATGTGCTGAAATCGTTGATCCGCGGCAGACCTATTGACTGGGCGCTTGCGGGTCAACCCCGGCGCGGAGTTTATGCCCCGAAAGGGCGGTATTATAGCATCGCGCGAAAAAGTGGATACCGGTTTTTCGCGAAAGCGATGCTATAAATGTGTGGAATCGATCAGCTTATGCGCCATTAAACGACTTCGTTTAATGGTGCGCTGATCTGGCCCCATTGGAGATCGAGATGCGCGAACAATTCACCGAAATGATGAAGGCGGCGATGAAGGCTGGCGACAAGCGCCGCCTCAGCACCGTGCGCATGATCCAGGCGGCCATCAAGGACCGGGACATTGAGGCCCGCACCTCCGGAAAGCCGGTCGGCAACGAGGAAATCCTGGCTCTGCTGCAAAAACTCATCAAGAGCCGCCAGGAATCGGCGGATATCTACGCCAAGGCTGGCCGCGAGGAACTCGCCCAGCAGGAGCGTGAGGAAATCGCCATCATCGCCGAATTCCTGCCGAAACAGCTTTCGGACGAGGAAACGACGGCTGCGATCAAGGCCGCGATCGCCGAGACAGGCGCTGCCTCCATGAAAGACATGGGCAAGGTCGTCGGCGCGCTGAAGGCGAAATACACGGGACAGATGGACTTCGCGAAAGCCAGCGGCCTCGTGAAGGCGGCGCTGAACGGCTGAGCTTTGTCAGGTCCGGATGAGACGCCGCCGGTTGGCCCTCACCTTGCGGCGAACCTTTCGCAGCGCCGAATGCATGCTTCGGCCGCCCGCAGCGCCCAAAACGGCTTCGGCGGATGCAAACATCTTTTCCGAGACCATCAGGTTTGCCTCGCGTTGCGCCACGGCGCCGCCCAGCGACATCTTCATGACGCGCAACGTGATCACCTGCTGCGCCTCAAGCGTGAGCATTGAGGCGTCGAGCGCGAACTCCATCGAGGGTAGGAACATGTGCGCTCTCCATGAATTCGACCTGTGTGGATAACGGGCACAAGAACGAATCGGGTATAATTGTTAGCTGTACGCCTGCCGGGGCCACAGTATCGAGAGTTTGAGAACCCCGTTTCCATGCGCTTTACACCATCCATCCTCGACGAGATCAAAGCCCGTATCCCGGTGACCGATGTCGTGCGCCGTCGCGTCAAGCTGCTGAAGTCTGGCCGGGAATGGAAGGGGCTCTCGCCATTCAGCGCCGAAAAGACGCCGTCCTTCTTCGTCAACGACCAGAAACAGGCATGGTTCGATTTTTCTTCCGGCCAGAACGGCAATATTTTCGACTTCCTGATGAAGACCGAAGGGCTTTCCTTCCCCGAGGCCGTCGAGCGGCTCGCGGCTGAAGCCGGCGTCGATCTTCCGAAAGCATCCGAGGAAGCGATCCAGCAGGAGAAGCGCCGCGCCTCCCTGCATGACGTGCTGGAACTGGCAGCGAAGTTTTTCGAGGAACAGTTGCAGGCGCGTGGCGGCGCAAAGGCGCGCGGCTATCTCGCAGACCGCGGTCTTGGCCCGAACCTGCAGAAGCAGTTCCGCATCGGTTACGCGCCCAACGAGCGATTTGCGCTCCGCGACTGGCTCGCCGACAAGGGCGCGACCGCCGAACAAATGGTCGAAACGGGAATGCTGATCCACGGCGAGGATATTGCCGTGCCCTACGATCGTTTCCGCGACCGCGTGATGTTCCCGATCTGCGATCGCGCCGGGAAGGTGATCGCGTTCGGTGGCCGGGCGCTCGAAAAGGACGTGCCGGCGAAATATCTGAACTCGCCGGAAACGCCGCTCTTTCACAAGGGCCATGTCGTTTACAACCACCACAACGCCCGCAAGGCAGCACATGACGCCGGCACCGTGATCGCCGTAGAGGGCTATGTCGATGTGATCTCGATGAGCGCTGTCGGCTTCGGCCATGTCGTCGCGCCGCTCGGCACTGCGCTTACGCCGGACCAGTGCGAACTCCTGTGGCGGATGGCGGAAGAGCCAATCCTCTGCTTCGACGGCGACCGCGCCGGGCGCAAGGCCGCCGCCCGCGCCATCGACACTGCCCTGCCCCTGATCGGGCCGGGCAAGAGCATGCGTTTCGCCTTCCTCCCCGACGGGCAGGACCCGGACGACCTCGCCCGCAGCGGCGGACACGACGCCATCGCCGCCGTGCTCAATTCGGCCAAACCGATGGTGGAAGTCCTGCTTCAGCGTGAACTCGAAGCCGGACCCGTCGACACCCCCGAACGCCGGTCCGCGCTCGACCGGCGCATCAACGAGGCCCTGCGGCAAATTGCTGACGAGCAACTCCGCCGTTACTACCGCGAGGATATTTTCCGGCGTATCGCCGCGATGATGCCCGGCGCGAATGCCCAGCGGCAGAACGGTTATCCGGCGCGGCGGCCGCAGTATCAGCCGGGCGCGCGTGGCCGCTTTGCCGGACGTCAGGAACCGGAAACCGGCTACCGCTCAAAGCCGGTCGTGGCCGGCCCCGGCATCCAGCGGAGCGCCGTATTCGGCCGGGGTGGCAGCCTTGGCGTGCGCGAGGCCCAGATCCTGCTGGCCTTTATCTATCATCCCGACATTCTGGCGCGGCAGGTGGAAGAGCTGGCGGACCTCGAATTTGGCAGCCCTGAGGCCGCGCGCCTCCGCGACGGGCTTGTGTCCTGCGCGGCCCACGACCCTCTGGACCATGACGAGCTGCGCCGCGCCCTCCTCGACGAGGGTTATGGACCAGCGCTGGAGCGGATCGAAGCCGTCACGGCCATGGCCTCGCTGTGGAGCATCCGGCCCGAAGGAGCCAGCGAGGATGTGCAGGCCACGCTGAATCAGGCTATGGCCTTGCATCGGCGTGAGCGGACGTTACATAGGGAGCTGAAATCGGTGGAATTCGCCCTGGGTCAGGACCCCAGCGAGGAGAATTTCTCCAAGCTTCAGGAAATCAAGCTCGAACTCGCGGGCCTCGATGGACGCGAGGCGGCTCTCGAAGGCTTCGGCATCATGTCGGGACGCCCGGCGCGAAGCTATTGAGTTGAACCGCGTGCAGGTTTGTATGGAATGCTTTCGTATGGCCCGGTCTTGCAGAGGCCGATGTTGGTTAAGCGGCTCTTAAGCCGGCAACCGCATCTTGTCGGCGATACGATTCGGAAGATGAACGACACTCGGCCACCCCTGTTAAGCGGCGGCGCAAAACAGTCTTTGTTCGGAGCATGTGAGATGGCGAAAAAGGACGAGGAAAAGAAGGCCGGCGAAGGCGCTGCAACGGAAACCGCAGACAGCCCCTTGCTCGACCTCTCGGATGCCGCCGTCAAGAAGATGATCAAGCTCGCCAAGAAGCGAGGCTTTGTCACGCATGACGAATTGAACGCCGTCCTTCCGTCCGAAGAAGTATCGTCCGACCAGATCGAGGACGTTTACGCGATGCTCAACGAAATGGGCATCAACGTCGTCGATTCCGACGACGCCGAAGAGGGCGAGCGCGAGGAAGCGGCGGAAGAAGAAGTCGAGGGCGGCGATCTCGTCGAAGCGGCGCGTCCGGCCGCCGTCGTCACGACGACAACTGCGAAAGAGCCGACCGACCGCACCGACGATCCCGTGCGTATGTATCTGCGCGAAATGGGCACTGTCGAACTGCTCTCGCGCGAGGGCGAAATCGCCATCGCCAAGCGCATCGAGGCCGGCCGCGAAGCCATGATCGCGGGCCTCTGCGAGTCGCCGCTCACCTTCCAGGCCATCATCATCTGGCGCGACGAACTCACCGACGGCAAGGTTCTGCTGCGCGACATCATCGACCTCGAAGCGACTTACGCCGGCCCCGATGGCAAGGGCGCGCCTAAGGCCGAAGGCAATGGAGAGGCTGCCCCTGTCGTAGCGCCCATGCAGGCTCCCGCCACTGCGCCGCAAAATCCGCCGCCGCGCCTTGGCGCTGGCGAAGACGATGGAGACGGCGAACGCCCCGCCGCGGGCGAAGAGAATTTCGACGATGAAGACGATATGGAAAATTCCGTATCGCTCTCCGCGATGGAAGCGGACCTGAAGCCGAAGGTTCTCGAAACCTTTGACCGCATCGCCTCGGCCTACAAGAAGCTGCGCCGCCTGCAGGACCAGAACGTCGAGAACAAGCTGCAGAACGAGACGCTCACGCCGGCGCAGGAGCGCAAGTTCAAGGCGCTGAAGAAAGAGATCGTCGCCGACGTAAAATCGCTTTCGCTCAACCAGAACCGCATCGATGCGCTGGTCGAGCAGCTCTACGACATCAACAAGCGCCTGATCGGCTACGAGACGCGCCTGATGCGCCTTGCCGAAAGCCACGGCGTCGGCCGCGAGGATTTCCTCAAGAACTACCAGGGCTCCGAACTCGATCCCAAATGGGTTCTGCGCGTCTCCAAGCTCGGCGCCAAGGGCTGGAAGAATCTCGTCGCGAAGGACAAGGAGCGCATCCACGAAATGCGCGGCGACATTCAGGCGCTCGCGACCGAGACCGGTCTCGAAATCCTCGAATTCCGCAAGATCGTGCAGATGGTGCAGAAGGGCGAGCGCGAGGCGCGCATCGCCAAGAAGGAAATGGTGGAAGCCAACCTGCGCCTCGTCATCTCCATCGCGAAAAAATACACCAACCGCGGCTTGCAGTTCCTCGACCTCATCCAGGAAGGCAATATCGGCCTGATGAAGGCGGTCGACAAATTCGAATACCGCCGCGGCTACAAGTTCTCGACCTATGCGACATGGTGGATTCGTCAGGCCATCACGCGCTCGATCGCCGATCAGGCGCGCACTATCCGCATTCCCGTGCACATGATCGAGACGATCAACAAGATCGTGCGCACGAGCCGCCAGATGCTGCACGAGATCGGCCGCGAGCCGACTCCGGAGGAGCTCGCCGAAAAGCTGGCGATGCCGCTGGAAAAGGTGCGCAAGGTTCTGAAGATCGCGAAGGAGCCGATCAGCCTCGAAACGCCCATCGGCGACGAGGAAGATTCCCACCTCGGCGATTTCATCGAGGACAAGAACGCCATCCTGCCCATCGACGCGGCGATCCAGAGTAACCTGCGCGAGACGACGACGCGCGTGCTCGCGTCCCTCACGCCGCGCGAGGAACGCGTGCTGCGCATGCGCTTCGGCATCGGCATGAACACCGATCACACGCTGGAAGAAGTCGGCCAGCAGTTTTCGGTGACGCGTGAACGCATCCGCCAGATCGAGGCGAAGGCGCTGCGCAAGCTGAAGCACCCGTCACGGTCGAGGAAGCTCAGGAGCTTCTTGGATAATTGAGATCCTCCGAATGAGCGACGATGCCCCAACCAATCGATCAGGCGCCGTCGCTCACCGTTTACTACAATACCCGGTGTCCCGTCTGCGATTACGGGATACGCCGACAGAAATCCCGCCTGCTGGCTGCTATCAAAGCTGGACGGATCGCTTTTCGCGATATCAATCTTGAGCCAGATGCGCTTGCAAGGTTCGGTGTAGACCTCGAAGATATTCGAAAACGCCTTCACGCGATTGATCGCAAAGGCCATATGATCGTAGGCGCAGATGTCGCAATCGCGGTCTGGCGACTTACGCCCGGTGAGAAATGGCTTGCTATACTTTTCGGCAATCGTTTGTTGCTGTGGCCGACACGCTTGACCTACAATATCTTTGCAAACGCGCTTTACGTCTGGAATCGCCGCAAAGGCCATTGGTGAAGTGAGAAATATTCATGTCCTTCCTCAGAAAGCTTTTCGGCTTCGGCAGCGGCTCCGGCGGAGAGCCCGATCCCGCCTCCGCTCCTTCGCAGGAATATGAGGGCTATACGATCCGCGCGACGCCCTACGAGGAAGGCGGACGCTTTCAGCTATGCGGCGTCATCACGAAAGTCGCCGACGGCGAGACGAAGGAGCATCGCTTCATCCGCGCCGACAAGCTTTCGACCATGGAGGACGCAGTCTCCATGACATTCTTCAAGGGCCGCCAGATCATCGACCAGATGGGCGACGACCTCTTTCGTCACGGCTGATTCAAAATGGAACAACAGATACCGTCCTTCCCCACGGGCATTCTCACCGTCCGCACCATCGCCATGCCGGCCGACACCAACGCCAATGGCGACATATTCGGCGGCTGGGTGATGGCGCATATGGACCAGGCCGGAGGCATCGCAGGTGTCGAGCGGGCGCGCGGGCGCGTCGTCACCGTGAAGGTCGATTCCATGACCTTTCTTGCTCCGATGAAAGTCGGCGATGTCCTCGAAGTCTATACGGAAATCGGCGCCATCGGCCGCACGTCCATGAAGATCGCCATCGAGGCCTGGGCGCAGCGCTTTCAGACGACGCGGCGCGAAAAAGTGACGGAGGCGATCTTCACCTTCGTCGCGGTGGACGACGACGGCCGGCCCCGCGTTGTGCCGCCGCCGCAACCCGCCGAAGATGCTTAATCGATATTGAATTTGGCCGCTCACCATTAGCGCGAAAGCGGCCGGAACGGTTTACCAATGCGATAATTCGAAGGCGCGAACCGCGCTTTATACAGACGGCTTAACCATTCATTTGCGCGATTGACAGAGCGTTCTGCCGTATGACCGGGACTTTTTAGCCCATCCTGGAGACGACAGCATGTTAAATCATTTCAGCTCACGCCTGAAGGCATCTGTGAGGAATTTCGGCCGCGCAGACGACGGCAATACCGCCATCATGTTCGCGGTCGCCTTCGTGCCCATGGTCGCCTTCGCAGGCGCCTCGATCGACCTGACCCGCGCCTCGCGCGAGAAGAGCAATCTCGCCCATGCTACCGACGGCGCCATTCTAGTCGTCGGCAAGGAGATGAAGACCAAGACGGCGCAACAGCTTGGCGAGACCGCGACGAAACACCTTGCAGCCGTCAATCCCGCCCAGAATTATATTCTTAACGGCACGCCGGAAGTGAATGCGGCAAAGACCGAAGTCTGTATCAACACCTATACGGACATGCCGACGAGCATCATGAAGATCGCCGGCTACGATACTGTCCGGCTCAATTCGCGCGCCTGCGCCAAGGTCGGCGGCACGAGCTACGAGATCGCGCTGTCGCTCGACGTTACCGGCTCAATGGGCCAGGGTGACAAGATGACGTCGCTCAAGACCGCCGCGACGAACTTCATCAACTCCGTTCTGCCTGGCGGCACGCAAAACAACTATGTGAAGGTCAGCATCGTGCCCTTCTCGACGGGCGTGAAAGCTTTCGACCCGGATTCTCTGGCGGCCTCCGGCAACAGCGACGAGAAGACTCGCTACAATTCCAATACGTGGATGGATGTGAACGGCGCATCCTCGATACATTGGGAGAACTTTCCGAAAGTCACGGGCGGCACGTTCAACCCGACGTCGCGCTTCGAACTCTTCGCCAACATGAGCCAGAAATGGGGCGGCTGCTTCGAAGCGCGTCCCCGCGCCTACGCGCTTACGGATGCTGCGCCGAATACGGCAGCGCCGGACAGCCTCTTCGTGCCTCTGCTTGCGCCTGATGAAGGCGACAGCGCCAGCAATCGCTGGAACAATTATCTCAGCGACTACGGCAATTCAATCTGCGTGAATTCGAACAGCGACCCCTACAAGGTTCGCGACGGACAGTCGCCCTATTTCAACGACGGACAATCGAAACTCTGCAAGTACAAGCCCGGCGTCACCATAACCACGACAACTATTCCAGGCGCCTGCACGACAACGCAGCAGACCGTGCAGCGCTGGGTCTGTACCCGCGCATCGGCGGAACCACTGACCAAATTTGCCGGTGGAAAGCTGCCGACGATTGCCGATGCCTTTGCGCCGCAATTCTCGCTGGCGCAGAACCGTGGTCGCGGCAATGGCAATGGGAATGGGAATGGCAACGGGAACAACGACGACGACGACGACGATGACGATGACGATGGTGGCAACGGCCAGACCTGCGGCTATCAGGATGTCGTCGAGGACGTGCGCACCTGCGAGCCCGACACATATGTAAATACCGAAACGCCGAAGGTGCTCGCCGTCGACACGAGCGGTAGCAAGGGTCCCAACCGCAGTTGCCCCTCGCAGGTGGTTATGCCTCTGTCGAACGACTCCAATGCGCTGAAGACCAAGATCAGCGGCCTTTCGACGGGCGGCAACACCAACATCATCGAAGGCGTGATGTGGGGCTGGCGCACGATCTCGCCGAACGGTCCCTACACTGGCGCCAAGGCCTATACGCAGGCCAACCACAAGAAGGTTCTGGTGCTGATGACCGACGGCACGAACACCTGGAGCACGAACAGCGACAACGTCAACAAGAGCGACTACTCGCCCTTCGGCTTCTTCTGGAATGCGAGGCTGGGTTCGGCCGGCGGGACCATCGGACTGCCTACCACGTCGAACGTGCGCAATTTCATGGACGCCAAGACGCTGGAAGCCTGCACCAATGCGAAGAATGCCGGCGTCGAAGTCTATACGGTGGGATTCAGCCACCCGGATTCTCCGATCGATACACAGGGACAGGCCCTCTTGCAGGCGTGCGCGACGACCACTACCAAATACTTCCTCGCGACGAATGCGACGCAGTTGAACCTCGCCTTCCAAAACATCGGCGACAGTCTCGATGGCTTGCACATATCGAGGTAATTGGAGTTCGTTGAACGACGAGGGGCGGCGCATGCGCCGCCCCTTTCATTTTGTTGGCCCCAATCGATCGATCACTTCACACCGAAGAAAGCCGGCAGCCAATGAACGACGCCGGGATAGAAGATCAGGAGAAGGATCAGTACAATGTCCGCGGCGAGGAAGATCAGCGTACCCGCATAAATGCGCTCGACCGGGATGTCCGGATGTTGCGCCTGAAGCACGAACACCGTCATGCCTGTCGGGGGACTGATCAACCCTATCGTGCACATGACCGTCACGAAAATGCCGAACCAGATGGCGTCGTAGCCGATCTGCAGCACGAGCGGCAAAGTAACGGGCAGCGTGATCAGAATCATGCTGACTTCGTCGAGGAAAGTCCCCAGCACGAAATACAGCACGGCGATGGCGACGAGAATCCACACCGGACTGAGGCCGGCGCCCGTGACCCAGCCAACGACATCGTTGGGCACACGCGTCAGGATCATGAAGCGCGAGAAGAAGAAGGCCCCAAGCACGATGAAGAAGATCGCTGCGGTCGTGAAGGCCGTCTCCAGCAAGGCGTCTATCAGCCCGCGAAAATTCATCGCGCGCGTGCCGAAGGCGATGAGGATGGCGACAAAGGCGGCGACGCCTGCAGCTTCCGTCGGCGAAAACCAGCCGAGATAGATGCCGAACACCGCGAAGAAGAAGAGGATGCCGAGCTTCCACATGCCGCGCGCGGCTTTCAGACGATCCGCCATCTTCATGCCGGGCACGTGCGGGATCCAGTGCGGCTTCCACCAGGCGACAATCCAGACGGCGATCACATAGAAGGCCGCGAGAATGATGCCTGGCACGAAGGCCGCCGCATAAAGCTTGGGCAGCGATTGTTCCGCGCCGATGGCATAGACGGCGAGCAGCACGGACGGTGGAATGAGGACCGCCAGCGTCCCCGCAGAGGCAACCGCGCCCGCCGCGAATGCGGGGTCGTAGCCGTGCCGGCGCATTTCAGGGATCGACACGCCCGAGAAGGTCGCCGCCGTCGCGATGGACGAGCCGCAGATCGCGCCGAACAGGGCGCATGAGCCGATGGTGGCGTTGGCCAGAGCGCCGCGCACGCCGGAGAAGAGCGCATTGCAGGCCTCGAACAATTCGCGCGCCATGTTCGCGCGCGAAGCCACCGCGCCCATCAGGATGAACAGCGGAATGACCGACAGGGAATAGGCGCTCGCAAGCTGGAATGTCACCGTGCTCGCCATGCGGAATGCCGTCGGCCATCCGTCGACGGCGGCATAGCCGACAAGGCCGGTGACGGCGAGCGCGACCGCGATCGGGATGCGCGCAAATATGAGGAGCAGAAGCGCGACAACGACGATGAGTCCAATCAGCCCGCCGCTCATGCGTCGCCGCCTTCGGATATCCGTCGCATCTGCGCGGCGTTGGGATTTGTGATCATGATCGCCGCCGCAAATATTGAGCCGACGAAGCCCGCAAGGATGGGTATCCAGTAATAGATCTTGGGTATCGAAAGATCGGACGTCACGTCGTTGAATTCGAGCGTGTCCATCGCTGCAATCCAGCCTTGCCATGCAAGGACGCTCAGCAGCACGACAGAAATGAGAGCGGAAATGCGCTTGAGCAGATCGACGCCTTTTTGACCGACCTTTCGGTCGATCATGTCGACGACGATATGTTCGTCGCGCAGGAATGTCGCCGGCAGTGCGAGGAAGAAGCTCGCCGCCAGCAGCAGTTCCACGATTTCCAGCGTGCCGCGTATGGGAATGTTGAACACCGCCCGCAGAACGACGTCCGCCACGGTGATCAGCATCATGCCGGCCACGGCGAGCGCGGAAATATAGCCGCACGCCATGGCCAGACGGCCACGCCAGTCGCGCATCGAAAGCCCCCTGCTCCCTTGCCTAATCCCAGAAGTTCTTCGATGTCTTGGCGTGCTTTGCCGAGAGTTCGCGCATCATGTTGTAGACGGCGCGCGCCGGCAGTCCCTTGCCCTCAAGTTCCTTGATCTTGGCCTCCGCCACCTGCTCGCCGATCTTGCGGAAACGTGCGTCTTCTTCCTTCGACAGCCGGATCGGCTCCGCGCCGCCGTCGACCAGCGCCTTCTTGCCGGGCCCGTCGATGGAATCCCAGCCTTCGCCGATGGCTTTCTCGACGCCGACGAAGCTGTCGTCGACGAGCTTCTTTAGGTCCGCCGGCAGCTTGTCGTAAAAGGCCGGATTCATCGCAAGGCCGAACGAAGCGACGTAGGAATACATCTCCGTGACATATTTCACGGTGCCGCCCATCTTGAAGGCGATGCCTGCCCCGCCGTAGTCGATGAAGGTGCCGTCGAGAGTTCCCTTCTGCAACTGTTCGGTGATTTCCGTTGGCGCGACGCCGACCGGCGTGCCGCCGAGCGCCGCGACGAAATCGCGAATGGTCGGCGAGGAGAAGCGCAGACGCAGCCCCTTCATGTCCTCGGTCGTGCGAATGGCTTTCTTGGTCGTGTGAATCTGGCCGGGCTGATGAGTGAAGAGGATCAGCAGTTTCACGCCCTTGTGCTCGGCATCGAGATATTTCGAGCGCAGCTCGCGATCGTTGAGCACCTTGGTGCCAATCTCGGCGCTGCCGACGAGATAGGGGAGATTGATCATTTCTGTCAGCGGGAAACGGCCGGGCGTGCCGCCCGAGAGGAACCACGCCACCTCGAGCTGACCGGTGCGCGCAGCGTCGTAATAGATCGGCGGCGGGCCAAGCTGCGCGCCCGGAAACATCTTGGGCGCGATACGGCCGCCGGAATCCTTTTCGAGCTTGTCGGCCCATTGCTGCAGCCAGACGGACATCGGATGCGGCGCGGGCGTGAAATGCCCGATCTTCATCTCGAACTTCTGCTGCGCCCCGGCCGACGATGGCAGCGATAGCGCGATCGCGCCCAGCAACAGTGCGGAAATTGTGCCCTTCATGCGATCCCTCCTGAAGCCGATCCGTCATCCCTCCCGACGGATTGCGGACATGCTAGAGGGGCCTCGAGCCCTTGCCAAGGGTGGGTCGCCTGCTAATCCACGTGTGGATTTGCTGCTGCGACAATCAGCGCTGCACGATCCAGCGCGAGTCGACCATCCAGCGCTGGAAGGCGAGAACCGCGCCGCGATCTCCGCAGGTCGTATAAAGACCCTTGCAGATATTCATCAGCCAGAGACGGCGTTCGTAAACAGGATCGAGTGGCAGTCCGGCCGCCGCGACAGTGAGCGTCGCGAGATGCGGTATTTCCAGGATCGGCACATCCGGCATCGCAATGCGTGGCGCAAAATTCTGCGCTTCCACAGAATAATAGGTCTCGAAGGCGCGCGCTGTCGGATCGAGCTGCCATGCGGTGCCCTTGTCCGCGATCTCCAGCGCATTCTCGACCGGCAGGCGCGCGAGCGCCGGCTGATGATCGCCGAAATTCACGAAGAGGAACGGAGCCTTCGGATAACGCTTCTTCAGCGTCGCGCGGAAAGCGTCACGGTCGCGTTTGGCCAGCACCAGACGCCAGAGATATTCGTCGAATTCCCTGTCGCCGGTCCACACCGTTTTTTCGTCGCGTTTCATGGCTTCCGGCGCGTATCGGAAATTCCAGGGCCCGTGCGTCGCCATGCTGGAGGCGACGATGAATTGCGGACGGCGTACTTCCTGCTCGTCTGCCTGCGCGATTACTTTCAGCACCTGATCGTAATAGAAGGCGTCGCGCTGTCGGTCGTCCGGCGCCTTGTGTTCGCGCCTGTCGATGACGCGGTCGAAGCCGATGGCGCGATAGAAGCGGCCGGAGCCAGCGAATTCCGCCATCGAGGGATAGACGATGGTCGTTTCGTAGCCGCAGGCGCGCAGATATTGCGGCAGCGTATGACGCAGGCGGCCCGTCATCAGCTGCATCGCGAAATTGCGCATGTTGCCGAAGGAATTGGTCGAGAGCCCCGTCAGCGCCGAGAAGTCGCTGAGCCAGGTGCCGCCGCCAAAGGTTTCGACGCGCAGCTTGTGAATCTTGCCGTCATGCGAATTGAAGAGGGGCGTAACTTCTTCAGGATAGGCAAGGTTCGGATAGACGCCCGGCGGCATGCCGGATTCGTTGAGGAAGAGAACGATGTCGGGCGCGCCCTGCGGCCCTGTGCAGGCGATCTTGTCGGAAACGACAGGCGTCAGCGCCGCCTGTGCGCTCATTTCCAGAACGCCCTTCTCGCGCACCAGCGCCGGCAGATCGGTCAGCGAGGCGATGAAGGACGAAAAGACATATTGCTTGTCGTCGAAAAAGGTCGGGCGGCGGTCGCCGAGCCACCAGCCGCCGAGCGCGAGGAAACCCACCGAGACCGCCGCGAGCCCGAACGAGGCTGCGCGGCCCATCGCATGCGGCGCTTCCAGGCGGAAGCTCCAGACCAGCAGCGCAGCGCCGGCAATCAGGATGACCGCAAAGAGCAGCGCCGTCGATCCGAACGTCTCGATGAAGAAACCGAGTTCGGTGATGCCTGCGAGATAGAAGAAGATGTCATAGACGTGCAGATTCATCGCGGCGATGCGAAACTTGAACACGGATGTCGCGAAGGTCGCGACGAACAGCAGAAGGCTGATGGCGAGCGAGAAGCCTACGCGCCGGGTCATGGCATAGAGGAAGCCCGCGAGCCCCAGGCAGAATACCAGAACGAAGGCGGTAACAGGCGTTTCCGGCTCGACCCAAAGGACGAAGGCGAGCCATGACAGGCCAACCAGAACGGGGACGAATACCGCGGGGCGGCGGAGCGCGAAAAGAGCAGCAAGGGAAACGCTAAGAGCCGCAGCGAGTTTTCCCCGCATGCGGCCCGAATGATCGGCTAATCCCTGATGCGACACTTACGCGACCTGTCCGAGAAGCTACGATGACGAAACGACGACAGTTTCTTGTATAGCCTGCGACGGATGAACGCAAAGTGATCGGCTACGTTCCAGCCGAGATTTTTCGGCCTGCGACGATGACGCTCTATTGCAGTGCAATAGCGGCTTTCAGCTTCTCGATGGCGGCCGGCGGGGTCTGGTAAAGGCGCGCGACGGCGGCCTGCATCGTCGCCCCGTCGATGGCGGTGACGACGAGGTTCTGCTTTTTCGCCTCATCCAGAAGCTGCGGATCGGCCAGCGACTTCACAAAGGCGGCGCGCATCGCCGCCACGCGATCGGCCGGGACATCTTCGGCCATGATGAAGGGCCTCGTATAAATACCCTGGGAATAGAGCAGTTCGAACATCTGCTTCTGCTCTTCCGTTGCCGCCATCGAAATCGACAGCGGCACGCCCATTTTGTCGAGTTCGGGATGGCCGACGGTCGATTCCTGCAGCAGAATGCGAACCTGGTTCTTTTCCAGCCAGTCCGGACGGGTGGACTTCAGCGAATTCCAGCCGAAGCCGCAGAAGCCGGAAACCTCTTTGCGGTCGACCGCGAGGGTGAGGTCGCGCGTGCCCGTGTAGCCGGTGACAAGCCTGATCTTGAAGCCGAGAATGTTCTTCAGCGCCATCGCCATGTCGCCGGTCGTGCCGCCGCCAGATCCGAGCACGACTTCGCGTTCGCGCATGTCCTGCGCGGTCTTGAAGGGCGCGGACGTCTCGACGATGCAGACGAAGACTTCCGAACTCGCGCTGCCGATATAGTTGAACTTCCGCGCGTCGTGGCGGATCTGCGCGGCGTGCTGGCTGGTGAGCTGGTCCGTGACGTTGCCCGCCTGCACTGCGCCCAGAACCGTGCCGTCCTTCGGCGCGACAGTCGCCACATGCGCCGCCGCCGTATTGCCGCCGCCGCCCGGCATGTTGCGCACGACAACCGTGGGATTGCCGGGGATGAAGCGGCCGAGATGGCGCGCAACGAGCCGGTCGTAAAAGTCGTAGCCCCCGCCGGCCGCTGAGCCGACGACAAGCGAAACCGTCTTGCCCTTGTAGAAGGTTTCCAGACTCTCCTGCGCCAGCGCAGACGCGCAGGCACAAGCGAAAGTGGCGATGGCCGTGGCGAGCCCGGCAACATGTTTATTCATTCTTCCCCCCTTTTTATTTCAACAGGCGCGGCATCGACCGATGCGGCGTCAGTTTCGATTTGCTTTTCTGGCGGCGCGCGGTGTTACGCCATAGGCGCGCCGGTAGAGCGTCGAGAAATGCGCCTGACTAACGAAGCCGCAATTCAGTGCGATGGATTTGACCGATGCAGACGCGCGCGAGGGATCGCACAACTCGCGTCGACAGAGGTCGAGCCGTCTGCGCCGGATGTAGTCGCTAATGGTTTCGCCCGTTTCGGCGAAGACTTTCTGCGCATAGCGCAGGGATACGCCTGCCGCCGCTGCGACAGCAGAAGGATCGAGCGATGCGTCGGACAAACGCGCTTCGACAAGAGACTTGCAACGCTGCAGCACCGTGCCAGCGGCAATGCTTCCGCCTTCGGCATTCGCATCCGAAGCATCCACGAGCATCCCGAACATGTCGATCACGCGCGCCGCATAGGCCCCGGCAAGCACTTCCGGAACCGAAGCGCATTCCGCCACCAGCGAGAGCAGCAGATCGCGCGAGACGCGGGCGATGCCACGTTCCGTCGAATAGACTTCGAGCACGTGCCGCGCTGGCGAAGGAATGCGCGCGCGCAACATCACAGCCGGCACCTTCAGAGTTACGAGATCGGTTTCCTCGGCATGGGCGAGCAGATATGGCGAATTAAGGTCGAGCAGGGTGAACGTGCCTTCCGGCGCGACGATGGATTTTCCGAACTGCGACACTTCGATCGAACCGCGCCGCGTGAAGGCGAAGGCATAGGCCTCCTCGCTGTCACCGGCGATGTGCCTTCGCGTGCGCCGGGCGTTCTCGTTCGCGCTGCTCACTTCGGCCAGTACGAGATCCGACAGCACGTTGTAACGGAAGCGACCGCGAAACGGACGATCCGCCCGCGCTTCGATCTCGAGCGCGCCGAAGGCGTTTCCGATAATCTCCCGCCAGCCCGCAATATCCTGCGCGTGATGCGTCTGCGTTCCCGCCATGACGCCCTCCTGTCATCCAGCCCCTTGCACACATTTTGCAAGTCCCTGCCCAAGCGCGCGCTCGAGTCTAGCCGCGAGCCGCGCGAAAGCAATGGAGGGCTGCAGCGGAGCCGAATTTTTCTGCGCGCGCCCTATGAATTGCCAAACAGCGCATGAGGCGCTGATGCGGATTGCCAGCCACAACAGGCTTGCTAGCCCTGTCGATAACGGTCGGCTTGGCCGCCGGTTCACCGGAGGGGAATAAGTTCCATGAGCACAAAAGCATTCGGAATAGGATTGCCCGCCATCAGCCGCCGCAACTTCATGCGCGCCGGCAGTTTCACCGTCGCCTCGCCGTATCTGATCGGAACTGGCCTCGGGCAATCGAACAAGGTCATCAAGATCGGCTTCGTAATGCCGCAGTCCGGCCCGCTCGCCGCTTTCGGTTCGACCAACGCCTTCCAGATCGGCGAGGTGATGAAGGCGACCGGCGGCGCGCTGACCAAGGGTGCAAGCCGCTACGATATCCAGATCATCCAGAAGGACAGCCAGTCGAGCGCGCCGCGCGCCTCGGAAGTCGCTTCCGAATTGATCCTGCGCGACAAGGTGAACCTGCTGATCACCGGCGGAGCGCCCGATACCGCCAATGCGGTATCGGACCGTGCCGAAGCCGATGGCGTCCCCTGCATCGTCACCGCCTGCCCGTGGCAGCCGTGGTTCTTCGGCCGCAAAGGCGATCCCAAAGTTGGCTTTGAATCCACTTACCTCTTCTGCTTCGGCCTTGAGGATATTCTGGGCGCTTTCATCGGCCTGTGGTCCAACCAGCCGACCAACAAGGTCGTGGGCGGTCTCTTCGCCAACGACGCCGATGGCAATGCCTGGGGACAGGCCCTGCCGCCTGCGCTTCAGAAGGCCGGGTTCAAGATCGTCGATCCCGGCCGCTACCAGCCGATGTCCAGCGACTTCACCGCGCAGATCAGCGCCTTCAAGGCGGCGGGCGTCGAGATCGTCACCGGCACGATGATACCGCCGGATTTTTCGACCTTCTGGACGCAGGCAGCACAGCAGGGCTTCAAGCCGAAGATCGCGACTATCGGCAAGGCGTTTCTCTTCCCCGCCGCCGTCGCCGCCATCGGCGACCGCGCGGAAGGCCTCACTTGCGAAGTGCCGTGGTCTCCGGCCTTCCCTTTCAAGTCGGGCCTCAACGGCATGAGCGGCCAGCAACTCGTCGATGGATTCAAGGCGACGAGCGGCGGGCGCGAGCCCGGCTTCATCGTCGGCATGCTGCATGCTCTGTTCGAAGTCGCCATCGACGTTCTAAAGCGCGCCGACAGCGTCGAGAAGCCGGAAGGCATTCTAAAGGCGATCGCCGACACGAATTACAATTCGATCATCGGCCCTGTGGACTGGAAGTCCGCCAAGGGGCCGGTGAAGAACGTCTCGCGCACGCCGATTGTGGCGGGCCAATGGGAACGGCCCGTGCCGGGCCAGCCATTGCGCTTCGCCATCAAGGCAAATGCCGGCCACCCTAACATTCCTGTCGACGGCACGCTGAAGCTGCTCTGAACATCCCATCAACGCGAGTGAATCGACATGGAATTCGAACAGGCCAACGATCTCTTCAAGCCGGGCTATCTCGATTTTGAATCCGGCCACAAGGAGTTGAAGGACGACCGCCGTTTGGTCGCGGCGCTGACGCGTATGCCGGGGTGTCGGGCCAAGATGGTGAACTGGTGGTTCTCCTGGCTCGGCGGCACCCAGCAATACAAACTCTGGCATCCGCGAGACCATCTCTTCAGTGACTGGGAGAACCGCGTTGACGGCAAGTACATCGGCGCCTCGCATCTCGTGCACGAATACCTCGCCGGGCCAACCGGTCCGGTTTACAAGCTGCGCATCAACTTTCGCGATCCCGGCGAATTCTTCGACGCGGACATTTATCGCAAGTCAGGTGCGGTGGCTGTCTGTGCACGCATCGGCGATCTGGAGAAGCCGGTGAATTTCGCACGCATGACGCATTTCGTGCGCGACACCGATTACGGGTGTGAAATGCGCAGCCGCTTCTGGCTTGGCTATATCGAAAGCCGCGAGGCCGGCGTCGAAATCCCCGAGGAGAAGCAACGCGAATTGCGTAAAGCCAACGTGACCGAAGAGCTCGCATGGCGTCTGCACCAGCATGCGACGGAAGAGATGGGCTATCTCGCGGAGATCTTGCCGACGGTTTACAAGCGTATGACGCAGGATAATGCGTTTTGAATAAGCAGCAGTAATGCACTTCGCACATGTAAAGGCCGGCCTCCCGGCCGGCCTTCCAAATTCGAAAGCCGCTTCTTACAGCTCTCCCGGCCAAACCTCGCGCGCGATCTCCACCACGTGGCGCAGTTTCGCCCACTGCTCGTCTTCGGTGATGATGTTGCCGCCGGTGTGGCTCGCAAAGCCGCATTGCGCCGAGAGGCACATCTGGTCGAGCGGCATGAATTTCGCGGCTTCCTCGATGCGCGTCTTGATCTGATCCTTCGGCTCGAGTTTCGCGAACTTCGACGTGATGACGCCGACGACAACGCGCAGATTGCCCTTCGGCACGAAACGCAGCGGCGCGAAATCGCCCGAGCGCGCATCGTCGTATTCGAGGAAGAAGCCGTCGATCTTCAGCAGGTTGAACATCTGGTCTGCGACGGGCTCGTAGCCGCCTTCGGCATGGCCACGGCTCAGCGAGTTGCCACGGCACAGATGCACGGTGATGCGCATGTCGGACGGACGATCCGCGATCGCACCATTGATGAGCCGCGCATAGAGCGCCGGCAGCTTGTCGGGGTCTTCGCCAAGCGACTGCACGCGCGCGCGCAGTTTGGGATCGCAGAGATAGGCGAGGTTGGTGTCGTCGAGTTGCAGATACTTGCAGCCTGCGGCCGCAAGCGCCTGCACTTCGCCCTTGTAGACCGCGATCAGGTCCTCGAAGAATTGCTCCATGTCCGGATAGGCGGCGCTGTCGACGCCTCCGCGCCCGCCACGGAAATGCAGCATCGAGGGCGAGGGGATCGTCACTTTCGCGGTCTTGCTGACGAGGCCCTTGAGAAAGTTGAACGACTTCGTCTGCACGCCGCCCGCGGGCAATTTCATCTTCGCGAAGGTCTTGGGCGACGGCGGCACCCAGTCCGGCACGACCGTGCCGGCGGGCGCGGCTTCCTGGCTTGGCCGCAATCCGGCGGATTCCATACGCACACCCTCAATGGAGGTGATGAAATCGCCCGACCATGACTGCCGCCGGAAGTCGCCATCGGTGATCGCCTGGATTCCCGTCGCTTCCTGCTTCTTCACGACGTCGCGAATGAGACGATCCTCGACCTCGGTAAGCGCCTCACGCGTGATCGCGCCGGTGCGGAATGTCTCGCGCGCGTCCAGAAGTTCTTTCGGGCGCAGGAATGAGCCGACGTGATCGGCGCGGAAGGGGGCGCGATTGGGCGATGCCATGACGTTTCCTCGTGAATAAGGTTTGTTGTGGAGATGTTCTAGCGGCCCACATTTGCCCAAGGCAAGCGTGGGACCGGCCGAAATTACTGGAAATGCGGCGCGTCAGGGGCCTGCCCCGTCAGCATCTTGCCGTAGCGCATGGCGGCGGCGTCCCAGTTCAACGCGCGGTGCACGCCTGCCGCATAGATGTCGCGGAACGCGCGCTGGAGCGGACCGGGCAGCAGGAGGCCATGCGCGCCGCTGACCTCGAACATGCGCGTCGCCGCGCGCCGCGCCACCATGTTCACCCATGCGATGTTGCGGGTGTTGATCGTCGCGTCCTCTTCCGTCAGGCGCTGGCCGGAAAGCAGGATCGCGTCGATGCGCCGGTTGGACTGGCGGATCATGGACGCGCAGACATCCGCCTCGATGGCCGATTCCGCGACACGCTCGGTGAGATTGGCGAGGCCCGGCGGAGGATGCGGGCGGCGCGCCGCCGCCGCGACGAATTTCGTGAAGTCAGCGACCATGCCCAGCAGGATGCCCGTCGTCACCGAGCCAAGGCCATTCAGCGTGTAGCCGAAGATCGGCATGCGATAGGCAGGATTGCGATTGAACTCGGCGCCCGGCGCATCGCCCGCCATCGCCTTTGCATTCATCATCACGCGATGATCCGGCACGAAGACATCCTTGATGTCGATGGAGGCGCTGCCGGTGCCGCAGAGACCAAGCACATGCCAGTCGTCGACGAAGATGCGATCGCTCGCCGGCACGAGAAAAAAGTGATGACGGGCGACGCCGTCCTCGCCCTTCACGGCATGTCCCAGCATCGACCAGTGCGAGTGATAGAGACCGCTGAGAAAGGGCCAGCGCCCGTTCAGGACATAGCCGCCATCGACCTTGCGGGCGCTGTTTTGCGGCAGCGGCACGAT
>CAINED010000040.1 GCA_903847605.1 uncultured Hyphomicrobiales bacterium | reverse complement strand
CGGATAGAGGCCGCGCTCCATTCTGCCTGGGTAACAAGCAAACGAACCTTCCGCATGTCGAGGAATGGGGCGTTGGAGTAGCAGGGTACAGAAATATGCGCGTCGCAATTGCTGTTGAAGCAAAGTCATCAAAGAAGCGAACTGCCGCTGTGTTGGTGGTTGAAGACGATCTTTCAACGCGGAAACTCATAACCCGATATCTTGGAGCCAATGGCTATCATGCCGTTGAAGCAGCGAGTCTGGATCAGGCGCGACAGCTTGTGCGCGGCGGTGACAAAGCTGGCCACTGGAGCGGCGCGACTTGCGACCGCGGCGGAGTAAAATCCAGCCAGTGGTAAGGCGTTTCCTTGTCTTTTGGACGAAGGGAAGCCGAAGGGATGTTTGTCGTGGAGGTTTATGCGGCGGTTCGGCAGTTTGTCTTCAATGATGGCAAAAGCAGGCGGGAAGCGGCTCGTGTTTTTGGATTGAGCCGAGAGACGATTTCGAAGATGTGTCGGTTCTCGATGCCGCCCGGGTATGTTCGGCAACGGCCTCCGCAGAAGCCGAAGTTGGGTCCTTTGATCCCAGTGATCGAGGCAATCCTGGAATCTGACCGAACAGCGCCGGTAAAGCAGCGACACACGGCCAAGCGGATATTCGAGCGACTTCGCGATGAGCATGGCTTTGCCGGCGGCTACACGGTCGTCAAGGATCACGTTCGGATTGAGCGGGCTCGGGGACGCGAGACTTTCGTGCCCCTGGCGCACCCTCCTGGCCATGCGCAGGTAGATTTCGGCGAAGCGGTGGGGGTGATAGGCGGCGTGCGGCAGAAGATCCACTTCTTCTGTATGGACCTGCCGCAGTCGGATGCTTGCTTCGTCAAGGCGTATCCGGCGGAGACGACCGAGGCTTTCCTCGACGGACACGTGTCGGCATTCGCGTTCTTCGGCGGCGTCCCGGTGTCGATTCTCTATGACAATCTCAAGATCGCGGTTGCGAAGATCTGCGGGGACGGCCGGCGAGAGCGCACGCGCGCGTTCACCGAACTGGTCAGCCACTACCTGTTCAAGGATAGGTTCGGACGACCCGGGAAAGGCAACGACAAGGGCAAGGTCGAGGGGCTCGTGAAGTATGCGCGCGCGAACTTCATGACGCCGATCCCAGTGGCGTCGAACTACGAAGCGCTCAACGCCATGCTGAGCAAAAGTTGCGTTGGCCGACAATCAGACCGGGCCGGGCGTCATCACGAGACGATCGGCGAACGCTTGATCGCCGATGTCACCGCTCTCGACGCGTTGCCCGCCGTGCCGCTGGAGCCCTGCGAGAAGCGCGCCGCGCGGGTGTCATCCACCGCGCTGGTGCGCTATCGCGGCAATGATTATTCAGCCCCGACGGCTTACGGGTTCCAGGAGGTCCTGGTGAAGGGCTTCGTCGAGGAGGTGGTGATTCTATGTCGCGGGACGGAGATTGCCCGTCACGCGCGGTCCTACGGCCAGGGCGTCTTCGTTTACGACCCGCTGCATTATCTCGCGCTGAT
>CAINED010000039.1 GCA_903847605.1 uncultured Hyphomicrobiales bacterium | reverse complement strand
GAGTTCGTCGTTGGGCGGCACATAATAGGTGGCGTCGTCGGCGAGTAGCTTTTCCCACTCGTCCAGCTTCCACTCGTCGAGCAGAGCGGCTTCGAGATAGAAGAAGTCTTCGACTTCGGCCCGTGTCACGGCCACATTCGCACGCACGTTCATTTTGCGCCTCCCGCAGCCACGCCATTGCCTTGCGTCATCATCTTGTTCCAGTGACGCCAGAACGTGCGCAGGTGGTGCTCGTCCGAATTTAATTGCTCATTCTCGCGGCCCATGCCGCGCGACATTTCGGACCACCGATCGTCTTCCCAGTTGGCGAGACCCTGCTGCACGAGTTCGAGCGCTTCGACGTCGTCGGGCGTCGCGAAACCGCCGGGGCCATAGAAGGTGAGAAAGGCGTCGAGACGCCGCGCGCGCGCAGATTCGCTTTCCTCCTGCGGGCCGAGCGCCCAGGCCGTGACATTCATCTTGCCGACGCCGTCGGGATAGAATGTGCGGATGGTGACCGATGATCCGTCGTTGAGCACGAGGTTCGGAAAAATCACGAGATTGCGGTTGGTGTCGCACACGCGTTTTGCCCGTTCCGGGCCGAGCCGCTGCACGAGTTCTTCACGGATGGCTGCCATTTCGGGCTTGGCGTCCTCGCCGTAAATCGGAATCCATGCCGCCACCGGGCGGCCGCGGAAGTTCACGTTGTCTGTCGTGAAATGTCCGTTGCCGAGATCGATGGCGAGGCCCTTCGTCGGCAGCACCAGCGAGGCTTCCTTCGGCGGCTCCACCTTCACGCCGGAATTCGACATGTAGTTGAGCCAGGTCGAATGGGTCGAAGGCAGGTGATAGTCGTCGACCGAGTTTTCGACCATCAGCTTCCAGTTCGCCTGCACGTCATATTCCTGCGTGCCGGAAATGACTTCCATCTTGCCCGAGGGCGACTGGTCGACAATGAGATCGATATATTCGGTAGCCTTGCCGAGATAATCGACGAGCGAAGGCGCATCCTTGTCGAGATTGAGAAACCAGAAATCCTTGTAGGATTCGAAGCGCCCGGGTTCGCGCATCGCAAGTCCGCTCTGGTCGAAAGCCGACGTATAGGCTTCATCGCCCGGCACGCGCGCGAGTTCGCCCGTGTTGTTGTAGATCCAGCCATGATAGACGCAGTTGAAGCGGCGGCGATTGCCCTTGCGTTCCGTGCAGATCAGCGCGCCGCGATGGCGGCAGGTGTTGAGGAAGCAGCGCACTTCGCCCTTGGCGTCGCGCGCAAAGATGACGGGCCGGCCGGCGACGCGGCGCGTGTGGAAGTCGCCGGGCTTCTTCAGCTCCGAGGCATGGCCGACATAGATCCAGCACTTCGAGAAGATGTTCTTCATCTCGCCGCGCAGCACGTCTTCCGAGACGAGCGTCTCGCGGTCGAGCATGAAGACGCCCTTCTGCGGATCGTCCACCACGTAGGAACGGTTCTGGGGATGCGCGTGGGCGGCGCCGTTTCCCATCCCATTGGTTGTCATTGTGCACCTCTTGATGTGTGGGCTCCTCTTATAGGGGATTGCGCCGGGCCTCAATTCGCGGATGTGTTGAAATCGATTGCATGCGAAAAATCCCCGCCACTGATACGGACAATGTCCGCCAGATGCAGATGCAAACGATTTCAAAAGCGGGCTTTTAGCCGGCCATCGGCCCGGAAACGACGAGGGACGCGCCCTTGTCACCGGGTTCGAACGCAACTGTGAAGCCATGGCGCTGTGCAATCGCATGCACGATGGCGAGGCCGAGACCGAAGCCGTCCTTTTGCTGGCTGTCGGGCGCGCGGCTGAAGCGCTCGAAGGCGACGGCGGCGAAATCAGGGGAGATGCCGGGGCCTTCGTCGCTCACGCGAAAAAGAAACCTCCCGCCCTCGCATTCCATACCGAGCGCTATCTTGCCGCCATCCGGCGAGAACTTCAGCGCATTGTCGACGAGATTGGCGACGAGCCGCTGCAACAGGACGCGATCGCCCCTCACGACCAGTTTTTCCGGCGCCCTGACATCGATGACGATGCCCCGCTCTTCCGCGGCGGGCTCGTAGAATTCCGCCACCTCGGCGACGATTTCACGGAGATCGACGTCCGGCAGCGTCGCGGTGCCCGGCGCGTTGGCCTCGATGCGGGATATATCGAGCAGCGCATTGAAGCTGGCCGAGAGTTTGCGCGTCTCGTCGAGCGCATCTTCGAGTTTTTCGCGCGCATCGCCGGACACGGCCTGTGCGGCCTGTTGCAGATGCGCGCGCAGGCGCGTCATCGGCGTTCGCAATTCATGGGCGATGCGGTCGGTCGACGCACGCGTGGCGTCGAGCAGGACTTCGATACGGTCGAGCATCCGGTTCACATTGCGCGCGAGGTCGCCGATCTCGTCGTCGCGGTCCGCGCCGGGCGCACGCGCCTTGATCTCACCGCTCTCGACGGCGCGCGCTGTCGCGTTGATGGTTTCCATGCGCGTCAGCATCATGCGGCTGATCAGGAAGATTCCGATGAGACCCAGCGCGCCGATGGCGGCTGCGAGAAACGGCAGCAGTTTCTGGAAATCGCGCACAAGCGCCATGCGCGGCTCCAGCGATCGCCCGACAAGCAATGTGAAGACATTGTTGAGCACCACGGCGCGCGCCCTTATCTGCGCCGGGGCTGCGTCGTCGTAGTCGCCCGCCAGCGCGAAAGTGAAGGGCTTATCTAATATGGCTTCGGCCGGCCAGCGTGGAACATTGCCGCCGAGCCGGTCGCCGGATTTGCGATAGGCCAGCAGATAGACCGCGCCGATGGCGGGACGCCATGCGCTGCGCTCCTCGACGAGTTCCTTCAGGCCGAGCATGCGCCGCTGTTCGTAGAAGGCGGAGAGGTCGCTGACTTCGGCCGCGATCTCCCTGTCGATCTGGTCGAGCGTCCAGTTTTCGCTCCAGTGCAGCACCACGGCGACGAGGCCTGCAATCGACAGCGAGAGCAGCAAGGCTATCGTCAGAAACAGGCGGGCGAAGCCGGGTCGCAGCATCAGGCGCTGCCGGGCATGAAGATATAGCCCTCGCCGCGCACGGTCGCGATGATGGGCCTGGGGTCTGCGCCTTCGAGCTTGCGGCGCAGGCGTCCCACATGCACATCTGCGACATTCGTTTGCGGATCGAAATGCAGCTTCCAGACCTTTTCGTGCAGCAGGCTGCGCGTGACGGTCTTGCCGGCATTTTCCGCAAAGAACATCAGTAATTCGAATTCTTTCGGCGATATCGGAATATGCCTGCCGGCGCGATGCACGGTGCGCGCGCGGGGCCTGATCTCGATATCGCCGAACATCATCACATCCGGACTGACGACACCCTTGGCGCGTCGCAAAAGCGCACGCACGCGCGCGGCAAGTTCGCTCGCATCGAAGGGCTTGGCGAGATAATCGTCCGCGCCAACGTCGAGGCCGGTCACGCGATCCTGCGCCGAACCGAGCGCGGACAGAACGAGGATCGGCGCGCTCATCTCCACCGCGCGCAACTTGCCGATGATGTCGATGCCGTCGAGCGAGGGAAGCATGCGATCGACGACAATGAGATCGAAGCCGCCCGCAAGCGCCGCGCGCAGGCCTTCCGCGCCATCGGCATGGCGGTCGCTGGCGATACCCTCGCTCGCGAGAGTCGCTGCGATATGGCCGGCCGTCACATCGTCGTCCTCGATCACCAGCGCGCGCATTGCCTTCGATTCTCCAGTTTTCGGATGATGGCGGCGAAGCCTTCAGAAGGGCAAGGATGTTTCGATCTCGCGATTGCCTTCGAGCGGCGAGGACGAAAACGCATCCGCCTTTCCGGTGAGAACCACATAGCGCGCGCCAAGGCCACTGCGCTTCACGAGCAGCGCGAGAGATGCGCCGGTGTGTGCATGAAGGACCGCCACAGCTTCCTTCGCATTCGAAACAGGGTTGGAACCGACAGCAAGGATCGTATCGCCCGCTTTCAGCCCTGCTGCTGCGCCAGGCGAATCCGGCGCGATCGATTTCACCACGGCGTTGTCGCCGCCAGCAAAAACGATGCCCTTGTCGGCGGGCAGGGAGACGACGGAGGCCCTGGGCTCCGGCTGCGCAGGCATTTCGCCCAAGGCGATCTCGAGCCGCAGCGACTGACGATTTCGCAGGCCCTGCAACACAACCAGCCGCCCCGGTTCGCCGCCGACAACGGCTTCCGCGACTTGCCGCAAACCCGTGAGCGCCTTGCCGTCGATCTTGTGCAGGATATCGCCGGGACGCGCGCCGGCGCGCTGTGCAGGCCCGCCCTCTTCGATTTCCTCGATGGCGATGGCGCCTTCCGGCGAACCCAGCGCGCCCGCGAGTTCCGTATCGACGAGACGCAACCGCGCGCCGAGATGCCCGTGGCGGATCGCGCCCTTGGCAGCGAGCCTGGCCAGAATTCGCGTCGCGACTGCGCCGGGTATCGCAAAGCCGACGCCGACGTCGCTGCGGCGGCCATTGGGGATGGTGGCGTTGATGCCGACGACACGGGTATGCTCGTCGAGAAGCGGCCCGCCGGAACTGCCTGGATTGAGTGCGGCGTCATGCTGGAGAAAGCCGTGCGGCGTCGCGGGATCGTAAGTGCGGTCGTGGCCGGAAACGATGCCTGCAGAAACCGAAAACCCGTGGCCGAAGGGATTGCCGATAGCGATGACGCGCGCGCCGATATCAGGCGTGCTCGCTTCGAGTTGCAACGGGGCGGCATTGACCGGCGCATCGGCGCGCAGCAGGGCGAGGTCGAAGGGGCCATCCTTGGCGAGCACATGGGCCGTCGCCTTCCGCCCGTCGCGAAATTCCACGGTGATGACGGCTGCACCATCGACGACATGAAAGGCCGTGGCGATCCGCCCTTCGGAATCATAGACGAAGCCCGCGCCGCGCAGGCTGCGGCCGGATGGCGATTTCGCCTCGATCATCACGATGGACTTCGACGCTTCCTCGATAGGCCGGGCTGGCGGGGCTCCTGCATTCGCCACCGGGGCAAAAGCAAACATGAATAGCGCAAAAAGCCTGAAACCTCTGAACATCCGGCACCGCTGGTCTGAAACAACTCGCTGTCATCTTACGCCAATTCCCATCTGCCGATTCTGAAAAATCCCGTCATGAAAACACATTTCATTTTCAGCCGGTTGCCGCATCCCCGGCATTTTCCTACAAGGGCAGGGCGCAGGAAAGATCACTTTCGCCACGCCAATTTCAGGAGATTTGGGATGAAGGCTTCTCACGGTATTGCAGGTGTCTGTCTGGCTCTGTCTCTGGCGGCCGGCGTCGCCATCGCCCAGCAGCAGGGCCCCAACCTCGCCGACGGCGGCAAGAAAGAACCCAACGACGCCGTCAGGCTGCTCGATACGTCTGCGCGGCTGCTCGAATACGGCCGCAAGAACAAGGAGCCGATCGCGCTGATCCTCGCCGCGCAGATGCGCCAGCGCGTCGCCCTCAGCGAAATCGACCGCAAGGTGGAAACCGAAGGCGGCGGCAAGGACGAGGGCCCCAAGACGAATTCGGCCGAAGTCACCGTCGAAAGCATTCTGGACGAAGCCCGCAAGATGTCGCGCGGCGACAAGGTGATCGCCCAGATGGCGGACGACGTGAAAGCGTCGGCCACCAAGGGCCGCGTCTCCGGTCCCGGCGTCCACAAGGCGACGGTCAACGCCGGCGCGACCAACTGGTATCGCAGCGTCGCCTTCCAGGGCGGCCGCTACGCCGAAGTCGCCGCGGTCGGCGACGGCGATACGGATCTCGATCTCTACGTCTATGACGGCAACGGCAACCTGATCTGCTCGGACACCGATCTCAGCGACCGCACCTATTGTGGCTGGACGCCACGCTGGACCGGCGATTTCACCATCAAGATCGTGAACCGCGGCCGCGTGTTCAATCGCTACACGCTCGTGACGAACTGATTGCTAAGCCGTGGGGCGTTTCCCCTCCCCGCTTGCGGGGAGGGGCTAGGGGTGGGGTAAGTCTCTGCCCCCACCCCGTCGCTGCTGCGCAGCGCCGACCCTCCCCGCATGCGGGGAGGGTAACGTCCGGCTCTCACTTCCCTAGCGCGCCCACTTCCCAGCGAAACTGCATGATGCCGCCTCGCTGACGAAAGCCTCAGCGCCGGCAAGTCGCGAACGCGTTTCTGTGCGTGAGAAAGATCGGTGATGACGTAGTTTGCGGCATGGAAAATGGTACTGGCCCGTTGCCGCGCTCTGGCTGTTGCAAATATCAAGAATATCGAAACTGAATCTTGACATTAGGAGCGGGCTGCCCCTCCCCCCGCGCGAACCTAAGGACAAGGGTTCTGTATCGTTGCGTAGGCACAGGGAATCTTTACCCGAATTGCCTGCGGCGCATATCTAACAGATGGCAAGTGACTCGCTCAGGAGATTACCTACCATTGCCAGCCACATGGATTAGTGCCCTCGACGCCCAGAGGAAATCCCCGAGCATCGCCCTTCACGTTATTTCGAAAAGGCTGTTCAGCTACAATTATTGATGGGCGAAGACCAGTAGCATTGGGGAATAATTCATTGGTTTTGTTATTGCTGCCTATAAGAACTGTGTTGAAACTTATGCAGGCCAATAGATAAGTTCTCGTGCCTCCTCTTCCTCCAGCACACTCTGATTCACTAGCGTGATGCGAGGACTTCCCATTGTACATAGGGTTACGTGCGAAGATGAGTGGTGCAGAGGTGTCTTCGCCGATATAGCAAGCTTTCAACCAAATGCCTTTTTGGCGTTCATCATCTAGCGGTTTAACAGTCGCCTGAAGTGTCGTAACAGTTGTCTCAAGTTTTTTGAATTGCGCTAAAAGTTCGGCATTTTGACTAAATAATGGATGTTTTTCTTTGGTTGCTACAGACATTATATAGCCGAGTTTCCTCACTCTAGCGCCCCGTGGAATAGAAAGCTCATATGAAATTCGGCCGGATGTATCTGCAACGGCGGACTTTACCTCGACGCCATTACCCGAAGAATTAGCAATGAAGACAGTCACGTGGACATGTTCTGGGTCGAGTCCGGTGATTGGAGAGGGGATGACACCATTTTGGGGCCTATTTGCCGGATGATCGACAACTTGATACCCCCTAATTGTGTAAGTCTTGTTTCCTGCGGAGTTAATGCCTGTATCAAAGGTGCAAGGTTGAATTAGATTGGCGACAGAGTGGCAGGTTTGTGGTGGCGTTTGTGGTTGGGCAAATTGCGTCTGGGCGATTAATGTGCCAACCGCTGCCATCATAAGAAAAGCACGCATGTGAGTCGCCTTCCCCTTTTGTCTGCAAGAAATTATAAATCAAGAACATTCCCCTCAAAAGAGGCAAGGACAAAAAATTATTTTGCGGAGCTGTGAGTCCAGCCCGTCCAATTATCAAGAATTACGCAACCGCCCGCGCCCTTTGTATTGCAAGCGTCATTCCCGTGCATAAATCACGTGCAGAATTCGCCCTCATGCGGGCTGCGAGCAGGCGCGATCTCCCCCTTCGCTATTGGAGGTCCCCTCTTGACAAATCCTGAAAATATTCCTATATCCCGTCCCATCTCATCCACGAAGGGCCGGTCGCGAGCGGTCATGATTGGCGGGTGAGACCGGCGCCTGGAGGTCGTGTTCACCGGACACGGCGTTCGGGCCGGGCCGCCAGCGCGCACGCGCTGCAAGGTTTGTGCGTATTCCCGTTGCGGGCCTTTCAGGTTCGTATTCCCAGGGTTTGGCGGAAGCCGCAAAAAGCCGGATCGCGGGACGCTGGTGCGCCAGTCTATCCCCATTCCTCTCAGGCCGCTCCAGCGTCCCGTGACCCTTCATACGCCCGGCTTCGACAAAGCGCGGGATCGTTCGCGCGCGTCTTCACTCCGGCGCTTTCACTTTCCAGCGGAACTGCATGATGCCGGCTTCGCCGATGGACGGCCCGGCGGAGGTCGAGCGGGTGCGGTTCGTGCCGAAGGCGGCTTCCTCCAGCAAGGCGCGCAAGGCGTTCGAGCCGCCGCGCGGCGTTTGCGTGCGCGGCGGCGCCGGTTGCTGCAGGTAGCGGAAGTCGGCGGGGAGCGAGGTCTTTTCGTCCTGCTGGACCGCGATGAACAGCAAGCGTTCCATGCCGACAGGGAAGGGCGCGCCGCGCTCGCGGTCCCATGTCAGGATCTGGACGGGAATGATGCGCTCGGGCGCGCCGGGCAGAAGGCGCAGACCTTCCGGCGGGCCCATGTAATCGACAGCGCCGGCGCTATCGACATAGAGCGGGGTGATATCGACGACCTTCTGCCCCTTGTTGCGCAGCGAAAAGTAAACCGTGTCGCATTGGCCGAGCGCCGGCATTTCGGCCGCACTGGCGATCGGCGTCGCGCCTTCGGGCAACCGGTCGAGGCTCGGCGTATCGCACTCGAAATCGTCGGGAGATTTCGCGGTGGCGGGAAGGCTTGTTGCTGTGGCAGGGGCAACCGCCAGCTTGATTTCGAGCGCCTGCCCTGAAGGGCCAGCGCCCATCGCTTCGGCCGCGCGGATGAGATTGCGCACTTTCAACTGCGCGCGCAGGACACGCGTAATATCCGAGGCGATGGCGCGCTGGCTCGAAGTGGCGCGCACTTCGAGATTCGGCGTTCGCGCGCGGCCTTCCTTGATGACTTCGCCGGTCGCCGGCGAAAACCAGATGCGACCATCCGAGATCGAGAGAAAGATATCGGCGGGGGCGGGCGCAGTAACGAAGCGGATGGCTGAAGGCAGGGGCTCCTCGCCCTTTTCTAGAGCGCGCAGGGCCTGCATGGCGCGTTCGGCTTCCGTGCCGGCCTCGGCTTGAGGGGGCAAGGCCACGCGCATTTCCAGACCCATGCCGCGCTCGACGATCCTGCCCGCAAGCCGTCCCGCATATTCGAGGTCGCGAACGGTTGGTGCCGCCATTCCACCATGCGCTACGGGCTCAAGCATCGCGCTCGAAGCGCCGGGCTTGTTCACGCGGGCATGGCCCAGTATGTCCGCGGGCTTGTCGGCGAGAACGAGCGCAACGATCGCGCCTTCCTCGACCTCATCGAGCACGCCCGCCTCAAGGCGCAGCGCGCCGTTTTCCACACGCGCCGGAAACGCGCGCGGGCCATCCTGTTTCGCGCCCAGAATGCCCGTGCGCAGATCGCCCTCGAACAGGGGCGAGGGCGCATCCACGCCCCATTGATCGTAGCCCGCCATCACCATCTGCGCGACATCGGCATAAGATTGCGCGCGCCCGGTGCGCAGGGCCTGCACGAGATAGAAGACGAGAATGCCGTGCGGGCGCTTGTCGTCGACATCGTAGCCCTTGGGAAGATTGCGCTGCAGCGCCAGCTCTTTCGGATGCGCGGCAAAGAAGGCGACATAACCGCCCGCTGCCGAAGGCTGATTGCCGAGCGTCGACACGGGCTTCGCGGTTGCGCCGCCGATGCTGCGCGTCTTCGGTCGCGCCGCCTCGGCCATGCGCCGCGCGGCTTCCATGCGCGCCGCCGGCACGCCGAGCATGTCCGGCGAGATTTTTTTCGCGACGACGCCTTCCTCAGCGCCGCGCGTGATCGCGCCGGAATGACAGGCGTCGACGATGACCCAGACGAACGCGCCCTTCGCCCTGATCGCCGTGATCTTCTCGCCAAACTCGGCGCCGGCGATCATGTTCTCGACAGCCCCCGCAGTGTCGTCCCATTTGCCGATGTCGATGGGCAAAAAGATCGGCGTCATGCCATCGGGATGATGGATGAGCGAGGCCGGATTTGTGATCGGCGCGAGAGAGCCGTGACCCGACAGCAGGATGACGACCTGTTCGCCCGCTTGCGCGTCCCGCGCGAGACGGTCGAGCGCCGCCATGATCGCCGCGCGAGTCGGCGCGGCGTCGGCCGGCCGCCTTTCGCCAGTTTCGTTCATACTGTCGGCGAGCACGATCATGTTGCGGTCGTCGAAGCCGCGCTCGCGCAGGGTGCGCAACATCAGCGCAACGTCGTTCTTCGACCCCTGCAATTGCAGATTGCCGACGGTTTCCTTCGGATAATTCGAGACGCCCACCAGCAAGGCGCGGTCTGCCGCCGATAGCGGCTGTGCGGTCAAAAAACCGAAGATGACGGCGGCGGGCCATAGTCTCCGCAGCGGCATTCCCATTTTGAAACAACCCTTCGCGAAAGAACCCGCAAAATACCTGAACCGCCCACGGCGACAAATGAAAAGCGCCGTCACGTCTGAGCATTCTGCCTCCTCCGATTGCCAATCTCCAGCGCGCTGCGCTAAACACAAACCTCTGAAATCCGGTGCGCAATGCGTTCTCAAGGCAAAACTCCGCGATCTGTGTTCGCGCGGCGCTTCGCGCGCACGGCGGTGGTTTGCGGCGTCCCGCTGGCAGTAGCGTCCTGCACGACGATCGGCGATCCCCTCAACGAGGCCATCACGTCCGCGCCCAATCAGCAGCTCGATGCGATGGATGCGGGCAGCATTCCCGTCGACGACACCATTATCGGCCTGTCTTTTTCCGGCGGCGGCACGCGCGCCGCGGCCTTTTCCTTCGGCGTGCTGAAGGAAATGGCGACGGTCAACCACAGGGAAGGCGCGGAGAGCCGGCCGCTCGTCGATCAGGTGGATTTCGTGTCCGGCGTATCGGGCGGTTCGGTGACCGCCGCCTATTTCGCGCTCAAGGGCTCGGCCGCGCTCAACGATTTTCGCGAGCGCTTTCTCATCGCCAATGTGGAAGGCAGCCTGCGAACCTCCGTGACGCCGACCAATGTCGCGCGGCTCATCGGCGGCGGCGTCAACGATGCGACGGGCCTGCCGGTCTGGCTCAACCAGAACCTCTTTGGCGGCGCGACATTCGGCGATGTATTGCGCAAGCGCCGTCCGATCCTCTGGGTCAATGCATCCGATATCTACAATCGCAATCCCTTCATCTTCGATCGCGAAACCTTTGCGGCGCTGTGCAGCAATATCGACGCCTATCCGCTTGCAAATGCTGTTGCCGCTTCGGCCGCCGTGCCGCTGGCCTTCGCGCCGGTCGTCATTCAAAACCACGCCAAGCGCTGCGACTATCGCATGCCCGCATGGACCGCCGGCGCGTTGCAGAACACCAATGCGCCTGCCAATCTCAAATCTTATGCGAATGGCTTGCAGCGCTATCGCGAAGACCCGACGCTGAACTTCGTCAAATTGCTCGATGGCGGGCTCGCCGACAATTTCGGCTTGCAAGGATTTTCTCTGGCGCGCGCCCGGGCGCAGGATCCCTATGCGCCGCTCACGCCGCAACAGGCGGTGAACCTGAAGCGTTTGCTGTTTCTCGTCGTCGATGCCGGACGCCCCGTTCGCGCCGATTTTCAAAAGACGCTTGGCGGCCATAGCGGATTCGAACTCGTGATGGCTGCGACAGACACGGCCATCGATTCCACGGTGCGTCTGTCCTTCGACAGTTTTACGTCTTCGATGACGCAATGGCAGAACGAGATCATCCGCTATCGCTGCGGTCTTCCCGCCGCGCAGGTTCAGCGCATGCGCAAGACCATGGCCGGCTGGAATTGCCGCGATATCAAATTCTATGTCGGCAAGGTTGCCTTCGAACAGGTCAACGATCCCGAACTCTTCAATCAGCTTGCGGAAATAAAAACGAGTCTCACCTTGCCCGCCGATCAGGTCGATCGCCTGATCGAGGCGGCGCGCACGGCCATGCGCCAGAACCCCGCCTGGAACAATTTCGTGCACAGCCTCGGCGGCAGGCCGCTCGACACATCGGGCCATGCGACACTGACGATGTCGCGCTCGTCGGGCCGTGGCGCGCCGATGCGCATGTCAACGCAGTAACGGGCGGCGCGTCGTTCAGACGCCCGAATATTTCCGCTGCAACTGCAACAGGGTCGAATAGGTCGTGCTGCTCGACGTGCCGAGCAGTGAGGTCAGCGCGTTCGCGCCGTTGTCGGTGGGATTGGTGAGATCCCACATGGCGGCAAATCGCTTCGTCAGCTTTTCAACGCCGGCAGGCGTCTTGAGATCGTCGAAATCGATGCGGCGCTCGATCATGGCGGCGGCGGAGCGGAGCGCTTCATTTGTTGAAAGCGGCGCCGCGGGCATGGCGAGCGCCGTCTGCACGAATTGCGTGAGCGCCTTGTCGGCCAAAAAGTCCATGCCGCTGTCGATGTTCGGCGCTTGCCGCTGGAAAAAAAGCGCGAGCCGTGCGGCGGGATTCGTCGCGCCGGCACGGTCTTCCAGCACCTGCCGCTTGTAGTTGTCGACGACTCCTTGCATGCGCGCCGAAATCAGCGTCGTCGCCTGTTTGAGATCGCCGAAATTGAAGGTTTCGACGAATGCCCTGAAGCGGCGGTCCACCATCGTGTTCGCCATGCTCTTCGAATTGGTGAGGCCGCCGTCCATCAGTTTTGTGAGGAAGGCTTTCGCATAGGCCATGTCCGAGAGGCCGAAGGCTTTCGTCGCGACATTCAGGAGGCGCGGATTCTTCACAAGGTCCGCAGCAGTCTTGATCGAGGATATATTGGCGAGGAAGTATTCCGTCTCGCGCTTGACCTGCGCGTCGTTCGCGACGGCCTTTTCGAGCCGCGACGCCTGACGCGTATAAAGCGAGATGGCCGAAGTTGCGCTGAGCATGACAGCATCATGCGCGATGTGCCTTGCGCCAGACTTGAGCAGAGAGAAATTGGTCGGCGTTCAGCGATCGCTTTCGCGCAAAGCTTTCGCGATTTCCTGAAGATCGCGCCAGGCAAGCCGCTTCTGCGGCGGCGAGCGCAGGAGATAGGCGGGATGCAGGGTCGCCATAGCCCGGATTTTTTGACCGCCCTCGCCGAGCGGGTAATCGAACCAGCGCCCGCGCATGCGCATTATACCTTCCTTCACGCCGAGCAGCGTCATCATCGACGCGCCGCCGAGGCAAACGAGAATACTGGGATTGCAGAGTTCGATCTGCCGGCGGATAAAGGGCAGGCAGATCGCCGTTTCCTGCGGCGTCGGCGTGCGGTTGCCCGGTGGCCGCCAGGGCACGGCATTGGCGATATAGACATGGCTGCGATCCATAGAAATCGCTGCGAGCATCCGGTCGAGAAGTTGCCCTGCGCGACCGACGAACGGCAGGCCCTGCCTGTCCTCGTCCGCGCCCGGCGCTTCCCCGACCAGCATCAGGCGAGCCTGCGGGTTGCCGTCGGCAAACACCGTCTTCTGTGCGTTGCGCTTGAGCGCACAGCCGTCGAATCTTTCGAGCGCGGCGCGCAATTCCTCGAGCGTCGCGGCTTGCGCCGCCAGTTCGCGCGCGCTCTGGATCGCGGCCTCCGGTGTCGCCAGAACGGCTTCCGTCATCGGGCGGGTGACGGGAGCGGTGCGCCGTTCCGGCAAGACGGCGGGCGCAGGCGGCGGCTTCGGCGCATCCTCCGCAAAACGGTCGTGCGCGACGCCATCGACGGCCAGATCGACGCCCATTTCGGCATACCAGCCGACAAGCGCCGTCAGTTCGTTATAGGTCATTTGCGAGGCGGGGATCCCGGACATGGGCGGAAAATAGGGGGTCGCGCCGGCTTTGGCGAGAGCGGGGTGCGCAACGCCGGCAGTAATGCTAAAAAGCCGGCAACAAGAAGCAAGATCAGGAGGAAACATGCCGCCGGGAATGAGACTTGGCATCTGGACGCCTGCGCCCCAGACGATCCGGCCGGACGCCAGCATTCGCCCGGCCTTCGAGGCCCTGCTCAAGCACGGCGGCGGCGTCGATCAAAATTACCTCTACGCGGTGAAAGTGTTGCAACGCGCCGAGGAACTGGGCTTCGATATCACGCTGATCGCCCAGCGCTGGCTCGGTCCCGACCTCGATTCCTGGATTTTCGCGACGGCTCTCGCCACGCAGACCAGGCACATGGAGATCATGGCGGCCGCGCATCCGGGCATCATCGATCCCATCACCGCCGCGAAATTTGGCGCATCCATCGATCGCATCAGCGGCGGGCGTTTCGTCGTCAATGTCGTAAACGGCCGCCGCCAGCGCGAGACCGAAGTCTTTGGTCACTGGATCGACCAGACCGAGCCGCGCTATCGCCGCATGCATGAATTCGTGAAGGTGATGAAGGGCCTGTGGACTGAAGACGACTTTTCCTTCGAGGGCGAGTTCTACAAGGTCGCGCATGGAACCGTGCCGACAAAATCGGTGCGCGATCCGCATCCACCCTTTTATGCCGCAAGCCGCGTCGACGACGGCATGGCAGTCGTCTCGCAGGAATGCGACTGCTGGTTCGTCAATTACGATCCGGACTGGCGCAAGTATGAAGACAATCTCAAGCGCATCGAAAGCGAGCGCGCGGTGATGGAAAGCCGCGTCGACGCGCTCGGGCGCAAGATCGCCTATGGCATGAACGGCGTCGTCATCATGGCCGATACGGACGCGAAGGCCGAGGCGCTCGCGGACGAATATGTGAAGAGCGTGACGACCGATCCCTTCCACACGGTCGGCCTTGCCGGCGTGGGCGCATATTTCTTCGGCACGCCCAAAACCATCGTCGAACGCATGAAGCGCTATCAGTCGCTGGGCGTCGATCTGTTCATGCTGCACTTCGATCCGATGCACGAAGGGCTTGAACAATTCGCCGAGCAGATATTGCCGGATCTGAATATCAGGACACGCGAACTCGCTCACGCGTGAACAGCGTCAGCGATCACCCCCGCCAGATGCAATCCTCTGCAATTTCCTCGACACGTTGCGCGCCGACATAGGCCATCGTCCGCTTCATCTCGTCCTTGAGAAAATCGATGGCCTTGAGCGCGCCGGCTTCGCCGCCGGCCGCCGTGCCGAACAGGGTGGCGCGTCCCGTCAGCACCGCGCTGGCGCCGAGCGCGCGGCATTTCACGATATCGCTGCCGCGCCGGATGCCGCTGTCGACGATCACTTCCATCTTGCCATCGACGGCCTTCACCACCTGCGGCAGCAGCGAAATGGTTGGCGGCGCGGAATCCATGTTGCGCCCGCCATGGTTCGACACGACGATGGCGTCGACGCCATGTTCGATGGCCTTCTGCGCATCGTCGGGCCGCACGATCCCCTTGATGATGAGCTTTCCCGGGAAAAGATCGCGCAGCCGGTCCACGTCGTCCCAGCCGACCTTGTCGGCGCGCCTTGCAGCGACGCCGTGCGTCTTCTTCTGCTCGACAACATTGCCGGTGATCTTGGTCTGATAGCCCGGCGGATAGTTGACGTGCTTGGGCATGCCGCCATTCATCATGTAGCGGCCCATGACGCCTGCGAGCCAGCCCGGATGCGCCAGCATGTCCAGCACGCTTCGCGTGTTCAGGACATAGGGCGTCGCAAAGCCATTACGCAGATTATGCTCGCGGTTCGCGCCATGGCCGATGTCGACTGTCCAGATGAGCGCCTCGAAGCCGTTGCGCGCGGCGCGCTTCACAAGATCGTCGGAGAGATTTTTCTCGCGCCACATGTAAAGCTGGAACCAGAGACGCCCGCCTGCTTCATTGGCGAGCTTTTCCATGGGTGTGTTTGAGCCTGTTGCGAGCGTGAAAGGCACGCCGGCCTTCGCGGCGGCCTTGGCGAGTTCGAATTCGCCTTCGTACCAGGTCAGGCCCGCCGTGCCCGTCGGCGCGATCGCCATGGGAAGGGCTGCGTGTTTGCCCAGCACCGTCGCGTCGAGCTTCACGTCGGAAATATCGACCAGCGTCTTGTTGAGCAGCTTTATTTCATCGAAGGCGCGCCGGTTGCCGCTGAGCGCGATCATGTCCTCCGTGCCCTTGTCGATATAGTCGAAGACGCCCTTGGGCAGGCGCCGCTGCGCCACGTCGCGCAAATCGGCAATGTTGAAACAGCTGTCGAGCCGGCTCATGTGGCAATCCCCCCATTTTCGTCGCCGCATTCTCGCAGCTTGCAGGCGAGAATAGTCAGCGCCGACTCATGCGTCCAGCAGGCGGCATCCCCCTGGCGGATTCGGACGCTTCTGCTGCATTGCAGCTAAACACAACGTCGCATGTCACGTAAGTATCTGATTTATATGACTTTTATATCGACACATCCGTGCATTCCCGCGCTTGACTCGTTGGAGTCGCCCCCCTATGTTCCGCGCGCTCGAAAGGGCAGGGGTATCAGCTTTTTCTGGCGTCTTCCGTCCGGTTTCCCGGGGTTTTCAGGATATTTGCCTATCTTTGGTGCGCGGGCCGCGTTAAACGGCGCGCGACATGGATGAGGCCGGTATCGTGAACGGTGAAAACGGCAAGCGCGACGCCGACGAAAAGGCGCTGAAGGCGCGGCTCGAAAATCTGTCCGGTGCGCTCGATGCGCGGCGGCGGCAGGACGAGGCGCAAAAGGCGCAGGAAAAGGCCTCCATCCCCGGCGGAGAAACAGGCAAGGCGATGAGCCTGGGCTTCCGCGTCCTGTCCGAATTCGTGGCGGGAGTCATTGCCGGCGGCGTCATCGGATGGCTGCTGGACAAATGGTTCGACACATCGCCGCTGTTCCTGCTCGTCGTGGGCGCGCTGGGAACGGCAGCCGGTTTCATGAATGTCTATCGCATCGCGGCGAAGCCTACTTCGCCCGGCAGCGGCGGACCGGAAATCGGCAAGCAATAGGTTTGGATTCGAAGGCGGCCGAGGCCGCGCGATACGAAGGGCATGTGACGTGGCGACACCGGGCAACGCAATCGATCCGATCCATCAGTTCGAGGTCAACAAGATTGTTCCGATCAAGATTTTTGGCGTCGACGCCTCCTTCACCAATTCGTCCCTTTTCATGGTCATCATTCTCGGCATTGTAGCGCTGGTCATGGTGTACGGCACGCGCAAGCGGTCGGTCGTTCCCGACCGCCTGCAGTCCGCCGCCGAAATGGCTTACGAATTTGTCGCCAATACCGTGCGCAGCACGGCGGGTGATCACGGCATGAAGTTCTTTCCGCTGGTGTTCTCACTGTTCATGTTCGTGATCGTCGCGAATGTGCTTGGACTGGTGCCCTACACGTTCACAGTCACCAGCCAGATCGCCGTCACCTTTGCGCTTGCGGCGCTGGTGATCGGCACAGTCATTGTCTACGGGATTTACAAGCACGGCCTTCACTGGTTCAAACTCTTCGTGCCCTCCGGCGTGTCGCCGATCCTGCTGCCATTTCTCGTGCTGATCGAGGTAATCTCCTTCGTTTCGCGTCCGATCTCGCTGTCGATCCGTCTCTTCGCCAACATGCTGGCGGGCCACATCACGCTGAAGGTCTTCGCGGGCTTCGTGGTCATGCTCGTCGGCGCTGGCGCATGGGCGCCCCTGTCCATCCTGCCGGTAGCGGCGATCGTTGGCCTCACCGCGTTCGAGCTTCTGGTTGCAGTCCTTCAGGCGTATGTCTTCGCCATCCTCACTTGCGTCTATCTGAACGACGCAATTCATCCGGGCCACTAATAATTTATTCTACAACAACAGCTGGTGGCCCAAACCAAACCTAGCAGGAGTTTAATATGGATCCCGTAGCAGCAAAATGGATTGGCGCCGGTCTGGCCGCCATCGGTATGGGCATCGCCGCCGTCGGCGTCGGTACCATTTTCGGCAACTTCCTTTCCGGCGCGCTGCGCAATCCGTCGGCTGCCGACGGCCAGTTCGGCCGCGCGTTCATCGGCGCGGCGCTCGCCGAAGGCCTTGGCATTTTCGCCTTTCTCGTGGCGATCATCCTGCTCTTCGTGAAGTAAGACAAATCGCGCGCCGGTTCCTCCGGCGCGCGTTTCCTTCAATCGGACGCGGACAACGAAGATGTTCATTACCGCAGCCCATGCTGCCGAAGCGGGCGGAGCCTTTCCGCCCTTCGACCCGACGACATTCGCGCCGACGCTCGTCTGGCTCGCGATCACCTTTGGCCTGCTCTACTGGCTGATGTCGAAGGTTGCGCTGCCGCGTGTGCAGGAAATCATCGAGACGCGCCGCACGCGCATCGAGAATGATCTGACGGCCGCCACCGAGGCGCAGAAGACGGCCGATCACGCCGCCGAGACTTACGAAAAGACTCTGGCCGAAGCCAAGGGCAAGGCGCAGATGACCGCGCAGCAGATGCGTGCGCAAATCGCCGCCGAAAGCGATGTCCGACGCAAGTCGTTGGAAGACGGCCTCAACGCGAAGATCGCCGCCGCCGAAACGCAGATCGCACAGGCCAAGACACAAGCGATGTCCAACGTCGCCACCATCGCGCAGGAGGCCGCCACCGACATCGTCACGCGGCTGACCGGCCGCGCGCCCGACGCCAGCGCCGTATCCGCCGCTGTTGCGGCGATCAAGAAGTAAGGGGCTGCGACCATGCATTTCGATGCGGAATTTTTCGTAGCCTTCGGCTTCGTCCTCTTCATCCTGCTGCTCGGCTATCTCGGCGTTCACCGCACGATCGCCAGCGCGCTCGACGGCCGCGCCAAACAGATCGCCGACGAATTGGCGGAAGCCAAGCGCTTGCGCGAGGAAGCCGAGAGCGTTCTGGCTTCCTACAAGCAGAAGGCGGTCGACGCCGAGAAGGAAGCCCAGGCCATCGTCTCGCAGGCGAAGGAAGAGGCGGAAGCCATGGCCAAGGAGGCCGCCGCACGAATGGATGAATTCGTCGCGCGCCGTACCAAACAGGCTGAGACGAAGATCGCCATGGCCGAGGCGCAGGCATCCAACGACGTGCGCGCGGCTGCCGCCGAGGCCGCCGTTCTGGCCGCCGAATCGGTTCTCAAGGTCGAGGCCAAGGGCCAGTTGGCCGGCGAGTTGATCGCCAAGGGCATCGGCGACATCAAGGCGCGCTTGCACTGAGCGAGTTTTGAGATTTGGCGTACAATTCACCCCGGCCTCGCGCCGGGGTTTTGTTTTTGGCCGATGCGGGATTTAATGGTGCAGTTGGCGCGACGTGCGCAGGCAAAAGCGAGGGATTGGGCCATGCTTCGAATGCTTTGCTCTGCTGCCGCCGCTTGCCTGATGCTCATTGCGCCAGCCGATGCGCAGGACCAATGGCCCTCGCGCAGTATCAACCTTATCGTTCCCTTTGCGCCCGGCGGTTCGACGGATGTGATCGCGCGCGTCATCGCCGAGGCGATGAAGCCCATCCTCGGACAATCCGTGCTGATCGACAATCGCGCCGGTGCTGGCGGCTCGACCGGCACAGCCGGCATCGCGAAGGCGTTGCCCGATGGCTATACGATCGGGATGGGGACAGCATCGACACTCGCGATCAATCCGGCTGTCTATCGCAGCTTGCCCTACGACGTGTTGACGGATCTCGAGCCGATCACGAACCTCGCCGCCGTGCCGAATATCATGGCGATCCATCCCTCGCTGCCCGCGCAGGACATGAAGCAGTTCATCGCCGGCTTGCAGGCAAACCCGGGCAAGCTTTCCTACGCGTCGGCGGGCGTGGGTTCGGTAAGCCATCTCATGGGCGAGCAGTTCAATATCGCCGCCCACACCACCATCGTGCATGTGCCCTATCGCGGCGTCGGCCCCGCATTGGCGGATGTCGTCGCGGGGCACGTTGAGGTGATCTACGACAATCTGCCCACGACCTTGCCGATGGTGGCGACGCGAAAGCTGCGGGCGCTCGCTGTCTCCTCGCCGCAACGCCTTACGGCGCTGCCGGACGTCCCGACCTTTTCCGAACTCGGCCTTGGTGAACTCGACTGGATGGCATTCTTCGGGCTCGTCGCACCGGCGGGAACGCCTGCACCGATCATTCGCAAGATCAACGAGGCTGCGCGGCTCGCGCTGAAACTGCCTGAAGTCAACGAGCGTCTGGCCACGCAACAGGCGACGCCCATCGGTAATTCGCCGGAAGAATTCGCCACGCAAATCCGGCAAGAACTCGAACGTCACAAGCGCGCGGCATCTGCGGCGAACATCAGGATCGATTGAAGGTTAGTTGCGATGGCGCTCGATACAAAGAAGAAGAACGAAGCGGCAGACTTCACCGGCTTTCCGCCCGAGACACTCAAATTCCTCAAGGCGCTCGGGTTCCACCAGACACGCGAATGGTTCGAGGACAACCGCACGCTATATCTGAGCGCCTTCAAGGAGCCGCTCGAAGCCTATGTCCTGGCCGCCTCATCCGCCTGCAAGGCGAAGAAACTTCCCGTCTTTGGCGATCCCAGGAAGTCGACGTTCCGTCTCAACCGCGATGTGCGCTTCTCGAAGAACAAGCAGCCCTACAAGACGAACGGAGGCGCGGTGTTGACCCGCACGGGCGCCAAGGGTTCGCCGGGCATCGTCTATACCCACATTTCTCCCGAGGGCGGTTTCTTTGCGGCTGGCTTCTATCATCCCGAGCCTGATCAACTCGCCGCATTTAGACAGGCCATTGCGAAGAAGCCGCAAAAATTTCTCGCCATGGAGAAAAAGCTCGCGGCGGCGAAACTTGAGATCGTGGATCGCGAAACGCTCAAGCGAAACCCGCGCGACTATCAGGAGATCGATCCGCGCGTCGAGCACGCGATCCGCATGAAGAATTTCCTGACGCGTCGGCCCTATCCCGACAAGCTCCTGCATGACGGCCCCAAACTCGCAGCCGCCGTTGCGGATTTCGCGAAGGACGCCATGCCGTTGCTGAAATGGGGTTGGGAGATCATCGGCTGATGCCCTGTTCTTTCCGCTTCTTCTTCGATCCCGGCAGCGGAACATGCCTTTGGTCCGCCAACGCGGACGCACGCGCGCAATATGGCTATGCCGTCGATCATCACGCCCTGCCGATCGGCGCGCCGATGAAGGCGGCGCTCGACGGCCTGATCGCGCGCTACGACACCTGGCTCGACTGGAACAATCCGGGATCTGGCGGTCTCTGGAGTGACGAGGATCGCAACGCATTCAATTTCGCGGCGCGCGAATGTCTGCATAGATTGCGCAAAGAGCTTCCCGATTGCACAATCGCTGACGAAGCCGACTGATGACAAGATAGGGAAGCCCGATCCATGCCCGTTACATTTGCGCTCGCGAGCGCTCGCATTGCAGCCTTCAAGCTCGACAAGCCTGTCGGCGGCTCCGGCGTTGCAGCGGTCGATGTAGTGATTGTCGATGTCGCCGATAGCGATGGCGCAAGAGGTCTTGGCTTTTCCTATGTGCTCGGCGGCTGCGCGACGGCTGTCCTTGCTGCCGCGACGGATCAGATCGAAAGGCATGTGCGGGGAAAAGCGATTGCTCCGCCGCAGGCGATCTGGCGGCGCGTCGCCTCCGGTTTCAACCGCACGGGATATGGACCCAATATCATCGCGCTTGCAGCGCTTGACGTCGCGCTGTGGGACCTGTGGGCAAAACGTCAGTCCTTGCCGCTTTATGCTGCGATGGGCGGCGAGGCGCGCGCAGTCGATGTCTATGGCTCCGGATATTTCAATCCAGCGCAGACGCCGGAGCAGGCAGTCGATGCGGCGCTACCGCAAATCGCGCGCAGTCTCAAGGCCATCAAGCCGCGCGTCAAGGGCGCGCGGTCCGATGCTGCGCTCTTGCAGGCCGTTCGCAAGGCTATTCCCGACAGCGTTCACATCATGACCGACGCGAACGAGAAGTGCGACCTCGCCTCGGCGCGCTGGCTGCTCGCCTGCGCCCGCGATCAGGGATTGCTTTTTGTCGAAGAGCCGATGCCGGCCTACGCCATCGAAGGCTATCGCGCGCTGAATGCGGCGGAGCCGGGCCTTGTCGCGAGTGGCGAACACTTGCAAGGCCGTCATTCCTTCATGCCATTAGTGAGTGAGCGGCTCGTCAACACGATCCAGCCCGATCTCGCAATGGTCGGCGGATTGACGCCCTGTCTCGAATTGGCGGCGACTGCAGACGCCTTCGACATAGCGCTGTCGCCCCATTTCCTGCCGGGCCTATTCGTGCATCTCGCCTGCGCGACTCCAGCCGTGAAATGGATCGAGGAATTTCCCTTGCTTGAACCCATGTTCGAGGGGTGGCCTGAAATCGATGCCGGCGGACAGATGAAGCCGCGCGATGTAGCGGGTCATGGTCTCACTCTGACCAAAACTTACTCGGCTTAATCTTCGACAAGTTTTTCGCGCTTTTGCCGAATGGCCGGCAGGATCGTTGCCACCAGCAGGATGGCCGCGACGGCAAGCAGGGCGGCGCTCAGCGGACTGGTCACGAATATCCTGGGATCGCCGCGCGAGATCAGCATCGCGCGACGCAGATTCTCTTCCATCATGCCGCCGAGAACGAATCCAAGCAGAAGTGGCGCAGGTTCGCATTTGAGCTTGATGAAGAGATAGCCGAGGACACCCGCGACGGCGGCCAGTAGAACTTCGCTCGCCTCGTTGTTCATCGAGTACACGCCGATGGAGCACAGGAGAAGAATACCGGGAAACAACAACCAGTAGGGAATGTTCAGGAGACGCACCCAGATCCCGATCAGGGGCAGATTGATCACCAAAAGCATGGCGTTTCCGATCCACATGCTGGCGATGACGCCCCAGAAGAGATCAGGCTGTTTGGACATCAGCATCGGACCGGGTTGTAACCCTTGGATCATCATTGCGCCGATCATCAGCGCCATCACCGAGTTGGATGGAATGCCCAGGGCAAGCAGCGGTATGAAGGACGTCTGGGCGCCGGCATTGTTGGCTGATTCCGGTCCCGCTACGCCTTCGATGGCGCCTTTGCCGAAGCGCGATGGATCTTTCGCCAGCTTTTTCTCGAGGGCGTAGGACGCGAAGGAGGCAACCATCGAACTTGCGCCGGGCAATACGCCTAGCACCGTGCCTATGCCCGTACCGCGCAGGATTGCGGGTGCACTCTGGCGCAGATCATGCGCGCTCGGAAACAGACCACGAATGTTTTTGGTCAAAGGCTCGCCGCCAGCCGCCGTGCCTTTCTCGAGATTCGATACGACTTCAGAGAGCCCGAAGAGGCCCATTGCAAGCGGAACGAAATCGACGCCACCGGTCAGGACCGGCAGCCCGAAGGTCAAACGTTCGGCGCCGGAGTGAATGTCGGTTCCGACGAGGCTCAGAAGCAAGCCCGCGAGGATCATGCCGACGGCCTTGAGCGGCGAGCCGCGCGCGAGAACAACCGTAAGGATCAGCCCGAGCGCCATGAGCGAAAAATATTCGGCCGGGCCGAACGCCATGGCGACCGAGACCAGCGGTGTCGACACGATTGCGATGACGATTGTCGCCACGCATCCGGCGAAAAACGAGCCCATGGCCGCAATGGCGAGCGCAGGACCGGCGCGTCCGTCTTTCGCCATCGGATGGCCGTCAAGGCAGGTGACCACCGATGATGTTTCGCCCGGCAGATTGACGAGAATGGCTGTCGTCGAGCCACCATATTGCGCGCCGTAATAAATGCCCGACAGCATGATGAGAGCGCCGGCGGGCGACAGATTGTAGGTGATAGGCAGGAGCATTGCGATCGTGGCGACTGGACCGACGCCGGGCAGGACGCCGATCAACGTGCCGAGCAGCGATCCGATCAGGCAATACAGCAGGTTCTGCGGTGTAAGCGCGACGGAAAAGCCGAGGGCTAACTGGGTGAAGACATCCATCGGTGGACTACCACGGCCACAGTCGCATGGGCAGACCCAGAAGCCCGCTGAACAAGGCAGCGGCTGCGGACGAGATCGCCGCTGCGAATACTAGAATCTTCGGCCAAGAAAGGCCTGGCACTGCAAGGCATGCGATCACGACGACGCCAAAGCCGGCCAGTATCAGGCCGATCTTCCCGACGACCACGCCGAAGAACGCAGTCGCGCCACACACGAACAGCAGCGGCCGCCAAGCCCAACTTTCCAGTGACGGGCCCGGGATCGCAAGGGCTCCGATCAAGACCATCGCCCCGACGCCGATGATCGCCCATGCGATGAGCGTCGGCACATAGGCGGGTCCCATCCGCAAAGCCGTGCCCATCCGAAGATCGGACAGCGCATAAAGCGCTCCGGCTCCCACGAGAATGAAGAAAAGGCCCGCAGCAAAGTCCTGCGGGTTGCGGATGCGGATCAACTGTCCCTCCCGATCCTGCGCGTGGCGGACGCCACACTCACTCCGCCTTGATGCCCTTGGCCGCGATGATCTTCTTCCATTGCGCCAGTTCGGAGGAAATGCGCTGGTGCATTTCTTCGGGAGTGGAAGGCATGGGAATGTTCCCCATCTCTGCAAGTTTCGCCTTCACATCTTCCATCGCGAGGATTTCACGAATCTCCTTGTTGAGCCGGTCGACGACAGGTCTTGGCGTGTCTTTCGCCATGGCGAAGCCAAGCCACGACATCATGTTAATGCCCGGCAAGGTTTCCGCGACGGCGGGTACATCGGGCGCAAGGTCGTAACGGCCCGGTGCGGACTGTGCGAGCGCGCGCAACTGACCCTGTTTGACCTGACCGAAGGCGAAAGTGCCCGTGTCGACCATCAGGTCCACGCGTCCGCTGGTGACGTCGAGAAAGGCCTGGGACGAACCGCGATAGGGAATGCCCTGCATGTCGACGCCGGCCTCGATGTTGATCCATTCGCCCAGCAGATGATGCAAGCTGCCGATGGCGTTCATCGAATAGGAGAGCTTGCCCGGATTGGCCTTCGCCTTCGCGAGCAGATCCTTGAAGTCCTTGATCGGCGAATTTGGCGGGACGGCCACGACCATTGGATAGGCGCAGAGCGTCGTGACCAGCGCAAAATCCTTGGTCAGATCGTAGGGCTGTTTCGGCCGCATTGCTTGTTGGCTTGGCGTTCCGCCGGTCAGAATGACGATGTTATGTCCGTCGGGCTGCGAACGCGCGACCGCGAGTGTGCCGGCAATGCCGGCGCCGGCAGTATTATTCTCGACGACGACAGGCTTGCCGAGGCGTTCCGACAGTTTGGCCGCAAGCAACCGCCCGACCGTGTCGGGGCTTCCCCCCGCGCCCGTGACGACCGTGATCGTGATTTGCCGGTCGGGCCATGCCAGCGCCGGCAAAGAGGCCAGTGCCGACAGCGAAGCCGCCGCCGCCAGCGCCGCAAGATGTTTCAACATGTTCCTCTCCCTTGGAGTCTATCGAGTGTCAGTGCTGCAGCGGGTCGGATGCGCGTATTTTTTCTTCGAGCTTTCCAGACCAATCCTCGATCTTTGTCATCGTAGGATATTTTTGCACCAGCGCTTCTGTTTTCGAGCGAATTGTGTCGGCAGATTCGCTGAGGTCCAGCGGTTCGCCAAAGGGCTGGGCGACATACCAAGGTGTCGAGGTGTAGATTTCCACGCGATTGCCTTCCGGGTCGCGGAAATAGATGCTCCACGCGTTCCCGTGATTGCGCGGATTCATCTCGTTGACGTTCTGCGTCACCAGCCACGCATAATAAGTGCGCAAGTCCTCCAGTGACTCGACCTTGAATGAAATCTGGTTGATGACCTTGAAGCTGCCGTCGTCTGTCCGGCCCGAAGCTACGACGAGTTGATGATGCTCGGTCGGGTCGCGGCTCATGAAGGCGATCTTGCCGCCCATGTAGTAATCGCCGCTATCGGTGACGACCATGCCGAGCACCTTGCTGTAGAATTCGACCATGCCTTCAAAGTCGCGCACGTGAAATCCAAAATGCGCCAATTGCGCTCTTGGCAGGCCTGCCATCGTCTCGCTCCCTGGTCGACGCCGAGAAGAACGGCGCACTCTTCCCATGCATGATGATGCGGCATTGCGCTTGCTGTCAATTTTGAACGGCGGGCGTCATCAGTTTGTAACCGGAAAGATCTTTTCCGCCCGTTCGAGTACGTCCCTGGGAACCTGCGACAGCGCGGCGAGGCTTTTCTCGAGTTGATCGGGAGGCGTGAAACGCATGTCGAGCCTCGTGCGGCTTGCTTCTTCGATCAGCGCCGGGTCCGCAGAGGCGGCAGCGAACGCCTTGCGCATCGCGGCTACGAGCGGCGCGGGCACGCCCGGCGGATAAACGTAAGGCCGTCCGAATTCCGAGCCGGACAGAAGAAGCCGCAGCATCTGCTTCTGTTCTTCGGTCTTTGCAAAGGAATAGACTGTGGGGACGCCCGGAAACTCCTCCGACTGTGTTTCTTCGCCTGTGAACAGCACGCGGATCGCGCCACTCTTCACCGCGTCGGGATGAGAGACCGTGATGTAATCGGCGGGAATGCACATGCCTTCGACTTCGCCGCGTTGCATGGCGAGAAACATATCGGACAGACCGCGATAACCTTCGATGATCCTGAACTTCGTGCCAAGTAAGGAATTCGTCACTGCGGGGACGATGGAAACGGCGCTGCCCGCGCCTGATCCGGCAACGACCATATCCCTGTGGAAGAGATCGTCCGCCTTCGTTATCGCGCTACGCGCATCTGCAAGACACATGCGGCCGGGAATTGACGTTGCGCCGAGCCAATTGAACGCGGACATATCCGCTTTCAGGTTACGCAGTCCACGCACTTTCATGACTGGCAGGTTGCGCGAGAAAGAGCCGATGACGCTGCCGTCGCGTGGCGCGGCTTCGTAGAGAAAATTCGCCGCTGCAACGCTCGCTGCGCCCATCATGCTCTGGACGGAGATGACCGGCTCTCCGGGAAGATATTTCGGCAGATACTTCGCAATCAGCCGCGCGCCCATGTCGTAATCGCCGCCGGCGGAATGGCCGATGATGAGCCGAAGCTGACGCCCCTTGAAGAAAGTATCAGGCGATTGGGCGAGCAGCGGGCTCGATGCCGCAAAAAAGCCGAAAGTTATGGCGGCCGCAAGCGTCGCGCGCATTCTGCCTGTGCCCATGGCTTCTCTCCATCCCCGTGCATTTGTTGAGATAAGCATTGCGCAAAACGGGCTTCAATTAAAGTGTCTTGAAAATCTGGGTTCCTGGGCGATGACATCCGTTTGCTTGATTTGCTCTGTCCCGGACATCGGGCTAATCTGCGCCCGATCAAGAATGCGCGAAGTCATTCTGCTCGAACTCCGGGAAACGCCGCCATGGCTACCATTGGACTCGTCGTTCCGCATGCAACGGATATCGTGCCGCCCGAGGGGCCGCTCATGTATCCCGAAACGGTGTTCATCGCGCATCGAACCGGCGTCGGCTCGCTCACGCCCGAAGGATACGACCAGGCGGCGGACAAGATCGTTCCCGCTGCAGATAACCTCGCCAGGCGCGGCGTCGACGCCATCATGGTGATCGGCACGTCGCTGACCTTCTATCGTGGCCCGCAGTTCAACGAAGACCTGCAAAAGGAAATTCGCAGCCGCACCGGCCTGCCTGTCTCCACGATGAGCACCGCCATTGTCGATGGCCTGCGCGAGGTTGGAGCCTCGAAACTTGCCGTCGCCACGGCCTATACCGATGTCGTCAACGACAAGCTGAAGGAACTGCTCAGGTTCCACGGATTCGATGTCGAGTCCCTCAACTCGTTCGGTATCACCGCCTTCGCCAACGGTGCGAGTTCCAAGAGCGACGACGAAATTGTGGATCTGTCGGCGAAATCCGTCGAACAGGCGCCGTCGGCAGACGCGGTCCTCATCTCTTGCGGGGGATTGAAGACCCTCGGCGTTGCACAACCGCTCGAAGACCGTTTCGGCCTTCCGGTGGTATCGAGCACGCCGGCAGCCTTCTGGGCGGCGATGCGACTGGTGGGCGATAGCGGCCGCATCCCGGGCTATGGCCGTTTGCTCGCCAACGCCTCTGTACCCGTGGCTTGATTCAAACTGCCAGTTTGAGAATTCGCGGGCCAGCCATGCAGAATTGCATTGGCACGAACGAGCTATGCACTTTATGTTCGGCGACGATTTACAAGCGATTTGACCCCGCGCCTTGAACGTGGGGCCACAGGAGCAATCATGACTGTCCAGACAGGCAGTCCGGAGGCCGCGCCCGCCCGGCGCTTCCGCATGACCCCGGACCTGATCATCGCCGCAGGATGCCTCACAGCCATCATTACCTTCGGGCCGCGCGCTTCAATAGGGCAATTCCAGCTTCCGATTCTCGGCGACTTGCCGATTTCGAGCGCGACGTTCTCTACGGCGATGGCGCTGCAATATCTCTTCTGGGGCATAGGCGCCCCGTTTGCCGGCGCGCTCGCCGATAAATACGGCACCGGGCGAATTCTTTCGGTGGGCGCCGTATTCTACGCGCTGGCGCTTTGGCTGATGGTCTATTCGCGCGGCGACGCGGCTTTCATGTTGACGCAGGGCGTGTTGTTCGGTCTTGCCTTGTCGGCCTGTTCCTTCAACCTGATCATCGGCGCATTTCAGAAAATGCTGCCGCCGGAACGGCGTTCCTTTGCCTTCGGCGTTGGCACGGCATCCGGCTCTTTCGGCCAGTTCCTGTTTACGCCGCTGGCGGGCGGCATGATCGAAGCGATCGGCTGGCAGAACACAGCCTTTCTGTTCGCCGGTATTATTCTGTGTTCGATACCGCTCGCTTTGACGCTCGCCGGCGAGCCGACGCAGAAGAAAAACGATTTCGCCGCCGATCTGCCCGGCCAGACCATGCGCGAGGCGCTGCGTGAAGCTTTCAGGCACAGGTCTTACATTCTGCTTGTGATCGGCTTCTTCACCTGCGGCTTCCAGCTCGCTTTCGTGACCGTGCACTTCCAGCGCTACATTGTCGAAGCCGGTCTGCCTGCAAACGTGGGTTACTGGGCCTTTGCGCTGGTCGGTATTTTCAACATCGTGGGCTCGATGGGTTCCGGCTGGCTCGCGTCGCGCTTTCCCAAGCGCTGGGTGCTTTCCTTCATCTACGGTTCGCGTTCCCTTGTGACGCTCGTCTTCATCCTGCTGCCGCCGACGCCGGCAACGACCTATATGTTCGGCATTCTCACCGGCTTGCTGTGGCTCTCGACGGTGCCGCCAACGTCGGGCCTCATCGGCGTGATGTTCGGCTCGCGGTATTTCTCGACGCTTTACGGTCTCGCCTTTCTGAACCATCAGGTCGGCGGCTTCTGCGGCCTGATGCTGGCGGGATGGTTGCGCGATGCGACCGGCAGCTTTCTCATTGTCTGGTGGCTGTCGATTTTCTTCGGTGTTTTTTCGGCGATCATCAATTTGCCGATCATCGAAAAACCGGTTCGAAGCGTGCCGACACCGCAGCCGGCATAAATTCGCTCGACACAATAAAATCAAATGGGGAGAGAGATGGAAACGGCGGTGAAAAAAGCGCGGGCCCTGCCGCCCGAGATCATGATCGCCGCCGGGTGCCTCATCGCCATGCTGACTTGGGGACCGCGCTCGGCCATGGGCGCGATGCAATTGCCCATCCTCGACACGACAGGCATGAGCACCGAAGCATTCGCCTTCGCGCTCGCCTTGCAAAACCTGATCTGGGGTTTCGGCCAGCCCTTCGCCGGCGCAGCAGCAGATCGCTTCGGCACGATGCGCGTGCTTGCGAGCGGCGGCTTGCTATACGCGATTGGCATCGCGCTGATGCCGCTGTCGGCAAGTCCCTCCGCCTTTACGTTGACAGCCGGTGTACTGACGGGGCTCGGACTTTCCGGTTGTTCGCTCACGCTGATCGTCGCCGCGCTCGGCAAGCTCGTGCCGCCGAAGATGCGTCCGCTCGCTTTCGGTCTGGCAAGCGCATCGGGCTCTTTCGGCCAGTTCGTCTTCTCGCCCGTCGCGGGCGCATTGATCGAAAATACCGGCTGGCAATGGACGGCGGTCATCTTCGCCATCGCACTGCTGTCGATCATTCCGCTGTCGTGGTGCGTGGCGTCTCAGAGCATGGCCGATCAGGCCAAGGTCACGGGCGGCGAAGTGATTTCCTTCCGCGATGCGCTGATCGAAGCCGTGAATACGCGCTCCTACATGCTCATCGTGATCGGCTTCTTCACTTGCGGCTTCCAGCTTCAGTTCATCACCGTTCACTTCCAGCGTTATGTCGTGGAATCCGGTCTTTCAGCCAATGTCGGTTACTGGGCCTTCGCGCTCGTCGGTCTCTTCAACGTTTTCGGCTCGATCATGTCGGGCTGGCTGTGCCAGCGCTTTCCCTCGCGTTACGTGCTGGCGGCCATCTATTTTTCGCGTTCTGTCATCACGCTGATCTTCATTATGATGCCGCCTTCGCCGATGACGGCGCTGATCTTTGGCGCGATGTCCGGCCTCCTCTGGCTTTCGACGCTCGCGCCTACGTCGACCATGGTCAATCTGATGTTCGGCACGAGCTATTTCGGCATGCTCTACGGCCTCGCTTTCTGCATGCATCAGGTCGGCGGATTCTTCGGCGTGTTGATGGGCGGTATCGTGCGCGCATGGACCGGCAGCTACGACGCTACCTGGTATTTTTCCATTGCGCTTGGCGTCGCTTCCGCGCTGATCTCGCTACCCATCATCGAAAAGCCGGTCGGCCGTCACGCGGCGCGCCTCGCCGCCGCGCATTAAGTTCCGCCGAAGGTAGGACTGAGCCGACGGGCGATCTGCTATAGGATCGTCACGAGCAACTCGCGAGGTTCACCATGTCCAAATTCCGCGCCATCCGCATCGACAAGGCCGAAAAAGGCACGACCGCCGCCTATACGGATTTCGACGAAGCCGACCTGATGGACGGCGACGTCACCGTGCGTGTGACCCATTCCACCGTGAACTACAAGGATGGCCTCGCCATTACAGGCAAGTCGCCGGTGGTGCGGCGCTTTCCCATGATACCCGGCATCGACTTTGCCGGCATCGTGGACAACTCCACCAATCCGGCTTTCAAGCCCGGCGACAGCGTCGTGATGACTGGCTGGGGCATGGGCGAAACCCATCTCGGCGCTTACGCGCAAAAGGCGCGCGTGAAAGGCGACTGGCTTGTGCCGCTGCCACAAGGACTATCCGCCGCCGAGGCGATGGCCGTGGGCACAGCCGGTTTCACCGCGATGCTCAGCGTAATGGCGCTGGAAGCGCAGGGTGTGAAACCCTCAGATGGTCCTGCGATCGTGACGGGCGCTGCGGGCGGTGTTGGTTCGGTCGCTGTCGCGCTTTTGAAGAAGGCAGGCTGGCATGTGATCGCCTCGACGGGCCGCGCCTCCGAAGCCGATTATCTCCGGAGCCTCGGCGCCGACGAAATCATGGAACGCAAGGAATTGTCAGAACCCGGCCGCCCGATCGGCAAGGAGCGGTGGGCGGTAGGGGTCGATACCGTGGGTTCGCATACGCTCGCCAATGTGCTGGCGCAGACGAAATATTCCGGCGCTATCGCGGCGTGCGGTCTCGCGCAGGGCATGGATCTTCCTACAAGCGTCGCGCCCTTCATCCTGCGCGGCGTGTCGCTGCTTGGCATCGACAGCGTGATGTGCCCGAAGGAAAAACGCATTTCCGCCTGGGCGCGCATCGCGCGTGACCTGGACAAGAAAAGTCTCGCAACGATGACGACTCATGTGCCCTTCGACGGTGTCATGGACGTCGCGCGCGACATTCTCGATGGCAAGGTGCGTGGCAGGGTCGTGGTGGATATCGGGTAATCTGCCGGATACGCGCCTCAATCGCCCACGACATGCAGCACCACTTGCCGCACATGGGGCGCGCTGCGATGCTCGAAGAGATAGATGCCTTGCCATGTGCCGAGCGCCATCTTCCCGCTGACGATGGGGATCGACAGCGACGTCTGCGTCAGAGCCGAACGGATATGCGCGGGCATATCATCCGGTCCTTCCGTATCATGGGCATAGGGGTGATATTCAGGCGCGATGCGTTCGAAAAATTCCTTCAGGTCGCGCAACACGGAAGGATCGGCATTCTCCTGAATGAGTAGCGACGCTGAAGTGTGCCGGCAGAACACAGTCAGCACGCCCACCGTATAGCCTTCTTGCGACAACCAGCGCGCGACATCGTCGGTGAATTCGATCAGGCCCTTGCCATTCGTGCGGACCGAAAGCGTATGCTGGCTCTGCCGCACTAGTCGCCCCAGACGTCCCGCGCCACTTCGACGAGCCGCGCCAGCTTGGCTTCCTGCTGTTCGATAGTGAGCGGATTGCCGACAATGGAACTGGCGAAGCCGCATTGCGGCGTGATCGCAAGCTGGTCCAGAGGAGCATGTTTCGACGCCTGTTCGATACGGCGCTTCAAAGCATCCGCGCTTTCGAGCTCGCCCGACTTGCTGGACATGATGCCGATCGCGACGACTTTGCCCTTTGGTAGCAGTCGCAACGGCTCGAAAGTGCCCGCGCGTTCGGTGTCGTATTCAAGGAAGTAGCCGCGCACGTTGATACGATTGAACAGCACATCCGCCACGGGATCGTAGCCACCTTCGGCCGTCCAATGTCCCTCGCGATTGCCGCGGCATTGATGCATGGTGAACGTCACGCCCGCGGGCGCGGCGTCGATGACCTCGTTCATGCGCTTAGCATAGTCGAGGAGGAGCGCATCGGGCTCGACGCCCCAGCCTTGCACCGTCGCGCGATGACGCGGATCGCACAGGAATGCGATGGCCGTGTCGTCGAACTGGATATAAGTGGCGCCTGCCGCCGCCAGCGCCGCGACTTCCTGCCTGTAGGCGCCGATCAGATCGGCCCAGAAATCTTCGATATTCTTGTAGTAGCCTTCCAGAACGCCCCGGTCGCCACCCGCATACATGTGCGAAAGCACCGGCGCGGGGATCGTGACTTTCGGCACGAGTTTGGTGTTCGCTTTCAGAAATTCAAAAGCGCGCACCGTGGCGCTAGGCTTCCATTTGATGGGGCTATTCATCCAGAGGCGGGAGAAGGGCTTTTCCGATCCGTCCTTGTTGCGCCAGGTGAATTCGCGCGTGCCGAGTCGATCAGCAGTCACGCCTTCCCATCCCATGATGAGATCGAGCCACCAGCTGCGCCGCCGAAACTCGCCGTCGGTGGCGAGTTTTAATCCGGCCCGCTCCTGCATGGCGATGACCTCGCGCACGCACTCGTCCTCGATCGCGCGCAGTTCCGCATTGTCGTGCGGTCCGAGATGCTGGTCCGGCGTTTGCGGTCCCAGCAGCGTCTCGCGCCCTTTCTTCAATTTCTCCGGACGCAACAGGCTGCCGACATGATCGGCGCGAAATGGCGGACGCGTTGTCTGCGACATTTGTAAGTTCCTCTTTCGAATTTCTATTTGTGTCCGAGAGCCGTGCGCGCTTTGGCGACAATTTCAGGCGGCGCCATCACGACATCCGTGACGATCTTTTGAATGACTTCACCGGAAACAGGCGCGATTTCCACTTGCGCCTTCTCGGCTTCGGCCAGAAAGGTCGCGTCGGCCATCGTCGCGGCGAAGACTTTCCGCAAGAGTGCGACGCGTTCCGCGGGCACGTTTGGCGGCACGAAGTAGGGCTGCCCGAGTTGCGAGGGCGAGGAGACAAGGCTCATCACCTTGCGCTGATCCTCGTCCGTTGCGAGTTCCGTAAGCAGCGGCACATCGGGCAATTCCCTGTCCCGCACGGTTCCGATCTGCGTCAGGAACACGAGCCTGTTGTCGCGCATCCATTGCGGGAAGGTCGTGTGGATCGAGGCGAGACTGCCGGAACGCGAAACGACTTCCCCGCGCTCCATCGCGAGAAAGACTTCCGTGGAACTCTTGTATCCGTTGACGATCTTGAACTTCGTGCCGAGCAGATTGTTCATGATCGTCGGATAGATCACGATGGAGGAACCGGGGCCGGTGCCGCCGAGCGTCGCTTCCTTTTTCTTCAGCTCCTCGACCGAATTGATGCCGGCGCTGCGCAGCACGAAGACCGCTTCGTTGCGTCCGCCTGTCGAACCGATCCAGTTGAACTTCGAGGCGTCGAAACGCACGCCGCGCCCGTCGAGAACCTGGTTGAGCGGCACGGCATTATTGACGACCGCAATCCATGTCCCGTCTTTCGGCGCGACCTCGTACATGTAGTTGGCTGCAACGACATTGCCGCCGCCAGGCATGTTCTGCACGATCATGCCCGGCGCGCCGGGCAACAGACGCGGCATGTTCTTCGCAATGAGGCGCGCGACAAGATCGTAAACGCCGCCGGGGCCCGTGCTCGTCACGATGGTGACGGTCTTGCCCTTGTAGAAATCGGCATCGCCTTGCGCCAGGGCCTTCGGCGCAGCCAGTGCGATGAATGCCGCGAAGGCGAGGGCGGTCCTCCTCATGGCATGACTCATTGCGCAGCAATCTTTTCAACGCGCACCAGGTTGCCCATATGCGCCGCCATGTCGAAATCGCGCGGCATTTCGCAACGGGTCGAGCGCACGCGATAGCTTTCGGGGTCCATGCCCATCAAGGGCTTGCCATCGGCGTGATCGCGCAAGGCCTGCAGGAGCAGACGGCGTAATTTCACAATGGCGGCGTCGCCCATGAGAAGGTGCTCGCCGGAGCGGTCGACGATCGGTCCCATCGATTCCTGAATGGCGCAATCCTGCGTGCCGAAACCCTTGATGCCCGTGTAGGAATCGCCGCGCGCCTGCAACTCGCGATCGATCAGGTAATCGTTGTCCCTGTTGCGAAGAGCGTGATCGGTGCCCGGGATATTTTCGGTGTGGATCCAGTCGCCGCCTTTTGCGCGCTCAAGCTCCTGTTGCGACAGCGCGCGGTCCGGCCGAAAATCGATGCTGTAGAGCATCGTGTTCTCGTCATCGACGGGAACCCACATATGCGCCGCGAAAGGCTGCGTCGAAATGATCTTGTGGAACGGCATCAGCATGATGTTGATGTTCCACTTGATCTTCGGTTCGCCCGTATCGCGTCCCGTTGCGATGGCGAAGCCGAAGTCGGTCGTCATCACTTCATAGAAGGACGGCACGAAATCGCGGCTGGCATCCGTCTCGCCGCCACGATGCAGGAAGGTGAGATGGGGCGCGTCGAAGCCGCCTTCCAGCGCCTGCAACCAGTTGCATTCCTGTACGTGCCGGGTCGTGTAACGCTGATTGTCCGGCACTTGCGTCCATTCGAGCGCGGGGAAGGCCGGCTCCATGCCCGCAGGCCCCATATAAGCCCAGACGAGACCGGCGCGTTCGATGCAGGGATAGCTTTTCATGCGCAGATTGCGCTTGGCGGTCTCGATCTGCTCTTTGTGCGTGGGCGGAATGCACGGCGCATCCGTGCATTCGCCGGCGACGTTGAACTTCAGCCCGTGATAGACGCAGCGAAGTCCCTCTTGCTCGTTGCGGCCGAAGAACATGGAGGCAAGGCGGTGCGGGCAGAATTCTTCGAGCAGGCCGAGCCGACCCTTGGTGTCGCGAAACAGCACCAGCTTTTCGCCGAGCAATTTGACGCGTATCGGCGGTCCATCGTTTTTCGCAACCTGATCGGAGTAAGCGGCGGGAATCCAGTAACGCCGCATCAATTCGCCCATCGGCGTTCCCGGCCCGACGCGAGTGAGCGCCTCGTTATTTTCACGCGACAGCATGATCGCCTCCCTGATTTGTTTTCTTTTGCATCGATTATTCCGCCGCCTGCGGCAAGTCTTCGTCGCAGCCTTCCCATGGCGCACCGGTGATGTCGAAGACGACGCCATCGGGTCCACGGAACTTGAACTCCGCATGGGCGCCTGCAGGCACCGCGTATTGCGAATCCATGGCTTCCGCGCCCAGCTCTTCCAGCTTTTTCGTCCAGGCATCCACATCGTCGACGATCACGCCGAAATGATGCATGCCCGTATAGTCGATGCCCTTGCCGAGCTGGTCGTTCGAGAATTTCAGGATGGCGATGTTGATCGATCCGTCCGTGAGGAAGACGCCCGAGGGCCGTTTAGCCTCGCCGGTTTCGGCGTCGATGCCGAAGCGGCGCAATTCGCGCAGACCGAAGGCCTTCTTGTAGAAGTCGGCGGCCTTGCCCGGATGATCGCTGGCGAAGGCGATGTGCCTGATCTTGAGCATGTTCTTCCTCCCGCTATGCGCAAAGTGTGCCACGGGAGGAAAGCAGTCGCAAACGGATGCTTTGTGTCAGCAGGCGCTCTTGGCGTAGGCCGTCGGCGAATAGCCCGAAGCGCGCCATTGCTGTGCGAGTATCATCGCATCGCTCCTCGGCGCAGGACCCTGCACGACGCAGAAATAGCCCGGCTGGAAGTTCGGGAAGTTGGCGCTCGTCGTGTTGATGATGAAGCCCGCGCCTGTGCGCCGCTGATAGCCGCGCGCCGAGTCGGCGCTGCCGCAATGCATGATCGCATACCAGCCACAGGCCTGCGCGAGACGCACCGGCCCGCGCACCTCCGGGGCCCCGGCCTTCGCCGCAATGGACGAGGCGATGACGGCCGTGGAGATTAGAAGCATTCTTAACATCGCGTGGACCTCTCTGAAATTGTGGCGGCATTTTTGAAAGGCTACGCTTCGATGGTCAATCTCGGGCGCAGTCCGGAGCACAGTCTGAATTTAGAAGAATTATAAAGTACTGTTTTTACTTGATTTTCTTCGGCGAACCCGACTAGGAAGCGATCCATCGGTTTCTGATCGGGAAAAAGTCCATGTCGAGTTTGCCTGTTTTTGCCCGCGCTTTCGCGCTCGCCGCGTTCCTGCCGCTCGCGGCTCCAGCGCTCGCGCAGCAAGGCGACGTGAACCTCTACACCACACGTGAGCCGGGCCTCATCAAGCCGCTGCTCGAAGCCTTCACCAAGCAGAGCGGCATCCGTGTCAACACGGTTTTCGTGAAGGATGGCCTCGCCGAGCGCGTGCGTGCGGAAGGCGCGCGCTCTCCGGCCGACGTGCTTATGACTGTCGACATCGGCAATCTCCTGCAACTCGTCGAACAGAAGGTCACGCAGAAGCTCGACTCGCCACTTCTGAACGCGGCCATCCCTGAAAACCTGCGCGATACGAACGGACACTGGTACGCGCTCTCTCTGCGCGCCCGCCTTGTCTATGCCGCGAAATCGCTCGGCCTGAAGTCCATCACTTACGAGGACCTCGCCGATCCCAAATGGAAGGGAAAGCTGTGCATCCGCTCGGGCCAACATCCCTATAATACCGCGCTCATCTCGGCCTTTATCGACCATTACAATGCAGCCGACGCCGAGACGTGGCTGCGTGGCCTCAAGGCCAATCTCGCGCGTACGCCCGGCGGCGGCGACCGCGACGTCGCGCGCGATATCGTCGGGGGCATCTGCGAGATCGGCGTCGCCAATTCCTATTATGTCGGCCTGATGCGTTCGGGCGCTGGCGGCCCCGAGCAGAAAAAGTGGGGCGACGGCATCGATGTGGTCATGCCGACCTTCAAGAACGGCGGTACGCATGTGAACGTCTCGGGCGCCGCCATCGCCGTGAACGCGCCCAACCGCGCCAATGCGGTGAAGCTGATGGAATATCTGGTGTCCAACGAGGCGCAGGAAATCTACGCCAAGGGCGACTACGAATATCCCGTGAAAGCAGGCACCAAGATCGACCCCATCATCGCGGCGCTCGGCACGCTGAAGGTCGATCCCCGGCCCGTCGTTCAGGGCGCTGCCCATATCAAGCAGGCGAGCGAACTGGTCGACAAGGTGTCCTTCAACAAGTGACGGGGAACGCTTCCCACGCTTCCCGTTCTCCTCTAATCCTGCTGGCATGAGCGAGGCACCAGTCATCAGAACCGAGCGGACGTCCGCCGCGAGCACACAAAGCGGCGCACGGTCGTGGCTTGCGGGCGCGGTAGTGATCGCCGCGCTCGTCGCTGCGCCCGTCGTCAGCCTGATCGCTATCGCCATGCGCGGCTCGGGCGATCTCTGGCCGCATCTCATCGCCTATGTGTTTCCGCAGACTGTCGCGGACACGATGATCCTTCTCGCCGGCGTCGGCGTGCTCGTGATGACCATCGGCACCGGTCTCGCATGGCTGCTCACGGCTTACGAATTTCCGGGCCGGCGCATTTTCGAATGGGCCTTGTTGCTGCCGCTGGCGGTGCCGACCTACATCGTCGCCTTTGCCTATCTCGATATCCTGCACCCCGTCGGCCCCGTGCAAACGGCGTTGCGTGGACTGTTGGGTATTTCCAGTCCGCGTGGCCTCTGGTTTCCGGAAGTGCGCTCGATGGCGGGCTGCATCTTCCTTCTGGGCATCGTGCTCTATCCCTATGTATATATATCCACGCGCGCGATGTTCCTGATGCAGGCGGGTTCGATCCTCGAAGTTGCACGCACGCTGGGCGCGAGCCGCCGCCGCGTGTTCCTGCAAGTCGCGCTGCCGCTCGCCCGTCCAGCCATTGCCGTCGGCACAGCGCTCGCCTTGCTGGAAGCCCTCAACGATATCGGCGCCTCGGAATTTCTGGGCGTGCAGACCATGTCGGTCTCGATCTACGCGACATGGGTGAACCGCTCGAACCTGCCGGGCGCGGCGCAGATCGCCCTGTTCATGCTGCTCATCATCGTCTCGTTGATACTTGTCGAGCGCTGGGCGCGCAGGAATCAACGCTATGTCTCGATGGCGCAACGCTCGCGCCGCGCCGCGCCACGCCGTCTTGAAGGATGGCGCGCCGGCGTCGCCATCGTTCTCGCCAGCCTGCCGGTTCTCTTCGGCTTTCTGCTGCCCGCGATCTATCTGACCGATCAGGCGATCCGCCGCATTGGCTTTGCCGGCATATCGCCGGAGATCGGCCGCGAGATCGTGAATACGATGACCGTTGCCGCCATCGCCACGACGTTGGCGCTGGCGCTCGGCCTCGTCGTCGCCTATGCGGCGCGTCTCTCGCGTGCGCCACTAGCGGAGGCGAGCCTGCGCATCGCATCTCTGGGCTACGCCGTGCCGGGCACCGTGCTCGCCATCGGCTTGCTCGCCCCGCTCGCCGCGCTCGATAACGCGCTGGCGACGTTTCTGGGCTACGCCGGCATTTCCAGCGGCCTCCTGCTGACCGGCACCAGCGCCGCGCTGATCTACGCCTATGTCGCCCGCTTCCTGGCGATATCCGCTGGCGGCATCGAATCCGGCATGGCGAAACTATCGCCCTCGCTCGATCACGCCGCGCGGACGCTCGGCGAGACTGCGGGCGGCGTGATGCGCCGCGTGCATCTGCCGCTGCTGCGGCCCGCGCTGGGGGCAGCGGCGCTTCTGGTCTTCGTCGATTGCATGAAGGAACTGCCGGCGACCCTTCTCTTGCGCCCACTGAACTTCGAGACCCTTTCGACGCACCTCTATGGCGAGGCCGCGCGCGGCACCTACGAGGATGGCGCGATCGCTGCGCTTTGTATCGTGCTGGTCGGCCTGATCCCCGTGATACTGCTTGCCAAGCTGAGCCGCCGTCCGGCGCTCGCCTACGATGCGCGCCAGCCCGGTGCGCGCTCCGCCCAGATGGCGCAGGACATCCTTGCCGCGCAGGCGCCGCACGATATTCCCCAAAGCAGCGAAAGATGACAAAAGGGGCCGGCTGGCTTGGCCGGCGCGTCAAGTCTGCCGTTCCCGAGAGCCATTCCTGAAATTGTGACCCAGCCAGCATCCCTAGAAATCGAGCATGTGCGCCAGTCGATCGGAGGTTCGGTCGTGCTGGACGACGTGTCCTTGTCGGTCGCTTCGGGAGAGACCGTCTGTCTTCTCGGCCATTCCGGTTGTGGCAAGACGACGATGCTGCGCGTCGCGGCCGGGCTTGAGCGGCCGGACAAGGGCCGCGTGGTCCTTGCCGGAAAGCAGGTCACTGGTCCCGGCGGTTTCGTGCCGCCCGAAGCGCGTGGCGTCGGCCTGATGTTCCAAGACTATGCGCTCTTCCCGCATCTGACGATCATCGACAACGTCGCCTTCGGATTGAGCCACAAACCGTCCGCGGACGCGCGCAGGATCGCCCGGCAGGCGCTCGAACGGGTCGGGCTCGCCGCCTATGCGCAGGACTATCCGCATATGCTTTCGGGCGGCGAGCAGCAGCGCGTGGCGCTGGCTCGCGCGCTGGCGCCCCAGCCCGGCATCATCCTGATGGACGAGCCGTTCTCCAATTTAGACCAGCGCACGCGTGAAGCGATCCGCGAAGACACGATGACGCTGTTGCGCGACAACGGCTCAACCTCGCTGGTCGTGACGCACGACCCCGCCGAGGCCATGACGATCGCCGATCGCATAGCCTTGATGCGCTCGGGCCGTATCGTGCAGACGGGAACTGCCGAGGAACTGTACAGGCGTCCGAACTCGCTCTTCGTCGCGCGTTATTTTTGCGACCTCAACGAGATCGACGGCGAGGCGAGCGGCAACGTCGTTTCCTGCGCCGCCGGCCGCTTCGTCCTGTCCAATCCCGTGCCCGACGGTCCGTGTATCGTCTGCATCCGTCCACATGCGATAACTCTGGTCATCGCAGGCGTTGATCCGTTCAGCGGGACAATACTCAGCCGACGTTTTCTCGGCGACGCCGATGCGGTGACCATCGCAGCGGACGGACTGACGAAGCCTTTGCACGCGCGTATGCCGGCAGGCTATGCGGTCGCGCCCGGCGAGCGCACCGGCATCAAGATCGATCCGGCCGGCGTTCTTGCATTTCCAAGAAACGTGAATACGTCCGCGTCATAACTCACTGACAGGAAGAACCGATGCGCGCTGCGGACGCGGACCTTCTTTTTGTGCCTGGTCTCGGCAATTCCGGACCGGACCATTGGCAGACGCGCTGGCAGGCGCGCCTCTCGACGGGCCGTCGCGTCGAACAGCGCGACTGGGAAAGGCCGTTGGTTAGCGACTGGGCGCGCGCGATTGCCGATGCGGTGAAGGCGAGTACGCGTCCTGTGATCCTCATCGGCCACTCACTTGGCGTGCCAGCAATTGCGCACGCTGCGGCTGGCTTCGGGTCGGACAAAGTGCGCGGGGCTTTTCTGGTCGCTCCGCCCTCGGAGGTTAACCTTTCCGCAGTCGAAGGCGTGGACCCGGCCTTCGCGCCGTTTCCACGCGCGCCGCTGCCTTTCCCTTCGCTTCTGATCGCCAGCCGCAACGATCTTTTCGCGGACTACGCGGCGAGCGAAGAACTCTCTTACGATTGGGGCTCGCAATTCATCGATGCGGGCGAAGTCGGCCACATCAATGCGGAATCCGGGCACGGGCCCTGGCCTGAAGGCCTCATGCGTCTGGCCACATTCCTTGCGAAGCTTTGAAAGTTAACGGCGTACATTTTGCCGAGGGTTTGTCTCTCTGATTTACCATTTGTTAGGGAAACGCTTCCGCCAAATGCATTGTGCGTGCATGCTAAGTTCATGGCGGGCAACGAAATATCATCTAATGCAGACTTTTCTTTAGCGCGCGAGGCTTTGTCCGCGCGTGCGCCGCTGCGTCGTGCAGATCGGCTTGCCGCGCTTGGCCGAGCACTTTTTTCCATAAACACCTGGCTTGCAGCGGCGGCTGCGCTTTGCATTCTTTTGCTTATGCTTCCCGTCAAGCTCGCCATTGGCGGATATTATTGGGATACCTTTCTCTATCCAGATGCTGCCTGGCGTATCGCCAACGGACAATTGCCGCATGTCGATTTCTTCGCGCCAGCAGGCGCGCTTGGCTATTATTTTTATGCTGTTATCGAAAAGTTGTTTCCGAACGGGCAGCAATTGCTTGTGGCGCAATGGTCGCTCCTGATCGTCACATTGCCATTGATGGCGGCTATGGCTGCCGATCTCGAGAAGCAAGGACGGTATCTCGCTCTCGCCATCGTACTGCCCTTTGTTTTCTTTTCCCTGGTCCCGATCAACAGCAAGGAAGTCTATCCGCTTGCCGGCGTTGACGGCTTCGGCATTTATAATCGCCACGTTTGTCTCTTGCTTTATGTGCTGGTGACGGCATTTTTCTTCGTGCCGTCCGGCCGGAAACTCGCGCTGATCGTCGGCGTCACGTTCAGCGCCCTGTTCTTCGTGAAGATCACGGGCGCATTGGCGGCGATACCGGTCATCGCCATGGCGCTGCTCTCTGGCCGTCTTGAATGGCGGCACGGCATTCAGGCCGCTGCGGTATTCGTTGCACTATGCGCACTCGTCGAAATTCCAACGGGCATGGTGAGCACCTATTTGCGAGATGTCGGCATCCTCGTCCGCATGAATGCGGGCGGGTTGATCGAGCGCTTGCGCAGCCCGGTTGTGATGTATCTCGATATACTCTCATTTCTCGCGCTGCTGGCAGGGCTCTTGCTGTGGACCGATCGCAAGCGTCTCGCTTTCCTGCTTTCCTCGCGCGCTGGTATTCGCCCCGCCAATCGCCTGGCCGCCATCTTCGACCATCCCGCGCCCTGGATTGTCGCGCTGGTTCTCACAGGCATATTCTTCGAAACGCAGAACACCGGCAGTCTGGCCTTCATTTTCGTCTGGCCCTTCCTTGCCCATCTGTTTGCCCTCTGGTTCCCCCGTCAGCGCGACAGACGAACAGCCGTCTTGTTGCTGATCGCACTCGCGGCGCTGCCGATGGCCATGCCGATGCTCCATCGCGCCGCACGCATCACGATGGCGTCCATTTTTTACGACGAGTTGAAAGCGCCGGCGCTCGGCAGCTACGGGCGCGTCGAGGCAAAGCCCGAATTGCTCGAGCGGGGCAATATTCTGGTTGGCCACTTTGCCGACACGCGATGGCATTATCGCGGACTGGCCGAAGCCGGGCATCAGTCCTCCTATCTGCTCTATTCGGAGATCGACTATCAGTTGTCGTGGTTGATCGGGGTTGATGAGGCCGTGCTCGCCTTGCAGGCTCACGAGCGTGAACAGCAGCGAAAATTCGAACGCCTGATCGTTCTCGACTTCGTCGACGTCTTCACGCCGTTGCTGCGCCGCACGCCCGTGCGCCTGATTTCCGTCGGCATGGCTGCGGAACGCACCGTGCCGCCGCTCGTAGGAGAGAGGCTGGCGGCTGCCAAAACGGCCGACGCCCTGCTCGTACCGCGCTGTCCCACGACGCCCGTGCGGCTCAGCTTGCAGAAGACATTTGCGCCTGTGCTCGAGGATGCCCGCGTGCATCGCCTGACGCAGTGCTGGGACCTCCACATCCGCAATTAACTTCCGCTTGATGTCGTTGCCATCGGCGCGCCGGCGGCTAAACTGGCGCCGGGAGGAAACGAAATGATCCGGACATTCTGCTGCACCGCTGTCGCGTCGCTTTTGCTGACGGCCGGTTCCGCGACCGCCGATGCTGTCTCTGATTTCTATACGGGCAAGACCGTGCGCATCGTGAACTGGGCGGCGGCCGGCGGCGAATACGATGTCCACGGACGCCTCGTCAGCCGTTACATCGGCAAGCATATTCCCGGGCAGCCGAACGTCGTTCACCAGACCATGACTGGTGGCGGCGGCATGACTGCCGCCAACTTTCTCTACAATGTCGCGCCGCGCGACGGCACGGCGCTCGGCATCATGGTCGGCACGATCGCGCTGTTTCAGGCCTTCGGCGACAAGGCGATCAAATTCGATGCGGCGCAGTTCAACTGGATCGGCACGATCGCCTCGACCAAGGAAAATATTGCCGCCTGGCACACGGCGCCCGTGAAAAAGTTCGAAGATCTTTTAACGATGGAATTCACGACAGGCGCGAGCGGGCGTTCTTCGCCGAGCTTCATGGTGCCGACGCTGGTGAACAAACTGCTCGGTGGGAAGATCAACATCGTTCCTGGCTATCCCGGCGGCAGCCAGATCAATCTGGCGATGGAGCGCGGCGAAGTGCAGGGCCGCTACAATACCTGGTCGAGCTGGAAGACCACCAAGCCCGACTGGTTGCGCGATGGCAAGGTCGTCATTCTGGTTCAGCAGGCGCTGTCGAAACCCGCGGATTTGCAAGGGCCGCCGCTCCTTATCGACCTTGCCAAAACCGAAGACGACAAGCGCATCTTCGAACTGATGGCGATCGGCTCTGAAATGGGCCGCCCGCTTGCCGCGACACCGGGCGTACCGCCCGAGCGGCTGGCGGCGCTCATCGCGGCCTATCGCGCCATGCTGAAAGACCCGGAATTCATGGCCGAAGCGAAGAGGCTCGATATCGAACTCGATCCCATCGTCGGCGAGGAGATGCAGAAGCTCGTGGTTCGCGCCATCTCGACGCCTCCGCACGTCGTCGAGCGGATGAAAAAGCTGCTGGACATGTGATCGGGCGCATCCGGCGTTAACCGCACCGAAGCCCCATACGCGAAGCGGAAAATTCGACACATTTTCTTCAAGGCTTGGCCAGAATTCGGAACGAATCTTCCAACGCGGCTGCCTTGGAGATTGAAGCATGAAGATCGAAATTGTCTGCGCCGGAATTATTCTTGTTGCGGCGACACTTCCGGCTGCGGCGCAGCGCGTGCCGCGCAGCGCCAACGAGGGGCTGCAAGTCACGTCGAGCTTTCAGACGATGTTGCCGGTGTCCTCGCCCATGACATTGCAGGAGGAGGCCAAGGCGTCCGAAACAGCGCGTCAGGCGCTCTACGAGGTCGCCAGCCGCGAATGCGAGGTCATTTCGAAAGTGTTCAAGGGCGAATGCCGCCTGATGAATATCAACGTCAATTCCTACGTTCAGGATCGCGGCAACGGTCTTCGCGGATTGCAGGTCAGCGTCAACGCGACCTATCGAATCGCGCCTGCGAACGAGTGAGCATGACGCATTATCGCGATGTGACGCGTCCCTCAGGTCTGGCTTCGATCGCGCCGAGCTTGCGTGCGTAGACCATCACATCGTTGGCGATGAGTTGCGCATCCTCGACGCGCGTGCGCAGCGCCGATTGGGTGAATGCAGTAAATCCGTCGCCGCCGCGCAGGAAGAAGTCGCTCGCTGCGACGGCGTAGTATTTATTTCGTTCCAGTGGTTGGCCGCCGATGAGAACGCTGACGACGCGATTGCCTTCCTTGCGTGCGGGATCGAGCACGATGTTCGCGCCTGATACCTGCAGAAAAGGCCCGGCTGGCCGTGGATAGGCGGCGTAACCGTGTTCGAGCGTTTTCAATATGTCTTCGCCGGTCAGACGGAAGACGAGCGTCTTGTTGCCGAAAGGAAGCTCCGAGAGCACGTTTCGCCGCGTCAGCTTGTAGCCGGCTTCGTATCGACGTCCGCCGCGAATGCCACCGCCGTTCATGATCGCGAGATCGGCGCCCGTGACGGAGCGAACGGCGTCAGTGATCAGATTGCCCCAGCCGGCTTCGCCGCCGCGGACCACAGCGCTGCGGCTGTCGAGCGGCGCTTTCAGCGTGCCGAGTTCGACGTCGAGTTCGCGGCTCAACTGTTCTTCGTAAAAGCGCACGCGCTCGGCAATGGCGGCGTCGGGCGTCACATCGGCCGTATCGATGATGCGAAATTGCGGCGACCATTCGAGTCGCGCGCCGGCTTCGCGCCGCTCCTCGAAAGTGATGTCTAGCGCAAGAACGTAAAGCGCGTCTTCCCCGCCTTCGACAAAGACGGACTTGCGATTGTAGATGAAGCGTATGTCGTGATCGTCGCCGCTGAGCAGAACATCGACGATCCCGTGATCGAAAATCTCGGTATCGATATGGCGTTCGGCGTGGACGACGCCAACGATGAATTCCGCGCCTTGTTCGCGCAACGATTTGGCCCGTTCTTCCAGCGTCGCGCGCACACGGGCGATTTTCAGATCGCCCGGATTGGATTTCTCCGGCGAATCTTCCGCAGTCAGCCCGACGATTCCGATCTTGACGCCTTCGACATCGATGATCTCGCTATCGCGATGTCCCGGCAGCGGCTTGCCATCCGGCCCGCGCAGATTAGCGGCGAAGATCGGGAACTTCGCTTCGCTCATGCGCTTCAGATAGACCTGCTTGCCGAAATCATATTCGTGATTGCCGGGCACGAAGACATCGAAGCCAATGCGGTTCATCAGGTCGATGACATGTTCGCCCTGATCGAAACTGCACATCAGGCATGGCGAGAGTGCATCGCCGGCGTGAACCACGATCACCTTTCCGCCGCGTGCGCGCTCCGCATTGATCGCGCCCGCGAGGCGCGCATAGCCGCCGCGCCCGTTTTGCTCCGACATCTTGTAGATGTCGCTGGCGAGAACGAAGGTCACCTTGCGCGGCGCAGAGACAGCGAGCCCTCCGCATAGGGCAAGCATCGCAAGCGCCAGAAGCCATTTATTAACGATTCGAATAATGTGCATTCGTTGTCCCGCCGGGCGCCGCCGTAGTCCTTCACGAACCTTTAACACCGGGGCGCCGCTTCACAAATCCGAATGATGACCGGCCTAGCCCACGGGCTTTCGAGGCGTCGGGCGCCAATCCGGCGGGGCCATTTCGAAGCCTTCGAACTGAAAGCCGGGCGCGACCGTGCAGCCGACGAGCGTCCATTCGCCGAGGCTCGTGGCCGTCTGCCACCAGTTGGCAGGCACGACGATTTGCGGGCGCTGGCCCGTTTCAAGGCTGATGCCGAGATGCGCCGCCTGCGCATCGTGACCGTTTCCGGAGATCGTCAGCACCAGCGGCGCGCCCGCATAATAGTGCCAGATCTCCGCAGCATCGACGCGATGCCATTCGGAAACTTCGCCCGCCTGCAACATATAGTAGATCAGCGTCGAATGAGCCCTGCCATTGGCGTCAGTGTGGGGATCGTGAAAGGTCTCGCGATAGTGCCCGCCTTCCGGATGCGGTTTCAGGTCGAGCAGGCGGATGATGTCGCGAGCCTTCATGCTGGCCTCATGGGGAAGCCTTGCCGGCGCCATTAGCAAATCCTTTGCTCATTCGCGCGATGATTCAACCGAATCATTGGAGTGCCAGTGTGTCAAACGTAGTATCCCTGCTTCAGGCGAAGAAAAAGTCCGCGTCAGTCGTCGAGCGTCGCGTTCGCGATCCCCAGCAAGACTTCATCATGGACATGGCGAGCTATTGCCTCGATATCCAGCCCAACATGAGCGTTCGCGAAAAGGCGGAATTGCTCAAGGTGCTGGCCGGCCTCCTCGTGACGACCGAAGACCCGGTCGAAGCCCTGAGCTGACCCTCACTGTCCTCCCGGCTTTTCCTGCGCAAGCTTTCCGTCCGCAACGATCTTTCCGTAGGCGGCGCGATCCTGCGCGATGAGTTCGCCGAAGGCTGAAGGGCCGAGGATACGCAATTCCGCGCCTATGTCGCTGACGCGCTTTGCGAGCGCTTCGTCCTGCTGGAGCTTCGCGAAAGCTCCGGCCAGTCTTTCGACAATGGCGTCCGGCGTCTTGCCCGGCGCGAGATAGCCGAACCATATATTGGTGACGAGACCCGGCTTGCCGAGGTCGGTGACAGAAGGCACGTCGGGAAAAACCGCAAGCCGCGATGCGTTCAACGTCGCCAGCGCCTTCAGCTTGCCAGTCTGGACGAAATCGCGGATCGGCGGAATGACGAGGAACATCGCATCGAGCCTGTCAGCGAGAAGATCCTGAATGGCCTGCGCCGCTGTATTATAAGGCAGAGGCGTCATCGACATGCTCTCGGAGCGTTGAAAGCGCTCCATCGCCAGATGCATTTCGCTACCGATGCCCTGTATGCCGAAATTGAGTTTGCCGGGATTTGCCTTCGCGTAAGCGACGAAGTCGCCGAGGCTGTTGAAGCCCAGGGTTGGCCGCACGATCAGCAACACCGGTTGAAAGAGCCCCGTCGCGACTGGGCGGAAATCGCGCGCCGGATCGAATTCAAGTCGCTGCGGAAAATGTTCGGCAACGGTGATCGGGCCGGGCGAGGTGAAGAGCAGCGTATAGCCGTCCGGCGCGGACCTCGCGACGATGGAAGCGCCGAGGCGCGCGCCGGCTCCGGGCCTGTTCTCGATGATGAAGGATTGCCCCAGATGCTTTTCCGCCGCTGCTGCGGTGATCCGCGCGGCAGTGTCGACGCCGGCGCCTGCGCCGACGGGCACGATCACGCGTATCGGGCGATTGGGATAGTCGCCGCTTTGTTGTGCGTGCGAAGCGCCTGCGCCCGATATAAAGAGCGCGGCAAGCAATGCCGCCCTTGCCGGTGTATTCATTTGCGCTTCCTCCGTTCAACGAGCGCTGACGTCAATTGCCCTGCATGATGGCTTTGGCGCGTGCGACAACGCCAGCAGGCGCGTTGACGATAGCGTCCGAAATACGCTGGCATTCCTCGCCGCTGAGTGGACTGATGTCCATGTTCGTCTTTCCGGCTTCCTCCAGAAGCTCTGGCGACTTGATGACTGTGTCGAAAGCGCGCCTCAGCGCCGCGAGCCTGTCAGGCGGCACGCCAGGCGTCGTTACCAGTGCGCGGGCAATGGCGACACTCGCCGACAGGAAGATCAGCAACTGCCGATCTTCGCCCTCGGCGACAAGTTCGTGCATCAGCGGCACATCCGGCAGATCGGGATGTTTCGAAGCTCCGGCTTGCAGGAGGTGCAGCACTTTTCTCTCGGCGAACCACTGCGGCCGCGTCGACTTCCACGACGCGACCGTGATGGAGGCCCGGCCGTGAATTTCGCCACGCTCCATCGCGAGGTTGATCTCGTTGCCGCCGGGATAGCCCGAGATGATCTTGAACTTCGTGCCGATCATCTGGTTCAGCGCGCGTGCGTAATAAATGCCTGTATTGCCCGGCGTCGCGCCGAGCACGATCTCGATGCGTTTTGCCTCTTCGATCGTCTTGACGGGACTCGTGTGCCAGACCGACATGACATTCTGGCTGTCGGTCGTATTGCCGATGAAACGGAATTCGCGCAGATCGAAAGCGACGCCGGGCTCGTTGGTCGCCTGCAACGGTCCCATGTTCGGAAACATCATATGCAGGGTCGTGCCGTCGCGCGCCGCGCGCGAGGCCATGTGATTCATCGCGACAACGCCACCCCCGCCGGGCATGTTGCGCACGATGAATGCCGGATTGCCCGGAATGTATTTGCCCATGTGACGGGCGAGCATGCGCCCGCGAAAATCGAAATCGTTGCCGCTCGATGCGCCGATCAGAATGTCGATGGACTTGCCGCGATAAAATTCTTCGACCGCATCCGCTCGGGCCTGGCTGGCCGCAATGGCTCCGGTACAAAGCGCTGCAACGAATAGCCGCCACGCGCCGGACGTGCGCGCACGTCCCGATTCAGTCCTGTGCCGCATGTGCATTTCCTCCACCCGGGGCAATCTTAATGTCGGTGGAGGTTCTGGCAATCCGGCTTACCGCGCAAAAAAGGCGCGGCTGCCCTCGCAACCGCGCCCAAACGTCCCTGTGCGAAACTTCAGGTGAACTGGCTGAGGCCGGGGATGGAGCCGGCGATCTGGCCCATGACATCCTCGCCCACGAGTTCGCGGCCCTGCGCAAACAGCGTCTTGCCGACCGACTGCATTTCGCCCATGCCGAGGCCGATGCCCTGCAACTGGCCGGCGAGCGCCATCAAGCCGCCCCCGCCCATCAATCCACCGATGGCGCCCATCAGCCCGCCGCCGCCTGCGCCTTCCTGGGCCGAAGCGATAAGTCCTTCCGAGCCCGGCAGTTTCTCGAGAAGCTGGTTCACGGCTTCCGGCGGGGCTTCCTTCTGCAAAAATCCGAGAATGGTGCCGACGGCCTTTTGTGCCGTGTCGGCGTCAATGCCGGCCGCCTGTGTGATCTGGGCAATCAACTGTTCCATATCGTCCTCGCTCTCTGGCTTCGCCGGTCCCGGCCGCCTCATGTTCCTTTTTGCCGCGGCAAAATCAAGGCGCTACAGCCATTCTTCTTGCGCGCTGATGCGACATGCACATGTCACCCCTTGCTCGGGTGGAACCGCGTGGCGACCTCCACTATAACCGCTTCGGGATTCCCGATTGCGCAGCGGAAGGATTTTTGGACATGGCGGACGATCCGAGACTGGCCGAAGGCAAGATTCTCGTCGGCAAGGGCGAGAATTACGATTACCTCACGCTGGCGCTCGGCAATCGCCACGGCCTCGTCACAGGCGCGACCGGCACCGGCAAGACTGTGACCTTGCAGACGCTTGCGGAAGGCTTTTCCAACGCCGGCGTTGCCGTTTTCGCAGCCGACGTGAAGGGCGACCTCTCCGGCATCTCCATGCCCGGCGATGCCAAGCCGCATTTCGTCAAGCGCGCGCAGGAACTGGGCTTCGAATACCAGCCCGACGAATTTCCCATCGTCTTCTGGGATCTCTTTGGCGAACAGGGCCATCCCATCCGCGCCACCATTTCGGAAATGGGGCCGCTGCTGCTCTCGCGCCTGCTCGAATGCAACGACGTGCAGGAAGGCATCATCAACATCTGCTTCAAGATCGCCGACGAGCAGGGCCTGCTGCTCCTCGACCTCAAGGATTTCCGCGCGGTCCTGCAATTCGTTTCCGACAACGCCGCCGAATTGAAAACGAAATACGGCAATGTCGCTCCGGCGTCCGTCGGCGCGATCCAGCGGCAATTGCTCGTGCTGGAAAATCAGGGCGGCGAGAAATTTTTCGGCGAACCCGCGCTCGACATCAACGATTTCATCCGCACCGATCGCGACCGGCGTGGCATTATCAACATGCTCGCCGCCGACAAGCTGATGCAGAGCCCGCGACTTTACGCGACTTTCCTGTTGTGGCTGCTGTCTGAACTCTTTGAGAAACTGCCCGAGGTCGGCGATCTCCCCAAGCCGAAACTCGTCTTCTTCTTCGACGAGGCGCATCTCCTGTTCGACAATGCGCCCAAGGGCCTTCTCGACGCGATCGAACAGGTCGTTCGCCTCATTCGCTCGAAGGGCGTCGGCGTTTACTTCATCACGCAGAATCCGCTCGACGTGCCAGAGACGGTGCTCGGGCAGCTTGGCAATCGCGTGCAGCATGCTTTGCGCGCATTCACGCCGCGCGATCAGCGCGCCGTGCGCGCGGCGGCCGAAACCTTCCGTCAGAATCCGAAATTCAATACCGCCGAAGCGATCACGCAACTCGGCGTCGGCGAAGCGCTCGTCTCGATGCTTGAGGGCAAGGGCACGCCTGCGCTCGTCTCGCGCTGTTTCATCGCGACGCCTGCCGCGCGTGTCGGGCCGATCACGCCGGCCGAACGCAAGCAGGTGATGGACAAGAGCGGCATCAAGGGCCGCTACGAGGAAATCGTCGACCGCGAATCCGCCTTCGAAATGCTGAAGAAGCGCGCGGAGGAAGCAGCGGGCGGTGGTGACACCACGGAAGCGAGCGCTGGAGGCGGCGGCATTCTGGACAAGCTCGGCGGCTATCTCGGCGGCATGCTTGGCGGCGGCCAGACGACGATCAATCCGAAGACCGGCAAGCCTGTGCGACGTCCCGCGACGATCGGCGAGCAGATCATCAAGTCGGCCACGCAATCGGCCGCGCGTTCCGTCGGCACGCAGTTGTCGCGCGCGATCCTGCGGGGCGTGCTCGGCAGTCTGATGAAGAAGTGAGAAACCGCGAAACCCTCGTCCTTCGATACGGCGCTGCGCGCCTACTCAGGATGAGGCTTACTTCACATGAGCCCTCATCCTGAGTAGCCTTGCGAAGCAAGGCGTATCGAAGGACGAGGGCGATTGATGCGCTCAACGCACGAGATACTCATGACCGACACATCCGCCGCCCTTCGCACACTCGACGCCAATCTCGATGCAACGCTCGCGCGTCTGTTCGATCTTTTGCGCATCAAATCCATTTCCACCGACCCCGCTTACAAGAGCGATTGCGCGAAAGCCGCGCAATGGCTTGCGGACGATCTGAATTCCATAGGCTTCACGGCGAGCGTCAGGCCCACGCCCGGTCACCCCATGGTCGTCGCACATGCGAAGGCTGCGAAGGCGAATGCGCCGCATGTTCTTTTTTATGGCCATTACGATGTGCAGCCTGTCGATCCGCTCGATCTCTGGGAAACCGATCCCTTCAATCCGCGCCTCGTCGATGTGAACGGCGCAAAGCAGATCGTTGCGCGCGGCGCATCCGACGACAAGGGCCAATTGATGACCTTCGTCGAGGCATGCCGCGCCATGATGGCGAACGGCGGTCTGCCCTGCAACGTGACCATTCTCTTCGAAGGGGAAGAAGAATGCGGCTCTTCCTCGTTGCCGCAATTCCTGCGCGACAACGCCGCCGAATTGAAAGCCGATATCGCGCTCGTCTGCGACACCAATATGTGGGATGCGCAGACGCCCGCCATCACCGCCATGCTGCGCGGCCTCGTCTTCGAGGAAGTGATCGTGAAAGCCGCAACGCGCGATCTGCATTCCGGCTTGTTCGGTGGCGCAGCGGCCAATCCCATCCGCGTTCTCTCGCGCGCGCTCGGCAAGTTGCATGACGACGACGGACGCGTGACGCTGGCAGGCTTCTATGACGGCGTTGCCGAACTGCCTGCCGATATTGCCGCGCAATGGAAAGCGTTGCCCTTCGACGGCGCGGCATTTCTTGGCGGCGTCGGCCTCTCGGTTCCTGCCGGCGAAAAGGGCCGCAGCGTGCTCGAACAGATATGGGCGCGCCCGACCTGCGAAATGAATGGCATAGTCGGCGGCTACACCGGCGAAGGCGCGAAGACCGTATTGCCCGCGCAAGCGAGCGCAAAGGTTTCGTTCCGTCTTGTCTCGCAGCAGGATCCGAAGAAGGTGGCCGAAAGCTTCCGCGCCCACATGCGCGCCAACGTGCCCGCCGATTGCAAGGTGGAGTTCATCTCGCATGGCGCTTCGCCTGCGATCACTCTGCCTTTCGCCTCGCCGCTGCTGACGAAAGCGCGCGACGCGCTGAAGGACGAATGGGGCAGGGACACCGTGATCGTCGGTTCCGGCGGCTCGATCCCCATCATCGGTGAGTTGAAGCGAGAGCTCGGGCTGGATTCACTGATGATCGGTTTTGCGCTGGAGAACGACCGGATACATTCGCCGAACGAGAAGTACGAAGTGTCATCCTTCCATGGCGGCATGAAGAGCTGGGTGCGCGTGCTGGAGGCATTGGCGAAATAATCGGCGAAAATCGTTCTCCCTGTGTAGCGGGGAGAAGATGGCGTGAAGCGCCGGATGCACTTATTCCCTAATAATTGGGTGAAGGAAGCGTCTCAATAACTCTGCTCCGCCCCCGGAAATGTCCCGTCCTTCACCGCCGCGACATAAGCCTTCAGCGCCTCCTCGATGCTCGCCGCGCCCTGCATAAAATTCTTCGAAAACTTCGGGCTCTTGCCGAAGACGCCGATCATGTCGTGCAGCACAAGCACCTGGCCGTCGCAATCCTTGCCCGCCCCGATGCCGATGGTCGCCATCGTCTTCGCAGCAGCGGTGATTTCGCCGGCGAGCGCCGCAGGCGTCATCTCCAGCACCATCATGGCAGCGCCAGCGTCTTCTAGCGCCCGCGCTTCGGCCTTCAGCCGTGCAGCGCTCTTTTCATCGCGCCCCTGCACGCGATAGCCGCCCAACTGATGCACGCTCTGCGGCGTCAGGCCGATATGCGCGCATACAGGCACGCCGCGCTCGACGAGGAAGCGCACGGTTTCGGCCATGTATTCGCCGCCCTCGAGTTTCACCATATGCCCGCCCGCCGCCATCAGCCTTGCGGCGCTGCGCATGGCCTGCGCCGGCGATTCCTGAAAGCTGCCGAAGGGCAGGTCGGCAATGATGAAGCCGCGTTGCGCGCCGCGCGCCACACATTCCGTATGATATTCGATATCTTCGAGCTTCACGGGCAGCGTCGTCTTGTGGCCCTGCAGCACATTGCCGAGCGAGTCGCCGATCATGAGAATTTCGACGCCGGCGCGTTCCTCCAGCGCAGCGAAGCTGGCGTCATAGCAAGTCAGCACGGCGATCTTTTCGCCCTGCGCCTTCATGCGCGCGAAATCCGTCAGCTTCAGCGGCTTGCCGTCGGCGAGATAGGCCATTCAGTTTCCCCCTTGGCGCGCACTATACCGCAATATTGTCGATGAGGCGCGTCACGCCGATTTTGGCGGCGACGAGCATACGCAAAGGCTTGTCCAAGGCGATGTCCGGCGCGCCGAGCGATATGGCATCGCGCAATTCCAGATAGTCGAGTGCAAAGCCCGCCGCCGCAATCTTCGCGCGGCCTTCGGCCATCACGATTTCACTCGCTTCACCGGCGCGGATGCGCGCCGCGCTCTCGTGCATCGTCGCATTCAGCAAAGGCGCAGCTTCGCGTTGCGCAGCATCGAGATAGACATTGCGCGAAGAGAGCGCGAGGCCATCAGCTTCGCGGATGGTTTCGCCGCCGAGAACCTCGATGGGCAGGTCGAGATCCCGCGTCATTTGCCTGATCACGGCGAGCTGCTGGAAATCCTTTTCGCCGTAGATCGCGATATCAGGCATCGCCTGTATATGCAGTTTCGAGACGACGGTCGCGACGCCGGCGAAATGGGTCGGACGGAACCTGTCTTCGAGACCGGCTGCGGCGGGACCCGTGAGCGAGACGGTTGTCGAAAATCCCGGCGGATACATTTCTGCGGGCTGCGGCGCGTAGATGGCGTCCGCAGCCGCCTGCGCGAGCTTTTCCTTGTCGGCATCGAACGTGCGCGGATATTTGGAGAAATCCTCGTTCGGCGCGAATTGCGTCGGGTTGACGAAGATCGACACCAGGACCCGGCTTGCCCGCGATTTCGCGAGCTGCACCAGCGAAATGTGGCCGGCATGGAGGGCGCCCATGGTCGGCACCAGCGCCACAGTCTCGCCTGCCGCACGCCAGGCGCGCACGCGGGCGCGCAGGCTCGCGAGGGTTTCGAGGATTTCGGGCTGGCTCATCTGATAACGGCGGTTGTGCAGTGCGGGAGCCGCTATGTAGGGATTTGCGGCTCAGCCGTCCAGTTCTGCCAAAGGCGCAAGCGAGGGCAGGACATGGGCCGGCGCCATATCCGGATATTCATCCGGTTGGCCCGTCCGGTTGATCCAGACGGCCCGAAAGCCGAATTTCGCCCCGGCGGCGACGTCCCAGCGGTTGGAAGACTGGAAGGAAACGGCCTCCGGCTTCACGCCGAAATGGCTGGTCACGAGGGCGTAAACCTCTGGCCGGGTCTTGTAGAAGCCGAGCGGATCGACGGAGAGGGTGGCGTCGAGCAAGCCGGAAATCCCGGCAGCCTCGACAGCAGCTTTCAGCATGGCGGGCGTGCCGTTGGACAGGATGGCGGTGCGAAGGCCCTTCGCCATCAGCGCCGCGAGACAGGCTTTCACATCCGCGAAAGCGTCGAGCTTTTCATAGGTCGCAAGAAGGTTGGCGCGCGTCGCCGGGGAAATTCCGCCGAAGCGTGCCGAGGCGAAATCCAGCGCATCCGCCGTCACCGCGGCGAAATCCCGGTACGTTCCGGTCATCGTGCGGATCCAGGTATATTCGAGTTGCTTGGTGCGCCAGAGGTCCGACAGGGGCTGCGCCTGCGGGCCGATCTCGTCGCGATGGCGCGCGGCGGCGGCATGGACGTCGAACAAGGTGCCGTAGGCGTCGAAGGCGAAAACGGTGCAGGGCATGTCAAGAACTCCGGGTCCGGCGCTGTCACACACGCTTGGACCCGGATTCATCGACGGCTTTCATCCACAGCGCAAGCGCTCAGGATTTCTTCATGGGGCAGGTGTTGATCCCGAGAATGGAATAGAGCGGGCAGTTGCCGATCAGCGCGGTGATGATCGGGATGACGCCAATCCAGCCGACCCAGTTCCAGCTCGTCTTCGGGAAGCCCAAGGGTATCGCGTAGGCGATCAGGATGACGCCGACGACGAGGCGCAGGATTTTATCGACAGTTCCAACATTCGTGGCCATGAAAGCCTCCATTTATTCACGCATGCGAATATATCGGAAGCTTGAAGTCAGGGCGATTGATCGGGATCAACCTTTGCCGGCGGCGAGGCCTGGGCGCGCGGGGGCCGCAGCGATCCCGGCCGCAGACCCTGCGCATAAAGCGCTGAAAACAGGACGATAAAATAGACGATCGCCCCGAGGGCTCCGAGAAGGAGCAGGGCGATCACATCGACGTGAGCCGAAAGGCTGGCAGCGAAGTTTCGCGCGGGGGCAAGGCCGAACCAGGCGACTGGCGCAAGCACGAGACAACCCGCCAGCGCCGCAACAGCGGTTTTCTTCAGCACCGGATTGAACTGCATTTCGCCGCGACGCGTCGCCAGCAGAACGAGCAGCAGGAAATTGATCCAGGCGCCCACGGCTGTCGCGATGGCGAGACCCTGTGCGCCCAGCGGCTGGAACAGCAGCAGCTTGATCGCCAAATTGATCGCGACGGCGGTCAGCGAGATCATCATCGGCGTCGTCGTATCGCCGCGCGCTTGAAAACTCGCAATAGCGGAGCGGATCAGCACAATGGCGAACAATCCCGTGCCATAGGCAAATAAAACCCGCGCTGCCGCTGCTGCATCCGCAGCCGTGAATGCGCCACGCATGAAAACACCGCGCATGATGAGTTCGGGTATGATGAGGAAGGCGACGAAGAACGGCGCGGCCAGTGCAATCGTCAGCGCCATCGTGCGATTCTGCGCATCGAGCGCGCCTGCCGTGTCGCCTGCTGCAAACCGCCGGCTCATTTCAGGCAGAAGCACCGTGCCCGCAGCAATTCCGATGACGCCGACGGGAAGTTGATAGAGCCTGTCAGCATAATAGATCGAGGATATGCCCCCGGTCGGCAGCATCGAGCCGATGATCGTGTCGGCGAAGAGCGCGATCTGTACGCCGGCGGAGCCGATAACCGCCGGCAGGAAGGCCTTGAAGAATTTTTTGATATCGTCGCTCCAGCCGGGACGCGCGAAAAACGCGAGAATGCCCGCCCGCCGCGAAGCTTCGATCATCAGCCAGAGTTCGAGCGCGCCCGCGACGAGTACGCCAGCGGCCGCGGCAATGCCCGCGTTCGGAAACAGAAACGCCAGCGCCAGAAAGCCCATGATCGAAAGATTGAGCAGAACTGGCGCGAAGGCGGCAGCAGCGAAGCGGCCGTTCGCATTCAGCGTGCCAGCGAAGAGTGTGACCAGCGTAACGCACAGAAGATAAGGAAAAGTGATGCGCGTCATCGTCAGCGCCTGCGCGAACTTTTCCGGATCCTTGTCGAGACCCGGCGCCAGCCATTCTAGCAAAGTGCGCGTGAAGATGAGTGCTAGTAAGAGAATGACAATCTGCGATGCCAGCAGCAGGGTGAATATCTGCGCGGAGAAATGCTTCGCTTCGTCCTTGCCTCCCGTTTCCAGAACGCGGGAATAGGCGGGCACATAGGCGGCGTTGAATGCGCCTTCGCCGAAAATCGCGCGGAAATGATTAGGCAGGCGAAACGCGATGTAGAATGCGTCGGCCAGCGCGCTTGCGCCAAGGATGGCGCCGAGCATCACGTCTCTCAGAAAGCCCGTGAAGCGCGAGAGCAGCGTGAAGCCGCCGACCGAAAGGAGGTTACGGCCGAGTGCGCCCTTGCCGCTCAAGGCGTGCTCCGCTGATCGTTTACATAGTGAGGACGCGGCGCTTCACGCTCGATGCCGATGCGTTCGCCGACGATATAAAGGGGTCGGCGCTTCACCTCCGCGAAGATGCGCCCGATATATTCGCCGAGAATACCGAGCGACATGAGCTGGATGCCCGACAGAAAGAGGATCGACACGATCAGCGAGGCGTAGCCGGGCACGTCGACGCCGTAGGTGATCGTCTGCACCAGGAAGTAGATCGCCATGATCAGCGCGAACAGCGACACCATCGTGCCGATATAAACCCATATTTTCAGAGGCAATGTCGAGAATGACATCAGGCCGTCGAGCGCAAAGCGCGTCAGCTTGCGATAGCTGAATTTCGATGTGCCATGCGCGCGCTCGGCCACTTCGAACGGCACGCCGACGGACTTGAAACCGATCCAGGCGTAGAGGCCCTTGGAAAAGCGTGCGCGCTCGCCCATCTGCCGCAGGGCATCGACGGCGCGGCGGTCGAGCAGCCGGAAATCGCCGGCGCCTGCCGGCAGCGCGGTTTCGCCGAACATGCCGAAAATGGCGTAAAAATTCTCGGCGGCTTTGCGGCGCATGTAGTGTTCGCCTTCGCGATCCGCACGTACGCCATAGACGTTGTGATAGCCCTCGCGCCATTTCGCGACGAAAGTCTCGATAGTCTCGGGCGGATGTTGCAGGTCCGCATCCATGATGACGACCGCCGCTCCGCGCGCATGGTCGAGCCCGGCGGCGATGGCGATTTCCTTGCCGAAATTGCGGCTGAAGGAGACCGCGATCACGCGCGGATCTTCTTCGTTTGCCTGGCGCAGGCGTTCCAGCGTGCCGTCGCGCGCGCCGTCGTCGACGAAGACGATCTCGAAGGATTTTGCGCAGCGCTCGAGCACCGGCTTCAGCCTCGTCAGCATCGGCCCGATATTGTCGGCCTCGTTGTAGACGGGGATGACGACCGAGAGTTCCGGTTGAATATCCTGTCCCTGCACTGGGGCGGGCGCGACGAGCGCGCCGGGGGCATCGTTCATACCGGGCTCTTTGAGTGTGACATTCGACATTCGCAGGTGGAATCCCTATGTGCATCGCCTGATTTGCGCAACTGGAGCAGGCGTCACGATCTGATAACGCCTCGAAAGTGAACCGGCGCTGGACGAGGGCGGCATGGGGCAGCAAGGGGCCGACTTTTCTTTCATGCTCGTCGCTGACGACTATGCGATGTCGCCGTCGGTCAGCCGGGGCATCCGCGAGGCGCTGGCGGCGGAACGGCTCAGCGGCACGGGCGCGATGACCAATATGCCCAACTGGCGGGAGGCCGCCCGTGCGCTCGAAGCCGACGGTCTGGCCGCGAAAGCAGGCGTCCATCTCAACCTGACCTGCGGCCCCTCGGCGACCCGGATGGCGGCTCTCGCGCCCTCGGGGACGCTGCCGCCATTTCGTCCCGTCTGGAAAGGCGGGCTCACCCGCAGCTTACCACAAAAGGAACTTGTGGCAGAAATTAAAGCCCAGCTCGACTTGTTCTGCGATGTCCTCGGCCGGCTTCCCGCCTTCGTGGACGGTCACCAGCATGTGCAGGGCCTGCCGCAGGTACGCGACACGCTTCTCGAAGAACTGGCGAAAAGGGGATGGCAGGGAAAAGTCTGGCTGCGCAACAGCGCCGACCGGGCGGATGTCATACTCAGGCGCGGCAGCGAACCCGTGAAGGCCTTCAGCGTCGCTCTGCTCAGCCGGGGGTTTGCCGCAGCCGCAGGACGCGCGGGTTTCAGCACGAACCGCGGCTTTGCCGGTTTCTCTTCTTTCGATCCGAAAGCCGATTATGGCGCGGACTTTCGCCGCTACCTCAATGCGCCGGGCGAGCGCCACCTCGTCATGTGCCACCCGGGCTACGCCGACGAAGACCTGGCAAAGGTCGATCCCAATACGCTCAGCCGCGAAACCGAACTGCGTTTCCTTCTCTCGCCACGCTTTCAGGACGTTCTGGCGGACGCGGGCGGCGTGCTTAAACCCGTGTGACCGAAGGGAAATCGGTTAAAGGTTTACTGCCTGTTAAGGCGACTCGCGCCAACAATCCGGGCGGAGGCCGTCCCGGTTCTCCGTCGCCCGGCGAGTTGCATATGTCCTCCGAACAGCCATCCTATCGAATTGAGGCAGCGCCCTTTGGCGCCATGGGCCGTCGCCATGCGCGCAGCTCTCTGCGCGGGCGGCTGGTCCTGACGGCCAGTGTCGTGGCCGGCACAATTGTTTCTGCTGTCATGGCGACGCTGGTATTGCTCAACTCGGGTCCCTCGGACCGCCTGGTCATCTCGCTCCCGATCGCGATGGGCGGAAGTCTGATCATTGTGGCGAGCATCGCCTTCATTCTCGATTTCGTGCTGGCGCGAGTCACTCAGCCGCTCGAACAATTGACCGAATGCATGGAAGGCCTCGCCCAGGGCAAGCTCGATATCGATGTGCCCGACGTTCAACTCGAAGGCGAAATCCGCGCGATTTCCGTTGCCGTCAGGCAGCTTCGCGACCGCATGTCGGAGCGCGCGAGCCTGATGCAGCGCATCGAGGATGCCGGTGCAACGGCGCAGGATCGACAGGCGCGGGTAGACGGGTTGATTTCCGGTTTCCGTTCGGCGGTGAGCGAAGCGCTCGGCACCGTGTCGGCGCATAGCGACGAGATGTCGGAAGCCGCCAACAAGATGACCTTCATCGCGCACGACAGCGCGCGCCGCGCTACCGATGCGACAAGTTCGACGACGGAAGCGTCGCGCAATGTTCTGACCGTCGCGCGTGCATCGGAAGAATTGACCGCCTCCATCCGCGAAATCGAGAAACAGGTGCTGCGCACCCGCAACATCGTCAATCAGGCGTCCGCGACAACTGCCGAAACTACGCGCACCATCGACGGTCTCGCGGCCAAGGCGCATGAGATCGGCGAAATCATCGGCCTGATCCAGGCCATCGCGGCACAGACGAATCTTCTGGCGCTCAACGCGACCATCGAGGCGGCGCGCGCTGGCGAAGCGGGCAGGGGCTTTGCCGTGGTGGCGCAGGAAGTGAAATCGCTCGCCAGTCAGACGGCGCGCGCGACAGACCGCGTCGCGGAGCACGTGGCTTCGATCCAGTCCGCGACGCGCGGCGCTGTGGAAGCCATCGCCACGATTTCGACGACCATGCAGGAGGCCGAAGGCTTTACGGCCGGCATCGCAGTGGCGGTTGAAGAACAGGCCGCTGCGACCAAGGAAATCTCGCGCAGCGCTGCCGAAGCGGCTGCCGACACCGGCGCGGCAGCAGAATCCATGGGCGGATTGAAAGAAGCCGTCAGCGAAACCGAACAAGCGGCGAGCAAGGTCCACAAGGCGGCCAACGATGTCGCCAACCGCGCGCGCCAGCTCAATTCGACGGTGGACGATTTCCTGAAATCCGTCGCCAACGCTTGATAGACAAACTGCGAGTCACAAACGAAAAAGCCCGGCGCAACGGCCGGGCTTCTGTATTTCAGGGATGCATTGCGATCAGGCGACGGCCTTGTCGTACATCTGCGCCACATATTCCCAGTTCACCAGGTTCTCGATGAACGCCTTGACGTAGTCGGGGCGGCGATTGCGATAGTCGATGTAGTAGGAGTGTTCCCACACGTCGCAGCCGAGGATCGGCGTGGCGCCGTTAACCAGCGGGTTTTCGCCATTCGGCGTCTTGCTGACGGACACCTTGCCGTTCTTCACTTCGAGCCAGCACCAGCCCGAGCCGAATTGCGAGACGCCGGCGGCGATGAAGTCTTCCTTCATCTTGTCGAGCGAACAGCAGCCGTCGATGATGGCCTTTTCCAGCTTGCCAGGAATCTTGCCGCCGCCGTTGGGCTTCATCCAGTTCCAGAAATGCAGGTGGTTGTAGTGCTGGCCCGCATTGTTGAAGAGGCCGGCATTCTTGCCGTGCGAGCCTTTCACGATCTCTTCGAGCGACTTGCCTTCCCACTCCGTGCCCTTGAGCAGGCTATTGCCGTTGTTCACATAGGCGAGGTGGTGCTTGTCGTGATGATATTCGAGCGTCTCCTTCGACATGTAGGGTTGAAGGGCGTCATGGGCATAGGGAAGATCGGGAAGCGTAAAACTCATACAGATTGTTCCTTGTTGCGAACGCACGAACCCCGCCGGCGGCGTGCGCAGGCGTGCGGCATTCCCCGCGATTTGGGTGGTGCAGGCGAGGAGTTAGATAAGGCGGCAACGAAAATCAACCGACTTGGTTCCCCGCACCCGATGCACAAAGAAAAGGCACGGCCGAAGCCGTGCCCGCGATTCGAAATCGACTGAGTGATTCGCCTTACAAGCCTGCGTTTTGCTGCGCCACCATGCAGTACAGCATGGGTATCGACAGCATCGTGTTGATGCGCGAGGTCATGCCCGCGGTGCGGCCGGCTGCGGCTTTCTCGTCAGCAGTGGCTTCGACAAGACCGATGACCTTCTGCTGGTTCGGCCAAATGATGAACCATACGTTGAACGCCATGATGAGCGCGAGCCACATGCCGATGCCGATGGCATGATGTCCCTTGTGCAGAAGCAGCGCCTGAACGATGTAGCCGTTCATCCATGCCAGCAGCAGGCCGGTGAGAACCGTGAAGGCTGCGCCCCAGCGGAACCAGAACAGCGCCTGCGGCAGAATGAATTTCGTGACGGCAGCGCGATGTTCCGCCGGATCGATCTTCGGCATCGTCGGCGTCTGCACGAAGTTGAAGTAGTAGAGAATGCCGATCCACATGATGCCGCACAGCACATGCAGCCAACGCATCACGAATGTGAACCAGGCATGGTCAGGCCTGATCCATTGCCCAGTGACCAGGCCCGCAAGAACGATGAACGCGATCAGCAGCGCAAGCCCTGCCACGAGTGTCTTTTCGAGTGATGAAAAAAACGCCGCCATGCTCTTCCCCCATATTTTTGTTCAGCTTCTCAGCCTGCGGCAATTTAGCATGGAGCCGCGGGGGCGCAAAGCTCGGCGGGACGGCGGGCTTGGCCGAGAGACACATTTTCGCTTTTTTCAGGTCTCAGGTGCATAAAATGGACGTGTTTGCGTTTTCCTGGAATTGATTCTGCGCTGCGGCGGGCAGCCAATCGAGGGTCGGCACTTGTTGAAATGGGGAACTTGCGCTTTCGGAGCGCTGCTGGCCCTCTGGGGCCTGTGGTGGGGTGTCTCCGGTTGGGGCGTCGTCGAGGTCGAACGCGGCTGGAGCGCCATGCTTGCGGGCGCGACCGTGTTTGCCGCAGGCGCCGTCGTGATCGCCATTGCGGCGCTGATGCATCGCGTCGATGCGCTGATCGAGGCGCTTCAGGGCAACCGCACTGTTTTATCGTCCCCGGACGCTAACCCCATTGCCGCCGATCTTCGCGCTGGTCCGTCGCGTCAACTGCCACAGCCGCCTCTACAACAGGCGGACAGGCCGGAGCTTGCCGCGCAGCCGCCGCTTCCTTTCGATGAGCCGCCGAAAGCGACTAAGGACGAACCGATCGCGGCCTCAGCTCCGCAACCTGTTCCGGATGCGGCGTCGTCTTCGCCGATGGTCTCTACAGGGACCGCCGTTACAGCCGCTGCAGCAGGGGCCGCTGCTATAGCTGCGGCTCTGGGCAGCGAGACGGCGGCGGCTCCGCCGCCTCTATCGCCAGTTCCGCCCCCTCCGCCTCCGCCCTTTCCGTCCAGCGGCGATGCAAGACGGCCTGCGACGCCCCTGAAAGTGGTCGGTGGCGCAGCCGTGCCGCCCCCGCCGCCTCCGGGTTTCGGCCCGCCTCTCCCGGTCGCTCGAAAGCCCGAGCCCGTCGCGGCCCCGCCGGTTGAAGAAGTCTCGGCGCATACGCAGGCGCAGGCGAGCGATGCCGTCGAAGCGGCTCAAGCCCCGCTTCGCAGGCCCACAGTGCCAGTGCCGCCTCTGTCCCCGGTGCCCCAGCGGGCCGAATGGCCTGAACCTCCTGCAGGGGTGAAGACCGCGAGCGACGCTTCCACCAGTTTGGACGCGCGCGATGAGTCCGTGGCGGAAGCAGCGCCCCCGATCATTCCGCCGCCCCCGACCGTCCCTGCACCGGTCGCAAATCTTCCCCCCCGGCCGCCGATGCCGGTGGGTGGCCTCGCCGCGGGTGCGCCTGTCGTGCCTCCCGCCGACACTCAGGTCGCCGAGCCGGTCAACGAGCCAGCCGGCACGGATGTGGAAATGGCAGGCCCGTCCGAAAGCGCCTTCGAAACAGCGGGCGATGAGCAGACAGAAAGCCCGGATGTCGGGGTTGCGGCGGCCGTGCCAGCCGGCGATGGGTTGATCGATGTCGAGGCGGTAGCGGCTCAGGACACCGCGTCTGACCGGGAAGCCGAAGCCAAGCCCGTCGACGAGGCCGAAATATCGGCTTCCGCCGCCATAGCAGACACCGTCGCGCCTCCAGCCCCGGTTCCAGTCGCCACAACCAACCCCTACACGGGCTCTGCCTGGGTCGAAAAGCTCTTCGCCGAACTCGACCAGATCGGCGAAACACCCGCCGAGCCAACACCCGCGCCGCAGCCCGCCGGGCCGCCGGAAGAACCTTCGGCTCCCGAGCCTGCTGCACCCGAAAGTCCGCCCGTGTCAGTCGCTATCGATCTGGCGGCGATTGAAGCTGCGGCGCTTGAGGCGAGCGAAGAGCATGCGCAGGATCGTTCCGATGAACCGGGCGCGGACGTTGCGCAGGTTTCGCACGAAGAAGCCGTCGAGCCCGCGCCCGCTGAGCCGGCGCCTGCCGCAGCGGAACAGCATGTTTCAGCCCTCGAGCCGGAGCCGGCGGTCGCTCCGCCACCGCCTCTTCCTTCCGCCCCTGAGCGGGCTGCCTCCGAGGCGCAGCAGGAGAGCGGTCGCGTACTCGTGCGCAGCTATGAATCGCAGGGCGTGACCTATCACCTCTACGAGGATGGCTCGATCGACGCGGATACATCCGGAGGGACGTTCCACTTCGCGTCGCTCGACGAGTTGCGGCAGTTCATCGAAAAGCGCAGCGGCTGATCTTTTACTTGATCAGCGGCATCATCGCCTTGAACTCGTTGGTGCCGGCGCGTTCGAGCCATTCGAATGCGATCATCTCGAATGTAACCGGCACGATCTCGGCCATTTGCATGCGCTGAAGCGCTGTCGATTTCGAATGGGATGCGCGCGATCCCGTCGCATCCGTTGCAAGGAAGACGTCGAAGCCGCGCGCGTTGAGGTCGAACGCTGTCTGCAGGACGCAGACATGGCTCTCGATACCGCACACCACGATTTGCTTTCTGCCGTTTGTCGCGAGACTTTCGAGGCGATGAGCAAGCGCCTCCTCGCGCAGGCAGGAGAACGTCATTTTCGGAAGTATGACGGCATCGTTGCCGGCGGCTTCGGCCAGCGGCGCAATCGTTGCGCCGATGCCCTTCGGATATTGTTCCGAAATCGTGATGGGCACACCAAGCTGCCGCGCCGCGCTGGCAAGTTTGATACAGGCGCTCGCAATTCTGTCCGCCTCATGCATGGCCGGCAAAAGGCGTTCCTGCACATCGACGATGAGCAATTGTGCGAGTGCGCGTTGTGCAAGCATCGTCAGCCGTCCGCGGCCTTGCCCGTGCACCACAGCACGAAGGCATATTCGAGCGCGATGTCGTCGAGCCTTTCGAGCCGGCCCGCTGCGCCGCCATGCCCTGCATCGGTATTCGTCTTGAGCAGGATCGGCCCGCCGCCGCTCATGCGCGCGCGCAAGCGCGACACCCATTTGGTTGGCTCCCAATAGGTAACGCGCGGATCGCTCAAGCCGCTGAGCACCAGCATCGGCGGATAATATTGCGCCCTGATGTTGTCGTAGGGCGAATAGGCGCGGATCGTATCGAAGGCCTTGCGGCTTTTGGCGGGATTGCCCCATTCGTGCCATTCCGGCGGCGTCAGCGGCAAGGAGTCGTCGAGCATCGTGTTGAGCGCATCGACGAAAGGCACGCCCGCGACGAGACCGGCGAAAAGCTCCGGAGCCATGTTGGCGGCAGCGCCGATCATTAATCCGCCCGCGCTGCGGCCGACGCCGACGATCTGACCCACCGAAGTATATTTTTTCTCCGCAAGATGCCGGCCGGCGGCGACGAAATCGTGAAAGGTGTTCGTTTTTTTCGCGAGTTTGCCGGCCTTGTACCAGCCCCAGCCGCAATCGGTTCCACCGCGCACATGTGCGATGGCGACGATGAAGCCGCGATCGACCAGTGAAAACTTGCTGGCGCTGAAACTCGCTTCATAGGATGTGCCGTAGGCCCCATAGGCCTGCAACAGAAGCGGCGCCGAGCCATCGAGCTTCGTCGTCTTGGCGTAGAGAAGCGATATCGGCACTTTCGCGCCGTCATGGGATGGCGCGAACAAGCGCTCCGATTTGTATTTCGACGGCTTGTGACCGCTTGGAATCTTCTGGCGTTTGCGCAGCACACGCTCGCGCGCGACCATGTTGTAGTCGTAGACGCTCCAAGGCGTCGTCATGCTGGAATAGGCGAAGCGGATCACGTTCGTGTCGAATTCCGCGACAGAATCAATTTGCAGATCGTAGGCGGCTTCCTCGAAGGCGATGGCGTGTTCCTTGCCGCTCTTGATGTCCCGGATGACGATGCGTGGCAGGCCGCTTTCGAGTTCGGTTCGCACGAGGTGGCGTTTGAACACCGCCATTTCCTGGATGAGAATGCCCGGCCGGTGCGGCACCACATCCTTCCAGTTCTTCGCTTGTGGCGATTTGATCGGAGCCTGAACGATCTTGAAATCGTCGGCGCCATCGGCGTTCGTGTGGATGAACAGCTTGTCGCCCCAGTCCTCACATTCGTATTGCACGGCCTTTCGCCGCTTCTGGATCAGCGTCGGGCGCGCATCTTTTGCCACGAGGTCGAGCAGCCAGCATTCGGCGGAATCGTGATCGCCGATGTCGACCGTTGCATAACGGCCCGACTGCGTTTCCGCGAGGTTCAGGAAATAGCGCGGATCGGAATCTTCGAAGATCAGCTTGTCGTCTTCGTTCTTCGTGCCGAGATCGTGGCGATAGATGCGCCAGGGGCGATGGTTCTCGTCGAAGATCGTATAGAAGAAGGCGCGGCCGTCGTGCCGCCACACGGCGTCGCCGTCGCAATTCTCGACGCGGTCGGCGAGATCCTTGCCGCTCCTGATATCGCGCACGCGCAGGGTGAAGAATTCCGAACCCTTCTCGTCGGCGCTCCAGGCGAGCAGCTTGTGATCGGGCGAATAGGAGATGTCGCCGAGATCGAAGAATTTCTTGCCCTTGGCCAGCTTGTCGCCGTCGAGCAGGACTTCGCGGCGTCCGCCTTCGCGCGGCATGCGGCAGAAAATCGAATGTTCGCCACCCGTGCGATAGCGCTCGAAATAGGAGAAAGGACCGTCGGGAACCGGCACTTCGGAATCGTCTTCCTTAATGCGCCCGCGCAATTCCTTCCTGATCTTCGCCTGCAAACGCTTCGTGTCGGCCAGCATGTCGAGCGCGTATTTGTTCTCGGCGTCGATGAGCTTGCGAATATCCTTTGGCAGGGCATCGGGGTCGCGCAGCACTTCCTGCCAGTTCGGCGCGCGCAGCCATGCATATTCGTCGGTGAGCTTGACGCCATGCACGACGCGGCTTTGCGGCCTTGGCTCTGCAACCGGCGGGCGCGGACGGCGGCGCAATGGCGTGGTCTTGGGCGCGGCCTTGCGAGCGGCTTTTTTTGCGGACTTTACTTTGGCGGGCTTGCTCTTGAGAGCCATCGAGGCATCCAATCGGGCTGGAAATTGTCGCCAAAGACCTATGGCTTCGGCGTGCGCCCGGCAAGCCCGCACCCCGGCAATTGAAATTGATCAGGCGGCGGTCCATGCTCGCCAAAAGGCTTTCCGGACGGCGGCATGAACGAGCGCAAGGACTCCAATTTCATCGAACTGGCGGCAGGCATCGTCTCGGCCTACGTGAGCAAGAACACCGTGGCGGCTTCGGACCTGCCGAAACTCATCCAGGACGTTCATGACGCGCTGGCGAGGCTCGGCGGGCCGCAGCTACCGCTCGCGCAGGAGTCCCTGCGTCCAGCCGTGCCGCCAAAAAAGTCGATTTTCGACGATCACATCGTGTGCCTCGAAGACGGCAAGAAGTTCAAGTCGCTGAAGCGCCATCTACGCAGCCATTACGATCTGTCGCCTGAGCAATATCGCGAGAAATGGGGCCTGCCTGCGGATTACCCCATGGTTGCGCCCAACTATGCCAAGGCGCGTTCGCGCCTCGCGCGGCAGATGGGTCTCGGCCAGCAACGCGGCAAGGATTGAGGCGATGGCATTTTCCATTCAGCGCAAGTGGTCCATGCTCGCGGGCGCGCGGGCTTTCAACGTAAAGGTTGGCGCAGGCTCAGGCGGGAATGCGCCCGAAAGTTTCAGGGCGGCGTTCGATCACGCCACCGAAGAATGCGCAGCTGCAGGTTTTGGCGCGCACCAGATCGTGCGCAGCCGGCTCTGGGCGCGCGATGCGTCCACCCGTCAGGTCGCGAGCAACATCAGGCTCGAAGCCCTGGCTGGCGAGAAGCGCGCGGCAAGCGCCAGTTTCATCGCGCCGGAGCGCCTCGGCGAAGGCATCGACATGATCGCCGATATTACCGTTATCGATGCAACAGGCGAAAAGATCGTGCGCGAATACGAGCCGCGCATCGCGCCGCCGATGTATGTTGCGCTTGGCGATCATGTCTTTCTGTCAGGCAATACCGACATATCCGTCAGTTTCGACGCGCAGATCGAGCGCATCTGCGCCAATATTGCGAACAGTCTCGATGCCGCCCACGCGAATTGGAGCGACATCGTCAATACCGACGCCTATGTCTCGATCAAGGTCGACGCAAGAATGGCGTGGAAGCTGATTTCGTCGCGCTTTCCCTGCGCGATCGCGATGACGTCCGTACAAGGCTATTCCGCGCCGGAAAAACTCGTGGAGATCGAGGTCACGACGAAGCGCTGATGGAGGGGATCTGGGCTGGCAGATGATCCGCCCACAGCGCCAGCGCGGCGCGTCCGGCATCGGTCAGGCCATAGACGCCGCGCTCCACGCGCTCGAACCAGCCGTAGACATTGTTCTGCAGGATTTTCGGCGCGTCGGGATGCGCGATTTTCAAATCGCGCGGGCGTGCGGGCGTGATGGACATGGCCGCGGCGCAAGCCAGCGCCTGTTGCCGGTAGGCGGTCATCAGGGGGCGACGCGTCGAGCCGCCGATGGCCGTGTCGCCGCGGCGCTTGCGAAATTCATCGACGATGCGCGAACGGCGCTTGTTGTCGGGGCGCGGCTTCCATTGCACGGGTTCGACGATCACTTCCACGCGGCCATTCGCAAACACCGAGAGAAGTCCGAAGCCGCAGAGGCGGCAGAGTTTTTTCGCCCGTGAATCGTTCTCGCGTCCGCGTCCACGCGCGGACGCGCGTACCGCCAGCCAGACTTCGTCGCAGGCGGCGCTGCGGTCGACGGCCTGCAACACGAGTTCGAGCGTGAAAGCCATCTTCAATTCGCAAACGACAAGCGCCGCACGCTCGCCCTGATCGAGCGCGACGACATCGCAGCCGCAAATCTCGCCCTTCGCTTCGAGACCGAGCGATTCGAGAAAGGCTTTGACCGGTTGATAGAGACTCGTTTCCGCCATGGTTCCGCACTGCCGACGCGTCGATCAGTCGTGCGATTCGCGATGTCTGTCGAGCGTGTGCAGCGCCTCGCGTTCCGCGCGATAGGCCTGCGCCAGCGCAATGTGGCGGTTGAGATCGTAGGTCCAGTGCCCCATGCGGCCGCGCCTGCGTTCTTCGCGCATGGCGTTGGCGAGGCGCAGCAAAATGCGCCGGGCGGTGACAACGTCCTTCCGGGCAAAATCCTCGGGCGCAAGCGGGAGAAGACGCCGCAAGTGGCGGCTGCGTTCATAGTGCGGGACGCCCCCGGCGATCTGCCGCTCGAGGGTCTGGGCAGCGCGGGCTTTCAGATCTTTCATGTCGATTTTCATGGGCATGCTCCATTGCGGGAATGCCCAAGTTTTCCGTCCGGAGAGAGAGGAGGGGGAGAAAATAGGAATAAAAAGAAAAATTCTGGACAATGTCGAAGTTATAGGATAGTAGTCCGATATTGCGGCGCTGCTTGTGGAGTGTGGTTCACAATGTCTGGAGATTACCGAGCGCTTCCGTCAGGGACGGCGGAAGCCAATGAGATCATTTTGACTGCAAAAAACGGATTGGAGATTTTGCAGCACGCCGTCCGTCAGGCGCTTTCGAACATCGCAAGACTCAAGTCGGGGGCGGCGCGGATCACGGGCTTGCGCGTTTCGCTCCGGCATCTCGCAATTTATCTCGGCCATGTCGTTCTGGGCTTGTCGCAACGATTGATCGGGAAAGCCTTTCACCGAGATCGTTCGACAGTGCGTTACATTTGCGCGCGTATCGAGGATTTCAGGGACGTGAAATCCTTCGACCGCATGCTCGATGCGATCGAGGCTGCCGTGCTCGCTTTCATCCGCGCTTTTTCTCCGACAACTGCGGGGGCGCGGTGATGGACAGGAAACCTTCTTCAGATGCCAAGGGCGGCAATCTCACGGCTAAAGCCAAATCTGGCTCGGCGTCCGCCATGACGCGCTTGGTGCGCGCGCTGTCGCAGCAGGGCGCCTATGCAACGCACAGCCCGCTCGGCTCGTCATCGTTCGATATTTTCTCGCGGCGCAATGATGTGAGCTTGCGCACGGGATCGGCCGCCACGGATGATGTGAAATAGGCTGTGTCGCAAGGACTTCTGCAATGGACAAAGGGGGCCGCGTCAGGCCGGGAGAGGCTGCACATTACCGATGCAGGTCGAGCCTTTCTCATGCGAAAGGATGCAGAGCCTGACATCGATCCATTTTTCGCGCAGCATAGCCAGACTGTGCAATGTGAGGTCGAAGTCAACGGCATATCGCGCCAGGTCGCAGTCGACGAAGGCGAAAGCCAGCTTGCCTGGCTCGCACGCCGAAAGAACGCGAAAGGCGAAATGCTGCTCGATCCGGCATCGCTCGAAGCCGGTGAAAGATTGCGGCGCGATCTCACCTTCGCGCAGATGGTCCCGCGGATCACGGCGAACTGGGATCCGAGCCTCGGTGACAGCGATGGTTATTCCGCGCCGTTATCCTATTCCGAAGTCGTGATTGCGGCCCGACAGCGGGCCGACCAGGCCTTGCGCGCCGTCGGTCCGGACTTTGCGGGATTGCTGATGGACGTCTGCGGATTTCTGAAAGGCCTCGAGATCATCGAGGCCGAAAGACGCTGGCCGAGACGCTCGGCAAAACTCGTCCTCGAAATGGCGCTGGCTTCGCTCGCACGCCATTACGGTCTGCAAAGCCAGGCGGAGGGGCCGGCGCGCGCAGGGGCCGTCAGGCACTGGGGAGCAGAGGATTATCGTCCCAGAGTCTAGCTTCAATCAGGCCGCGGCCAGCGCTGCGCGGGCATCGGATTTGATGCGCTCCACCATCGAGCGCACGCCATTCGAGCGCTGCGGCGTCAAATGCGCCGTCAGGCCGAGGCGGCCGAAAATCTCCTGGGCGTCGATGTCCAGGATTTCTTCGGCGCGCCGGCCCGAAAACATGGCGAGCACGATATAGACGAGGCCGCGGACGATATGCGCGTCGCTGTCGCCGCGAAAGGCGAGGACAGGCGCGCCGGAGCCGTCGCGCTCGAGGGTTGTTTGAAGCCAGACCTGGCTGGCGCAGCCGCGCACCTTGTTAGCATCCGAATGCGCCTCGTCGGCCAGCGGCTCGAGTTCGCGGCCGAGTTCGATCACGTAACGGTATCGCTCTTCCCAATCGTCGATCGTTTCGAAATCGGCGATGATGCCTTCGATGCTGGCCATGATTCCATCGGCTTCGCGGCTGCGGTTCGCAGCGTCCTGCCGTCTATATGGATAATCGGGCGCAATGCGCCACCCCAAAAACGCCGGCCCTCAGGGCCGGCCGTTGCGCCATTGCGGCAGGCGGTCCAAAGCCGAGAGCGCCCCGCCAGTTTGTGCCGGGCCGGTAGCGGAGGAGGCTTCGAGAGGCTCTGCCGCGATCTTTTCGAATAGGGCGTGCAGTTTTCGGGCGGCGGCGAGGCATTCGGCCGGGGTCGCGACACAGGCCTCGCTGGCCGCCTGCGCCGTCGATTGGGCGAGGCCGCGCGCGGCGTCGAGCGCACTGCGGCCCGGCGAACCTTCGCCGTTCCATGGCATCGCCCAGAAGACGATGCCCAGCCACAAGACGCTGCGCATCAGGAAAAACATGACGACTCCTGCGGGTCATTCCGACCTCACGGGATGATTTCTAGCGCAGGCGGATCAAGTTCGATCTAAATCCGGCGCTCAAATCGAAGTCTTCCGATTCATGGCGCGTTCACCATGGCAGACCGCACTACGGTGAAGCCGCAGCAATATCTTCTAAACCATGACCGGCAAATCCTATCGGGAAAACCGCGCTTTGGACGCCGGAACGGCCCCGGCGCACGCATGCTTAGGGTTCACTTAAGGCGGGCCTGCAAAAGTCAATTTCAGTTCCCCGATATCGGGATGCGTACGAGTGATCGCGTGAAGATCTGGCCCGGATTGATAGACAGGCTCGCAGCCCTGGTGCACCCGAAGGTGCAGGGCGATGCGATGGAGCGCGCCCGGCACATCCTCTTTGTCAGCCTGCGCCTCGGTCTGGTCCTGGCCGCTTTCGTGAGCGTGCCCATCTATTTCACGCTCCATGGCAAGCCCGGTCCGCTCGACGCCATCGCCTTCGCCTGGGTCGCGGCGCCGCTTCTGGCTGTTTGGGCGGCGATGCGCACCGGCAATCTCAAATTTGCGCATGCCGTTTCGGCCCTCGGCTTTGTCGGCCTCGCGGCCACCCTGTCGCTGGGCTCGCCGTCGATCCCTGCGGCCGCGAGCATGTGGCTCGTCCTTGCGCCGCTCGACACGCTGATGACTTTCTCGATCCCGATGACAATCGCAGCCGGCGCTGCTTCGCTGATTGTGCTGGCGGCGATCGTTCTGGTGAAGGCGGCAGGCCTGGTGGGTAGCGGCTTCAATCTCGCCGACCTCACGACCGCCCTCTTCGCGCTTTTGGCCATCGCCTATGCCTGCGCCAGCGTTGCCGGCGCGATACATCTCGCCGATGTGCGCCGCCGTGGCCTGACACTCGGCTCGGCGCGCTATCGCTCGCTTGTCGAAACCATCGGCGAACTCGTGCTCGGTATCGACCGTGCAGGCAATGTGAATTACGCCGGCGAAGCGGGCGAACAGCGTATCGGCCGTTCCGCACGCGAATTGCGCGGGCGGGGCCTGTTCGAGCGCATCCACGTTGCCGACCGTCCCGCCTTCCTGAAACTGGCCGCCGATGCAGCCGATAGCGGATCGACCGTTACCGCAGATATTCGCATCCGCATCTCGACGGATCAGGTCACCGTTGCGGGCGACATCAATGCGCCCGTCTTCCACTGGTTCGAATTGCGCGCGCGCCGCGTGCGGCTTGAAGACGGCGATGGACTCAATCGCGCGAACGTACAGGTAATCGCCGCGCTGCGCGACATCAACGCGGCGCGCCAGCATGCTACCGATCTCGAAGCCGCCCGTTTCGAAGCGGAGAAAGCGAACCGCTGGAAGGATCGCTTCCTCGCCAATGTCAGCCACGAACTGCGCACGCCGCTCAATGCGATCATCGGCTTTTCGGAAATCCTCGGCAACAGCGAGCTGATGCCTACCGATCAGGCCAAGCAGATCGAATATGCGCGCATCATTCACGAATCCGGACATCATCTGCTGGCTGTCGTGAACTCGATTCTCGATATCTCCAAGATTGAGGCCGGCAGTTTCGACATTCTGCCCGAGCATTTTGAGGTGCAGCCGATCGTCGACCAGTGCTGCGACATGCTGAGCCTGAAGGCGAAGGCCAATGGCATCGAACTCGTGCGCAATTATGCGCCGCAGCTCGACGAACTCGTCGCGGACAAGCGCGCCTTCAAGCAGGTCATCATCAACCTGTTGTCGAACGCGGTGAAATTCACGCCGAGCAACGGCACCGTCACGGTCAACGTGCGCGCCGAAGGCAATTCGATGATCTTCGAAGTGAGCGACACCGGCATCGGCATCCGCCCGCCCGATCTCGCGCGTCTCGGCGATCCCTTCTTCCAGGCGCGCGCGACCTACGACCGGCCCTATGAAGGCACGGGACTTGGATTGTCGGTCGTGCGCGGCCTCGTCGGATTGCACGGCGGCAATATCATTCTCGAAAGCGCGCCGGATGTCGGCACGCGCGTCACAGTGCGCCTGCCCATGGACTGCCGTGCAGTCGCGAAGGAATCCCGGACCTCGGCAAAGATCGAGGCAATGCCACTAAAACCGAAAACAGGCGGCGATCTTTTCTCCAACCAGCCGGACATGGTGAAAAAAATTGCCTGAAGCTCTCGCTCGTGCGGACAACGATTTCGTTCTCCGCGAAGAAAGGCGTCCCGCGAAACAGCGGCGCGCCGGACCTCCCGCGCCTTCGCGCTTTGCATTCCTGGGGAAGATGGCGCGCCGCCCCGGCCGCACGCTGCTCGTGACCTGCGGCGTGCTGTTGATCGGCGGCATCGGCGTCAACGCGCTGTTCCTGCAAAACGAGCGCCATCCCGCGCCGTTCTTCAGAACAGCGAAAACCGTGGACGCCGAAGCGCCCGTGCCGCTGCCGCCCGCGCGGCCGGCCGAAACAGCGCAACGTTCGCAACCCAAGCCGGTGCCGCAGACGACGGCTTCCGTGCCGGTTGCGCCCGAGCGCCCCGTTGTGCCCGCCGCCGAACAGCGCACCAACGCCACCGCGATTCCCAAAGCGCCGCCGCGCGAGCCTGCGCAGCAACCGGCGGCCGCCAAGCACGACGCAATTGCTGCGCTGTTGCGGGATGGCAAGCCTTCGGCGCCGACTCCGCCTGCCTCGATTCCCAATGCTTCGGCTGAGCAGACGAAGCGCATCGTGGCCGTGCAGGAAGCGCTCAAGAAGCTCGGACACAATGTGAAGTCCGATGGCGTCGCCGGCCCGACGACACGTGTCGCGATCGAAGCCTTCGAACGTTCCCAGAAACTTCAGGTGACAGGCCAGATGTCGCCTAAGCTTCTCAAGGAACTGGCGTCGCGCTCTGGAGTCAGCATACCCTGACTTCGAACTTCACAAGTATCGTGTGAACATGCGCCTGCGCGCAGACATCTTCGTCTCCGCCTATCTGCGCCGCTGCATGAGCGAGGGCGCATATGCCGTGCTGCGCCGTCGCGGCGCGGCGGAGGCAGGCGCAATCTTCGTGAAAGTGGATCGCCTCGACGGCACATGCGCGCTTTACGGCCCCGCGCCGCAGACGGAATTGGCCGAGGCGGGCATCGATCGCCTCTGGAGGAGGCTTCACAAGGAAGAGTCGATCGACCTCGCCGATGCAGACGAGCGTCTGCGCAAGGAAATCGGCTTCGATCCCGATATATGGATCGTCGATGTCGACGATCGGGCGGGACGCTGTTTCCTCGATCTGGCGAAGTAGTTCGCAGTTACCTTTGCATCCGCAATCTCGTCGAAGCCTGCCGCTGCGGCGGCAGGCTGACGGCGGACGAAATGCCCGTGAGCTTGCGGCCGGGCAATGGCGAGGCGAGCGGATCGGCGACGGGCATATGTCGCTTGCGCGCTGAATCCATCGGCGTTCCCATGATCGCATGCACGATGGCGTAAGCCGCATGCGCCGGCATGTGTTCGACGATGCGCGCGAGGGTGCGCACCCGTTCCACCGAATGCGAAATCGCCGGCGGGCAGGAAAGAAAGAGGCGCACGGTCTTGTTGGCCGGGCAGCCGATGGCAGCCAGAAGAATGGCGAGGCCGTCGCCATGCTCATCGGCAATCATCGCATCGACGGTCGCGCGTTCGAAGCCGGTAAGACGGCATATCTCCTGCGCCACAAGGCCCCAAAGGCCCATCTTGCCGCGTTCGACGATCCAGTCGGCAAGGACGGGATTGGCGGTCGAAACGCGTCGGATTTGTCCTGACGTGAAATCGGCGAATTCCGCATCGCGCAGGATTTGCTTGCGCTGATCGGGCGAAGCCGAGAGGAAAAGCGGCGTCAGGATGCGCGTGTCCTCGATTCTCCGGCAGAGAATTTGCGCCAGGTGCTTGGCATGCCGGGCGCGCGCGATCAGGAGACCGAGCAGGCGGTCTCCAAGGGGAACGTCGGAATTTTCTGCCAGCGCGCACAATACGTCTTCGTCGCCGCGCAAGACCAGCATGTCGACGATATCGGGATCGATCCCGCGCCGTCGTGCAAGGGCGAGAGCTTGGGCCTGCGAACCGCTGGCGGCGATATCGAACAGCCGATCCGGCGCAAGCCTCGTGCAATGTTCGAGCAGAATCGTTGCGCAGACATGATCGGACAGAAGCAGCGCATCGATGACCGTTACTGGCGCAAGTGGATGCCTTGCCAGCTTCGCGGCGACCTGCGCCCGCGTCGCGGCATCAGCGTCGGGAATGAGCTGGAGCGCCATGTCCTCGTAGCGCGCAATGGCTTCGCCATTGGGCTCGGGACCTGTCACGTACAGTTCCGTGAGGGAGGCGAGAAGCGCCGGACGCAGCGTGTCGTCGTTGCGGCGCGCGAAGCTCGCCAGTTTTTCGAAATCCGACGCTGGGCCGGCGACGTGCAGGCCATTGGAAAGCGGGACACTCATGGGGATACGCACACTCTAAGGGAACTCTACGCTACTCCCGAAAATTATATGGGAAGCGTTGACGCATCATTAACCTTCGAGGGCCGAATAATGGGGAGATGCAATTTCGCATCGATTCCCCTGTCGGGCCGGACTTCCGGAGAAATCGAGATGGGACTGCTTTTGTCTTTTCCGCCGGCGGGCCGAAAACCGCTGGCAAAACGCCTTCCGGACATTCCGCGGCAAGGCGCCGACATTCTATTCTTCACCGGCATACGCTACGGGCGGCGTAACGAGCCGGTTGCAAACCATGACGGCAACGAGCCGACCCGTGGCGCAGGCGGGCCGCAGGGCCGGACGCGCCGCCGGAAGGCCGCCCGCAACTGAATCCCGTTTTGCCGGTCAATCCTGTTCGATCTCGCAGGAGATCGCCTTGAGCCGCGCCTCGGCCGTGGCGCGCTGACCCGGCTCCAGCGCCAAAGCGCGCAGCATGACAAAACCTTCCGCTGACGGCGACAACAGGCGAAGATCGGACGGAACCTCGTCCTCGGAATCTTCCGCTTCGATCGCATCGAGTTGCGTGCGGTTCGCAATGACGACATCGAGCTGGCCCCGCGACGTGCCGCGGTCGGTCATCGCATAGAAGGCGGTGCCGAAGCGGTTGCGGAAGGACATCAGGACAAGTCCCTCGCCGTCGAAATTCGCCTTGAGGCGGATCGCGCCCTTCGACAGGTCGTAGCGGCAGACGGCGATGACCGCCGCCGGGTCTTCGTAGGGCAGCAGCTCCTTGCCGGGCTCCCCATTGTCGAGAATGACGAGCTGGCCAAGCGGCGTTGCATTGGCGAGACGGGCAAAAGCGTCAACCGGCGCGAGCATCGGCATCGCCAGTACGGACGCGATATGGACAAGACCGGCAATCACGAAAATCCCGGCGAACCAGGGCGTCCAGCCGGAAATGCGCGTGAGCCAGTCGATCTTGAGGTTCAGGCTCATGCGCATTCGCCCCTGACGATTCGGGGCATCACGCGCGCATCGACCGCGGTCGCCGTCGAACTGACCTGCGTATCGTAGACGCGCAGCATCAGTTGAAACGGTTCGGCGCGGGCGAGCGGCAGCCAGTTGCCGGGGCGTACGCCGCGCGAAAGCAATATCTCGAAGGTTCCATCGGCGCGGCGCACGATTTCGCCCGACGTGATGCCGCTGCGCTCGCCGGCCGGCGAGAATCGCCCGCCATCGAGCGTCAAGGGAGTCAGTGTCCAGAAACGCCCGGTCGGCACGGGCGAGCGCACGCTATAGTCGCAACGCCCGGTCAGCGCGTCGCCGTTCTCGTCGGTGCGCGCCAGAAAACTCAATCCTTCGGCGACGCCGAGAGGGACCTCGCCGGTGCGGGCGACAACGGCGCGAGCATAGGGGTCGGCATCGCTGCTGCCCGTTTTCGGCCACGACATCCAGACGCCGGCATTCACGGCGCCGAATCCGTGTCCGCGCTCGACGGCGAGCCATGTCGACAGGAGGCCAAGCGACACGCCCAGCGTCACAACGACGATTGTCTTGAGAATGCCCGCCAAATGCCCGCCAACGCCCTTGAGATGCCATCGCGAATGCGAGGCGCGAAACTATCGCAAGGGGAGGGCCGGCTCAATGGCGCACAATGTTCGGCGCACGCGAATTGCCAAGCGGCTGCCCCACGGAATAGATTGAATCGAAAGGGCGCAACACGCCCGGCGAACACGGGAGACAGCGCCATGATCAGAACCGAGGGCTTCGTGCATTTCACCATTCCGGTGAAGGATCTCGACCGTTCCGAAAAATTCTACACGGAGATACTCGGCTTCGACAAATTGCGCCGCAACAACCACATGGTGTTCCTGAACGCGCACGGCACTAGCTTCGTGCTGACCCATTCGGAAAATCCGATCGATCCCAACAAGGACGACAAGCACGACATCCACACCGCCTTCCGGGTTTCCTCGGACGAATACGACCGGGCCAAAAATTTCTTGGCGGAAAAGGGCGTGCGCATCTTCAAGGAAGAGGACAGGGGCAGCGGCACCTTTCAGGGGCGCAGCGCCTATTTCCACGATCCCGACAGGAACGTGCTCGAGATCATCGATCTGAAACGCGGCCCGGTTCGCGAGGGCGAATAGTCCCCTGCTCAGCGACTGCGGGAGTCAAAAATGCACACGATCGTCGAGAGCAAGGCCGACTGGCGCGGCCCGGATATGCTCAAGCGTAACGACTGGATTCATCGCGTTACGGACGTGGAGGCCGATGAAATCCGCGCGTCGCTGAAGGCGGCGCAATCGCGCGGCGTCAATTTCGACACGATCAGCCGCGACAACTTTCCCTTGCCGCGTTTCGGCAAGGTGCTCGCCGACGCGCTCGACTGTCTCGAAAACGGCGCGGGCCTGATGGTGTTGCGGGGCCTGCCGATGGAAGGGCTCAGCAAGGACGATGCGCGCCTGATGTATTGGGGCCTCGGCAAGCATCTCGGCACCGCGGTTTCGCAGAGCAAAGACGGCGATCTTCTTGGCGACGTGCGCGACTTCGGTTCGGATATCACCGCGCCTGATGGCCGCGGGTACAAAAGCCGGCAGCAGCTCTCCTATCACACCGATTCCTGCGACGTGGTGGGGCTGCTCGTATTGCGCGTGGCAAAATCAGACGGGCTCAGCATCATCGCGAGTTCGACTGCGGTGCATAACGAGATCGCGCGCCAGCGCCCCGATCTGCTGGAAGTTCTCTACGAACCTTTTCCGTGGAGCTGGAACAGGCAGGAGGTGCCGGGCGAAAAGCCCTGGTATCTCCAGCCCCTGTTTTCGTTTCACAATGGCAAACTGTCCTGCCGCTACATTCGCATGCAGGTGTTGAACTCGCAGCGCTTCGCAGACGCGCCCCGTCTGAGTGAAAAGCAGCTCGAGGCGATGGCCCTTTTCGACAAGCTCGCGTCGAGCGACGAATTCAAGTTCTCGATGATGTTCGAACCCGGCGACATGCAGCTTCTCAACAACCACGTGATGCTGCATTCGCGCACATCCTTCGAGGATCATCCGGAAGAAGATCGCAAGCGGCATCTTCTGCGCATGTGGCTGTCCGTGCCGAATTCCCGCGATCTATCGCCGCTCATGGGCGCGATTTATTGCGATCAGCGCGGCGGCGTGGTGCGCGGCGGCTTTCCTTCGCGAACAGGCAAGCATCACTACCAGACGCTGGCGACAGTCGCCACGGATTGAGCATGTTCACTGCGCTGCCGGGAAGTTCGTGACGGCGGTGCGTGTTTGCGGCGTCACATCCGCATCCGCCCGCGTCTGGCGTTCCGCCGCATCGCGCAACAGGCTTTCGATTCGGCCGAGCACGGAAATCGTCTTTACCGATAAAGTCGTCGGCCGCTGCGGCGCGCTCAGGCCCTTGGCAGCGGCGTTGGCCGTCAACCCCGCATTGGCGGCGACCGGATCGGGCGCGGAGGCCGCGCCGAACAGCGGCTTCAATTCGATGCCCTGATGCGCATAGGACATGATGTCGAACCATGTCTGCGCCGGAATCGTGCCGCCGGTCATGTTGTTGGTCGGCCTGTAATCGTCGTTGCCATACCAGACCGCCGCGACGTAATTGCCGGAATAGCCGACGAACCATGCATCGCGCGAAGCATTGGTGGTGCCGGTTTTGCCGGCAGTCGGGATCCCCGGAAGTATCGCGCGCCGCGCCGTGCCCGCATTCACAACGCCAGTCATCATGCCGACCATGTCGGCGACGACATGCTTTGGTAAAACTTCCTCGCGCTTCGGCCCGTCCGTTTCGCGCCGATAGATTGTCTCGCCCGCGCTGTTGCGAATTTCGATGGCGGCGAAAGGCGGCGCGCTATAGCCGCCGTTCGCGAAGACGGCATAGGCGGCGGTCTGGTCGATCACCTTCACTTCGCCGGCGCCGATGGGCAATGACACCGTGTCGTTCAGCGGTGTCGTCAGGCCCATACGCTTGGCGAGATCGACGATCTTGGCGCGGCCCGATTTCGCCTTGTCCCATTGTCCGCGCCCGTCGCCGATATCGACCGAAAGCTTTACGGCCACCGTGTTGAGCGAACGCGCCAGCGCGACGTTCAGCGGCACGCGGCCCGCGAACGAACCGCCATAGTTGCGCGGACACCAGTTGCCGAGGCAGATCGGCGAATCCACGACCATCGTCGTGGGCTTGAACCGGCCCGAGAGGATCGCAGCCGCATAGACATAGGATTTGAAGGATGAGCCGGGCTGCCGCAGTGCATCCGTTGCGCGATTGAACTGGCTCTCGCCGTAGTCGCGCCCGCCGACGATGGCACGCACTGCGCCATCGACTTCCATCACCACGGTCGCGGCCTGCGACGCACGATATTGTTTTCCGTATGTGCGAAGATTGTCCTCGATGGCGCTCTGCGCACGCTTCTGGATATTGTTGTCGAGCGCGGTGCGCACGACGAGAACGCGATTGTTGCCGAGCTTCCCGGCGCTCGCTAGCTTCTTTGTCTCTTCGAAGGCCCAGTCGAGATACCAGTCGGGCGTGGATTCATCTTCACGGTCGATGGGTCGCGCCGGATTGCGGCGGGCAATGTTGATTTGTCCCTCGGTCATGAATCCGGCCTCGACCATGTTCTGCAACACGTCGTTGGCGCGCGCCCTTGCTGCCGGCAGATTGATATGAGGCGCATAGCGGGTGGGCGCCTTGAAGAGACCTGCAAGCATCGCGGCTTCCGCGAGCGTGATGTCGCGAACGGATTTGCCGAAATAGAATTGAGCTGACGCCTGAACGCCGAAATTGCCGCCGCCCATATAGGCGCGGTCGAGATAGAGCTTCAGGATTTCCTTCTTGGTGAGATGGAATTCGAGCCAGAGCGCGAGGAAGGCTTCCTTCACCTTGCGCTCGATGGTGCGCTCGTTGTTGAGGAAGAGATTCTTCGCAAGCTGTTGCGTCAGTGTCGAGCCGCCCTGCACGACGCCGGAGGCGCGCGCATTGGCGTTGAGCGCGCGCATCGTGCCGATGGGGTCGACGCCCCAATGGGTCCAGAAGCGGCGATCCTCTGTCGCGAGCACGGCCTGCAGCAAGACGTCCGGCACGTCCTCGAGCTTGAGCGAATCGTCGTGCCGGATGCCGCGCCGCCCAACTTCCTGTCCGTAGCGATCAAGGAAGGTGACCGCGAGATCCTGCCTCTTGAGCCAGTCTTCGGAGGTTTCCCGGAAGGCGGGGATCGCCAGCGCCAGCATCAGCATGGAGCCAAAGAAGCCGATGGTCAGGGCTTCACACGCGAGTTCCACGCCGAGCTTGGAAAAGCCGCTGACGTGAAAGCGGTCCATGAATGCGGAAAAGCTGGAATAGCGCTCGCGCGCCCGCTGGCCGCTCTCGTAGAGACTGGAATTCACCCAGGCGTCAAAAGCCAGCGCCAGCCTTTTGCCGCGCCGCGCCAGCCTGGAATTGCCGAATTCCTCGAGCACCTTTCAACCGCCTCCGGCGCGCCTCCGGCCAAGTCAGCCGGGGTGCGAAAGCTATTATCACAGATTGCGGCCCCTTGACGACGCGTCGCCGGCAGCGCGTATAGGCGCGAACTCATGCCGCCCGAAAACGATGGATCGGCACTCCGGGCAGGCCAGAAAGGCAGCGAATGGCGCGCGACACGCGGGCGAAGACAGGAAGTGCGGTTGAGCCGGCCAAGAGCGTTGCCGCAAGCAAGGCCTCTCCCAAGGACAAGGCGCTCGATCAAGACTTCTGGCGCAAGCCGCTCGAGGAACTCACGAAACCCGAGTGGGAAGCGCTTTGCGACGGCTGCGGCCGTTGCTGTCTCGTGAAGCTTGAGGACGAGGACAACGGCAGGATTTATTTTACCGATATCGCCTGCAAGCTGTTCGATGCGGGCACCTGCCAGTGCAAGGATTACAAGAATCGCCGCAAGTCGGTTCCCGATTGCGTGAGCCTCAGCATGGCCAATGTCCGCAAGATCGCGTGGCTGCCGCCAACCTGCGCCTATCGCCTGCGCGCCGAGGGCCGCGATCTCGAATGGTGGCACTATCTCGTCTCGGGGTCGCGCCAGACGGTTCATACTGCCGGCATTTCCTGTAAGGGCCGCGTCGGCGCCTTCGAGGACGATCTGCCCTTTGACGATTATCCCTCGCGCATCGTGCGCTGGCCCGGCAATGCGCCAAAGGGGAAGGGCCGCAAGCCCGAGTGAGCTTTCAAACGATGCGGTTGAGGCGTTCGACTTCGGCCTTCAACCCGGCGACATCCGTGATGTGCGCATCGCGTCCATCTATATCGACGCCAACGCCCTTGAGCCGCGCAAAGGAGCGCGACAGCGTTTCCTGCTTGAGGCCGAGATAAGCTGCGATGTCGCCTTTGGTATAGGGCAGGCGCGCGGTCAGCGGGCCCGGCGAGGAACCGCACAGGGAGATCAGGAACCGCAGCACGCGCTGATCGGCGGTCTGCGCCTTCAGAGTTTCGATCTCGTCCATCAGCGCCCAGATCTTCGCCGAGGCTTCTGTGAGGATGGCGAGCGACAATTCGGGCGCTTCCCGCGCCACCTGCGCAACGACCGAGGCGGGCAGGCGCGCGACCGTGACAGGTCCGGTCGCTTCCGCCGTCGTCGTGTGATCGTCGCCCAGTACCGCCACGGATTCGGCCACCGTTTCTCCGCGGCCGAATATGCGGATCAGCGTTTCCTCGCCCTGCGGCGAGACGCGCGAAAGTTTGAGAAACCCCTCGATGACCACGAAAATCGAGGCCGCCTTTTCGCCCTGCCGGAACAGCGTGTCGCCCTTGCGAAAGCGTTCGATGCGTACGGCAGAGGCCAGCCGTTCGAACGTGTCCGCCCGCAAGGTGGCGAAAAACGGCAGCATTTTCAGCGCTTCGAGACTGCGCCCGGCTGTGCTCATCTGAAGGAAGATCCCGGATCGACTCTTCGCACCTTACAGAATCGCCGATCCGCTGTCCCGCAGCATAGCGGCGCAGGGGTCATTCCGGCGCGACGGCATCCACGAGGACAAAGGCGATGCGGCAGATCTCCGTACCGCGATTGACCCAGGCGTGGTTGGTGCCCTGTTGTATGAGAACATCGCCGGCTTTCAGATGCACTTCGGAATCGTCGAGCAGCATGTCGATTTCGCCCGACAGCACGATCGCGTAATCGACGCTGCGCGTGCGGTGCATGAAGGGATGACGCGGCGGCAGGCCCTTGATCGGCGGCTCTTCCTTGAGTTCATGCATGCGTGCATTGACGTCGATCTTTTCCTGCTCCGGCTTTGTCGGCGGATAATCGATGATGCGAAACACCGTTCCGCCATTTGCGGGCGAAGTCATTTTCACGCCGGCCGCGCGGTCGATTTCGCCCTGCATCTTGGCGGGCGCGCTGGCAGTCGACCACAATGCGCGCGAAACATTGCCGCGCAGCGGGCGCACTTCCTTGTGCGGGTTCTCGCCGTCGAAAAGAACGACTGCCTTACCGTCCTTGTCGACGGTCGTGACGACGCGGCGCAATTCGAAGTCCTGACTCATTGGTGTCTCCCCCTGATTTCTGCATTTTCGGCGCGCACTTTGTCGGCGCCGCATCGCGACAGGATGACAGCCTGCGTGCAGGGATTCAATCGGGGACGCAGCAGATCAGATCATGCGGCCGTGGCGTCGCAGCAGCTTGCGGGTCGCCTCAAAGGCATGACGCGCGCGATCCTCGACGGACAGATGCGCATGGGCAGCCGACGGCGCTTCGACGCTGAGCGGCACGTCCGCAGAGAGGACGTCGAGCAATTCATCGAGCCAGAGTTGACCCTCGCCGGGATAAAGGCGCGCGGTGCGTGACTCGCGGCGCAACTCTTCTTCGCTCAGAGATTTTGAAGGCGGCGGCGGCGCATCGCAAAGATGGACCAGAGCGATCAGTTTGGGATCGAGTGTCAGCAGATCGGATGGTTTGCCGCCGGAACGGGAGAGATGCAGCACGTCGATCAGCAGCTTTGCATTGTCGCGGCCGCTCTCCTCGACGATGGCCAGGGCTTCCTTGAGAGTCCGGCACGCGCTGTATGGATTGAATTCGATGAGAGCTTCCAGCCCGCAGGTCTCCGCGAGATCGCAAAGACGCGCGAAAGTGTCGATGCTGCGCCTGCGATCCACATCTTCGACCGGGCATGTGACATATCCCGCGCCGATCTTGTGACTGAGGCTGAGAACCGGAGAAAGCGCCTCGATATCCATGCCCGGCTTGATTGGAAAAACGCCGATCTCCGTGACCTTGAGACCCGTGTTGCGCAAAGCCTCCAGCAGTTCTTCGATGGCGGCATCGTTGCCAGCAATGACCGGATCGGTCGCAAGGAGTGGCTGCAGGCGAAGGCCGACCGCATCGAAGCCAGCAGCTTTCGCAGCTAGAGTCTGACGCGCGGGGCCCGCGTCGAGGACCGTGAGAGCTGCTAGGGATATCAACGATATAGTCCGATTTGTTTTGTTCTTGACGCTGCGGAACATTGCTCAAAAGCAAGCAATTGTCCATGAGCGTGACAGAAGTTGTTCGAAAAGATATACAGGTACAAAATCTTAAATAATGGAAAATAATCCTTGACACCGTGACGCTGGTCCCGTATAAGCGGGGCATACTCCACAAATGCGCCGGGAACGCCGGGTAGCCAGCTACCTGCTCCCGGCTTTTTCATTTCGGCGATCTCCCATGTTCGAAAAGTTTGAGCCGGATGCGAATTCGGTTGAAGAAGCGCGTCGCCTCTACGATCAGGGCGCAGCCTGGAAGGATGTAGCCGCCGCACTCGGGGCTTCCATCGCCACCGCGCGCAAATACGCAAAAATCTGGGGCTGGCCCGAACGCGAAAAGGCTACGCCTGCTGTTTCGAGCAGGACGGCAAAAGCGCAAAAGAAATACAGGGCCACATCGAAAGAGAAAGAAAATTCTTGTGACGACATACCGTCTCTGGCGCGGCGCGTTGAAACGGCAGTACGCAAGGAATTGACGGCCGTCGAACGCCGCCTCGGCTCTTCGACGGCGGCAGCAGCGGAGCGCAATGCACGCGTGCTCGCTTCTCTGGTGAAGTCGCTTGCCGAACTGCGCAAGCTCGAACGCGACGACAGGCAGGACGAAACGAAACGCAACGAGGGCGATAATGACGACGGACCCCGCCCTCCCCGCGACTTGGCCCGGTTACGCGAAGAGCTTGAGGCGACTCTTGCTCGAATTCAATCGTCAGCAGAAAGCGACCCGGAAGATCGATCTGATCGATCCCCGATTGGCTGACTACTTTCTTTCTACGTGGGCGGCCAAGGCGCGCGAGGATCAATGGCCACCTTTAACAGCGCGCAATGGTCAACCCTGGACCACATGGCTCGTGATGGGCGGCCGGGGCGCGGGAAAAACCCGCACCGGCGCGGAATGGGTGCGCGGCCTTGCCTTGGGCGAGCCTGATTTTTCAGCTGCGCCTGTCGGCCGCATCGCACTGATTGCGGAAACGGCAGCCGACGCACGCGATGTCATGGTCGAGGGTGTTTCGGGAATCCTGTCGGTACACAAAAATTTTGAAAGACCGGACTGGCAGCCCTCGCGGCGCAGGCTTGAGTGGAAGAATGGCGCCGTGGCGCAAATCTTTTCCGCCGAGGATCCCGAAAGCCTGCGTGGCCCGCAATTCGAATGTGCGTGGCTCGATGAATTCGCCAAATGGCGACATGCAGAGGAAACTTTCAACATGCTGCAATTTGGCCTGCGCCTTGGAACGCATCCGCGCCAGCTCGTGACGACGACGCCGCGTCCCATTCCGCTGCTGCGCAAGTTCATGGACGATCCCCATGTAGCAGTTTCCCATGCGGCGACCGTGCGCAATGCCGAGAACCTCGCGCCCGGATTTCTCGAGCGTATGATTGCGCGCTATGCGGGAACCAGGCTCGGCCGGCAGGAAATCGACGGGCAGATCATCGAGGAACGCAGCGACGCGCTTTGGTCGCGCGCCATGATCGAGGCGGCGCGTTGCGACGTGACGCCGCCCCTGAAGCGCATCGCGGTCGCCATCGATCCGCCAGCGTCCTCATCTCATCGCGCCGATAATTGCGGCCTCGTTGCCGCAGGGATCGACGCAGATGGCTTCGTATATGTGCTCGAAGACGCCTCGCTTGCGGCGGCGCGTCCGCAGAAATGGGCGCGCGCCGCGATAGCTCTCTATGAAAAATATCAGGCCGACAGCCTTGTCGCCGAGGTCAACCAGGGCGGCGAAATGGTGGAGGCCGTGATCCGCGAAGCCGATCCGAATGTCCCGGTAACGCAGGTGCGCGCGACGCGCGGAAAATATCTGCGCGCCGCGCCAGTGGCGCAACTCTACGAGCAGGGCCGCGTGAAACATGCGCGCCCGTTTCCCCAGCTCGAAGACGAAATGTGCGCTTTTGGTCCCGAGGGTATGCCGGGTTCGCGCTCCCCCGATCGTCTCGATGCGCTCGTCTGGGCAGTAACTGCATTGGCATTGTCGAAGAAGCACGCCGAGCCGCGCCTGCGCAGGCTCTGAATTCGTTCGCACGATTTACATCATCCGGAATGATTTGATGCCCTCGATTTTCAACCGCCTTTTCGGCGGCGCCGTCTCTGCGCGCGCCGCCACTGTGGATACGAAAGCCTCGCGCACCGGCGCGCTTCTGGCGTTGCATGCGCTCGGGCTCGCGCGCTGGACCTCGCGCAATGCGACGGAGCTGACGCGGCAGGGGTTCGAGCGCAACGCGATCGTCTATCGCTGCGTGCGCATGATCGCCGAAAGCGCTGCGACGATCCCCTGGCTGGTTTACGAGGACCACGCGGAGACGATCGATCACCCGCTGCGAAGGCTGATGTCGCGACCGAACGCCAGCGAAAGCGCCGCGCAATTTCTCGAAGGCGTCTTCACCAATCTGATGTTGTTCGGCAACGCCTATGTCGAACGCGTCAGCAGCAATGGCGAACCGCGCGAATGGCACAATCTGCGGCCTGATCGTATCTCGATCGTTCCCGGCGCGAACGGTTGGCCGGCGGCCTATGAATATTCGGTGGGCGCGCAGAAGGTCAGCTTCCCCGTCGAAGCGGATGGCGTTTCGCCGGTGCTTCATCTCAAGCTCTTTCATCCGCTCGACGACCACTACGGATTTGCGCCGCTTCTTGCCGCGCAAGCTGCGCTCGACGTGCATAATGCCGCGAGCGGCTGGAACAAGGCGCTGCTCGATAATGCGGCGCGTCCCTCGGGCGCTCTCGTCTATGCGGGCCCGGACGGCGCAACCCTCAGCGAAGATCAGTTTGAACGACTGAAAAAAGAACTCGACGAAAATTTTTCCGGCAGCCGCAATGCCGGACGCCCGCTGCTGCTCGAAGGCGGTCTCGATTGGAAGTCGCTATCGCTGACGCCGAAGGACATGGACTTTGTCGAGGCGCGGGCCGCGGCGGCGCGCGAAATAGCTTTGGCGTTCGGCATTCCGCCGCTGGTGCTGGGATTGCCTGGCGACAACACATTCTCGAACTATCAGGAAGCCAACCGCGCCTTCTGGCGGCAGGCGGTGATTCCGCTGGTGCGACGCACGCAGCAGAGCTTTGCGCATTGGCTCGCTCCTGTTTGGGGCGCATTCGAAATCGAGCCTGATCTCGATGGGATCGACGCACTGTCAGGCGAACGCGAAGCCGAATGGCGGCGCATTGGAACGGCAAGCTTCTTGAGCGATGACGAAAAGCGTGAGGCGGTGGGATGGCGGGGCAGCGCAACGAAAGGCGCTTGCAGTACTTCAATCGATCAAACAAAGTATCGCCAGGATCAGGCACGAGATGACCGCGGAAGGTGGATTGATGAAGGCGGCGGATCGGAAGAAGGTCAAGACGTGAGCGAAGTGATGGCTAATGCGGAGATACAGACGTTGACACGCCAGGAATGGTATTTGTCGGGCGCAAACGCTTGGACATTATGCGTATACTCGGGAGGCGCTGCCCTTGCCCATGCTGGCCATGTCAAGTGCGCATCAACCTACATAGGACCTAACGTAAAGATGCCTTTTCGAATCTGAGTTTCTATTTGTTCAACGCATCGAACGCAGGCAAGAACCAAAATGTCCCATCAGACAGACCCAAGAATTGTGATTACCGAGGCAGCGCGAACGTTCATCGAAGACGCTATAGCTTCCGTTGAGAAATCCAAATCCAAGTCAGAGAGCGTTATCGCCATAGTGACTTTTCCGATATGGATCGAACAGCTTGGACAAGCAGGCAGCAGGCGATTTACGAGTGAGCGAGGAGGACTTGCCAGCTTGGGTTTGATTGAACGCGACCAACTTAAAAATGAGTTGATTACAAGAGTTGGAACTTGCGAAATTGCAATTCGGCCAACCACGAACATGTTAGGACGAGATGAAATCAAGATCGATTTTCATCACGAGCTTTTTCTAAGCGAATGAAGACAATGCAACCACGTGTTTGTGATTTGATGCCTGGAACAACGCCGCGCCTTCTGGCGGCAGGCGGTCATTCCGCTCGTGCGACGCACGCAGCAGAGTTTCGCGCATTGGCTTGCTCCTGTTTGCGGCGCCTTCGATATCGAGCCCGATCTCGATGGGATCGATGCATTATCAGGCGAGCGCGAAGCCGAATGGCGGCGCATTGGAGCAGCAAGCTTCTTGAGCGATGACGAGAAGCGTGAGGCCGTGGGATAGCGGGGCAGCACCTCCGCGAAGGATTACGATATCGGCGGCGAACGTTTGAGCGATGTGGCGGACGCTGGGGGTGGAAGTTCTGATGGTTCCGAGTCCTGGCGCTCGCAACCGCGCGTGCCGGCGGGGACATCGGATGGAGGCCAGTGGACGGATGGGGGCTCAGGCGATGTTACATTTGCTCAAGATCGAACAACTCCCCCATCTTAGTTCGACCCGGATAGCTACGAAAATATTGGATCTTTCGAGATGCCAAGAGGCCGTTTTGAAATCGGAACGAATGCAGGGGTGACCACCGAGCCTATTTCGCCGAATATCGCAGTGACGCGCTTTGGACCTTCGACTATCGTTGGCCCGGACGGTATTCCCCGCTAAGTAGCGAACGTCGAGATTTACATAGTGGATGGCCGTGTCGTATCATTCGAATATGATACCGAAACTCGTTAGAGTAGTCCGCCATGCTTAGGATTGATGCGCGCAATTACTTCACATGGATTTGCATCGCAGTTGCCTTGTCATTGTTGCCGGGCGCAGCCGCATTAGCAAGATTTTCTGGCGATTGGACCGGTTCGAATAGTCAGCGGAGCATTGTCATCAACGCGGCGGACTTGCCGCCCAGTGTCTTTCCAAATTTTTTCGCGCACGATTGCAACATTAGCGCCTTCGAGGTTCGAACATCCGGCCGCAACCTGGAACTCGTTATCAAATCTCTTGGCGACAAGGTCACCGTTAGGCGCAATGGGCCGGTCATGACGTTACGTGCAGAAAATCAGGAATGCCCACGCCGGTATAAAATCACGGTTGAGATAGACGACGAAATGCACAAGGAGCCGTAGGTTGGATCGCTGGCGTTCTAGGGAAGGCGAGCATCAGAATGCCCCGGTAATCTTATCCGAAAGCAGTTGTGACCGAAGCCGCTCAATCGTTTATCGAAAATGCACTTAAGTTGACTGAGAGCGAGTCTGGTCGGTCGCGAAATTGCTGTCGCCTGAATCCAGACATGATCGATTGCAGCGAGATAACAATCGATTTCGAACACGAGCTTTTCGTCAGCGTTTCGCAATGATGTATCGAGAGATTGTTGGCTGCGTAATTCCATCTGTGAAAACCACACCATGACCGACATTGCAAAAGTCATCGTCGAGAGGGGCGACCTCGCTCATCTCGCGCTTTTTCTGTGGGCGAGCGGCGCATCGGGTTTGCTGGTGTGGACCCTGAAGGAGCTCGCATCCGCCAACCGCCGCTTCGACGCTTTCGTGCGCGAGCTCGCGCGCTTCAATCGCAAATACGGAAACGACTGATGCTGGAAAGACTGTTTCGACGCCGCGAGCGAAAGAGCGCGCGGCGCGGCGAACGCGCGAATCTGGCGCGCAAGGGCGATCCGCAAAGGGTCATTCGCCGTTTCTTCCGTCTCCTCGAAAGATGGGAACGCGAGGGCAATTCGAAAACGGAGCCTATGCCGGCGCGGCGAAACGAGGTGCAGACATGATGGAACAAAAACTTTTGATTTCGCCGGGCCGGCTGCTCGCCGCTTCGGAAACCAAGCAGATCGCACACTGCCTGACCGCGAGCGAAAAGGGCGAATTCGAAGGATATGCAAGTCTTTTCGATGTGGCCGATCTCGGCAACGACGTGATCATGCGCGGCGCATTCGCGCAGACTCTGCGGCTGCGCGGCGTGCGCGGCATAAAGATGCTCTGGCAGCACCACGCAGCCGAGCCCATCGGCGCCTAGCTTTCCCTTGCAGAAGACAGCAAGGGCCTTCACGTGAAAGGCAGGCTCAACCTTGCCGTGGCGCGCGCGCGCGAAGTGCATGCGTTGATGCGCGATGGCTCGGTCGACGGCCTCTCCATCGGCTTTCGCACAGAGAAGGCTGTGCGCGATCGCAAGAGCGGTCTTCGCCGTCTGGAAAAACTGGATTTGTGGGAAGTATCGGTCGTTACCTTTCCGATGCTTCCGCAAGCTCGCGTCAGCGCCGTCAAGCGTGGGCATTCTTTACAAGGCGGCGTTCATGACATGGCCGAAGTTCCAGTGCTCGCCGTCCGGCGCGCGCTGGATGCAGCGGCGAATTTTCTGCGTTGAAAGGACATTCCGATATGCAGGGTATTGAAGGAAAGCTTGAAACCAAATCCGGCATGGCGGAAGCCGCCGCCGCGCTGGAAGACGTCAACCGCGCATTCGCGGCCTATTGCGACACCAACAACGAACGCCTTGCGCAGATCGAGCGGCGTTTTTCTGCCGATGTCGTGACCGAAGAGAAGCTGGCGCGCATCGACCGCTCGCTCGATGAGACCAAGCGGCGTCTCGATACGATCGCCATCGGCCAGGCGCGTCCGCCGCTCGCAGCGTCGGCTCCTAACACTGCGTTCGAGCAGCGCGAGCACAAGGCCGCCTTCCGCGCCTATGTGCGCAGCGGCGAAAGTGCGGGGCTGAAGTCGATCGAGGAAAAGGCGATGTCGGTCGGGTCGGGTCCGGATGGCGGCTACCTCGTGCCGCAGCCGGCGGAAGCCGAAATCCTGCGCCGCATGGCCAGCATTTCTCCGATCCGCGCCATGGCGACTGTGCGCCAGATTTCGACCAATACGTTCCGCAAGGCGTTTTCGACGAGCGGTCCCGCCTCCGGCTGGGTCGCCGAATCCGATCCGCGTCCGCAGACCGGCAACCAGCAACTTGCCGACATGAATTTTCCGGCGATGGAGCTTTATGCGATGCCGGCGGCGACGCAGACGCTTCTCGACGACGGAACGGTCGATGTCGAGCAGTGGATCGCCGAGGAAATCGATACGGTTTTCGCGGAGCAGGAAGGCGCGGCCTTCGTCAACGGCAACGGCGTCAACAAGCCGACCGGCTTTCTTGGCTATACGAAGTCAAGCGTCTCGACCTGGAGCTGGGGCAAGACGGCCTATGTGCCGACCGGGCTGTCGGCGAATTTCCCGGTCAGCAATCCGTCCGATATCCTTGTCGAACTCATCTACGCCTTGCGCGCAGGTTATCGGCAGAACGCAAGCTTCGTGATGAACCGCAAGGTTCAATCCGCCGTGCGCAAGTTCAAGGCGTCGACAGGCGAATATCTCTGGACGCCGCCCGCGACGGTGGGCGCGAACGCCCTGTTGATGAACTTTCCCATCGTCGAAAGCGAAGACATGCCCGATCTCGCGGCGGACTCCTATTCGATCGCATTTGGCGATTTCCGCCGCGGCTATCTCGTCGTCGATCGCATGGGTATTCGCATTCTTCGCGATCCCTATTCCGCCAAACCTTATGTGCTGTTCTATACGACCAAGCGTGTGGGCGGCGGCATCCAGGATTTCGATGCGATCAAGGTGCTGAAATTCGGCACAAGCTGACCTGCCGAAAAGCGCTGAACTGCGCGCCTACATCGCGCCCCATTGTTGCATGATCTTGTCGATCCATGCGCGCTGGGGCGCGACCAGCACGCCTTGCGTGAGGGCGCCGCATTTGCCTGCGCCTGCGCCCGCGCTCCAGACCGTGATGGCGATGAGTTTCGTTACGGCGGGATCGAAGATGGGTCCGCCGGAATCTCCGGTACAGGCGCCGAACCCTGCGCGGTTCGGATCGCTCGCCCAGAGCAGAATGTTGCTTAGCGGTGAACGCGTGACGAGCTTGCCGTAACGCAGTTCTTTCGCCGAGGCGCCGTTCTCCTCGCGCAAGCCGAAGCCGGCGATCTGGAACTCCTGATCGAGGCGGACGATCGGATTTGTTTCGAGCGCGACCGGCCGGAACTGCGGCGGCAAAGGCTTCTCGAGCCTTATCATCGCCAGATCGATGGACACGACGCGCTTGCGTTCTGCGCCGGCGACATAACGCGGGTGCACGGACACACTCCGCGCGAATATCGGATCCTGCGAACTCGGATCGGTGAGTATGCCGATATAGGTTGCGGGACGCACGCAATGGGCGGCCGTCAATACAATGCGCGGCGACAGCACGACGCCCGAACAGACGCCAGCCGTATTGCCGTGATTGCGGACGACCAGGACCGTATGCGCGAGCGCCGGCCCGCCCGATTGCGAAACGCCAACGAGAGCCTGTGACGTGGCTGGTGCGCAAGCAAGCGCAACAGCAGCAAGCAGCGGTCTTGAAAGAACAGATAACCAGAACCGCATTCGATTGACCTTCGGGACGGCTGTGTTGCGCCGGCCCAGTTGCGGCGCGTCCTCGCTATCGTAGTCGCGGACGCGCGCTGTTTACAACAAACCGGCGGGAGTTCCAATGATCCCCATTCTCATCGCGGGACCGGCTCTGGAGCCGGTGTCGCTCGCCGAGGCCAAGGCATGGCTTCGCATCGATGGCAGTGACGAAGACGCATTGATATCGACGCTTGTCACCTCGGCGCGGCTGGTGCTGGAAGCGCATACGCATCAACTTTTTCTCGAGCAAAGCTGGAAGATTCTCTATGACGCCTGGCCGTCGGGCGGGGCGCTGAAAATTCCCCTGACGCCGTTCATGTCGCTGGAGGCGCTGCAGGTCTACGACGCGTCTGGCGTCGCTTCCGATGTCAGCGCTTCGATGTTCGTATTGGACGCATCGCCCCAAGGCGCGCGCATCGCCTTCACCGAGCCGCCGCCCGAACCGGGCCGGAAGATTGCCGGCATCGAAATGAGGATCAGGGCAGGCTTCGGCGCCAGCGCCGCGAACGTGCCGGCGCCGCTGCGTCAGGCGATCTTGATGCTGGCCGCGCGCTGGTTCGAGAACAGGGGCGATGCCGCAACCGATGCGACGGCATTGCCCGTAGAAATTGCTGCGCTCGTCAATCCATTTCGACGCATGAGGCTGGCATGACGCACAGCGGTCGGATCGGCGCACTGCGCCGAAAACTGATTCTGGAGACGCCTGTAGATACGCCGGACGAGTCCGGAGGATTCAGCCGCGCGTGGTCCGCCCTGGCTTCCGTGTGGTGCGAAATCGAATCTCTGCGCGGCGACACAACTTTCGCAGCTTCGAGCGAAGAGACGACGCTCACGCATCGCATCAGGCTTCGCTGGCGTCCGGACGTCGACAACGCTGCGCGTTTGCGGTGGGGATCGCGAGCGTTTGCTGTCGTCTCCGCCATCGATGCCGACGCTGCGCGCCGTTATCTCATCTGTCACTGCCGGGAGTATGATGCATGATCGCGCTCGGCGAGATCTCCTTGAGAAAGGCGCTGCTCTAGGTCTTGATTTCCGACAGCGCGCTGACGACGCGGCTGGGCGGCGAGCGTGTATACGACGAAGCGCCGCAAAACGCGCAAATGCCTTATGTGGTCTTCGGAGAGGCGCAGGCGAAGGATTGGTCGACGAGCGGCGACAGCGGATCCGAACACCGTTTCGCCGTGGATATATGGAGCGAGCATCGCGGCGTCTCCGAGGCCCTCGAAATATCGTCGCTCGTTGCTTCGGCCATTGCGGCGGCGGCTCCGTCCGTCGCGGATCATCGACTGATCTCCATAGCTCCCCTCAGCCTGGAAACGCGGCGCGAGCAGAACGGGCGGCGCGCGCGGGCACGGCAGATATTTCGCGCGGTTCTCGAAAAAATTTAGGCAACACAGGCTCCGGAGTTCGATCATGGCAGCTCAAAAGGGAAAAGACCTTCTGTTGAAGGTCGACGATGGCGCGTCGAATTTTATGACGGTTGCGGGAATCAGAACGCATCGTCTTGCGCTCAACGCAGATTCGATCGATGCGACCAATCAGGAATCCGCGGGTCAATGGCGGGAACTTCTGACGGGCGGAGGCGTTCGCCGCGCGAGTGTCGCGGGCGCAGGCATATTCAAGGACGCTGCCGCCGACGCGACGATCAGGCAGATATTTTTCGATGCGATCATTCGCCAATGGCAGGTCATCGTGCCGTCTTTCGGCATTATTGAAGGTCCGTTCCAGATCGTCAGCCTGGACTATCGCGGCGAGCACACGGCCGAAGTGACATTCGAACTCGCTCTCGAATCGGCGGGCGAACTGACCTTCACGGCGATATGAGCGCGATATGACGAACAGACACAGAGGCGAAATTTCCGCCGAATTTTCCGGCCGCACCTATACATTGTGCCTTACACTGGGCGCGCTCGCGGAACTCGAACACGCTTTCGGCGCCAGCGACATTTCCGGCCTCGCGGCGAAATTCGAGAACGGCAGATTGTCGGCGCGCGATCTTGTCAAGATCATCGCCTGCGGTTTGCGCGGCGCGGGCCACCAATTGAGCGACGAGGAAGTTTCTGCGCTCAGAGTTTGCGGAGGGTTGCAGGAATATGCCCGCATCGCGGCGGAATTGCTCGCCGCGGCTTTCGGTGAGAGCCATGAGCACGGAGATTCCGCAATCCCTTCGCCGCCGCAGGATGCCTGAAACCCGGCATGGATCAGCCCGGAATCGTGGCGCGTTCCTCCCCCGCGCCCTTTCCCTGGCGTGAAGCCATGTCGTTCGGTTTCGGCATCCTGCGGCTTTCCGCAGACGATTTCTGGCGATTGACGCCGCGCGAACTCAATGCAGCTTTCGAGGCTGTCTATGGCGCGCAGAATAAAATCATGGACCAGCCGCAGTTGCATCGGCTGATGCAGCTCTTTCCGGATGTGCATAAAGCAAGGAGTTAAAGCGGTATGGCCGACAATTTCGATCTGGGCGGCTCCGTTTCGCTCGGGGATCTCGACGATATTCGCACTTCGCTTGATGCGATCAATCTCTCCGCCGATCGCGTATCACGCTCGCTGTCGCGGGCGTTCGCCAACGCGATCGTCAGTGGCAAATCGTTCGACGATACCTTGAGGTCCGTCGCATTGTCGCTTTCCAGGCTCGCGCTGAATGCAGGATTGCGGCCGTTGATGCAGGGAGCGACATCATTGGTGGGCGGAGCGTTATCGTCCATCACAGGAGGCGGGGGCGCCTTGCCGGTTGCTCCCTTCGCCGACGGCGGCATCGTGTCCCGACCTACGTTCTTCGGCATGTCTGGCGGCCTCGGCCTGATGGGCGAGCGCGGCGCGGAAGCCATCCTGCCGCTTGCGCGAGGCCCCGATGGCCGTCTGGGAGTCGCCAGCCGCGAGGGCGGCCGGGCGCAAATGCCCGTCACTGTGACGATCACAACGCCCGATGCTGAAAGTTTCCGCCGCTCGCAGATTGAAATAGCCGGAACGCTCGCACGCGCCGTGATGCGTGGTCAGCGCACGTTCTGAACTGGAAATATTTCATGACCGGATTTCACGAAGTGCTGTTTCCGCTCGATATTGCTCTTGGCAGCCGCGGCGGACCGCAGAGACAAACCAATATCGTGGCGACTGGCTCCGGCCGGGAGGAACGAAACCAGCGCTGGTTTCATTCCCGCCGCAAATATGACGCGGGCTATGGCGTGAAATCGTTGGCGGCGATTTCGGCAGTGATCGCATTCTTTGAAGAACGGCGCGGAATGCTTTACGGGTTTCGCTGGCGCGATCGCGCGGATTGCCGGTCTTGCGCGCCGGACATCGTTCCGTCGCCACATGATCAGCAAATTGGAATAGGCGATGGCGTGACGGCGAGTTATCAGCTGGCGAAAATTTATGGCTCGGCTTTTGCGCTTTACAAACGGGATATTCGCAAGCCGGTGAGCGGCAGCGTGCGCGTCGCCGTCAACGGTGTGGAGGCTGCATCCGGCGATTTCACCGTCGACGCGGCCACAGGTCTTGTCACATTCGCGTCCGGACATGTCCCGGCTACGGGTTCCACTATTACGGCCGGCTTCACCTTCGATGTGCCCGTTCGCTTTGATACCGATTATCTCGAGATCGATTATTCGGCTTTCAACGCCGGCGACATTCCGAAAATTCCGATTGTCGAAATTCTGAGTTGAGGACGAACCCTTGCGCGAATTGCCTGCGGCGCTGGCCGCCCATCTTGCAAACGGAGCCACCACGCTATGTACCTGCTGGAGAATTATACGGCGCGATGGTGAGGAATTATGCTTTACCGATCACGATCGAGACATCGCCTTTGACATGCTGACATTCAGCGCCGCAACAGGCGTGGAAGGCGCAAGCAGCGAGGCTTCGCTTGGTCTTGCCGCCAGCGGATCGGAGATCGCCGGCGCGCTCATGGCGGAATCCCTGACGGAAGCCGATTTGTTGGAAGGCCTGTATGACGGCGCCAGGATAGAGATCTGGCGGGTCAACTGGGCCGATCCGGTGCAGCGCATTCTGCTCGACGCCGCATCTTTCGGCGAAGTTCGTCGCACAGGAGACTCTTTTGCGGTCGAACTGCGCTCGATCTCCGCTTTGTTCGATCAGGAAGCCGGACGCATTTATCAACACGCCTGTCAGGCGGAACTCGGCGATGCCAGATGCGGCGTCGATATGAACGATGCTTCTCATAGCCAGACTGTCGCCATTTCATCATGTGCAGACAAGACAATCGTGACATTCGGCGCTGCTCCCTTCGCTGACGGCGCGCTTAACGGGGGCCGGCTTGAAGTCCTCGATGGCGTTCATGCCGGCAGTGTCCGCGCAATCGAGAGCCATCGCAACGAAGACGGCGCGAATTGGCTGCGGCTTTGGCGGCCGCTCGCAGGCGATTTACCGACCGGGACGCAAGTTCGAGTGTCCGTAGGATGTGACAAGTCCTTTTCGACTTGCCGCGACGTTTTCACGAATACGGCGCGCTTTCGCGGCTTTCCGCACATGCCGGGCAACGATGCGCTATTGGCGCATGCCAGCGGTAGTTCAGCAGCGATGAATGGTGGCAGTCTCTTCAGATGAGTTTGCGCCCAACGATAATCGCGCGCACGGACATTGTCCTCGAAGCGCGCCGCTGGATCGGCACGCCCTATTTGCATCAGGGGTCACTGCTGCATGTGGGGTGCGACTGCCTCGGGCTCGTGCGCGGCGTGTGGCGTGCATTGCTTGGCCCGGAGCCGGAAAAATCTGGCGCCTATTCGCCCGATTGGGCCGAGGCAGGACGCATCGATCGTCTCTATGAAGCGGGCAGGCGGCACTTTCACGAGGTCGATGCTGGAGGTTTTGATGCAGGCGATGTGCTTCTGTTTCGCTGGCGTTCGAACGTAGCGGCCAAGCATCTGGGCATAGCGACGTCGCGAAAGACAATGATCCATGCGCATGAAGGCGCATGCGTCTGCGAGATTGAGATCGGACCTCTGTGGCGTCGCAAGCTCGCTGCGGCCTTCGCATTTCCTGGCGTCAACGCGATGACGCGTCATCGTTAGATAATTGGAACTCGCTCATGGCGACATTGCTGCTGCAGGCCGCTGGCGCCTTTGCAGGAAATTTCATCGGCGGTTCGTTCGGCGCGATGATCGGGCAGGCTGCCGGATCGGTTGCCGGCGCCCTGATCGATCAGGCGATCTTCGGCACGGGCGCGCGCAATGCGACGGGACCGAGGCTGACACGCCTGCCGGGGCTTTCGGCAGCGGAGGGCACGCCGGTGGCGCGAGTCTACGGGCGCGCGCGCGTCGGCGGCACATTGATCTGGATGACGCGCTTCGAAGAGGTCGCGACGACGACGCGTTCTGGCCGCAGCGGCGGCAAGGGAAGCTCTGCTCGCACGACCAACTATTCCTATTTCGGCAATTTCGCCGTCGGTGTGTGCGAAGGACCGATTGCGGAAATCAGGCGCATCTGGGCGGATGGCGAGGAAATCGACCGCACGCTTTTCACGATCCGCACTTATCGCGGCGACGAAGATCAGCCGGCCGATCCGCTGATCGTCGCGAAGGAAGGCGCGGCAGAGGCGCCGGCCTACAAGGGCCTTGCCTACGTCGTGTTCGAACGCATGGCGCTCGCACAGTTCGGCAATCGCATTCCGCAATTCAGCTTCGAGGTCGTTCGCCCCCTGGCGGGTCAGAACGATCATGTGCGCGCCGTCTGCCTCATACCGGGTTCTTCCGAGTTTGCTTACCAGCCGAATGGAGTCATGAGTTCTCGCGGCGCTGGAGTTTCGATCAGCGAGAACCGTCATGTCCTTACGCATGAAAGCGACTGGGCGGCTTCGATCGATGCGCTGCAAGCGCTTTGTCCGAACCTCAAGAGCGTCGCGCTTGTCGTTGCGTGGTTCGGCGACGATTTGCGCGCCGGTCATTGCACCATCACGCCGCGCAGCGAAAGAGCGGACAAGACAGTCATCGGTTTCGAGTGGGCGGTCGCGGGCCTGACGCGTGCGACGGCGCAAGCGGTCTCCGCCTATGCGGGCAAGCCAGCCTATGGCGGGACGCCCAGCGATTCATCCGTCATCGCAGCGATACGCGACCTGAAGGCGCGCGGTCTGGACGTTGTGCTCTATCCCTTCGTGATGATGGATATTGCGCAGGACAATAGCCTGCCTGATCCCTTGACCGGCGGGCCTGCGCAGCCAGCCTATCCCTGGCGGGGCCGCATCACCTGCGATCCCGCGCCCGGCCGCGTCGGTTCGCCCGATGGAACGATGGCCGCGGCGGCGCAAGTGGAGTCGTTCTTCGGAACTTCGACTCCGGCGCCGGAGGAATGGTCCTATCGCCGTTTCATTCTTCACTACGCTTCGCTTTGTGTGGAAGCCGGTGGCGTCGACGCTTTTCTCGTCGGTTCGGAGTTGAAGAGCCTGACACGCGTGCGCTCCGCTTCGGGCGTCTATCCTGCGGTGTCAGCGCTCGCGAACTTGGCGTCGGACGCCAAGTCCATTCTGGGGGCGGGAACGAAAGTCTCTTACGCCGCGGACTGGACGGAATATGGCGCGCATGTTTTCGACGGTGGCGCTGAAGTTCGCTTTCCGCTCGATCCTTTGTGGGCGTCGTCTGCGGTGGATTTCATCGGCATCGACGCCTATTGGCCGCTCTCGGACTGGCGCGACGGCGAGGAACATCTCGACAAGGCGATGGCGCGCTCGGTGCACGATCTCGACTACCTGCGCGGCAACATGCGCGCGGGCGAAAGCTTCGATTGGTATTATGCCGATGACGACGCGCGCAGGCAGCAGTTGCGCGCACCGATCAGCGATGGCGCCTATGGCAAGGCCTGGATCTATCGCAGCAAGGATGTTCAGCAATGGTGGTCGAACCCGCACATCGAACGGGTGGGCGGGGCGGAACTTCCGATCCCGACATATTGGACACCCGCGAGCAAACCTGTCTGGTTCATGGAAACCGGATGCCCGGCTGTGGATCGCGGCACGAATGCGCCACATGTTTTTCCCGATCCGAAATCGAGCGAGAGCCGTCTGCCCTTCGCCTCGCGCGGCCATCGCGACGATCTCATTCAGGCGCGGGCCATCGAGGCTTTCACGACATCTTTCGATTCCGCGCATGAGCGCTTTATCGAGGGCAACAATCCCCTGTCGCCTGTATACGGCGGGCGGATGGCGGATGTGGATCGCATTCATGTGTGGGCGTGGGATGCGCGGCCATTTCCCGCCTTTCCGAAGCAGAACTCCATCTGGGCGGATGCATCGTCGTGGTCGACAGGCCATTGGCTGAACGGCAGGCTCGAAGCGATCGGCGCGGACCGCCTGATCGGCGAGTTATCGACGGGGCTCGCGCAGGACATTTCGTTGGAATCGCGGCCGGCGATCGACGGCATGGCTGATGGTTACGTGATCGATGCGCCGGTATCTCCGCGCGCCGCGATCGAGCCGCTCGCGAACTTTTTCGGCTTCGATGCCGTTGCGTCATCCGGCAGGCTTCGCTTCAACCATCCCCGCGATATTGACTTTGAGAACGTTGGCGAAAGCGATGTCGTGCCCGCGCGGGATTCGGCCCTGTTCGAAATCCGGCGAAATCAGGAAAGCGAACTGCCGCGCCAGATCGGTATCGGCTTTCACGATGGGGAAAGCGATTATCGTGCTGCGTCGGTCACAGCGCTGCTCCCGCAATCCGGGTCGAGGCGAGAACGCAATTTCGACATAGCGCTGGTGACGACCCGCGCGGAGGCGCAGCGACGCGCCGAAATACTCTTGAATGAAATCTGGAACAATCGCGACGAAATTTCTCTCAATCTTCCGCCGTCGAAACTGACGCTGGAGCCCGGCGACGGACTCAGCATCGACATTGCAGGCGCGGCCAGAAGATTTCGCATCACGCGGATCGTCGATTCCCGCTATCGCGAGATCGCGGCGCGAGCCTATACGCTCGACCACGCCGATCATCCTCCGCCGAAATTTTTGCCCGCAAGCTCGCGGCCCCCAGCGATTCCCGGCCCGCCACGCATCGAGTTTATGAATCTTGCTATTGCACGCGGGCTTCCCACAACATTGCAACATGCAGCCGTTTTCGCCGATCCGTGGCCCGGACGAATGGCGGTCTGGCGCAGCGTCGGCGACAGTTCTTTCGCGTTCCGAAGCTTTGTCGATCAACCTGCCATCGTCGGAAATACCGTTACGGAATTCTTGCCTTCGTCGCCGGCGAGATTCGAGCGCCGAAACAATTTGATCGTAAATCTTGCTGGCGGCGCATTCAGTTCGGCCGACGCCTCAGGCGTGCTTGCCGGGCGCAACACGCTGGCGATCCAACATGACAATGGCGATTGGGAAATTTGTTTGTTCCTGAATGCCGAGCCGGTTTCTGAAAATACCTGGCGTCTCTCGAACTTTCTTCGCGGTCTCGGTGGCGCGGAAGATCTTGCGGGACGCTCGATTTCGGCTGGCGCTGCCGTCGTGCTGTTGGATGAAGCCGTTATTCCCGTCACGGCGGAGGTTGCGGATATCGGTCAACCGCACATCTATCGCATCGGCCCGGCAGATCGCGATCACGCCGACGATTCCTACGTCGAAATCGCGGCGACTGCGACATTTGCTGCGTTGAAGCCTTATGCGCCGGTGCGCGCCAGAGCGCGCCGCACGCCTGATGGCATCGAGGTCGCATTCATTCGGCGCGGACGTGTCGATTCCGACAATTGGGAACAGGTCAGCATTCCCTTGGGCGAAGAAAGCGAAGCCTATGAGGCCGATGTTCTCAACGGGGCTTCGGTGGTTCGCACGCTCAGTTCAACGGCTCCGCAGATGCTTTATCCCACGGCGCAGGAACTCGCAGATTTCGGCATCGCGCAGGCGCAGATCGATGTGGCCATTTTCCAAATGAGCGCCATGGCAGGCCGAGGCTTTGCCTTGCGCGCGACGCTTCCCGTCACCTGAAGATCGAACGGATCGAACAATGCCTGACAGCACCCTCCTGGGACTGCCCTATCTCGACGCAGCCCAATCGCAAAAGCACATGACGCATAACGAAGCCTTGTCGCTGATCGACCTCAGCGTGCAGATAGCGCTATCGGGTATAGACACGCTCGCGCCGCCATCTTCGCCACAGGAAGGCGACCGGTGGCACGTCGGCGCAGGCGCATCGGGAGCCTTTGCCGGGCATGCGGGAGAAATCGCCTGCTGGCAGGACAATGCGTGGCGCTATTTGACTCCACGCGCCGGCTGGATCGCCTTCGTGCCGGGCGCAACTTCGTTGCTCGTTCACGACGGCGCCGCATGGCTCGATGTCGGCGCAACAATTCGCGAGCTTGCAAATCTCGATCGTCTCGGCATCGGCACATCAGCAGATGCAACGAATCCGCTGGCTGCCAAACTCAATGCGCTTCTTTTTACGGCTCGCACGGTTGCAGAAGGCGGCACCGGCGATCTGCGCTTCACTCTCAACAAGGCGTCGACCGGCGGGACGCTGTCGCAACTTTATCAGAGCGGTTATTCCGGCCGGGCCGAAACCGGGCTGATCGGCGACGATCATTTCAAGATCAGGGTGTCGGCGGATGGTTCTGCCTGGACCGAAGCCGTCGATATCAATCCTTCTTCGGGCCTGGCGACTTTCCCCGCGGGGATACAGGGCCCCGGCGCAGGGCTTTCGTTCAAACGGCTCGAGGCATTCGAGACATCGGGCACGTTTGCAAAGCAGGCCGGCGACATTCTCTATCTTGTCATCGCAACCGGAGGCGGTGGCGGCGGCGGCGCGGGACGTCGCTCTGCAGCAGGAACGCAGGCGGGCGGCGGCGCCGGCGGCAACGGCGCTCACATCGTCGAAGACTGGGTGGCGGCTGCCGATGTTGCCGCGTCGAATCCGGTGACGATCGGCGCTGGCGGCGCGGGCGCTCCGGCTTCGTCCGCATCGACCAACGGCGCTTCCGGTTCGACTGGCGGCGTCACCACCGTTTTCAATCTTTATGCGCGTGGCGGCTCGGGCGGCAGTGGCGGCACGAATTCCGCGGGTGGTGGCGCTGCCCTCATCAGTCTCGATGCCTATACCGCCGCGCGCTATCGCGGCTCGTCCGGCGCGGCAGGCCATGCCAGCGGGAGCGCGGGCGGTTCGACCCACGCGAGCGGCCCGGCCGGCGGCGGCGGTGGCGCAGGGCTGAGTTCGGCCGATGTCGAAGCCTCCGGCGGAACCGGAGGCAGCGGCGATCGATGTGTCGCAACAAATGGCAGCACCGGTGGAAGCGGGGGAACGCCTGCCGCTCCCGATGGCGGCGCTGCGACCTCACCATCAGGTTTCCGCTTCGGCGCAGGCGGGGGCGGCGGCGCATCGAAGGCGGCGGCGGCTGCAGGAAATGGCGGCGCGGGCTCGTCGTTTGGCGGCGGAGGAGGCGGCGGTGGTGGCGGGCGTAACGGACAGGTCGGCGGCGCCGGCGGCAATGGCGCTGCGGGCCGTGTGATCATCTACGTTTTCGGCTGAGGTTGGGTATGAGATTTGCGATCGTGACTGCCAAAGGGCAGGTCGAAAATATCGTCGAAGCGCCTGCGGATTACAGGCCGCCAGATGATTTAATTGCTATCGAGGCGATTGGCAGCGTCGCGCCTCGATGGACCTGGGACGGCGAGACGTTTTCTCCGCCGGAGAGTACGCAGCATGTTCCCGATAGCGTCAGCGATCTGCAAATCAGGCTGGCGCTCAACGTCCTCGGTTTGCGCGATGCGGCGGAAGCCGTGATTGCGGGGGGATCGCAAGGGCTGCGAGATTATTGGGATCGTTCGCTGCAGATCCATCGCGATCATCCCTTCGTTGATGAAGCGGCAATTGCGCTCAACAAATCCAGACAGGAAATCGACGAACTCTTCCGGCTCGCTGCAGCCTTGTGATTGCGGCTGTTCCACTATCCGTTTGATGGCCGCGCGAAGCGGCCTTTTTTCGTTTTGGAGATGAAATGGCTGCAAGAAATTTCGACGCCTGCCTGAAACTCACATTGCAGTTCGAGGGCGGCTATAGCGACCATCCCGCCGACCCCGGCGGCGCGACAAATCTCGGAATCACCAGGCGCACTCTGGCGGCATGGCGCGGCTGTCCGGTCAGCAAGTCTGACGTGCGAATGCTGAAGCGCGAGGAAGCGGCCAAGATTTATCGAAGCAATTATTGGGACGCCGTTCGCGGCGACGACTTGCCCGAAGGCATCGACGCCGCAGTGTTCGATCACGCCGTCAACTCCGGGCCGCGCGCTGCTGCGCGCCTGTTGCAAAAGGCGCTTGGCTTGAAAGCGGACGGCGTGATCGGCGCGGGATCCTTGGCGCTGGTTCGTGTCACGCCGCGCGAAAATCTGCTGCGCGATCTCCTGCGCCGCCGCCGCGGCTTTCTTCAACGCCTCAGGACATTCAGCATTTTCGGACGCGGCTGGACGCGCAGACTTCTCGCCGTCGAACGCGCATGCCTCGGCATGATCGGCAATTCCGCAACCAACAATTCAACGCGAAAAGGAGCACGCATATGAGCGATCAAACGAACGACCCCATGAAGCCCTACTGGGCCTCTCAAACCATCTGGTCATCCGTTGCCGTCATCGGTTCTTCCGCAGCGGGCGCGGTGCTTGCGTGGAAGTCGGGCGACATGGCGTCCTTCGGCGCCGCGATCACCGCTCTGCTCGGCGGCGTCAACGCGATTGTCGGGCGCGTACGGGCGACGCAAGTCGTCGGCTGAATCGTGCCCTTCAAATTCTCATTTGCCGCCTGGATCGGCGCCGCGCTCGCCGGGATGCTCGCGCTCGCCGGTGCGGCCGGCTGGTTTCGTGGAGCGCTCGATCAGTCCTTCGAGCGCGGCCGCGCCGCCGGCGGCGCGGAAGTCCGCCAGCGCTACGAACAGGATTTCGCGCGCCGCACGGCGGCTTCCATCGATGCGCTCGCGCAGTCGCAACGCGCCGCCGCAGCACTCGAAACGGAACGCGACCGGTTGAGGGACAAGTTCGATGATCTCAAGGCAAAAATCGGCCGGAGCGCTGGCGGTCATGTTGCTTGCCTCGAGCCTGACATCGTGCGCGCGCTCGACGAACTCGGTCGCGGCGAGGCCGGTTCTGCCGCCGGCCCCTGAGTCGCTCACGCGGGGCTGCGATCTGCCGCAACAACTTCCCGCAGGGGCGCTCAAATCCGGAGACGTAGCTGTGTACTGGGGCCGGGACCGCGCGAATCTGCGGACCTGCCGATCCCGCCACGAGGCGCTCTCCGATCACATCAAGCGGCAGGAAGCTGTCTGGCGATGATCGTCCCATTTGGAGAAAATATATTGTAATCAGTAAATTGGTACGATTGCACGCGCCCGTTCATGGACCATTCAGCCCGCAGGCGGGAAAAAGCCCCATGCTGATTTGGCTCACATTTTTGGCCGCGTTTCCGGTCGGACAGGCGTTCGCGCAGGACAAGCCCGCTCCTGCCGCGACAGCGGCTGCCTCGCCGCCGGCTGCTACGGCACAGGCTGTCACGCCCGCGCCTGTGGCAGACGCGCCGGTTGAACGGCCGATCATCTGTTTTTCCGCGCGCGAAACGAGCGACCGCGTGGCGCGACTGCGGCTCGCCAATCCGCTGATGACCATGAGGACCAATGCGCGCCGCTTGCGCGCCGATCCCCTGCGTACGCGCCTGTGCCGGGGCGGCACCGTCCTGATTTACGAATTGTCGCTGATCCGCCGCGACGGCAAGGTGACGCAGGTCTACGTCAACGCGCAGACCGGCCGACCAATGGCGCCGCCGCGCAACTAGGCCTATATAGGCGTCGGATTGCGGAACGGAGATTTCATTGCGTCTGCTCGTTGTCGAAGACGACCGTGATTTGAACCGCCAGCTCACAGCGGCGCTGGAGCAGGCGGGTTACGTTGTCGATTCCGCATTCGACGGCGAGGAAGGCCATTTTCTCGGCGATACCGAACCCTACGACGCGGTCATTCTCGACATTGGACTTCCCAAAAAGGATGGAATTTCCATCCTCGAACAATGGCGCAACGACGGGCGCAAGATGCCGGTGCTGATCCTCACGGCGCGCGACCGCTGGGGCGAAAAGGTGCAAGGCTTCGACGCTGGCGCCGACGATTATGTCGCCAAGCCCTTTCACATGGAAGAAGTGCTGGCGCGCCTTCGGGCCTTGATGCGCCGCGCCGCGGGCCATGCCACGAGCGAACTCGTCTGCGGCCCGGTGCGGCTCGATACGAAAGCCGGACGTGTGATCGTTGACGGCAATCCGATCCGCCTGACGTCGCATGAATATCGCCTGCTTGCCTACATGATGCATCACACGGGACGCATCGTGTCGCGCACCGAACTCGTCGAACATCTCTACGATCAGGATTTCGATCGCGACTCCAATACGATTGAAGTATTCATCGGACGCCTGCGCAAGAAACTCGGCGTCGACATCATTCAGACCATCAGGGGTCTCGGTTATCTCATCGCTGCGCCGGCCGAAAGCGCCGGACAGGCCGCTAAACCGGCGCGCTGATGCCTTTCCTCGCCGGACTGAACAAGGACCAGTCCATTGCGACGCGCCTCTTCATCACGGCCGCAGCTTGGAGCACGATTCTGCTTCTCGTCGCCGGCATTTTTCTTGTCACGCTCTACCGGCGCAACACGGAAAAATCCTTCGACGACAGGCTGAGCGTTTATCTGCGCTCGCTGGTTGCGGACATGGCGGTCGGCAATGAAGAGCAGCGCAACGAACCGGGTCAGCTCGGCGATCCGCAATTCGATCTCGCGCAGTCGGGCTGGTATTGGCAGGTGACGCGCCTCGACAGCAGCGAAACGCCTGTGCGCCAGAGCCTTTCGCTGAGCGGCGCGACTTTGCCGCGGCTGTCCGATCCCGATTCCGACAATGCGCCCGGCAGCGTACACGCAAGTTATGTGCAGGGACCGGATGGAAGGCGATTGCGCCTATTCGAGCGCATTATCGACATCGGCGCGTCCGGCACATTTCTCATTCAGGTCGCCGCATCGACGGAAGAGGCGGAGGACCAGATCTGGCGCTTCAAGCTGACACTGATTGCGACCTTCACGATGCTATCGCTCGCGCTCGTCGGCACCACAGCCTTGCAGGTCCGCTTCGGCTTGCAGCCGCTCAGAAAATTGCAGTCGGAGGTCGCCTCCATTCGCAAGGGCGAAGGCGAACGCATCGAGGGCCAGTTTCCGCACGACCTCGCGCCGCTCGCCGACGAACTCAATCTCTTGATTTCATCCAATCGCGAAGTCGTCGAACGCGCACGCACGCAGGTCGGCAATCTCGCGCATGCGCTGAAAACGCCCCTCAGCGTGATCGTCAACGAAGCCGACCGCGAACAGACGGAATTCGGTTCGAAAGTGCGAGAGCAGACCACGATCATGCGCGATCAGGTGACTTTTTACCTCGACCGCGCGCGCGCTGCCGCACGCATGCGGGTCGTCGGTTCGGTCGTCGACGTCGACGCGTCCCTGGACTCGCTGCTGCGGACCTTTGAAAAGATATATTTCGAGCGTCATCTCGATTTCGAACTGAACAGTCCTGCCGATCTGCGCTTTCGCGGCGAGAAGCAGGACTTCGAGGAAATGGCGGGCAACTTGCTCGACAATGCCGGCAAATGGGCGAAGTCGCATGTGCTGGTCGAGGCAAAGCGCGTGACCTCGGCCGGTGGCACGTTCGGGCTGATCGAAATCACCATCGATGACGACGGTCCCGGGCTTCCTCCGAACCAGAGAGCTGAGGCGCTCGCGCGGGGACAGCGGCTCGACGAAACCAAGCCGGGGTCCGGCCTAGGGCTCAATATCGTGGTAGATCTCGCATCGGGCTATGGCGGGACGCTTTCGCTCGAGGATTCGCCCCTCGGCGGCCTGCGCGCACGGTTGCGGCTTCCAGCGGTGTAAGTTTGCGGGGAGATCAAGCTGAGCAACTGGGCCAGATTTCACGCCAAGTTGACTGATTTCACTTTCGGGCGCGGCGGATTGTGCGCTAGCCAACGCGCTCCTGCCGTGGAAAAAGCGCGCCGATGATGTGGATCCCTATCGCCGTCCTGACGGCCCTCGCCGTTCTGAGCGTGCTCTGGCCGCTTGGCTATCGGCGGCGCGGCGCTGCGCCCGCCGAGGCGGACCGCGCTTTCTACGAAGCGCAGGTCGCCGAGATCGACCGTGATCGCGCGCGCGGGCTGATTGCCGAAGGCGATGCCGCCTCTGCAAAGGCCGAAGCCGCGCGCCGGCTGATCGCGCGCCACGCCGAAGCTTCAAGTGTACCGGAGGGGTCGACAAGACTTCGCCGCATGGTGGCGGCCCTGGCGCTCATCGCCGTGCCGGCGATTGGCCTTGGCGTCTATCTGAATATCGGTAGTCCGCATTTGCCGGACAGGCCGCTCGCATCTCGCGGCGGAGCATCAAACGACATTTTCGCGGCGGTGGCGAAGATCGAAAAGCATCTTGAAGCCAATCCCAACGATGCCCGCGGCTGGGAGGTTGTCGCCCCCGTTTATCTGCGGACGGGAAGGCCGCAGGATGCGGCCAGGGCGTGGAGCAATGTGATCCGCATTGCAGGGCCTTCTCCCGATCGTTTTACTGCTCTTGGCGAGGCATTGGTGTTTGCCGAGCAAGGCAAGGTTGGCGCAGACGCATTGAAAGCCTTCGAAAAGGCGCTGGAGCTTGATCCCAATGCGCCGCAGGCTCGCTTCTATACCGGTCTTGCAGCAGAGCAGGCCGGAGATGCCGGTCGCGCACGCAGCATCTGGCTGAAACTCGTCGAGGATGCCCCTGCCGACGCGGCATGGGTTGCAGCAGTGCGAGCGCGCATCGCCGCGTTGGGGCCTCAGATCAAGGTGCCGGCGCCCGATGAACTCGCGGCGCGTTCGATCACCGCTTTGCCAAAGGAAGATCAGCAGGCCTTCATCGCGGGCATGGTCGAGCGTCTTGCCTCGCGATTGAAGGAAAACAGCAGGGACGCCGAAGGCTGGCTGATGCTTGTGAATGCCTATACGGTGATGAAACAACCGGACAAGGCGCGCGAAGCCTTGGCGGAAGCCCGGAAGTCATTAGATGGCGACAAGGATGCGCTGGACAAGCTCGGCGTTCTCGCGCGCCAGTTGGGTCTCGAAGGATAGGGCAAGGCAATCGGATGACACGCAAGAGCCGCCGTCTGGTTCTGATCTCGAGCGCCCTCGCGATGCTGGCGCTGGCGGCGGGACTCGTGCTGTTCGCATTGCGCGATACGATCGTGTTTTTTTATACGCCGTCCGAAATCGATGCGAAGAATGTACAGCCGGGCACGCGCCTGCGTCTTGGCGGCTTGGTGAAGGAAGGTTCGGTCGTTCGCGGTGAAGGCAAGGCGGTCACCTTCTCCGTACGCGACGGCAGTGGCGAAGTGCATGTGACTTATAGCGGCCTGTTGCCCGACCTGTTTCGCGAAGGGCAGGGCGTCGTGACTGAAGGTGTTCTCGAAGGCAAGGGACAGTTTCGCGCCGATAGCGTTTTGGCCAAGCATGACGAAACCTACATGCCGCGCGATCTTGCGGAGTCGCTCAAGAAACAGGGCCTCTGGCAACACGGCAAGGATGGCGCGCCCGATGCGAAGGGGAAATAAGCCGTGATTGTCGAGACCGGACATTTCGCACTCATTCTCGCACTGGCGCTCTCTGCGGTGCTGGCGGTCGTGCCGCTCTGGGGCGTGCTATCGCGCGATGCGACCTTGATGCGCTCGGCGCCGAGCATGGCCATCATGCAGTTCTTCATGGTGGCGGTCGCCTATGCGGCGCTGACATGGGCCTATGTCGAATCCGATTTCTCGCTTGTGAATGTCTTCGAGAATTCCCATTCGCTGAAGCCGCTGATCTATAAAATATCCGGCGTCTGGGGAAACCACGAAGGTTCGATGCTTTTGTGGGTGCTGATCCTCGTTCTGTTCGGCGCGCTCGTTGCGCTGGCGGCGAAGAACATGCCCGACGATCTCGCCGCGACTGTTTTGTCGGTTCAGTCCTGGGTATCCGGCGCGTTCATTCTCTTCATCCTTCTGACATCCAATCCCTTCGCGCGCATCGGCATGCCGCCGATCGAAGGGCGCGATCTCAATCCGATCCTGCAGGATCCGGGTCTCGCGATCCATCCGCCGATGCTCTATCTCGGCTATGTCGGATATTCGATGACCTTTTCTTTCGCCGCAGCGGCGCTGATCCTCGGCCGCATCGATGCGGTATGGGCGCGCTATGTACGGCCCTGGGCTCTGCTGGCATGGGCGTTTCTCACGCTCGGCATCGCGATGGGCTCCTACTGGGCCTATTACACTTTGGGCTGGGGCGGCTTCTGGTTCTGGGATCCCGTCGAGAATGCTTCGCTCATGCCTTGGCTCGCGGGTACCGCGCTGCTGCACTGTACGGCCGTGATGGAAAAGCGCGATGCGCTGAAGATATGGACGATCTTTCTCGCCATTCTCGCTTTCTCGCTTTCGCTGCTCGGCACGTTTCTCGTGCGCTCGGGCGTGCTCACGTCGGTGCATACTTTTGCGAGCGATCCGCAACGGGGCGTTTTCATTCTGGGCATTCTTGTCTTCTTCATCGGCGGCTCGCTGACGCTGTTTGCCTTGCGCGCGCCGATGCTGAAACAGGGCGGCATCTTCGCGCCGGTGTCGCGCGAGGGTGCGCTTGTTCTCAATAACCTGCTGCTCACGACGGCCTGCGCGACTGTTTTCGTCGGCACGCTCTATCCTTTGGCGCTTGAAGCTTTCAACGGCGCGAAGATTTCGGTCGGACCACCGTTCTTCAACTATACATTTGTGCCGCTCTTCATTCCGATTTTCTTCGCAATGCCGATCGGTCAATTGCTGGCATGGAAGCGCGGCGATCTGCTTGGCGCGGCGCAGCGGCTGACTGTCGTCGCCGTTGCAGGCGTCGTCGCGGCGCTCATCTTTTTTGCGATGCAGGGCGGTCCCGCCTTATCGGCTGCAATGGCCGGCCTCGCGATCTTCGTCATCCTCGGCGCCTTCGTGGATATTGTTTCGCGTATTCGCGCCGGCTCTTCTGCCGGCGCGATGATGTCGCGTCTGTGGGGCATGCCGCGTTCGGCCTGGGGTACAGCGATTGCTCATGCCGGTGTCGGCGTGACTTTGCTCGGCCTTGCCGCGATCGGATGGGGCGTCGAGAAAATCGCTGCGATGAAAGCCGGCGAGAGTGTCGATGTCGGCCACTTCAACGTAACGCTCGACAATGTCGTGACGCGCCCCGGCCCGAATTATCGGGAGACCGTTGCGCAGATGACGATCCGCACGGGCGGCGCAGTCGTTGCGAAGCTGGAACCGTCCCGCCGCTTCTTCAATTCACGGCGCATGACGACATCGCAGGCCGGTCTGCTCAACGTTTCGCTTGGCCAGATTCACATCGTGATTTCCGATCAGGAAACCGAGGGGCCGCTCGACACGCGGCTCTACTGGAAACCCTTCGTCAGCCTCATCTGGCTCGGCGCGCTCATCATGGCGCTCGGCGGCGGCCTTTCGCTGACCGATCGCCGCATGCGGCTTGGCATCGCCCAGCGCGCCCGGCGGCGGGACAACGCGGCAAAGCCCGTGGCGGCGGGGTAACCGATGCGGGCGCTGCTGCGATATATTCTGGTTGCCTTGCTGCTGATGCCGCTGGCCGCGCGCGCTGTCGAACCGTCCGAAATCCTCGCCGATCCCAGGCTAGAATTGCGTGCTCGCGCCCTCTCGGCCAATCTGCGCTGCCTCGTCTGCCAGAATCAGTCGATCGACGATTCCAATGCCCCGCTGGCCAAGGATTTGCGCGTCATCGTGCGCGAACGCCTCACGGCGGGCGATACCGACAGCCAGGTGATGGACTATCTCGTCGCCCGCTACGGCGATTTTATCCTCCTGTCGCCTCCCCTGAAGGCCGGAACCATTCTCCTGTGGGGGGCTCCATTCGCCGTGCTCCTGCTCGGGGCGGGCTTCGTCTTCTGGAATGCCCGCCGCCGCACCACGGCAAGCGTTGCGGCGGTTGCGCTAAGTCCCGAAGAAAAGGCGAAGCTGTCGGCCATTCTCGACAAGAAGTCGCCATAATCGCTTCCAAGCAATTGTTTGCGAACATATTTTCGCCAAAACCTTACGAAGAATTCATCCGCCCGCAATGCGCTTGTAAAAGCGGTTGCCCCATATGTCTCTCCATGCCGGAATAACCGGCGCAGTCATTCGAGGAGAGACCATGTCCCCCCAGACCCATACCCGCTCTTTCAAGGGCGCCTTGCTCGGCGCGGCCGCCCTGATTGCCGTGGGCGGCGCATTCGGCGCCAGCAACATCATTCCCTTCAATCCCGCGCAGGCGCAGTCGAACGCGCCGCTGACCGCGACCATGCCGTCCTTCGCGCCGGTCATCGAGCGCGTCCGTGGCGCCGTCGTCTCGGTCAAGGTCGAGTCGCAGACTGTCGCCGACAATGACAGCGGCATGCCCGAGCAATTCCGCCGCGGCCTGCCGGGTGGTCATAACGAGCAACTCGAGCGCTTCTTCCGCCAGTTCCGTGGCGAAGGCATGCCGGGCGCGCCGCGTGGCCGCCGCACGGCGTCGCAGGGCTCCGGCTTCATCATTTCCGCCGACGGCTATGTCGTGACCAACAACCATGTCGTGCGTAACGCGACGCAGGTCTCGCTGGTCCTCGACGATGGCCGGACCGTTTCCGCCAGCGTCGTCGGCACCGACGAGAAGACCGACCTCGCGCTGCTGAAGATCAAGGAGCCGGGGACGTACAAGTTCGTCGAATTCTCCGACAACCTTCCCCGTGTCGGCGATTGGGTGATTGCAGTCGGCAATCCCTTCGGTCTTGGCGGCACTGTGACGGCTGGTATCGTTTCGGCGCGCGGCCGCGACATCGGTTCGGGCCCCTATGACGACTACCTGCAGATCGACGCGCCCGTGAACCGCGGCAATTCCGGTGGCCCGACCTTCGACCTGAACGGCAATGTCGCCGGTGTGAACACCGCGATCTACTCGCCCTCGGGTGGCAGCGTCGGCATCGGCTTTGCGATCCCTTCGACGACGGCCAAGTCGGTCATCGCCTCGCTGCGTGAAAACGGCACGGTGAGCCGCGGCTATCTCGGCGTGCAGATCCAGGCCGTCACGAGCGAAATCGCGCAATCGCTGCGTTTGCCCAACGCGAGCGGGGCGCTGATTGCCGAAGCACAGCCGAACACGCCTGCGGCCAACGCAGGTCTGCGTTCCGGCGACGTGATCGTTGCGGTCAACGGCGAGCGCATCGCGAACCCGCGCGAACTCTCGCGCAAGATCGCTTCGCTTGGGCCGACGAAGAAGGTCGAGATCACCTATAGCCGCGAAGGCGCGGAGAAGACGGTGAGCGTTACACTGGCGCCGCAACCCAATGAGCGTCAGGCCTCGCTCGGACGCGGGTTCTCCGGCCGCCAGGGCGGTCAGGGCGATGGACAGGACGATGACAGCCGCGCGCCGCGCAGCCGGCTCGCCCCCGAAGCTGGCGAGGGCCGTTATGGCATGACGCTCGCGCCTGCGTCCGCCGTTGCCGGCGGCGGCTCCGAGGGCGTAGTCGTCGCGGAGATCGATCCCAATGGCGCGGCAGCCCGTCAGGGCATCCGCTCCGGCGACATCATCATCGAGGCCGCCGGCAAGAAGGTCGCGACTCCCGAAGACGTCAGCCGCGCCATCGCCGATGCGCGCCGCAATGGCAGCCGCGCCGTGATGCTTCGCGTGAAGTCCGGCGAGGGCACACGCTTCGTCGCGCTGGTGACGCGCCCCTCCTGACGAAAGTTACGGCGCGCTGGGCCCCAACAGCGCACCGGCCGGCCGGGAAGCGTGCCCCCGCAATCCCGGTACAGCAGCGGCAGGCCGGAAAATCTGGCCTGCCGTTTCTGCAGTTTCAAAGACGAAGTGTGATATATGTCCAGCATGCGCATATTGATCGTCGAGGACGATGCGGAAGCCGCGAGCTTTCTGACAAAGGGCCTGAAAGAGGCCGGGCATGTCGCCGACCGCGCGCCTGACGGGCTCGAAGGTTATGCGATGGCGCGCGATGGCGCCTATGATGTTCTGATCGTCGACCGCATGTTGCCGAAGATGGATGGCCTGACGATGATCGGCGCTCTGCGCGAGCAGGGATTGCAGACGCCCGTGCTGATCCTCTCGGCGCTCGGGCAGGTCGACGATCGCGTCAAAGGCCTTCGCGCCGGCGGCGACGATTATCTCGCCAAGCCCTATGCTTTCTCCGAACTTCTGGCGCGCGCCGAAGTGCTGGCGCGGCGCAACCACAAGGGCGCCAATGGCGAGGCGACGACCTTGCGTGTGGGTTCGCTCGAACTCGACAGGCTCGCGCATACGCTGACCCGCGATGGCAAGGAGATCGTCCTGCAGCCCCGCGAATACCGCCTTCTCGAATATCTCATGCAGCATGCCGGGCAGGTGGTGACGCGAACGATGCTGCTCGAAAACGTCTGGGATTATCACTTCGATCCGCAGACCAATGTCATCGACGTTCATATCTCGCGATTGCGCGCCAAGATCGACAAGGATTTCGATACGCCGATGCTGCATACCGTGCGCGGTGCGGGATACATGATCCGTGACAGCGCTCGGTAAGCTCTTTCGCACGACGGTATTCAAACTGTCGATCATATATCTTCTGGTGTTCGCCATCAGTTCGGGCCTCGTGATGGGCTGGATGGCCTGGAGCATCAGGCGGTTGATCGACGAGCAGATCACCGCCGCCATCGACGCGGAGATCAAGGGCCTCGCGGAACAATATGCGCAAGGGGGAATTCGCCGTCTCGTCTTTGTCGTCGAGGCGCGCACGCGTCGGCCCGGCGCTTCGCTCTATCTTGTCACGAATTTTCAAGGGCTGCCTATCGCCGGCAACGTGACGGAACTGCCTGCGGGAACGCTCGAGCGCGAGGGTCTCATCGAGACGGCTTATCAGCGGCCGGACAGCCAGGTTCCCGACAGGATCGCGCTCGCGCGCATTTTCCAGTTGCCCGGCGGTTTCCGTCTCATGGTCGGTCGCGATGTCGAGGATCGCGAAACGCTGTCGCGAATCATGAGCCGCGCGCTGATCATTTCGTTGCTATGGCTGATCGCCATCGGAACGTTCGGCGGGCTCTTTGTCGCCCGCCGCGTGCTGCGCCGCGTGGATGCGATGAACGATGCGACGCAAACAATCATGCAGGGTAATATCAACGGGCGCCTGCCTGTCACCGGCACAAACGACGAAATGGATCGTCTTGCCGTCAGTCTCAACCTGATGCTGGAGCGCATCGGCGAATTGATGGCAGGGCTCAAACAGGTTTCCGACAATATCGCCCACGATCTGCGCACGCCGCTCAACCGCCTGCGCGGGCGTGCCGAAGAAGCGCTTCGCAGCGCCAGCAGCAGGGACGATTATCGAACGGCTCTGGAACATGTGATCGAGGAATCCGATCAACTCATCCGTATCTTCAATGCGCTGCTGCTGATCGCTCGCGCCGAGGCCGGCAGCGCCACCGAGGCGATGGCTGAATTCGATATATCGTGCATCGCGCGCGACGTGGGTGAACTCTATGAACCCGCTGCGGAAGAAGCGGGACTGCGGCTTGAGTGCGACGCAGATGCGCCGCTGACCGTTCTCGGCAATCGTGAATTGCTGGGTCAGGCGATCGCCAATCTCGTCGACAATGCGATCAAATACGGCGCGCCTTTGCCGCTTCTCGCCGGTGCAGACCGGGACGCGAAGAGCCGCGCCCGGGAGATCGTCACCGTCGCTACGCGCCGCAACGGCGCTCACGCCGAAATCATTGTCGCAGATCATGGCCCCGGCATAGCCGAAGCGGATCGTAGCCGGGTGATCGATCGCTTTGTGCGGCTCGAGGGATCGCGCACGCGCGCAGGCTCCGGGCTCGGCCTCTCGCTTGCAGCAGCGGTCGCAAGACTGCATGGTGGCGAATTGAGACTTGAGGATAATGCGCCGGGTCTGCGGGTGGTTTTTGCATTGCCCGCGAGGGCCGAGAGCGAAGCGACAAGGCAAGTCAGGGATGGCAGACCGGCAACAGGCAGCGCAGATGAAAACCCTCGCGCAGAGACTAAAGCCGCAGATACGTCCGCTCGATAAGCGCAGCCTGACCGAAAAGGCGCGCGACCTCGCCGACCTTGCAAAAGTCGAGAGCGCACGACTGCCGGAAAAAGTCTGCGTCGACTTTCTTGCGGCCATCGCGACACACTCTGCCTATCTTCTCGGTCTTGTCAGGCAGGCTCCCGCCGAAGCCTTCGCGATGTTCGGGCAAGCGCCGGAGGATGCCTTCGCGCGCTTTTTGTCGGAGGGACGCGCTGCCTGCGACGCGGCGAAATCGGAAGCCGAAGTCATGACCGCCTTGCGGCAGATGAAGCGCCGCGCGCATCTCCTGATTGCTTTGGCCGATCTCGGCGGCGTTTGGGATGTGGTCACTGTCACGCAGAACATCACGGCGATGGCCGATTGCGCCGTATCGTCGGCGCTGGCCTTTCTGCTGCGCGAAGCCTCGCACGCAGGCAAGCTCAACCTGGAAAACATGAGCGATCCCGAGAAGGGAAGCGGCGTCGTCATTCTCGCGCTCGGCAAGCACGGTTCGCGCGAGTTAAACTATTCGAGCGACGTTGATCTCGTCGTTTTCTTCGATCCGGAATCGAAGGCGCTGCCTGATGGCGCCGAACCCGGGCAGATTTTCGTGCGCATGACGCGCTCCCTCGTCAAGATTCTGCAGGAACGCACCGGCGATGGCTACGTCTTGCGCGTCGATTTGCGGTTGCGGCCAGATCCCGGTTCGACGTCGGTCGCAATCTCCTTGCCTGCCGCTTTCGATTATTACGAGTCCCTCGGCCAGAACTGGGAACGCGCCGCCTTCATCAAGGCGCGTCCGATCGCTGGCGACATTGCGATTGGCGAAGAATTCATCCGGGATCTCGCGCCTTTCATCTGGCGCAGATATTTCGACTATGCCGCGATCGCCGATATTCACGCGATGAAACGGCAAATACACGCCGTGCGCGGTCATGCCGACATCGCGGTAGCCGGGCATGACGTGAAACTGGGACGTGGCGGCATTCGCGAAGTCGAGTTCTTCGTGCAGACGCAACAGCTCGTGTTCGGAGGACGCAGGCCGCAACTGCGTGGCGCGCGAACGCTCGACATGCTCGCCGAGTTGAACCGGGATGGTTGGGTCGGCGAAGACGCCGTCGCCGATCTCTCCGCGAGCTATAAATTCTTGCGCAGCGTCGAACACAGATTGCAGATGACGCATGACGAGCAGACGCAGCGCCTGCCCTCAGATGCGGATGCCCTCGAAGCCTTCTCGAAATTCTGCGGTTTCACCGGCACAAAGGCCTTTGCGAAGGCGCTGACCGATAATTTGAAGGCCGTCGAACATCATTATAGCCGGCTGTTCGAACATGCGCCGGGACTCGACACATCGACCGGCAGTCTTGTCTTCACTGGCACGACGGACGATCCGGAAACCGTCGAAACCCTGCGCAAGATGGGCTTTCTAGATCCGCCTAAAGCTATTGAAACAGTGCGCGGCTGGCACTTCGGCCGGCGCGCCGCCGTGCAGAGCCCCCGCGCAAGAGAAGTTCTCACCGAACTTGTGCCCGCGCTCATTGAAGCTTTTTCCGGCAGCGGCGATCCCGATACGGCGCTGGCGGCCTTCGATTCGGCGCTAGGCAAAATGCCGGCAGCCATAGAACTCTTTTCCATTCTCAAGTCGAACAAGACGATGCGCGAATTGTTCGGCGACATTTTGGGTGGCGCGCCACGTCTTGCCGAAGTCATCGCGCGCCGCCCGCATGTTCTCGATGCCGCCATCGATCCGGCGCTCTGGGATCCCGCGTCGCAAGGCAGCAACGGCCGTCAGCGCCTGTCCCGTCTCATCGACATGCAACCCTCGATGGAAGACTTTCTCGATAGCGTCAGGGACATTTATCAGGAAGAGTCATTCCTCGTCGGCGTACGCCTGTTGTCTGGAAGTCTTACGCCACGGGGCGCCGGCCACGCCTATTCAGATCTTGCGACAGCCATCGTCGATTCGTGCCTGAAAATTGTCCTGCGCGATTTCCGCGCCGATCACGGTGATATACCGGGAGGACGCTGCGCCGTGTTTGGACTCGGCAAGCTTGGCTCGCGCGAAATGACGGCGTCGTCCGATCTCGATCTCGTCATTCTCTATGATTTCGACGAAAAGACGCCCGAATCCCACGGCCGCCGATCCCTGCATGCCTCCCAATATTATGCGCGCGTGACGCAAAGACTGATCTCTGCGCTCACGGTTTCGACGCGCCGCGGTGGATTATATGAAGTCGATATGCGTCTTCGTCCGTCAGGCCGGCAGGGGCCGGTTGCGACACGGTTGCAAGGTTTCCGCGATTACCAGCAGAGTGAAGCCGAGACCTGGGAGCACATGGCGCTGACCCGCGCACGCGCCGTGGCCGGCGATGAAAGTCTCAAGCGCGATGTAGAAAGCACGATTTCGGAAATCATTTGCCGGCAGCGCGACGAGGCCACCCTCGCAATAGATGTTTCGACGATGCGCAAACTGATCGCGCAGGAAAAGGGCGAAGAAAATCCCTGGGATTTGAAGCTTGCGGCCGGAGGGATCATCGATCTCGAATTTTTGATTCAATTCCTGATACTGCGCCATGGCGGACAATGCGAAGATCTGGCTTCGCTTGTGTTTACGTCTCCTGCGGACGTTTACCGCACGGCCGCGGAACATGGCTTTCTTGCGCCATCCCAATCAGAAATACTGATGGCCGCGTACGATGCCTATGCCGCTGTCATGCAAATCATCCGCCTCTCGACCTCTGGCGACTTCGATCCGGCGACATCGGCCAAGGGCGTGATGCGCCGGATCGCCGCTGTCGTGAATCTGCCGGATTTCCGGCAGGTGGCGCCCGAACTCGACAGTATGCGCAAGGATGTGCGCAAGATATTCAATGAAATTCTCGGCGTTTCGAAATAAGTAGTGCGGGCGTCAAGCTGCTTTGTGTCCGGCTTCTTTTTGCGAATCCGTATTGCCTGAGATTTTCGGCCGCGCCGGGAGGGATATGCACACTGTTGTTCCCATGCCGATGGACGAGGAGATATGAAGTTTTCCGCCATGAAGTTCCGTGATGGAACGCGCGATAGCGAGACCGAGGCCCGACCCTTTCAACCCATTCTGCAGCGGTGAATTGATTTGTTCGAAGGGCTTGCCGAGGCGATCGAGATAATCGGCATCGATGCCGGGTCCGCTGTCTTCGACATAGATATTCACGGCAGTTGACGTGTCTTCGATCCGAATGCCGACGCGTCCCTGTTCCGGCGTGAATTTGGCGGCATTACGCAAGAGTTTCACAAGAACCTTTTCGATGGCGACACGGTCGGCGCAAACGCTGACGAGAGCGTGGGGTTCGACAGTGAGTTTGATCTGCTTTTCGAGAACGCTCGCTTCGATCTTTTTTACGCTGGCGCGTATGGCGTCGCCGAGATCGAACTGCGTGTGAAAGAGGTCGACCTTTCCGGCTTCGAGTGTCGACATTTCCAGGACATCGCCGATGATGCCGAGCAGATGTTCGCCACATTCCCTGATGTGCGTGGTGTAATCGACGTATTTTTCCGAACCGAGCGCGCCGAAAGTCTGGCGCTCCATCACTTCCGAGAAGCCGATGATGGCGTTGAGCGGCGTACGCAATTCGTGGCTCATATTGCCCAAAAACGCCGATTTCGCCTGGCTCGCGAGCTCGGCTTCCGCTTTCTGTTCAAGATAGAGTTCGGCCAGCTCCGCGAGCTGGCGCGCCTGGACTTCGAGCGTCTGGCGGGAGCGTCGAAGATCGGCGATGGTTCCGATGAGACGCCGCTCGGAGTCCATCAGCTTTTCTTCATGCCGTTTGAGCGTAGTGATGTCTGTGCCGACGGAAACATAGCCGCCGTCGGCTGTTCGTCGTTCGTTGATTTGCAACCACCGTCCGTCGCTGAGCTGGGCCGTATAATTCCGGTCTTTCGAATTGGGCCGATCCTTCACGGCGACTTCGGTTTCGACCTGCGGCAGCACGGCTCGATCCATCACGCTATCGTAGTGCATGCCCTTGTAGTCGGCTTCGACCGGAAGCGAAAGAAAGTTGAGAAACTTCGAATTGCAGACGACAAGACGGTTCTCGCAATCCCAAAGCACGAAAGCCTCGGAAATCGTGTCGATGGCGGCCGCGAGGCGCGCGTCCGCGGTTCTGGTCTGTTCCTCGAGAAGTTTTTGTTCGGTGATGTCGAGCGCGATGCCCATGAGATAGGGCCCGGAAGTGCGTGTCGAATCGAGTTCGGCGCGCGCATGTATCCACATCCAGTCGCCGGCGGCGTTGCGGATGCGAAAGAGGTGATCGACCACATCCAGCTGATTGGCGAGCAACATAGCCGCCATAGCATTGAGATCGCCGTCCTGCGGATGCAGCAAGGCGTTCACATCGCCGATCGACAGCGCTTCCTGACGCACCGGCAAGCCCAGCATGTCGTACATGGACTGTGAAAAGTGCAGACGCCCGCGCGCAATATCCCATTCCCACAAGCCGCATTTGCCATGAGAGAGCGCGCTGTCCATGCGCTGTCCGATGCGATCGCACTGATTGGCCGCATCGCGCGCGCGCCCGGCCTGCCAGAGATAAGCCGTGGCGATGCCGCCCATCAGCACAACGGCAAATCCGATCATGATGGCAAGCCGCCATGTCTGGCCGCTCCATTCCGCCAGAACAGCATCCATCGGCTGAACGACGGCGACTTGTCCGAGAGGCTCGCGCAGATTGCGCACTGCGGCGATGGCCTCGCGTCCGTCCGGAAGCGTCAGGCGCATGGCGCCTGCCTTTTCGCCGAAGGTCGTGAGAATTTGTCCTGGTCCCAACAGCGAAGCGAGATCCTGCTCGGGCAGCTGTCGCACCGGCAACATGCCGATTATGCGTCCATCCTTGTCGCTGATTGCGACCTGGCGTCCGCGCGCGACGACACGTCCCGGCAATTCCTTCTCCAGAACGTGGCTGTGGCCGGGCACGCGCGCCGCTGCCGATACGTTGATCTCCGAAGCCACTGCGAGCGCGACAATTTCGATGTCCGACATCGCATCGGCGATCGTATCGGCCCGTTGCTGAATGGAAACGATGCCGGCG
>CAINED010000038.1 GCA_903847605.1 uncultured Hyphomicrobiales bacterium | reverse complement strand
TTCGCCTAAATCCCTGATTGCGCCTGCTTGTATCAAGCCGGTGGCGCAGATGCGAAGCATTTTAGGCAAAAGGGTGAACGGTTTCCGGCGATGTCAGAGGATGCGCGCTTCGAACAGCACAAGCACGGCAACGACTGCAAACAGGGCGTAAATGCTATAATGCAGAATCTGGAGCGCCCGCGTGACTATGGCTGCTTCCGTGAGGACGCCGAAAGCGAACGTCCACAAGATCAGGCCGAAAATCGCAAACAGCGCGTAGCCGAGCCAGCTTTTGCAGCCCTCGATCGACCATGGCGGCACGAAAGTCTCGAACCAGACATAAAACTGGGCTCGTTTCAGGGTGAAGGCTGGGAGTTCTCCCGTATCGACGAGCCATAGAACCGAGACGAACGGCTTGTGCAGAAACCACGCCCCAGCCGCAAGTAGCACGGCGGCAAGAGCCCAGTTCTGAAGGCGTTTCTGTTCTTTAGGCATCGTGCGTTCCGGGTGCAGGCGAAAACCTACACTTTACGGCGCAATCCCGCGCGCTCCATGCGCGGCAGCACTTCCTGCACGAAATACGGCAGTTCATTCAGGTAATTCAGGAAGACCAGCGCGCCGCCGGCAAGGCCGAGCGCCGACATTTTCTTCATCTCCTCGACGACATCGTCCGGCGTGCCGATGATCGGATTCATGCCGGGAAAATTGCCGGCGTAGCGTTCGCCTTCCGCGCGCATGCGCGTGATGGTCGCGACATCGGCGGCGCTTGAGCCCTCGCGGGTGCGCTGCGCCAGCGTCGCCGATTTCTGCCGCTTGAAATAGGCGAGCGCTTCGGGATCGGCATGTTCCTCGGCGAAATAGTAGTAGTAATCCTCAGCTTCCTTGCGTGTCGGGCGGCAGACATAAAGCGACTGCACGTATATGTCGGGCGAACGGTTGTGCTGCGCAGCAAGAGCCTTGAGCCGATTGATCGTGTCGCCGGTCTGCTCATAGGAATGCATCGTCGTGAACATGATGTCGGCGGCCTCGGCCGCAAATTCCTGTCCGCTCGATGAGGAACCCGCCGACATCACAGGCGGGCGCTTCTGGATCGGCAAGGGATTGGTGACGAGATTCTCGAGATGATAGAATTCGCCGTTCCAATCGAACGCCTCGCCGCTCAGCAGCTTCATGAAGATCTTGTACCATTCGAGGCCCTGATCGTAACGGCGCTCCCCGTCGAGCGATGCGCCGTGCATCTTGAATTCGTCGGTGTTCCAGCCGCAGACGATGTTAAGTCCCGCGCGGCCATTGGTGACATGATCGATGGTCGCGATGGCCTTGGCGGCCACAACGGGCGCAACCAGCGGCACATGGGCCGTGACGAAAACGCCGATGCGCTTCGTCAGGGCGCCGAGCGCCGCGGCCTGCGTGAACGTCTCGAAGGATTTTTCCCAGACCCATGACTTGCCGAGGCCGCGCCAGCGCGCGATGGGCAACATGAATTCGATGCCGGCCTCGTCGCCCATTTGCGCGACCTTGACGATGTCGGGCCAGTTGGCCTGCCAGGCCTCCGGCGCGGCGCTGAGGGTGCATCCGCCGCTGCAATTGAGGCCGAAGAGACCGAGCTTGAATTTGTTGTCGCCGAAATACCCAGCCATGGCCGTTCCCGCTGCTTCCGCCCGTCGAACATTTTGCCGGGACATTGGCGTTTCCGGGTTCGGGCTGCAAGGCCCGCAGCGTCGCATCCGGGCACGGCCTACCCAGCCAGCGCGAAGCGCATTATTCCCTTTGCATGCGATTTTCAGCGATTCGTTTGCAGGGAAGGGTGCGCCTCGCGCAGCGCGCCTGCTCTGCTCGCGGTATCGCAGGGAAAGGCAGGCGGGCATGAAGGTTCTCGCTGCCTTTCTCGTCAACACCCTGTTCAATTTCGCCATCGGCCTTCTGGTCGCGCTTTTTCTCGGGCCGGATCAGTTCGGGCGCTTCGCCCTTGCGCTCGCGGTCGGGATGGTCGCGCAGACCGTCGCTTTCGAATGGATCCGGCTGGCGGCGATCCGGTTCTATTCGGAACGCAGCCGCGCCGAACGGCCGGAACTGCGCGCGACATTGGATGTTGCATTCGCGGCGATCAGTGTCGCGCTCGCTGCTGCTTCGGTGATCTTCATTCTGGCGGGGCTCGATTTCACGCTGTCGCCGATGCTGGTCGCGCTCGCCTTCTTCGCAGCCATCGCCAATGGTCTGTTCGACTATCATACGGCGCTGGTGCGCGCGCGTTTCGACGATGGACTCTATGGACGGCTCGTCATCACCAAGAATATCGCGGCGCTGGTGCTGACGGTCGGCGGCGCTTTCTTCTTCCGCTCCGCCGCGATGACGCTGGCAGGCGCCTGCATCAGCATGGCGAGTTCGGTGCTGCTCGCGCGTCGGGCGCTGCATGACGAGAATGCGCATGCCAGACTCGCGAGTGTTCCGCTCGCATACGAATATGCGCGCTACAGCGTGCCGATCGTCGCGGCGAATGTGCTTTACCTGTCGATCCCTCTCGCCAACCGCGCGATGATTTCTTCCCACTACGGTTTTGCCGAAACCGGGCAATTCTCTCTTGCCTACGACATCGGCACGCGGCTGATCGCCGCTGTCGGTTCGGCGCTCGATGTTCTGCTGTTTCAGATCGCCGTGCGCGCTGAGGAAACGCACGGCAGCGAAAAAGCGCACGAGCAGGTCGCGCATAACATGGCGACGGTCTTCGCGATTCTGCTGCCTGCCGCAGCGGGCCTATGGCTGATCCTGCCGTCGATCGAGGCGCTCGTTGTTCCCCATGCCTTTCGCGGACCATTCGGCCACTATCTGACTTTGTTATTGCCGGGCCTTTTGTGCTTCGGCTTCATGAATTTCGCGATCAACGCATTCTTCCAGATCGGCAAGAAGACGGCGGCGCTGATCGCAGCCGCAATCATAGGCTTTGGCGTGAACCTCCTGCTGGTCTTGCTTTTACCGAAGTCGGGCGACGCTGCGCGCTTTGCCATCGCACAGACATGCGCATTCGCCAGCGCGTTGCTGGTTCTCACAGGATTTGCAATTGCTGGCGGCGCACGCTGGCCGCGTGCGCGCGATCTCTTGCTCACGGTCCTCGCCACGGCATTGATGACGGCAGCCGTCTATCCGCTTCGCAACTGGACGCCAGGCATCGTCACCTGCATCGCGCAAGTCCTGCTCGGCGGCGCGGTCTTCGGCGGCGTCGCGCTCGCCTTCAACATTGCCGAATTGCGCACGGCGCTGCTGAAAGCGATGCGCAGATAAAAACGGCGCACCAATCGTTAACCCTGTCGCTTCGCAAAGCGATAACCCTAACATCCGCTGAATTAATCAATTCAATTGCGCATTTAATATCTAACTAAGCATCAATCCTGTTTGCGCTCTACATCGCCGCAGTTTGCGCTACCATGAACTTGTCCGAACGATGCGAAAACTTCTGGAGCGGAGTTGCTGCATCGAACGGAGGTTCCGGAACTGGAGCCCGGAACGTGCATCCAAGGTCCAAGGAGCGGGACTGCGATGAAGAGTGGCGTGTTGATTTCCTGCGTTGCATTCGCAGGCGTATGTCTGTCGGCGGCCGGGAGCGAGGCCGCGGGCGCAAACCCCATGGTCATTCCGGGCATCGGCCCCGAGACGCCGCAGGCGCAGCAGATGGCGCAGCCGCGCCAGCAACAGCGCGTCGTGATGGCCCCCGCGCGCCCGCAGACGCATTTCACGCCGGGCGCACGTTCGTCAGGCGGCCAATATGGCGGCGGCTTCATCGAATTGCTGATGACCGGCGGAACGCCGCAGTCGACGGCACGCGGCGTCATGTACAATCGGCCGCCCGAAGCAGCGACGGTCTATCGCGCAGCAGCGCCGCAGACGGCTCCGGTCGTGCAGGTTCGCGAGCCCCGTCAGGGCGCTGTTTACGCCGCCCTGCCGCCTGCCGAGCCGGTCGCGCGACGCGCCATCGATCCGCAGTTCATGCGTCAGGACGTCGCCTATAGCGGCAAGCATGCGCCCGGCACGATCGTCGTCGATACGCCCAACCGATACCTCTATCTCGTGACCGCGCCCGGCCGCGCCATCCGCTACGGCATCGGCGTCGGCCGTCCCGGTTTCGAATGGGCAGGCGTGAAGAGCGTGACCCGCAAGGCGGAATGGCCGGACTGGCGTCCGCCGGCGGAAATGCTGAAACGCCGCCCGGACCTGCCGACCTTCATGCGCGGCGGTCCCGAAAATCCCCTTGGCGCGCGTGCGCTTTATCTGGGGTCTTCGCTCTACCGCATCCACGGCACCAACGAGCCGCACACGATCGGGCAGAACGTCTCTTCAGGCTGCATCCGCATGATGAACGACGACGTGGTCGATCTCTACAACCGCGTTCGCGTCGGCTCGAAAGTGGTGGTGATGTAATTTTTCCGGATACCCGGCCGCTGGCCCGGTCGGGGTGCTCGTCAAACGAGCGGACAGGAGGGAAAGCCGTCATGTGGCGACACATGACGGCTTTCTTTCGTTCTGACCTTACTGAAAGAGACGATTACTCGTCGCCGCCGCCAAAATCGTCGCCGCTGGAGCCCGATGTATCCCAGTCGTCGCCGCTGACGCTGGAAGAATTGTCCCAGTTATCGCCGCCGCCGGAACTGCCCCGGCTCGAGCCCCAGTCGTCGCCGCTGGTCTTGCCGCTGTTGTCCCAGTCATCGCCGGACGAACCGCCCTTGGACTCGCCCCAAGGGCTGCCCTTGTCCATGGACGAGGCGACATTCTCGCCGCCGCCCGACTTCTGACCGAAGCCCGAACCGGCCGCCGAGGCGCTGTCGCCACGGAACATGCCGCTCACGGCATTGGCGAGAAGCATGCCGCCGGCGACACCAGCCGCCGCGCCAAGCGCGCCCTTCAGGAACGACGAACCGCCACCCTGCTGCTGCGGCTGCTGCCAGGGTCCGGGCTGCTGACCACCCATAGGCCCTGCACCCATGCCGGGAGCCATCCCCTGCCCACCCGGAGGGGGCGGAACGGAAATCCCGGATGTCGAGGGGACGCCACTGCTGCGGCCAGCGGCCATGCCCATCCCCATTCCGCCCATGCCGGCTGCGGGAGCGCCCGGGCCGGGCGCGGGACGCGGTGGCTCGCCGCCGCCGAACATCGAGCGGCCGATCCCGCCGAGAAATCCGCCGTCCTGCTGGGGCTGCTGGGTCGGAGCCGCGCTGCGCGCCTCGAGTTCGCGAACCTTGGCTTCCAGCTCCTCGATCTTCTCCACCGCGCCCTTCATCGTTTCTTCCTGAACGATGACGGTCTGTGCGAGCAAATAGGGGGCGTAGGGCTGCGCCTTGATGGCGTTGTTGATGAAAGCTTCCGCTTCCACGTCGCGCTGTTGTCCCTGCGCGGCGTCGCGGATGCGGTCGAACAGGCCTCCGAGCAACTGGCGTTCTTCGGGGGTCATAAAAGTCTCCCTCTGGATGCGGAGAAATTCCGCGTTGCGAATATGGGAACTCTTTATGCCCGGGGGAAGTGGGGAAAACCCGTGATTTTTCGCACATCGCGCGCGGGAGACGACTTAGGGCCTGAAAAGCAAAGAAAAAGGGCGTCCGCCTGCTGGCGAACGCCCTCTCGGGAACTTAAGACTCTGGAAAAGAGCGCTTACTTGATGTCCTTGCCTTCCAGCGCGAAGGACAGCGTGCCCACGAAGGTCGAGCCGCAGTATTTGGAGCTCGGCGCCAAAGCGACGTTGGTCGGGCCGGTGATCAGGTTGCAGTTGAACTTGCTCAGGTCCGTGCCGTGATAGCGCAGATCGAGGGTCGCGAACTTGTAGGTGTAGGACAGACCAGCGTTCCAGTAGTTGTAGCTGGGCTGCTTGATCAGGAAGTGCGCGAGGTCGTTGCGGCCCATGAAGATCTGGCGGCCGAATTCGCCGGACACGGCGAAGTTGTGCGGCAGCGTGATCTTGGCAGTCGCGGCGATGTAGGCGGCTTCCGCGCCGGTGTCGAGGAAGCTCGGCGTATAGAAGGCGTTGGCGCCGATGTTCAACCAGTCGTTGACCTTGTAGCCGAGCTTGACATAGCCCTCGAAGAAGGTGGGGTTGGTCGGGAAGATCGGCGGGAAGAGCAGGCGCGGGCCGAGGCCGTGATAGGTGTAGGCGATCGCGCCGAAATCGGCGCTAAAGTCGCCGACGGAGGCGCGCAAACCGCCGAAGATGTCGAGTTCGAGCGAGGGGCTCGCATCGACGTTCGTCAGCTTGATGCTGGCGCCGGCGGCGCCGAGATACAGCTGGAACGTCGGGTTGATGTTGTAGCGGATTTCGGCGTTCGCGCTGACGCTCGGGGCGTTGTTCGACTGGCTGATGCCACGGAAGAGATAGTTGCTCGTGATCGCCGCGCCGATGGCGAAATCCCACGGGCCGACAGCCGCCGGAGCGGGCGCTGCCGGCGCAGGCGCGCCAAGATCGGCGGCGTTGGCCGCACCGCATACCATCGCGGCGAGAACCGCGCCCCAAACTTGTACTTTTTTCATTGTCCGACTCCAGATCAGCCCCGTTTCCCGGGTGTCCTCGCCAAAGTGCCGATCACGGTGAAAATGGACAAGAAAAAGACTTGGGCAACTGCTGCATTTTTAGGCAGTTTTGCAGGCGCGAAATAAGATGTCAGGTATTGTTGCGGATTTGTCACATACGAGGAGGGCCAGCATGCCCGAAAATTCTGGTCGCGGGCCGCAAAATGCCGAAACTTGACCTTCAAATCAGGGAAAACGCCTCCGGCCAGTGAGTTACGCCCGCTTCGCCGCGCAGTGCGCCAGGTTCGAATTCGAGCGCCTGATAGTGCGGTCCCGGCCAGGGCGAATCGAACTTTGTTGCCTGGCGGGCGGAGAAGCCGAAGCGGCCGTAGAAGCCGGGATCGCCGAGCACGAAAACCGCATCGTGACCGAGGCCCCGGACGTTCTCCAGCCCGTACACCGTGAGTCGCGTGCCTACGCCATGACCCTCGACCTCGCCGGCGACGGCCAGCGGGGCGAGACCGGCGGCCCGAAACGCACGCCCGTCGATGCTCGCATTCAGCGCGCAGAAGCCGAGATAGGCGACCGTGCGACCGGCATGTTCGGCAACAAATTCGGCCAGGATATCGCGGCTGGCGCGCAGGGCTTCGACGAGATCGCTCTCGTCGGTGCGCCCAAAGGCCTCGACGAGGATACGGCGGATCGCCGGCCAGTCGTGACGCGCCGCCTGGCGATAGCCGAGGCCGGCGGGTTCGAAAGGCAGGGGCGCCGGCTCGGCGCGTTTGCGCGCTGCCTGGGGAGGCCGCCGCGCGAGCGAGGTGCGCAGGGCCATCTTGCGCGACGGCGGAAGTTTGCCGGCGAGCGCGCGCTTGCGGGCGAGGCGGCTGCGCGCCGTCTTGCCTTGCGGAACGGTTTCTCGCTTGAGGGGAGATCCAGGCGGCTTCGGCGCAGGAACAATCGAGCGTCCCTTGGACGCCGATTTTTTCGCGGCGGATTTCTTCTTGGTGGCGGCTTTCTTGGCGGCCGGCTTTTTCGCGATTGCCTTCGACGCCTTTCCGGCCGTGACGCGCGTTGCTGCTGACGCCTTTCGCGCAGCTTTTTTGGCCGCGCGTTTTTTCGCTGCCGGTTTGCCGCGTGCTTTCTTTTTTGCGGCAATCTTCTTCACGTCCGATTTGCGCGCACTCTTCTTCGGCGTGCGTTTCTTATTCGCCTGCTTCCTCGCCATGTCGCGTCCGCCGCTTTGCATTCCCGATTGCGGCCGCATAACGCCACAAATCAGCGTGCGAATCCAGAGTGCGCAAGCGACGGTGGCACCGGGCCGCCCTGCGCCCAATCCACGAGTTCTATGGAATGCGCGATGGGAATTTCCGTGCCGCCCGATATCTGCGTGATGCAGCCGATATTGCCCGTCGCGATCACATCGGGCTTCATGCGCTCGATGTTGGCGACCTTGCGCGCGCGCAAGCGTCCGGCGATCTCGGGCTGCAGTATGTTATAAACGCCGGCCGAACCACAGCAGATATGGCCTTCGGGAACATCCACCACGTTATATCCGGCATGGCGCAGCATGCGTTTGGGCTCGTCGCGAATCTGCTGGCCGTGCTGCATCGAACAGGCGGAGTGATAGGCGACCTTGAGCGCCCTGCGTTGCTGCGCTGCAGGCAGATCGAGCGATGTCACAAATTCGCTGATGTCTTTCGCAACAGCCGAAACGCGCGCGGCTTTTTGCGCATAGGCCGGGTCGTTGCGGAACATGTAACCGTAATCCTTCACGGTGGTGCCGCAACCCGACGCCGTGATGAGAATGGCCTCCAGCCCCCGCCCGTCCATCTCGGCTATCCAGGCGTCGATGTTGCGCTTCGCATAGGCGTGCGCGTCGTGCTCGCGGCCCATGTGATGAACTAGCGCGCCACAACAGCCTTCGCCGCGAACGTCGATTCTTTCAATTCCGGCGCGCGCCAGCACGCGCCTTGCCGCAGCGTTGATCGAGGGTTGCAACACAGGCTGCGCGCAGCCTTCCATGACGATGACTCGGCGCACCGATTTCGTCGCGGGTGAAGCTACGCCTTGTGCCTGGCGCAGGGGCGCATGCGACGGCGCGAGAGCAACCATTGCTGCAAGACGTGAACCGACAACGGGAACCTTCGCCAGCAAGGGACGCAGGGGCTTGCCGAACCATGCGGCTATCAACGCAAGACGAAACAGGCCTCTGTTCGGCAGCACTTTGGCGAGAATGTTTCGCAACAGCCTGTCCGTCAGCGGGCGTTTGTAGGTCTCCTCGATATAGGCGCGGGCGTGATCGACGAGGTGCATGTAGTGCACGCCGGACGGGCATGTCGTCATGCACGACAGGCAGGAGAGGCAACGGTCGACATGTCGCACAACCTGCTCCGTCGCGGGCTTGCCGTTCTCCAGCATATCCTTGATGAGATAGATGCGCCCGCGCGGGGAATCGAGTTCGTCGCCCAGCAGCAGATAGGTCGGACAGGTCGCCGTGCAGAAGCCGCAATGCACGCAGGTGCGCAGGATTTTCTCCGACGCCGCCATTTGCGGTTCGGCCAGTTGCACAAGCGAGAAATTGGTTTGCATATCGTAGTGCTCTTACTTCACGATGGCCTGCTGCCAGTCCCTGATCGCTTCGAAGGGATAAAGCAGCATGACGATATTGAGCGCGAGATTGTCGCGAATGACCAGCGTCAATCCAATTTCCATGACGGCGGCAATCAGAATTGTCAGCCAGACCGGAAGCTTCGCCGCAAGCATGAAGCCGAAGGCCATGGCGGCAATATCCGAAACCGAGTTCAGGACGCTGTCGCCATAATAGCCGAAGGCGGGCGTCGCGTCGCGATAGCGGTCGATGATGAAATTGGTGTTTTCGAGAACTTCCCATGCCGTCTCGATGGCGACTGCCGTAATGAACATCGCCGCGACGTTGAAGCTGCGTCCCGTCAGCTTGCAGCCGAGCCAGAGCAAAAAGTAAAACAGGAGGCCGTGACTGATATGCGTAATGGTGTACCAGTCCGTGATGTGCTGCGAATTGCCGGCGCTGAAGACCTGCGCCTCCCAGAATTTCACGTAACCGCAGGTGCAGATGAGCGGGCGGCCCATGAGATAAAGCGCAATTGCGCCCGCAAGCACAATAGCCATAACGACGAGCGACGTTGCGGACAACGACATATGGTTATTTGGCATTTTAGCCGCTGCTTCGTGCACGTCTCGCCTTCACCAGTTCTGCGGGGTTTAGACATCGTCGTCCCAAGGCTGCGGCTCGTAGTGTCCCCAGCCCTGAAAATCGTAGTATTTCTGCATAGCCTCGGCATGGCTTCCCGCTTCGAACGACACGAGAAGGTACATAGCTTCTCCATTCGCATCGGTCGTGACCGAGGGCGTCCGCCATTCGACGCGTCCGCACCAGAATTCCGACCTCGAAGCATTTCCCCACGCTTCGTATTGCAATCGTCGGGGCAAACTCTTCGCGGTCATGTCAATTTCCCGCATACATGCGGCCCGGATTGAAAATGCCCTTGGGATCGATGCTCGCCTTGATGCCGCGCGATATCTTCATCAGCGCATCGGCCTGCGGCTGGAAGACATCGACGGCGTTTCGGATATCGTCGGGCGCACGCACGAGGGTGGCATATCCGCCTGTTCCTGCGAGCGCCGCGCGGATCATTTGCGCGCCCGCGTCTTTTTGCGACGGGACGGCAAGCCAGATCAGGCCACCGCCCCAATCGAACATGTAACGCGCCACAGACGCCTGTTGCGCAATTTTGCGCATGAGCGATGGCGCGCGCGACGGCGCTATGGAAATCCGCCAGAGCGCCTGGTTATCGCTGGCTGCAAAGGCTTTGGCGTCGCGGATGTCGCGCCAGATGGCGCCTGTTTCGTCATGGCCGAGCCGCGACATCGGCCCGAATGGCTTCAACAGCTTTTCGAGTTCGCCGAGGCGATAGTTGACCGAAGGCGCGAAATGCTCGATGCGCAGAAATGTGCGCGGCCTTTCGCCGGGAACATGCGCTGCGCCGCTCACTTCGAACGGCGAGCCGAGCGCGGCGGACATTGCCGCGACGGCTTTCTCGTCGTCCAGCCCGTCGATGACCAATGCGCCGGAACTTTCCGTTGCGGGGATCACCTTGAATGTAACTTCGGTCAGGACTCCCAGCGTGCCGTAAGCGCCGCATTGCAGCTTGACGAGATCGAGGCCCGTGACGTTCTTCATCACGCGGCCGCCGCTGTTGATGATTTCACCTTTCCCGTTAATGAAGCGAACGCCGATGAGACTGTCGCGCGCCGCGCCATTGCGGATACGGCGCGGACCGGAAATGTTGCAGGCGGCAACAGCGCCGATGGTCGGCTCGCCTTCGGCGCCAAGCACGCTGCGATGATCCATCGGTTCGAAGGGCAACACCTGCCCCTTCTCCGCCAACGCAGCTTCGATCTCTGCGACCGGCGTTCCCGCTTTCGCGCGAATGACCATTTCGGCGGGCTCGTAGAAAACGATGCCGTTGAGATTGCGCGTGGACAATGTCGCCGCCGTCTGCATCGGACGGCCCAGTCCCGCCCGCGTGCCGCCGCCTTCGATCGCGAGCGGCTGATGGCGCGCAACAGCATCCTTGACGATGGCGACGGCATCTTCTTCCGACGCCGGAACGAGCAGACTCACGCCGCAACCCTCCCGTCGAGCGGAAAGACCTTTGCCGGGTTGAGCAACCATGCGCGATCGAAGACGGCGCGCACGCGCATCTGCTGGCCCAGTTCTTCTTCGCTGAACTGGTGGCGCATGAGGTCGCGCTTTTCGATGCCGACGCCATGTTCGCCGGTGAGGCAGCCGCCGACATCAACACAGAGTTTGAGAATATCCATGCCGGCGGCTTCCGCCTTCGCCTGCTCGGCGGGATCGTTGACGTTATAGAGAATGAGCGGATGCATGTTGCCATCGCCCGCATGAAACACGTTGGCGACGCGCAGGCCGTAGCTCTCCACGATCTCGCCGGTCTTTTTCAGGACATAGGAGAGCTGCCCGGTCGGCACCGTGCCGTCCATGCAGATGTAGTCGGCGACGCGGCCGGTTGCGCCGAAGGCTGATTTGCGGCCCTTCCAGATCAGCGCGGTTTCCATCGCCGAACGCGATTCCTTGACGACCTGCACGTCATGTTTTTGCGCGATCTCGATGATGCGCGCGAGTTGCGCTTCCATCTCGCTTTCGGAACCCTCGACCTCGATGATCAGCATGGCCTCGACATCGAGCGGATAGCCGGCTTTCGCAAAGGCTTCGCAGATGGCGATGGCCGGCTTGTCCATAAATTCCATGGCGACAGGGACGATGCCCGCGCCGATGATGGCGGCGACGCAGGCCCCCGCGGATTCACTTGATGAAAATCCAAAAAGAACGGGCCGCGCGCCTTCCGCGAGGCGTAGGATACGCACCGTCGCCTCGGTCACGATGCCGAGTTGTCCCTCGGAGCCGACGATGAGGCCGAGAAGATCGTAGCCCGGCGCATCCAAAGCGTCGCCGCCGATCTCGACGATGTCGCCGTCCATCAGCACCATCTTCACGCCAAGCACGTTGTTGGTCGTGACGCCATATTTGAGGCAATGCGCGCCGCCGCTGTTCATGCCGATATTGCCGGCGATGGTGCAGGCGAGTTGCGAGGACGGGTCCGGCGCATAGAAGAAGCCGTCGGGCATCACGGCGTCGGATATGGCGAGATTGGTGACGCCCGCCTCGACGCGCGCTGTGCGGTTGGCGTAGTCGACATCGAGAATGCGATTGAGCTTGGTGACGGCGACAACGACGGCGTCTTCCTGCGGGATCGCGCCGCCCGCGAGCGAAGTGCCCGCGCCACGCGGCACCACCTTCACGCCCTGCGTGCTGCAGAATTTCAGCACGCTTGCAACTTCTTCCGTCGAACGCGGCAGTGCCACGGCGAGCGGCATCCGCCGGTAGGCGGTCAGCGCGTCGGTCTCGAAGGCGCGGCGCTCGTCCTCGCTGGTGACGAGGCAATCGGCGGGCAGAATGGCCGCGAGGCCGGCGATGATGTCCTCGCGCCGGGCCATGATGGCCGGATCGGGATCGGGAAAGGGGATGAGCGACATGGCATACCCAGGCTGTGCGTTTTGCCGACGTTGCATCAGCCCAAGGTTCCGCGCAATGCCGCAATTTGACCAGAGCATCGGGCGAAAAAGTGGACCCGGCTTTTCGCTAAACCGATGTTCTCATTGATTGAAGCGATCAGCGGGCAGTAGCGCCTGCCCAGATGGCGCGCAGGCCGAGGCGTTCGGCCAGAACCTTTTCCGCAAGTTCGGGCTGGTCGCTCCTCAGCGCCGACACGATCAACGTTTCGAGCACGCCGTCGCGCTGGGCATGGCTGCCGCCGATGCGCGGCAGTTCTGGCCGCGCCCGCTCAAGGAGCGTCGCTGCGCCGCTGTAATCGCCGAGCGCAAATCTTTGCACGCCTTCACAGATCAGCGTTGCAGCCGGATCGGCCGGATGCCGACCGCTTCGCGCCAATTCGCTCATCGCAGAGACATGCCTAGCCAGACTGTCGAAATCGCCGGCCGCGGCCAGAGCATAGGCGATGTGTACATTTGCAAACGCGATGCCCGGCTGGACGAAATGCTGGCGTGCGTAAGCTGCCGCTTCGTCGATATCCGCCTTTTCGCGGAGGATCCCTCTCAGCTGACTGCGCCAGTTGAACGAGCCGGCGTCGACAACGGTGAAGAACGGCGGCTGCTTTCCAAGCGCGGGACGAAAGCGCGTGTCGAAAAGTCCGGCTGCCTTGTGCACATCTCCATTACGCAGTGCAAACAGCGCCAAATGCCACGACAAATGCGGATAGAGCGAGCCGGCCTCTGCATAGTCCGGCAGCCAGGCATCGAGAAATGCTTCCCCCGCTTCCGTTTCGCCAAGCTCGTAGAAAGCGTGGGCGCGCGCATGAGCTGCATTGCCGTTATTGCGAAACGATTGCAGCGATTTCTCGATCAACGGCGCGCCAAAAGCGGCATTTCCAGTTTCGACATGGGCCCAGCCGCGATAGCCAAGAAACCACCAGTCGTCGCCCCAGTCCGGCGCAAGCCTGTCGACCAGATCACACTGCTGGCGGTGATGATCCGCCGCGCCACTGAATCCAAGAAGGCTGTAAACGCCCATCGCCAGCGACAGGACGACGCCATCGCGCGGAAATTTACGCATGTGCGCAAATGTTCCTTCCAGCGCGCGGGAACCCTCGCCAGCGATGGCAAAGCTTAGAATCTCTATATGCGAAGCTTCACGCTCGCTAATGCCCGAGGCGGCCGCCATTGCCTCCGCGGCGGCCTGAAGGGCTTCGCTCATTCGTCCTTGCGCCTGTAGCGCGCGAGCTTTGGCAATATGCCCAAGCGCGAAATTCGGATCGGCGGAAATGGCATCGTCGAAATACGCGAGCGCGCCGGGCCGCGCCGTGAGCAGGATATCGACGCCCTTTACATAGGCGTCGGCGGCCCGCGGGGATGGTGTCGAGAGCCGCTGCCCGAACCTGTCTTCCATGAAGCGTTTTCCTGCCGGAATTTCTTGCTTTTCGTAGGCTCCCATAACTTGCCACTGCCGCAGCGCTTTGCCAATGTCCGCCGCCGTGGGCGAGGTTTGGCCCGGAATCGTCAGGAGCTTCATTTGAGCGCGCCGGAAAGCCCCCGCGTTGGCCTGTTTGCCACTTGCCTCGTGGACCTGTTCCGGCCCTCGGTCGGTTTTGCCGCAGCAAAATTGCTGGAAGACGCTGGCTGCGAAGTCGTCGTGCCCTTGCAAACCTGCTGCGGTCAGCCGGCCTATAATTCCGGCGACCGGGCCGACGCCCGCGATCTCGCGCTGAATGTCATGCAGGCGTTCACGGGCGTCGATTACGTTGTTGCGCCCTCCGGTTCCTGCGCTGGCATGATCAAGCATCACTATCCCGAGCTTTTTGCCGAAGATCCCGGCTTGTCGGCGCGCGCCCGCGCTTTCGCCGAGAAGACGCACGAACTGGTGAGCTTTCTCACCGACGTCATGAAGGTCGACCGCGTCAAGGCGAAGTTCCCTCGCCGGGTCACCTATCACGATTCCTGCTCGGGTCTGCGCGAAATGGGCGTGCGCAACCAGCCACGCGCGCTTCTCGATACGGTTGAGGGGCTCGAACGCGTCGAGATGAAAGACAGCGATATCTGTTGCGGCTTCGGCGGTACGTTCGCGGTGAAATACGGCGAGATATCCGACGCCATCGTGACCGAAAAAACGAAGAATGTCGGAAGCGCTGGCGCGTCCGTTCTTCTGGCGGGCGATCTCGGCTGCCTGATGAACATGGCGGGCAAACTGTCGCGCGAGGGCAGCGCCATCGAGATTCGCCATGTCGCGGAAGTGCTCGCCAACATGACGTCGGAACCGCCGATCGGCGCGCCGCGGGGGAAGACAGCGTGAGCGAATATGTGTCGATCCTGGCCATGCTGGCGGCCGGACACATTCTTGCTGTGTTGTCGCCCGGTCCGAACAATGCGCTCGTCGTGGCCATGTCCGGCCACGGCCGCAAGGCTGCCTTGCTGCTGGCGGCCGGCATCTTTCCCGCCGGGCTTTTCTGGGCGAGCCTTGGCATGGCGGGCGTGGGTCAGGTGATACGCGCGGTCCCGGCATTCGAGATCGCTCTGCGTATTGTTGGCGGGCTTTATCTGCTCTGGATCGGCGTCAAGATTTTCCGCGGCTCTTTGGCGACGCAGGAAGACGGGAGCGTCGTGCGCGCCATGCCGTCGAACCGGCGGCTGTTTATTACGGGCTTCCTGACGAACTTCACCAATCCCAAGGCGATCGCCTGGTACACGAGTATCTTCGCCGCCACCGGCGCTTTCGCACTGCCGGCGCCGCTGCAGGTGGCGGCCGTGATCGGCATGCCGCTGATCGGCGCGATCTGGTACGTCGCCTTCAGCTTCATGCTCACGAGCGCGCCAGCGCGTGCGGGCTTCGCGCGCATCCGCAAATGGATCGACAGATTCACGGCCGCCGTGCTTGTCGGCTTCGGCTTGCGCCTTCTGATTGCCGGCTAGAGGACCAACATGTTTTCGAGAGCGTTCGTCGCCACGATTTTTGCCGCCACGATGGCGCTTGCCGGCTTTCTTTTGTTTCAGGTGCAGCCGGTGCTGGCGAAATTCATCCTGCCGTGGTTCGGCGGCAGCGCGACGACATGGATCGTCTGCATGCTGTTCTTTCAGGTGGCGCTGCTCGCCGGCTATGCCCACGCCTATGCGGTGACTCTGCCCTTTCGCGTGCCGACGCAAGCCAAGGTGCAGGTTGCAATTCTCGTCCTCAGCCTCGCGCTGTTGCCGATCACGCCATCGGACGGCTGGAAACCCCTCGATGCATCCGATCCGACATGGCGCATCGTGCTCTTGCTCGCCGCCTCCGTCGGCATTCCCTATATCGTGCTGGCGACGACATCGCCGCTTCTGTCGCGCTGGCTTGCGCGTATCGACCCCGGCCTGCATCCCGCGCGGTTCTTTGCGGCGTCCAATCTCGGCTCTTTCGTCGGCCTGCTTTCCTATCCCTTTCTCTTCGAGCGTTACCTTTCGAGCCAGCAGCAGACGGTTCTGTGGTCGTGGGCTTACGTGGTCTATGCCGTACTGTTTGCGCTCTGCGCGTGGATGGCAATCAAGCAGAAGGGCGAAGGCGCGCCAGTGACGGCAGCACCCGCGGGCGGCCACGTCGAGGGCGACCGTCTCGCGCTGTGGATTGTCTATTCGCTGCTCGGCTCTGTGCTCTTGCTGGCGACGACCAACGCCATCACGCAATGGTCCGCGGTGATTCCGTTTCTGTGGATCGCGCCGCTCAGCCTTTATCTTCTCACCTTCGTCATCGCCTTCGGGCATCAGCGGCTTTATCATCGCACGGCCTTCACAATTATTTTTCTCATTCTTGCCGTAGCCGCGATCTGGTCGCCGGCGCCCGACAGCGGCAGGGACATGACGATCCAGCTCGCGCTGCAATGCGCGACGATGTTTTTCGGCTGCATGATCTGCCACGCGGAAATGGTGCGGTTGCAGCCCGAACCGGCGCGGCTGCCGAAATTCTATCTTGCGATTTCCTTCGGCGGCGCGCTCGGCGGCGTGTTCGTGGCGCTGATCGCGCCCGTCGTGCTGAAAGACTATTTCGAACATCCGCTGACGCTGATCGCCATCGGGCTACTGGGGGTCGTTCTGATGGCGCGCGACGCCGGAATGCCGGCATCCCTGCGGCCGGCTGCAGCCGGCGCCGGCGCGATCATTCTCGCCGGCGCGGCGGGCGGCGCGATCTACAACGAGATCGAGCCCGAATACGACCTCATCGAACGCGTGCGCAATTTTTATGGCGTCGTGAAGATCGTGCAGGAAGACGAAGACGATCCCGAGGATCACCAGATACTCATGACGCAGGCGGGCGTCGAGCAGGGCTCGCAATGGCAAAATCCCGCCGTGAAACTGAAACCGCTCTGCGCCTTCGATGAAGACAGCGGTGCGGGCATCGCCATGATGCACCACGTCAAGCGGCGCAGCGGCAATCCGGATGCGCCGCTGCGTATCGGCATCATCGGCCTTGGCGCGGGCATGTTGGCGGCGATGGGCAAGGAAGGCGATGTCATTCGCTACTACGAGATCAATCCGGCCGTAGAGGCGCTGACGCGGCGCTATTTCACCTTCCTGCGCGACGGCAAGGCGAAGACCGATGTGCTGCTCGGCGACGGCCGGCTGGTGCTGGAGCGTCAGCTTGCCGCGAAGGATCCTCAGCAATTCGACGTTCTGGTTATCGACGCTTTTCGCGGTGCTTCGCCGCCGACGCATCTGATGACCAAGGAGGCTTTCGACATCTATCTCGCCCATCTCGCGCCCAACGGCATCATCGCCATAAACTTCGAACTCAACACGTTCGAGATGGCGCCGCTGCATCGCGGCATGGCGAAGCTTTTCGGACTCGACGTGCGCTGGATCGAAACCCAGTCCGATGACAAGGACGGCTGCGAGGAGCCGATCTCCTGGGCGCTCTATACGAAAGACAAGGGCCTTTTCGAGGTCGAGAGCGTGAAAAAGGCGATTTCGCCATGGCGTGACAAAGACACGGCATCGGGTATCGTATGGACGGACGCCAGCAGCAATCTGATGAGCATCCTCAACTGGACATCGAAATGAGTCTCCACGCGACATCGCCGCAATTCAAGGAGAACGCCCATCGCGCGCTGCACGATACGCAGTTGCAGAAGGCGCTCGGCAATGTGCGCCAGAATTTCATCGAACGTCGCGCCGTCGCCGCCGGCAATCTGCCGGAGTTCGAAGCCTTGCGCGATCAGGCGCGCGACATCCGCGATCATGTTCTCGCCCATCTCGATCTTTATCTCGAGGAGTACGAGAGAAAGGTAACGGAGGCCGGCGGCCATGTGCATTTCGCGCGCACGGCCGCCGAGGCTTGCGACATCATCGTGGGCCTTGCCAGAGCGCGCGGCGCGAAAACCGTCACCAAGGGCAAGTCGATGGTATCGGAAGAGATCGGCCTCAATGCCGCTCTGGAGCGCAACGGCATCGAAGCGGTCGAAACCGATCTTGGCGAATATATCATCCAGCTTCGCGGCGAAGCGCCCTCTCACATCATCGCCCCGGCCGTGCATCTCAATCGCGAGGATGTCGAGGCCGAGTTCCGCCGCGTGCATACCCATCTCGACGCCGGGCGCGATCTCGAACAGCCGGAGACGCTGCTGGCGGAAGCGCGCGCGATCCTGCGGGCGAAATTTCTGGCGTCCGACATTGGCATCACCGGCGCGAATTTTCTTGTCGCGGAAACCGGCACATCGGTCATCGTGACGAACGAGGGCAATGGCGACCTCACGCAATTGCTGCCGAAGGTGCATATCGTCGTCGCGTCGATCGAGAAGATCGCGCCGACGCTGGAAGATGTCGCGGGCATCATGCGCGTGCTGGCCAGATCAGCCACCGGACAGGACATGTCCGTCTATACGACGCTTTCGACGGGGCCACGCCGTCCCGATGACGTCGACGGCCCCGAGGAATATCATGTCGTGCTCGTCGACAACGGGCGCTCCAATATGCTGGGCACGCAATTTCAGGACATGCTGCGCTGCATCCGCTGCGGCGCCTGCATGAACCATTGCCCCGTTTATCACGCGGTCGGCGGCCATGCTTACGGCTGGGTCTATCCAGGACCCATGGGCGCCGTGCTCACGCCTTCGCTGATTGGCGTCGACAAGGCGGGGCACCTACCCAATGCCTCGACCTTCTGTGGACGCTGCGAAAGCGTGTGTCCCGTGCGAATTCCGCTTCCGAAACTGATGCGGCACTGGCGTGAGCGTGAATTCGAACGCCATCTTGCGCCGTCTACCGTGCGTTATGGTCTCGGCTTTTGGGCTTTCGTGGCGAAGCGGCCACGGCTTTACGGGCTCGCAACGCGCATCGGCATGAAGTTGCTCGCGATCGCCGGTGGCGAGAAAGGCCACTTCCGCTCGCTGCCTTTCGCAGGCGGCTGGACGCAATATCGCGATTTCCCGGCGCCGCATGGCGACACGTTCCAGTCGCAGTGGAAAAAGAGGAATAACGGCCGATGAGCGCGCGCGACGAAATCTATTCCAATATCCGCCGCTCGCTCGGCGTGCGTGCCGACGATGCGGCGCGGCGCGCCATCGTGCGCAACCGCATCGAGGCTTCCGCGCCGGGCATTCGCCCGCAACGCGGCGAAGGCGATCTCGGGACGCGTAGCGCGACGTTTCGCGCGCAGGCGGAAAGCGTTTCGGCGACGGTCGCCTTCGTCGAGCGCGGCGAGGATGTGCCTCCCGAGATCGCGCGTTTCCTGCGCGATCATAATCTGCCGACGACCTTGCGCATGGGCGAAGACGCAAGACTTGCAGCCCTGCCGTGGACGAACACGCCGCTGACGATCTCGCTTGGTCCTTCCGACGGCGGCGATCTCAACGCAGTGAGCCATGCCGAGGCCGGCGTTGCCGAAACCGGCACGCTCGTCATCGTTTCCGGCGCGCACAATCCTTCGACGCTGAATTTTCTGCCCGACAATCACATCGTCGTCGTGCGCGCCGGAGAGATCGAAGCGACCTATGAAGATGCGCTTGCGAGGGTTCGCGAGCGTTACGGCAAGGGTCAGATGCCGCGCACGGTGAACCTGATCACGGGCCCTTCGCGTTCCGCCGATATCGAGCAAAAGCTGCTGCTCGGGGCGCACGGGCCGCGCCGGCTGCATGTCGTGATCGTGAAAGCCTAGGGTTCGCCGGGGAACCTCGACTGGAGCTACGCGTTTTCATGGCGAAGGAGATTTCACCATGAGCGAGACATCCGTGAAAAAGCAAAAGGACGACAAGCTCCAGAAGGAGCTCAAACAATCCTTTCCCGCCAGCGACGCGCCGTCCGCGGTTCAGCCCAAGAAAGAAGGCGCTGGCGCGCCCGGCGATCGCAAGAGCGTCAACTCCGGCATGGAACAGAAGCTCGCGGAAGAACTCGAGCTGAACAAAAAGCCGCAGGAAAAGGCGGTCTGATTTCAGCGTTACTGAATCGTTAAGGCGGGTGTGGCGTAATGGCGCTGCACCCGTGTTCGTTCGCAGGATCTGCAGTGTTTTCCTTTCGTCACCTGGCCGCGATTGTCGCAAGCATTGGTATCTTTGGCGAAGCCGTGCTCGCGCAGACGACTAGCCCGTTGTCGCCGGCGCCGCTCTCGGCCGCCCCGCTGGAGCGCGCCCTGACGCCTGCTGCGCCAGCCATCGCTCCCGCTCAGCCGCGACAGACGGCTCCGCGCCCTGCGCCAGCTACAGCTGTGCAGCCCGCCCCTGCCGCGAACGCCGCTGCGCCTGCGGCCACGACCCCACCCGCAAACGTCGCGCCGCCGGCTGCAGCCGCTGGACAGGCCGCCAAACCGAAACCGAAGCCAAAACCTGCTCCGGTGCGCGAACTCGCGCTGCCCAACGACCCGACGCCCGCGCTCCAGCCGGAAACATTCTTCGCAACGGCCAAGGCCAGCGAACGCTATGCCGCCATCGCCGATGGCGGGGGCTGGCCTGTTATCGCCGCTGCGCTGAGTCCCGGCGCGAAAGGCGCTCCCGTTGAAGTTCTCCGCCAGAGGCTCGCGATCGAAGGCGATCTCTCGCCGACGGCGGCGACAGGCGAAATATGGACGCCCGAACTGACCGAAGCCGTGAAACGCTTCCAGTTCCGCGTCGGCCTGAAGCAGACGGGCGCGGTGACGGGCAAGACGCTGAAAGCGATCAACGTGCCCGCCGCCGTTCGCTTCCGGCAACTCACGTCGAGCGCGCAGCGCATCGCGGGGCTCGATTTCGCCTTCGGGTCACGCTACGTCGTCGTCAACATTCCCTCGGCCTATGTGGAAGCGGTGGAGAACGGCCGTGTCGTGCGCCGCTACGTCGCCGTGGTCGGCGATGTGAAACATCCCTCGCCGATGGTCACGACGCGTGTCGTCAACATCAACCTCAATCCGACATGGACAGCGCCGACCTCGATCATCAAGAACGAAATCATCCCGAAGATGAAAAAGGATCCCGGCTATCTTGCACGCGCCAGGATCAGGATTCTCGACAATACCGGCGCGGAAATAGATCCCGCCTCGATCAACTGGTCCTCGACGCAAGCGGCGGGCTATACGCTGCGACAGGACGCCGGCAATGCCAATGCGCTCGGCAATATCCGCATCAACATGCCGAACAAGGATGCGGTCTATATGCACGACACGCCGTCGAAGCGTTTCTTCAATTCCGACTATCGGTTCCAGTCGCATGGCTGCGTGCGCGTCGAGAATGTCTTCGACTTCGCAGAGTGGCTTTTGAAAGAGACGCCGGGGAACTGGACCAAGGCCAGCATGCTCGCCGTCGTGCAGTCGCAGAAGCGGCAGGATGTGCGGCTATCGCAACCCGTGCCGGTCACCTGGGTCTATATGACGGGCTGGGCGAGCGAGGAGGGCGTCGTGCATTTCCGCGACGACGTCTATAATCTCGATCGCATCGGCGGTTCGCGCACGGCGGACGCGCGTTAAAAGCGAAAGCCCGGTCAATGCCCCTGCAGAATCGCGTCGACCCAAACGGCGAGCTGTACGCCGTTGCCGCGCGTGGCATGCTGATGGGCAATCGCGGCGGCAGGTTTCATCGCGAGGATCGAACGCTGGGCGCGCGCCGTCATGTCTCTCGGCGCTGGATCGCCTGCGTCTGCGCATTCAAGAACCGTCATCGCAGCGTGTGGGGCGATGGTTACACGGAGCTTTTCTTTCTCGATGAAGTCACGGCGCTTGCCGCCGGACATCGTCCCTGTTTCGAGTGCCGGCGCGCGGATGCTGAAGCGTTTCAGGCGCTGTTTCCTTTCGCTGCGGGCGAAACGCCATCTGCCGATGCTATGGATCTGCAACTTGATGCGGAGCGGCGCGACGGCAGGCGAAAGCGAACGCACATGATCCCTTCCTCCGTTTCGGCAGACGGCGTGTGCTTTCTTGAGCACGGCGGCATCTACGCGATGCACACCAGGCAGCTTCTGCGCTGGACGCACGATGGCTACCAGCCGGCAACGCTCGAAACGCCAGCGCAAATCGAAGCGCTGACGCCGCCCTCGATCATCGCGGTATTGCAGCGCGGCTATAAACCGCGCTGGCACGAAAGCGCAGACGCGCTTATTCCGCCGCGACGCTGATCGCTTCCGGCTTCGTCCAGCGCAGGATTGGATTGCGCGCGGCGGCGGTCTCGTCGAGACGGCGGCGCGGCGCAAGGCGCGGAGCCTGCGTAAAGCGTTCGGTTTCGCCGCGCAGAACGCCGAAGGCGAGATCGCGCAAGGTCATGATGAAGAGTTCGAGCGAAGCCAGTGATTCCGACTCCGTCGGTTCGATCAGCATCGCGCCATGCACCACGAGCGGGAAATACATGGTCATCGGGTGATAGCCCTCGTCGATCATCGCCTTGGCGAAATCGAGAGTGGTGACGCCCGTGTCCTTGAGCCATTTGTCGTCGAACAGCACTTCATGCATGCAAGGCTTGTCGCCGAACGGCAGGGACATGATGTCGGACAGGCGCGCCCGTACATAGTTCGCGTTGAGCACGGCGTCTTCCGATGCCTGCTTTAATCCGTCTGCGCCGTGCGAAAGCATGTAGGAAAGTGCGCGGACATACATGCCCATCTGGCCATGGAAGGCTGTCATCCGGCCGAAGGGCTTGCGCGCCGTGCCGGCAAGTTCGGGCTCCTGTTCGATAAGGCACGTGAAGGACTTGCCGGGCAATGTCGTTTTGTCCACGCCCAGCACCGGCAGCGGCGCGTAGGGCGCAAGCGCCTGCGACAGCACGACGGGGCCGGCGCCCGGACCGCCGCCGCCATGCGGGGTCGAAAAGGTCTTGTGCAGGTTGATGTGCATGGCGTCGATGCCGAGATCGCCGGGCCGAACCTTGCCCATGATCGCGTTGAAGTTCGCGCCGTCGCAATAAAAGTAAGCGCCGGCCTCGTGCACGGCTTTGGCGATCTCGACGATCTCCTTCTCGAACAATCCGCAGGTGTTGGGATTGGTCAGCATGATCGCCGCGACATCGGGACCGAGCGCCTCGCGCACCGCTTGAGCGCTCACAGTGCCATCGGCGCGCGCGGGCACGGCGCGCACGGTATAGCCGATCAGCGCCGCCGTCGCGGGATTGGTGCCATGCGCGCTATCGGGAACGATCACGATATGGCGCGACTTGCCTTCGCCGCGCGCTTCATGCGCTGCCTTGATGGCCATCATGCCGCAGGCTTCGCCATGCGCGCCAGCCTTTGGCGACATGGCGACTGCGCTCATGCCTGTGAGTTCGAGCAGCCATTTTTCGAGTTCGTCGATGAGTTCGATCGCGCCCTGCACGGTGGATTGCGGTTGCAACGGATGCACGTCCGAAAAGCCCGGCAGGCGCGCCATCTTTTCGTTGAGGCGTGGATTGTGCTTCATCGTGCACGACCCAAGCGGATATAGCCCGGCATCGATGGAATAGTTTTTCTGAGACAGGCGCACGTAGTGGCGCACCGCCTCGGGCTCGGAAAGGCCGGGAAGGCCGAGCGGCGTCTTGCGCTCGAATTTTCCAAGGCGCGGTTTGAACTGCGCGGGCTCGTCGATATCGACGCCCGATACTTCGGCTCTGCCGAATTCGAAGATCAATCCCTCTTCCTGCTGCAAACCGCGATTGCCGGTGAAGGTCTCGCGGCGGCGCGACGAGGCTTCGTTGTTGTTCGCAGGTTGTGTGGGGCGGCCCTGATTGTTGAGCATGATATGTCCCGTTCGAACTTTGATGGTCTAACTCCCTCTCCCCGCTTGCGGGGAGAGGGCTGGGGTGAAGGGCAGCGCCAACATCGGAGGTGGCACTGCCCCTCATCCGGCCTTCGGCCACCTTCTCCCCGCTAGCGGGGAGAAGGAGTTTCAGCGCAGCGCCTCTACCAGCGTCGCGCGGTCTTCATCTGTATTCACCTCGGTGCTTGCGACGATCAGGAGATCGTCGAGGCCTGCGCGCGGCAGAAGCCGCGACACCGGCACGCCCGCGAGAATGCCCTGGCTCGCGAGCTTTTCCACAAGCTGCTGCGCACTGCCTTTCACGCGAATGGTGAATTCGTTGAAGAAGGCATCGTTGAGCACGGCGACGCCGGCGGCGGAAAGCATGTCCGCGAGTTGCGCCGCATTCGCGTGATTGACCCTCGCCAGCTTGCGCAAGCCGCTTTCGCCGAGCAGCGTCATGTGAATGGAGAAGGCAAGCGCGCACAGGCCGGAATTGGTACAGATGTTCGATGTCGCCTTTTCGCGGCGAATATGTTGTTCACGCGTCGACAGCGTCAGCACGAAACCGCGCTTGCCGTCGGCGTCCTGCGTCTGCCCGGCGAGACGGCCCGGCATCTGCCGCACGTATTTCTGGCGCGTTGCGAACAGGCCCACATAGGGACCACCGAAGTTCAATCCGTTGCCGATGGACTGGCCCTCGCCGACGACGATATCCGCGCCCATCGCGCCGGGTGGCTCCACAAGTCCGAGCGACACGGCTTCCGTGAATACCGCGATGAGCAGCGCACCTTTGGCATGGCACTTTTCGGCGATGGGCGCGAGATCGCGAAGATTGCCGAAAAAATCCGGCGACTGAACGACGACGCAGGACGTGTCCTTGTCGATCTGCGCAATGATGTCTTCAGCCGCCGTCACATCGGCTGGCATCGAGACGACTTCGTCGCTAGCCATATGCGAGATCGTGCGCACGACGTCGGCATAATGCGGATGCAACCCGCCCGACAGAACGGCCTTCTTGCGGCGCGTGATGCGATGGGCCATCAGCACGGCTTCGTGGCACCCTGTCGAGCCGTCGTACATGGAGGCGTTGGCCACTTCCATGCCGGTGAGGTTGGCCACCTGCGTCTGAAACTCGAAGAGCATCTGCAAAGTGCCCTGCGTGATTTCAGGCTGATAGGGCGTGTAGCTCGTCAGGAATTCCGAGCGCTGGATCAGGTGATCGACGCTCGCGGGCACATGATGCTTGTAGGCGCCGGCGCCGACAAAGAATGGCACGGAAGAGGCCGGCGTATTCTTCGCGGCCATGCGCGAAAGAAGCCGCTCGACTTCCGCTTCCGACTTGCGCCTGGGCAAATCGGGCAAGGCGCGCATGAATTTGTCGCGGGGAATGTCGGCGAACAATTCGTCGATATTAGCCGCGCCGATGCGCGATAGCATGAGGCTGCGGTCGTCGGGCGTGAGTGGCAGATAGCGCATGAAGTGCTCCTTTGGTATTTCTCCCTCTCCCCGCATGCGGGGAGAGGGCTGGGGTAAGGGGCAGCGCAAATTTAGCGATCTGCACTGCCCCTCATCCGGCGCTTCGCGCCACCTTCTCCCCGTGAAGAACGGGGAGAAGGGGTCACCCCAGAGATTTCAGAAATTCGGCGTAGGCGTTTTCGTCCATCAGCGTGTCGAGCTGTTTGGCGTCGCCGATCCTGATCTTGAAGAACCAGCCGTCGCCTGCGGGATCGGCGTTGACCTTGCCGGGTTCGCCCTCGAGCGCGCCATTCACCTCGATCACTTCGCCTGCGACCGGCGCATAGACTTCGCTTGCCGCTTTCACGCTTTCGACGACCGCGGCCTGCTCGCCCTGTCCGATCTTCTTGCCGCTTTCCGGCAATTCCACGAAGACGACATCGCCCAGCTGCTGCTGCGCATAGTCGCTGATGCCGACGGTGCCAGTGTCCCCGTCGATGCGGATATATTCGTGGTCCTGCGTGTAACGAATGCTCGACATTTTGTGCCCTCTTCGAAGTCAAAAACTCTCATCCATGCGCGGCGCGCGAATCCGCCGGCGCTTCATCTCTGTCTTTCAGGCTGTAGTCGCGCAGCACCGAAGCCACGCGCAGGCGATAATCCCTGAACATGCCGGCGCGGCCCATGGATTGAAGACGCCGGTGATCGAGACGCTCGCGCCACTTGCGCACGCTCTCCTCGTCGCGCCAGAATTGCAGCGAAAGCAGCTTGCCTTCTTCGTAGAGACTTTCGAAGCGCTCGATTGAGATGAAGCCGTCGCTCTTCATGAGTTCGTCGCGCAGGCTCGCGGCCAGCGCGAGATATTCTTCCTTGCGGCCTTCTGCCGGCCAGACCTCGAAAATGACGGCGATCATGCCTTGCTCCCGCGCTTGTAGCGATTGGGAACAAAAGGCATTGCCACTACGGTTGCAGGCAACGGCTTGCCGCGCACGAGAATGTCGACCTGCGTGCCGATGGCGGCATGCGCCGTAGAAACATAGCCCATGGCAATGGGCTTCTGCAGCGTTGGCGCGAAGCCGCCGGACGTGAGGCGGCCGATAAGCGCGCCATCTTTCACGGCGATGTCAGCGCCTTCGCGCGCCGGCTGGCGTCCATCCAGCAGGAGAGCGACGCGCTTGCGTTGAGCCCCTTTCGCGAGTTCGTCGCGAATGCGCGCAAAGCCGGGAAAACCGCCGTCGGCGCGGCGGCGTTTGCCGATGGACCACGTCAATGCGGCTTCGACGGGCGATGTGGTTTCGTCGATGTCGTGCCCATAAAGACAAAGACCGGCTTCGAGCCGCAGCGAATCGCGCGCGCCGAGGCCGATGGGCTTCACGCGCTCGTCGGCGAGCAAGGCATTCCAGAGATCGACGGCATCATCAGCGGCAACCGAAATCTCGTAGCCGTCCTCGCCAGTATAGCCGGTGCGCGAAACGTGGCAGGAAATCCCGGCAATTTCAGCATCGGCTGTGTCCATGAAGTTCAGCGCGCCATCGGACAAGCCCAGCGACACGGCGACCTCATGCGCTTGCGGTCCCTGCAATGCGAGCAGCGCGCGATCCTCGACGATGACGAGATGCACGCCGGGTGGCAGGCGATGCGCGATATGCTGATAGTCGACAGCCTTGCGCGCGGCGTTAACGATGAGAAAGAGACGCCCGTCGCCTGCGGCGCCATGAGGACGCGACACCATGAAGTCGTCGATGACGCCGCCGTCCGCATTCAGCAACTGGCTGTACCGCTGGCGTCCCTTTTCGAGGCCGATGACATCGGCGGCGCAGAAGGCTTCGAGCGCCTGGGCCACGGTTTCGTGTTCCAGCCCCACGAGCCAGGCCTGTCCCATATGCGAGACATCGAAAAGGCCGGCATGCTCGCGCGTCCAGTTGTGCTCGGCGATGATGCCGTCTCGATACTGCACGGGCATGTCGTAGCCTGCGAAGGGCACCATGCGCGCGCCGAGCGCGACGTGTTGCGCATGCAGCGGCGTGCGCGCGAGGTCTTCGTGCTCGTGATGAGAATCAGCCGCCATGACCACTCCGGACGCAATCGAGTCGCGAATCGACGGCGCGCGACGCCGCTGCGATCCGCGCCCCCTCTGTCCGGTGACCTGAGAGATTTCCCGCAACGCAAATTGCGAAGGGTTACGCCCGTCGGTGGATGGCCGCAGACGCGGCCATCGCTTTCCAGAGTGTCATCCCTCGCGCGGTCCTTTTGCCTGAGCGTTTCCGGGGCGGTTGCGCCTTCGGCGCCGTCGCAACGCGACGGACTCTCCCGCGGAGGGCTGAGCTGACGCGCGCAGACTTATCGCGCCGCGCTACATTGTCAATGCAACGCAAGACGGAGTGGGACGAATTCCACAGAGACGATGGGAACTGGCCTATCTGCGGCGGCGCGCCTGCTGCGGCCGGCTTTCGCGCTGGCCTTCGAAGCCGACATAGATCGTATAGTCGGCTGCGGCGTTTTCCTGCGTCAGTGGCACGACGAGCGGTTCGGAAACGACCGAGAAGGACGTATTCGTGCTGCCCTGCGGGATCGCCGCGGCGACGTTATAGACTTTCGAGGCCAGCATCTGCTGGCCCTCGTCGCGGCGCACGCCGATGAAAACGGGAACCGTGAAGCTTGAGGGGCCGCCGGCGGGACCGAGCAGAACCTTGCCCTCGACGCCGACGCGAATCACGAGCTGGCCGTTCTCGACCGAGCATTCGCGCGCCGTCTCGCCGATGGAATACTGGTAGCGCACGTCGGCGCTGGCGGTGCTGTTGCCGTTATAGACGCGGTGGGCCGCGCCGCCGTCGCGCACGTCGACGATCGGGCAGATGACGCTGGTGCTCGCCGGGCCGGTCGAGGCCGGGATGGCCGGCGCGCGGGGCGAATTGAAGGCGAAAAGGTTGCCGACCGTCTCCATGGGGTCGGAGCTCTGGCCCGGCGCGGAGGAGCACCCGGCGAGCGCGAGGGCAAGAAGACCCGCAACCGAGGCGACGCGCGACGCGCTGCCCGAAACCGACTTACCCCGCATCCCACTCTCCAGAACTCGAATTTTCACTCAGGCCGAAACCACCGGCCGAGCGGCCTTCTAACACCATTGGCGCGCAAGGTCAGCCGTTTCAGCTCAAGGCAGCTTGCCGAAACCTTCCTTGAACCCTTTCAGGGTCAAGGGAATGCCGATTCCCTGCTCCGGCGTCTCGAAGACAATGAAGGTCGCGCTCGTGCCGGCGCCGAGGTCGTCGAGCAGCTTGTCGTCCATCACGACTTCCGCCACGCAGCCCGAAGGCAGGCAGCGCACGAAGCCGGCGCGGCCCTTGTCGCTGTTGTCGATATTGAGGCCGAGCCCGGCCGGCAGCAACACGCCTAAAGGCGCTATCACCCTGAGAAGGCGGGATTTTCCGTCCGCAGCCTTGAGCGCGATCACGACCAGGTTCATGTTCGGCTTGTCCTCGGCGGCGACCGACTGGATGATCGCGCATTGCTCGCGCTGGGCGCCGGCCGGCGTCTCGCAGCGCATTTCCCAATCGCCGAACTTGCCCTTGACCTGCGCCTGGGCCAGCGCCCCGCCCGTGAAAAAGGCCGCGACCAGAAGACTGCCGGCGAAGCTTGCGAACATCGTGGTTTTCAGGCTTTGGACCTTTTCGAACATATCGGTCTCACTGGCGGGAAGCTTGGGCGGGACAAGACGGACACGAGGTTAAGCGCGTTCGTTGCGCGCGCATCACGGCCAGAAAATGGCGGCCATGACTGGCGAACGACCGGTCCGCCCGAACAGGCGAATCGCAAGGGAGATATAAAGCAAGTTCGCCCTTGCGGGCACTATCGGTCCCCAACTTCATTGCGGCAGGGCAAACCGGCCATTTTACGCGCCCATATGCCGCATGAGCAGGGCTCGGGCGACTCGTTGCGCCGCCCTATGCTTTGTGGTTGGAACGGCACGGGGCAAGCCGCCGCAATGCGGCAGCTACGGCAATGGCCGCGAATGCGCAGGCTGTTGCATCCGAAAAGCGGGAGCAGGACTTTCATGATACGCGACAAGCTCGCATCTCCGACGGCCAGGATGACGGCGGCCGTGGCAATTCTCGGCGGCACGGCCGGCAATCTGGTAACGAGCGGGACAGCATGGGCGCAGGTGATCGGCGCGCCGCGTCCCGGGCAGATGGGCATGCCCGAAGCCGTGACGGACGTCGGCCACGACATCAATTTCTTCCACGATGTGATCCTGCTGCCGATCATCACGGTGATCTCGCTCTTCGTGCTCGCCTTGCTGATCTACGTCTCGACGAAGTTCCACGAGGCCAAGAACCCGGTCCCGGCGAGGACCACGCATAATGCGGTGCTCGAAGTCGCCTGGACCGTGATCCCCGTCATCATACTTCTGTTTATCGCGGCCTTCTCCTTCCCGCTGCTGACGAAACAGCTTGTGATTCCGAAGGCCGATCACGTCATCAAGGTGACGGGCACGCCGGGGTGGGCCTGGCAGTGGTCCTATCCGAAGGAAGAGAATGGCGGCTTCGAATTCACCTCCAAGCTGCTCGACCAGGACAAGCTGCCGCCCGGCAAGCTGAGACTGCTCGATGTCGACAACGAGGCGGTCGTGCCTGTCGGCAAGGTCATTCGCGTCCAGGTGACAGCCGATCCCGCCGGCATCATCCATTCCTTCGTCATTCCCTCTTTCGGCATTCGCATCGACGCCGTGCCGGGCCGCCTCAACGAGACCTGGTTCAAGGCCGAAAAGGAAGGCGTCTACTACGGGCAGTGCTCGAAGCTCTGCGGCAAGGACCACGCATATATGCCGGCGGTCGTGCGCGTCGTCAGCGAGGCGCGTTACAAGCAATGGCTCGAAGAGGCGAAGAAGAATTTTGCCGCTACGCATACGCCCGTGCGTTACGCCGAAGCCGGCGCCGCCCAATAAGCGGCAAACACAAAACACCAAGACAAGAACGGAATTCCGGGGAAAGAACGATGGCCACTCACGCAGACGCCCATCACGACGCTCACGCCCATCACACGCCGACGGGCTGGCGCCGCTACATGTATTCGACGAACCACAAGGATATCGGCACGCTCTATCTGATCTTCGCGATCGTCGCGGGCATCATCGGCGGCGCGATGTCGATCGCAATGCGCATGGAGCTGGGCGGTACCGGCGTCAATATCTTCCCGTGGATTTCCAAGCTGATGACGGGCGACGGCTCGTTCGACGCCGCCAAGCACATGTACAATGTGTTCATCACAGGCCACGGCGTCATCATGATCTTCTTCATGGTCATGCCGGCGCTGATCGGCGGCTTCGGCAACTGGTTCGTGCCGCTGATGATCGGCGCGCCGGACATGGCCTTCCCGCGCATGAACAACATTTCATTCTGGCTGCTGCCGGCGTCCTTCTCGCTGCTGGTCATTTCGATGTTCGTCGAAGGTCCGCCCGGCGGATTCCTGGGCTTCGGCGGCGGCTGGGTCATGTATCCGCCGCTCTCGGGCAATGCGGGCCATCCGGGTCCGGCGATGGATTTCGTGATCTTGTCGCTGCACATTGCAGGCGCATCCTCGATCCTCGGCGCGATCAATTTCATCACCACGATCTTCAACATGCGCGCGCCGGGCATGACGCTGCACAAGATGCCGCTGTTCGCCTGGTCGGTGCTGATCACCGCCTTCCTGCTGGTTCTGTCGCTGCCGGTTCTCGCAGGCGGCATCACCATGCTGCTGACGGACCGCAACTTCGGCACCGCCTTCTTCGATCCGAATTTCGGCGGCGACCCGATCCTGTTCCAGCATCTGTTCTGGTTCTTCGGCCATCC
>CAINED010000037.1 GCA_903847605.1 uncultured Hyphomicrobiales bacterium | reverse complement strand
CAGTTCAGGCGCGACCGCGTCGAGTTGCGCTCCAATCGCTTCTGCGAAGGCCAGATAGGTGTCCTGGTTGCCAGCGATATAGGCTGCTCGAATTTCCGACGACCAGTCCGCAAACCACGTCCAGAATTCAATCGCTGCGGCTGATGCAATGGGCTGGCTCACGGCAATCTCCTCCTTGAAAATCGGATCGATCCAGATTCGCAAGGCGATTTCGCCAAAGTCCTAACGCCTTCGCTGATTTTGCCCGCAAATGGCGGCTGTTCCCGAAAATCTGCGGCAGTGGTTTACGATCCCGGTGGACTTGAAGCCCCCCGCTTGCCACACTAGGAATGGTTAAGAAGATTTCGGCAGGCGCGAACGTCTGGCCGCAACGGGACTGACGGAATGGGGCTCTGGAGCACGGACAGGGACGACGATAGCGACGCCGATCCCGCATCCGTGCGTCACGAAGCGCTGGGCTTCGCGCCAGCTTTCGATGTGATCGAACCCGACTTTCTCGCGACGCCGCTGGTTTTCTCCTCGCCCCACTCTGGCGCAAATTACCCGCTGGATTTTCTCGCGGCCTCGCGGCTCGATCCGCTGACCCTGCGCCGCTCGGAAGACGCCTATGTGGACGAGCTTTTTGTGGGCGCGCGCGACGCCGGCGCGCCGCTTCTGCGCGCGCATTTTCCGCGCGCCTATCTCGACGTGAACCGCGAGCCCTACGAGCTCGACCCGCGCATGTTCGACGGTCGTCTGCCGCTCGGCGCCAACACCCGCTCCATTCGCGTGGCCGGCGGCCTCGGCACGATCGCCCGCGTCGTCGGCGACGCCCAGGAAATCTATCGCGGCCGTCTGCCGGTGGCCGAAGCCATCCGCCGGATCGACGAACTCTACCGGCCCTATCATACGGCGCTGCGCCATCTCGTCGACCGGACCTGGCGGCAATTCGGCGCCGCCGTCCTGATCGACTGCCATTCGATGCCATCGAGCGGGCTGAACACGGCAAGCCGAACCGAAGACGGCCATCGCGCCGACTTCATCCTCGGCGACCGCTACGGCACCAGCTGCAATCCCACCTATACCGCCTGGCTCGAGGAAGCGCTTCACCGGCGCGGCTTTGCCGTGCGGCGCAACAAGCCCTATGCGGGCGGCTATATCACCGAAAGCTACGGCGCGCCGGCGATGGGCGTCCACGCCATCCAGCTCGAGGTGAATCGTGGCCTGTACATGAATGAAGCGACAATGGAGCGACATCGCGGCTTTGAAGCCCTTCAGTCGGCGCTCGCCAGCCTCCTGCGGGAGTTCGCACTATTTGCTGCAATGCACAATGATACGCTGGGATCGGCGGCGGCCGAGTGAAAATTTCGGGCATTCCGTTGCCGCACTGCAGCATGGCCCGCGATTTGATTTCGCCGAACGCGACCTGCGCAATTGACAAAACTTGGATGTGCTTAGCACCGCTCATGCAGACGCAGGGCGTGCGAGCGAGGCGAAATACGCCAACACCTCCCTAAACTAAAGTATAAAGAGCTAATCTTGGGCAATGCCCAACACGGGGCCCAAAAAGAAAGGAGGCCGCCGGGTTTGCACCGGGCGGCCCCAAGTCTAGGGAGGAAACGCCCAAGGAGGGCATCGGCAGTAACAGCGTTACTGCGCAGGATTAAAATAGATGTGCAGTGCACAAAAAGCAAGTAGTTCTTATGTAAACCGGCTAACTGCGTCATCCTGCCGCAGATAGCGCGTGCAAACGATTGAATCTTTGTCAACTTCTGTCGGGATGAGGATCGCGCGCGCGGCTGTAGATGGCGACTCCGAGCAAAATTTCCACAGCCAAAAGGCCGAATACCCAGCGAAAGGCTTCGGGCGGATAGATTCGCGCACCGTTGACGATCTGCGGATCGAACAGGTCCATCACCTGTCCGGTCAGCCATTGCTGGACATAAACTCCGCCGATGGCCGCGATATTCATGATCGACAGTCCCCGTCCCATCAGATGCGGCGGAAAAAGCGATTTCCCGTGCGCTGTCAGGGCCGGGGAAAAGCCGAAGACGAAGCCCACAAGCACCAGATAGGCGAGCACCAGACCGGCGGGGATGGCGATTACGGCAGCCAGACCAAGGACGAGGCCGCAGACCGTCGCCCCGATCATGCAGGGCAGCTTGTAGCTTTTGAACCAGCGGTCGGCCGGCCCGAAAATGAAGAGCCCCGCGATCTGCGCCACGGTCATTGCCAGCAGCATGTTGCCGCGTGTCTCCAGCGGGACGCCATAGACCTGCGCCAGCCAGGGCCCGCTCCACAGCGCCACGATGGCGCCGAAAGCCGGATAGGAAATCATCTGCATGATGAAGATCGGCCAGAAGGAGTCGATCTTCGACACATCGGCGACGCCGCGCAGGAGATCGCGCGGGGATTCGCGCTTCGCGCTGCGGCGCTGTTTGCCGGCCTCGTCCTCGCGCACGAAGACGAGCAGCAGGGCGATCAGCGCCACCGTCAGCACCGCAACGAACAGGAAAGCGCTGCGCCATCCCCACAGGGCGGCCGACCAGGCGAGCGGCGCCGTCGCGCCGATAGCGCCGAGCGACCCCGCTCCCACGTGCAAACCGACCAGCGTGCCAAAGCGCGTCGGCGGAAATCGCTCGGCATAGATGGCGAGCGGCGCCATGAGGAAGCTGGAACAGCCGACGCCGATGACCGCACGCGCGACGACGAGTTCCACGTAATTGCGCGCCAGGGCGAACATCAGCGTACCCGCCAGAGCGATCAGCGCGGGAACGACGAGGCAGATTTTCGGCCCGTAGCGGTCGATCGCCATGCCCAGGGGAATCTGCACAACCGCAAAGGACAGAAAAAAGACAGAGGCGACGAGGCTGAGCGAACGCGCATCGAGATCGTATTCGCGCGCGAGGTCCGGCCCGATGACATTGATGGAATTGCGGAAGAACTGGCTGATCATGTAGATCGCGATGCAGGCGACGACGAGCATCAACGATCCCTTGAGGAAGAACCCACCGGTTCCCCCTTCCCTCCTCGCTTCCCGCCCCTCGCTCATGTATCAGTCTCCGGGACTCTCACTAACACGCCTCCGCCCTATAGCATCGCGCGAAAAAGTGGATTCCGGTTTTTCGCGAAAGCGATGCTATAAATTACGAAAATCGATCAGCTTTTACACCTTCAAACGATTCCGTTTGAAGGTGCGCTGATCTAGCCGCAACACGAGCATTCGCCTGATGAAAATGGTTCCAAAGCCTGTCGATTTCGCCGCCTTCGTGGATGAATTGGCCCGCATATCGGGCGAGGCGACGTTGCCGTTCTTTCGCACGGCGCTCCACGCCGACGACAAGACGAACGGCGGCGTTTTCGATCCGGTAACGGAAGCCGATAGGGGCGCTGAGGCGGCCATGCGCCGTCACATCGCGCGCACCTTTCCCGATCACGGCATTATCGGCGAAGAATTCGGCAACGAGCGCGAGGACGCCGATTATGTCTGGGTGCTCGATCCGGTCGATGGCACGAAAAGTTTCATTTCCGGACTGCCGCTCTGGGGCACGCTGATCGGCCTCAACCATCACGGCCATCCCTGCTACGGACTGATGCATCAGCCCTTCACGCGCGAAAGCTTTTACGGCGACGGAGGCGTCAGTCACTGGCGCGGTCCCGGCCTCGACGGCAAGACGCAGGAACGCAAACTGCATACGCGCGCCTGCCCCTCGCTCGCCGAAGCAACATTGATGACGACCCATCCCGCGCTTCTCGCGCCGGGCACGCTCGACGCCTATCGCCGCGTCGAGGACAAGGTGCGCCTCTCCCGTTATGGCGGCGATTGCTATGCCTATTGCGTGCTGGCGGCCGGGCATGTCGATCTGGTGATCGAAAGCGGGCTGAAGCCCTACGATATTGTCGCGCTCGTTCCGATCATCGAGGGCGCCGGCGGCGTCATCACATCCTGGGACGGCGGCAGCGCCGCGCAGGGCGGAACCATTATCGCGGCCGGCGACCGGCGGGTGCATGAGGAAGCGCTGAAACTGCTCAACGCCTGACTCCCGCGATATCGCTTTCGCGCATGTACAAGCGGCGCAGCGCGGCTATAGTCGATACATGCGCAATCGCGACTTCCTTGGCTATCTCGCGCTGACATTCATGGCCATCGCCTTCGGCGCGGCGGTTTATTACGCGAGCTTTGCTCCGCACGTTTTCCGTATCGCCGTGCCGGTCGCCGGCAGCGAACCGGCGCAATTGTTCGCGGCCATGAGCGGCGCCTTCCGCCGCGAACACACCCGCGCGCGCCTGGTCGTCGAAACCTACGACACCAACGAAGAGATCATCGCGGCGATAGAAAGCGGAAAGGTCGATCTTGCCGTCGCGCGCTCGGATCGTCCGCTGCCGCGCGGCGCCCTCGGCGTGCTCGAAGTGCAGGAGATGACGACGCTGATCCTCGTGCGGCCCGACCTCAAGGTCGAAAGTTTCGCCGACCTGAAGGGCAAGCGCATCGGCGAAGTCACGCGCTCCGCGCCGGGACTTGGCGTGTTCGCCGAGCTTCTCGCCTTCAACCGGATGAGCCCGTCCGATGTGAAAGTTGAGGCCTATCGCTACCCGCAGGCGCTTGTGACTGCGGTCGAGGAGAAAAAACTCGATGGCGTTTTCCTCGTGTCGCCGCGCGGTGCGAGACCTCTGGCCGAACTCGTGCGCGCCATGCAGCACGCATTCGAAGGCGAACCCAAGATCGTGCCGCTGAAGGAGGCGAAAGCCATCGCTACGCGTCTGCCCGCCCTCGAAGCTGGCGAGATCGCAGCAGGCGAGCTTTCGGCAAATCCTGCAATACCGGCGGAGGCGACGCCGACGCTCACATTTCCCGTTCTGCTGATGGCGCGCCAGACGCTCGACAACAACGCAGTGCAGGAACTCACCCGGCAAGCGTTCAACGTGCGCTCGGCGCTGACCGGCTCCCATCCGATGGCCGCAAGGCTTGCTGCGCTCGAAACCGAACGTGGTGCGACATTCGCCGTACATCCCGGCGCCGCCATTTATTACGACGCCAGCGAAACGACGCTGCTGGAAAAATACAGCGACATGCTCTGGCTGCTGCTGTTCGGCTTCAGCACCATCGTGTCGGCCTTGGTGTGGTTTCTGCGCCGGCTGTTCCCGCAACAGCGCGAATTGATGCGCAGCGATCATAACGAACTGGTGGCGCTTCTGGCCAATGTCCGCAGCGCGAAGGACCCCGCAGTTCTCGACGCTGCCGAAAACCGCATCGACCAGATCGTTGCGGAAATTTCCAAACTGTCCTTCGATGGCAAGATCGATCAGGAACAGCAGCCGGCCTTCGAGATGATCATCGAACGCATCCAGAAAGTGATCGAAGACCGGCGAAGAGATCTTTCGCTCTGAGCATGAGCCCGGGCATGACAGCATCGCGTGAAAAAGTGGATGCCGGTTTTTCGCTAAAGCGATGCTATCAATATCTGGAATCGATCAGCTTATGCGCCATTAAACGATCCCGTTTAATGGCGCGCTGATCTAGGCGACCCCAAGCCGCAATAGATCGTGCAGATGAACGATGCCCGCGAGCCGGTTCGCCTCATCGACGATGAGAAGCGTGGTGCGCTTGTTACTGTTGAGAATCTCCAGCGCTTCGGCCGCCAAAATATCCGGGGAGATGGTCATGGGCCGGCGCGTCATCACATCGCTTACCTTCAATGTCATCAGATCGGGCCTCATGTGACGGCGAAGGTCGCCGTCGGTCACGATACCAGCCAGCTTTCCATCCCCATCGATGACGGCGACGCAGCCGAAACCTTTCGCTGAAATCTCGACCACGGCCTCGCCCATCGACGCGCGTTCAAGCACGCGGGGCAGCTGCTCGCCGGTATGCATGATGTCGCGCACGAAGGTCAGGCGCGCGCCAAGTTTGCCGCCCGGATGGAAGTTGCGGAAATCGGCCGCGGTAAAGCCCTTGGCTTCCAGCAACGCCACCGCGAGCGCATCGCCGAGCGCCAGTTGCATCGTCGTCGATGTCGTCGGCGCCAGACCGTTCGGACAGGCCTCCTCGACTTTGGGCAAGTTGAGGACGATGTCCGCCTGCCGCGCCAGCGTCGAATCGGGGTTCGACGTGATCGCGATCAGCCCGATCTGGAAACGCTGCGAATAGGTGATGATGTCGGCAAGTTCCGCCGTCTCGCCCGACCAGGATAGAAGCAGGATCGCATCGCTCGGCTTGATCATGCCGAGGTCGCCGTGGCTCGCCTCGCCGGGATGGACGAAATAGGCCGGAGTCCCCGTGGAAGCCAAAGTGGCCGCGATCTTGCGCCCGACATGACCCGATTTGCCCATGCCGGAGATCATCAGACGGCCCGTCCGGCTGCGCACCAGTTCCACGGCGCGGGCGAATTCCGACGCGAGCGGACTGCCGCTGTCCGGCCCCAGCGCGTCCTCGATCGCGGCAATCCCGGCACGTTCGAGTTGCAGGGTTCGAAGCGCGGAAGCGACGGCAAGATTTTGCACTTGCGCCCGGCTGGTGGCTTCGTTCGAATTCAAATCATCCATGCCGGACTTTTACTCCGATGGGGCGACCCCGTCACCCCGCGGAAAGGCATTTCGCGCCGGTCCTGCTAACTCGCCGTTAACCATAATTCCTTAACGATGGATTCACGATTGCGCATTCCGCGCAGCCGTATCACGGGGTTCTTTTGCCCATCCGTCCCGCGAAGTTGGTCTTCTCCGGCGCTCTGGCCGTGCCCGCCCTTGCTTTCGGGCTGGCCGCGACTTCGCTCGCGCAGACGATGCCGGATGCGCCCGATGGACCCGGCCTGCGCGAAACCCTTGAGCCCGGCGACCCGACCCTGCCGCCGGAAACGCCACGGAGCCGTTCAGCCAGCGAACCCGAGGACCCCGGTTCGCCCGAACGGCCGAGCCGTACCGCGCCCAATTTCGGCAAGCCGCGCCCTTTGCAGGATCCCCGTCTCGCCTATCCCGGCCAGCGCAAGCAGGCGAAGAAGCCTCTGCCGCGCACCGAGCCCTATGCCAGTTCGCCGCGCGAGGTGCGCCGCGACTTCGCCCGTCCGCCCGCGCCGCAGCCTCCGACAACCTATGCGCAGCCCGCGCAAATTCCGCGCCCGCCGAAACCGAAGCTGGAAGACAATCCCTATGCGCCGCTTGGCATAGAAGCCGGCTCGCTGCGCCTTTACCCCTTTGTGGAATCCTCGGTCGGCTACGACAACAACGCCAACCGCAGCCCGGCGCAGGCCAAGGGCTCGACCTTCACACGGCTCGAAGGCGGATTGCGCGCCCAGTCCAATTGGTCCGTTCACGAGTTCAAGGCGGACGTCACCGGAGCCTATTCGAAATTCTACAATGTCGAAGGCGCGGACAGACCGGAAGGCGCAGCGCGCTTCCAGCTGCGCCTCGACGCGACGCGCGAGACGAAATTCGATTTCGAGCTTCGCGGCACGCTGACGACGCAGCGGCCCGGATCGCCTGAGGTGAACGCCAACGTGACAGGCCGGCCGCCGGTCTTCACCTATGGCGCGACGGGCGGCGTCACCCGCACGGTCGGCCGCCTCGAAGCGACCTTCTCCGCCCTGCTCGACCGCACCTCCTACGAGGATGGGAAATTGTCGAACGGCAACATCGTGCAGTTGTCGCGCGACGATTACACGTCTTATGGAATGCGCGGCCGCCTCGGCTACGAGATCACGCCGGGCATCAAGCCCTTCGTCGAAGTCACAGCCGACACGCGCCGGCGCGACACGCCGCTCGACGCCGCCGGCTTCGAGCGCAATTCGAACGGATTGTCGGTGCGCGCCGGCTCGACATTCGAGATCACCCGCACGCTGACGGGCGAAGTTTCCGGCGGCTGGCTCGAACGCAAATACGCCGACGCGCGCCTGCCGGAATTGCGCGGCCCGACTTTCGACGCCGCGCTGATCTGGACCGCAACGCCGCTCACGACAGTCACGCTGCGCGCGGCGACGACCGCGAACGAAACCACGCAATTGAATTCGTCCGGCTATATTTCACGCCGCGTCTCCGCCGAGATCAACCACGCGCTGTTGCGCAACCTGACGCTCGGCGGCATCGCGCAATGGCAGAACGACAAATATCAGGGCATCGCGCTCAATCAGGACACGTTTACCGGAACGCTGAAAGCCGAATATGCGCTCACGCGCTCTGTTGTCGTGAAAGGCTCGTTCACGCACGAGCGGCTCAAGTCGAGTGTGCCCGGCGCCGATTACACCGCGAATGTGTATCTGCTGGGTCTGCGGCTGCAGCGCTGATTATTTCAGCCGCTCCCAGATCAGTTCGTTCTTGTTGCCGACAGGGCGCAGGATGACGCGATCCTCACCGACAAATTCGTAGGCGCGCTCGAACTCCGGGCGCTTGTCCCATCCGGGCGATACGCTGCCCTTGCGATGATGCGTCACGACCTTGCGCTTTTCGTCGACCGTGAACGTGCCGAAGTAAGCGGTGTAGCCGAAGAGCGCCGCCTTCGCTTCATCGCCCGTAGGCTCCTTGCCCGACAGGATGACAGGCGGACGATCCGGCTGGATCTGCGCCGCCATCCAGCCGCTCTCATGATAGGTGATGATGCCGACGGGATTGGCGCCGCGTTCCGGCCTCACCTTGCCATCCGCAGTCGTCTCGACGAGACGCCACGAACCGATGAACTTTTTCGCATCGGCGCCGGTCGGTCGCGTTTGTCCGGAAACATCGCTCATGGCGCTCACTCCCAATACAAGAGCAAACGCAGCTACAAAGCCGAATGCATGGCGCATGGTTTCCTCCCGCTCTTATGGCAGGAGCAATTTTGCTTACCGTTTCGGGAATCTGCAAGCCCGCGGCTGATCGGTTCAGATCGAGCCGACGATCTTCTTCAACTCGGCCATGAATCCCGGACGGATATCCTCGCGCGCCATCGCAAAAGCGACGTTGGCGGCGAGGTAGCCAACCTTCGAGCCGGTGTCGTAGGTCTTGCCGTCGAAGCGCACGCCATAAAAACCTTGGCTGTCCGCGAGCTTCTTCATGCCGTCGGTCAACTGGATTTCGCCGCCCGCGCCCGCGCCGACATTTTCCAGAATGCCGAAGATCTCGGGGTTGAGCACATAGCGGCCGGAGATGATCGAAGTCGACGGCGCAGTGCCCTTCGGCGGCTTTTCCACCATGCCGCCGATCTCGAATGTGTGGCCGAAATCCTTGCCGATGGCGACGACGCCGTATTTGTCGGTCTCCTCCATGGGAACTTCCTCGACGGCGATGATATTGCCCGCGTGCTTCTCATAGGCCTCGATGCACTGCTTGAGGCATCGTCCGCCGCGCTGGCCCGGCAGCGTGATCATGTCGGGCAGAAGCACGGCGAAGGGCTCGTTGCCGATGATGTCGCGCGCGCACCACACGGCGTGACCGAGGCCGAGCGGGGCCTGCTGGCGGGTGAAGCTGGTCGCACCGGCCTTCGGCAGGTCGCGCATCAGCTCTTCGTATTCCTTTGTTTTATTGCGCCTCTTGAGCGTATCCTCAAGCTCGTAAGCCATGTCGAAATGATCTTCGATGACGGCCTTGTTGCGGCCGGTCACGAAGACGAAATGCTCGATGCCGGCCTCGCGCGCCTCCTCGACGCAATGCTGAAGCACCGGACGGTCGACAACCGTGAGCATTTCCTTCGGCACGGTCTTGGTGGCGGGCAAAACGCGCGTGCCGAGACCGGCGACGGGAAACACTGCCTTGCGAATGCGTTTGGTCATGGAGATGTCGGTCCTCGGACGGGCAGGGGTGGAATTGACGCAAATTTCACGGGTTGGGTTTAGGCGTCTTAAGACCTAACCGTTAAAATCGGGTGATATTGCGATGCAAAGTCAGCAAGGAGCAGTTCTGGTGACGGGCGGCGCCGGTTATATCGGCAGCCACATGGTGCTCGCCTTGCGGGATGCGGGCGAAAAGGCTGTCGTCCTCGACAATCTCTCGACCGGGTTTCGCTGGGCCGTGCCGGAAGACGTGCCTTTCGTGGCCGGAGATTTCGGCGACGAAGACCTCGTATCGGAAACGCTGGCCCGCCACGAAGTGACAGCCATCGCGCATTTCGCGGCGAAAATCGTCGTGCCGGAATCCGTCGCCGATCCGCTCGGCTATTATCACAACAACACCGCCAAGGCCCGCCAGCTCATCGAATGCGCCGTCGATGCGGGGGTCGAGCACTTCATCTTTTCCTCGACCGCAGCCGTCTATGGCGATCCCGACCACAATCCCGTGACCGAGGACGAAACGCTCAAACCCGTCAGCCCCTACGGTCGCTCCAAGCTGATGGTGGAATGGATGCTGCAGGATACGGCGAAGGCGCATCCGCTGCGCTACGCTATCCTGCGCTATTTCAACGTCGCCGGTGCGGACCCGCAGGGGCGCTCCGGCCAGTCGACGCCGAACGCGACGCATCTCATCAAGGTCGCCGTGCAGGCGGCGCTTGGCCACCGCAACGGCATGGAAGTTTTCGGCACGGATTACCCGACACAAGACGGCTCATGCGTGCGCGATTACATCCAGGTCACCGATCTCGCGCAGGCGCATATGGATGCGCTGAACTATCTGCGGTCAGGCGGCGACAGCATCACCTGCAATTGCGGCTATGCGCAGGGTTATTCGGTGCTCGAGGTGATCGACGTCGTCAAAAATGTTTCGGGGGTCGATTTCCCGGTGCGCATATCCGGCCGTCGGCCCGGCGATCCCTCGGCCATCGTCGCAGGCAATGCGCGCATCAAGTCCACGCTGAACTGGCAGCCACGCTACAACGATCTGAAACAGATCGTGCAGCAGGCGCTCGACTGGGAGCGCAGGCTGCATAACAGGAAGGCGGGGTGACGCGGCAATCAGCCTATTGGATGTAACGCTTGGCGGCGTCCAAAAGGTCTGGCGGCGTGGCGACTGTCGCTTCCACAAGCTTTTGCACCTCTTCGCCAGCAAGCGGATCGATATCGAGGCTGCGCTTTTTCATCTCCGCAACCAGTTCCGGGTTACGCATGGCTACATCGAACGCCCTGCGCAACGCTTGGAGCCGGTCGGGCGGAATAGCAGGCTCGGCAGCGAAGGATCGGCCTATATCGGGAGCGGAAGCGAAAAGCCCAAGAATTCGACGCGCTCTTTCGTTGTCGGCCAGATCCATAAGCGAAGGTGCGTCAGGCGCGTCACGCAGCCGTTGCGCGCCAAGCGAATAAAGCACGCGCGCCTTCTTCTCGCGCAACCAGTGCGCATGTGTCGCCTGAACGGCTTCCCAGCTCATGCCCCCGATGGCATGTACTTCGCCGCGCTCCATGGCGAGCGCCTGCGGCGGCGAACCCTGATAGCCGCGGATGATCTTGAATTTCGTGCCTGCCAGATCATTGAGGGCTGTCGCAATCATCGAAGTGCTGTTGGCAGCTTGAGTGACTGCGATGATGATCTCGGTTTTGCGCGCTTCGTCGATCGTTTGAGCCGGCGCTGTATGCCATACCATCGCAACACTTTGCGTCGAAGCGATACGGCCAATCCATTTCAGTTTCGCCGGTTCGAACTCGCCCGGTCCACCAAGCAATTTTCCGAGTGTCGTCGTGTCGAGCATCATCGCCAAAGATGTGCCGTCCTGAGGCGTGACGGTGGATATATAAGACGCTGCCCTGACGCCGCTGCCACCTTCCATATTTCGCACCGTCACAACGGGACGCCCCGGAATTTGCGCCGTAAAATAGGGCGCGACAGCGCGTGCATAAATGTCGTAGCCGCCACCGGGCGGAAAACCGACATATAGATTGATCGTCTTGCCGCGATAAAAATCCTCGACAGGATCGGCGCACGCTGCGCTTCCGCCCAACGCAACAAGGGCGAGCGCCATACCGACTGCACGAATTATCATGTGTCTCTCACTCGATACGATTGGGGCTTATTCAGCAGCCAGAACCTGCAAGGGTTCAGAAGGCATTTTCCAGACGCTGAGAGGCTCGCCGTCCAGCATCGCCTGCACTTCATGTAACCACAGCCGCCGGGTGAGCGTGACCTTGCGATCCGTTTCGACGAGGTTTTCCTGGCCGCGGCGGGCGACAGTGCCCTGCCCCACCTGCGTCACATAATCTTCAATGGCGAAGGCGGTGTAGGCGCTTAATTCATCGGGCAGTTCTTCAAGAGTCATTTCGCCGGCCAGAACCTTGTCCGCCAAATCCCAGCGATCCTCGGCTTCAGTTTCGAACTGTTTATACTTGGACTGAGCGTAGCGCTCGCCTTCTTCGCCGGTGAGTGGAGTGTGTGTGACGTCAAACGCCACAAAGGTCGTGTCGTTGACGGGAACTGTCCATGTAATCTTGGTGTCCCACAGATCACGATCCTCGAAGCCCTTGATGCGCGTGCGCACACCAAACTGATAGGCATTGGGCATGAAGAAATGAGCCGACCCGGACATATCGCGCATATTCGTTGTCCGGCCCTTGGCAATGCGGGTGCTCTTCCAGCCGTAAGGCGTTTCCTCAACGACCTCCTTGCGAGGCACGATGAAATCCAGCCTGCCCTTGCGCAGCGCTGTGGCGCGATGAACCCATGGAATATGGACAATGTCGTTATCGAGACGATTCCAGAACGTACAGGGCACGACCTCCTGGGGGTCTGTGACGATGACGCCGGGCTTTTCAAAATCGGGATAGGTAATGAACTCCGGCGCTTCACCTTGTCCTAGATACGCGAAAACCACTCCAAGGTATTCACGCACGGGATAAGAACGCATTTTCACGCGATGCGCAGAAGAGACTTCCAAGTCTGGTTGCTCGATACATTGGCCGGTGCCATCGAATTTCCAGCCATGGTAGCGGCAACGCAGGTCATCCCCTTCGACCCACCCCAGCAGCATGGGGGCGCCACGATGTGGACAGCCATATTCGACAAGGAAAATGCGTCCGCTGTCGCCACGATAGAGCGTGAATTTCTCGCCGAGAATTTCAATCGGCTTCGGCCGCCTGGGCAGCAGATCGCTGGCTCGAAATACCGGCTGCCAAAATTTTCGAAGATATTCTCCGGCAGGTGTGCCGGGCCCAACGCCTTCCAGATCGGCAAATTGCAGTTTTGCCTGCGCAGACATCGGCCGCCTCCCTTTGCTCCGCGTCGCATGCGCGGTTGAACGGGAGTGTATTACTCCCGTTCACGGAGGCAAGCGCGATAACTGCCGCGCCGCGTCACCGCGGCAGCAGCGTCTCGCCCATCAGGAAGAGATCGACCGAGCGGGCGCACTGGCGGCCCTCGCGGATCGCCCAGACGACCAGCGACTGTCCCCGGCGCATGTCGCCACAGGCGAAAACCTTTTCGCGCGAGGACTTGTACTGCACCATGTCGGCCTTGACGTTCTTGCGCGGGTCGAGTTCGAGACCGAGCTTTTCGATCATGCCCTCGTAAACCGGCGAGACGAAGCCCATCGCGAGCAGCACGAGATCGGCCTTCAGGTCGAATTCGCTGCCGGGGATCGGCTGGAACTTGTTGTCGACGCGCACGCATTTCAGCGCCTTCACGTGACCGTCCTCGCCGATGCACTCCACGGTGTTGACGGCGAAATCGCGCTCGGCGCCTTCCTCGTGGCTCGAGGACGTGCGCATCTTCAACGGCCAGTCCGGCCAGGTCAGCAGCTTGTTTTCCTTCACAGGCGGCTGCGGCATGATTTCGAGCTGCGTCACCGACAGCGCGCCCTGACGAACGGAGGTGCCGATGCAGTCCGAGCCCGTATCGCCGCCGCCGATGACGACGACATGCTTGCCGCTCGCGAGGATCGGCTCGTTCGTGCCGATCGGCTCGCCCGAGACGCGGCGGTTCTGCTGCGGCAGGAAATCCATCGCGTAGTGAACGCCGGCGAGTTCGCGGCCGGGCACCGTGAGATCGCGTGGATTCTCCGCACCGCCCGAGAGCACCACGGCGTCATGGCTGGCAACGAGATCGTCGATGGAGACGGTCACGCCGACATGCGCGTTGAAATGGAAAGTCACGCCTTCCGCCGTCATCTGCGCGACGCGGCGGTCGATGTAATGCTTCTCCATCTTGAAGTCGGGAATGCCGTAGCGCATGAGGCCGCCGGCCTTCGCATTCTTCTCGAAGAGATGCACGTCATGCCCGGCGCGCGCGAGTTGTTGCGCGCAGGCCATGCCGGCCGGACCCGAGCCGATGACGGCGATCTTCTTGCCGGTCTTCTTCTTGGGAACGTCAGGCTTGATCCAGCCTTCCTTCCAGCCGCGATCGACGATGGCGCATTCGATCGTCTTGATGGTGACCGGCGTATCCTCGATGTTGAGGGTGCAGGAGGCTTCGCACGGCGCTGGACAGACGCGGCCCGTCACTTCCGGAAAATTGTTGGTCGAGTGCAGGTTGCGGCAGGCTTCTTCCCAGTCGTCGCGATAGACGAGATCGTTCCAGTCCGGGATCTGGTTGTTCACCGGACAGCCGTTGTGGCAATAGGGAATGCCGCAATTCATGCAGCGCGACGCCTGCTCCTTCGTCGCAGCTTCGGAAAGCGGCAGCACGAATTCCTTGTAATGGCGGATGCGATCGGACGCCGGCGCATACTTGCGATCCTGGCGGTCGATTTCGAGGAAGCCTGTTACCTTGCCCATGACCTTACTCCCCCGCCGCGGCCAGACCGGTCGCTTCCTGCTGCTGCGCCATCATCTCGTTGAGCGCGCGCCGGTATTCGACAGGCATCACCTTGCGGAACTTCGCCTTGGCTTGATCCCAGTTCGCGAGAATCTCTTTCGCGCGATCCGAATTCGTATAGCGCGCGTGGTTCGAGATGAGCTGGTGCAGACGCTCCGCATCAAAGCGCGTCATGTCGCTCATCACGTCGACGCGGCCATGCACCATGAGATCGCCGCCCTGATGATGCAGGCGCTGGTTGAGCTCTTCCTCTTCCTGCACCGATTCCAGATCGACCATGGAGAGGTTGCAGCGCGATTCGAACGTGCCGTCCTCGTCGTAGACATAGGCGATGCCGCCGGACATGCCCGCCGCGAAGTTGCGGCCGGTATTGCCGATGACGACCACGATCCCGCCGGTCATATATTCGCAGCCGTGATCGCCGGTGCCTTCCACGACGGCGATGGCGCCCGAGTTGCGGACAGCAAAGCGCTCGCCCGCGACGCCGCGGAAATAGCACTCGCCCGATATGGCGCCGTAGAGGACCGTGTTGCCGACGATCATCGACTCGTGCGGCACGATCTTGGTCGCTTCCTTCGCCGGATAGACGACGAGGCGGCCGCCGGAGAGACCCTTGCCGACATAGTCGTTCGCCTGCCCCTCGAGTTCGAGCGTCACTCCGCGTGCAACCCACGCGCCGAAGCTTTGTCCGGCAGTGCCCTTCAGCTTCACGTGGATCGTATCGTCTGCAAGGCCTGCATGGCCGTAGCGCTTGGCGACTTCGCCCGACAGCATCGCGCCCGTGGTGCGGTCGATGTTGCGGATCGGAAACTCCATGCTGACAGGCTTGCGGCTTTCGATCGCCTGCTGCGCGCCAGCGATCAGCTTGCGGTCGAGAATGTCGTGGATGTTGTGGTTCTGCGCCTGCGTCCGGTAGATGCCACGATCGGCGGGCACATCCGGCTTGGCGAAGAGACGCGAGAAGTCGAGCCCCCTCGCCTTCCAGTGCGATATGGCCTTCTCTTGATCGAGAATTTGCGTCTGGCCGATCATCTCGTTGAACGAGCGATAGCCAAGCGAAGCCATGATCTCGCGCACTTCCTCGGCGACGAAGAAGAAGAAGTTGATCACGTGTTCCGGCTGGCCGACGAAACGCTTGCGCAGCACCGGATCCTGCGTGGCGACGCCGACCGGACAGGTGTTGAGATGACACTTGCGCATCATCACGCAACCGGCCGCAATCAGCGGCGCTGTCGCGAAGCCGAATTCGTCCGCGCCCAGCAGCGCGCCGATGACGACATCGCGCCCCGTGCGCAATCCGCCGTCGACCTGCACGGTGATGCGCGAACGCAGATCGTTCAGCACCAACGTCTGGTGCGTCTCGGCAAGGCCGATTTCCCACGGGCTACCGGCATGCTTGATCGAGGTCAGCGGCGAAGCGCCGGTGCCGCCTTCATAGCCCGAGATCGTAACGTGATCCGCGCGCCCCTTCGAAACGCCGGCGGCGACCGTGCCGACGCCGACTTCCGAAACGAGCTTCACCGACACGTCGGCCGAAGGATTGACGTTCTTCAGATCGTAGATGAGCTGCGCCAGATCCTCGATCGAATAGATGTCGTGATGCGGCGGCGGCGAGATCAGGCCGACGCCCGGCGTCGAGTGACGCACCTTGGCGATGACGGCGTCGACCTTGTGGCCAGGCAACTGTCCGCCTTCGCCGGGCTTTGCGCCCTGCGCCATCTTGATCTGCATCATGTCGGAATTGACGAGATATTCCGTCGTGACGCCGAAGCGGCCGGATGCGACCTGCTTGATCGCGGAGCGGCGCGAGTCGCCGTTCGCCATCGGCTTGAAGCGGTCGGCTTCCTCGCCGCCCTCGCCGGTGTTCGACTTGCCGCCGATACGGTTCATCGCGATGGCGAGCGTCGTATGCGCCTCGCGCGAGATCGAGCCGAAGGACATCGCGCCGGTCGCGAAGCGCTTGACGATATCTTGCGCGCTTTCGACCTCATCGACAGGCACGGGCTTGCGCCCGAGTTCGTCCGCGCTTCTGATGCGGAAAAGACCGCGGATCGTCAGCAGGCGTTCGTCCTGTTCGTTGAGGATCTTGGCATAGGCGCGATACTGATCGCGCGAATTGCCACGCACCGCGTGCTGCAGCAGCGACACCGATTGCGGCGACCAGTTATGCGCCTCGCCGCGCATGCGGAACATGTAGTCGCCGCCGACGCCGAGCATCGAGCGATAGACCGGCGAGTCGCCGAAGGCGTCGAGATGGCGCGACATCGTCTCGCGCGCGACTTCGTCGAGGCCGACACCTTCGATGCGCGTGGCTGTGCCAGTGAAATACTTGTCGACGAAAGCCTTGTTGAGGCCCACGCCATCGAAGATCTGCGCGCCGCAATAGGACTGGTAGGTCGAGATGCCCATCTTGGACATGACCTTCAACAGGCCCTTGCCAACCGCCTTGATGAAACGCTTGCAGGCTTCGTAGTCGTCCACCTCTTCCGGGAAGTCGCCGGTGCGGCGCAAGTCTTCCAGCGTCTCGAAAACGAGGTAAGGGTTGATCGCTTCCGCGCCATAGCCGGCGAGACAGGCGAAGTGATGCACTTCGCGCGCTTCGCCCGTTTCGACGACGAGACCCACCGACGTACGCAGGCCCTTGCGGATGAGATGATGATGCACCGCAGCCGTCGCCAACAGCGCCGGGATCGGCATGCGATCGGGCCCGACCATGCGGTCGGAGAGAATGATAATGTTGTAGCCGGCCTTCACGGCCTCTTCGGCGCGATTGCACAGGCGATCCAGCATTTCGCCCATCGCTTCTGCGCCGCGCTCGGTCTTGTAGGTAATGTCGAGAGTCTTGGTGTCGAAGGAATCTTCAAAGTGTCCGATGCAGCGGATCTTTTCGAGGTCTTCGTTCGTCAGGATAGGCTGGCGCACTTCGAGGCGCTTGCGGCTCGACGCGCCGCGCAGGTCGAGAATGTTGGGGCGGGGACCGATGAACGACACGAGGCTCATGACGAGCTGTTCGCGAATCGGATCGATCGGCGGGTTCGTCACCTGCGCGAAGTTCTGCTTGAAATAGGTGTAGAGCGGCTTGGCGAGATCCGACATGGCCGAGATCGGCGTATCCGTGCCCATGGAGCCGGTCGCTTCCTCGCCGGTGATCGCCATGGGCGACATGAGGATCGCGATATCTTCCTGCGTATAGCCGAAGGCCTGCTGGCGATCGAGCAGCGAAACGTCGGTGCGCGAGGCGCGTGCCTCGACCGGATTCAATTCTTCCAGCACGATCTGCGTATCGCCAAGCCACTTGCGATAGGGATGGCGGGTCGCGAGTTCGCGCTTGATCTCTTCGTCAGAGACGATGCGATGCTGTTCGAGGTCGACAAGCAGCATACGGCCCGGCTGCAGACGCCACTTGGTGACGATCTTCTCTTCCGGGATCGGCAGCACGCCGACTTCCGAGGCCATCACGACGAGACCGTCGTCGGTCACGATGTAGCGCGCCGGGCGCAGCCCGTTGCGGTCGAGCGTCGCGCCGATCTGGCGGCCATCGGTGAAAGCCATCGCCGCAGGTCCATCCCACGGCTCCATCAGGGCGGCATGATATTCGTAGAAGGCGCGGCGGTCTTCGCTCATCAGCGGATTGCCGGCCCAGGCCTCGGGGATCAGCATCATCGCCGCATGCGCGAGCGAATAGCCGCCCTGCACCAGGAGTTCGAGCGCATTGTCGAAACAGGCCGTGTCCGACTGCCCCTCGTAGGAAATCGGCCACAGCTTGGTGATGTCGTCGCCGAACAGCGGCGAGGAAACGGAAGCCTGACGCGCAGCCATCCAGTTCACGTTGCCGCGCAGCGTGTTGATCTCGCCGTTATGCGCGACCATGCGATAGGGATGCGCCAGCGACCATGTCGGGAACGTATTGGTCGAAAAGCGCTGGTGCACGAGCGCCAGCGCCGACTTCAGCCGCGGATTGCGCAGATCGTTGAAATAGTCGCCAAGCTGCGTCGCCAGCAGCATGCCCTTGTAGACAAGCGTGCGCGACGACATCGAAACGACGTAAAAACCCTTCGTGCGCGCATCCGCAAGGGCGAGCACGCGCGAGGAGATCACCTTGCGCACGATATAAAGCTTGCGCTCGAACAGGGTCTGGTCGTCGAGACCTGCGCCCGGATTGGACCCCTTGCCGATGAAGACCTGCGCGTGATGGGGCTCAGTCGGCTTCACCGAATAGCCAAGGCCGGAAGAATCGACGGGAACATCGCGCCAGCCGAGCAGAACCTGGCCTTCGTCGGCGATGGCCTTTTCGATCACGCCGCGCGCGATCTTGCGGCCTTCCTCGTCGCGCGGCAGGAACACCGCGCCGACGCCGTATTGGCCAGCCTCCGGCAGCTTGAACCCAAGGCGCGTCGCTTCCTCCGACAGAAAATCGTGCGGGATCTGCACGAGCATGCCGCAGCCGTCGCCGGCCTTCGGGTCCGCGCCGACGGCGCCGCGATGATCGAGATTGAGCAGAATTTCGAGGCCCTTCTCGATGATGTCGTGCGACTTCACGTTGTCGAGCTTGGCGACGAAGCCGACGCCGCAGGCGTCCTTCTCGAACGAAGGGTCGTAGAGGCCTTGCGGCGCGGGAAACGAGGGATCGATCATAACGGTCGGGGAAGTCATCTTGTCGGGTCCATCATTCAGGTGAGCGCGTAAAGTGGCGAAGCATCGACGCGGCAATTGCCGCCGCACCGTTTTCGATGCGCGCACGTTCGCTCCTGTTCCTGCCGCAGCCCGTTCCTGCTCACCGCCTGCTCCTGCCGGCCGTTCTATTTGGTCGTTTTTGAAAACGGCTTCTTCGCGCAGTGGAAGCAAAAATGCTACCAACTGCTCTCCCGCGCCATCAGCCGGTTCCCGTCCAGAAGTCCCGGCGCGCCGGAGGGTTAGAAAACCCGCCCCACCCTCAAAGGTCAGTGATACTGTCCTATTAAGGGCGCGCGAACATGCCAGATTTACAGGCGGCTTACAAGGCGCTTTTTGGAGGCGAAAACGGCGTCGCCGGAAGGCTCTCAGGCCGCGCAATTGGCCAGCGCGCGGGCGCGTTCCTCGCCGAGCCGGGCAAGCACCGACGCGCCGATGGGCGTCAGGCTGTCGTTGAAGTCGTAGGCCGGGTTGTGAAGGCTAGGGCCGTCGCCCTGCCCGATCAGGAGATAGGCCCCCGGCACGACATTCAGCATCTCCGCGAAATCCTCGCTGCCGCCCGATGCGTCTTCGGCGAACGTAGCGTTCTCTGCGCCCACGATCCCAGCGGCAATCGACAGCGCCGCTTCGGCCCGCGCGGCGTCGTTGCGCAGCACCCTGTAACCCCTGCGCAGATCGACATCGACTTTAGCGCCAAAGACAGCGCCCACGCCGGCGGCGATCTCGCCGATCCTGCGGACGCAGAGGTCGCGGACCTCTTCGTCGAAAGTACGCAAGGTGCCGCCGAGCCGCGCCGTCTCGGGGATGACATTATAGGCGGAGCCGGCCTCGATCTGCGTGATCGAGAGAATGGCGGAACGAAGCGGGCTGACGTTGCGGCTCACGACGGTCTGCAGCGCTTGCGCAAGATGAACCGCCACCATCACGGGATCGATGGCCTTGTCGGGCTGCGCCGCATGCGCACCTGCGCCGGCAATGTGGATATCGAAATTGTCGGAGCCGGCCATGGCCGCGCCCGCACGCGCCGTGACCTGACCGAGGGGCGTATTCGGCCAGTTGTGGAGCGCATAGATTTCGTCGCAGGGAAACCGCCGGAACAGCCCGTCGCCGATCATCGCGCCCGCGCCATTGAGGCCCTCTTCGGCCGGCTGGAAAATCAGCGCGATCTCTCCGGGGAAGTTGCGGGTCGTGGCGAGATATTGCGCTGCGCCGAGCAACATCGTCGTGTGTCCGTCATGGCCGCAACCGTGAAAGACGCCGGGATTTTTCGAAGCATGCGGCGCGCCCGTCGCCTCCGCCATGGGAAGCGCGTCCATGTCGGCGCGCAGTCCGATGCGCGGCCCCGTGCGTTCACCACGCACGATTCCGACGAGCCCGGTCTTGCCGATCCCGCGATGAACCTCGATGCCCCAGTCCTGCAACTTGCCGGCGACGAGGTCCGAGGTGCGGGTCTCCTGAAAGCCGATCTCGGGATGGGCATGGATATCGCGACGGATGCGCGCGAGTTCGCCGGACTGGCGGACGATGTCGTCGATCGGATTCATTCCAGGGCTCCGGCCATTTGCTTCTAACTAGTCGCGATGTGACGGAACGCAAGCACAACTCGCATTCCGTCGCTTCGTATTAGTCGAGCTTCTTGCCCGACATTTCCGGGATGGTCAGCAGCGCAGCCAGCGTCGCCAGCGAGCAGGCCATCACGTAATAGGCAGGAGCAAAGGGGCTGCCCGTCGTCTGGATCAGCCAGGTGACGATGAACTGGCCGAAACCGCCGAAGATCGCCACACCCAGAGCGTAAACGAGCGACATGCCGGTCGCGCGCACTTCCACGGGGAAGATTTCGGCGCAGGTGATGATGATCGTCGCGCCGCCGACGCCGTTGAGCGCCGCGAGGAAAGCGACGATCGCCAGCAGCGTGGCGACGGTCGGATTGGCGTTCAGATAGAGGAAGGCCGGATAGATGCAGACGAGAATCAGCCCATAGGCGATGGCGGCCGTCGCGCGCCGTCCGATCCGGTCCGACAGGAGGCCGCCAAGCGGCGCCGCCACGAGCGTTGCAATGCCCGCAACGATGCCGGCGAGCAGGCCGGTCGTCGGCGCCATCTTGAGCTGCGTCACCGCATAGGTCGCCATGTAGAGAACGACGACCGCATTGGCCGCTGTGCCGCCGATGATCAGCCCCACGCCCGAAAAGATGCGGCCGATGTGATCGGAGAACGCCGTGCGCAATTCCGACACGTCGCGCGTGCGCGTGTCGGATTCGTTGGCGTGCGTCTCTTCCAGCGCCTTGCGCAGCCACAGGCCGATGGGGACGATGAGAACGCCGAGAATAAACGGCACGCGCCAGCCCCAGTCGGCGACTTCCGCCGGCGTCAGCGTCGTGAAGATGATATAGGCGACGCCCGCGGCGACCAGCACGGCGAGACCCTGGCTCGCCAGCTGCCAGGACCCGTAAAAGCCGCGCGCCTCCGCCGGCGCATATTCGGCCAGCAGCGTCGTCGACGCGCCGACTTCGCCACCCGCCGAAAAGCCCTGGATCAGACGGCCCACCACCACCAGAATTGGCGCGAACACGCCGATCTGCGCATAGGTCGGGGCAAGGCCGATCATGGCGGTGCCGAGCGCCATCAGCATCAACGTGAGGACCGTCGCCTTCTTGCGGCCCTTGCGATCCGCGTAAGCGCCGATCACCACGCCACCAAGCGGGCGCAGGAAGAAGCCGACGCCATAGGTCGCGAAAGCCAGTAGTAACTGCGCTGTCGGATCGGCGGCCGGGAAGAACAATTGCCCGATCGTGCGGGCAAAGAAGCTGAAGATCACGAAATCGAAAAATTCGAGTGCGTTGCCGATCGTACAGGCCGCGATCAGCCTGACCGGCGTGATGTCCACACGCGCCACCGGAACTGCTTGCGCCATGCTCATGATAACCCCCCATCCGATCGATGCGGCGGCCCTCCCAGGCTCCGGCTCATTCGATTTCATAACAAAATAGTTTTATTTTGCAATTATTATTTGTCACAATAGTCGCGCCGTGACTTTATGGGAGCGGAGAATCTCATGCTCGACAGAAGCCTGACTTATAAACTTGCCTCCATTTCCGAGGATGCGATCGGCGGCGCGGAAACGCTGTTCCGCAACCGTTTCGGCCTCGATGTGCGCACCTTGCGCGTGTTGCGGCTGATCGACGACCGGCCGGGCACCACGTTCACCGAACTCGCCGCGCGCACCAAGTTCGAGCGCTCCGCGACATCGCGCATCCTGGCGCAACTGATCCGCGAAGGCCTCGTCAAGCGCCGGATCGACGCCGACGACGCGCGCCATTTTCGCCTGCAGGCCACAGCCAAGGGCAAGGCGCTGCGCGCCCGCGCCGATCCGCTGACCGACGAACTCGAGGAACTCATGCTCGCGCCGCTGGAAGCCGAAGAACGCCGCCGTTTCGTCGAAACACTCGACAAGCTCAACGACTGGGTGGCCGGCGGCTATGGCGAGAACATGCGGCGCATTTTCCCGGACGCGGAAAAGCCCGCCCGGACCAGGGCGCAGCGCCCAAAATGAGCCAGACCGCCGTTCTCTACGCCTTCGATCTGTGCGGCACCTTTCTCTTCGCCTTGGGCGGAGGCATGCTGGCGGTCGAACGGCGGCTCGATATTTTCGGCGTTCTCGTGCTCGCCTATGCCTCGGCCGTCGCGGGCGGCATTCTGCGCGACATCTTTCTGGGAATATCGCCGCCGGGCGCGATCGCGGACTGGCGCTACCTCGCGATTACCGCTTTTGCAGGGCTCATCGCCTTTGCAATGCCCCGCGCCATGCGCCGTCTGTCGGGCACGCTCGTCGTTCTCGATGCGCTCGGCCTTGCGTTTTTCGCCGTCAACGGCGCGCTGAAGGCCATGGCTGCCGGTCTCGATCCCGTCATGGCCGCGGTTCTCGGCACGATCACGGCGGCGGGCGGCGGCGTCGTGCGCGACATCATGACCGCGCGCGTGCCCATGGTGCTGCACGCCGACATCTACGCAGTCGCGGCGCTGGCCGCGGCGGCCGTCGCAGCCTTCGGCCATTCCTGGGGAACGCCCTTCTGGCCCACGGTTCTGTTCGCTGGCGTGCTTTGCATCAGCCTGAGGTTGACCGCCTATTTCGAAGGATGGCATCTGCCGCGAGCGAATCCGGACAAGTCGAAAGACGCAGCCGCGGACAACGACCGGGAACACGCGGAGTAACCCCTCGCATGTATTTCTCCAGCGATAACGCCAGCGGCGCATCCCAGAAAATTCTCGACGCGATCCTCGCCGCCAATGGCGGACACGCCTTGCCCTACGGCGCCGACGACTGGTCGAAAGCGGCGGAAGAAAAAGTCTCCGAAGTCTTCGAACGCGACTGCGCTGTCTTTCTCGTGCCGACGGGCACGGCCGCCAATGCGCTCTCGCTCGCCGCATTCACGCCGCCCTATGGCGCAGTCTTTTGCCATGAAGACGCGCATGTGATGGACGACGAATGCGGCGCGCCGGAATTTTTCACGGCGGGCGCGAAACTCGTCGGTATAGAGGGACGCCACGGCAAGATCGCGCCGGATGCTCTGGCGCAGACGCTCGCCGCCTATCCGCGCGGGCTCGTGAAGCAGGTGCAACCGGCGACGCTCACCCTGTCGCAGGCGACCGAAAGCGGGACGATCTATACAGTCGCGGAAATCGCGGCGCTTGCCGAACAGGCGCATCGCAAGGGCGTCGCCGTGCACATGGACGGCGCGCGCTTCGCCAATGCTCTGGTGTCGCTCAATGCAACGCCCGCGCAGATGACCTGGCAGGCGGGCGTCGACGTGCTCTCGCTCGGCGGCACGAAGAACGGCGCGATCATGTGCGAGGCCGTCGTTTTCTTCGACCGCGATCGCGCCTCCGATTTCCTCTATCTGCGCAAGCGCGGCGGACACACGGTGTCCAAGGGCCGCTTTCTTGGCGCGCAGATGGTCGCATGGCTCGACGGCGGCCACTGGCTCGATCTCGCGCGCCATGCCAATGCGCAGGCGCAGGCGCTGCTCGCCGGATTGCAAACCGTGCCCGGCGTGCGCCTGCCCTGGCTGCCGCAGGTCAACGAAGTCTTCGCCGTTCTGCCGGGCAAGGTGGACAAGGCGTTGAAGTCGGCCGGCGCGCGCTATTACGATTGGGGTGGACGAGGCCTCGACGAAAGCAACGCCCTGCGCAACGGCGAGGTTCTGGTCCGCATGGTGACGTCGTTTGCGACGGAACCGGAGGATGTCGCCCGCTTCGTCGAGATCGCGAAAGATGCTGTTTGATCGCGCGGTCTCACCATCGCCTTAATCTGGGTTAATCCTTTTTCCGGTCGGCTGAATCCGCGCACCTTCGTCCACAATGGCGCGGCAGATCCGGGAGAGCGTGATGAGTTTGAAGTCCGGCGCAATCTGCAACGGCGCAATGATCCTGGGCCTGTCGGCGCTTTTTACAGGCGCATCGACGCAGCAAGCGTCGGCACAGGCGATCTTCTGGGGCTGGGGACCGAGCGTCAGCTACGGCTATGTCCCGCCCGCACCTATCTACCGCCCGCTGCCGCCGCGCTATGTGCCGGCCCCTGTCTATCCCGGCGGAATGTATGACGACGAGCCGCGCGCGCGCCGTCTTACGCCCGCGCAAGTGCGCAGCACGCTGAACGCGCGCGGTTTGCGTGTGACCTCTGTGCCCACACGCAACGGCGGCGTCTTCGTCGCCGATGTCAGCGATCGCGCCGGCAACCAGCGCCGCGTCATCGTCGACGGCTATTACGGGCGCATCCTCCAGACTTTCCCCGCCCATGCGGTGCGCGAAATGCCCGCGCCGGGCCCACGCTATGCCGGCCGCCCCCTCGATCCCGATGTCGATACCGACGAAGTCTCGCCGCGCGGCCCGGTGGTCATCCCCGGCATCGGTTCCGGGCGCAGCGAGCCCAGCGGCCAGCGGCCACGCGCCAGCGAACAGAAAAAGAAGAAGCCGACCAAGGCCATCGCGGCCAAACCGCCAGCCGCCGTCCCCGCGGCAATTCCCGCGCCCGCGGCGGTCGCCCCTGAACCTGTGACGGCAGCGCCAGCAGCGCCGCTCCCGGCGCCTGCGCCAGTCGAGGCCGTGACACCACGGCCGGCGCCACCGGTTGCGGCTGTTCCGCCAGTCCAGCCTGAACCCAGAGTTATTCCTGCGCCACCGGCCGCGCCCGCTCCTGTTCCGACCCCGCAGCAGGCCGTTGCGCCGCCTGCGAGCGAACCACCGCCCTCCGCGACGCCCGGCTCCACTGCAGCGCCGGTCACGGGCGAGCCCGACCCTGCAACGACGCCTGCGCCTCGTGCGACCACGGAAGAGCCACCGGCAGATCGGCCCCGCCGCCGCGTGCGCTTCATCAAGCCGGATTCCCCGACCGTCGCGAACCCCAACGTGCCCGGCGGGCAGCTCGTACCGATCCCCGAGCCGCCGCCAGTCGTCGTCGCGCCGCGCGCGGCGGAAGCGCCGGCTCCCGCTCAACGCGCCGGCAGGCCGGGCGCGCCGCAGGGCAGCAGCGTTCTCGAATAACAAAAAGGGCGACCCGTGAGGGCCGCCCTTTCTGCTTTCAGGCTTCAGGCCGGACTACGCGGCCTGCTTCACATTCGCGTCGATCACGTTGCTCTTGGCATTGCCATTGCCGATCGCGATACGGCGCGGCTTGGCGGCTTCCGGAATCTCGCGGACGAGATCGACGTGCAGAAGACCGTTTTCGAGCGCTGCGCCTGTGACGTGCACATGATCGGCAAGCTGGAAGCGGCGCTCGAACGAACGGCCGGCAATGCCCTGATACAGGACTTCACCCTTCGCGCCGTTCTCGCTGCGAGCCTCCTTGGAGCCGCGGATCGAGAGCACGTTTTCCTTTTGCTCGATGGCAAGATCGGCTTCGCCAAAGCCGGCGACCGCCACGGTGATGCGATAGGCATCCTCACCCGTGCGCTCGATGTTGTAGGGCGGGTAGGTATTTCCGCTATCGGCCCCGCTCACCTGGTCGAGCATCGAAAAAAGACGGTCGAAGCCGACGGTGGAACGGTAGAGCGGCGAGAGATCGTAACGCATTTCATATCCTCCATGAGAAGCGACATGAGCGGACCCCGGCCCCAATCTACGCTTCCCGGCTGGGCAAGCGCTTGGCGGACAGGGCGCCGTTCGGTTTTGCGCGTCCATCTGGCCCGCGCAGAGCAGAGGTGGGGAGGGGATTTTCGGAGTTCAAGGGGCTGCGCTCGTCCGGGCAGGCTCAAAAATCCGGCGAGTGAAACCCTCGTGGTTCGAGACGCCAACCTTCGGTTGGCTCCTCATCGAGGGTTTCATGGCGAACTTGCCAACCAGCCCTCTCCCTGAGGAGCCTTGCGAAGCAAGGCGTCTCGAAGGACGAGGGCGCTTAAGCACATCCACAAACTGCAGGCGTGCTTCGACACCCGTCCCGAATGTTCGGAAAGGTTCGCTTGTTCGCGCGGCTGAAATCTTCACGACGTATCCGGCAGGGCCTCTAGCGCCCGCCGATGGCATCGTCGCAGGACATCGTCGATTTCATGCGCACGCCTGCTGCGATGACCGGGCGGATGGCCGGGCCGCAGCGGACCCCGCAATTTCAACAGGGGTGATGTGCTGCGCCTTTGCAGCGCGCGTGCGAGACGGCGCGCCTGGCGCGGCAGATCGTCGAGGGCGGATTTTATGGCTTCGAGCCGGCGCAGGATTCTCGACGACGCGATCAGTCCGTCGTTTTCCCTGTCTTTCGGAGGCTCGCCGAGGCTGATCGTGCGAACCTCGCCGTCGCCGAAAAACGAGATACGCGGCGTCGAGCGGACCTTGTTCGGCTCGCGCTTCTTCTTTCGGACAAGGCGCAGGCGCGCATCGAAAAGTCTGAACGAGGGGCGCGCATTTGCTTTTGCTTCACCTGTGCGGACAATGCCTGAAGGCATGGGCCTGACGGTCGCCGGTTTCGCCCGGATCGTCAGGGATAAGAAAAAGATCAACCGCCGCACTGCGGATTCTGCTGGACGCAGCACGAGGGCGACGGCGCGATGCGCGGCGCGCGCGATCCATTGCGGCGCCATTCCACCTGAGACCCCCAACAGCGCAAACAGCCCGGCGACAATGCGCGCGAGGCCTTTTCTGTCGTCGTCGATGGTGGTGGGCAGGTGCACGCGGGACTCTATTATTTAATAAGAACAAAAAGAGAACATAAGGGATGGCAAGCGAGTTTGTCAAATACGGTGCTCGTGAGAGCATCTTTCGTAAATTGTTACTCCCAAGAGTTCAGCGGGTTGGAAAACCTTGCAAAAGCCTTGAATTGTGCCCACCGCTCGATCCTGTCAGCGGATGTCGGCGCAAGGGTGCGGCCGTGGGGCTGCCTGCCCGTTGGACATTTCGCGGATTCTGCCAGGCGCCGGCTATCAGCGTTTCGACGGCTGAGCCATCGACAATCTGACGACTTGCTGGCGGCGTTTTCGCTGATTCTATAGTCCGACTGGTCTGCGAAGCTGCGCGCTGCAGCCGCGTTCAAGCAGGCTCTTGTGTCCGAGCGCCTGGGGCGACCGGCCCCGGAAATCGCGATCGGATGTGCGCATGCACCAATTGTAAGCGGAACCGGCATTGCCATTGTGGTTTATCATGCCCCGTAGAGGAAGCCTGCAACCTTGCGCCATTGCCCTTTGCTCCCAATTCGCCGCGGCATTTCCAAAACTGGAGCAAACGGGATGACGGCTTGGATCACTGCCGCCGGCTGGCCGGTTGGCGACGGGTCTATTCACGTTCTGTGGGGCCGCCCGCCCCGGCGTAACCTTGCGCTCGCAGGCGAGCCTTTCCTCGGTCGCCATCGTCAGGGATTCGCTCGACACACGAGGAAATTGCCAGCCCTTGCAGGCATTGAACAACCGGTTGTAGTCGCCGGTCAGTCTCGAGCCCCCGAGATCGCAATGGGCGGCGCGTGCCCTGTTATATCTGCTCACGGCCTCTGATGCATAACGGCTTCAGACATCATCCGACGCCGGCTGAGCGCTTGCCGGCACTGCGCTCATCAGGCCAAAAAGGCCCAGCACAAAATAGAACAGTCCCTTCGGCACGATGACACTCCCCTGCGGCAACCATCCTTGGATTGCCTTTTTCTTAATGCATAGCTGACGCTGGACGACAAGCCGCAAATCTACGCTGTGTTGCCTGCCCGACAAGCATCGCGCAGGTTCTTCCAAGTGTCACAATTCTTAAATTGTGAAGTAGCCGCCTTAGGCGACAACGGGGAACGGGCAAAACTGAAATTGGCGGAAGCTTTTCAGCTCCCGCCAGTCTTCAATTTCAATCACTGGGGCAATCAGCGGCAAATACGCTCCGACTTCCATTCCCAGCCGTAACCGTTCCAGTAGCTCTTCTTGTTCCAGAAGCAGCGCACTTCGTGGCGATAGCCGTAATTGTGGCCATAGCCGCCATGGAAGCTGCCGTATCCGCCGCTGCGATAGTCCGAGCGGTGAACGTTGTGACCGTAGCCGCCGGCCTGCGCCGGTGCGGCGCTGGTGAGAACCGCGAGACCGAGGGTGGCGGCGGCGGCGATTGCTGTGACGATGGTTTTCATTTCAGGCTCCTGTTGGGTGTGGCCGTCTGGCCGGTTGGGTTGAAGGCCGGACGCTTCGTCCGATCTG
>CAINED010000036.1 GCA_903847605.1 uncultured Hyphomicrobiales bacterium | reverse complement strand
CCATCAGGGCGCGCGCGAGAATGCCGTGCAGTTTCGCCATCTCTCCGTGCAGACGCCGGAAACCGCGAATACGACGCATTATTTCTTCGGCCATCCCCAGGCGCTTGCGCCGGGCAATGCCGAACTCGACGAGCACTTGCTGAAGACGGTGACGACAGCCTTCATCGAGGACAAGGATATAATCGAGGCGCAGCAGCGCATCATCGATCTCGACCCCAAGGTGCGGATGCAGGCCATCGTGCATGACAGCGCGCTCTTCCAGGGGCGCCGTATCATCGAGAGCCTGATCGAGGATCAGGCCGTCGCTGCGGAGTAATCACGCGTCCGCCAGCACCATCTCGACGCAGCGTCCGCCGATCATCATGGTCGGCGCGTTGGTATTGCCCGATGTCACCGTCGGCATGACCGAGGCGTCCGCGACGCGCAGTCCTTCGACGCCATGAACGCGCAGCTGCGGATCGACGACCGCGTCCTCGTCGACGCCGATCTTGCAGGTGCAGGAGGGATGAAAGACCGTGCGCGCATTCTTGCGGATGATCTCGTCGATCTCGTTCGAGCCGCGTCCGTCGCTGACGCCGGGGCCGGGGATCATCTCGACTTCGGTCACGTCGAAAAGATGTTTCTTTGCAAAGATCGCGCGCGCGACCTGCACGCCGCGGCGCAAGGTTTCGACATCGCGCGGATCGCTGAGCACGTTGGCCTCGAGCCTCACCTGATCCTTCGGATCGCGCGAACGCAAGCCCACGCGACCGCGCGAATAGGGCCTGAGTATATAAGGATTGATGTTCATGCCATGGACGGGCAGATAGCCCTGTCCCGGGGGCCCCGCAACCATCGCAGAACAATTGAGCTGGATATCGGGCCGTCCCGTGCCTTCGGTGTCGATGAAGCCGCCGGCCTCGATAATGTTGCTGGTCAATAAACCGCGACGAAATAAGAAATAATCGATGCCGTGCTTCAGCGCGGCCAGGCCCTTGTCCTGATTGTGCAGACCGATGGGCTTCTTGAAGAGGATCGCGACCTGCGTTGCCACATGATCCTGATAATTTGCGCCGACGCTCCGGCGATCCGCGACGACATCGATGCCATGCTGGCGCAGATGTTCGGCCGGGCCGATGCCCGACAGCATGAGGATCTTCGGAGAGTTGAACGCGCCTGCCGTCAGCACGATTTCCTTGCGCGCGCGAAAGGTCTTGGCAGCGCCTTGAAGGCCGCGCGTTTCGACCGAGGTTGCGCGCTTGCCGGTGAATCCGATCCGCTCGACGCGCGTCTGGAAAGCGACATGCAAGGTTTCCTTCTTCGCGATGGGCGCAAGAAAGGAAGCTGCGGCGCTGCGCCTGCGCCCCTTGCTCGACGTCACCTGATAGAAGCCGATGCCTTCCTGCTTTGCGCCGTTGAAATCATCGTTCATTGCAAAGCCAGCTTCAGACGCAGCTTCGATGAACATGCGATTGGTCGGATGGCCGAATTCCTGATCGCCGACGACGAGCGGACCGCTCTGCCCGTGAAAGGGATCGCCGAGGCGCAAGTTTTTTTCCTGCTTCTTGAACATGGCGAGCGCATTCTTGTAGCCCCAGCCTGCCGCGCCGCCGTCCTCCCAGCTGTCGTAATCCTGCGGTTGGCCACGCACGTAGCACATGGCGTTCACCGAACTGCCGCCGCCCAGAACATTGCCTTGCGGGACCGGCATGTTGGCGCCGAGAAGCCCGGGTACGGGCTCGCTGGAAACGACTTTCGCATCCTGCGTCTGCAAGGCCTTGAAGAAAGTGCCGGTGATGTGAATCCAGGGGCTGATGTCCTTGCGTCCGCCCTCGATCAGCAAAACCGAAAAGCGGCCATCCTGCGCCAATCCCGCAGCAATTGCGCAACCCGCCGAGCCACCGCCCGCGACGATGTAATCATAGGTGTCGCCCTGTGGCGGACGATAACGCGTGAGGCCGGGATACATCTCACAATCTCCGAAAAATTTTGCTCAGTCGTGATGCGCCGCGTGGCGCTCGTGATGCCAGGCCAGCAACTTGCGGTCGGCGCCTTCGAGCAGCGCATTGATGATGAGCGCGAGGATGACGATGGTCAGCAAGGCTGCGAGGTTCTGCGCGATCTGGAATCGTTCCTGCGCGCGTACGATGAATGTGCCGAGCCCGTTGGCCGCCAGAAGCATTTCCGCGACGACGGAGAGCAGCAGTGCCGTTGCGATGCTGATGCGCACGCCGGCCATGATCTGCGGCAGGGCGGCGGGCAAATCTATGAGGCGCATCTGCTCGGCACTCGTGAGACGCAGCGAGCGCGCGACATTGCCGAGCATGGGATGCGCGCCGCGCACCGCCTCCATCGCATTGATGAGAATGGGGAAGGCGCAGCCATAGGCGACGACGGCGATGCGCGCGGGATCGCCGATGCCGAGAAAAATCATCGCGACGGGGATCATCGCAATCGGCGGCAGCGGGCGGATGAATTCTATGACGGGCTCCACAATATCGCCCGCGGCCTTCACGCGGCCGAGAAAGACGCCGAGCGGCAGCATGGTCGCAAGCGCAATCAGGAAGCCGATCACCGCGCGCTTCAGCGTCTGCAATGTTTCAAACGCGATGACGTCGAAATTTGTGACGAGTGTGACGACGACCGTCGAAAATGCCGGGAAGTTCGGCGATGGCGAGAGACGCGCCGTGACCTCCCAGAGAATTGCGAGCGCAATCAGAAAAAGCGTGCCGGGAAGATTGAGGCGCATCAGCCGTGATCTCCCATGGCGGCAAGGCCGATATGCCAACCGATCATCCAGCGCCGCACGGCCGCAACAAACGCATTGAGCAAGATGCCGGAGAGGCCGATGAAGAACATCAAGGCGAACATGTCCTTCACGCGCAGCGTGAAGCCTGCGTCGTACAGCAACGCGCCGAGGCCGCTACTGGCAGCAATCATTTCGGAGGCGACTGCACCGAGCAACGCCAGGCCCGAGCCGATACGAATGCCTGTAAAGATTTCGGGCAGCGCCGCAGGCAGTCGTACTCTCAGGAGAATTTCATTTCGGCCATAGCCCATCGAGCGTGCCGTATTGATAAGCACGGGTTCTGGCGCGCCAATCGCGTTCACCGCGTTGATATAAATTGGCCAGATCGCTGCGAACGTCACAATGAACAGATAAAGCTTCGGTCCGATGCCGAAGACGAAAATGGAGAGTGGCACGATGGCCGGCGGCGGCAGGACGCGCAGCATGTCTACGAAGGGCGACAGCATGCGGCGCAGAAGCGGCGAGCGCGCTGACACGATGGCGAGCCCGAGGCCGAGCGCAATGGCGATGGCAAGTCCGCCCAGCGTGCGCGTCCACGTCGTCAGCAGGTTCTCGACGAATTTCGGCGACCTGATTTCTTCGGCCATCGCGGCGAGGATCGACGTGACCGGCGGGAAATAGTCCTGCAGGACGAGCCCCGAGCGGGACACGCCTTCCCAGAGAAGAAGAAAGAGAAGGAGGCCCGAAAGCCTCCTTAGCGTCGTGTTCAAGGGAACGCCTAGTTTGCGGGATTGAAGACGAGCGTCGCCGCGTCGATCTTCTGCTTCATCATGCCGACATCGACCATGGCGTCGACGAGCACTTGCCACTCGGCGGCGCGCGCGACCTGGTCGCCGCGATTCATGAAGATCGAAACGGCGTCGGCCTGTTCCTTGGGCATCTTGAATTCGCTGATGAGATACTGGCGATACTTGTTCATGTCGCTGGCGAGGTCCTTGTTGGCGGCGACGACCGCTCGCAGGATGCCCGCGGCGACTTTCTGGTTTTTCGCCAGCCAGGCTTCGGTCGCGAAATAGGCGTCCGCCGGCACGGAGATTTTCTTTTCCGCCATGTCAGGCACGTTGCCGCGCGCGAGGATGACGGGATTGATTTTGCCGCCGAGCTGCATTTGCGTGAGGAAAGGCTCAATGGGGCAGGTGGCGTCGCCGTTGCCGAGTTCCAGGTTAGGCGCCATCTGCGGGAAGGGCGCGATGATCGTCTTCACGTCTTCGAAGCGGATGCCCGCCTTCTTGAAATGCGCGCGCATCTGCAATTCGCAGACTGCGCCGACGGCGTTCATCACGAACGTCTTGCCCTTGAGATCGGCGATACTTTTCACGCCGGAACGTCCGCTCGCGATGATATAGACCGCCCAGTTGTCGGACGTTTCGAGGCCGGTTGTCGCAAAGACCTTGAAGGGCTGGTTCTGCGCCCGTGCGAAGACGATCGGCACCGCGCCTGCCCATCCGAAATCGGCAGAGCCGCTGGCGACGGCCGCGGCGACGGCAGGGCCGTTGTTGACATTGATGATTTCAGTTTCGATGCCCTCTTTCTTGAAGAGGCCCAGTTTTTCCGCATGCCAGTGCGTGACCAGTTGCCCCGCGCGCAGATAGGCGACTTTCACCTTCTGCTGTGCAAAAGCCGGCGCGATATTCAGTACGGCGAGCGCGGCGGCAGCGCCGAGCAATAGTCCGGATTTCCTCATCTTCCCCTCCTTGTTGACTTGCAGAGCTTACATGATGGGTGCAGCAGCTTTCATAGACTTGATACGCGAGAGAATATGCGCCCGCAGTTCGAGATAAACGGGATCGGCGCGGGTCGCGATCTGGTCGCGGGGCTTTGGTATGGGCACTGCGATTTCCTCGATAACCTTCGTCGGACGATGCGACAATACGATGGCGCGGTCAGCGAGATAGACGGCTTCGTCGACATCGTGGGTCACCAGAAGACAGGTCTGCTTGTATTTCGCGGCGAGAACGAGCAGCAGGTCCTGCATGTCGGCGCGCGTCTGTGCATCGACGGCAGCGAGCGGCTCGTCCAGCAGCAGAAGCTTGGAATTGGCGCCGAGCGCGCGAGCAATGGCGACGCGCTGCTGCATGCCGCCCGAGACCTGCCAGGGAAAATGGTTTTCGAAACCCTTGAGCCCCACGCTCGCCAGAATCTCCGTGGCGCGCTCGTGCTTTTCCTTGGAGCCGACATTCTCCAGCCGCTTCATGCCGAAGACGACATTTTCCATGTTTGACTTCCACGGCAGTAAGGATCGGCTGTAGTCCTGAAATACGACGGCAAGCCCCGGCGGCGGCGTGGTGATCGTATGGCCCTCAAATTCGACGCGGCCCGCGTCCGTGCGCAACAGGCCGGCGATGCACATGAGCAATGTGGTCTTGCCGCAGCCGGAGGGGCCGACGACCGCGATAAACTCGCCTTCATGCGCGGCAAAAGTGAGATCGCGGATAATCGTATGCGTCCCGAAGGACTTTGCAATCCCCTCGGCGCTGAGAACGTCAGCCAATGCGCAGCCCTCCCCGCGAAGGCAATATCGTCAGCCTCTTCGTCAACCGTTTCCCTCCCGCGCGCAGCAATCCTTCATTCCGCTGCGTCTTTCGCTAGACAAGCAAACCCCTGCCTCCCGCGCAAGGAAATTGCCACGTTTCCCCTATTCGCCGAGCGCTTTCATCACTTCTGCATGCGTGTCGAGAATGAGTTTGGCTTCGTCAGGCTGATAGCGCCCGAATCCGCATTCGGTCGATATTCCGAAATTCTGAAAGTGCCGCCGGGCTGATGAATGCCGGCGCAAGGTGCCCGCGACGCCGTCGCGCTCGTGGATGAGGCCCAGATAGACTTCCATGGTTTCGGGGCGCTGCAACTGGCTCAGCGGCTCGAAATAGGCCTCGTCATCGCGCTCGATCGGCACGGGCATGTGCAGATAGTCGAAACTGCGGGTCAGGCCCGCAAGAATCCCGTTCGCAAGTTCCACCATCGCGGCCATGCTCTTCGGCTCGACGAAGTGGCGGCCGCCATAACTTCCGTAGCAGAAGTGATAGCCCAGTTCGACGTCAGCGGGGACACGATTGCCGAGCCGAACGAGCCGGTCGACGATGCCCTGTTTCGCGGGCGAAAACCACGGCGTGCGCGCGCCGTCGAAGGCCTGCATGTCATGCGCGCAATCCCACTGGATAGAAAGTTCTCCGTGCGGGATTTTCGCAAGGATTTCGTCGAGTTCTTCAAGCAGGCGCGCTTCATAGGGAATTTCCGCGGCCGCCTGGGAGTCCGGCATGATGCAGAAGCTGATGACGTTATAGGGCGAGGGCAGGGCCACCATATATTTCTGGTGACTGCCGATAATGCCGCTCGCTTTCAGCGCTTTATAGTCCGCATAGGATTCGAGTGCTGCGCGGGCATAGCCGAGGTCGCCGAACGAAGCCGCTGTCGGCTTCGCGCCGGGCTTCAAATCGAATTTGCCGGTTTGTGCGCGCTTGGCGCTGCCGCTGCGGGGATCCGCCGGTCCCTCGATGCGTTGGAAGTCCTGATGGCCAGCGAAGACGTCTTCCTGATACTGGATCCAGTTCGTGCGTTCGCCAGTCTCTCCGTCGGGAATGCGATTGAGCCATGGGCCAAAGCGGCGGGCCAGCGCTTCGAACACTTCGCGCCCACTTTGCATGGGCACGCTGCCGACGAAATGCAGGGCGTTGTGGCCCGAAGATGATGCTGCTGACATTCTTCCCTCTCCCGGAGCGATTGGTGCGCATCTTTATATGAGATGTCAAGTTATTGATTGATTGATTGATGCGGGTTATCGCGGTCGACCGATCAAACGATATGTTGGCAAGTAATTGAGGTTGCCGATGAAAGCGATGGCCCTGTTCCGGCAGAATGAGCCGCTACGGATGATCGAACGTCCGGATCCCGTTGCCGGGCCGGGCCAGATCGCTCTTGAAGTGCTGTCCTGCGGTGTTTGCCGGACGGACTTGCACATCGCCGATGGCGACCTGCCTATAGCGCATTATCCCGTCATACCCGGTCACGAAATCGTCGGGCGGGTGATCGCGCTCGGGGAAGACGTAGCAGGATATGCGCTCGGCGATCGGGTTGGCGTTCCATGGCTTGGACATACTTGCGGCACATGCCGTTTCTGCAGGGCGGAACGCGAAAATCTCTACGATGTACCGCACTTTACCGGCTGGCAACTCGATGGTGGCTACGCGACCCATGCACTCGCCGAACCGCGCTATTGTTTTCCAATCCCGTCGCGCTATTCCGATGCGCAAGCCGCGCCGCTCCTGTGCGCGGGGCTTATCGGTCATCGTTCGTTGAAAGCGACGGGCGGCGCGCGCGATATCGGAATTTATGGGTTCGGGGCAGCCGCACATATCGTCGCGCAAGTGGCGGCAGCGGAGGGCAGGCGCATTTATGCATTCACGCGGCCCGGAGATCAGGCTGCGCAACAGCTTGCAAGAGAGTGCGGCGCCGTCTGGGCTGGCGGCTCTGACGAAAAGGCCCCCGTCGAACTAGATGCTGCCATTATTTTTGCTGCCGTTGGCGCGCTCGTTCCATTGGCGCTGAAACAGCTTTCGAAAGGCGGCACGCTGGTGCTGGGCGGCATTCACATGAGCGAGATACCGGCCATGCCTTACGAAATTCTTTGGGGCGAGCGCGTCATTCGCTCGATCGCCAATCTCACGCGCGACGACGGACTTGAATTCATGCGCGTGGCAGAACGCGTTCCATTGAAAATGTCGGTTACGACATTTCCGCTGGCTGAGGCCAACGATGCCCTGCAGCGCCTACGCGATGGAGAACTAACGGGCGCAGCTGTTCTCATTCCCTGAACCGGCTATTCCGCAGCCTGCAGAACAGGTCGCTTCTCGGTGCGCCGCATGTGCGGCTTCCATCGGCGTATTCCCACGCCTTTCCACCAGAGTATCGCTGCGTGAATGTGGATCGCGGCGATGACTTTCAGGGTGAGGAGGGGTTGACTGAAAGCAAGACGCATCAGCGACCGATCGCTTGCCTCACGGCGCTGGCCGCTCAATGCCGCAAAAAGCATGACGCCCTGGTCGTCGGACGTTTCGATGCCGATTGCGATCTTGTCGTCCGGCGCGCGCAGGCGAAAGGCATAGGACAGTTCGAGGTCCATGAAGGGCGAGACGTAAAAGTCCTTGTCGCAGCCGTGGCGGTAAAGCTTTGCCTCGTCATGCACGGGGAATACATAGTTGTGACGCTCGCCGAACGTGTTGTGAACTTCGTAGATGATCGCCTTCAGGTTGTCGGCGGGATCGTAACAGAAGAAGACGCTGAGCGGATTGAATCCGTAGCCAAGAACGCGCGGCATGCAGAACAGGCGTATCGCCCCACCCGGCGGCCTGATGCCATGCTCATTCAACAGGGCTTCGGCCTGCTGACCTAGCGGCATCTCGCTGCCGTCGCCATGATCGCGTGAATGGAAGCTCAGGACATTGAAGCGATCGAGGGAGAACAGACGCATGGACTTTGCTGCCTCCGCAACGCGATCCACGTCCAGCAGCATCCAGTAGCATGAATGCTTGAGCGCATGGCGCTTCGGTCGCAAGCGGCGGTGCAGCACAGTACCGGCATAGAATGCGAGCGGCGCGCTCATGCCGCAATCTTTCGCACGGAAGATCGTTGCAAGGCCGGATCGAGCCAGATGCGACCGGATTCGTTCGGCACGGTCCACGGGCGGCGCAGGCCACCGAGTTGTTCGGCCACGGCGAGACCGGATTGCAGCCCGTCCTCGTGAAAGCCGGCGCCGAAATAGGAGCCGCAGAACCAGGTGTTTTTAGCGCCTTGCAATGTCCACAAGCGCTTCTGCGCTTCGATGGCGGCCTTGTCGAAGACCGGATGGCGGTAGTGCTCGCGATGATAACTGAGGTGCGGTGCAGGGGGCTGCGACGGATTCAGCGTCACGAACATCTGCGTATTCGTCACAATCGGCTGAAGCCGGTTCATCCAGTAGGTCACGCAAAGCTGGTTGCCGCCCACGCCGGGTCGCTCCAGATAGTTCCAGCTTCCCCACACGCCCTTGCGCCTGGGCATCCAGGCTTCGTCGCTATGCAGCCAGGTCTCGTTGTCGCTGTATGAGAATTTGCCGAGGATATCGCGCTCCGACGGCGTTGCATCGGCCAGCGTCGCAAGCGCCTGATCGGCCTGCGTGGCGAAGATGATATGATCGAAGGTGTCTGTCTGCCCCCGACCATCGCGAACCACGACCCCATGTGGACGGCGCGTGACGCTGACGACGGGACAGTTGTGCCGGATGTTTGCGGCAAAGCGGCTCTTCATTTTCTCGACATAGACGCGGCTGCCGCCGACCACGGTGCGCCACATGGGCCGTCCCGTCAGTTTTAGCAGGCCATGGTTCTCTTGGAAGCGGATGAAGCTCGCGGCCGGATATTCGAGAATGCGCTGGGCCGGCGAGGACCAGATCGCGCCGGCTATCGGCAAGAGATGGTCCTCTATGAAGGCCTGTCCATAGCCTTTGCGGCGCAGGTAGGCGCCGAGGGTCAGACCGGAGACTTCCAACCCGTCGAGATCTCCGGGCGCCTGACGGTAGAACCGAACGAGATCGGCCAGCATCGACCAGAAGCGCGGACGAAAGATATTCTTGCGCTGGCCGAAGAGCGCGTTCAGCGTCTCGCCGTTATATTCGAGCGCGCCGTTGCCGCGTGAGGCCGCGAAGGACATGATCGTCCCGGTCGTTTGCACGTCCAGATGATCGAAGAGGGCGGACAGGTTGGGGTAGGTCTGCTCGTTGTAGACGATGAAACCCGTGTCCACGCTGACCCGTCCGTCGGGCAGGTCGACGTCCACCGTGTTGGAGTGCCCGCCGGTTCGCCCGGCCGCTTCGTAAATCGTCACATCGAATTGTGGAGACAGGAGCCAGGCCGCCGACAGCCCCGAAATGCCCGTACCGGCAATTGCAATCCTGGGCCGGTAACCAAATCCGTCTCGCATCGGAAGCCTTTCACGGGAGCGCGCCGTGGTGGCCGTCCTTAAGTATGATTACGAACGGCTGCCCTGACCGGATCATTTTGGAGTGATCCGTCCGCCGGCGTCGGACGTAATCGCTGCATGTCCGAAACTTTTCCTCTTGAAGCAGGCGCGCAGCCGCTTAAGTGGGGCTTGCGCCCCCTCAAGGGGGCTCGAGCGCTTTCGGGCGGCCGTGTGTCCAGGGATGGAATGAACAAGGACAACGATAAGCAGCAGGCACAGGATCAGGCGAAAGATCAGGCAAGTCTCATCGTGGACATTGCGACCCGGCAGGATCGTTCAGCTTTTGCAAGTCTGTTTGGCCACTTCGCCCCGCGCATCAAGTCTTTGCTGATGCGCGGCGGGGCGTCGTCGGAATTGGCTGAAGACCTCGCCCAGGAAGCCATGATCTCCGTTTGGCGGAAGGCATCCTATTTCGATCCCGCCCGCGCCAGTGCTTCCACGTGGATATTCACGATTGCCCGAAATCTCCGGATCGACATCGCCCGCCGCAAGCGCCGCGAGGAGGTCTATGCGGTGCTCGAGACAGTCGAACCGGAAGCTCCGGAACAGCCTGACGAGATCCTAGGCGCCTCGCAGCGCGAGGCGCGTGTACGCGAAGCGCTGAAAATCCTGCCTCCCGATCAGATGGAAGTCGTGCGGCTCGCCTTTGTCGAAGGCATGAGCCAGTCCGAAATTGCCGAGGCGCTTGGTCTCCCGCTCGGCACCGTCAAGTCCCGAACCCGCCTCGCCATGGCCCGCTTGCGCCAGAAACTGGAGGAAATTAAGTGACGATTAGCCACCACCCCAACGACGAGACGCTTGCTGCCTATGCAGCCGGTTCGCTTGACGAGGGCAGCGCTTTCGTCATCGCGGCGCATCTGGCGATGTGTCCGGCGTGCCGGCATTCCGTGCGCGATTTCGAATGTATCGGCGGCGCTCTGCTGGGCGATGCCGAGCCCTCTCGTCTCGGGCGCGCGCATGATGGCGCTGCGATGCAGGAGCTTGCTCTGGCTCCCGAGCCGCAACTTGTCTCTCCGCCAAAGCCCGGGGTCGATACGGTTGAACGGCTCATTTCACTTTACGGGCAGGGCCGCTGGAAGTGGCGCGGCTTCGGCGTGCACAGCGCCGATATTGGCGTCCCCGTTGAGGATGGTGTGCGCGTGTTTCTGCTTAAGGCTGCGGCCGGAACGAAGATGCCGCAACACACGCACTCGGGCGTCGAGCTGACGCTCGTCCTCAAGGGAGCTTTCGAGCACGAATTCGGCCGGTTCGAACCGGGCGACATCGAAGATGCGGATAGCCAGATCGATCACAGGCCGATGGTCGACGCCGGGAGCGAGTGCATCTGTCTGGTTGCAATGAGCGGACGGTTGCAATTGCACGGCCTGGTCGGAAAACTGTTTCAGCCGTTCGTGCGTATCTAGCGCAGTGCGTTTCTGACACAGCCTCTTACAGACTGGTGACACAATGTCCCTGCCGATCTTCATCGCGCTCCTTGCGGGCGCGACCATGACACATTGCGCCTTCATGTACGCTGCATGGCGTGTGGAGCAGCGAACCGGCAACGCTGGCTGGATCGACACATTCTGGTCTTTCGGGACAGGAGCTGCGTCAGTGTTGGGCGCGTTCGCTGGCTGGGTCGCCACCGGAAATGCGCGCGCCCTGTTGGCAGCTGCTCTCGCAGCCGCATGGTCCATCCGCCTTGGCTCTCACGTCGCCATGCGCTCGTCGGAGGTCAGTGACGATCCCCGCTATGCGAAGCTGCGCCGCGAATGGGGCGCGGACGCCAGTGCGCAGATGTTCAAATTTTTGCAGATACAGGCTGTGTTCGGCGCGCTTCTGGCGATGAGTGTCATTGTCGCCGCATGGAATCCTTCTCCGCTATTCTCGGCGCAGGATTGGTTGGCGCTTCTTGTCGTCGCCTTCGCTATTGGCGGCGAGTCGCTGGCGGACTGGCAGTTGCGGCAGTTCCGCAGGGATCCCGCCAATCGCGGGCAGATATGCGATGCGGGTCTGTGGCGGTATTCGCGTCATCCCAATTATTTCTTCGAATGGATGGTGTGGCTGGCCTGGCCGCTTTTCGCGATCAACATTGCAGGCAGCTATCACTGGGGATGGATGTCGCTGCTTGCGCCGGTCTGCATGTTCTGGCTGCTGACAAAAGTGTCCGGCATTCCTCCGCTTGAAGACGTGATGGTCGCGAAATACGGCGAGCGTTACCGGAACTATCAGGCACGCACGAGCGCCTTCTTCCCGCTGCCGCCGGTTCAAAGACAGGAGCGCCGCGCATGAGCATTGCCGCGAAAGTCGTTTCCTATGCGGATAGCCGCGATCTGCCTGACTTCATGCTGCGCGCTGGCATCTGGAGCCTTTGCGCTCGCACGCGTCTTTTCGGCAACGATAATGTGGCGGATGCGGATGCCGAATTTGCGTGCCTGATGTCATCGCAACCCATCGCGGTGAATACTGCCGATGCGAATGCCCAGCATTATGAAATACCCGCGGTTTTCTTCGAACTGATACTCGGTCCGCATCGCAAGTATTCATGCTGCCGCTTCGACGCAAATACGCATACGCTGGAAGATGCCGAGCGTCTCGCTCTGGAAGAAACCTGCGCTCATGCGGATTTGCGCGATGGTCAGGCCATTCTGGAACTTGGATGTGGTTGGGGGTCGCTTTCGCTCTTCGTGGCGCAGAAATATCCCGGTAGCCGCATCGTCGCGGTCTCGAACTCGCATTCCCAGCGCCATCACATAGAGACAACGGCGTCGCGGCGAGGACTGACGAACCTGAAGGTCGTGACCGCGGACATGAACGCCTTTGAAACCAGCGACGCATTCGACCGGATCGTCTCGGTCGAGATGTTCGAGCACATGTCCAACTGGCGCGCGCTGCTAAGCAAAGCGAAGCGGTGGCTGAAATCGGACGGACGCATGTTCATGCATGTCTTCACGCACCGGGCCATGTCCTACGCCTTCGATCGTAACGATCCCGCCGACTGGATCGCGCAGCACTTCTTCACCGGCGGCATCATGCCCAGCCATGCGCTCATACGTCAGTATCCGGACCTCTTCGACGTCGAACAGGAATGGATATGGAACGGCGAGAATTACGCGCGCACGGCGCGCTGCTGGCTTGAGAACTTCGATGCGCATCGGGCCGAACTGGACCGGATACTCCGGGATGTGTATGGCGACGACGCGCCGCTCTGGCGGCGGCGCTGGCGCATGTTCTTTCTTGCAACCGAAGGCTTGTTTGGCCATGCCGGTGGCAACGAGTGGGCCGTCAGTCACTACCGCCTGAAGCCGGTCGGATCACGCCGCTCTTGCGCCGATGTACCCGGCTGCGGCGCTGATCGAAGTTAGAAACGTGCCCCAGATCATGTCGGCGATGGTTACGGTGACGGGCCAGACTTTCATCGTCGCCTGATTGGTGAGATCGTAAGTGCCGTATGCGATGAGGCCGAGGACCGCGCCATTCAGCAACGCCGTCGACATCGAACCCTTTTCGTATGCCGGATGAACGGCGAAAAAGACAATGCCCGCAAGATAGAGAAGATAAAAGACGATGGCCGGGGCGATGCGAAATCCTTCCATCAGCAATTCGCCGATATTCGGCTTGTAGAGAATACGGGCCATGGTGGAGAGCCAGATCGCGTCCAGCACCAGCATGCAAACCGCCGCAGCGATATATCCGTAAGCGATGGCTTTCATGAGCGGTCCTCCGGTCCCTGGAGATATACGCGCCAGCCGGGTCTGCGGTTCACTGCCTACGCTGCGACGCCAAGCAGGCGGTCGAGCAGGGCATGATCTGCCAGCATCTCCGCGCTGGGCGCGGCATGGACGATGACCCCATGATCGAGGACGATGCAACGATCCGAATGGGCGAGGGCAACCTCGTGCTTGGTCTCGACCATCACGATGGTCAGCGCGGCCTCCGCGCGCATCCTGTTGATGGCGGCGACCATCTCCTGGACCACCAGCGGGGCGAGGCCTTCCACGGGTTCATCCAGCAGCAGCAGATCGGGATCGCTCGCCAGCGCGCGCGCTATGGCCAACATCTGCTGTTCGCCGCCCGAAAGCAGGCGCGCGTAATTATCGCGCCGCGCGCGCAGGCGCGGGAACAGGTCGTAGAGCTTGTCGATGGTCCACTTGCCGCCGCGATAGACGACCGCGAGATTTTCCTGCACGGACAGGGATGGAAAGACTTCGCGCTCCTGTGGCGACCAGCCGATGCCCATCCGGTTGCGGCGATAGGGAGCCAACCGCTCGATATTCTGGCCCTTGAACAGGATCTCGCCGGCCTGCCAGGTCGTCAGGCCGCAGATCGTCTCAAGCAGCGTCGTCTTGCCGACGCCGTTGCGGCCGAGCACGACCAGCATCTCGCCGCGCGACACCGTGAACTCCACGCCGTGCAGGACTTTGGCCGCGCCATAGCCGGCGTCGAGCTTGCGCACATCGAGAATGATCTCGCCGTCATGCGCCAAGATAGACCTCCCGCACGCGAGGACTCGCGCGCACATTCTCGGGCGTATCCTGCAACACCATCGATCCCGCCGCGAAAACCGAGACGATGTCGGCATATTGGAACACGAGGTTCATGTCGTGCTCGATGAAAAGGATGGCCGTCTCGCCCGGCAGGTCCGCGAGTTTGGCGAAGACTTCGTGCCCCTGTTGTGTCGAGAGGCCCGCCGCCGGTTCGTCGAGCAGCAGCACTTTCGGCTTTAGGGCCAGCGCCAGCACGACTTCGAGCAGTCGCTGTTTGCCGTAGGCCAGCGCGTCCGTAATCGAAAAAGCATCGCCGGCGAGGCCGAAGCGATCGAGCAGCGCCATCGCCTCGTCGATGAGCGGCTTTTCCTGCGCGACCGTGCGCAAGGAGGGCTTGCTGCGTCCCTCGCGCTCCAGCAAGGCGAGCATGACGGATTCGAGCGGGTTCAGCGCCTTGAACAGCGAGTTGATCTGGAAGGTGCGCACGAGGCCCGCCTTCACGCGTTGCTGCGGCGTATCCTGCGTCACGTTGCGGCCGTCGAACCAGATCTCGCCTGCGCGCGGTTTCAGCAAGCCCGTGACGAGATTGATGAACGTCGTCTTGCCCGCGCCATTGGGCCCGATGATGGCGTGACGGTCGCCACGGCGCAGCGAGAAGTCGATGGCCTCGAAGATCACGAGCCCGCCGAAGGCCATGTGCATGTTCTTCGTTTCGAGAACGGCCTCGCTCATCCCGGCGGCCCCGCGCTCTTGCGAGATCGCAACCGGTCGTAAAGCTGCTCGACTGAGGGCAGCAGGCCCTTGCGGAAGAAGGAGACGATGATGACGAGCAGAAGGCCGATCCAGAAATACCAGTAAACCGGACTGAGCGCCGACACATAATCCTGCAGCAGGATGAAAACGATGGCCCCGATGAAGCCGCCATAAAGGCGTCCCGCGCCGCCGATGATGAGAATCACGAGAACGTCGGCGGAGCGCTGGAAAGACAGATAAGTCGGCGCCGCTGTCTGTGTCGTCTGCGTCAGCAACGCGCCGGCCGCTCCCGCGAGCGCGGCCGCAATCATGAAGGCGCGGGAGACGTCGCCTTCGACGGGCGCGCCCAGGGTCAGCATGCGACGCGGGTTCTCGCGCGCGCCGATCAGAGCAAGACCGAAAGGCGATTTCAGCAGCATGCGCGTGACGACGAACAGAACGAAGGCGACGACGAAGGCATACCAGAACGCCGTACGGCCCCAGATGTCGAAGCGGAAATAGTTCAGCACCGGCGCAATGACGATGCCTTGCAGGCCGTCATCCCCGCCCGTAAGTTCGGTCGAGCGCAATACGAAATCGAAGACGATGAGATTGAGCCCGAGCGTTACCATGAGCAGCCCGACGCCCGTCACGCGCTGCACGAGCTTGCCCATGACCAGACCCAGCGCGCCCGCGACGAACATCGCGAAGAAAAGTCCGCTGATCGGCTCTGTCCAGCCGAACTTGCCCAGAAAACCCGCGACATAGGCGCCGACGCCGAAGAACACGGCATGACCGAGCGAGGGAATGCCGCGATAGCCGAGCAGCACATCAAGGGACATTGCAAAGAGGCCCCAGATGATGACTCGGCTCATCAGCATCCGGTCGATATCCGGGAAGAAATAGCATCCGGCGAGAGTCGCCCAGAACAGGATTTCCCAGACCTTCCAGCGCGCAAGCGATGCGAAATAATCGCGCCCTGCTTCATGTGGCGCTGCAGCCTGTGACGCTGCTTCCGTCGCGCTCATGCGCCTCTACCCATCAGGCCGTGCGGCCGCCACAACATAACGATGACAGTGAGGAGGTAGATGATAAAACTGCCGAATTGCGGCACGTAATATTTGCCCATCACATCGGCGATGCCGAGCGCAAGCGAGGCGACGAGCGTGCCGGTGATCGTGCCCATGCCGCCGATGGACACGACGATAAGGATATAAACGAGATAACGCAGCGGAAAATTCGGATCGAGCCCGAGAAGATTGGCGGACAGCGCGCCGCCGAGGCCCGCAAGCCCGCCGCCGATGGCGAAGGTGAAAGCGAAGATCAACTCCGTGTTGAGCCCGCAGGCTGTCGCAACGCGTCGGTTATCGACGCAGGCGCGAACCATCGCGCCGAGATTCGTGCGCTCGAGCCCGAAAATCAGCGTCACCGCCATGACAGCGCCGAAGCCGACGAGGAAGATGCGATAGGTTTCGAGCGTCAGTCCGAAGACGTCTTTCTGGCCGATGATCCACGCGGGCATGTCGAAACGCTGGTATGTGCCGCCCCAGACATAGGTCGCCATGGCGATCGACATGAAGACGAGGCCGATGGTCAGCAGAACCTGCGTGAGATCGTCGGTCTTGTAGAAATAACGGAAGATCAGCCGTTCCAGCACGACCGAGACGATGGCGACCGCAAAGAAAACGATCGGCAGACATAGCATGAAGGGAATGCCGTACCCCTGCAGGGCGGTTACGAATATGTAGCCGCCCAGCATGGAAAAGCTCGCCTGCGCGAGGTTGACGAAGTTCATCATGCCCAGCGAGACGGAAAGCCCGACGGACATGACGAACAGCAGGAAGCCATAGGCGACGCCGTTGAACAGGACAGTAAGAATCGCCGCCATATGCGAACCGGAACTGTCTAAAGCGCTTACTTGAACGGCACGTTCGGGATCGTCTCGATCTCGACGTTGTGCAGCACGCCGTTCACACGCTCGACACGACGAATATAGACGTTCTGGATGATGTCGCCGTTGCTCTTGTCGATCTGTACGGGACCGCGTGGACTTTCGAACTTGTGTCCGTAGACGAAGGCTTTGAACTTGTCCGGGTCGAACTTCTGGCCCTTCATGGATTCGAGCGCATCGTACATGATGCGCATCGCATCCCATGCCGAAACGGCCGACCAGCCGACGCGATGCTTGCCCTCGCCCAGTTGCATGAACCCTTTGACGAATTCCTCGTTCAACGCCGATTTGTGCTGGGTCGAATAAATGCCTGTCGTGATCACGCCGAGCGCCGCGTCGCCCACGGCATCGACATAGCCTTCGTCGGTGATGTCGCCCGTGCCCATGATCTTGAGACCCGATGCCTTGAGGCCCGAGTCGTTGATTGCGCGCACGATGCCGATGGAAAGTTCGCCGAGTGGCATGAAGATGAACACGGCATCGGGCTTGGCGTCGCGAATGCGCTGGATGTAGCCGGAATATTCCGGGTTCGAAAGCGGCGTGCGCAAATTGCCCGCAAGCGTGCCGTTTGCTTCCTTAAGCGCCGCGATGAAAAACTTCTCGCATTCGTGTCCCGGCGCGAAGTCGGCCGCGACCACGAAGATCTTGTTCCAACCCTGCTTGACCGCATAGGCCGCCAGCGGCTTGCACAATTGCGGGGTCGCAAAGAACGTCCGCGCCGAATAAGGCGAGCGCTCGCCCACGATACCCGTCGTCGCGGCGCCGGTCACAAAAGAGGGAACTTTGGCTTCGGTCAAAATTGGAGCGGCAGCCAATGTGTTCGGCGTGAAGTCAGGACCGATGAGGATTTGCGCGCGCTCGCGCGTTACGACTTCGCCGACGAGGCGCTTGGCGACTTCGGGGTTCGGACCGGTGGTATCGCGGCGGACGAGTTGAAGTTTGAATCCGCCGGGCGTGTCGCCGTATTTCTGCTGGAACAGCTTGATTGCCATGTCCGTATGCGTGCCGCCGAGGGCGGTCATGCCGGAATAGCTCTGCAACACGCCGATTTTCAGAGTTTCCTGCGCCGTTGTAGCCTGAGCAGAAAGTGCTGCGAGCGCCGTCGCCGCCAGCATGGAAAGTGCAGTTTTCATGTTGCCTCCCGTTGCGGCGCCGATGCCGCAATCCCTCATTGGCTTGCGAACTAGCCAAAACAGAAGGCCATTCGCAAGGTCCGTCCGGGGGGCATTTTGACGCTTTGCCGGGCTTTGTCCACCGGCTGAATTACGGAGCCTGCGATCAGACGAGGCCTGCGACCCCAAGTCTGCTAGTTACCCCATGCTTTTCGATGAGGCTGGCGATGAAGCCATTTTTCTTCGAAGCTTCGACAAAGCCGTGAATGAATTCCGCGCCAGCCTTGCCCTTGGGATTGCAACCTATCGCCTGTTGCACTGCGGTAAACTGGCCCGGCAGGATGCGCGAGCCCGGATATATCTTGGCGTCGTCGAGCAGGGCAGGGCGCAGGCCCGCCAGCGCATCGAGCTTCTCCTCGCCATACATTTTAGCTGCAACCGAGAGGCCCTGCGCTCGAATGAGTTCGGCATGTTTCAGCGTGCGCGTGAGATAGAGGTCGTAGGCGCTGCGCGCGGAGATCGCGATACGCGTGCCCTTGCTGTCGACATCCTCGATTTTCTGAAAGCGGGAATTTTCCGGCACGAGATAGGTCGCCTCGATTTCCACATAGGCGGGCGAGAAGCAGATCGTTTCTGCGCGCGCGGGCTCGACGGCGATGAGGCCGATGTCCCATTCGCCCTTCGCCATGCCGTCGGCAAGTTCGCCCGGCGACGCATAGGTGACGTATTGGAGGCGCACGCCGAGCTTTTCGGCGATGGCTTTCGCCATATCAGGGGAAACGCCCTGCGGATCGCCATTCGCAGCCTTCCCCGTCACCAGCAGGGGATTGGAAAGGTTGATGGCCGCACGAAGAACGCCATTCGGCGCAAGGTCTGCAATGGCTTTCGTGTCGGTCATGTTTCCCCCTGATGAATTCAACTGTTTTTGCGGGCTGCCTGTTTGTCGACTGCCAGCGCCACGGCGATGGTGACCGCCATGAATACAGCGGAAATGAAGAAAATCCACTCGGGCATGCGGTGATCGAGAAGCGCGCCGCCGATGGGCGGTCCGATGATGCCGCCGAAGTTGAAGCCGGTCGTGACGATGCCGAATACGCGGCCGACTGCATCGGCCGGCGCCGCGGCCTTCACCAGCAGATCGCGCGAGGGAACGATGATGCCCGAGAGAAAGCCGGTGACGCCAAGTAACGCCACGGCCGCATAGCCCTGCGGGCGGAAGATTGCGAGCATCAGGACGCAAAGCGCCGCCAGAGCGAAACCGCCGGCTGCGACATGGGATTGCGCTCTGGCCCTGTCGGCGATGAGGCCGCCCATGAGGATGCCGCCGACCGTCATGAAGAGGAACGTCGTCAGCGCGATGTTCCCGAGGGATTGCGGTGCGCCGAGCATGCCTTCGAGCGCGACCACCATGTAGGTCTGCATGATGTTGGTCGAAAGGCTCAGCATCGTGAACATGAAGGTCAGCGCCAGAATGGCTGGCGAAAGCAAGGCGCGCGCCGGCGTGCGAGCCACCGGCGTTTTCCGCGCGGTATTGACGGCGCGCCGCTCGCCCGGGACTTCGGGCAGGAGAGGCAAGGCGATGACGACGCCAATGATTGCGCTGACGATCAACGCAAACTGTGGCCCGCCATAGTAGGTCAGCGCCAGAACGACGGGCGGCGCAGCTGCAAAACCGAGATAGCCGGTGAAGGCATGGACGGAATAGGCGCGCCCCATGCGCGCAGCGCTCATTTCGCGCGACAGGATCGAGAAGTCGGCGGGGTGATAGACAGCGTTGCCGAGGCCGACGAGAACCACGGACACCAGCATGACGGGATAAGTCGGGAAGAGGCCCAGCAGAGTAAAGCCCGCGGCTCCCAGCGCTACGCCTAAGAGAAGCAGGAGCCGTGGACCGAAGCGGTCGACCAGAAAGCCCGTTGGCGCCTGCGTAAGCGCCGAGACGACGTTCATCAGCGTCAGCGCGAACCCGAGCTGCACGTAAGAGACCTGCAGCAGGTCTTTCAGCATTGGCAGCAGCGGAATGAAGACGAGCCAGTAGAAATGGCTGACGAGGTGGACCGCGCCGACGAGGCTGAGCGTCCAGAGTTCGCGTCGGGGTGTACTGCCGACGGTGGCGGTCGTGCTGGTCATGGGCCGAAAGTTCCGGGACAAAACGTGTTGCGCAGCCCCTACATCATAATGGGCGTGCGGTGCACCCCGTCATTTGCCGGCAGACCATGCGAAAACCGCAGATTGAGACGCCTTTGGGTGACGGCCGGGAATTGGCTATGCTGGCGCAAGAACGAATATCCCGGAGGAAACAATGCTAGAAGTCGAAAAACCCACGGACCTCCTGCCTTATGCCGGCAAGGAGATCGGCGTCGGCGATTGGCTCACCGTCACGCAGGAAATCATCGACACCTTTGCCGACGCCACAGGCGATCACCAGTGGATTCATGTCGATGTCGAGCGGGCAAGGCGCGAGATTCCCGGCGGGCGGACCATCGCCCATGGCTACCTGACCCTGTCCCTGATGCCCCAGCTTGGCCGTTCCGTTCTGTCGATCCGCAACCGCGCCCGCGCCATCAATTATGGCTCGAACCGCATCCGTTACATCGCGCCCGTGCACGCCGGGGACCGCATCCGCCTGCGCCAGACGCTGAAAAACGCCGAATCGATCGAGGGCGGGGTGCGTCTGACATGGGAGTCGACCGTGGAAGTCGAGACGGACGGAAAGATCCGCGCGGCCGTCGCAGCGGAAACCATCGTTCTCGGCTTCGACTGAGCCGCGCCACTTCCAGTCCAGCTTGTGCATTGGCAATCCGGCCCGCCTGTTGTTACATTGTATGCGAATAGGCGCTGCGCGAGCCCGGCTCTCTCGTGGCCCCGGCGCCCGAGAGGTTTGGGAAGTGACGAGCGAGCGGACCGGGAGCCCGGACGCGGCCTCGCCTGCCGTGTTGAACGGGACGATTGCGTCCGGGCCGGCGCCCTATGGCGGCGGGCATTCCGGAAGGCACACCTATGCCGCGCTCGACCTCGGCACCAACAACTGCCGCCTGCTCATCGCCCGGCCCGGCCGCGAAGGGTTCCGCATCATCGACGCGTTCTCCCGTATTGTGAGACTCGGCGAGGGCCTGGGCCAGAGCGGCGAACTCTCCGAGGCGGCCATCAACCGGACGCTGTCGGCTCTGAGTGTCTGCCGGGAAAAGATGGAGATGCGCGGTGTCGACCGTGCGCGCCTGATTGCGACGGAGGCCTGCCGCGCCGCCAGCAACGGCGGCGAATTTCTCGAACGCGTACGCCTCAGCCTCGGACTCGAGCTGGAAATCATCGACCGCCGCACGGAAGCCCACCTCGCGGCCGCCGGCTGCGCCGCGCTGGTCGATCAGGAAGCGCAGTCGATCCTGCTGTTCGACATCGGCGGCGGCTCGACCGAAGTCGTCTGGCTGGCGCGAAAGGGCAGCGGACCCCAGCCACACGCATTGGAATCGCGCATCCGCGCCTGGACTTCGCTGCAGCTTGGCGTTGTTACGCTGTCCGAACGCTTCGGTGGCAAACAGGTCGACGCCCGCATCTTCGAGGCGATGGTGAATTACGTCTCGGACCAGCTCGACGCTTTCGTGGCGCAGGTGGAGCAAGAGGACCGCTGCATGCGGTTTCACCTGCTCGGCACCTCCGGCACGGTCACCACGCTGGCGGGCGTGCATTTGGGCCTGCTGCGTTACGACCGAAGGCAGGTCGACGGTCTCTGGATGAGTAATGATGAAGTCTCTGACGCCATGGACTTGCTACGCGACATGACCTACGAGGAACGCGCCGCCAACGGATGCATAGGCCATGAGCGCGCCGATCTCGTGCTGGCCGGCTGCGCGATTTTCGAAGCGATCCGCCGATGTTTTCCGAGCGACCGCATCCGCATCGCGGACCGCGGTTTGCGCGAGGGGATTCTGATGCAATTGATGAGCGCCGACCGCGTGTGGCGCGGAACGACACCATGACCGCGGATAACTCCGGCGGCGGCAGCGGCCGCGAGGGCGGGCGCTCCCTGAAGCAGCGTGTGAAGACGTCGCATCGGCGGTCGCATTCTTCAACGCTCTGGCTGGACCGCCAGCTCAACGATCCCTATGTCGCCAAGGCGAAGATCGAGGGATGGCGCTCGCGCGCGGCTTTCAAGCTCATCGAGATCGACGACCGCTACAAACTGTTGAAGCCGGGCATGAAGATCGTCGACCTCGGCGCAGCGCCCGGCGGCTGGGCGCAGGTCGCCGCAAAGCGCGTCGGAAGCATAGACGGCGCAGGCGCTCGCAAGGGCAGGGTGATAGGTATCGACCTTCTCGATATCGACCCCATTCCCGGCGTCGAATTAACGGTCATGGATTTCCTCGACGAGACAGCGCCGCAACGCCTCAAGGACATGCTGGCTGCCGACGGTGGCGACCGCCGCGCCGACGCCGTGATATCAGACATGGCCGCGAATACGACCGGCCACAAGAAGACCGATCATCTGCGCATCGTGCATCTGGGCGAAATCGCCATCGAATTCGCCTGCGAGGTCTTGAAGCCCGGCGGATTCTTCCTCGCGAAAATGTTTCAGGGCGGCACCGAGAACCACTTGCTGGCGACGCTGAAACAAAGCTTTAGCGTCGTGCGGCACGTCAAGCCCAAGGCAAGCCGCGCCGATAGCGCCGAACTCTATGTGCTCGCGACGGGGTTCAAGGGTTTCAGGCCGAAATCGGACGTGAGCGACGAAGCTGGACACGATGACCGCGAATGAAGTCGCGCCAGCGCCATCCATAGTCATCTACGTCGATGCCGATGCCTGTCCGGTGAAGGACGAGGTTTACAAGGTCGCAGCCCGCCACGGCGTGAAGACATTCGTCGTCGCCAATGCCTTCATCAACGTTCCGCGAGAGCCGCTGATCGAGCGCATCGTCGTCAGCGCCGGGCCCGACGTCGCCGACGACTGGATTGTCGAACGCGCAGGGACAGGCAGCATCGTGATCACCACCGATATTCCGCTGGCGGCGCGCGCGATCAAGAAAGGCGCGAATGTTATCGCGCCGACCGGCAAGGCATTCAGCGAAAGCTCCATCGGCATGGCGCTGGCGACACGCAATCTCATGCAGGATCTGCGTGAGCAGGGCGCCGTCACCGGAGGCCCCAAAGCGTTTTCATCGCGCGACCGTTCGGCCTTCTTGTCGGCGCTGGACCTTGCGATCGTGCGATTCAAGCGCGCAGGGCATCGCGCCTGAACCAGAACCACTCAGAAAAAGCACTCCTGTCGAGTTTCAGATGGAACTTGCAGGCTTGGCCGCGGTTGTCAGTTTGCGGGCGCATTGCGCCGTCACAGATTTTCAGCAGGGGCCGGGCAACATGAACATGTCGAACGAAAGTCTTCTCACCATTCTGCTCGTCGGCCTGATTGCCGGGTGGCTCGCAGGCCGCATCATGCGCGGCGGCGGCTTTGGTCTGATCGGCAATATTATTGTCGGCATCCTCGGTGCGCTTGTCGCGAGCTGGCTGCTGCCGCGGCTTGGCGTGCGGCTTGGCGCGGGAATGGTAAGCGCGATCGTCCACGCCACCATCGGCGCTATCGTGTTGCTCTTTGTCGCCGGCTTGATTTCCGGAGGGAATAATGGCTGGGGAAATCGCTGGCGCATCGGTCGCTGGTGACCCGGGAGCAGCCTGGCTTGTGGTGAACTTGTCCGCGTGCAGCCCGCTGCCACGGCGTTTCCTGTATCTATCTGCGTCGTTCCGGTGTAATGGAATGAATGAACATTTCAACCGCCGGCGTAAAAAGAGTGTGCGCGCACTGTCAGGCGCGCTTTTTCGACCTCAATCGCGATCCCATCATCTGTCCGATGTGTCAGGCGGAACTGTACGTTGCGCCGCCGCCGCCGCCGCGGCCGGTGCGCGGACCGCGCAGATTCACGCCGTTCAAGCCCGCCGTCGTTGAAGCGGTGGATGAGGACGCGGAATTTCCTGCGGAAAAGGAAAAGGACGACGATGCGTCGGGCGCTGTGCTCATCCTCGACGAGGAGGACGATGCCGACGCCGCGCATATCGAAGTCGCAGTCGATCCGGAAAAACGCGACCGGGATATCTAGGCTTCTGCATCGGTAGGATTCGACTGAAGCAGGCTTCGGCTGCATCTCATCTGCCTGCCGGGCGACATCTGCGCGAAATCGGGCGCAAAAACTATTCTGTTTTCAGCGAGAGCCTGACTGTAATAACATCGTCTCGCTCCGATTAACGGATGGAGATGTCATGCGCGCTCCAAGAGTCCTGCGCTTTACGGGTTCGCTTCTCGCGCTTGTTCTGAGCCTTGCCATCATCCTGGGCTTGTGGGCGATCATGAGCCCAACTCCGGGCGTCGCCATCATTCGCGCGCTGTTCGGCTATGGCGCGAACGCTGCATCGCGCGCGCTGGAGCCGCATGTTCCGAAAGACGTGATCGAGCGCCTCGACATCGCCTATGACCCCGCCGATCCCTCGGTCAGCCTCGATGTATTTTTGCCGCCTGCCGGGAATCAGCATGCAGGACCCGTTGTCGTCTGGATACACGGTGGCGCATGGGTCTATGGCAGCAAGCTCGATGTCAGGAATTATCTGAAAGTGCTTGCAGGACGCGGCATTCCCGCTGTTGCCGTTGGCTACACGATTGCGCCCGGCGCGACCTATCCGACCCCCGTGCGGCAAGTGAATCGCGCGCTTCGATATCTCCAGGAAAACGGGGGGTCACTCGGCTTCGACACCAGCCGCGTCATTATTGCTGGAGATTCCGCTGGCGCGCAAATTGCCGCGCAGGTCGCCAATGTCGTTACATCGCAAGACTACGCTAAGGAAATTGGGATCGAAGCCGGCATGCCCGCAGATCGCCTCGTTGGCGCGATCCTGTTCTGTGGTCCTTACGACCTCGGCATGGTCAACTTCGACGGTCCGCTCGGCTTCTTTCTGCGGACGGTCGTCTGGGCCTATAGTGGCCGCAAGGATTTTGAGAACGACAAGGCCTTCGCGCGCCTCTCGATCGTTCGCGACGTGACGCCGGCTTTTCCGCCCACGTTCATTTCGGTCGGAAACGCCGATCCGCTTGCGCCGCAGTCGAAAGCGATGGCGGCGGCGCTGCGCGGCAAGGGTGTCGCTGTCGAGGAACTCTATTTCCCGGACAATCGCCAGCCGCCGCTTAACCACGAATATCAGTTCACGCTGGATGAAGCCGGCAAACTCGCGCTTGAAAAGGTGGTTGCTTTCGTCAAGTCGCGCGCCAGCGCGAATTGAGGGTCAGCGCTTCTCTTCGCGCCGCTTGCCGAACATCGGGCCGGATATTCCTTCCGCTGCATTGGCCGGCATGCGCCGGAATATCAGCACCGACAGCAGGCTGACCAGCGCCATACCCGTGAAAGCCACGCCGAAGTCCGACGCGACGATTTGTTCGCGCCCCGCGAGAAATCTCGAAAAGTCGACGCCGGCCGCGCCGAGCGCAACGCCCGAGGATGCCGCCGCCTGCTGGATCGCCGCATTCAAAGTCGTCGCCCGACTCATGCGTTGCGTTTCGATATCGGCGAAAGCGAGCCCGTTCGTCGCCGTGAATTGCAGCGAACGGAAGAAGCCGCTGACGAGCAATACGCCCAGAATGACGAAATGCGGCGTCTCGCTGGTGAACAGAGCGATCACGCCATAGGACGCGGCGACGATCGTTCCGTTGATTGTCAGCGTATGGCGAAAGCCGAGATGGCGCAGGATCGGCGGCGCCGTGAATTTCATGAATGTTGCGCCGATGCCGCCGAAGAATGTGGTGAGGCCGGATTCGATGGGCGTCATGCCGAAGCCGACCTGAAACAGCAGCGGCATGAGAAAAGGCACAGCGCCGTTGCAGGTGCGGAAGATGAAGCCGCCAGCGATAGCGATCGAGAATGTCTGAACGCGCATCAACGAGAGATCGAGAACCGGATTCTCTACGCGCCGGTAATGCAGGACGTAAAGGACCAGGAACAGCACGCCGCCGAAGAAAATCGCTGCGTTTACTGGCGCGGACACGAAATGCCCGCCGAGCAGCGATAAGCCGAAGACGAAACCGCAAAAGCCCAGGGCCGCCAGCAGAAAACCGCGAAAATCAAAACGTCCGGGATGATCCTCGCGCACATCGTCGATGAAGAAATAGGCGAGCGCCACGCCGAGGATGCAGACGGGGATGTTGATAAAGAAAATCCAGCGCCACGAAAAATAGGTGGAAATGAACCCGCCGATGGGCGGGCCCAGCAAGGGGCCGATCATCGCAGGCACAGTGAGCCAGACGAAGGCGGCGACCATCTGTTCGCGCGGCACGGATTTGAGCACGATCAGCCGCGCGACAGGAACCATGAGCGAGCCGCCGAAACCCTGGAGCGCGCGGGTGAGGACGAGTTGCCACAGGCTGGTGACGCTGCCCGAAAGCACCGAACCAAGAGCGAAAATGACAAGCGCCGCGCAATAGACGCGCTTTGCGCCGAAGCGGTCGGCGATCCAGCCGCTCGCGGGAATGAAGACGGCCAGCGACAGAAGATAGGTCGTCATGGCCAGCTTCAGCGACAGCGGATCGGTCTTCAGATCCGCCGCGATGATCGGCAGCGACGTGGAGATCACCGTCGAGTCGATCGTTTCCATCATCAGGGAAGCGGCGACGATCAGCGGCGTCAGGAGGGCGCGGTTCAAGAAGGTGTTCCGGCGGGTCTCGATGCCCGGTTGTTTCGCGCATCATAGGGAGAGGGCAGCGCGTGCGCAACGCGGGCTCGACCATGCCGCCGCTTTGTGCTGATCTTCCCAAAAAGGGGGGAAGCATGATCATCGATTTTCACACCCACGTTCATCCGCCACGCGAGGCGGCGCGGCCGTTTTGGCAGGGACGCTGTCCCGCGACCATCGAGAATGTACTGATGGTGCACGAGCGTGTCGGGCTCGATCTCTCCGTCATTTCCAGCGCCGCGCAATATCTGAAGGACATTCCGCGCGAGGAGGCCCTGCCGCATCTGGAAGACTCAAACCGGTTCATGGCGTCCCTGCGCGACCAGCACAAGGACAAGGTGCTGGCGCTGGCGACCTCCATACCCGGCGGCGGCGACGCCTATCTGCGCGAACTCGAACGCGCTGTGAAACAGGACGACCTTCGCGGCGTGCTCATCTCCTCCTCGCATCGGGGCGCCTATCCCGATGACGACGATGCGCTCGATTTTTTCGCACTGTGCTGCGATCTCGATATCCCCGTGTTCATTCATCCCCCCGCTGTCGGCTTCGGCGAAGAGCGCGTGAATATCTATCGCCTCGCTTCCAGCGTCGGCCGTCCATTCGACAACTGCCTTGCTCTGTCGCGGCTCATCGTGCGCGGCATCTACGAGCGCTTTCCGAAGCTGAAGATCGTCGCCTCGCATCTCGGCGGCGGAATCTGCGAAATCATAGGGCGCATGGATTACGCCTACGAGATGGGCGACGAGGCATTCTTTCTGGGTTCCTATGAGCCCATGCTCATCACGCGCAAGCCGTCCGACTATTTGAAAATGATGTGGATGGATACGACGAGCTATCACACGCCGGCTATCCGCTGCGCCGCCGAGACGATCGGCGCGGACCGTCTCATCTTCGGCTCGGATTCGCCGATGCTTCTGTCGATCAAGGAAAAAGCGCTGCAGGTCGTGCGCGAGGCGGGGTTTTCGAAGGAGGTCGAGGCGAAGGTGCTGGGAGGGACGGCGGCAGCACTATTGAAAGTTTGATCGCGTGCAAACTATTCAGGCCGCCTTCTTGATATTGATCTCCACCTCGAGGCCCGCGGCGCTCAGCATGTTGATAAGCGTATCGAGTCCAAAAAGATCGATCTTGTAACGCTTCAGGTCGGAAATGCGGGGCTGGGTTACGCCAAGCGCTTTTGCCGCTTGCGCCTGCGTCCAGCCTTGCGTTTTGATGTGGTTGTTGAGCGCTAGAATGAGCGACGAACGCGCCTTCAGACTTGCGCGCTCTTGCGGATCGTCTTCGATCGCATCCCAGACATTGTCGAAGATTTCCATTTTCGGCTTTTTCATTTTCCTAGTTCCTGAAGAAGTTCTTTGTACCGTCTGGTCGCCGCTTCGATGTTCAAATTTGCAGTGGCTTGCGATTTCTTTTGAAAGCAATGCAAGACATAAATCCCATTTCTGAATTTGGCAGTGTAGATAATCCTGAATGCGCCGCTCTTGTCTCGAATTCTGATTTCATTGACGCCCGGACCGATGGTTTTCATGGGCTTCCAGTCGTCTGGCTCCTCACCGAATTGCAAAAGAAGCAATTGCCTGCCAGCTTCGCGTCGAGCTCCTGGCGGAAACGCTCTTATTTCTGTGCGTGCCTTTCCCCAGAAGATGACCTGTTTTGGGATACTCATGGCTTTATATACAATATTTTGTATAATACTGCAATCGCTGCTGCGTAAACACTATCCCGCCTTTGACCCGTCACACAGCCATGCTAAGGACCGCTGCCAATTCCGGCAGCCGTCGATTCCCGTGTGGAATTGGCCTCCGCCGGGCAAGAATCCGCCTCAAGCGCCGCCCCAAAAAGCGCGCCACTCCCGGAGTTGGCCATGCCGATCAGTATTCAGGACCGTTTTCCCGAGGCGCTGACCTTCGACGATGTTCTGCTCAAGCCCGGCCATTCGCAGGTCATGCCGTCGGGCGTCGATCTCACGACCCGGCTGACCCGTTCGATCACGCTCAACATTCCGATTCTCTCTTCCGCAATGGATACCGTGACGGAAGCCCGGCTCGCCATCGCGGTGGCTCAGGCCGGCGGCATGGGCGTCATCCATCGCAACCTCGATCCCGAGCAGCAGGCCGAGGAAGTGCGCCGCGTGAAGCGCTATGAAAGCGGCATGGTGGTGAACCCGATCACCATATTCCCGGATGACACGCTCGCCGATGCGCTCGCGCTGATGGAACGGCATGGCATATCCGGCATTCCCGTCGTCGAGCGTGCGCCAACGGGAAAGCCTTCAAAGCTCGTCGGCATTCTCACCAACCGCGACGTGCGATTCGCGGACAACAAGCTGCAGCCTGTCAGCGAGTTGATGACGAAGAAAGTCGTCACGGTCCGCGAGGGCGTCGGCAAGGAAGAGGCGCGCCGCCTTCTGCACCACCACCGTATCGAGAAGCTTGTCGTCGTCGATGAGGATGGCCGTTGCGTCGGCCTCGTCACCGTCAAGGACATGGAGAAGGCGACGCTCCATCCCAATGCCTGCAAGGATTTCGAGGGCCGCCTGCGCGTCGCCGCCGCATCCACCATTGGCGACAAGGGCTATGAGCGTGCGATGATGCTCATCGACGCCGGCGTCGATTGCGTCGTCGTCGACACCGCGCACGGCCATTCGCAGAACGTGCTCGACCAGGTCAACCGCATCAAGCGCACCTCGAACGCCGTAGCCGTGATTGCCGGCAATGTCGCGACCGCCGACGGCACCAAGGCGCTGATCGACGCGGGCGCGGACGCGATCAAGATCGGCATCGGTCCGGGGTCGATCTGCACGACACGCATCGTCGCCGGTGTCGGCGTGCCGCAGCTGACGGCGATCCTGGAATCGGCCGAGGAAGCGCAGAAGCAGGGCGTTCCCGTCATTGCCGACGGCGGCATCAAATACTCGGGCGATCTCGCCAAGGCGATCGCCGCCGGAGCGGAAGTCGCCATGATCGGCTCGCTGCTCGCCGGCACGGACGAGAGCCCCGGCGAAGTGTTCCTGTTTCAGGGCCGCTCCTACAAGAGCTATCGCGGCATGGGCTCGGTCGGCGCTATGGCGCGCGGTTCGGCCGACCGCTACTTCCAGCAGGACATCAAGGATTCGCTCAAACTCGTGCCTGAGGGCATCGAGGGCCAGGTGCCCTACAAGGGGCCGGTGAGCGCCGTATTGCATCAGCTTGCCGGTGGTCTTCGCGCGGCGATGGGCTATGTCGGTGCGCCTGACATCGCCGAGTTCCAGAAGCGCGCCAAATTCGTGCGGATCACGTCAGCGGGCATGCGCGAAAGCCACGCGCATGATGTCACGATCACACGCGAAAGCCCGAATTATCCGACGCGGATGTGAAAATCACCGCTTCAACCGACCGAAGCTGGCGCGCAGCACTTCCAGTTTGCGGCGGCCTTCGGGATCCGATTCCAGTTCGCCGCAAGCGTCCTGCTCCGTCTCGCGCAGAATTTCCTCAAGTTCGACATCGGTGAGATGTTCGATGCCCACATAGTCGTTGCGCGCGCCTTCGACGGCGCGCAGCAATTCATCGAGCTTGGCCTGAATGGCGGCGCCGTCGCGGTTCTGCTGGTTCTGGATCAGAAAGACCATCAGGAAGGTGACGATCGTCGTCCCCGTATTGATCACCAGTTGCCAGGTATCCGAGAACTTGAAGATGGGTCCGCTGACCGCCCAGACCAGAATGATGAGACAGCAGACGACGAAGCTGACTGGCCGGCCCGTGGTCCGCGCGACGCCGTTGGCAAAGTGGGTAAAGGCGCGGGAAAAGTCCATGATTTCCTCCGGATGGGGCAGTTCGGACAACTGCAACCTATCGCAAGCGTTCCGCCTTGTCCTTTCTCAAGCTTTGCATGCCGCCCCCTTGCCGCTGGCCGGAAAGACCGCATAATCGCGCCAAAGGAGATGGAGCATGCGCGGTCCCCATGACGTCGGCGGTCTCGATTTCGGGCCGGTCGACACTTCGCCACACGATCTCAGCCTCTGGGAAAAGCAGATCGACGCCTTGCGCGCCGTGATCGGCGCAAAAGGCATCGTCACAACGCACGAGAACCGGCGCACCATCGAACAGATGGGCCATGACGTCTATGACCGTCTCAATTACTACGAGCGGTGGACCGCGGCGCTGGCCCGCCAGATGATCGACAAGGGCATCCTCACGCAGGATGAGATCGACGCCCGCGTCGCCGAAGTCCGGCAGCGCCTCGCCGCAGCAGGCGAGCTTGAATTGCGCGAGGGAGCGCATTCATGAGCCGCTTCAGCGAAGGCGACACGGTGCGCGTGCGCGAAGACTATCCGCTCGGGCACATCCGCACGCCCGTTTATATTCGCGGCAAGGAAGGCACCGTCGTCTGTGACTTCGGCGCCTTCGGAAATCCCGAAACGCTTGCCTATTGCCTTCCGACGGAAAAACGCGAGCTTTACAAAGTGCGCTTCCGGCAAAAGGACGTCTGGGAAAGCTATCGCGGCCCGGCCGCAGATACCGTCGATCTCGATCTCTACGAACACTGGCTGGAGAAGAAGTCATGAGCACGCACGGCCAAGATCATCACAAAGATCATCACGATGATCATCATCATGACCATCACCACGATCACGATCACCATCACGGGCATGACCATCATGCCCCGCCGCAGCCCGACGACAAAGTGCATTCCTACCACCAGATGCTTGGCATTGCGGTGAAGGAACTGCTGATTGAAAAGGGAATCGTCACGGCGGAGGAAGTGCGCCGCATGGTCGAGCGTCGCGATTCCATCACGCCCGCCAATGGCGCCAAAGTTGTCGCGCGTGCGTGGACCGATCCGGCCTACAGGGATCGCCTGCTGAAGGACGCCAACAAGGCAGTGGCGGAATTCGGCATCGAAATGCCGACGACGCATCTTGTTGCGTTGGAGAATACGGAGAAATTGCATAACGTCGTCGTTTGCACCCTCTGCTCCTGCTATCCGCGTGACCTGCTGGGTCTGCCGCCGTCATGGTACAAGAGCAAGGCCTATCGATCCCGCGTGGTCGTCGAACCGCGTGCCGTGCTGACCGAGTTTGGCACCAGTCTGCCTGATGACGTTGAGGTGCGCGTGCACGATTCAACCGCCGACATGCGTTATCTCGTTGTGCCGCGCCGTCCCGCTGGCGCCGAGGGTATGAGCGAAGAACAGCTGACGGCTCTCATCACGCGCGACACGATGATCGGCGTTGCGCAGGTTGATCTGTCTCGCCAGTAGCTGCCGCTCAAGTGAAAGGCTGAACGTGCGAACCATTATTCCCTGGGTCCTTGCGCCTGTCTTCATGCAGGTGCTGCTGATCTTCGCTCTCATGTTTATGATGGGGCGGGCGCGCCTGCGCGATCTTCAGGCGCGTACTTTGCGCGTTTCCGATATCGCGTTGGGGCAGAACGTATGGCCCGATAAAACCGCGCAGATCGGCAATGCATTCAACAACCAGTTTCAGATGCCGCTGCTCTTTTTCGTGCTCGTCATTTTCACGCTGATGACCGGCAAGCAGGACTATCTTTTTATCATCTGCGAATGGCTATTCGTTCTGTTGCGCCTCGGCCATGCCTATGTCCACGTCACCAGCAATAATGTACCGCGCCGCTTTCAGCTCTATGTCGCAGGTACGCTTTTGCTGATGCTCATGTGGATCTGGTACGCGATCCGCGTCATGGCGGCGATATGAGCGACCCGATCTCACGCTGGCGCATCGGCTTTGCGCGTCTTGACTATGTGCGCCCCGTGCACTGGGCCGCGCATTCCGAGGATTTCGGCGATTGCATCATACTCGAAATCGAGACGGCCAATGGCCTGCGTGGCGCGACCGAAGCGATCATGCGTCAGAAATGGCACGACACGACGCCCTCCGATGTCGAGCAGACGTTGCTTGAGAACATATTGCCGGCGCTGACGAAAATAGACTGGCGTGATGGCGCCGGTTCGGCGCAAGCTCTCATGCCCTATCGCGCCAATGGCTTTGCTTGCGCGCTCGCCGATCTGGCGCTTTGGGATTTGCGCGCAGCAGCATCGGAACAACCGCTCTGGAAACTGCTGGGCGGCAAATCTGCAAGCGTTCCCGTCTCCTTCACCCTCACCCGCACCGATCCTGCGATCATGGCGCGCGAAGCTGCGACGATGCACGATCGCTACGGCTTCAAGGCCTTCAAGGTGAAGACGGGGCAGGGCATCGCCATCGACCGGCGGGCCATTGCCGAGATACGATCGGCGCTCGGGCCGGATGCGGTCATCATGGCGGATTCAAATCGCGCCCATGATCTTGAGGAAGTCTCGGCTATGTCGCGCATGCTCGCGGACGCCGGTGTCGTCTGGTTTGAGGATCCCTGCGCCTATACCGCCGACGGCTCCTTCGTCGCAGCGCAGGCGCAGAGCGTGCTGCCTGTTCTTGTCGACAATCAGAGCCGGTCTCTGGAAGCCGCGAAGACTTTCATCGGGCTTGGCGCGCAGGGGCTGTCCGTAAAAACGATGAAGACCGGCATCAGCGAGTCGCTTGAAATCGTGGAACTTGCTCGCAGCGCAGGTGCAAACATTGCCGTGGGCATCAGCGCTTCCGGCGGCGCGGGCGCGGTTCATACTCTATCGCTGGCGGCGGCAATTCCGCCGGAACAGACGTGCCTTGTCTGCGAAGAGACGTTTTTTCTCTATTTGCGCGATGACATAATGAAGCCGTCGCTGTCGGTCAGCGGCGGCTTCATTGAGATGTCCGGCCATCCGTTTGTCGCGCCACGCATCGATTGGCGGCGCATGGATCGCGTGATCGACGGTCGAATTTAGTTCAGCAGACCCGCCGTCCGGTTTCCAGCGTCGTCTTGGCGTCACAGGGGCGGCCTGCAACGGTCGGAACGTCCTGCGCGACCGGTTGGGCCTGCGTTGCGCAGGCGGCAAGGCCAAGCAAAACGACGCCAGCGACGAAAAACTTCGAGATACGCTTCATCCTGTTCCCCCTTAAAGAGCTTGCAATGCGCCAGCGTACGTGAAACGACGCCACTACTGGCTTGGCCAATGTCCGTGGTCCGAATGGCCACGTTATGTCGCAAATTTGGTATTTAGATAAAATGACGCCATCGGCCCGCCTTGCTTCCGCCATCGAAATTCTCGGCCAGCTCGAAACGAGCCGCCGCCCGGTGACGCTTGTCCTGAAGGACTGGGGGCAATCGCACCGCTTTGCCGGTTCTAAGGATCGCACCGCAATTGCCTCGCTTGTCTTCGACGCTTTGCGTGTCAAATCCTCGGCTTCGTGGATCATGGGCGCCGACGACGTGCGCGCCATCGCACTCGGCATGCTTGCTCGCCTGCGCGGCCTGAATGCCGATGCTATCTCCGCTCTCTGCACTGGCGAGCGTCACGCGCCCGATCCTCTCACGGACGAGGAACGCGCGCGCCTTCAGACCGTGAACCTCGAAGATGCGCCTGCCAATGTGCTCGGCGATTTTCCGCAATGGCTCTTGCCGCACATGGAAGCCGCCTTCGGCGAGCGCGCTGCGGAAGAGGGCACGGCGCTTGCCATGCGCGCGTCGGTCGATTTGCGCGCAAACCTTCTCAAAACCACGCGCGACAAGGCGCTGTCCGAACTCGCCCATCTCGGCGCCAAGCCTACGCCGTTTTCGCCCTGGGGCCTGCGCATCGCCATCGGCGAGGATGGCCGCGCACCGGCATTGAATGCCGAACCGGCCATCGCCAAAGGTCTTGTCGAGGTGCAGGACGAAGCCTCGCAACTCGCAGCCCTGATGGCGGGCGCGGGCGGAGCAACCCAGGTTCTCGATCTCTGCGCCGGCGCTGGCGGCAAAACGCTGGCGCTCTCCGCCATGCTGCATAATCGCGGCCAGATCCACGCGACAGACAACGATGGCCGCCGCCTGATGCCGATCTTCGATCGGCTGTCGCGCGCCGGCGCGCACAACGTTCAGGTCCATGCGCCGCGAGGCCAGCAGGACATTCTGGCGGGTCTCGAAGCGCATTGCGATCTCGTTTTCGTCGATGCGCCCTGCACGGGCTCGGGCACTTGGCGGCGCAACCCGGACGCCAAATGGCGCGTCCGCCCGGGTGCGCTCGAAGAGCGTCTCGGCGAACAGCGCGAAGTGCTGGAGCGCGCGACGCATTACCTTCGGCCGGGAGGACGCCTCGCCTATGTAACGTGCTCGCTCTTTCGCGAGGAGAACGAGGATCAGGTCGCCCGTTTTCTCGGCGAGCATGACGGCTACCTGCCGCTCGATGCAGCCCATCTCGCCCGCGAAGCCGGCGTGCCGCAACTGGCGGAGCACGCCTCGAAACTCGGCGCAGGCCTTCGCCTGTCGCCTGCCTCGACGCAGACCGACGGCTTCTACATCGCCGTGATGACGAAATCGCGCTGACTATTTCAGCACGGCCGGCACGACGAGCCAGCGGCCGGGCCGGCCGCCGCTGATCGATTGCGGCAGAATGGAAAGATGCTCTGCGCGTTCCACCGGAGCGAAGCCGAGAGTGCCGAGCGCCGCCTCCGCGCAGCCGTCGATGAGATCGAAGCCCCATTCCCTGAGGTGCCGCGCCAGCGCCACGCAGGCGAGATCGGCGATGGCCCCTGTCTTGCCGAAACGCGCCTGCACCACAAACACGCGCCCGCAGGCAATTCCGTAGAGGCCGCCAACCAGCGCGCCGTTGCGCGCGCGCACTTCGACAGAATGCGCAAAGCCCGCGTCATGAAGCGCCGCGAAGGCCTGCATACCCATCATGGCCGGCGCATAGGGGCGGCGCGCTTTCACGGCCTGATGAGTGGCCGCATTCACGACGCCGTCGAAGTCGCGGTCGAGCGTGATGCGAAGATCGCCGCCGGCGAGCAGCGCGTCGCAATCGGGTGTCGAGACGACATCGAATGGTCCCGCCAGCATGCGCCGCTGGGGCGCCCAATAGGTCGCAGTTCCCAGCATCCAGCGCAGGAAGAGGCCGCGCCCATAGGCTTCCGCCACGACCGCCGGCGACAGATCGCCCGCAAGGCCGGCAAGCCCGTCCGGAACGCGCCGCGCATGGCGGCCTTCCGGCAGGCCGGCGACGCCGATACCCTTTTCGCGCAGGAGAAAATCGAACGTGCCCGGCAGACCGCGCAAAGCGCGCGGGTTCAGGGCGTGCGTGAGGTCGGCGCAGACCCGCGCCAGGCGGCGGCGCGGGCTTTCGCGAAAGGTCTCCGCACGCTGACGGCGCCGCTGCGCCGGACTGGCCGGCGCCTCGGGCTCCACGCCGTCCGAAAACAGGCTCGCATAGCCCCTGACGCGATAATTCTGCAGCATCCTCGCCTCCGCCCGCCGGCTCCAACGGCGGGACTGGGCGACCCTAGAGGCAGGGCGTTGCGAGGCATTTTCGAAGATCGTTCGAATGCCCGTTAAAATCGGTTCATAGTTGCGCAAAAGCGGCCCGGTTTTCGTTGCGCGGCAGGGGCCGCTCGCCTAATCCCTGCTCTTTGAAAGCAGGATGAGAATACATGGCCTCCGCTCACGCTTCCGCTTCCGCCGCCCATGCCGAGATCATTGGCCATCACGACAAGGTGCTGATCGTCGACTTCGGCTCGCAGGTGACGCAGCTTATCGCGCGGCGCGTGCGCGAGGCCGGCGTTTACTGCGAAATCGCGCCTTTTCAATCGGCTGTAACAGCTTTCGCCAGCCTCAAACCGAAGGCCGTGATCCTCTCCGGCGGCCCCGCCTCTGTGACGGCGGAAGGCTCGCCCCGCGCGCCGCAGGCGATTTTCGATGCCGGAATCCCCATCCTCTCCATCTGCTACGGCCAGCAGACGACGGCGGTCCAGCTCGGTGGAAAGGTCGAAGGCGGACACGCCGCGGAATTCGGCCGCGCCGATGTCGAAATCGTCGAGGACAGCGCGCTCTTTGACGGCATATGGAAAAAGGGCGGTAAATATCCGGTCTGGATGAGCCACGGCGACCGCGTCACCAAGCTCCCCGCCGGCTTTTCCGTGAAGGCCGTCAGCGAAAACGCCCCCTTCGCCGTCGCGACCGACGAAAATCGCCGCATCTACACCACCATGTTCCACCCGGAGGTGGTGCACACGCCCGATGGCGCGAAACTCATTTCCAACTTCGTTCACAAGATCGCCGGCCTGCGCAACGACTGGACCATGGCCGCCTTCCGCGGCGAGGCCATCAAGGCGATCCGCGACCAGGTCGGGCAGGGGCGCGTGCTGTGCGGCCTTTCCGGCGGCGTCGATTCCTCTGTCGCCGCCGTGCTGCTGCACGAAGCCATCGGCGACCGGCTCACTTGCGTCTTCGTCGATCACGGGTTGATGCGCCTCGGCGAAGCCGAACAGGTCGTCACGCTCTTCCGCGACCATTACAACATCCCGCTCGTCCATGTGGACGCGAGCGAACTCTTCATCGGCGCGCTCGAAGGCGAGGCCGATCCCGAAACCAAGCGCAAGACCATCGGCCGTCTCTTCATCGAGGTCTTCGAGGCCGAGGCGAAGAAGATCGCCGCCGACGGCAAGGGCGCGCCGGAATTTCTGGCGCAGGGCACGCTCTATCCCGACGTCATCGAAAGCGTGTCTTTCTCGGGCGGCCCGAGCGTCACCATCAAGAGCCACCACAATGTCGGCGGCCTGCCCGAGCGCATGAACATGAAGCTCGTCGAGCCGTTGCGCGAACTCTTCAAGGACGAAGTGCGCGCGCTCGGCCGCGAACTCGGCCTGCCCGAAGCTTTCGTCGGCCGGCATCCCTTCCCCGGTCCCGGCCTCGCCATCCGCGTGCCCGGCGGCATCACGCGCGAGAAGCTGGAAATCCTCAGGCAGGCCGACGCCGTCTATCTCGATGAAATCCGCAAGGCCGGATTGTACGACGACATCTGGCAGGCTTTCGCCGTGCTGCTCCCCGTGCGCACGGTCGGCGTGATGGGCGACGGGCGCACTTACGACCATGTCTGCGCCCTGCGCGCGGTGACTTCCGTTGATGGCATGACTGCGGATTTCTTCCCCTTCGACATGAATTTTCTGGGACGCGCCGCGACGCGCATCATCAACGAGGTGAAGGGCATCAACCGCGTCGTGTACGACGTGACGAGCAAGCCGCCCGGAACGATTGAGTGGGAGTGATGCTCTTCCTTCTCCCCAACAGAAGTCGAGTTTACTCGACTTCTGATTTATAATGCGCAAGTCGGGCAAGCCCGACTTGCGTGCGGGGAGAAGGTGGCGCGCAGCGCCGGATGAGGGGCAGTGCGCATGTCGATGTCACTTAATACGCTTACTGCAATTTCGCTTTGGTACTCTTGCAAGCACGTCCTTCATTCTTTCCTTGTTTCAAAACTATCGCTGCCCCTCATCCGGCCCTCCGGGCCACCTTCTCCCCGCAAGCGGGGAGAAGGGAATGAAAACGCGCGCATGCAATCATCTCGCGTATGAAACTACGCGCGAGACTATCTAATCTCGACAATACTCGTCTGCATCCTGGCTCCTTCACGACGTATCCGGCGCCAATATCTCTCTTGCGAGCCATTCGCATCGATGCAGCACATCGTCTACTTCGTGTTGCACCCGGCAGCGAAAGCCCGGCGGACGTCCGGGGCGCAGCGGCCCTCTGAGGCGCAGATGCGGAAAAGCGCGGCGGCGGACCAGCGCGCGCGCCAGACGCCTGGCCTGACGCGGCAAATCGTCGAGCGCTGCTTTCAAGGCTTCGAGCCTGCGCACGAGACGGGATGGTTCGATCAATTCATCGCGCGGCGCAGGCGTGCGGGTCAGCGCGATCGTGCGAATGCCGTCATCGCCGAAAAACGAAATGCGGGGATGATGGCGCGGCGTGGCTTTGCTCGCAGCCGAAGCCGGCAAGAGCCGATTTCTGGGATCGAAGAGTCGAAAGGAAGGGCGCGCCTTTCTCTCGCCTTTGCCAACGATTTCTGAAGGGGCGGGCCGCGGCGCTCCCGGTTTCACGACGATGGCGCTCGCCAGCGCCACGATCAGCCTGCGCACCGCGGACTCGGCGGGACGCAACACACGCAACACCTGGCGATGAAGCTCCCGCGGAATCCGCCCTAGCATAGCACCGGCGGTCAGGCCGAGCAGCGCGAACAATCCGCCGACAATGCGGGCGGCGGCGGTTGTGTTGGCGTGGATTTCCTTGGTCAAAAACATGACGCGGGACTGCATGATACGGAGAGAACAAAAAAAGAACATTAGAGGCGGGGTTTGTCAATGGTGCAACTTGGAAAATGTTTTGCTGGCTGCACTCTATCTGCGCTCGCGATCGATTCCGCTGGCCCAGCAGCGCGGGCGACGGGCATGATCGAGCGGAAGAAGACTTCCCTTTTTCCCGAATTATCGGGGAGAAGGTGCCCGAAGGGCGGATGAGGGGCTACGCGCTTTTCAATGTGCCGTGATACATTTACAGCGATTTCGTCCTCTATATACGAGCAAGAAGGTCGTTGATTATTCGTTCAACACCGTTGCTGCCCCTCATCCGGCGCTGCGCGCCAGCTTCTCCCCGCAAGCGGGGAGTAGGGAAGGGCGCGGATTATCATCAGCGAGGTGAGGGCGATCAATCGCGTTGTGTACGAGGTGACGAGGAAGCGGCCGGGGACGATTGAGTGGGAGTGATTTTCAAATTTCCTGTTGGAATTTCTAAGAGAGAATCGGTTGAGCGTGGAAGTTCGATTGCATTTCGGAGCGAAGACAAATTACATAATCAACGTATCGCTTGTAGGTTGTCGTAATAAGTTGGAGAGTGAACTTGGATATTTTGAGGAAATTTTATGTTGCTCTTACTTGGAAAGTGATTGGTTTTGTCTTTCCGTTCGTCTTGATTATCAATCAGAAAATACTGCCAAATTGGATGACAGATATTGAAAATTTTTGGCCTGAGCTATCGCATTGGCTGGGGCCGGAGGGAACTCAATTAACAATAACAGGTGCTGTATTTCTCAGTCTCGTGCAAATTCCCATTGTTTTGTGGAGAAAATGGTTTTGGCGCTTTACGCACCCTCGTCTTGATTTTTCTGGACAATGGAAATGGAAGGTTGAATGGGAGAAGGAAAGTATACCGCTTCTGCGGAAAGAGATGAAAGCAGAAGCTGAAAAAATAAAAACATCAATTACACAAGGAAGTGTGATTATTAAACAAGATGCTCTTTTGATATCAATTGAAGGGGGTAATGCAATTCGCGACACAACGAACGAATTGACAGGTTCCTTCGCGACTTTTGCGTTGACGATTTCGGACGATGGTGAACTTAGGAACTGTTTGATACACAAGCATGAAGGTTGGGACTACGTTGTTGTTGATCAAGTTCAGCCAGTAATCACGGTAACAAGTGGACTAAGCAGAGGGCGGCCATTGAAACTTGAAGGACGCTTCCCTTTCATAAGTCGCAAAAATGGAATGATTCTATTCGGGTTCGTAACGTATACTCGTTGATTGAAATTTAGTGATAATTTTCCGGAGACAACTGAGTGGAGTATGGGATGTCTAGACGAGCAATTGAAGGTTCTTACGCAAGACTTCTTGGGATAAGAGACGCAGCTTACACCAGTGAGCCGTATTTGCCGCAAGATATTGGCGCTGACTACCAAAGCATATTAAAATTTCTACGAAATGAAATTGATGACGAGTTCTTGGGATTTGACTTGACACAAAATTGTTATTGGCAACAAAATGAACCGCACTATACCTTTCATGCAAAAGCACTTCAATCGAAGATCAATCAACTTATTCGCTATCTTGAGATGGTTCATCGCGCATCGACGCGCGTAGTTGAAATTGGTAGCGTGTACAATTTAATCCAAGACGAAGAACTTAAGTCGCGATGTTCAGATCTTCTTTCGGCAACTGATCACTTTGATAGAGTAATTAATCAGGCCACGCAAGTTTTGGAAGAGCGAGTTAGGCTCAAGGCACCTGAGTTTCGTGGAGAAAATGGAATTGCGCTTTTAAACCGGGCGATAAAGAGCGATCCTGCGACTTCGAAAATTAGATTCTCTGACAATACAAGCGAGCAAGAAGGGTATGCCGCAATTTTTCGAGGGCTATTCGGCGCGTTCAGGAATCCAAGTCACCACGGGTTTTTGGCCGAAGTATCCCGTGAGCAAGCGCTCCAAATTTGCGCATTTGTCGACAATATGCTTTCCGCACTCAACAAAGCTGTTATTCGCACTTAGTTGAAAAAGAGTTAGTTGAGTTCTGTTTCTGCGTCTAGACCGAGCGTACAGAAACCGTCTTCACCTGACAGTCGCCGCTTTGCGAGCGGGTCGTCAGGCGGCCTGATTTAAGGGCTGGTTTTCTGTCCTGTCACCTCCTTTGTTGGGCTTGGATATCGGCTGGCCGTCGATGAAGTTCTTGACCGTCTTTCTGCCGTTAATGCCTGAGTGCTTTTATAGTTTCCGACACCGAACCCTCGTGCTTCGAGACGGCGCTTCGCGCCTCCTCAGCATGAGGGGTCGGTGGATGCTGCGCAAACGCGAAACATAAAACGCAAGCGGACAACTCCACCCTCACCCTGAGGGCCGCCGCAGGCGGCGTCTCGAAGGGCGGGGGCGGCCGCGCGCACAGCAGATCAGGCAACGGCCGCGCCCTCGCGCTCGATCTGCCGCCACAGCAATTGATGATGCGGTTCCGAGAAGCGATAGAGGCCCGTCGCCGTGCGGTCGATGGCTTCGCGGACGGCAGGGTCGGGCGCGAGGCGCGATAATTCGCTGATGCAGCCTGCGTACGTATTCTGCGCCTCGAATTGCGTCCACGGCCAGTCGCTGCCCCAGACGATGCGTTGCGGGCCGAGATGGCGCAGCAGCATGTCGGCATAGGGTTTGGTGTCGATGCCGCAGCGATAGCCCGCCGAAAATTTCACGAAGATTCTGCCACGCGGCCCTTCGGTGAAGAGGAGACGGAAGCCGGGATCGCGCAAACCATAGGCGGGATCGGGCAGGCCGAAATGATCGAAGACGATGGGCCCGCCGAATGTCGCGAGGGAGCGATAGACATCGGGCAGATAGCGTCCCTGCACCTGCACCTGCACATGCCAGCGCAGGGCTTCGATACGGGCGAGCAGCGCGCGGATATCGGGCGTTTCGAGTTCGCGCGGATCGCGGCCGACGAGATTGAAGCGGATGCCGACGACGCCGGCCGCATCCATGGCGGCGAGCTCCGCGTCCGAGATGAAGGGATCGACGACGGCGATGCCGCGAAAGGTCGTGGGCCGGTCTTCCAGCGCATCTATGAGATAGGAATTGTCCGTGCCCAGAAACGAGGGTTGCACGATGACGGCCATCGGCACGTCATGCGCCATCATCTGCCGCACGAATTGCGCGGGCGTCGCATCGGCGGGCGGCGTGTAGCGGCGGCCCGCGACCATCGGCAGGTTCGTCGTGAAAACGTGGATATGGGCATCGACCGCGGGCAATGGGAATCCATCCGTTGCAGGGCTGCGAGATAACCCGAACCTTGACGCGCCCGCGACCTCAATCCTAACGATAGGTTAATGGCGGCGCTTCGATTTGAGGGAGTTTTCGCCGCCGGCGGGATTTTTTGGAGGGAAAGCGATGATATCAAAGCATTTTGCCCGCGCGCTGTTCTGCGCCCTCGCCGCCGCGCCGATTCCGGCCCTTGCCCAGACATGGCCCGCGCGGCCCGTGACGCTGATCGTTCCCGCGCCGCCCGGCGGCGGCACCGACGTTTTCGCCCGCCAGCTTGCGGAAATGGTCGAGCCGGTCATCCGCCAGAAAATCGTCGTCGAGAACAAGGCCGGCGCGGGCGGCACGCTCGGCACAACGCAACTCGTCGCCGCCAAGCCCGATGGCTACACGCTGGGCTTCATCTGGAATTCGCCGCTGACATCGAGCCCGCACACCCTCAAGGTGAGCTATACGCCCGACAGCTATCGCGCGCTGATGTCGATCGGCTATTCCTCCTACGTGCTCTGCGCTTCGCCCGAATTTCCGGCAAGCAACGCGGCCGAATTTATCGCGCAGCTGAAAGCCAATAGCGGCAAGTTCACCTATGGCAACGATGGCGTCGGCGGCACGATGCAGCTGGGCGCCGAGCGCGTCTTCCGCAAGCTGGGCACGCGCGTGCGCGCAATCCCCTTCGGCGGCGCGGGCGAGACGGCGAAGAATTTTCTCGGCGGCCATGTGAATTTTTACGGCGGCTCGCTGCCGCCGATCATTCCCCATGTGAAGGCTGGCAAGGCCAAGTGCCTGCTGCTGACATCGGCAGGCGACAACGAGGCGCTGCCGGCAGCCAAGGGTCTCGACGCCATCGGCCTCGGCGCGGAAGAAACAGTGTTGTGGTGGGGCCTCTTCGCGCCAGCGGGCCTGCCTGAAGATCTCGCGGCCACCATCGAAAAGACATTCAGCGAGGCAGCCGCGACGCCGAAATTCAGGGACGCCATGGAAAAGCTCGGCGGCGTGCAGCGCGTTTACGATGCTAAGAAGACGGGCGAACTCGTGCGCTCCGAACTTGCCGCGCTCGGCGAAGTCGCCGAGGCCATCGGCCTCAAGAAGAACTAGGCGCGGCGTTTGTCCGTCACGCTTCGCAACGCCGGCGAGACCATTTGCGGCCTCGCGCTCGCCGTCACGGGCGCAGCCTTTGCCTGGACCGCGTGGCAATTGCCGGAGGGAGATCCCGGCGTGCCCGGTCCGGGCGCCGTTCCCTTTGCACTGGCTGTGATCCTCGCGGGCTTCGGACTCGCATCGGCGTTTCGCGCAGCGCGCAAGCAGAAGGTTTTGAGCGCCGCCATCGACGGCAACGCGCTTCTCGCGATGGCGCTGATTGCGGCCGCCTGTCTCCTTCTCGAAAGCGCGGGCTTTGTCGTGGCGTCGACGCTGTTTCTCTTTGCAGGCTTTCGCTGGCTCGGCGGCGTCGCGCTGCTGCCCTCTGCGTTTGTTGCAATGCTATTTTCGTTCGCCGTGCATGTCGTCTTCGTGAAAGCGCTCGGCGTCGCTTTGCCCGGCGGCGTTCTTTCGCCGCTTCTGGGAAGCTGAGGCGATGGAGGCTTTTTCGCATCTGCTTGGTGGCCTCGCCGTCGCGCTGACGCCGCAAAATCTTCTCTACTGTTTCATCGGCTGCTTCTGGGGCTCGATCGTCGGCGTTCTGCCGGGCCTGGGTCCGCTTGCAGGCATGACTTTGCTGCTGCCGCTCACCTTCAAGCTCGATCCCGCCGGCGCGATCATCATGCTGTCCGGGATTTTCTACGGCGCAATGTACGGGGGCTCCACGACATCCATTCTCATGCGCATTCCCGGTGAGGCGGCCTCCGTCATCACCTGCATCGACGGCTATGAAATGGCGCGCAAGGGCAGGGCGGGCGCGGCGCTGACGATAGCCGCTGTCGGCTCTTTCGTCGGCGGCGTTATCTCCGTCATCGGATTGATGCTGGTCGCGCCCCGTCTCGCGCAAGCCATGCTCGCCATCGGTCCGGCCGCCGAATTCGTGATGCTGACGAGCGCGCTGCTGGTGGCAGGCATTGCATCGTCGTCGGCCCTGTCGAAGACGCTCGTGATGATCGTGCTCGGATTGCTGCTCGCGATGATCGGCAACGATCCGCTGACCGCTGCGCCGCGTTTCACTCTCGGATTTCTGCAACTCGCAGACGGCCTGAATTTCGCGGCGCTCGCCATCGGTCTCTTCGGCATTTCCGAAATTCTTCTGTCGCTGAAACTGAAGCAGGATGAGCGCCCGCGCGCGCCGTCCTTGCGCGAACTCCTGCCTACCAGGGAAGAAGTGAAACAGGCGTCGATGCCGACGCTGCGCGGCTCGTTCATCGGATTCATCTTTGGCGTTGTGCCCGGCGTCGGGCATATCGTCTCGACTTACGCCTCCTATGCGCTGGAAAAAGCATTGTCGAAACGGCCCGAGGAATTCGGCAAGGGCGCTGTCGCCGGTGTTGCAGGTCCGGAAACCGCGAACAACGCGACGACCGGTTCCGCCATGATCCCGCTGCTCGTGCTGGGCATTCCCGCCATCCCCGTGACGGCGGTGCTGTTGTCGGCGTTGACGGTGCATGGCGTGCAACCGGGTCCGCTGCTCGTCTCCGAACACCCCCAGATATTCTGGGGCCTCATCGCCTCGATGCTCATCGGCAACGTCATTCTCGTGATTCTCAATTTGCCGCTGGTAAGCCTGTTCGTTTCGATTCTGCGCACGCCCGTCGGCTATCTCGCGCCGCTCGTGCTCATCATCTGCATCGTCGGCGTCTACTCTGTTAAGGGTTCGGCCTTCGATCTCGGCGTGATGGCGCTGGCCGGGGCAGGCGGTTATTTCCTGCGGCTCTACGGCTACGACATGTCGCCGCTGTTACTCGCTTTCGTCCTTGGCGACCGCATCGAGGTGAGTTTCCGACGCGCGCTCATGATCTCCGAAGGCGATCCCGTCATCTTCCTGCAAGGGCCGGCGGCGCAGACTTTTCTGTTCCTGCTGGTCGCTGCGCTTGCCATCATCGCAGGCGGCGCATTCTGGCGGTCGCGGAAAAAAAGCGCGGGCTGACGCGATGGCGGACGAATCGAATTTTCGCAGCTGTCGCCATCAAAGTTTAATTTTCACATCGTAAGATAGCGAGCATGGAACCTGAAGGTCCGGCTGCCTCGTCGGCGATTGTCTATCGCCGGACGCCCCTGCCGAAGAATATGCACAGGCCGTACGCGCTCGTCATCCCGCTATGGTTGCTTCTCATCTTCTCGCCCTTCGTCGCTTTTACCGTGAATGGCAAGGTGGATGATTCAAACTGGACGCCGGCCTTTGTGACGGCAGGGCTTTGCATCGCTGCGCTTGTCAGTATCAACCTGCGTGCGGCGCGAGCCTATCGCGCGCTTCCGCCGGATTTGCGTGACGAATATAAGTTTGGCCGGTTGTTCATGCCGGCCGCGGGCCATGATGCCGCTGAAGCACATTGCGCCTATAGCGCGAAGTCCAAACGTCCACCTGTCGTCGAACTGGACCTTGAAGGTGTTCTCTTTGCGCCTTCGGCCATGACCGGCGCATCCTTCGCGGCAGCCCGGCATTACGCCAATTTGAACATGTTCGCTCATCTCGGCGCAGCGGCGGATGTTCCGGTGCATCGCATTCCATGGAGCGACGTCGAGGAATGGCAAGTCTATGACGACAGCGATGACCCCGATTTCTATCGGCTTGTCCTTCGCGATGGCGGCCACATAAATCTGAGAAGGCCGCGCGACGCGACGTCTGAACGTAAGATCCTGGACTTCGTACGCACCGCCGGGAAGCGGCCGGTGCGCATCTTCTGCGATGTCGAGTGATTAAGCGGCAGTCGCGTTTTCCCATGCGGGGATAACCGGCGCGCCTGCAATCGTCATGCGGCGCATGAGCCTGCGCTCTTCCTTCGGAAAATCCGTGCGCGCGTGAATCGAACAGAGATTGTCCCACATCAGGAGATCGCCCGGCTTCCAGACGTGTTCGTAAACCAGTGCCGGATCTTCGGTATATTCGTAGAGCTCCTCAAGCAGCGCATCGCTCTCGGCCTGATCGAGGCCCTCGACGATATGGCTCATGAGACGGTTGACGTAGAGCGCGCGCCGTCCGGTCTCGGGATGACGCAGCACCATCGGCTGGTTCCAGTGTTTCAGGTCTTCGAGCCGGTATTGCGCGAGATCGAGCCGCGAGTCCTGCACCTCGTCGAAGACCTGCAACACGCGGCGGCCCTCGATCCGGTCCTTCAGGCGCTGCGGAAGGTTGTCGTAGGCCTGGTACATATTGGCGAATTTGGTGTTGCCTCCGGTCGCAGGCACTTCGAGCGAAAAGAGGAAACTCGCGCGGTTCGGGCGCTCCGAATAGCACATGTCATGATGGAACCAGAGCTCGCCATCCGGCAGCACGCCGATCGGCTTTCCTTCCTGTCGGATGTTGGAGATGAACATCTCTTCGGAATCGTAATCCGGGCCATCCATCTTGCGCGGATTTTTTGCGGGCAGCTTGTTGGCGCGCGAGCCGACCTCGCCCCAATATTCGACGAAGCGGCGCTGCTGGTATTTGTCGAGAGATTGTCCGCGGTACACCAGCACGAGATTGTCGAGCCATGCCTGGCGCAATGCCTTCACGGTGGCGTCGTCGAGCGGTTGCGAAATGTCGAGCCCGCGGATTTCCGCCCCGGTATGGGGATGGAGCTTGTGGACGGTGAAAGTCATGGGAGTCTCCCGGATTTTTCTTATCGCTGCGTGCGTTATAGCCAATCCGAAAACGCCTGTCGCCTGCAACCCTGTCGGCAGCGCTGCGTTCAAGCCGTATGGGCGCAAAAATCACGATGTCCTTCAGACGCGCGGCGACGGTTATTGTTGCGGCGATGTCCTGTTCGCCTGCGCCGCGGGCCGAGGAGGTTCCCACGCCGCCGGAAAAGCCGGCCATCCACGGCAGCGATCCCGATTGCCGCGAGCGGCTTTCCGCACTCGGCGTGGTGCTGAATGAAAGGGCGAGAATTCCGCCGCCGAGCCAGCCGGCCTGCGCCGTCAGCGAGCCCGTCGCCATTACCGCGATCATGGGTTTGCCGGGGAATCCCAGGGTCGTTCTGGCGGGAACGCCCGTACTGGCTTGCGCCATGGCGGAGCGCTTCGCGCAATTCGTGCTCGATGTTGCCGATCCCGCTTCAAGGCAGGTCCTGGGCGCGGGCATCACGTCCATCGACGCGGGGCCCGGTTATGTCTGCCGCAGCCGCAACAACCAGCCCGGCGCCAAACTGTCCAGCCATGCGCAGGGCCTTGCGGTCGATCTGATGTCGGTGACCATGGAAGGCGGGAAAACCATATCGCTCGCCGCGCCGGCCCAATCAGAACAGCGCGATGTGATCGCGCATATCACGGCGCGCGCCTGCGCCCATTTCAATACCGTGCTCGGCATCGGTTCGGACGCCTTTCACGGCAACAATATTCACATCGATCTCGAGCCGCGCGGGCGCGACGGCAATACGAAATTTTGCCGCTGATCCCGATCCGACCTTCGCGCTTTTCCCCAGCCTCCCGCCGTGCGAAACTGCCTGGAGCAACGAAGCAAGAATAAGGGGCGGACGCGACATGGAATTCGGCATTTTCGATCACCTCGACAACGATCATCTTCCCATCGCGGATTATCTCGAGGAGCGGCTGAAGCTGATGGAGCTTTACGACCGCCTCGGGTTCTATTCGTGGCACGTCGCCGAACATCACGCGACCACGCTCGGCATGGCGCCCTCGCCGAACATCATGCTGGCGGCAGCCGCGCAACGCACGAAGAAACTGCGTTTCGGTCCCATGGTCTATGCGCTGCCGCTCTATCATCCGATGCGCCTCGCCGAGGAGATCGCGATGGTCGACCAGATGTCGCGCGGGCGTCTCGACATGGGTTTCGGGCGTGGCTCCTCGCCGGTGGAAATCTGCTACATGGGCATCGATCCCGAGGCCACCGAAGCGATCTATCGGCGCGACCTGCCGCGCATTCTCGAAGCGCTGGAAACCGGCACGATGCAGGTCGATGGTCACGGCGGCGAGCAATATAGCCGCGCGCGTCTCACCGTCATGCCCTTCCAGAAGCCGACGCCGCCGGTCTGGTACGGGGTGCATACGACTTCGAGCGCCGAGCGCGCCGCGCGCAACGGCTGGGCGCAGATCAACCTCGATCCGATCGCCGACGTCGTCGAATGTAACAACGTGTACCGCGACGTGTGGCGGCAGGCGCAGGGCGCAAAGCCTTATCCGCTGATGGGACTCGGCCGCTTCGCCATCGTCGCGGAAACCGATGCAAAGGCGAATGAGATCGCGCGCCGCGCCTATCCGCACTGGCAGCGCGGCTTCACGCATCTCTTTCGTCTGCACGGGCGCAAGGGAACCCATCCGCGTCCCGAGACATGGGACGGCCTCGTCGCGCAGGGCAGGGGCTTTGCAGGATCGCCAAAGTCGATGGCCGACTATCTCGGCGCAGAACTGGCAGCGGCGAAATGCAATTACTGCGTGATACAGCCGGCCTTCGGTGACCAGACGCTGCAGGAGATGACGACTTCAATCGAACTCTTCGCAGGCGAAGTGATGCCGGCCTTGCGCAAGCTCGATCTCAAGCTGGAAGCAGCGTAGAAAGCGAGAGCCTTCGACAGTTCGTTGGCCAAAGCGATATACTTGTTGCTGGAAAATATCTCCGCGCAATTCCTTCTCCCCTTGCAGGAGAAGGTCGAGTACACCCTGCGTTCGATTTTGCGCGCGATCCTGTAGCCTCACGCGGCCCTGGCTTCGCGCGCCTTCTGAACTTCCGCATTGCGCTCGAAGATTTTCACCAGATCCCTTTGCGGCACGGGCCTCGAGAAGAAGTAGCCCTGCATTTCCGTGCAGCCGGCGTTGCGCAGGATATCCATCTGCTCCTGCGTCTCGACGCCTTCCGCCGTGGTCGAAAGATCGAGGCCCTGAGCCATGGCCAGCACGGCGCTGAGGATGGTGCGCGAGTGGTTGGCGCCCAGTTCGAGATCGCGCACATAGCTGCGGTCGATCTTGATCTTGTCGAAGGGGAAGTTGCGCAGATAGTTCAGCGACGAATAGCCGGTGCCGAAATCGTCCATGACGATGCGGATGCCGGTGGCGCGCAGGTCAGTCAGCAACTGGATGTTGTCGAAGCTGTCGTCGAGCAGCGCCGCCTCGGTGATTTCGAGTTCGAGACGTTGCGGCAATATCTTCGATTCCATCAGCACCTTGGCGATCTTCACCGCGAGATTGCGGTCGCGGAACTGCACCGGCGACAGGTTGACGGAAACGCGCACATGCGAGGGCCATTGCGCCGCGGCGTGGCAGGCCTTTTCCAGCACGATTTCGCCGATCTGAACGATGAGGCCGGACTCCTCCGCAATCGGAATGAAGTCGAGCGGCGAGATCATGCCGCGCACCGGATGGATCCAGCGCACCAGCGCTTCCATGCTGACGATCGTGCCTGTGCGCAGATCGACGATGGGCTGATAATGGATTTCGAACTGGTCTTCGGCGATCGCCGCGTGCATGTCGAATTCGAGCGCCTTGCGGCTCATGCGGCGTTCCATGATCTCCGGGATGTAGGCGCAATAGACGCCCTTGCCCTGGCTCTTGGCCTCGTAGAGCGCGAGATCGGCCTGACGTAGTAATGTCGCGCGATCCATCGGCGTGTCAGTCATGAAGGCGACGCCGGCGCTGGCTTCGACGACAAGCTTGCGCGAGTCGAAATCGATCGGTTTGCGGATTTCGTCGATGATCTCGTTCATGAGTGGATCGAGGCTTTCCTCGTCCGCCTTCGAACGGAACATGATCGCGAATTCGTCGCCGCCCAGTCGAGCCACGAGATCGACGCCGGCGACATTGGCGAGAAGGCGCTGGCTGACCGTGCGCAGCACTTCATCGCCCGCCGCATGGCCGAAGGCGTCGTTGATTTCCTTGAAGCCGTCGAGATCGAACAGGGCGACGGCGAGGCCCGAACCTTGTTTGCGCTCGGCAATCGCCCTGTCGACGCTGTCCTGGAAATGGGCGCGATTCGAGAGTTCGGTGAGCGGATCGTGATGAGCGAGGAAATTGATCTGCGCCTCGGCCGCGCGACGCTCGGTCACGTCCTCGATGATGGTGACGAGCCACGCCGCTTCCCCGTTGGGATTGCGCACGGCAAGGCGCTTGGTTGCGATGATGCGATCGCCGCGTCCGGGCGTCACGATCACGCCCTCGGTGCAACTGGCTTCGCGGGCGTTACGCGCCAGCACATCGCGGTCGGCCTTGTCGATCTTTGCCGCCTGTTCCGGCGCGAAGAAATCGCAGGTCCGCTTGCCGATGATGGCCTCCGGCGGCAGGCCATGCACGTTCGCGACTTCGCGGTTGGCGACCTGGTAGCGCAATTCCTTGGCGTCCTTGACGATGATCGCGACGGGAATGTTTTCGATGACCTTGTCGAGGAAGCGCCGCGCCGTCGCCAGTTCTTCCTGCCGGCGCAGGTCTTCCGTGACGTCCTGATGCAGCGAAACCCAGCCGCCGTCGGGCACTTGATAGCGGGTTGTCTTGACGGTGCGGCCGTCTTCCAGTTCCCAGGTTTCCTTGGATCTTTCGATGCCGTTGGCGAGGCGGCTGTAGCGCTGCTCTCCAGCGCTGTCGTGCTCGAAGTCGGACAGCACGGGGCAGCCGTGTTCGAAACGCAGCTTGCGGATGTTATCGACGGATGTTCCGGGCTTCAGGAGGTCGCCGGGGATACCGAACATTTTCGCATATCGGTCGTTCGCCATGGCGAGTTTGCGGTCGCCGTCGAACAGGGTGATGCCCTGCGGCAGGTTGTCGAGCGCCGTCTTGAAACGCTTCGATTGCAGGTCAAGGTCGCGCTCGCGGGCGGCGAGATCGGCCGATTTGCGCCGCCAGGCAATGGCGGGAATGCCGAAGGCGATGGCGGCGAGCAGGGCGGCGAGCACCGTCAGGGTCGTGATGCGATCGCGCAACTGCAGCAGGCGACCGGTCTGTTCGAGATAGATCTGCTGGACCGCGATCGGCTTGCCGTCGCGCAGGACGGGGATCACGGTTTCCGCGAGATAGCGCACGCCGGCCGACGTCTTGAATTCCCCGGTGTCGGTGATCGTGGTGGCGGTTTCGGCCGCGCGCCGTGCGCTTTCGCTGATCGTGCCGGCTTCCGTGGTGGAGGGGTCGCTGCCCGCCGCCGCCGAAGCCGAGTATTTGAGGCGCCCCTGCGGATCGAAGATCTTGAAGCCGAAAAAGACGCTGGCGTTCAGGCCCCTGTCGATGGTCGCGCGGAATGCCGGGGAGGGCTTGGCTCCATTTGCAATCGCCTCGATTTCTGAGTTGTCGAGGCTGAAATATCGCGCGACGACCTGACTCGCGGCGGCCGCGTCCTGCCGGGCGAACGTATGCGCCGTGACCTGCGCAAACATCCAGACGAATGCGCCGGTGGCCGCAAGGGCGAGTGCGAGAAGGATTCGGCCCGAATATCTTTTGTAGCTTGTTGGATTCGACATGTGCGACCCCGTTGTCGAGGCGCCAACCTAGTTCTGATGTCCTAAGGGGATATTGCCGTGGCATTCGTCTAAAAGTCTGAAGTTTTCATAAAGTTAAGGCCCGTTTTCCGGGAAAGATTGCATTTGATCGAATGCAGCGCGGCTCTTCGGCGCGACAGCCCTTCCCCCTGCGATTGTTTTCCCTTACATGACCGGCAGCCTGAGCGCCGGGCCGCCATTTCGGCGCGTTTCCGGCGCTTTCCGTTCAACCCGCCATCTCCGGCCGCCGCCGGCGCGGGTCTTCGAGACAGAGACAATGCATCGTTACCGTACCCATACTTGCGGCCAGTTGCGCGACACCGACGACGGCCAGACCGTGCGCCTTTCCGGATGGTGCCATCGCATCCGCGACCACGGCGGCGTGCTCTTTATTGATTTGCGTGACCACTACGGCCTGACGCAATGCGTCGCCGACCCGGATTCGCCTGCTTTCAAGCTGGTCGAGAGCTTCCGTTCGGAATGGGTGGTGCGTCTCGACGGCAAGGTGCGCAAGCGTCCCGCAGGCACCGAGAATTCAGACATGCCCACCGGCCTCGTCGAACTCTACGTCACCGAGGCGGAAGTGCTGGGGCAGGCGGGCGAACTGCCGCTGCCGGTCTTCGGCGATCAGGACTATCCCGAGGAAACGCGTCTCAAATACCGCTTCCTCGACCTGCGCCGTGAGCGCATCCACAACAACATCATGCTGCGCGGCAAGGTGGTGGATTCCATCCGCACGCGCATGAAGGGCTCGGGCTTCAACGAGTTTTCGACGCCGATCCTGACCGCGTCTTCGCCCGAAGGCGCGCGCGACTTTCTCGTGCCGAGCCGTATTCATCCCGGCAAATTCTACGCGCTGCCGCAGGCACCGCAGCAGTACAAGCAGTTGCTGATGATGGCGGGCTTCGACCGCTACTTCCAGATCGCCCCCTGTTTCCGCGACGAGGACCCGCGCGCCGACCGCCTGCCCGGCGAATTCTACCAGCTCGATCTCGAAATGAGCTTCGTCACGCAGGACGACGTTCTCGGCACGATGGAGCCCGTCTATCGCGGGTTGTTCGAGGAATTCGCCAAGGGAAAGCCTGTGACGCAAGCCTTCCCGCGCATTCCCTATGCCGAGGCGATGGAGAAATACGGCTCCGACAAGCCAGACCTGCGCCTGCCCATCGTCATGCAGGACGTGAGCGAGCATTTCCGCGGCTCGAACTTCAAAGTTTTCGCGCGCCTGCTGGAAGACGCCAAGAACCGCGTGCGCGCCATTCCCGCTCCGGGCGGCGGACAGCGCACCTTCTGCGACCGCATGAACGCTTGGGCGCAGGGCGAGGGCCAGCCGGGTCTGGGCTACATTTTCTGGCGCGATAACGAGGGCAAGACCGAAGCGGCTGGGCCGATCGCCAACAACATCGGCCCCGAGCGCACCGAAGCCATTCGCGCCCAGCTGGGCCTGAAAGCGGGCGACGCCTGTTTCTTCACGGCCGGCGATCCCGCGAAATTCGCAAAGTTCGCCGGCGACGCCCGCCTGCGTGCGGGACGCGAATTGAACCTCGTGGACGAGAACCGCTTCGAATTCGCCTGGATCGTCGACTTCCCCATGTTCGAATGGAGCGAAGAGGAGAAGAAGGTGGATTTCTCCCACAATCCCTTCTCCATGCCGCAGGGCGGGCTCGAAGCGCTCCAGACGAAGGACCCGCTGACGATCAACGCCTTCCAGTACGATCTCGTCTGCAACGGCTATGAGCTCGCCTCTGGTGGCATTCGCAATCACAAGCCGGATGCGATGGTGAAGGCCTTTGAAATCGCCGGCTACAGCGAGCAGACCGTGGTCGAGCGCTTCGGCGGCCTCTACCGCGCCTTCCAGTATGGCGCGCCGCCGCACGGCGGCATGGCCGCGGGTGTCGACCGCATCATCATGCTTCTGGCGGGCGAACAGAACCTGCGCGAAGTCGCGTTGTTCCCGATGAACCAGCGCGCCGAAGATTTGCTCATGGGCGCGCCGAGCGAGGCCAGCGCCAAGCAATTGCGCGAGCTGCACATCCGGCTCAACGTGCCGGAGAAGTGAGCGTAAACTGTCTTCCCGGCCGAGCGCAGCGAGAGCCGGGACCGCTAGGGAAATGATATCGGAGCGATCCCGGATAAAATCGCTTCGCGATTTTCCGGGATGACAGCCCCGTTTGTCACAGACCAACCCGCGCGATGATCGTGTCGGCCAGTTGGTCGAGATGGTTCTCCGTCATCGGCTCGATGGTGGAGAGCGCCGCGTCCACCGCCTGCAAGCTTGCGGTTTCCAGCGGCATGCGGACCAGCCGTTTCTGCTCTTCAAAAGTGTCGATGGCCTCGGCGTCGGCTCCGCGCGGCGCAGTATTGGGAACCAGCGCGATAACCGGGCGCTGCGCCAGAACGGCTTCCGTGATCATCGACATGCTGTCGAGCGTAACGAGCACCGCATCGCAGGCGAAGACTGGCCCGGCGGAACCCGGCCCGCTCGTGCGAAAATCGATGAACTCCACGCCTGGCTCCTTTGCGATATCGGCAAGCGCCGCATAGGCTGGCTCCGGCGTGCGGGGAGATGTCGCCACAACGAGCGCCAGCTTTTCCGATTGCCCGATTTCCCGAAGCAGCGCCGCAAGCTTTTCCCAATCCGCATCCTCGAATTTCGCGTCGCGGGTCGGGCCGCCCAGCAGAACCCCGATGCGATAACCGTTCGCTTGCGTCAGGCCCGGCCAGGGCCGCGCTGCGGGCAGGTCATCCGGGTCGATGGCGGCAGGCTTGGGCAGCAGGGCATGATTGGGCAGGTCGAGCGCGCGCCGATAAGGCAAAAGCGTCAGGGACACGCGATGCGGATCGATGCCACGGAGCGATCCCGCTATGACATTGGGCACGCCGCGCAATTGCGCCAGCGCCACATTGGCGCCGAAGGTCGCCGCGCCCGCCGAAACGATGAGGTCTGCTTGCGGAAAATCGCTGCCGGACATGCCGTGCGCCAGTTTCAGGAAGAGGGCCGGCGGCAGGAGCCTTGCCAGCCTTGTCAGCAGCGCGCGGGGTATCCAACGCCGCAGGGGCAGCGCGACTTTTTCGAACGTCACCTCGCGCCGCCGCGCCAGAGCCGCCGCAATCGCCTCGCTCTGCCGGAAATGGCCGGGCCGGCCATCCGAGAGAATGAGGATCGAAAGGGGCTTTCCGCTCAAGATCGAGGTCCGACTCTGGGTTGAGTATCGCCGCATAACCGCTTACGCGGAACCGGTGATTTCGATCCCGGCCACTTGCAATGGAAAGGGCGCATAGATCAATGGCGCAGTTGCGAGCCCTTCTCGTCAACGATGCCTCGCTTGCCGGCCATCACGGCTCGGCGCTGGTGACGCAGCGCTGCGTCGAGCTTGCGTGCGAGGCCGGCATCGATCTCGAAGCCGGCTGGGACTGGGACGCCGTGGAAGCTGCGCTCAGCGGGCGGCACACGTTCAATCTCGTCATCGTCAATGGCGAGGGGTCCATTCATCACGATTCGCGTTCGGCGAGGCGAATTGCAGCACTGGCGCACAATCTCGCAGACGCTGGCACGCCCGCTTATCTTGTGAACGCCAGCGAAGAGGCGAACGGCGCGGAGGTTCTGGCGGGCCTCGCCAAGTTCAGGCTGCGGTTCGTGCGCGACGAAGTCAGCCGCGCATCCCTGGCGCGCGCCGGGATCGATGCGCAAGTCGTCCCCGACCTGACCCTGAGCTGGTTCGCCGCGCCGAATGCCCGGGGAAAGGGCGATCTTCTTGTCACCGACGCGTCGGATCAGACGACGGCGGCGCGGCTTGTCGCATTGGCCGCAAAGTGGAACGGACGGCGGGGCCTTGGCGCGCGCACCATCTCCTTTCGCGCCATGCCGCCATGGCCGGCGCGCGGCAGCCGCAAGCGACGCATCGGTTTCGCGTTCAAGAGCCTGTTGAGCCGCATGACGCCTTCGAGCGCATGGTCCCTGCGATACGCCGGCGTGCTTCGTACGCGCGACGATCTTCTCGACGTGATGACCGGGAATGCGCGTGGCATTGTTTGCGGGCGGTACCACGCCGTTTGCTATGCGTTGCGCATCGGCCTGCCGTTCATCGCGGTCGAAGGCAATATCGGCAAGGTCAGCGCGTTGCTGGCGGATATAGGCATCGCCAACCGCGTCTTTACGCTCGATGAATTGGAAAAACTTCCGGGGCCGCCTGCGGTCGCGCCAATCTCGGACGAAGAGAAAGCGCGGATCGCCATTTTTCTCGACAATGCGGAAGTGCGGGCGAGGGACATGTTCGATCGGATCGCAAGGGACGCGAAAGCGCACCCTGCTTTAGTCCGGCGATAGTCCGATCGTCTGTTCAAGCCCGGCGATGCAGAGCAGGCGCGGCGAGAGACGCGATGCGAAATAACGCGGATTCCTGCGCGCCGCCTCGAGAAAGCCTTTCACGTTCACGCGCGAGGGCAGAACTTTCGAAGCCGCGATGATCTCGGCTATAGCATTCGAATTCTTCGCGTAAAACTGCCGCGCGTTCCAGCGAAAACCCTGCTTCTGCTGCCGCCATTGCGTCGGCAGCGGCGCGAAGGCGTCGAAGGCCTTGCGCAATTCATGCTTGTTCCATGGACCGTTGAACTTTGCAGCGTAGCCGCTCTTCATGAAGGGCGAGAGGCGGAAATCCAGCAGGGGACTACGGTTCTCGATGCTGGCCATCATCGCGTTGCGATCGTTCTGCCAGATCCATTCGCCAAGACGCCCGCGCTCGGCATCGGCAATGAGCGCTTCCGTGAATCCGAGTTTCGTATCCGTCAGCGGATCGGCGGACGAAGCTGCGCGAACTTCTTCTGCACAGAACTGTCGCACCGCAAAGCTCGGATGCGGCAGGAAGGCTGCAACCAGCTTGCGCGGTTCGATGCCGTCTGTCGCCATTTCGCGCAGCGTCCGCCAGAAGATCGCGGAATTCTGCGAGGCGCATTGCCTGAGCCACGCCCAGTCGCCTTTGCGAAGCGCTTCGCGAATTGCAAAGGGATATTGCCGGTCCCAGTAGCCGCCAAAGATTTCGTCGCCGCCCGTGCCATCGAGAACGACGGGAACATCGTGTTGGGCAATGGCCTCGTACATTTCCGACATGGCCATGGAATTGCCGAGGAGTGGAAACGGCTTTTCCTGATGCAGGCACATGCGCAAGAAGCGCTCGAAGCTCGTCGAGTCGTAGCCAAGTTCGATGACCCGTGCGGCGATGCCGAGTTGCTTGACGCATTTCTTCGCGTAGAGCGCATCGTCGGAGCGGCCGGTCTCGCCGATGAAACAATGCACCTGATCCTGCAACCCGGCCGCGTGCATCACGGAGAGAACCAGCGTGCTGTCGATTCCGCCGGAGAGCAGCAGTCCTACCTGCCTGTCGGACACGAGCCGCGATGTTACGGCCTCGCGTAGGATCGCCGGGAGATCGCCTGCTTCGGCCGGGGTCGCATGGACATGAGTTGCAAGATCGAACCAGCGGCCCGTTTGGATGCGCCAGTTCGCCATATCGAATTTCAGAAAGCCGCCCGGCGCTACCTGAAAGATGTCTTGCAGATGCGTGGCCTCGCCGCCGCCCGGATAGATGACGCCATGGGCCAGATAGGCATTGAGCGCATCGGCGCGCATGACCGGGCGTCGGCCGAGGTAGGTGAAGATGGCGCGGATGGTGGATGAGAAAATGAGCCGCTCGTTGTCGAAATAATAGAACAGCGGCTTCTTGCCGTAGCGGTCCCGCGCGGCGATGGCCGTGCCCCCAGCCTGGTCGGTCTGAACGAAGGCCCACATGCCCGACATCTGCTGCAGCAAATCCGTGCCGCGCCGCGCGATCGCCTCTGTCAGGACTTCCGTATCGCCACTCGTGGAAAAGGCGACGTCCGCCAGCGCGGGATGCCTGCGCATTTCAGCGAAATTGTAGATTTCGCCGTTGTAGAGCAGCGTCCGTCCATTGCGGTGAAAGGGCTGGTTCGAGCGCGGATCGAGGTCGAGGATCGACAGGCGGCGATGGCCGTAGCCGAAGAACGGGCCTTTTCCGGATGTCGGCCCGCGCGGCGACACTTCGAGGCCTTCCGCGTCCGGACCGCGATGGCTCATGCTGTCGAGGGCGAGCTTGAGCCGCGACGGGTCGACCGGCCGGTTGCGCTCGATGATCTGGAAAAGCCCGCACATGCGCGCTGGCATAGAAGGGGCGGCGCTGATTTGCCATCGAAATCTCGGACTCCGTGGGCTTACGCGAACCCCGAAGGAAACCCGAACATTTTCAAACTGAATTTGCTTGTCCAAAATGTCTTCAAAGGGCTTTATGGAATAAACTGGGCCGTCCGCCGACTGGGGAGAGACCTTTGGCCACCAAAATGTCCGACGACCTGCGCTCGGGAGCGCTGGTCTATCACCGCCTGCCGAAGCCCGGAAAACTCGAGATCCAGGCGACCAAGCCGCTCGGGAACCAGCGCGATCTGGCGCTGGCCTATTCGCCCGGCGTCGCCGCCGCCTGCGAGGTGATCGTCGAAAATCCCGACGAGGCCGCAACCGTCACGGCGCGTCAGAATCTCGTCGGCGTCATCACGAACGGGACCGCCGTCCTCGGCCTCGGCGATATCGGCCCGCTGGCGGCAAAGCCCGTGATGGAAGGCAAGGCGGTTCTCTTCAAGAAATTCGCGGGCATCGACGTTTTCGACATCGAGGTCGACCAGAAGAACATCGAGAAATTCGTCGATTGCGTCGCAGCGCTCGAGCCGACCTTCGGCGGCATCAATCTCGAGGACATCAAGGGGCCCGACTGTTTCGACATCGAACAGCAATTGCGCGCGCGCATGTCGATCCCGGTCTTCCACGACGACCAGCATGGCACTGCAATCATCGTGAGTGCGGCTGTTCGCAACGGGCTCGAACTTGCGGGCAAGAAGATTGGCGACGTTAAAATCGTGGTGTCCGGCGCCGGGGCGGCGGCGCTCGCCTGCCTCAACCTGCTCTGCCATCTCGGCGCACAGCGCAAGAACATCTGGGTCAGCGATCTCGAAGGCGTGGTCTGGAAGGGCCGCAACGAACTCATGGATCGCTGGAAGGAAGTATATGCGCAGGAGACTTCGGCGCGCACGCTCGGCGAGATTATCGACGGCGCGGATGTCTTTCTCGGCCTTTCGGCGGCCGGCGTTTTGAAACCCGACATGGTCGCGCGCATGGGCGAGAAACCGCTCATTCTCGCCCTCGCCAATCCCAATCCCGAGATCAATCCGGAGGACGCGCTGGCCGTGCGTCCGGAAGCGATGATCTGTACGGGGCGCTCGGATTATCCCAACCAGGTCAACAACGTTCTGTGCTTCCCCTATATTTTCCGCGGCGCGCTCGACGTTCACGCGACGGCCATCAACGAGGAAATGAAACTCGCCGCCGTTGAAGCCATCGCACAGCTTGCGCGCGAAGCGCCGTCGGATGTGGTCGCGAATGCTTATGGCGGCTCCGCGCCGCTCTTCGGACCGACATCGCTGATTCCCGCGCCTTTCGATCCGCGTCTGATCCTGCGCATTGCACCCGCCGTTGCGAAAGCCGCAATGGCGACGGGCGTCGCGAAGAAGCCGATCACCGATTTCGACGCCTATGCGGAACAGTTGAATCGTTTCGTCTTCCGCTCGGGCTTCATCATGAAGCCGGTGTTCGCGCAGGCGAAAGCGAACCCCAAGCGCGTGATCTATGCCGATGGCGAGGACGAGCGTGTGCTGCGCGCCGCGCAGGTCGTACTCGAAGAGCGCATGGCCATCCCGATCCTCATCGGCCGCCCGAATGTCGTGGAGACTCGCATCAAGCGTTTCGGGCTTTCGATTCAGCCCGGCCGCGATTTCGAACTGGTGAACCCCACGGACGACAAGCGCTATCGCGATTATGTCGCAGCGCTGATCGAGGCCGCCGGCCGCAAGGGCGTGACGCCCGACGCCGCGCGCACCATCGTGCGCACCTCCAACACCGCGATTGCGGCGCTCGCCTTGCGCCGTGGCGATGCGGACGCCATGCTTTGTGGTCTTGAAGGCCGCTTCCGCACGCGCCTCAACATGATCCGCGACGTGATCGGCCTTGCGCCCGACGCGCGCAATTTCTCCGCGTTGAGCCTGCTGGTGACGAATCGCGGCCATTACTTCATCGCCGACACGCATGTGCGCCAAAATCCTACGGCGCTCGAAATCGCCGAGATGACCGTGAAATGCGCCGAGCATGTACGTCGCTTCGGCATGACGCCGAAGGTCGCGCTCATTTCGGACTCCGATTTCGGCAGTGACGATTCTCCGGCCGCGCTGAAAATGCGCGAGGCCCTGGGCCTTGTTCACGCGCTTAATCCCGCTCTGGAGATCGACGGCGAGATGCAGGCGGACAGCGCCCTCTCGCAAGCCATTCGCGATCGCGTGCTGAGCACATCCACGTTGAAAGGCGAGGCCAACGTGCTCATCCTGCCGGACCTGACTTCGGCCAACATCGCCTTCCAGATGGTGAAGGTGCTTGCGGATGCGCTGCCGGTTGGACCGATCCTGATGGGCGCGGCAAAGCCTGCGCATATCCTGACGCCATCCGTCACGGCGCGCGGCATCGTCAACATGACGGCGATTGCCGTGAGCGAAGCGCAGTCGACGGACAATAATTGGGATCCGGCGTAATTCAGCCGTAACGCAGTTTCGCGACGGTGAGATAGCCGGCAAGCGCGGAAGAGATCGCGTTCGAAGCGACGATGATGAAATCGTTGCGCAGGAAGCCATAGAGCGTCCATAACGCGAGGCTGGCGGTGAGGAGGCCGAGCATCTTGAGCGAGAGATCGCCGGTCTCGGACGTGCGCCAGACTTTCAGCGCCTGCGGTACATTGGCGGCGGTGGCCCCGACGGCGGCGAGGAGGCCGATGAGCGATGTCAGGTCCATGTTGGTCCTGCATCGCAATCGCGATTAATGTTGGCGATGGATCGAGAGATGGCGCTGCCCATGCCCTCGGAAACACGCCGTAGGGAATCCTGTTCCCCGACTTGGCCCAGAATAGTGCACGCGAGGGGGGTGCCTCTACGCACTCACCGGCTGATGAGCATACAAACGTATCAGGCCACACAGGGAGATGCTTGCGTTGAAGATGGGGCTCGGGCTCAGCGATCTGTCGAGGCTGCTGAAAAGCAGGGACTACCGCTGGTATGTCGCGGGAAATCTCGCCTCCACGACGGGCCTTTGGGTCCAGCGTGTCGCCATCGGCTGGCTGGCCTGGGATTTGACCGGTAGCCCGGGCTGGCTCGGCGTCATCGCTGCTGCCGAGGCAGGGCCGACGATCCTTTTCGGGCTGTTTTCCGGCGCTTTGCTCGACCGGTTGGACCAGCTGCGCACGCTTCGCTTCACGCAAGCGCTGACTTTGCTTTATTCGACGGCGCTTCTGGCAGCGAGCCTGACGGGCGTCCTGAATATCTGGCTTCTGACAGCGCTGGTCCTTTTTCGCGGCACGCTTTTCTCGATCAATCGTCCGGCGCGACAGACGATCGTTTATGCGCTCTGTGGACGCGAACTCCTGTCCAATGGCCTCGCCTTCAATGCAGCGGTTTTCAACACGGCGAAATTCGTTGGCCCGGCCGTTGGCGGGGCGACGATCATCTTCTCCGGCATAAGCGGCACGCTGGCGGCAGCGCTTGCCCTCCAGCTGATTTTTACGGTGGCGCTGGCCAGGATTTCGGTTTCCGACGTGAAGCGCGGCAAACGCGACGAGTCATCGATCCTTCGCGATATTGCAGATGGCTTTGCCTACCTGATGTCGCATCGGGGCGTGCGCGTGCAGTTCGCCATCCTGATCGCAGTATCGCTTCTGGCCAAGCCGCTTGCCGATCTTTTGCCCGGCTTTGCCGCTGGCGTGTTTGCGAAGGGCCCAGGCGGCCTTGCGGTCATGTACATGATGAACGGCATCGGCGCCGTTGCTGCGGGCTTCTGGCTGTCGGCGCGTGGTCAGGCCGGTCTTGTCGCTGTGAGCATCGCCTGCATCATCGCGATGTCGGTCGCGCTGATGGCCTTTGCCACGACGTCTCTTTTCTGGCTCGCCTGCGTATTGCTGCTGTGCATCGGCTTTGCGAAGGTGGCCATCGAGATCACCAACCAGACCCTCGTTCAGATCGCCATCCGCACCCGATTTCGTGGCCGCACGATGAGCACTTACGGCATGATCGCGCAGGGAGCGCCGGCGATTGGCGCATTGGGGATGGGTTTTCTGGCCGAATTTACAGGCTTGCGCGGGCCGGTGCTGGGTGGAGCCGCCATTTGCCTACTGGTTGGCATGGGCGCGTGGGCAAGACGACGCTATATGGAAGAACACCTTCAGCCGAGATCCGACGAACCCGCTTGAGCGAAATCGGCCTCAGACCGAAAAGCTCGTTCCGCAGCCGCAGGCGGCCGTAGCATTGGGGTTGTCGATCTGGAACGACTGGCCGATCAGATTATCGACGAAGTCGATTTTCGCGCCTTTGAGAAAATCGAGCGACACGGAATCGACAAGCACAGTGACGCCATCCCGCTCGATGGCGAGATCGTCGGCCTCGCGCCTGGGCACGATATCGAACGTGTACTGAAAGCCCGAACATCCGCCGCCTTGCACGGCGACGCGGAACATCGATCCTTCAGCCTCGCCGGCTAACACCTTCGCGATGCGCCTGGCGGCACGGTCGGTGACGACAGGCAGTTCCTCGGTCGCGGTCTCGCTCATGTCGGTATCCTGTGTGGCGGCATCCGGCATGATGTCTTGCCACGACTCTGACCGACATATAAGCCCGGCATCATGGCGGTTCAACGATACGGACAGGCGGGACCCCTGTCTTCGGCGAACTTTCCGCCGCCCGCTGGCCGGCGCGGCGTCTTTGCGCCGTGGGCGGCCGATCCCGCGCAAAGCCGGGGACGGCTCATGCCCGAACCGCTTTCGCCGACGCGCACGGAATTCCAGCGTGACCGCGACCGCATCATCCATTCGACGGCCTTCCGCCGCCTCGCCCACAAGACGCAGGTCTTCGTGCCGCACGAGGGCGACCATTACCGCACGCGCCTGACCCATACGATCGAAGTCGGCCAGATCGCCCGCGCTTTGGCCCGGGCGTTGGGGCTCGACGACGATCTCGCCGAAGCTCTCGCCCTCGCGCACGACCTGGGCCACACGCCCTTCGGCCATACCGGCGAGGATGTTCTTGAAGAGAAGATGGCGGCTCACGGCGGCTTCGATCACAACGCGCAGGCGCTACGCATCGTCACCCGGCTCGAGCGCCGCTATGCCGGCCATGACGGGCTGAACCTGTGCTGGGAAACGCTTGAGGGCCTTGTGAAACATAACGGTCCCATGACCGGCCCGCACGCGCTCGCGAAATACAGGGAGCGCGGCGTGCCGCTGGCGATCCTCGAATTCGATGCGCAGTTTCCGCTGGAACTCCGGAGCTTTGCGAGCGCGGAGGCGCAATCAGCCGCTATAGCCGACGACATCGCCTACAATGCCCACGATATCGACGATGGCTTGCGCGCAGGCCTGTTCGAACTCGACGATCTGCGTTCCGTCGATCTTCTGCGCGAAATTCTCGGCGAGATCGACAGGCTGCATCCCGGCCTCGAACGCGGGCGCGTCATCCATGAAATCGGCAGGCGCGTCATCACCCGCTTTGTCGAGGACGCCATTACGGAAAGTCAGCGAAGGCTGGCGGAGGCGGCGCCGCCATCGGCGGCCGATGTGCGCTGCGCGGGCAGGGCGCTGGTTTCTTTTTCGGACGCCTTCATTGAGGCCGACAAGGCGCTGAAGGGCTTCCTCTATCCGCACATGTATCGCCACGCGCGCGTGATGAAGGTGCGAGGCGAGGCCGCCGCCGTCGTCGAGCGCCTGTTCGATCGCTTTTGCGCCCACCCCCAGGACATGCCGGCGGAATGGACGATGCGGGCGGCTGCGGCCGCCGGTGACGACGCCCGGCGGTTTCGCGTCGTGACAGATTATATAGCCGGCATGACCGACCGCTACGCGCTCGCGGAGCATCGTCGGCTGTTTGGCGATGCGCCGCGGATTACGATAGCCTTCGCCTGATGGATTTGCGGGGACGCAGGATTTGAAATTGCCATTCGCCGGCAAGTTATCGGATGCGCTGCGCGGCGCTGCCTCCGGCGCGGCGGGCGCGCTGGCCGGCGCGGTCAAGTCTGCCGGAAAACTCGCGGGCATCGGCAAGCCCCGCGAAAAAGCCATCGCCGAGGAACCGCCGCTTCCGCCTCCGGTAGCGCCTGCGCCCGATCCCGCCCGCACGCACACGGCTTCAAAGCCGCAGGGCCTCACGCTTTACGGCTGGTGGGAAGTTACCTGCAAGATTTACGATGAGGTATTCCGCGACCGCCTGATGCTGATCGCGGCGGGCGTCGCCTTTTACGTGATGCTTTCGCTCTTCCCGGCGCTCACCGTACTGATCTGGCTTTACGGCTTCTTTGCAGATCCCGCGCAGATCGTCTCGCTGCTGTCGGACATCGCCTTTCTCCTGCCGGCCGGCGCGCTCGACCTGATGCAGCAACAGGCGCGGGCGATCGCGGGAGCCGGACGCTCGAACATGAGTGCGCTGATCGTCGGCAGCATTCTCGTCGCCGTATGGAGCGCGAATGCCGGCATGAAGTCGATGTTCGACGCGATGAACATTATCTACAACGAGGACGAGAAACGCAGCATTCTCGTTTACAACATATATTCCGCGCTGTTCACGCTGGGCGCCGTGGCGGTCTTTCTCGCGACACTGGCTGTGCTGGTGCTCGTACCTGTGCTGCTCTCTTACGTGAACCTGCAGGGCTCATTCGCGAGGGTCTTCGTCTACCTGCGCTGGCCCTTACTCTATTCGATCACTGTCGTGTTTCTGATTTTGCTGAACCGCTACGGACCGAGCCGGCCGCCGCAACGCGCGCGCTGGTCTTTGTGGGGAAGCTGTCTCGGCGCGGCGCTATGGATCGCGGTGTCGCTCGCCTTCTCCTGGTATGTCGAGCACCTCGGCAATCTCGCCGCGACCTACGGTTCGATTGCGGCGATCGTCGGTCTGATGCTCTGGCTCTGGCTTTCGGCGCTCGCGATACTCATCGGCTTCGAACTCAACCACGAGCTTGAACGGCGCACGGACCGGTGGGAAATCGAGGAACAGCATCGCCGCGAGATGGACGAATGGCGGCAGCAGAATGCGCAGAGGCGCAATCCACAACGCTAAGAAATGATGGGGAGCGAAATGCACACTCATACGGCGGATGTCGTCATCGTTGGCGCGGGTCTATCGGGGCTTTGCTCGGCGCTGACGGCGCATGAGGCGGGCAAATCAGTCATCGTCATCGAACGCGCGCCCATTGAAGAACGCGGCGGCAACACGCGATTTTCCAACGGAGCCATGCGCGCCGTCTATCGCGGCGTCGAGGACATAGAGGCGCTGGTCGGCGAGATCGGCGAGGCCGAGCGCGCGCGCGCCGATTTCGGCGAATATACGCGCGAACAGTATTTCGACGATCTCGGCCGCGTCACCGAATATCGCGTGCATCCCGACATGGCCGGCCTGCTAATCGACCGCAGCCGCGAAACCATGCTGTGGCTGCGCGCGCAGGGCGTGCGCTTCCTCCCGCTTTACGAATGGCAGTTCAAATTGCCTGACGGGCGCATCAAGTTTTCCGGCGGCAGCGCGGTGGAATGTCTTGGCGGCGGCGATGGCATATCAACCTCGCTCTTTGCCGCCTGCGAGAAAAAGAACATACACATCCATTACGATACGCGTGTTCTCTCGCTGGTCGAGGACGCAGGCGGCGTGCATGGCGTCATGGCGCGAAGTGACGGCGACGATGTGCGCTATGAGACCGGCGCAGTCGTGCTGGCCTGCGGCGGCTTCGAGGCGAATACGGAAATGCGCACGCGCTATCTCGGGCCCTCCTGGGATCTCGCGCGCGTGCGCGGCTCGCGATTCAACACCGGCGACGGATTGCGTATGGCGCTCGATATCGGCGCGATGGCCTATGGCCACTGGTCGGGCTGTCATGCCTCGAGCTGGGATTTCAATGCGCCGGAGACGAACGAACTCGCCTTCGGCACCGTCTTCAAGCGCGACGACTATCTCGCGGGAATCGTGCTGAATGCCAATGGCGAGCGCTTCTTCGACGAAGGCGCGGATATACGCTCGCTCACCTATGCGAAGCTCGGACGCGCTATCCTCGCCCAGCCCTCGCAGATCGCCTGGCAAATCTTCGACGCGAAGGGTTCGGCGCAACTGCATGGCGAATATCGCGTGCGCCAGTCGGCGCGCTTTCAGGCCGCGACACTGGAAGAACTGATCGGCAAACTCGAAGGCATCAATCGCGAGAAAGCCGTTGCCACGATCCGCGATTTCAACGCCGCGGTGCGCGCGGATATTCCCTACGATGCGGGACGCAAGGACGGGCGCGGCACGCGCGGCCTTGCCATACCGAAATCCAACTGGGCGCTGGCGCTGGATGAAGGCCCGTTCGAAGCCTATGCGGTCACCTGTGGCATCACCTTCACATTCGGCGGCTTGCGCATCGATACCGATGGACGGGTGCTCGATGCGGACGCGCGCGTCATTCCCGGCCTTTATGCCGCCGGCGAAATGGTGGGGGGACTCTTTTATTTCAACTATCCCGGCGGCGCTGGCCTGATGTCGGCAGCGGTCTTCGGCCGCGTGGCGGGCGAGGGCGCGGCGCGTGCATGAACATAAACGTCACTTGCAACCGTGGTTGCGATTGACGAAAATCGCCGCATTAAAAAGAGGGAGCATCGAATGAAATTTGTGACGCATTTTGCATTTGCCGCGATGATCTGCACTGGCGTTTCGGGACAGGCGTTGGCGCAGGCCAATCCCGTGCTGGGCAAGACGATCGACTGTGGAGGCTTGAAGGCGACCTTTTCGAAATCCGGCGAAGTCTCGATTGTTGGCGGGGGACAGCCGCCCCGCAAGGGCACGTTGAAAGTCATGGACAAGTCAGTCAGCGGAAGGGCCGACATCAAGGATTTGCAAATCCTCGATGCAAAGGGCCAGTTCATGATGCACTTTCAGCAATTCCGGAACGGACGCTACGAGATCCAAGGCGAGAGTTGCCGGTTGCGCTGAGCTGTCATTAAGGATTCAGATCGGATCAAACCCGTCGTGGCGGCACGACGTCCTTGAAGACATCGAATGTCTTCCACACGGGCTCGACGGGCGTTTCGCCTTTCTTCGGCAGATAGACGGACGGCGTTTGAGCGGCCATGTCGGGAATATAGCGCGGGCAGTTTGGAAATATATGCGCTGCCGTCACACGCACGATCATCTGCGCGCCGTCGAATTGCGCCAGCAGTGGATCAGTCGTCGACAGTTTCGCTGCGCCGTTGACGCGAAGGCGGCGCGGCCTTTCTCCCATGGCGATGAAGAGCATGCCGACATGGCCGTTGTCGACGATATTGCCGAGCGACTTGAACATGCCGTTGCCGTCATAGTCGGGGAAGGCCAGCACGTTTGGCTCGATGACCTTCACAAAGCCCGGCGGTCCCGCCTTGAACGAGCAATCGGGATGCGCCTTTGCATCGGCAGTCGCCAGAAAGAAGAAGCCGACGCTTTCGATGAAGGCCTTGTCCTCGTCGGAAAAGGCGGTGCGCGCGAAACTTTCCAGCCTGTCGGCGAGCGCGTGGCTGCCGAATTCGTCCTGCAGGCTGCGGTTTCCCTCATGGTACATGGTCATGGCCGTGTCCTTAGTCCGGGGTGAATGGGCAGTCACTTCCATTGCTGAACGGCATTCCGACCTTCGAACGATCCTCCCTCGCTTCTATTTCTTGCCAAAACCCGGCGGCAGGAACGACCCGCCGCGTTGCTGCGGTTGCGGGGCTTGCTGTTGCGGCGGCGCATACTGGCCGGGGGCGTTCTGCTGCGGAAAGCCTTGCGCAAAGCCCGGCGACATCGATTGCATCGGCGGCGCGCCCGGTCCAGCGCCTGCCGCCATCGCCATCCCCACAGGCTGCGGCGCGCGCGACGCCGCGCGTTTCGATGCAAGCAGTCTCAACCCGTAGAAGATCGCAAAGCCCGCCGCGAGAATGCCAACGGCATAAAGCGGCCGGTAGAAGAACCACGCGAAGGCAATGACGATGGGCGCGACGACCGCCGTCGCGAGGATCGCCACCATCGACGCGCCGACACCGACGATATCGCCGAAGATCGGCACGAAACTCGCGAGCACTTCGAGCAGCGTCAGCATCATGCGGAAGCCGAGGAACAGCACGAAGATGCCCACGACGCGCAAAATCCACGTCAGCATCTTGTTGGCGTCCTGCGCATGTTTGAACATGATAGAGGCGTCCTGCACGCCGGTTTCCGCGAGCAGGATCGTGCGCTGGTTCGAGGTGACGAAAGGCGTGAAGCCACTCTGCGTCTGTTTGCCGACGACGCTGACCGGCTGGATCGGCAACAGCGTATAGGTGACGCGCAGATCGCCGATCTGCGGCTGGTCCGAATTGAAGCCGACATAGATGCCGCCGCGCTCGACCCTGGCGCGATCGCCGAAACGCTCGCGGGCGCGCTGTGCGATGGCGGGCGCGACATCGAACGTATCGCCCTTGCCGAGCATGTTGATGACGCGGTCGTCGAGACGGAATCCGCCGAGCGTCACGCCCTCGGCGGCAAAGCCGCGCGAGCGCACGTTCGGCATGGCGGGATTGCGATGGTTGGCGGATTCGCGAAAGTTCGAGGAGTTGATCGGGTCTTCCGACCAGGTGCGCTGATAGGTGTAGGTCGTGACTGTTTCTTCGCCGCCGCCCAGACGCTGGCGCTTCTCGCTCTTGCGCTCTTCCTTCCACTGATACATCTCGACCTTGCGCACGAGGCGTAGGCCGTTGCCGGCGATATTGAGGTCGGGATCGCGCGCGGGATTGCCCGCTTTGGTTTCGCCGGCAATGTGAATGAGCTTGCCTTCGTTGGCGGGATCGGCGCGCTCGCTCGAAACGCTGGCGACGAGGCCCGCGCCCTCATTCAGCGCCGCAGCCGTCTTGGCCGAATTGCCCTCGTTCCAGAAGAGCAGCGCACAGGCGCCGATGACGAAGAGAAAGCCGAAGAGGATCGCCTTCAGGCTTTCCATGATTCTTTCGAACCATGACTTGTAGGTCGTTTCCGTAAAACTGTCGCCGCCCTCGCCGCCCCAGTTGTCGCCGGAATCGGGTGAACTGTCCCAATTGCTATTCGAACCCGAATTGCTGTCGGACATGATGGCCTCGCGAAAATGAGTTTGAACGAACGATTCCCGGCCGCATCAAATCACGGACGGTTGGCTTAGCCAACTGCTGCAGGGGAGTAGCGAATGGCGAATGGCGAGTAGGGAGTAGGGAGTAGGGAGTAGGGAGTAGCAATCTCTCTACACGGTCGGGGGCAACCGGTCGGAAATGCGGGACAAGCGCATGCGGGGGTGCCGATGCCCCTACATCCCTATTCGCTACTCGCCATTCGCTATTCGCCATTCGCTATTCGCCATATTTCAAGACGTATCCGGCAGCGCCTCGCGCGCGCGAAAATGGCATCGTCGCAGCACATCGTCGATTTCGTGCCTGCGTCGCGCGCGATGGCCGGGCGGAAATCCGGGCCGTAGAGGCCCCTGCAATTTCAGGCGCGGCGACTTCTGCCGCCGCTGCAGCGCGCGCTTCAGACGGCGCGCCTGACGCGGCAGATCGTCGAGCGCGGACTTCAGCGATTCCAGCCGGCGCAAGATTTTGGTGGAGTCGATCCCGTCATCGGCTTTAGCGTCTTTGGATGCGCGTCCAAGATCTATGGTGCGGACTTCGCCGTCGCCGAAAAAGGAGATGCGCGGCTGTGCCCGGACCGTTTTCAGCTCGCTTTTTGTCCTGCGGAAAAGACGCAGGCGGGGATCGAAAAGCCGGAAGGCACGGCGCGCTTTCGCCCCGCGCGCAGGGACAAAACTTGAAGGCATCGGCCTGATCGTCGCTGGCTTCACCCTGATGCCCAGGGACAGGAAAAAGATCAGCCGCCGCACCGCGGATTCGGCCGGACGCAGCACTGTAACGACTGCGCGATGCACGGCGCGTGCAATCCGTTGCGGTGCGACACCTTCCGTCAGCCTCAGCAGCGCGAACAGCCCGGCGACGATGCGCGCCAGCGCTTTTCTGTCGTCTTCGATGGTGCTGGGCTGGGGCACGCAGAGCTCAATTTATTAGGAACAAAAGAAGAACATAATTGGGCCGCGCGCTTGTGTCAAATGCGGGGCTTCTGCGACCGTATTTTGCAAGTTTTTATGCTCGCCAATTCAGCAGGTTCGCGGTCTTGCAGAAGTCTTAAATCGTGAAGGAGCCGCCTTAGGCGACAACAGGCAACGGGCGAAACAGAAATTGGCGGAAGCCTTTCAGCTCCCGCCAATCTTTCTTTTCATTTACTGGGGGCAATCAGCGGCAAATACGCTCCGACTTCCATTCCCAGCCGTAACCGTTCCAGTAGCTCTTCTTGTTCCAGAAGCAGCGCTCGACGTGGCGATAGCCGTAATTGTGGCCATAGCCGCCATGGAAGCTGCCGTATCCCCCGCTGTGATAGTGAGAGCGGTGAACGTTGTGACCGTAGCCGCCGGCCTGAGCCGGTGCGGCGCTGGTGAGAACCGCGAGACCGAGGGTGGCGGCGGCGGCGATTGCTGTGACGATGGTTTTCATTTCAGGCTCCTGTTGGGTGTGGCCGTCTGGCCGGTTGGGTTGAAGGCCGGACGCTTCGTCCGATCTG
>CAINED010000035.1 GCA_903847605.1 uncultured Hyphomicrobiales bacterium | reverse complement strand
TCGAGCCAGGTTTTGACCTCGCCGCCGAGCGCGTCCGAGTACAGTGTGCCGCCCACTTTCGCGCCGGTATCGGCGGAGATGCTCTCGATCAGGCGGCGGCTCGACATGTTCTCGATGAACACAGCCTTGGCCTTTTCCTGCTTGATCTGCCGCACGAGGGTGGCGACATCGCGGGCGCTCGGTTCGCTTTCGGTGCTAACGCCCTGGGGCGATAGAAAGATCACGTCGAAAGCATCGGCGTAATAGGCGAAGGAATCATGCGACGTGATGACTCTGCGCTGCTCTTTCGGGATCGGCGCCCAGGCCGCCTTGATCTCCTTGTCGAGCTTGTCGATTTCGCCAAGAAAAGCAGTGGTATTGGCGGCATAGACACTGGCGCCGGCGGCGTCGATCTTCGAAAGGCTGTCGCGGATATTCGTCACATAAATCTTGACGTTCTCCGGGTCCTGCCAGGCGTGCGGGTCGACGGCGTTGCGCACTTTCAATGCCTTCACGCCGCGCGAGGCCACAAGGCGCTCGCCCTGGAACTTCGCGGAGCGCACGAGCCAGTCGGCCCAGCTCTCGAAACCGAGCCCATTGATGACCATCAGTTTCGCCTTGCCGATGCGCGCAACATCGGCGGGCTTGGGCTGGTAGACATGCGCGTCGCTGTTTTCGCCGACAAGCGCCGTCACCTGCACGCGCTCGCCGCCGATCTGTTTCACGAGGTCTGCAAGGATGGAAAAGCTGGCGATAACGTCGATCCTGTCCGCTGTCTGCGCCAAAAGCTGCGTCGGGACCATCAGGCAGTGAAGGGCGGCGAGGAAGTCGCGGCGGCGTAACATGGCGTGCTCCATTTCGTGCGGACGGTGCCGCGCCTTTTTCAGAAACGCAAGTTGGCGAAGATCTTGAAGTTGCGGCCGGGCTGCAGGACTTCGTCCTTCTTGAAGGACGTGTGCAGGCGAATTTCCGAGTTCAGAAGATTTGTGCCTGTCACGCCGACGAGGAGTTCGCGCTCCTGGCCCAGCGCTTTCCATGTGTGACGATAGGACAGCTCCGCCTTGAGCATGTTGTAGCCTTTCGTCGCCGTTTCCTCGGCGGGATCGATCCGGCGCTGGGCGAATGCGTGCAACAGGTTGACTCGCGTGAAGAAACCGGAGCCGTACCAGAACACGCCGCCGCCGATACGCATGGGCGGAATGCGCGGAACATTGGTGCCGTCGGCAAAGCGGGCGCGCACGATGTCGAACTGGTTTTCGATGCCGAACATTCCGCTTCCGACCGGCATGAGGTCGAACTGCGTCGTCAGTTCCGCCCCGGTAAAGCGCGCGTCCCGTTGGGTGAAGACAATCTGCTTCAATTCCGTGTCGACGCCACAGGTGTCGAATCCGTCGCCGCAGAGCGCGCCGGTCAGCCGCTTGAAGATGTAGCCCTGATAGCGCGTATGAAACAACGTCGCATCGAAACGGAAGGGGCCCTTGGCCTTGCGCAATCCCGCCTCGATCGAATAGGCGCGCTCCGTCTTGAGATTGGCGTTTCCGATTTCGAACGTGCCTGTCGCCTCGTGCACGCCTCGCGAGAACAGCTCCAGCGCCGTCGGCGCGCGTTCCACTCGTTGCGCCGTGAGGCTTGCGACGATGGCGTGCGGCAGTTCGTGCAAGATGCCCGCGCTCAGGCTGATGGGAAGGAAGTTCCGGCCGCGCGCCATTTCGGGCAAGGGCAAGCCGTTCGGCAGGAAGTTCGCCGGGAAGATCGTCTCCGTGCCGCGGACATTCACGCTTTCAATGCGTCCGGCAATCTGGAACCGGGTCAGGGGAGAAAGTTGCAATTCGTTGAAGAGATAACTTGCGACGCGGTCCGTGTTCGCTGGCGCGATCAAACCGCCCGCTTCCCCGCCCGTGCGCAATCTCTGGCTGCCAAATTGAAGACCAAGCGCGGACGTCAGCCGCATCCCGCCTATGGAAACAGGCAGAAGCTGCGCTTCCACACGTGCCTCATGTTCCCTGTTCTTGAACGTGGCGAGCGCCTGATCGATACCCGCTTCCAGTCCGCGTTCGTCATGCTTGTAGAAAGAACCGCCGTACCAGTAGCGCAGCGTCTCGATGAACGCGCTGCCTATGCGCACCTCGCCCTTGCTGTTGAACTTGGTCTGGCGCATGTCGATGTGCGTCCGGCCTGCTGCGGCTTCGAGGCCGGGAATGCCATAGTCGCTGGCGAAATGCGTGATCGAAGCGCCGATGTAGCCGTTCTGGAAAATGTAGGACGTGCCATAGGAAACGCCCTTGCCTTCGAGCTGCGTATTCGCCTGTCTGCCGCGGGGCGTATTGTAGTCGTCGGCGATGCGTTTGAAGAAATCCGCGTGAACAGCGAATGGGCCATGCCGTCCGTCGATGACGACAGCGCCTTCGCGGCCGTTGTCGACAGTCGTAAACGCGCCGCGCACGATGGCGCGAAGCCCGAACGGCGTATCCGGCATCGGGATGCGATTATTGTCGATACTGACGACGCCGCCGATCGCCTGTGATCCCCAACGCAGTGTCGCCGGGCCGCGGATGACTTCGACTTTGCTTGCGGCGATGGGATCTATGGGAACCCCGTGATCCTCGCCGATTTCGGAAACGTCCGCAGAGCCGAGGCCGTTTTCCTGAAGGCGAACGCGATTGTTGTCGAGGCCGCGGATGATCGGCCGGTTCGCGCCCGGCGCGAAGCCGCTGCCGGTGACGCCCGGCGTACGGTCAACGAGATCGCCGATTGTGTTTGCCGGGGTTCTGCGGATCTCCGCCTCGGGAATCACAGTGACCGGAGCAAAGACCTGTTGCGCTATGGGGCGCAAATCGAGCGAACCGAAGGGATTTGGAGAGTCGTCGGGTCCGCTTTGAGTTTGCGGGGGCGTGGTTGGACGTGTGGGCTGAATTGGCGAGGGCGCGGTAATGACGACCTCAGGCAGTTCGGTCGCCTGAGCCAGTGCAACGGACGGCGCGACCGAAACGAGGGCACAGGTCGACAGGGCGCGCGTCAGCGCGCCCGGAAAAGCTACCGGGTTCATCGGTTATTCCTTGATATGATGCAGTTAGTGGTTGTGGCCCTTGTGGCCCTTCTTGCCGTGATTATGGCCGTGGCCCGGCTTCTGGCCGCTCATGGCCCGCTCGACTTCCTTGTTGCGGAATTCGCGCGTTTCGACCTTTTCCTGTCCAAACCGTTCGGCCTTTTGCGAAGAGGCAGGGGTGGAAAACCCCGCTGCCATCAGGGCCAGAACGGCGGCCCCCATCGTGAAACTTCGTTTCGACACAGCTACGCCTCCCGCTGATATGTAATAATATAACATCACAAAAAATCGCCGGTCAAATGTTCCCGTTCGGCACTGGTTTAATTTCTCGCTATGTTATATTATTACAACAATGTCGGAACCCGTCGCCATCCTCCCCCGTCACGATCATCCCGTGCATCGCCACGCGCAGGGCGGTGCAGGCGATTCTCATGACCATCATTCTCATGACCATCATGGCCATGATCACGACGGGCATTCGCACAGCCATCACATTCATGACCTCTCGCCCGCCCGGCCTGCCACGCTTCGCTTTTCCCTGCTGACGCTGTCTCTGGCTCAGCGACTGTCGGGGGCGCTTGCCTTGTCCGCGGTGCTTTGGCTGGCGGTCTGGTGGGCGCTCCAGTGAAGGCGTTTTCCCATGAGTAGCGTTCTGCGTTTCCGCGACCTGACGCTCGGCTACGACCGGCACCCGGCGGTTCATCACCTGGCGGGCGAGATCGAGCGCGGCGCGCTGCTGGCGGTCTGCGGTCCGAACGGCGCGGGGAAGTCCACGCTGCTGAAAGGCATCGCTGGCGTTCTCAGGCCCATCGGGGGGCGGATCGAGCGCATGGGCTGCGAACCCCGTCAGATCGCCTATCTGCCGCAGGCGGCGGATATCGACCGCTCTTTCCCGATCAGCGTTTTCGACATGGTGGCGATGGGTCACTGGCGCTCGATGGGCCTCTTCGGCGGTCTTGGCCAGGCGCGGAAACTAAAAGTCTTCGACGCCATCGCGGCTGTCGGTCTCACCGGCTTCGAGGACCGTTCCATCGGCACCCTGTCGGGCGGGCAGATGCAGCGCATGCTCTTCGCGCGGCTCCTGCTGCAGGACGCGCCGGTCATTCTGCTCGACGAGCCCTTTACCGCCATCGACGCGCGCACCATGGCCGATCTCGTCGATATCGTGAAACGCTGGCACGGCGAGAACCGCACGGTCATCGCGGTGCTGCACGATTTCGAAATGGTGCGGGAGCATTTCCCGCAGACGCTCCTGCTCGCGCGGGAAAAGGTCGCCTGGGGCGATACGCGCGAAACGCTCAGCGCCGAAAATCTCCTGCGCGCGCGGCGCATCGTCGAGGCCTTCGATCGCGAAGCGCTCGAATGCACGCGCGCGGCGTGAAGGCGCACACATGTACGATTACCTGATCGCGCCTTTCTCCGAATTCGAATTCATGCGCCGGGCGCTCGTGGGCTCGATCGCGCTGTCGCTGGCGGGCGCGCCTGTGGGCGTCTTCCTGATGCTCCGGCGCATGTCGCTCACCGGCGACGCCATGGCTCATGCCATCCTGCCGGGCGCCGCCATCGGCTATCTGCTGGCGGGTCTGTCGCTTGGCGCCATGACGGCGGGCGGCCTGATCGCAGGTGTTCTCGTCGCGCTCGCGGCCGGCGCTGTCGCGCGATTCACAGCCTTGCGCGAAGACGCCTCGCTCGCGGCCTTTTACCTGATCTCGCTGGCCCTCGGCGTCACCATCGTTTCGCTGCGCGGCTCGAATGTCGATTTGCTGCATCTTCTCTTCGGGTCGGTTCTTGCCCTCGACGAGGCGACGCTGTTGCTGCTGGCGGTCATCAGCACGGCCACGCTGGTCATCTTCGCCGCGCTCTATCGTCCGCTGGTTCTGGAAACGCTCGATCCCGGCTATCTCGCTTCGGTCAGCGGCGCGGGCGCGCCGACGCAACTCGTCTTTCTTTGCCTCGTGGTCCTGAATCTCGTCGGCGGCTTCCATGCGCTCGGGACGCTCATGGCCGTCGGGCTGATGATGCTGCCGGCCGCCTCCGCGCGCCTCTGGGCGGAAGACGTGACCGCCGCCATCGCCATCGCCATGGGCATGGGCGTCGTGGCGAGCTATGCCGGACTCGTCCTCTCCTATCACGCGGGCGTGCCATCAGGCCCGGTCATCATCCTCGTCTGCGGCGCGTTTTACATCCTGTCGCTGTTTTTCGGCCGAGCGAGCGGGCTGATCCGGCTGTTTTCGGGCCGCCAGCACCTCGAGGCGTGAGCAGAACAAGCGGGGGCTTACATCCGCGCCTGCCTTCCCAATATAAGGGGGGCGGAAAACGGGCCTCGCCCGCAGCAACGAAGAACAATCAGGGTTCCTCCATGTCCGAAGCGCATTCAGAAAAAATCCCCGTGACCGTGCTCACCGGCTATCTCGGCGCGGGCAAGACGACGCTGCTCAACCGCATCCTCTCGGAAGATCACGGTCACAAGTTCGCGGTCATCGTGAACGAGTTCGGCGAGATCGGCATCGACAACGATCTCGTCGTCGGCGCGGACGAGGAAGTGTTCGAGATGAACAACGGCTGCATCTGCTGCACCGTGCGCGGCGACCTCATCCGCATCATGGAAGGGCTGATGAAGCGCAAGGGCAAGTTCGACGCGATCATCGTCGAGACGACCGGCCTCGCCGATCCGGCGCCCGTCGCGCAGACCTTCTTCGTCGATCAGGACGTGGGTGAACAGGCGCGGCTCGACGCCGTCGTGACCGTCGCCGACGCCAAGTGGCTCGCGGATCGCCTGCGCGACGCGCCGGAAGCCAAGAACCAGATCGCCTTCGCCGACGTGATCCTGCTCAACAAGATCGATCTCGTTTCGTCGGAAGAATTGCGCGAAGTCGAAGCGCGCATTCGCGCCATCAATCCCTATGCGGTCCTGCACAAGACGCAGAAATGCGCCGT
>CAINED010000034.1 GCA_903847605.1 uncultured Hyphomicrobiales bacterium | reverse complement strand
CTGATTGCTCTGCATGGCGCAGGATCTTGATTTTACGCTGAACATCCCGAGCCTGATCGGCCATCTGTCGCATCTCCCATGCCGCTTACGGTCATCATGGAAAATGTCTCGCCAGTTCGTACAGTCCTACAGCCTGGGGCGCCTGCGATGAGGGCTCTTGGCCCTATGTCCCGGACAGATTCGGCCAGACGCCGCCGGACGAAGCCTACAAGGTCGCGAGCGTCTTCGAGGCGGTGCAGTTCGCGCGTCTGGGTTCGGTGGAAGAGATCAAGGTTTCGCTGAGCCAAGGCATCCCGACGATATTCGGATCGGACATTCCGCACGGCTATTATGACGAAGCGCGAAGGACGGGCCGCATGCCGGAGCTGGGCAGGATCGAAGGTGGCGCGCCTTCTGGCCATGCGATGCTCATTGTCGGGTATGATGATCGCGACAAATCCTGGATCGTCCGCAACAGCCACGGCGCATCGTTCGGCGAGAAGGGCTATCTGCGCATTCCCTATTCGGTGTTCGACAAGCATGTCTGGAACGAGGATGTCTGGGCCATCGGCGCGCTCGAACAGCTCGGCCGGCGCAAGCTGATCGTCGGCACGGTTCGCGAAGCGGTCGATGACATCAAGCGCAACGGCGCAGCGCAGATGGCGAGCGCGCTGAAGTCGCTCGGCCGCGAGATCGGCGATGATCTGAAGAAGCGAACCGACGACGCGAAGCTTTCGATCCGCGAGCGTCTTCTCCAGCAGGAGAAGGAGCTCGAAGAGAAGCGGAAGCGGGGTAATAACGGCGGAAACGACGGGCGCTGAGGTCCGCCTATGATGAAAGAAAAATCGATCGAAATTCCGGGCGCCCTACGCCGTTAACTTCTCATTTAGATCAATATGTGCTAGTAGCTCATGCGCGACGCGCCTTGCTGCTTCTTCTGCCGTACCCGTCGTCTGAAGGTGAGTGTTGCGACGTCCCCTCCCGCAACCTTGCCACGTAACGGCCGCGCCAGTTCCCCCTCAGGCGCGGCCAACGCGTTTTTGACGCTCAGCTTTTCGCGGTGAGATACTGGAAGGCCGTGTAGGCCGAGAGCAGGGCGGCGAGCGCAAGAAAGCCTATCCAGCCCAGCATCATCGCATCCGATACGACGAAGCCGTCTCCCAGGCCGAGCAGGCGGGCCAGCGCGGGCGCGGCCATGAGCAGGATCGCAACGGCGACGGCGACCAACTCGGTCGCGGTCTTCCATTTCGCAAGCTGTGACACGCGCACGCCCTCGCCATCCTTCGCGGCGAAACGGACCCAGGTCATCGTCACATCGCGCAGTACGATGACAGCCGTCGAAAGTGCGATGGCCTGCCAGAGCGGCCATTGCGCGCGAGCTGCTATGATCGAGATCGCAATCAAAGGCAGGCCGACCAGCGCCTTGTCGGCGATGGGATCAATCAGCCTGCCGAATTTCGAATGGGCGTCGAACGCGCGAGCGGCCATGCCATCGAAGAGATCGGTGAGCGCCGCAACGACGAACAGGATGGCGGCCCACAGCCCCCACGTCTGTGCGCCTTCCGCCGGAGCCGCGTAGGCCTGCCACACCGCCCACGCGATCACCGGAGCGAGCACGAGGCGCAGCAGCGTCAGCGCGTTGGGGATTTGCTTCAACAAGTCGGCGTCTCCGATTGCGGCGGACCCTAGCCGGAAAGGCGCGCGTGGCGAAGGGCGGGGCGTTGCAGGGGCCGATTCCAGGAGCAGGGGTTGTACGATGTTATAATATACCGTATCGTTACATCATAACATACACGGAGAGTCATTATGCGACTGGCTTCCAGGCTGGCGATCGGCGCGGCGGTGGCTGCTCTTTCGGCTCCCGGGGCGTTTGCGCAGCAACCGCTAGGCAATGCAGCGGCTGTGCAGGCATCCGACGATACTGGCCGCGACGTCGTCGTCATCACCGGCGTCGGTCCAGTGCGGACGAGCGACGAACTGATCGCATCGACGACTGTTCTGGACAGCAACGCGGTTGCCGAGCGGCTGGCCGGCGGGCTCGGCGACACGCTATCGGGTCTGCCCGGCGTCGCGTCGACATCCTTCGGTCCCGGCGCCAGCCGGCCGATCATCCGCGGCCTCGGCGCAGAACGGGTGCAGGTGCTCGCCAACGGGATTGGCGTGATCGACGCCTCGGCCGCCAGCCCGGACCACGCCGTGACCAGCGATCCGCTGGGCGCCGAACGGATCGAAATCCTGCGTGGACCGGCATCGCTTGCCTATGGCGGCGGAGCGACGGGTGGCGTGGTCAACGTGATCGACGGCCTGATCGTGGAGAAACTTCCGGCAGAAGCCTTCTCCGGCGCGGGCTATGGTGCGCTGACCAGCGCGGACGAGGGCAAGCAGGTTGCCGCCCGCGTCGTCGGAAGCGCCGGAAACTTTGTCGGCGTGCTGAACGGCTCATGGCTTGATGCGGGCGACATCGACATTCTCGGCTTTGCCTTGTCGAGCGCGGCGCGGGCAGAAGCGATTGCGGATGGCGCGGATCCCGCTGGATTCGCCAACGGAACGCTGCCCAACTCCGCCGTCGAGACCAAGTCCCTGAGCGGCGGGCTCTCTTGGGTGGGCGATGGCGCCTTCCTTGGCGGCGCGGTGCGACGGGCGGAAAACCAGTATGGCATCGTCGCGGAGGAAGAAGCCTTCATCGACATGCAGCAGACGCGCTACGACATCCGCGGCGGCCTTGATCTCGACGGACCGATCTCGTCGCTGAAGGCGTCCGGCTCCGTGGTCGACTATGAACACACCGAGTTCGAAGGCCCCGGCGAGCCGGGAACGCGCTTCACCAATGAAGGCTGGGAAGCGCGCATAGAAGCGGGACATACGCCGATCGGTCTTTTGGAGGGCAGCGCCGGGATACAGGCGTCCAAGCGCGACTTCGCCGCGATCGGCGATGAGGCGTTGATCGGGCCGACCACAACGAAAGCCACCGGCCTCTTCGTGTTCGAGACGTGGGATGCCGGCGCCTGGGGCCTGGAAGGCGGCCTGCGGTTCGACGATGTCGACATCGACAACATCGATTTCGGGAAGCGCGGCTTCGAAGCATGGAACGCCAGCTTCGGCGCTCACGTGCATGTCGGCGAGCACCTGTTCTTCGGTGCATCGATCGCGCGGACAGGGCGCGCGCCAACCGATCTCGAGCTGTTCGCAAACGGTCCTCACCCGGCGACGGCGCAATACGAAATCGGCGATGGCGCGCTCGAAGTGGAGAAGGGGATCAACACCGAGGCGATCGTGCGGTGGGAGGATGACGCCTTCAATGTCTCGGCGACTGTCTATCATTTCGACTTCGACAATTTCGTCTATCTGGAAGATACCGGGACGGTCTTCGTTGACCCCGAAGGCGACCTGCCGATCTTCCAGTATGTGCAGGCAGGCGCGAACTTCACCGGCTTCGAACTGCAGGGCGACGTCCAGCTGGGATCCGCCTTTGGGATCGATTGGAAGGCGGATGCGTCAGCGGATTTCGTGCGCGCGAAACTCGATGCCGGCGGCAACCTGCCGCTGATTCCGCCGCTGACCGTGAACGCCGGAATCGAAGGCGAGCTAAATGGCGTCACCGCGCGGCTGGAAACGCAGTACGCGGCTGACCAGGACGATGTCGCCACCTTCGAGATGCCGACCGACGGCTATCTCACCTTCGACGCCCGGCTGGGCTTCGATGTGGCGGATGGCGTACGGCTCATGCTGGAGGCGCGTAATCTGACGGATGAGGATGTGCGCGTGCATTCCTCGCCGCTTAAGGAGATCGCGCCGCTGACAGGACGGAATTTCCGGGTGGCGTTGAGGGCGGAGTTCTGAGGTCCAGATGCAAAAAGACCCGCTTCGTGGAAGCGGGCCTTTCCTTACTCTACGCCACTCTACAAACGCGAACTCTACTCACTCAACTAAGGCATACGCCGGAGAGTCTGGCGAGAGGTCCGCTGCATTGCCTTCAGCAAGTGCGGGGCCAACAGCTGCTTTTTCCGGTGAATCTACAAAACACTGAGTCAAAAAGACGCGGGGCGCGGAGATCGTGGATAGCGACCTCGACGCGCCCCTTTGTTGGGTCAGCGCGCTGTCAGAAAAGCCTAGGCGGCTTTTTTGGCAGTTTTGGCAGCCGATTTGGTGCGCTCGGCGGCTTCTTCGACGGCTTTCGGCGTCAGCGAGACGACGGTGTCGAACAGTTCAGTCTGCGCTTTCTTGGCAACTTCGGCATAGGCGAAGAGGCGGGCGGGGATGTCTTGCATCGCAGCCTGGGCGACTTCACCGGCTTTTTTCGCGTAGGCGGTGGGCTGGGCTTCGGCCGTCAGGAGGGTCGTCGCATCTTTCGCGGCGTCCTGCATCCAGGAGGTCGTCAGTTCGACGTTCTTGTTCATCGCTTCGATCGCGACAGCGCGGTATTTCGCGGCCATATCGGTGAAGGCCTTGAGCGGTGTGGCGTTGGCGAAGTCCGGCGAGAATTTCGAGAATTGTTCGAACGACTTGGTGAAGTCGAACATGTCGGTCATCGGGTTCATGGGAGGGCTCCTTGTCGTCCGTTCTTAAATTAATGCCGCGCCGCGGCAAAGGCAAGACATTTTTTGCCGCACCTGCGAAAATATTCCGCGCCTGCGAAGGGGCAATTAGGGTGACGTTAGGGAATTATGGCACGGCAAGCGTAACGAAGAGGTAGGTCCGCACGCCCTATTCGCGGACATAGCGCCCCGGCGCGGGCTCGAGGCGCGGAATCGACTTCGGAAAGCTGTCGGCGGCGTCGATTTTTTTACCCGAGCGGCGTGCGAGCCAGGCAGCCCAATCCGGCCACCACGACCCTTCATGCGGGGCCGATCCTGCGCGCCACGCGTCAAGGTCAGTCGGTGTCTCGTCGCTGACCCAGTAACCATACTTCTTCTTGTCGGGATGGTTGACGATGCCGGCGATGTGGCCGGACTGCGCCAGCACGAAACGTCCGCCGCCGCGCAGCCGCGAGAGGCCTTTGAACGAAGCATTCCACGGCGCGATGTGGTCTTTCTCGCAGGCAACAACGTAGTGCGGGATCTTGATGTCATCGAGCGACACGTGGGCATCGTCGATCTCGAAGCCGCCGGAGGCGAAAAGGTTATCGCGGTACAGATTGGTGAGGTACTCGCGCGCCATGCGTTCGGGCAGGCGGGTTGAGTCCTCGTTCCAGAACAGCAGATCGAATTTCGGCCGCGGCTCGCCGAGCAGATAGGCCTTCACGGCAGGCCCATAGACGAGATCGTTGGGTCGCAGGAAGCTGAACGTGCGCGCCATGATGCGCTGGTCGAGATAGCCCTTGCGCTGGGCCTCGATCATGATGCCCGAGATGAAGCCTTCATCGATGAACGCTTTCAGCGGACCGGGATCCTCGAAGTCGGTGAGGGCGGTGAAGAAGGTGGCCGACTTGGCGGGGTTTTCCTGCTTGGTCTTGCCCAGCCAGGCCAGTGTCAGGGCGAGCGTGGTGCCGCCGATGCAATAGCCGACAATGTTGACCCCTTCATTGCCGTGGAATTCGTCAACCTTCTGCAGCGCAGGTAGAACGCCTTCCTCGACATAGCTGTCCATGCCGTAGTCGCGCATTTCCTCGCGGGGATTCTTCCAGCTGATGATGTAGACGGCGAACCCTTGTTCCACGAGCCACTTCACCAGCGATGATTTGGGCTGCAGGTCGAGGATGTAGTACTTGTTGATCCACGGCGGCGTGAGCAGCAGCGGACGCGCATAGACCTTCTCGGTCACCGGCTCGTAACGGATAAGCTGGAACAGGCTGGTTTCGTGGACGACGTGGCCCTTTGTGTTGGCCAGTGTCTCGCCGACAGTGAAGGCGTCCGGATCGGAAAGCGTGACCAGCAGGTCGCCGCCGGAGCGTTCGAGATCCTTCACGAGATTTTCCAGCCCCTCGACCAGTGAGCGGCCATTTGTCTCGACCGCCTTCCTGATGGCCACCGGGTTGGAGGCGAGGAAGTTCGACGGGG
>CAINED010000033.1 GCA_903847605.1 uncultured Hyphomicrobiales bacterium | reverse complement strand
CCCGCAAAGCCAGCCAGGGAGAAGCACCGAAACTTGACGACGACCTGACCTAATCTCATCATCAAGCCGGGTCACTTCTCCGTGGAAATCCCGGGTCAGTTCTCAGTGGAAATCAACAGACAAGTTCTCATTTCACGACTGCATGCGCTTTCCCGCGCGCAGGACATCGTCACAAGATCGAACGAGCAGGGCGCAGACCTTCTCGAGATGATCAAGACCCAGTTCGAGGGACAGGATGACCGCATAAAAATCTCCGGTGATCATGTTATGGCGAATGCCAGCTTCGCGCAGATGTTCGCCCTTGTCATTCATGAGCTCGCCACCAATGCCGCCAAATATGGATCGCTCTCCGTTCCTGCTGGACGAGTGAACGTGTCGCTTCGTGAAATCGCCGACGACGAAGGCGAAAGACTGCTGGACATCGAGTGGATCGAGCGCGGTGGCCCCTCGCCGACGCCCCCGGCGACGAAGGGTTTCGGCACGCGCCTCATCGTTTCCGCATTGCCGGGCAAACGCGGCCAGCGCCCGCTTGCGACTTTCGATCCCTTGGGCTTCGAATATCGCGTGAGCGTACCGATGTCCGCAGTCGAGGTGAACCGGCAGGCGGCGTAGTCCGCGAGGCAAGTCGCCGCGGGTTCTGGCCAATTCCCTGGCCGTGCCGTAAGGCTTCTCCGCATGGAGGAACCGCGATGGCGTCGCAAGAAGTCGACATTCTGATCGTTGGCGCAGGCCCGTGCGGCCTCATGTTGGCGAACGAATTGGGGCAGCGCGGCATTCGCGCGCGGATCGTCGATCAGGACAGCGGCGTCGCAACGGCCCCGCAGGCCAATGCGACACAGGCGCGCTCGATGGAGCATTATCGCCGCCTCGGTTTCGCACACGAGATCCGCCAGCTCGGGCTGCCGCCGGACCATCCGACCGACGTCGCCTATTTCACGACCTATTCGGGCTATGAGATCGGACGCCATCGCATGCCGCCTTCGGGTGATGCCGATCGCATCGTGCGCGAACTGGAGCCGGTCTGGAACGCAGCGGAATTGCCGCATCGTGTCCCGCAGAGCCATGTCGAGAACGTCCTCTTCGAAAAAGCGCGCGCGCTGCCGGGAATTGAGATTACGTTCAACTGGCGTGCGACAGGCTTCGAGGACAGGGGCGGCTGTGTCGTCACACATCTTGAACACACGCAAAGCGGCGACAAGCAGAGCGTCACGTCCAAATATCTCTTTGGCGCCGATGGCGGCTCCAGCGTTGTGCGCAAGCAACTCGGAATTCATTACGGGGGTGGCGATCCCGCAGAGCGCGACTTCATGGGCGGACAGATGCTGTCGATCTATATCGACGCGCCGGCGTTCTACGAAAAGCTCGTGGGCGACCGCGCCTGGATGTACTGGACCTTCAATCGTCGGCGTCGCGCTTTGCTTGCTTCCATCGACGGCAAGGGCAAGTTCGTTTTGCAAACGCAGTTGCGGCCCGGCGAAGACGTCGCGAAAATGACCAATGAGGATTGCGGCCGGCTTTTCCTGCAGGCGATGGGTTGCGATATCCCTCACGAAGTCACAGGCTTTGCGGCATGGCTTGCCGGACGCGCGCTCGCCGCTGATACGTTCCGAAGGGGCCGCGTCTTCCTTGGCGGCGACGCCGTGCATCTTTTCACCCCGACCGGCGGCATGGGCTACAACACGGCCATCGAGGACGCCGTGAATATAGGCTGGAAATTCGCCGCGGCCGTAAAGGGGCACGGCGGGGCAAAGCTGCTCGACAGCTACGAGGCCGAACGGCAGCCGGTCGCCGTGCGCAATACGCGCAATGCCGCAGGGTTCGCCGACTCTGTGGGCCTTTACGTTCCTTCGCCTGGCATCGAGGATCCCGGCCTTGCAGGCGAAGCGGCGCGCAAGCGCGCGGGCGCTTACCTCGCCAATCACGGCAAGAACGAATTCACGATTCCGGGCTTCACGCTCGGCGCGCGGTACAACGACTCGCCCGTCATTATCGATGATGGTTCGCCGCGCCCGCCCGATATCCCCACGGTCTATGTGCCGAGCGCCAAGCCCGGAGGCCGCGCGCCGCATGTGTGGTGCACGGATGGGGAGTCGTTGTTCGACAAGTTCGGATTTGAATGGACGCTCCTTTATTTCAAATCGGGCGACGGCGACGTTGGCGCCTTTGCCGAAGAGGCCGGGAGGCGTGAGGTCGAACTCAAATGCCTCGATCTATCGGGAGAGCCTGTCGCGGCCGATTTCTACGAACAGCCCTATGCGCTGATCCGGCCCGATCAGGTCGTCGCTTGGCGGGGCGCATTGCCGGACGGAAACGACATGAAGCAACTCTTCGACCGGGTTCTCGGTGTCTGATCTTGCGTGGTTGAATTGAAACGCTCGCTCTGACAATCTGAAGCTGCAAGCGCGGAAAAGCCGCGCGAGGAGGAACGCCATGGCAGAAGTCGCGACCCTGCAGCGTGCGGACGAATTGCCGCTCGACTATCGCTCCGGCCTTGATGCACAGAATTTGTTGCCGGCCTGGACTCTTCTGCGCGCCCTTATGCCGGTCGGCGCCGCAGCGCCGGTGGCGCAACCGGCGCAATGGTCCTATGCGAAGCTGCGCCCCTATCTCATGCGCGCGGCCGAACTCGTGCCGATGGAAAAGGCCGAGCGCCGCGTGCTCGGCTATGTCAATCCGGGCCTCGACCGTGCGCGGCTTTCCACGCTGCCGTCGATCTTCTTCGGCCTGCAACTTATCATGCCCGGCGAGCGCGCGCCGAATCACAAGCACATTCCCGCTGCCGCGCGCATCATCATCGAGGGCGAAGGCGCCTATACGACCGTCGATGGCGAGAAGCTGCATATGGAAGAAGGCGATGTGGTGCTGACGCCGCCGCTGCACTGGCACGATCACGGCCATGAGGGTAAAGGCCCAGTCGTGTGGATGGATGTGCTCGACCATCCGCTCGCCGTTCCCATGGATATATCTTACGTCGTTCCAGGCAAGATGGCCGACGGTTACAACGAACAGCCGGACGCCGGCGACACTTGGTATTCCTGTCCGGGCCTCGTGCCCTATCGCGCGCCGGGCGCGCGTGGGCCGGATTATCCGATGCGGCGTTTCCGCTGGCAGCGTGTGAAGCAAGCGCTGATCGCGAGTTCGGAGGTCGCGAGCCGCGACGAAAGCGTGCACATGCGCTACTGCAATCCCGAGACCGGCGAAAGCATCATGAAGACGCTGGACTTTTCCGCGCGTATGTTGCGGCCCGGCGAAAGCGTCGCGCTGAAGCGCGCCTCTATCAATCGCGTCTTCCAGATCATGGAAGGCAATGCCGATATTCGTGTGAACGAAGCTGCATATGGCTGCGGCAAGAACGATACGGTCGCCGCGCCGACCTACAGCGCCATCACGCTGCAAAACACGTCTTCGTCGCCCTGTTTCATCATCCAGGTCGACGATCTGCCGACACAGACCAAACTCGGATTCTACGAAGAACTCGCCTGAAAGGAACGTGGCTCCATGAACATCTGCCGTTTCAACGAAGATCGCCTCGGTATTGTCGAAGGCGACAAGGTCTACGACGTGACGGGCGCGTTGCGCGCCATACCGCAATCGGTTTGGCCCGCGCCCAAAGGCGATCCGCTGTTCATTCATTTCGATGCAGTGAAGCGCGCCATGAGCGAATTGCGTCCGTCCGCAACGGCTTACGATCTTGCAGCTGTAAAACTCGGCAATCTCTTCACGGCGCCGACGAAGATCATGGCCGCGCCCGCGAATTATGCGGCGCATGCAGCGGAGGCGACGCATGCCGGCATTTCGCACGGGGTGCACGCGGAAATCGCGAAAATGGACCGCCCCGTGGACAAGCTCGGCATATTCCTGAAAGCGAACTCTTCTGCCGTAGGACCCGCCGATGGCGTGGCGCTCAAGTTTCCCGATCGGCGCAACGACCATGAGGTTGAACTGTGCTGCGTCATCGGCAAGGGCGGGCGCGATATTCCGCGCGCCAAAGCGCTCGATCATGTCGCGGGCTGGTTCATCGGTCTCGACATGACCGTGCGCGGACCGGAGGATCGCAGCTGGCGCAAATCAATCGACAGCTACACCGTCTTCGGACCGTGGATGGTCACTGCCGACGCCGTGAAAGACCCGGAGAATTTGAACATCTGGATCACGGTCAATGGCGAACATCGCCAGCGCACGTCCACGTCGAAGCTGACGGTCGGCATCCCCGAACTCATCGAACTGTGTTCGAGCGGCTATGAACTTTATCCCGGCGATATCCTGATGACCGGCACGCCGGAGGGCGTGGGTCCGGTGAAACCCGGCGATGTAATGCTCGCGGGCGGCGACGGTCTCGGCGAAATGCGGGTGGATGTGAGGGCCTACAAGAACTAGCGCTTGCTTGACACGCTTTGGGGCCGGACCCACAATCCCGCGTAAATCGGGAAATGGAGGAAGCCTCATGGACGACGCCAATATCGTCGTGCGCCGCCCTGCTCCGGCAGTGGACGAAGCCGTTGTTTTTTCAATGCGCAATCTGCCGCTGCTCGAACAGGGGACGACCTACGATCCGCTGGCCACCGCAGAGAATCTGTGGGCAGCGGTCAAGGTCTATGCCAGCGGCGGCGAGAATGCGCTGCATTCGCATGGCGGCGAGGATCACGCCTTCATCGTGATGCAGGGCAAGGCGACGTTCACCTTCGGCGACGGCTCGAGCAGGATCGTGCGCGTGCATGAGGGTGTGATGATCCCGCGCGACGTGAAATACAAATTCGAGGCGGACGAAGCGGAGAATCTCGTTTTGCTGCGCATCGGCGGCGGCGTGCGCAACGTGAAGGGTCTCGAAAACCTGACCCCGTTCGGCACGCCGAAGGACGTGGTGCAGCAAACCAGGTTTGGCGATGGTTCGACCAAGGTCGGCAACGACCCGAAGAACGGCGAAACCTCGAAGAAGCGGATTTACGCCAGGGGGAAGTTGTTTTCGCCCGACTGAGACTTTCAACGACCCGATAACGCGGCGAATGTCCGTCAATCAGAAACAAGAAAAACGGAGAAGATCATGCCTGAACTGGCAGTGGATGCATCGAAATTCGCGGGCATGTCGGAAGAGCAGGCGCGCACGTTCCCGCGCCGCAAGGTTGTCGGTGTGGAGATCAGCGAGGCCGAGGCGAAGGCCATGCCCAAGATGATCTCGACCGATGCGCATGTGATGGAACCCGAGGAATTGTGGACAGAGTTGACGCCGCGCCTGCAGGAACAATTGCCGAAAGTGCCGTTCCGCAATTCGCCGCCTGGCGCGACCGATCCGCACCTTCGCCTGCGCGATCAGGATACGGATGGCGTCGCGGCGGAAATCCTGTTTCCGAATTACGGCATGGCGCTGTTTGCGGTTGAAGATGTCGAGACGCAACAGGAATCCTTCAAGCTCTACAACGACTGGGTGCATGATTTCTGTCAGGCCGATCCCAAGCGTCTTTATGCCTCGCCGCTCGTTTCCTGCTACGACATCAAGGCGGGCATCAAGGAGATGCATCGCGGGCTCGACATGGGATTGAAGGGCGCGATGATCTGGCAGGTGCCCGATCCCAAGCTGCCGTTCACTTCGGAGCACTACGAACCGCTATGGGCCGCGTGCAATGAGGCCAAGCAGCCCGTGATCTGCCACATTCTCACCGGACATTCCTATATCAAGACCGGACAGAAGGGTGGCATACAGGGGCTCAAGGACGCCACGAATTCGAAGACCAACGATTCCGCCAATACGCTCTTCGATTTCATCTTCTCCGGCGCGTTCGACAGGTATCCGGATCTGCGGTTGCTGCTCGCGGAAAGCGAGATCGGCTGGCTGCCCTTCATGCTGCAGCAATGGGATTATTATTTCGAGCGCTTCCGCCAGTCGCGGCCGATGCCGATCAAGCGCAGGCCGAGCGAAATCTTCCACGAACATGTCTATGGCACGTTCCTCGAGGACTATGTCGGCACGCGCTTCTTCCCCTGGTGGGGCGAGAACAATTGCATGTGGTCGAACGACTATCCGCATTTCAACATGACCTTTCCGCATTCGCGGCAGGTGGTAGAATATCATCTGAACGGTTTGTCCGAAGAGAAGCGGCGCAAGCTCACGCGCGATAATGCGATCAAACTGTTCGATCTCAAGATGTAACATGACGGCCGGCGTCCGCTGCGCCGGCCCAATCCGGAGCGCCCTGCAACTGCCGCGGAAGAGCAGGCACGATGCGCAACAGGGAGGGGTAGAATGTTGAGGAAATACGTTGCGCTTGGCCTGCTCTGCGCCCTCGGGTGCAGCAACGCGCGCGCGCAGACAAGCGAAGCGGAATTCTTTGCCGGCAAGAGCATTACCGTCCTCATCGGCTATGCCGCCGGCGGCACCTACGACGCGACCGGGCGTCTCCTCGCGCGCCACATGCCCAGGCACATTCCCGGCAACCCCGCGATGGTGCCGCAGAACATGCCTGGATCGGGCGGGATCAAGACCATCCTGCATCTCTATTCCGTATCGCCGAAGGATGGCACCGCGCTCGGCATGCTGTCGCGCAGCTATCCCATCGAACCCGTGTTCAATCCGCAGGTGGCGAAATACGAACCGGCACGCTTCAATCCCATCGGCAGCACCAGTCAGGAGGTTTCAGTCGGCGTGATCTGGCATACGCATGGCGTGAAGTCTCTGCAGGAATTGCTGACCCGGCAGATCACGACAGGGGCAACGGGCGCGACGGACGATACCGGGCGTTTCCCGACGCTCGTCAACAATCTCCTCGGTACGAAGATCAAGGTCATCACGGGCTATCCCGGCGGAAACGATGTGACGTCCGCCATGGAAAAGGGCGAGGTCGAGGCGCGTTTTGGCTGGTCATGGGGCAGTCTCAAGAGCCGTTCCAAGCCATGGCTCGACGAGAAAAAGATCAACATCCTCGTTCAGATGGCGCTGGAAAAAGCGCCCGATCTGCCGGACGTGCCGCTTGTCATGGAATTCGCGAAGAACGACAACGACCGCAAGGCGCTGGAACTGCTTTTCGCGCCGCAATCGGTGGCCTGGCCGCTCGTCGCGCCGCCCGGCGTGCCGCCGCAAAGGGTCGCCACCCTGCGGCGCGCCTTCGAAGCCACGATGAAAGATCCGGCCTTTGTCGCCGAAGCGAACAAACTGCGCATAGACATCGAACCGGTGACGGGCGAGGCCATGCAGAAAGTCGTCGAACGCATAGCGACGTTTGATCGCTCGGTGGTTGAACGGGCGCTGGCGCTGACAAAACTGAATTGACGCCCGCCCAAACGAGATGAGCCGCGCTCCGGATTATCCCTTGCGCGCGCTCCATGCATCGCTGCGCGCGCCTTTGGTCCGACCGCTGATCTCGCCTCCGGCGATGCGTCCGCTATATTCGGTCCTGCCGATGGAGAAGCTGACCTCGTCGCCGCGGATCACGCCGTTTTCGATCGGCTGATTGCCCAGCGTTCCCGAAATCTTCTGATACTCCTGCTTGACGGTGAGCGTCTGTTCGCCGATGCGCCAGGCGCCGCCGATCTGCGCGGGAACAATGTAGAGATGTACTGTGCACCAATAGCCGCAGTCGCCTTCGGCTTGCGTCGTGAGGTCCGGCTGCCATCCGTAGATCTGATAGCCGTTGATGACGATGCGCGTGCCCGGCTTCAGCTTCAGGAAATTGGGCACCAGTCTTTCGAGATTTTCGCTGAGCAGGAAGAGCGGCAGCACAGTGGCCTTTGAAATGTCGGCCTCGTACATGTCGCCCTGGATGAATGTCGCCTTGTCGGATACGCCGGCTTCCGCAGCCTTCTTGCGGGCATATTCCACCATGTCCGGATTGTATTCGACGCCGTGGCCGCGAATGCCGCGTTTGGCGGCGGCGATGATCATGCGCCCGTCGCCGGAGCCGAGATCGATGGCGTAATCGTCGGGCGTCGCCTTGGCGACATCGAGCATTTTCTGCACGGTGGCCTCTGGCGTCGGCACCCAGATGACATCCTTCCCCGGCTGACCTTGCCTTGGTTCGAAAGGCTTTCCGGGGGTATTGTCCTGCGCGGTCGCGAGCGCAATGGCTGCTGCGGAAATGCCGAGCACGAGCAGCCCGGATACAGATTGCATCACCCTGTTCATGGTGTTTCCCCCATGTTTCCTCTCAATCCCGACTATTGATAGCTGTTTCCGGGGCGTCTGCAAAAGATGGATAGGGTTAAATCCGTCAGTTCAACTCGATTTGAACGGTGCGCTGTACCCTTGGCCTGCCGGCATGGCAGGATGGGCAATGATTCAGCTTGTGGGGAGGAATGCATGATTTCGATGCCGATGAACGGACGCAATGCGCTGGTCACGGGGGCGAGCAAGGGCATCGGCTTTGCCATCGCTCGCAATTTCGCACTTGCCGGCGCCAATGTTGCGCTTGTGGCCCGCGACGGGGACAATCTGGCCGCCGCGAAAAAAGCCATAGGGGCGGAAGCCGGATCGTCCCGGCTGGAGGTCGTTTCCGCCGACGTCAGCACGGCCGATGGATGCCGCCAGGCCTTCGAGACCGCGCGCGATGCGCTGGGACAGATCGACGTGCTCGTCAACAATGCCGGCACATCCGCCGCCAAGCCTTTCGTCAATGTGACCGACAAGGAGTGGCAGGACGATCTCGACCTCAAGCTCTTCGCGGCGATCCGGCTTTGCCGCTTCGCCTTTCCCGGCATGATCGAGCGGCGATGGGGCCGCGTCATCAATGTTTTGAACACGGGGGCGAAAGCGCCGCGCGCCAATTCGACGCCGACATCGGTTTCGCGCGCGGCGGGACTGGCGTTGACCAAGGCTCTCGCCAACGAAGGCGCGCCGTACAACGTTCTCGTCAATTCCCTGCATGTAGGACTGATCGAAAGCGACCAGTGGGAGCGGCGCGTCCGCGTTGAAGGCAAGGGGCGCGCGGCGAGCGATCTCTATGCGGAAATGGGAAAGAACATACCGATGGGCCGTGTCGGCAAGGCCGAGGAATTCGCCAATGTCGCGCTCTTCCTGGCTTCCGATGCGGGCAGTTATCTAACGGGCACGGCGATTAACGTGGATGGCGGCATGACACCGGTGACGTGAGCGCGATCGGCAGAGGCGTTCAACCGCTGGCGACCTGTGCATCGGCAGCGTGCGTCCGCCCGTCGCCGCCACTCGACAATTCGCCTCGGCGACGTTGCAGGGCGGATCTGATGGCGTCGTAGCCGAGGGATATGGCTGTCAGCCGCTTCTGACCCAGTTGGCCCTGATGCGTCATCGAGAGGCAGTCTCCGACGAGTTTTTCAGTGTCGCGGGCGATAGCTTCGATATCCTTGGAGTTTGCGGCTTCTTCGACGCGGGACAGGAGCCCGTTCATGTCGCGCAGAATATTACGTTCATGTTCGCGCTGCGTCCGGAACATGCTCTGGCCAAGCCATGCGATTCCCGAGAAGAGGCTGCCGCCGTAAAAGATGAAGAGCCAGATGATATCGTTGTAACGCTCGTAGAAGCTCATCTGCTCGCGCCGATAATAATCGAGCGCGCCGTCGTGAACCGGGATGAGCGAAGAAGTTACATATTCATTGTCGATGGTCTTGATCGCATTGATGGTGGGTGCCGTGCGCGCGATCTCGATCCGGCGCGCGTACATCGTACCGGCGAGCGCCGCCACGTAGGCCCGGTCGAGTGTAGCGCGCGCAATCAGCAGATAGCCCGACTTCAAGACCGTGAGTTCTTCTTCCGGCGTAGCGGGTTTTGCCGAAATCGCCTTCGCCGCAATCTTGTCTTCGGTAAAGCCCGGATTCGCGGTGGCGAGTTCGGCGACCTCGATGATCGGCAACAACTCGATTTTTCCGCCGGCGGCAATGCCACGCCAAATTCTCCGCGTGTAGCCGCGATCGGGTGAATCGACGATGGCTATTGCGGCGGCCTTGCCGGACTTCAACAGCGCCGCGGCTTCTTCCGGCGACTTTGCAACGCCGATTTTCGCATCCTTCACGCCGGCATTGCGCAAAACCGATGCAGTGAATTCTTCCGCATCGGACATCGCCGACACGACCAGGACATTCTTTCCGCCCAGGGCGCTGATGTCCTTTGTTTCGGCCGTCGATAGGGCGGCGATCGCCACGGAAATTTCCCGTAGATTGATGACTGAACGCGCATTCGTGGGAAATGGCAGGTCGCTGCGCAAAACGCCCATGTCGAGGCTGCCCGCCTCAAGCGCGGCTGTGATGGCTTTGGGCGATTCAAAGGTTTTCAATTCGATACGCATACGCTCTTTGGTTTTCGGCAAGACATCGCGCACTGCCTCCATAACCTTGGCGTCGGGTGTCCCCGCAATGATGCCGACGGATACATGCTTTGGAGCTAGGAAATATATGCTGGAGTAGTAGATCGCGGTGACGAGCAACGGAAGGAACAGAAAAGCCGTAAAAAATGTCAGCGACCTGTTTTCGCGCGCAAGCCGCACGAGCGCATCGTGAAGCGATTCATCGGAACGCCACAAACGCTCTTTGACCCCTTTGCCTTTGACTTTGCCGTCCGCCACCATTTCCCTCGCACGGATTGTCGGGATTGCAACGGGCCGGAGGCGTCAAGGTTCCATTGGCGGTCATCCGAAGCATGTCATTTGCTGTTTTGCGGGTAAGCCGCTCCGGTTCATATGCCGTCGCGCAAACCCATAAATGGTGATCGGCGGGGCGAACGCAGTATCTTCAACTGCTGACGGGGCCGGGTACGCGCACCGCAATCACCGCCGGCGAGCCCTTGCGCACTTGCCGCAATCCCTCTTCCAGCGCTGGTCCGACATCGGCGGTTTCCGTGACATGGCGGCCGTAGCCGCCGTTGGCTTCCGCGAGTTTGGCGAAATCCGGCGGCGGGTCGAAAACACCGCCATTGTAGTTTCCAGACGCTACGGCAATGCCCTGCGGATAAAGGCTTTTCAGCCCGGTCGTGCCGGTGCTGTAGCTGCCGTTGACGAAGACGACGGAGAGGTAGGGCGCCTTGTGGAAATTCGCCGCCCAGAGCGCCGCCATCGGCGTGCCGAACATGAAATAGCCGTCGCCGCTGGCGAGCACCACGTCGCGGTCGGGCGCCGCGATCTTCGCGCCGAAGGATGCGCCGGAGCCCCATCCGCCGGAACTTCCGCCGCTGCGAAAGTAAGTGCCGGGTTGCGAGCGGCGCGCGTAGGCGCGCACGAATTCGCTATTGCTGATGGCGTCATTGAGGAGCAACGCGTCCGGCGTTAGCAACTTGCCGAGTTCATGCGCGACGAAACGCCCGTTGGGCTTGCCCTGCTTTGCCGCCAGCACGGCTTGCTCCGAATATTCAGCTTCGATCTCCTGCTTGCGTTTGCGCAAGCGTTCGCGCCGCGTTTCGATGCGCGAGAGGTCGTCCTTGTCGAGAAGCTTTTCCGCTTCCACATAAATTGCGCGCAGAGTGAGTGTGACATTGGCCGGGGACCAGATGTCGGCGCGATATTCCATCGTCTTGTAGCGCGACTGAACGGGATCGTTGCCAATCCATGCGATCTTCGCGCTCGCTGGCGGCGACTCGCGGCCGGGAATGAACGGCGCGACGACATCCAGCATCAGCAATGCGTCGGCTTCGCGCGGGCGTGGCCCCGTGCCGAAATGCGCGTGCGTATGGGGAAAATTCATGCGATCGGCGCCGGCGTTTTCGGCGACAGGCAAGGCGAGCAGTTCCGAGAGCCGCACGAGTTCTTCAACCGCCTGGGGATCGCGGCCCGAGCGTTCGACGAAGACAAGGGGGTTGTGCGATTTCACGAGCCATCGCGCAATATCGCGCGCATCGTCGGGCGCCGGCGCGACAGGACGTGCGACGCCGAGTTGATCGACTGTCGCAAAGCGCGACTCGCCGCCGGTGCGCAACATCGCGGTTTCCCGGGGGATCGAAAGATACACGGGGCCGCGCGCTTCGCTGCTCGCGATTTGCAACAATCGGCTGACAATCAGGCCGGGATTGTCCTGATGCTCCATGCGATGATCGGCCTTGGTGAAGTCGCGCACAATGCCGTTCTGGTCGCGCGGTTCCTGATGCCATTGCACGAGCGAGTCGCGTGCGCCGGGCATGGAGCCGGGAAAGGCGCGCGGTCCTGTGCCACCCATGATGAGTACGGGATAGCCGCCGCGCCAGGCCGTATGCAGGGCCGCGCCGTAGTGAAACGTGCCGACATCGACATGGACGATGGATGCCGCGGGCCTGTTCGTCACCATCGCCGAGCCGAGCGCTGCATTCAACGCAACGGATTCATGAACCATGGTGATCAGGCGCGGAGCGGGCGTGCCGCGCTCCTCGGCTTTGGCGATTGCTTCCTGAAAGAAATTGATCTCGGTGCCGGAAACGAAGAAGAGATGATCGACGCCGCCGAGTTTCATCGCGGCCACCATCGCATCCGACCATTCGTCCGTGCGATAGCTGCTCCAGAAATTATCGCTGGTCATTCCTGCCCTCATTGTGTGCGGCGTCGCAGAATGGAAAAAAGCACATCCTGCATAGCCATGCGACTATATCAGGACATGCTTTGAATTCGCGCCTTGTAATTCTTTGCCGCAGTCCGGCTCATTCCGCCTTGATATTGTTGGCGCGGATGAGAGGCTCCCAGCGTTCGAATTCTTCCTTGAGAAGTTTTGCGAAGGCCTCGGGCGTAGAGCCGACGGGATCAATGCCGATGTTGATCAGCCTGTCGCGGACGGCAGGCTCCTGCATCGCCTTCATCGTGTCGCGGGAAATCTTGTCGACGATCGGCTGCGGCGTTCCTGCTGCCACCATCAATCCGCTGAGCGCATAGACCTGCACCTTGGGATAGCCGAGTTCGGCGAAGGTCGGCGTATCCGGAAACTTGTCCGAGCGCTTGTCGGCGGCGATCGCCAGCGGCTTGACGCCAGGCGTGCTCTTTATCGTGTTGATGGATTCGGGAACCAGCGCCAGCGTCAGCTCGATTTCGCCGCGCGCAAAGGCTTCCACCGAGGGGGCGCTGCCGCGATAGGGCACATGAACGAGATCGATCTTCGCCTCATAGGCATAGAGCGCCACGCCGAGATGCCCCGAGAGTCCGATTCCCGCAGAACCGTAGCGCGCCTTGCCGGGATTGGCTTTGGCGTAGTCAGTCAGCTCCTTCAGCGTCTTCACGGGGATGGAATTGTTCGCCAGCAAGAGATTCGGCGTCGAGCCGAGAATGGCGACGGGTATGAAGGCGTCGCGGCCGTAGGGAACCTTGTCGCGCAACAGATGCGCCATGACATTCGCGGCCAACGTCCCCAGCAGCAGCGTGTAGCCGTCGGCGGGGGCGCGCGCGACGGCCTCGCTGCCGATCACGCCGCTTGCGCCTGTGCGGTTCTCCACGACGACCGTCTGGCCCCAGATCTTCGACAGTTCCGACGCAACGAGCCGCGCGGTGATGTCGGTTGCGCCTGCCGCCGGGAAAGGCACAATGAGGCGGACGTTCCGGTTGGGGTAATCCTGTTGGGCATGCGCGGAAGCTGCGAGCGTTGCGCTCAAGGCCGCACCTAGCATCAATCGTCTGAACAACTGCACCCGCGCCTCCGTTGGATCGAACAAGCTTCAGCTCAGCCTGTCTGATAGCTGATACATGTTGGCGCAAGGCCTGCGGTATCGCAAGCACAAAGGCTGGCCGGGATGCTTCGATGCGGGGCAGCGCGTGCCGAATGTTCCGGCGGCGCATTGGCCTGTGGGTAAGAGCGCGGCTAAGATCGCGAGAAAGCATATGGGGAGGACGTCGATGGCATTCGGCTTTTACCGCTTCGCGATTTTGTCGACGCTGCTCGTCGCCGCGCCAGCGCAGGCGCAGGAGGCCACGCCGCTACGCATGGGCGTTATCGGCAATTCCGCGCGCAGCATTTCGCAGCTGGGTCTTTATATTGCGCAGCGCCGGGGCTTTCTCGAGCGCGAGCGCATCGACCTCAAGATCGTGCCGCTGCCCGGCGTGCATCACCAGATCGTTGAACTCGACAAGGGCAATGTCGATGTGAGCCACACGGCGACGCCCTATCTGATACAGGCCGTCATGGCGGGATCGGATTCGGTCGCGGTCGTCGGCGGCCTTGCCAATCCCGTCTTCGCCATTCTCGCCAGGCCGGAAATCAAGTCGCTGGCGGACCTGAAAGGCAAGACCGTGGGCCTCTCGCTGCCGGTCGACACGATCACCATCGGCAGCGTCAAATTATTTGCAGGGGCTGGGCTGACGCCCGCCGACTTCCAGACGAAGACGCTCGTCGGCACGCCGGTGCGCGTGCAATGCCTGCTCAAGGGCGAATGCGACGCCGTTCCGGTCGGTCAGCCCGACGATCTCGTGCTGGTGCAAAAGGGCTATTCCAATCTCGGCGATTCCCTGCAGGTCATACCGGCGCTGCAGTTCAATGTTGTGGCGGCGCGGCGCGCGTGGGCGGCGGCCAATGCCGATGTCGTCACGCGCTACGTGCGCGCCATATCCTCAGCCTATCGCTATATGAACGATCCGGCGAACCGCGCCGATGTCGTTTCGTTGATCACGGACACGACCGGCGCTGCGCCGGATATCGCGGCGCAGATCGCGAAGTTCTATTTCGAACCCTATCGCGGGGTGATGCCGAAAGCGGGCGAGATCAACATGGAGGGCATGCGGGCAGTGGTCTCCCTCATGGCTGATAGCGGCGAGTTGAAGGGGCCGCGCCCGGAGGCGGCGCGTTTCGTCGACGACAGGTATCTGAAGGCGGCCGGCGTGCCCTGAATTCGACCTGCCCGATATCTCCTCAAGGGCTTGTGCCCACCGGATGTTTTGGATAGCGTAATTGAGATAACAACAATCGACCGGTTGAAAAATCGGCGTTTCACTCTCGATATGGGGCCTGCGAAGAGTTTCGGGAAGAACTTTTCGGGGTCATGGGTTGGAGGGATTTATGAAGAGCAAGAGTTCGGCCGCCATTCTGGCGGCTGGCGTCGCCGTATTCGCCATCGCCACGGCGAGCGCGCAGCAGGGGCCGATCAAGATCGGCCACATGACCACGACGTCCGGACCGCAGGCGGTCATCGGCATCGACATGGTCGACGCCTTCAAGCTCGCTCTCAAGCACAGCGGCGATACGGTTGCGGGCCGCAAGGTCGAGGTGATCTGGGGCGACGATCAGGCCAAGCCGGATGTCGGCCGCCAGGTCGCCGACAAGATGCTCGAAAGCGACCGCGTCCATATGATGACCGGCATCATCTTCTCGAACGTGCTGCTGGCTTCGGTGAAGCCGGTGCTCGACGCCGGCGCATTTTACATCAGCTCGAATGCCGGCCCTTCCCAACTCGCCGGTCGTCAGTGCCACCCGAACTTCTTCGGCGTCGCGTTCCAGAACGACAACAACTTTGAAGGCCTCGGCCAGCACATGCGCGAGAAGGGCTTCAAGAAAGTCTATTTCCTTGCGCCGAACTATCCGGCGGGCAAGGATATGGCCTCAGGCTACAAGCGCTACTACAAGGACGGGCTGGCGGCTGAAGTCTATACGAGCTTCGGGCAACTCGATTACTCGGCCGAAATTGCGCAGGTGCGCGCGGCCAAGCCCGATGCAGTCGTCATCTTCTATCCGGGCGGCATGGGCATCAATTTCGTCAAGCAATATGCGCAGGCCGGCATGATGTCGCAGATTCCGCTGTTCACCGGCGCGGGAACGGTCGATCAGACGACGCTGCCGGCGATCGGCGACGCCGCGATCGGCATGTACACCGGCGCGTTGTGGAGCGAATTCCTCGACAACGCCGCCAACAAGCGTTTCGTCGAAGACTTCGAGAAGGAATACAAGCGCATTCCCTCGGGCTTCGCGTCGGCTTCCTATGATACCGCGCGCGCGATCCTCGCGGCATTGAATTCCATCGGCGGCAAAGTCGAGGACAAGGACGCTTTCCGCAAGGCGATGGCGAACGTGAAATTCGAGGCCGTGCGCGGCAATTTCAAGTTCAACAAGAACCAGTTTCCGATCCAGGACTACTATCTCGTCCAGATCGAGAAAGATGCGAAAGGCCGCACCGTTGCGGGATTCCGCGGCACGATCATGAAGGATCTCGCGGACGCCTATGGCAGCGACTGCAAGATGCCGCCGCTGAAATAAGCTTGCGACTCCGGATCGGCTTGCGATTGGCTGTTAACATCCGATCGCACATGAGCCGATCGACTCTATGGTGTTGAGCGTCGCATTCGCGAAAGCCGGGCCGGTGGTTCGCGCGATGCTCTGAAAGGCTGGCCGGAGACCCAGCGTTTCCGGTATGGCCGGGATCGACGCAAATGAGCGCAAGCCTGTTTATCGAGCAGATGCTGAACGGCATCCAGTTCGGCGTGATGCTGTTTCTCATCTCCGCTGGACTGACGCTGGTGTTCGGTATCATGAACCTCATCAATCTCGCGCATGGCGCGCTGTTCATGCTCGGCGCTTTTCTGGCGACAGCCTTCATCAAGTGGACGAACAACTATCTGCTGGCCGCCGTGCTTGCCATGGTGATTACGGCCTTCGTCGGCTATGTGCTGGAACTGCTGGTGCTCAGGCGCTTTTATTCGCGCAGCCATCTCGATCAGGTGCTCGTCACATTCGGCCTGATTCTCGTTTTCAACGATATCGTCCGGCTGATCTGGGGCGTCGTGCCCGTGCAATTCCGATTGCCGCAGGCCTTTGCCGGATCGATCAATCTTTTCGGCGACGTGCAGTATCCAACCTTCCGCCTGCTCATTCTCGCCGTCGGACTCCTGGTGGCGCTCGGCCTCTATTATGTCGTCGTGCATACGCGTATCGGCATGTGGATCCGCGCCGGCGCGTCGAACCGCCCGATGGCCTCGGCGCTTGGCGTCGATGTCGGACTGATCTTCTCGCTCGTCTTCGCCGCTGGCGCGGCGCTTGCCGGCCTTGCCGGACTGATGACCGGTTCGATTTCCTCCGTGCAGGTGGGCATGGGCGATCCCGTGCTCATTCTCGCGCTGGTCGTCACCGTGATCGGCGGCATCGGCTCGATCCGCGGCGCATTCGTGGCGGCGCTGATGATCGGCATCGTCGACACGTTCGGACGCGTTCTCCTGCCGCCGGCGCTCGGCAGCATGGTCATCTTCATGCTGATGGCGGTCATCCTCGCCTGGCGGCCCAAAGGACTGTTCCCCGTCCATGCCTGAAACTCAACCCAACGCCGGCAATGCAACGGGCACGCTGCTGCGCGGCGCCTGGCCCGCCATCGTGTGCATTGCGCTCCTTGCGCTCGTGCCGACCCTTTCGGCGATGTTCGACAACCCGTTTCTCATCCGTCTCTTCACGCGTGTCCTGATCTTCGCCATCGTCGCGGTCGCGCTGAATTTTGTGCTCGGTTTCGGCGGCCTCGTCAGCATGATGCATGCGGGTCTCTTTGGCGTTGGCGCCTATGTTGTTGCGATACTCGCCGTTCACGATTTCGACGGGGCTCCCCTGTGGATATTTCCCGGCACATCCAATCTTGCGATCACGATACCGCTGGCGATCGTGGTGACTGCGCTGGTCGCGCTGCTGTCGGGCGCGGTATCGCTGCGCACGAGCGGCGCCTATTTCATCATGATCACTCTGGCCTTCAACCAGATGCTCTATTACTTCTTTGTCGCGCTGCAGAAATACGGCGGTGAGGATGGCCAGCAGATTCTCGCTTCGCTGTCCTTCGCGGGCTTCGACATCACGAAGCGTGTCACGTTCTATTATGTGTCGCTCGCGGTTCTCGTCGCAGTCATGCTGCTTTTCTGGCGGCTTGTGAATAGCCGTTTCGGCATCATCCTGCGGGCGACGGCGCAAAACGAGCGGCGTGTCGTGGCGCTCGGCGTTTCGCCGTTGCGTTACAAGCTCGCGGCCTTCGTCATTTCCGGCGCGATCACAGGGCTCGCGGGCGGGCTATGGGCGGCAGGGCAGCAATTCGTCAGCCCAGCCGATCTCTCGTGGATACGCGCGGCCGATTTCGTCGTCATGGCCGTTCTCGGCGGTATGACACGCGTCTGGGGCGCCGTGCTCGGCGCTGTCGTCATTGTCTTGCTGGAAGCGTTGCTGCCGAACTACACGCAATACTGGCAGATGCCGTTTGGATTGATCGTCATTCTCATCGTCGTTTACCTGCAGGGCGGGCTCGCGGGTCTCTTCGTGCGCGACCGGCCGACGGGAGCGCACTGATGGCGACGCCCATTCTCGAAATCAAGGCGCTGCAAAAACGCTTCGCCGGTCTCGTTGCGACCAACGATCTGTCGCTCGATGTGATGGCTGGCGAAACACATGCAGTGATCGGGCCGAACGGCGCGGGCAAGACGACGCTCATAGCGCAATTGCAGGGCGAGTTGTCGCCCGACGGCGGCGCGATCTTCTTCAACGGCAAGAACATCACGCGCGAGCCCGCGCATCGGCGCGCGCATCTTGGTATTGCGCGCTCCTTCCAGATCACATCGATCTTTCCGCAATTCACAGTGCTGGCGAATGTCGCGCTCGCCGTGCAGGCGCAGCAGGGGCACAGTTTCAGATTCTTCGGCTCCGCATGGGATGACTCTGAGCTTCTGGGTCCGGCGCGCGAGGCCATGGACCAGATCGGCATCGCCCATCGCGCCGATATTTATGCAGAGGATCTCTCGCATGGCGAGCGGCGGCAGCTCGAACTCGCCATGGCGCTGGCGATGAAGCCGCAGCTCCTTTTGCTGGACGAGCCCATGGCCGGCATGGGCCGGCAGGAAGGCCAGCGCATGACGCAGGTGCTCGCCAATTTGAAAAAGCATTACGCGATCTTGCTGGTCGAGCACGACATGGACGCCGTATTCGCGCTCGCCGATCGCATCAGCGTGCTCGTTGCCGGGCGTACCATTGCGACGGGCTCGCCGGAAGAGATACGCAACGATCCGGCGGTCAAGGCCGCCTATCTCGGCCACGGAGGCTGACGCATGCTGCTCGACGTGCGCAACCTCGAAGCTGGCTACGGACATGCGAAGGTTCTCTTCGGCCTGACTTTCGGTATTGGCGAAGGCGAAGTCGTCACGCTGCTAGGTCGCAATGGCATGGGCAAGACGACGACGGTGCGAGCGCTGTTCGGGCTCGTGCGCGCGACGGCCGGCGAAATCACTTTTGCCGGCAAGAGATCGGAGCGCAGCCCTTCCTATGAAATCGCGCGGCTCGGAATGGGGCTGGTGCCCGAAGGGCGGCAGATATTTCCCAATCTCTCGGTGCGCGAAAATCTGCAGATGGCCTTCATCGACCGGACATGGGGCAACGAGCGCTGGACGTTCGAACGCGTGATCGATTTCTTCCCGCGCCTTGGCGAACGGCGCAACAACGCTGGCACCCAGCTTTCTGGCGGCGAACAGCAAATGCTCGCCATCGGCCGCGCCCTGATGACCAATCCCCGGCTTCTCGTACTGGACGAAGCGACAGAAGGTCTCGCGCCGGTCATTCGCGAGGAAATCTGGGCGCGCCTGAACGAATTGAAGAAAACGGGCCTCTCCATTCTCGTCATCGACAAGGAACTCGAGGCGCTGTGCGCGCTGGCCGATCGCCACTATGTGCTGGAGCGTGGCGAGATCGTCTGGAGCGGGACGACTGCGCAGCTGATGTCGGACCCGTCGGTGCAGGAAACCTACCTCGGGGTATGACGGGCGGTGCGGCCGGCGTTGCGCTGCAGCAAGAGCTGCGAGCCGGTTGCCTCGCGTTCGGCAGGCGCGTATCATTGATATGGCATAGATTGCCTTGCCTCATTTTAGCAAAGTCTGGCCGGGCCGGAGGAGGAAAACATGGCGCGTGAATCTGCGAATGCACCCTATTTGCGCAATGCATGGTACGTGGCGCTTTTCGACGACGAACTCGAAAAAGGTCTGCTCGCCCGCACGATCATGGACGAGCCGATCGCCTTCTTTCGCGATGCGTCCGGCAAAGTGTGTGCGATCGAGGATCGCTGCTGTCATCGTGGCGCAGCGCTAACCGACGGCAAGGTGATCGAGACCGGATTGCAATGCGGTTATCACGGCCTCGTCTTCAACGGCAAAGGCGAGTGCGTCGAAATTCCCGGCCAGGACGCAATCCCGCCCATGGCCAAAGTAAAATACTATCCCGTCGTCGAGCGGCACGAAATCGTCTGGATCTGGATGGGCGATCCCAAGCTTGCGGACGAAAGCCAGATCGTCGACTGGCCCTTCCACAAGGGCGGCGCGACGCCGCTGCCGCATCGCAAGGCCTGCATGCCGATCCATGCGAATTATCTCATGATGATCGACAACCTGATGGACCTCACCCATCTCGGCTACGTACACACGAAGACGATCGGCGGAAATCCGCGCGCGCATGTGAATGCAGAGATGAACACGGTGCGCACGGAGCGCGGCTGCAAATATGTCCGCTGGATGCTCGATTCCGTGCCGCCGCCGACCTATGTGAAGGGCGCTGGCTTCAAGGGCAAGGTCGATCGCTGGCAGGAATTCGAATACGTGCTGCCGGGGCTGGTGCTGCAATGGTCGGGCGCCCTCGAACTCGGCAAGGGCGCACGGGAAAATCGCAATCAGGAAGGCTTCCATCTGCGCCTTTTCCACGCGATCACGCCGGCGACGGAAAACAGGTCGTATTATTTCTGGTCGACCGCCAATGGCTATCGCACCGACGATCCGCAGGCGACGGAAGACATGTACCAGGAGATCTATCCGACCTTCGTGGAAGACGTCGATATCATGGCGAACCAGCAGGCGCGCATCGATCTCGATCCCCATCGCCCGCTGCTGAACATCAAGGCGGACAATGCGCTGCATCACGCGCGCCGCGCTTTCATGGCGGCCTACGAGGCCGAACAGGCGATGACCCGGCAAGCCGCAGAATAATCAGTTCGGAAATAAAAATGACTGGAGCGGGACCAATGTTCCGCTCCATTTATTTTGGAGCGACGTCTTTTTTTTGCAAGCGCTGGCAACGCTCATTTCATGCGGATATTTCCGTCCTTGACGATCTGCGTCCAGCGCGCCGTTTCCGCAGCAACATATTTGCGGAAGTCTTCCGTCGAATTGGCGACAACGCCAATGCCCTGCTTTCCAAGGCGGCCTTTCACATCCTCGGATCGCAGGGCCATCAGGATTTGCTCCTGCAGCTTCTTTTCGACATCGGCCGGCAGGCGTACCGGCGCGACGATGCCATACCAGTTGTCGGCCTCGACCTCCGGTAGCCCGACTTCAGCTGTGGTGGGTACGTCCGGGAGTACAGAAACGCGCGACTTGCTGCCGACAGCGAGGGCTTTCAATTTGCCGGATTGCACTGCGCCGAGAAGCACCGGCACGTCGGCGAACATCGCATTGATGTGGCCGGCGACGAGATCGTTCACGGCCGGGGCCGCGCCCGCATAGGGCACATGGACGAGGTCGATTTGCGCTTTCAGTTTCAGGAGTTCGCCGGCCAGATGCGGCATACTGCCGGCGCCCGTCGAAGCAAAATTGAGCTTGCCCGGTTCTGCTTTTGCGCGGTCCACGAATTCCTTCAGCGTGTTCAGCTTCAAAGTCGGGCTGACCACGAAAAGTTCGGGCGCAGAGACAGCCTGCGTGATGAGCGTCAAATCCTTAAGCGGATCGTAGGGCATCTTTTCCTGCAGCGCGACGTTGATCGCGAGCGCGCCCGCACTGCCGATGCCGATTGTGTAACCGTCCGGATCGGCTTTCGCGACGGCCGCAACGCCAGTAACGCCGCCCGCCCCGGCACGGTTTTCGATCACGACAGGTTGTCCGATCTGACCGCCGAGTTTTTCGGCGATGACGCGGCCAATGGTGTCTGCCGGGCCGCCGGCAGGAAATGGCACGACGAATTTGATGGTTCGCGACGGATAGTTTTGCGCCGAAGCCGGAACGGGCAAGGCCAATAGCGCTGCAGCCAGAAGCGGTTTGAACACGTCTTTCATAAGATGCTCCTCTCCATCCAGACGCTTTTAACACATGACGCAAGAACTGCATCTCCCGATCCGGCACGCGGACTGCTTGCCGTGTTGCGCATTGACGGCTAACCTTTCACTCCCGGCTCCAGCTTGACGAGGCGCACATGTTGACACGTCGTTCATTTGCTCGCGGTTTCGGATTAGCGGCAGCTTGCGGTTGCGCGCTTCCCTCGGACTTCATCGCGAATGCAATCGCGCAAGGTATGAGCGATGCTTCGCCGAGCGCGCGCGGTATCATTCTCATCAAGAATGCGGCCGTCATATCGATGGATGCGAAACTCGGCGTCATGCCGCGCGCCGACGTTCTGGTGCGCAATGGCGTCATAGAGTCGGTCGGAGAAAACATCTCCGCACCCGGCGCAGAAGTCATCGATGCGCAGGACATGATCGTCATGCCCGGTTTCGTCGATACGCATTACCACATGTGGAGCGCGCTCGGCCGGAATTACCTCGCCGACGGCTTCGAATATTTTCCCGCCAAGGCGGCGACGGCCAAGCATTTTTCCGAAGAGGATTTTTACAACAGCATCATGCTGGCGATGGCCGAACTCGCCAACAACGGCGTCACAACGGTTCATAACTGGGCTCATAACGTGCGTTCGCCGGCGCATGCGGATGCAGAGCTTCGCGCGCATAGAGATTCGCGAATCCGGGCGCGCTATTCCTATGGTCATATCGATGGCCTTGCGCGCGACGTGCCGCTGGATTTCAAGGATATCGAGCGCGTGCGTAGCGAATGGTTCGGGACGAAATCGCCATTCGAGGGGCTCGTAAATCTCGGCGTCAACCTGCGCGGTATCGGCCAGGCGACGGAAGACATTTTTCATCGCGATGTTGCGGCCTCGAAAGAGCGCAAGCTGGCGATCTCCGTTCATGCAGGCCAGGCGCCGCCCAACCGCATGTCGGCCACCGATTATGAAAAGCGCGGTTATCTCGGGCCGGACTTCCTGATCTGCCATTATTTACCCGGCGCGGATGAGGACTATGCAGCGATGGTGCGCACGGGCACGCCGCTGAGCTACGCCACGCATTCGGAGTTGCGACTTGGCCTCGCGGGCGACGCGCGCGACGCGCTGATGCGCATGCGCCGGTCCGGTCTGCTGATTTCCCTATCTTCCGATGCGACCTCCATCGCGCCGCCGAACATGCTCGAAAATATGCGCTTTGCCTGGAACCTCACGATTCCCTGGCGCGGTACGCCGACCGAGAAGCAAAATCCGCTCGGCTTTTCCGAAGTCTTGGCCATGGGCACGATCAACGGCGCCAAAGCGCTGGGGCTCGGCGACATCACGGGTTCGCTGACGCCCGGCAAGCGCGCCGATCTCGTTCTCATTCGCACGAACGACGTGAACACCGCGCCCATGGGCAATATCGAAGCGACTGTCGTGATGTCGGCGACGCCGCAAAATGTCGATACGGTCCTTGTCGACGGGCGCTACGTGAAGAAAGGCGGAAAGCTTGTGGGTTACGACGTCGCCGCTATCGTTGCGAAGGCGAAGGAATCCTCCGCACGCATTCGCAAGGCGGCAGGAGGACGGCTGGCCATGCCGGCCTGCTGTGGCGGATAAGGTTATGTCGAACTGCGCAGGCGAAAGCGCTGGATCTTGCCTGTTGCGGTCTTTGGCAAAGCGTCCGTGAAGACGATGCGTCTTGGATATTTGTAGGGCGCGATCGTTTTCTTCACGTGATCCTGCAACAGCTTCACCATCAGCGCATCGCCTGTCGCGCCGGCGGCGAGGACCACATGCGCCTCGACAATCTGGCCGCGGTCTTCATCGTCCGCGGCTATCACGGCGCATTCGTGAACATCGGGATGGGAGAGAAGCGCTGCCTCAACCTCAGGCCCAGCGATGTTGTAGCCCGCTGAGATGATCATGTCGTCGGAGCGCGCGGCGAAGTGGAAATAGCCGTCGTCGTCCTGCCAAAAGCTGTCGCCGGTGAGATTCCAGCCGTCGACCACATATTTCTGTTGTCTGTCGTCGGCGAGATAGCGGCAGCCTGTGGGGCCGCGCACGGCAAGGCGTCCGGTTTCGCCGCGCGGCGCTTCCTTGCCGCTTTCGTCGACGATACGCGCTTCATAGCCCGTCACTGGCTTTCCTGTGCAGCCCGGCCTGTGATCGCCGAAGCGGTTTGTGAGAAAGATGTGCAGCATTTCCGTAGAGCCGATGCCGTCGAGCATGGGCTTGCCGGTGCGTTGCATCCATTCTTCGTAAACGGGCGCGGGCAGGGTTTCACCTGCGGATACGGCGGCCCGTAGCGAGGAGAGATCGGCGCCTTCCTCCATCGCGCGCAACATGACGCGATAGGCTGTGGGCGCGGTGAAGCAGACCGTCGCCTTGTAGCGCTGGATCAGTTCGATCATGTTCGGCGGCGAGGCGTTCTCGAGCAAGGCCGCCGCAGCTCCAAAGCGCAACGGAAATACCGCGAGACCGCCGAGGCCGAATGTGAACGCGAGCGGCGGCGACCCGACGAAGACATCGTCCGGTGTCACGTTCAGCACTTCCTTCGCATAGCCGTCCGCAATGATGAGCAGATCGCGATGAAAATGCATCGTTGCCTTGGGCTCGCCAGTCGTGCCGGACGTGAAACCGAGCAAAGCGACATCGTCGCGGCCAGTCAGGACCGCATTGAATTTCACAGGCTTCGACAAAGCGGCGCGATCGAGTTCTGCATCGTGGTTGGCGGTTCCATCGAAGCCGACGACAGTCTTGAGAAAGGCGCTTTCCTTGGCGCAGCCTACAAGTTCTTCCATCAGTCGAGTATCGCAGAGCGCGTGTGTAATCTGCGCCTTGTCGACGATTTTCGTCAGCTCACCCGCACGTAGCATTGGCATCGTGTTGACAGCCACCGCCCCGGCTTTCGTGGCTGCCAGCCAGCAGGCCACCATCGCGGGATTGTTGGCGGAGCGGATGAGCACACGATTGCCCGGTTTCACGCCGTAATCGTTGACGAGCGCATTGGCGATGCGGTTACTCCAGTCGGCAAGCTCCTTGTATGTGCGCTGACGTCCGTTGCCGATGAGCGCCGTATTGTCGCCAAAGCCTTTTTCGACCATCCGGTCGGTGAGTTCGACGGCTGCGTTGAGATGATCGGGATATCGAAAAGCGCCGAGATTTATGTCGGGCCAAAGATGGAGTGGCGGAAGATTGTCGCGGGTGAATGTGTCGACATGCGCTGATGGACCCAGCATGTTCATCCCCTCGATTGTACTATGGCGATTAAACCTGTTCGTGCGGAACGACTGCAGTTGCTTCGATTTCCACCTTGGCGCGATCTTCGACAAGCGCCACGACCTGCACCAGCGCCATCGCCGGAAAGTGCCGCCCGATGATTTCGCGATAGGCGCGGCCAAGTTCCGGCAGACTATCGAGATACTCGCGCTTGCTGGTTACATACCAGGTGAGGCGCACGAGATGTTCTGGCTTTGCGCCGGCTTCGGCCAGCACAGCCACGATATTGCGCAAGGCCTGTGCGGTCTGCTGCGCAAAGTCGTCGCTTTCGAACTGCTGATCTGCATTCCAGCCGATGAGACCGCCGCAGAATATCATCCGGCCGGACGCCGCGACGCCATTGGCATAGCCGCGCGCTGGTTTCCAGTTTGCGGGGTGCAGAATTTCGTGCGGGCTCGCCATGTCAGCCTCCTGCCAGCGCGGCGCGTGCAATCACTATTCTCTGCACGTCGCTGGCGCCTTCGTAAATGCGCAGGGCGCGAATTTCGCGATAAAGGCTCTCGACGACAAATCCCTTGCGCACACCATCGCCGCCGAATAGCTGAACCGCGGAATCGATGACGCGTTGCGCGGCTTCCGTCGCATGCAGTTTCGCCATTGCGGCCTCGCGCGTGATACGCGCAGCGCCCATGTCCTTCATCCAGGCCGCGCGATAGACCAGCAGGGCCGAGGCGTCGATATCGAGCGCCATGTCGGCGATGTGGCCTTGCACCATCTGCAAGTCTGCGAGCGGCGCGCCCTGGATCTTGCGTTCGCGCACGCGCATCAATGCTTCGTCCAGCGCGCGACGCGCAAAGCCGAGCGCTGCTGCGCCGACAGTCGGGCGGAAGACATCAAGCACCGACATCGCCAGCTTGAAGCCTTCCCCTGACTTGCCGATCAGCGCCTCACGCGGCAGGCGAATATCGTTGAAACGCAGATGCGCAAGGGGATGTGGCGCAACCACTTCGATGCGTTCGACGATTTCGAGCCCCGGCATGTCCGCGGGCAAAAGGAAGGCCGAAAGGCCGCGTGCGCCCGGCGCCTCGCCTGTTCTGGCGAAGACAACATAGAGATCGGCAATGCCGCCGTTCGAGATATAGGTTTTCTCGCCGCGCAGGATGTAATGGTCGCCTGCGAGCGTTGCCGTGCTCGTGGTGCTGGCGACATCGGAACCCGAGCCCGGCTCTGTCAGGGCAAACGCCGAGATCGCCCTGCCGGCGCGCGTCCTGTCGAGCCATGCGCGTTGTGCATCTGTCCCAAATAACGTCAGCGCGCCTGTGCCCAGGCCTTGCATAGCGAAAGCGAAATCAGAGAGGCCGTCATGGCGCGCCAGTGTCTCGCGCATGATACAGAGCGTGCGGACATCGAGCTTTTCGCCGGCCTGCGCGCCCGTGCATTCGAGCCAGCCGCCATCGCCGAGCATTGTTACGAGGTTGCGGCAGGCGGCATCGACATCGTGATGATCAACCGGCAGGTTCTTTGCGCACCAGCCGTCGAGTTCGCTTGCGAGCCTGCGATGACGATCATCGAAGAAAGGCCAGTCGAGGAAGGAGCGATCGGCCATGTCAGTTGCCTTCAAAAACCGGTTTTTGCTTCGAAGCGAAGGCGACGTAGGCGCGTTCGAAATCCCTGGTCTGCATGCAGATCGCCTGCGCCTGCGCCTCGGCTTCGATTGCCTGTTCGAGGCCCATGTTCCATTCCTGGTTGAGCTGCGTTTTCGTCATGCCGTGAGCGAAAGTGGGGCCCGATGCAATACGACTTGCAAGCGCGAGAGCTGCGGTTTCAAGCGCCTCCGGCTCATGCAATGTATTCCAGAATCCCCAACGCTCGCCCTCCGCGGCGCTCATGCTACGCCCGGTGTAGAGAAGTTCCGCTGCGCGGCCCTGGCCGATGATGCGCGGCAGCATCGCGCAAGCGCCCATGTCGCAACCGGCAAGGCCGACGCGTGTGAAGAGAAAGGCTGCCTGCGCGCGCGGCGTCGCGAGCCGCAGATCGGACGCCATGGCGATAATCGCGCCCGCGCCGACGCAGATGCCGTCCACGGCAGCGATAATTGGCTTTCCACATCCGATCATCGCTTTTACGAGATCGCCGGTCATGCGCGTGAAGGCCAGCAATTCTTTCATGTTCATCTTCGTCAGCGGACCGATGATGTCGTGCACATCGCCGCCGGAGCAGAAATTCCCTTCGTTTGAAGCAAAAATGACGACGTCGATATCGTCCGCATATGCGAGCGCGCGAAAGGTATCGCGCAATTCGGCATAGCTGTCGAAGGTAAGGGGATTCTTTCGGTCGGGCCGATCGAGGCGGATTGTCGCGATCCCGCCTTCGGCGCTCCAGAGAAAATGCTTCGGCTCGAGTTTGGCGAGGGAGGTCACGCGGCGGCTCCTAAGGATTGCGCCTTGTCGTTGGCGCGCGAGAGAATTTCATCGAGTTGGTCGAGATCGTTTGCATCGAGATTTGCAAAGAGGCGATCGACTTCGGCTTCGTGGCCCTCGGCCATTGTCGCGAATTGCGCGGTACCCTCAGGCGTCAGCGCCACGTAAATCGTGCGGCGGTCTCTTTCCGAAGGCATGCGTTTCGCCAATCCCTCCCTGACGAGACGATCGACGACCGTGGACGAGTTTCCGTTGGAGACCAGCAGCATTCGGCTGAGCTCGGTCATGGTCACGCCTTTGGGTTTGCGCCAGAGCGCGGCCATCACATCGAATCGCGGCAAGGTCGTTGCATGATGCACGCGAAGATATTCGCGCAGATGGTTCTCCGTCCTGCGCGTCACGCCGATCAGATTGATCCAGTTGCGCAGCCGGCGCTTCGAAAGGCTAGTGGCGCGCGAAGGCTTTTTCATATTTCGCCTCCGGCTATGGCGATTGCTTGCCCGTTGATGGAGTCGGAGTTCGGACCGCAAAGCCAGAGCGCCGCCGCAGTCACTTCCGCTGGCGAAACCAGACGCGCCTGAGGATTAGAGCCGGTGAGCGCCGATAAAGCAGCTTCGCGTGTGCGCCCGGTTTTCTGCACGATGTTTTCGATCGATCGCTCCGTCATTTCCGTGTCGAGAAAGCCGGGGCAGAGGGCATTCACTGTAATGTCCTTGCGGGCGACTTCCAGCGCAAGCGCGCGCGTGAGGCCAACAACGCCGTGTTTCGAAGCCGTGTAATGCGCGACATAGGGATAGCCCTTGAGGCCGGCGGTGGAAGCAATGGATATCAGGCGGCCCCAACCATTCATTCGGCGCAAGCCTTCGCGCAGAGTCAGGAATACGCCCGTCAGATTGACGGCCAGCATTTCGTTCCAATCGTTCAGGGTCATCCGCGTAAATGGCACGCTTGTGGCCATGCCGGCATTGGCAATGACGATGTCGCAAGCGCCGATCTTCTCGTACATCGCGATGACGCTCGACTCGTCGGCGACATCCGCCACGACATGACCGATGCGTTCGTGCGCGGCGGCGACCTGTTCCAGCGCATAAACGCGTCGCCCCGATATGATGACATTCGCGCCCGCTTCGGCAAAACCGCGCGCGAGATCGGCGCCGAGGCCGGAGCCGCCGCCCGTGACCAGCACACGTTTTCCTTCAAGGGCCATCGTCATACCCTGTAGTTTTCTTGAGCGCGGCTGGCGAGACGCTGCGCCTGATCGCGCCCGGCGAGATAGGGCAGAGGCCATTGCGTTGCGTGGTCGCCGAGTTGCAATGCGGCATGCAGCGTCCAGTAGGGATCGGCGAGGTGCGGCCGCGCGAGGCAAACGAGATCGGCGCGCCCCGCCATGAGAATGGAATTCACATGGTCGGCTTCGTAGATGTTGCCGACGGCCATGGTCGCGATGCCGGCTTCATTGCGGATTTGATCGGAGAAAGGAGTCTGGAACATGCGCCCATAAACGGGCTTTGCATCCGTGCTAGTCTGGCCCGCCGAGACGTCGATAATGTCGGCGCCGGATGCCTTGAACATGCGCGCGATTTCGACGGCTTCCAGCGGTGTTACGCCGTCTTCGCCAATCCAGTCGCTCGCGGATATGCGCACGGACATAGGCTTTTTCGCAGGCCAGACGGTGCGCATGGCCGCAAATACTTCCAGCGGAAAACGCATGCGATTTTCAAGCGAGCCGCCATAGGTGTCATCGCGCCTGTTCGAAAGCGGCGAAATGAAACTGGAGATGAGGTAACCGTGCGCCGCGTGCAACTCGATCATGTCGAAGCCTGCGCGCTCGGCCATTTTCGCAGCCGCCACGAATTGCGCCATCACGGCATCCATGTCGTTGCGATCCATCGCCCTGGGAATGGCATTGCCCGGCGACCACGGGATCGCTGAAGCCGAAAGCACTGGCCAGTTGCCGCTTGCAAGCGGCGCGTCCATCTTTTCCCAGCCGAGTTGGGTCGAGCCCTTGCGGCCGGAATGACCGATCTGGCAGCAGATCTTCGCCGGCGTTTCCGCATGTACGAAATCGACGAGACGCTTCCATGCCACCTCGTGCCCGGGCGCATAAAGGCCGGGGCAGCCCGGCGTGATGCGACCTTCTGGAGAGACGCAGGTCATCTCGGTATAGAGAAGTCCGGCGCCGCCCTTGGCGCGTTCGGCATAATGCGCAAAGTGCCAGTCGGTCGGGCAGCCATCGATGGCTTTATATTGCGCCATGGGCGATACCACGACGCGATTGACGAGGTTCATGTCGCGCAGTTTGAACGGCGCGAACATCGGCGCGCGGCCCTTCTCCCCGCCCGCCGCCAGCTGAAACCAGTCTTCGGTTTCGCGCAGCCATTTGGGATCGCGCAGGCGCAAATTCTCGTGCGAGATGCGCTGGCTGCGCGTCAACAGAGAGTAGGCAAACTGGCGCTGCGGCATCGGCAGATAGCGTTCGACTTCCTCGAACCATTCCAGCGAATTGCGCGCGGCAGATTGCAGACGCAGGACTTCGAGCCGCCGCTCGGCCTGATAGCGTTCGAAGGCTTTCTCCATCGTCGGTTCCGAATGAATATATTCGGCCAGCGCGATAGCGCTGTCGAAGGCAAGGCGCGAACCGGAACCGATCGAGAAATGCGCTGTCGCCGCGGCATCGCCCATGAGCACCACATTCTCATGATACCAGCGCTCACAGAGTACGCGCGGAAACTGAATCCACACCGCTGAACCGCGCAGGTGTGCTGCATTCGATATGAGGCTATGGCCGCTCAGATGTTTTGCGAAGATGCGCTCGCATGCCGCGACATTTTCCTCCTTCGACATGCGTTCGAAGCCGAAGCGGTCCCATGTCTCCGGGAGGCATTCGACGATGAAGGTCGCGGTATCCTTATCGAATTGATAGGCATGCGCCCAGACCCAGCCGTGCTCGGTCTTTTCGAAAATGAAGGTGAAGGCGTCGTCGAACTTCTGATGCGTGCCGAGCCAGATGAATTTGCACAGGCGCGTGTCGATGTCGGGCTTGAAAACATCGGCGAATTCGCGCCGCACCAGAGAATTGATGCCGTCGCAACCGACGACGAGATCGTATTCCTTTTTGTATTCGCTGGCGGACTTGAAATCCGTTTCAAAGCGCAGATTGACGCCGAGTTCTCGGGCGCGGGCCTGCAACAGGATGAGGATTTGCTTACGTCCGATGCCCGCAAAGCCGTGGCCGCCGGATACCGTGCGTTCATCGCCACGCACGACGGCGATGTCATCCCAATAGGCGAAATGGCTGCGGATGGCTTGCGTACTGACGGGATCGTTTTTCTGCATCCGGCTCAGCGCATCGTCGGAGAGCACGACGCCCCAGCCGAAGGTGTCGTTGGCACGATTGCGTTCGAGGACCGTCACATCATGCGCGCTGTCGCGCAATTTCATGGAGATCGCGAAGTAGAGACCTGCCGGCCCGCCGCCCAGACACAATACTTTCATGGCGCATTCCCCCGCGGAGGTGTGAACGCAGTATGCAAAAACGGCTACGAAATATCAAGCTTAAATATTTTAGGTTCAAACTAAATGGGCGCGAAGCCGCTGACGGGCTGCCTTACTCAGGCCTCCCCGGCTAATAACGCCTCGCGGACTTCAGACGGAAGGCGCTGAAACGGCTTGGATTTCGTCGTCGAACAGCATTACGTCGCGATGGCCCGGCGCCCAATGCGGCCATTGCGGGAGCGCCGGCGTCTGCGGATTTCCCGTGCGGGCGAAGGCGATCCAGCTGTCGCGCGTGGCCGTCGCCAGCTTGCGGAAGGCTTTGGGATCGCAGCCCGCCACCATCGCCGCCTCGGGCCAGAACTCCAGATTGTCGAACATGAAGGGAATTTCGATGCAATGGCATGCGCCAAAGCGTGCATCCGACGTCGGCCGCCAGTCGAAGCGATAGACGTAGCTCTTGCCGCCGTTCTGCATATGCGCGCCGGCATATTTCAAAGCCGTTTTCTCGAACGTCACCCAAGTTAGGATCGCCGAAAGCAATTCCCATGGCTTCTTCGCTGCGGTCTTGCGATCCGGCGGAAGACCTGTGCCGTCCTCGTTGAAGGCCGCGCGCGCGATGGGCAGCACTGCTTCGAAACTGTCCTGTGCACGCAGACCTTCGTCCTGCGCCATCCAGGCATGGCCTTCGTCCAGCGTGGAGCCAATCAACAGGGGAATATGCTTCGCGTCGCCACGCTCGAAGATGTTCTTCATATCCACTTCAAACGGCGAAACGCCCGCCGTCATCTGAAAGGCGATGCTGCGCGCATCCTTGGTCGCGATTTCCATCTGCAGCTTGCGCTGGACTGCGACGATTTCCGTAGCGGGCAGAGCGCGCAGGGATGCGAGATCGCCTTGCCTGACGCCGGCGATTTCGTGGTAGCGCGCGGAATAGGCCTCGGCCTTTTCCCTCGTCAGCATGACGGCGGGCGCGCTTTGCAGCACGGCGTTCTTGATGAGCCGTCGCGACTGCGCCACGCTCAGCAGCGCAAAAGTCGAACCGCCGCCCGCGGACTGGCCGGCAACGGTGATATTGTCCTGGTCGCCACCGAAAGCTGCGATATTGTCGTGCACCCATTGCAGCGCCGCCATCTGGTCGAGCAGGCCGCGATTGGCGGGCGCTTCTGCGCCGGGAACATAGAGATAGCCGAGCGCGCCGAGGCGATAGTTCACGCTGACGACGACCATGTCTCCCGCCGCGGCCAAGTTGCCGCCGTCATAGAAAACCTGATTGCCGCCGCCGCTCTGGTAGGCGCCGCCATGCAGCCAGAAGAAGACGGGACGGCGCTTGTCATCGATGGCGGGGGTCCAGACGGAAACCGTGAGACAATCCTCATTCTGGGCAAATTGCGAGATGCCCATAACCGCGTCGAGGCGAGATGGTCCTTGCGGAGCGCTGGGTCCACGCAAGGTCGCATCGCGGATGCCCGTCCATTCCCGGACAGGCTGCGGCGGCCCAAAGCGAAGATTGCCAATCGGGGGCGCAGCATAGGGGACCGCATGGAAGGCGAGGACATTCTGCCGGCGCTCGCCGCGCAATGATCCGGTTGTGATGGTTGCGACAGGGGCGCTTTGGTCGGCGGCGCTCATTCTTTCCTCCGCGGGCGATCTTCGGCAAGCAATCTCGCCTGCCCAACTTGGCTTGGCTTCGATTGCATGGTTATTGTGCCAAGGCAATCCGGCGGGCAGGTCCCGCATGTTCCCGCGGACGATCATGGCTGAAGCGATTGAATTCGAAGGCGTCGAAATCTCCTTCGGCGCCGAGAAGATCTACGATGGCGTCGACTTCACGGTCGGGGACGGCGAATTCGTTTGCCTGCTCGGACCATCGGGTTGCGGCAAGTCCACCTCGTTGCGCATCATCGGCGATCTTCTTGCGCCTGCTGCAGGCATGGTGCGCGTAAACGGACAGCCTCCAGGCGAGGGCTGGAAAGAGATTGCCTTCGTCTTTCAGTCGCCCCGACTCGCGCCCTGGCGCAATGCGCTTTCGAATGTGTTGCTGGGCGCGGAGCTGCGTTATGGCAAGGCGGAAGCCAGGAAGCGCGAGGCCAAGGCCATGCAACTGCTCGATCTTGTGGGCCTCGCCGCTTCGGCAAAAAAATATCCGCTGATGCTTTCGGGCGGCGAGCGTCAGCGTGTCGCCATCGCGCGCGCGCTCGCCGTCGATCCGTCCATTGTGCTGATGGACGAGCCTTTCTCGGCGCTCGATCCGAACACCCGGCGTCGCCTGCGCAGCGAAATCATCCGCATCTGGCAGGAAACGCGCAAGTCCATACTCTTCGTCACGCACGATATCGATGAGGCCATCATCCTCGCGGACCGGATCGTGTTGATGTCGAACAAGCCGACCAAAGTCATCGAGACCATTGCGATCTCCTCGCCGCGCCCGCGCGATCCGGCGAAGGATCCGCAGCTCGCGGCGATCCGCGAGAAACTCTATGCGCTCTTCCGCGCCATGGAGCCGGAGTCGGAAGAAGTGCAGGCCGCCTGAGGCGCGACGTCATCCATTCGTATTCACAGTGAAGGGGAGTAATGCATGAAACGCCGTGACTTCGTGAAAATCGCCGCTGCTGCGCCGGCGCTCGTCGCCATGCCCTGGATCGCACGGGCGCAATCGAAGCAGAAAGTCACTTACGCTTATCTGCTCGATCCCGTTTACGATACGGTGATGTGGGCCATCCGCAACGGCAAGGTTAAATCCGACCGGATCGAAGTCGAGGCGACCGGCGCGAACATTCCCACGCTTCTGCAAGCCACAGCGACGAAGCAGTTCGACATCGTGATGACTGCCGTCATAGGCGTGCCGGCTGCTGCCGCGCGCGGTCTCGATCTGCGCATTTTATCGGCGGCTCTCTACCAGTCGACGAAAGGGCAGGGCGCGGGCATCTGGGTGAAGAAGGACAGTCCGCTCAAGGATGTGCGCGAACTCAAGGGCAAGACGCTCGCATCTTATGGTCTGCGCTCCACAGGCTATATGTATGCGCGCGAAGCCATGCGCAAGGAATTCGGATTGAACATGGCCCTCGAAGGCGGCGACATCAAACAGGTCGAAGTCGTCGCGCCGAATTTGCCGGCGGCTCTCGCAACGGGACAGGCCGACGCTGCGGCGCTGATTCACAGTCAGGCCTATCGCGCGCGTCGCAGTGGCGACTTCGTGAACATCTGCGAAACTGCCGCGATCATGAACAAGCATTACGGACGCACCGTTTCGGCGGTGAATGTCGGCTATCCCGAAAGGCTCGACAAGTCGCCGGACGCCTATCGCGAGTTCAGCCGCATGCTGAAGGAGTCTGTGGCCTATGCGCTCGCCAATCGCGATGAGGTCTTCGGCGCTATCGCCAAGCAGGCGAATATCGAGCGCGGCTATTTCGATTGGTGGTTCGACGAAACGACGGAAGTGCCGGGCACGTTTACGAAAGAGCATGCGGACGCCGTCGTGAAGGGCTGGGAAATCGCGCGCAGCTTCGGCATGATCAAGGACGTTCCGGATGTGAACAAGCTCACTTGGGAACATGTGATCCGTTCGTGAACCACGAAGCGTCCACGTTAGCGAAGGCTTCCGCCGCTGCAGTTTTCGCTGCAGCGGTTTTTGGCGCGTGGAGTCTCGCAGCCCTGCAGCTTCCGCCCTATCTCCTGCCTTCGCCGCTGCGGGTCGCAGAGGCTTCCAGCGTGTTCTTTACATCCGCGCAGCGCCTCGTGCATGTTTATGCCACGCTGATGCATATCCTTGTTTCCATCGCGATCGCATTTGTTGGCGGCGCACTGCTTGCGTTGATGGCGCATTATCTCAGATGGAGCGCACCCGCTATCCACCAGCGCCTCAGTCCCTTCCTGAATGCTTTTTCCGGCATCGGCTGGACATTGCTCGCCGTCATCTGGTTCGGCGTCTCGACGACGGCGGTCATATTTTCGATTGCAACGGTGCTCTTGCCCTTCGCGCTGATCAATCTGCGTGAGGGCCTTCTGGCCCTCGACCGCGAACTCGACGAGATGGGGCGCAGTTTCGGCCGTTCGCGCTGGCGGCTTTTTGCCATGATCGTGGCGCCGGGCCTGCTGCCGTTTGCCGCCGCCACCTTGCGCATCATGTTCGGCGTCGCCTGGAAAGTGACGCTGACGGCCGAACTTTTCGGCGGTTCCCGCGGCCTCGGCTATCTCATCAATCTTGCGCGGCAGGAATACGATACGGACCTCATTTTCACTGTCATCATCTTCATCATTGTAGCGGTCTATCTGTCCGACCGTTTTATTTTTCTACCACTTGAGCGGCGCATGTCCCGACAATTCGGAGGGCGTGCGCGATGAACATTCTGCATCGATCCCTGGGCATGTGGCTTGCCGATTTTCTCGTGCTTGCCGTCCTTGCCCTGTGGGCTTTCGGCACGCGCACTCTGCCGGACTACGTTCTGCCGGGCCCGCTGCCGGTGGCGCAACGCTTCGTTGAACTCTTCGTCGAACCGAGTTTTCTCTATCACACGCTCGCCTCGACATCGCGCGTGATCTTTTCGGTCTTCGCCGCGCTCGTGATTGGCGGCGGCCTTGCGGTTTTGCATCGCGCCTATCCCGTGCTCGACTGGATCATGCGCGGCGGCGTGCTTCCCTTCTTCAGTTCCTTTCCATCCATTGGCTGGGCGATCCTGGCGGCGATCTGGTTTCCGCCCGGGCATTTTTCCATCATCTTCGTGCAGGTCGCGATCCTCATTCCCTTCTGCATGATCAACATCGCTGAAGGCCTGCGGCAGATCGACCGCGAAGTGATGGAGATGGCGCAAAGTTTTACGCGCGATAAAAAGCGCATCGCTTTCTCCATCATGCTGCCGCTGCTGGCGCCTTATCTTCTGGGCGCGTTGCGCATTTCCTATGGTATCGGCTGGAAAATATCGCTGGTGGCGGAATTGCTGGGTTCGACGTCCGGTCTTGGCTATCTCATGCTGCGTGCACAGGGGTCCGCGGATCTCACTACCGTGATCGCCGCATGTTTCGCCATCGTCTTTCTCTTCATCGCCGGTGAACGGTTGCTGCTCGATCCACTCGCGCGGCGTTTCTCTTCAAATCAGGCAACAGGCTGAGATCGGTCCGCTGCAAGCAGCCATCCCGCAAACAGCGCAGCTGTCAGGCGAACCGCAAAGATTGACCGCATTGCCGGTCCATGCATCATGGCTCAAAAGCTCCGGCGGGAGGATGCAGCGTGGACGGCTCTCATTTCTTGCAGATACCTGGCCCAACAAATGTGCCGCACAGAATCCTGCGCGCCATCGCGCAACCGACCATCGATCATCGCGGCCGGCCCTTCGGAGAAATGGGCCGCGAGATTCGACTGGGTCTACAGCACGTCTTCGGCACGCAATCGGATGTCATCATATATCCCGGCTCTGGGACCGGCGCCTGGGAAGCGGCGCTGGTCAACACGCTCTCTCCGGGCGATCGCGTGCTGATGGTCGAAACCGGCCACTTCGCCTCGCTATGGAGCGAGATGGCAAGACGTCTCGGATTAAAGGCGGAGCTTATCTCCACAGACTGGCGTTCCGGCGCAGATGCGAAGGCAGTGGCCGAAGCGTTGAACGCAGATAGAAGCAAGTCCATCAAAGCCGTTTGCATCGTCCACAACGAGACATCGACAGGGTGCCGCAGCGATATTTCTGCGATCCGCAAGGCGATCGACGAAACGCAACATCCGGCGCTGCTGTTCGTGGATACCATTTCTTCGCTTGCCTCTTCGCCTTATTTTCATGACGCATGGGGCGTTGACGTTTCCGTGGGATGTTCGCAGAAGGGGTTGATGTTGCCGCCGGGGCTCAGCTTCAACGCAGTGAGCGCCAAAGCGCTTGCGGCCAGCAAATCCTCGCGCCTGCCTAAATCCTACTGGTCCTGGCAGGCCATGCTGGAAACGGCTGGCAGCGGTCATTTTCCCTACACGCCATCGACCAATCTCCTCTTCGGTCTGCGCGAAGCGCTCGTCATGTTGCGCGAACGTGGATTGCAGCAAGTTTGGGATCGCCACGCGCTACATGCGCGGGCCACGCGTGCTGCTGTTAGTGCCTGGGGCCTCGATCTGGTTTGCCAGGACGAAAAGGCCCTTTCGCATTCGCTGACAGCCGTGATGATGCCGCAAGGGCATTCAGCCGATGCCTTCCGCACGTTCATCGAAGACAGGTTCAACATGTCGCTCGGCAACGGCCTTGGGCGCTACAAGGATCGTGTATTCCGCATCGGGCATCTCGGCGACTTCAACGATCTCATGCTCGCCGGTACTTTGTCCGGCATCGAAATGGCGCTCGCCCTGGCCGGCGTTCCACATAAAAGCGGCGGCGTGCAGGCTGCGCTCGAAGTGTTGAAAACATCCGGTCGCGAGACCGGCGCAGGCGCAAAAGAGAATGCGTTGCTCGACGCCTGACATCGCAGCGAGGGAACAAGGATGCCAAGCTACACATATTCGCGCCAGCTCGAAGTCGAAGACGAATTCGATGTGCTCGTTGCGGGCGGCGGTCCTGCGGGAACGGCGGCAGCGATCTCGGCTGCGCGTCTCGGCGCGAAAGTCCTGCTCGTCGAAGCGACAGGCTGCCTCGGTGGCATGGGCACGTCCGGCCTCGTCTCGACTTTCGGACCCGTCGCCAACGGCAAGGAGATGCTGGTCGGCGGCGTCATGCGTGAAGTGGTTTACGGGCTGCAGCAACGCGGCGAACTCGGGCCGCATGTCGTCACGGAATTCTTGCATTCGCAACTGAACCGCTGGGTGCCTTTCAAGCCCGAAGGGCTGAAGCGCCTGCTCGACGACATGGTGCAGGAGGCCGGCGTCGACGTGCGCTTCTTCACGCGGCTCATCGATGTCGACGCCAGCGACAAGCGCGTCAAGGGCGCGGTCATCAGCAATGTCGAAGGGCTGAAATATATTGCTGCAAAGTCATTTGTTGATGCGACGGGCGATGCCACCTTGTCCTCGCTCGCCGGCGCAGATTGCAAAATCATCCTGCGGGACATCGACACCATTGCGCCGAGCACGCTGTGTTCGCTGTTTGCCGGCGTGAACTGGGACGATCCTGCCTATGGCGCGGACTGGCGTGGCATCGATCAGGCGAAAGCCATGTCGAAAAAGCTGCTGCACAAGGCCATCGAGGACGGGCATTTCAGCCAGCCCGACAGGTTCATGCCGGGCATGAACAAGATCGGCCGCAGGAGCGCGCAGCTCAATGGCGGCCATGTCTTCAATCTGAACGGGCTCGACATCCGCTCTCTGTCCGACGGCATGATCAAGGGCCGCAGGCAGGCGGTGGAATATGCGGAGTTCTTCCGCAAATATATGCCTGGTTGCGAGGAGATCGAGCTTTTGACGACAGCGCCCGTCATGGGCGTGCGCGATACGCGTCGGATCGTCGGCGAATTCGAACTGACGATGAAAGATTTCGTGCGCGCGCGCGAGTTTCCAGATCAGATCGCCGTTTATAACAGGCCGACCGATGTTCACCCGACAGACACATCGGAAGAGGAATACAAACGCTTCCTGCAGGATTTCGAGGGCAAGCACAGTCTCGGCGCAGGCGAATATGTCGGGGTTCCCTATGGCATTCTGGTGCCGCGCGGATGGGAGAATCTCTGGGCTGCGGGCCGCTGTCACTCCAGCGATACGAAGGTGCATGGTTCGATTCGAGCGCAATCGGCGGCCTATATGATGGGGCAGGCCGCGGGCACTGCGGCCGTGCAGTCCGTGCGCACGGGCCAAGCCGCCTGCGATCTCGACACGCAGCAACTTGTCATCACCTTGCGCGAGCATGGCGCAAACCTGCCGCAACGCGAACTCTCGCGATCCATGACGCGCGAAATGCCGGAAGCAGCTGATGCATGATGCATTGGGGGAAAGACTATGACGCGCGCCTTCAATCTCAGAAAGAATTCCAAAGTCCTGCTTGTCGCAGTCGCCGCTCTGCTCCCGTCATCGCTTGCACGCTCCGAGGACTTTTACGCCAACAAGACCCTGACGATTCTCGTCGGCAGTTCGGTGTCCAGCGGTTTTGCGACTTATTCGCAATTGATCGGGCCCTACATGCGCAAGCACCTGCCCGGCAATCCGACCGTTGTCGTGCGGGCCATGCCGGGGGCAGGGGGAAGTACGGCGGCGCTGCATGTCTTTCGCATCGCGCCGAAAGACGGTACGCTGATGGCGACGCTGACGCCGAATGCGCTGATGGACAAGGCTTTCGGCACGCGGGTTCAGGTCGATCCCGTACAGTTTGGTTATGTCGGCGGCGCGCAGCGCGCAGTTCGCATCTGCTTTGTCTCGGGCGACGCGCCAGCCACGACTTTCAAGGATGCGCAGGCGACGAAGCTGCTGATGGGTTCGACGCAGGTCGGCAGCCTCACCAGCGATTATAACAACATGCTCATGCGCGCTGCTGGCGCGAAGTTTCATACGGTGCTCGGCTACGAGGGGCCGGGCGCGCTGTATCTGTCCGCCGAACGCGGCGAGACCCACGGCGCCTGCGGTCTCGAATGGAGCGCTTTCAAATCCACGAAATCGGACATGCTGCGCTTGGGAAAGCTTAAGATACTTCTGCAGATCGGCGCTGCTCCGGTCGACGAGTTGACGAAACTCGGCGCGCCTCACGCATGGGATGTCATCAATTCGGCCGACGATCTCGCGGCGATGAAACTTTATGTGAATTTCCAGGAGCTTTTGGGCAAAGCCTATGTCACGCCGCCGGACACGCCGCCCGAGCGTCTCGCCGATCTGCGCAAGGCCTTTGAAGCCGCGATCAGGGATCCCGACCTCCTTGCACAGGCGGCCAAGATGAAACTGGATATCGACGTGATCTCCGGCGACGAGATAAAGGGTGCTGTCGAGGCGCTCTACACGGCGAAGCCCGAAACGCTGAAGCGGCTGATCGATCTCGTCGCGGAGCCGAAATAGCAGATAGCGTATCTCGATTTCAGGTCTTGGCGCGTTTGTCGGGTCCGCCCTGCGACTCTTGCGCGGATATGCCCGGCGCGCCCTCTGTTGTATGACCCCACCGGAAAAGCGGGGCGTTGCGAGCCTCGCGCTATCCGGGGAAAAGGAGACGCATCATGCGCATCGCAATCGTGGGCGGCGGCATATCGGGACTGGCGGCGGCGAATGCGCTGCGCCAGCGCGGGCAGGATGTCACCGTTTTCGAACAGGCTCCGGCGCTCGGCGAAGTCGGCGCGGGTATTTTCATCTATCCGAATTCCCTGCGCCAACTCGAACGCATGGGCTTCAAGGAGGCGCTGGCTGCCGTCGGCGGCAAGGTCGGCGCTGGCTCGCATTACAATCGCATGGACGGCTCGGTCGTCGGCAATATCGTGACCGCGGATTCCGCCGGCTGGAACGGCATGTACGGCATGCACCGCGCCGACATTCTCGATGTCTTCGCCAAGGCGCTGCCCGCCGATGCGATCCGCTGCGGCCATCGCTGCGTCGCAGTCGAGCAGTCGGGCGACAAGGCGACGGTGCGCTTTGAAAACGGCGCGTCGTTCGAGGCGGATCTCATCATCGGCGCAGACGGGATCAATTCCGCAGTCCAGCCTTTCGTGACAGAGCCAAGCCCGAAAGACTATTCGGGCTTTCGCGCCTATCGCGGTCTCGTCGCGCGCGACAAGCTCGACTCCTGGCCGGACCGCACCCATCAGGTGTGGATGGGCGAGGGTAAGCACTTCATGGTTTTCCCGGTGCGTAGCGGCACGCTTCTCAACTATGTCGGCTTCGTGCCGCTCGCCTATGAGACTGTCGAGAGCTGGTCGGCGATTGGCGACCGCAACGAGCTGGCTGCTTCGTTCGCAGGCTGGGATCCGCGTATCGGACATCTCATCAGCAAGATCGACCATTGTTTCTGGTGGGGGCTGTTCGACCGGCGTCCGCTGAAGACGTGGATCAACGGCCGCGTCACTCTGCTCGGCGATGCTGCGCATCCCATGTTGCCGCATCTCGGCCAGGGCGTGAACCAGGGTGTCGAAGACGCCGTGGCGCTCGCCATTCTTCTGGAAGGCCGTTCGAGCGCGGACGCGCCCTCCTTGCTGAAAGCCTACGAAGCGTTGCGCCATCCGCGCGCCTCTATGGTGCAGACCGAAGCGCGGCAGAACGGCAAGCGCTACGATTCCGAATATGCAAGCCTCGAAAAGCGCGACGAGGAAATCCGCAACATCGCGGCGCTGCGCCTGCGCCTCTATGACTACGACATCGAAAAGGAAGCGATGGCGGTAAGGGCTGCGGCATGACAGGGCTGGTTCGCTACGATCTGTCCGGCCGCCGCGCGCTCGTCACCGGCGCGGCATCAGGCATCGGCCTCGGCACGGCGACCGCGCTTGCGGAAGCTGGCGCGCGGGTCGCCATCAATCATCTCGCCGACGATCCGCGCGGGCCGCAGGCCGTCGCAGCGCTTTGCGCCAAGGGCTTCGACGTGATCGGCGCGCCCGGTAAGGTTGGCGTCGCGGGCGAGACCGAACGGATGGTCGAAACGGCGATCGACGAACTCGGCGGGCTCGATCTGCTCGTCAACAATGCGGGAACGCCCGCGACGCGCACGACCATTCCCGCCGCGCGGCTCGACCTCGTGACCGACGACATGTGGGAGCAGATCTTCTCGACCAATCTTGTCGGCATGTTTCGCTGCAGCAAGGTGGCAGCGCCCGCGTTGAAGCAGGCTCGCGGGTCGATCGTGAACACGGCCTCCATCGCAGCGCTCGGGCTCATGGGAAGCAGCATCCCTTATTCCGCATCGAAAGCGGCCGTGGTGAACATGACGCGCAATCTCGCGCGCGGGCTCGCGCCGGACGTGCGCGTCAACGCCATTGCGCCTGGCGCGGTGGACAGCACATGGCTCGAATGGAGCAACCAGCAACGCGAAGCGCAGGTGGAAAGATCCCTGCTGAAAAGAATCGGCACACCGGCGGATTACGCGAAGGTGATCCTGTTCCTCGCATTCGGCACCGAGATCATCACCGGCGAAACCGTCGTCGTCGATGCGGGCCTGACCTTGTAAAGCCAAAGCCGCTAGGACACTTCGCCAGTCTTGCGCTCGCGGCTTAGCTGGAGTGACGGCGTCGCACTCCCGAAAGCCGCCCGCGCTTGCCAAAAGCGCTCTGTGACGGCAAAATTGACTCAGTAAAGGCGTTCAGCGTGTGTGCCGGAGTGTTCTCTGGGCGGGCGACGCATCGAGGGGAAATCCGGTCATGATTTCTGACGACAATTTCGGCAAGATGGAAGATGCGTCTGCAAACGGACGCCGGCCTGGCTGTGTGAGCCGCCGTTCCTTTCTGACGGGGTCCGCCGCCGCTTTCGGTACACTTGGCCTCGGCGGCTGTGTCACTACGGAGGGCATGAACAGCGCCGAACTTGCTGCGCTCTACGGGCCCGTGCCCGACAACAGGTTCCCGATTCCGGCCGTCGACATCAGCAAGATCAACCCGAAATATTATCGCGCAAGCGTGGCTTACGACACGAGGGAGGCGCCCGGCACCATCGTCGTCGACCCCAAGAATTTCTACGTTTACCGGATCGAGGGCGAAGGCAAGGCGACTCGCTATGGCGCAAATGTCGGCCGCGAGGGGTTTCTGTGGAATGGCGAGGCCTATGTCGGGCGCAAGGCGGAATGGCCGATCTGGACGCCGCCCAAGGAGATGATCGCGCGCCAGCCGGAAGCGGCCAAATACGCCAAGGGCATGCCGGGCGGCCCCGACAACCCCCTCGGCGCCCGCACGCTCTATCTTTATCAGAACGGCCGATACACGCTCTACACGCTCTACAGCACAAGCGATCCCGAGACGATCGGAAGCGGCATTACCAGCGGCTGCACTGGCCTCCTCACGCAAGACATGATGGACCTGTATCAGCGCACGCTGGTCAAGACGAAGGTGATCGTGCTGCCTGCGTAACGCATATCCCGATTCTTGACCCTGATGCCGCGTTCGACTGCGCAGGGCTTGCCGAGAAGTCTTCGCGATATGATGGCACGAAATCCCAGCATGATGCGCCGGTACATAGAAGCTGCCATCTTCTCCGGCGCGCTTGTTCTGCTGTCGGCTCAAGCCCATGGCGATGTCCGGAAGAAGGTCGCCGCCCTTGTTCCGTCCGATCCTGTGCTCGTGGTGGATCAAAAGGGCAACGAACTCGTGTCGCAGAATGCCGCGAGTTCCTTTGTCCCGGCGTCCGTCGCCAAGATTGTCACCGCAGCTCTCGCAGTCGATGTGCTGGGCGAGGATCACCGGTTCGAAACCCGTTTCTACCTCGATGGCAACCGGGTGCTTTATATTCGCGGCGGCGGCGACCCATTCCTGATCTCCGAAGAGTTGGCGAAACTGGCGGCGGCGCTGGTGGCGACCATCGGCAAACAACCGCTGCGCGGCATTGTAGTCGATGCAAGCTATTACCCGGCGGACCTGAAAATCCCCGGCATAGAGCAAACGGGAGAGGCCTACGACGCGTTGAATTCCGCTTTGGCCGTCAACTTCAACACCATATACGCCATGCGCAAGGGCAAGGTCGTCCGCTCGGCGGAAGAGCAGACGCCGATCACGCCGCTCGCCATAAGTCAGTTTCTTGCGCGCGGCCCCAACGGACGCGGCCGCATCAGTCTTGCGCAAGAACCGGGCGTGGGCGTGCAATACGCCGGCGAGTTGATCGCGGCGTTCATCGAGCGAGCCGGCGGCGGCATCAATGGCAAGATATCGCTCGGAACGATCCCATCGGGTCTTGAGCCGGTCTATGTTCATCGCCAATCGCGCAGCCTTTGGATCATCCTCTCCGAAATGCTGCGCGGATCGAACAATTACGTCGCCAATCAGGTGTTCCTCGAGATGGGCGGCCGCCAACTTGGCGGACCGGTCAGTCTCGAAAAGTCGCTGCGCGTCGCCAATGCGCGTCTCGGCAAACTCGGTCTCGACAAGTCCATTCAGCTTGAGGAAGGGTCCGGCATCAGCCGTGGCAACCGTTTGACGGCGCGCGGCCTCGTCGAGGTGCTGAGCAAATTCGAACCGCATGCAGCATTACTGCGAAAGGGCGATGGCGCCTACTTCAAGACCGGCACGTTCTCGGGCGTGCGCACATTGGCCGGCTATGCCGATACATCGAAACACGGACGTGTCCGCTTCGTCATCGCGCTGCGGGGAAACGACACCGCCCTGCGCTTCAAGTTGCTCAATATAATTCAGTCCGAGTTGTAGGGGCGGCGGGTGGTATCCGGGCATGAAAGAGGCGAAGCAAGGCAGCGCGGCGAACCTCGTCGATGACGCCAGCGCCGAGCAGTGGAGGCATGGATCGATGGCGATCCGCATTGCGGCGCGGTGTAAGATGCACTTGCCCGGACAGGATATCAATGGATTATCGCGCTTTTGATTATTCAAGCAGCCGGAAATTGTAGGGAGCGCGAAGCTGGCGAAGTTTCAGAATTAAAAAGGTTGCCTGTATGAACGGTATTCACGCAAGTAAGCAAAAAAAGATCCAACGAAAGTTTTTTCTGGCGGCGATGGATATATCTAGGTCCGATGCGGCAGGAGTTTTGTTAGCGAACGAGGAAAAGATCGGTGGTCCCGGCGTCCTTATGATACGCGATTGCGAGCAGCGAGGATTTCATAAACTTGCTGCGAAACCTCATTTCATATTAGATCGAAAACTGGGCCTTCGTGTTCGAGATGTCGAATTCTATGGACCTGTTTGGCTTGTATCGGGTCGCGCCAAGAGCTGTTTCGAAGCGGCCGATAAGCAGGCCTTCGACTTCTGCGCCTGCGATATCGAAAATCGAAACGAACCGAAAGACACCGATTACTGGCTATGCGATGTCGTCCGAATTATTGACGCTATCGATGCGTCCGGCCCTAATATTAAGAAGGAATACGATGGCGTAGGTCGCCTTTTTTATCCGTTAGCATTCTCCCACAAGATCACGATCAAGGAAGATGTCGAATCTAATTACCATGTGTTTCGTCCACAGCATATGGAAATGGACGTATTCGTCGATAATGAAGTGATTTCTCTATGTAGGAAAAACAAAATTTCTGGACTTAAATTTTATGACCTCTTGAAACTATAGGCTCGGAGCAAAGTTTGGGAACCAATCGAAGGTTTATCAGATGCCCGGCTTGCGGACTCGGGGACTCTTGTGTTGATCGATAACGATCATCCGAACGTCACAAGATGCTCGCCGCGAGGACGGCGCGCGATTTCGATGCGCCGGCCCGTAAATTTCCTGACGATGTCGATGGCCGTAAGCATGTGCTGGCTCGGCTTTACGCAAGTAAATGCGCCGCCACCTGCAAGCGCGAACGGCAAGATCAGTTGATCGGCGAGATAGGGTCCGGCAAACGCGGTCGACTCGATATATCCCTTCACGCGCGCCACCGCTGTCTTCGCCAATGATTCTGCTGTCACGCCGAGTTGGCCGATGCCGCTGACAAGTTCGGTGACATTAGCATAGCGTGCCTCCAGCATGAGGATCACACCGGGCCCCTGATCGGCAGGCAGTTCGCGTACGGCGAGCGCGTCCTCCGGCCAATCCGCGAGGTCCTTGCGGGCTCGCTTCGGCGTTCGATCTGCAATGTCGAACGGCAGTCCGGCAAAGACCGCCTGGCCGGCAAAACCTATGAGGGCCCGGTCTTCGCCTGCACGCCTGAAAAATTCCCCGATCTCATGGCAAGCGCGCTGAAACGGGAAGACCTTGTTCAATGGGCGTCGGCGGAGGGATTCGCGAGCGCTCGCGCAAGATAACGAGAATCGCGGCCGTGAAATCGCGTCTCGCGCCAGCGGGCGTTTGCCCTTGCGCGCCAACGTGGTAGAGCCACGCCAAATCTTTAGGAGGGCATATGAACGGCAAAGCTTTTACATTCGGCGCATCCCTGTTGGCCCTCACGGCGACGGCGATGAGCGCTGGCCCGGCCCGCGCAGATGCGCTTGCCGATTTCTACAAGGGCAAGAATATCAGCCTTTATGTCGGCTATACCGCCGGCGGCGGTTATGACGTCTATGCCCGCCTGCTGTCGCGCCACTTCGGCAAGTTCATGCCGGGCAATCCCAATGTGGTCGTGCAGAACATGCCGGGCGCGGGCTCGGTGCGCCTTGCCAACTGGCTGAACGCGGCCGCGCCGAAGGACGGCACGGTGTTCGGCACGATCGCGCGCGGCGTCGCCTTCGACCCCCTGTTCGGACAGGCCGAGACGAAGCTCGACGCTACCAAGGCGAGCTGGATCGGCAGCATGAACGACGAGGTCAGCGTCTGCGTTTCCTGGCATACGGGAGGCATCAAGACCTTCGAGGATACGCTGACGAAGGAACTGGTCGTCGGCGGCACCGGCGGCGCGGCCGATACGGACCAGTTCCCCAAGGTGCTGAACGGCGTCTTTGGCACGAAATTCCGTGTCGTCGTCGGCTATCCCGGCGGCAACGACATCAACATCGCCATGGAGCGCGGCGAGGTCGCGGGCCGCTGCGGCTGGTCGTGGTCGAGCGTGATCTCGACGCGGCCGGACTGGATGAAGGACAAGAAGATCAGCGTGCTGGTGCAGCTCTCGCTCGCCAAGCATGAGGACCTGCCGGATGTGCCGCTGGTGACCGATCTCGCCAAAACGCCGGAGCAGAAGGCGATGCTGCGTCTCGTCTTCGCGCGCCAGGTGATGGGACGCCCCTTCGTCGGCCCGCCGGGCATTCCCGCCGATCGCCTCGCGGCCCTGCGCAAGGCGTTTCTCGATACGCAGAAGGATGCGAAATTCCTCGAGGAAGCGAAGAAGTCGCTGCTCGAAATAACGCCGGTCGCAGGCGAAAAGATCGAGGAACTGGTGAAGGAAGCCTATGCGACGCCAAAGCCCATCGTGGACAAGGTCGCCGAACTTCTGAAATAAGAGAGACAAGGCGGCGGGTTCAACACCCGCCGCTTCCATATCGGGGAGGGAAACTCATGGATGACAACAGCGCGAAACAGCTCAACGTCGTCGCGAATTATCGCGGCTGGCAGTCGGACATCATCGTCGATCTCATCAAGCAATATGGCTTCGAATTCATTCCCCTGAATCCCGGCGCGAGCTTCCGCGGGTTGCACGATTCGCTCGTCAACTACGGCAAGAACGAACCGCCGATGATGCTCTGCAACCACGAGGAAATCGCGGTGCAGATCGCGCATGGTTACGCAAAGGCCTCCGGCAAGCCCGGCGCCTGCATCCTGCACAATCTCGTCGGCATGCTGCATGCGACGATGGCGATCTACTATGCCTATATCGACCGCGTGCCGATCTTCATCATGGGCGCGACAGGCCCGATGGATGAAGGCAAGCGCCGCCCGCATATCGACTGGACGCATACGGCGCTCGTGCAGGGCAATGCGCTGCGCGACTATGTGAAGTGGGACTACCAGCCGTCGTCCATCGACGGCGTGCCCGAAAGCTTTGCGCGCGCCTATTCCATCATGACGACCGAGCCGCAGGGCCCGGTTTACATGTGCTACGACGCAGCGCTGCAGGAAGCCCCGCTCGTCAAGGACGTACCGCTGCCGCCCACCACGTCGGTTGCAACGCCCTCGCCGATGATGCCCGATCCGCGCGCCATCGAGGCCATCGCGGACAAGCTCGTCGCCGCCGACTATCCGATCCTGCTGCCGGAATATGCGGGTCGCCGCCCGAACGGCTTCAACAATATCGTGAAGCTCGCCGAGACGGTCGGCGCGGGCGTGTGGGACATCTGCAATGCGCTGAACTTTCCGAACAAGCATCCGCTCTGCATCAGCCTCGACAAGGGCGCGCTGAAGGGCGCCGATGTCGTGCTCGGCCTCGACTTGAAGGATTTCGAGAAGGCGACCAACGAACTCAACTCCACCAAGCGCGAGCTGACGCCGCTGGTGAACGCCGACGCCGATTTCGTTGAAATGGGCTTTGGCGAGATCAATATTTCCAAATGGTCGATGGATTATTGCCGCATGCAGCCGTGCAGCGTGCGTGCGCTCGGCGATACCGAACTCGGCATTCCCGCGCTGGTGGAGGCGCTCAACAAGCGCATCGACGGCAATGGCGCGCTGAAGGAAAAGATCGCGGCGCGCAAGGCGAAGATCGGCAAACGCCACGACGAGACCTGGGCGAAGTGGCAGGATGAATCGCGCAAGAACTGGGATCAGGCGCCGATGACCACGGGCCGTCTCGCCCATGAAGTCTGGGATGCGATCAAGGACGAGGATTGGGTGCTCACGGCGAACACGCTGAAGAATGGCGTGCGCAAGGTATGGGATTTCGACAAGCCCTATCGCCATCCCGGCGTCGAACTCGGCACGTCCACGCAAATCGGCATATCCCTCGGCGTGGCCATGGCGCACAAGAAGGCGGGCCGTCTGGTCGTGGACCTGCAGCCCGATGGCGATCTCATGTTCGACGCCGGCGCGCTCTGGGTCGCGGCGAAATATGAAATCCCGATCCTGATCGTGATGTACAACAACCGCGCCTATTACAACGACTGGGAACACCAGATCCGCATGGCGCGCCTGCGCGGCACCGACGAGGCCAAGGCCCATATCGGCATGGACCTTTTCGGTCCCGAGCCCGACTTCGGCGCACTGGCGCGGTCCATGGGCGTCTATGGCGAAGGACCCATCGAAAATCCCAAGGATGTCGCCGCCGCGCTGAAGCGCGCCATCGCCGTCGTGAAGTCGGGCAAACCCGCGCTGATCGATACGGTGACGCAGCACAGGTAAACCTGATGTGAGCGGCGCTCAGACCTGAATGCATTGACGGCGGCGGTAATCTTTATGAGATTGCCGCCGCCGCTTTCGTTTGCGGGGCGTAACGCGCCGCGGCGGCTGGGCTGGGAGGCTCCATGCGCAACTCGTCACTGTCGTTGATTGCCGCAACACTTGCACTCGGCGCGCTGCCTGCGCTCGCACAGACGCCTGCCCCTGCGCCTGCGCCCGCGGCAACGGCCCCGGCGCGGCCCGCCATCGAGACGACGAAGGTCGAGGGCACGGAAGGCGTCTATATCTTTCGCAACGTCAATCATCAGGCGATGTTTATCGTCACGAGTGAAGGCGTGATTGCGACCGATCCCGTCGCCTACGGACGCCCGACTGGCGGCAAGTCCTATGTCGATGAAATCCGCAAGATCACGGACAAGCCGATCAAATATCTTGTCTACAGCCACCACCACTACGACCACATCGCCGGCGGCAAGGCGTTCAAGGATGCAGGCGCGCACATTATCGCGCATAAAAACGTCACGGAACGCTTGAAGCCCCTCAACGATCCCAACACGCCGCTGCCCGACGAAACCTTTACACGCCGCAAGACGATCAAACTCGGCGCCACGACGCTCGAACTTCTCTATCTCGGGCTCAATCACTCCGATTCCAACATCGTGATGCGCCTGCCGAAGGAGAAGATCGTCTTCATCGTCGACACATTGCCGGTGGGTCAGGTGCCCGGTCGCGGCATGATCGATTTCTATCCGCTGCCGACCGAGGAATGGATCGGCAAGGTGCTGGCGCTCGACTGGGACCGCCTGATCCCCGGACACCCCGGCGCGGGCGGACGGCTCGGCACGAAGAAGGACGTGCAGGACCAGCTCGAACTCTTGCAAACAGCTTCCGCCGCAATGAAGAAACTCGGACAGGAAGGCAAATGCTGGGAGCCCGCCGAGAAGGAATTCGCCATGCCGAAATACGAAAAATGGCCGGGCTATCAGAACGGCCTACCGTTCATCGCGCGCCGCTATTGCGGGCTGTGGGGACGTGGAACGTGAAGGAAAGCTTGAAATATAAGTTTTGACGCATCACCCTCGCCCTTCGATACGCCGCTTTCAGCGGCTACTCAGGGTGAGGGCGATCCCCCGCTTCAGCAGTTAGTCGGAGTGAGGGCGATACGGCGGACGCCAACGATCTCCCCTCATCCCGAGTAGCCTTGCACAGCAAGGCGTATCGAGGGTCACGGCTTTGCACCCGTCAATGATGGCTGTGCCCGCCGCCCGCAGGCATTTCGCGCGCGCCGATGGGCGCAACGGAATATTCGATTTCAACCGTGCCTGTCTTCTCGAAGACGAGTGTGCCCTTGACCGGCTTGCCCGCGACGAGCGGCTCCTTCAATTGCATGAACATGACGTGATATCCGCCGGGCTTCAACTCGACGGATGCGCCGGGCTTGATCTCGAGTCCCTGCGGGAGGTGGCGCATCTTCATCACGCCATCGACGGTCGCCATTTCATGCACCTCGAAGCGGCCTGCGATCGGCAACGAACCGCCGACGAGGCGATCGGCTTCCTTGCCGGTGTTGGTGATCTTGAGATAGCCGCCGCCGATCTGCGCGCCCTTCGGCGTTGCGCGCGTCCATGGCGCTTCGATGCGCAGCGCGCCAACAGAATAGGTTTTTGTTGCAGCCGGCGCAGGCATGTGTGTTTGCGCCTGCGCCGACTGCATGAGCACAAGTTGCGGCGCGGGATTTTTCAGCCGCGCATTCGTGTCATGCGCAGGCGGTGTTTCCACCCATTTCTCCGCGCCATTCGCGCATTCCTGGATGACGGGAACATAGATGGTTCCGGCTTTCGCGCCGGGAATGATCGTGCCGGTAAAGACGAATTCGTCGTAATGTGCGTCCGGCAATGCGCCGCCGCTCCAGACGATTTCCTTGACGCCCTCGTGCATCATCTTGCCATGATTGTTGAAGGGCGCTGCATAAGGTGCGCTTTTCGTTGCGAGCGTCCAGCCCGGCTTCGGCATCGGCTTCACGTTGGCGATCTCGTCCGGGATGGAAACGCGCAACGTCTGCGTTGCCTCGCCGTTGCAGCCGTGCGGCACGCGCACGACGCCCTTGTAGCCCGCGCCAATGGTGGCCTGCGAGACTTCGAGCGTCGAATGTGCCTGCACATTGATGGAAGAAAAGGAAACAGCGAAGGGAATGGCGGCCAGCGCCGCCGCGTGAGCGATTTTCATGATGTTGGTCCTGTCGTTCGAATGGGATTTGCCCGCGAGGATGCGGGCAGCTTTGTTCAGGCGAAGAAAGCTGCGACAGAGGGCGGGCCGCGCGGAGGCGCGCCGGTATGAACAATGGAAGGAATGAAAAGAGCATTTGCGGCGCGCGGCTTTTCGAGTGCGTAACCACGCGAGACTTGAAGCGCTGCCGCAACGCGCGGCGGGGCGCCGGCTGAAATGTTCGAGCAATGCGCGATGCATTCGCAGGCGCCGGAAGAATGCTGCGGCTGGCCCGGCGCGCCATGCAGCGCCTGTGCGCCTTCGCTGCACAGCGCGGAGATACCAGGGGGATCGAATGCGGCGCGCGCCGCAAGCTGTCCGCCTATCAGCGCCTGCAGGATAAGCGCATACCAGCCGAGGACCAGAAGCCCCAGCCGCCAGATGCTCATCCGGAAGGGTCGCGCGCGCTGCATGTGCGGACATGACGGGGAAGAACCGCTGCCGTCAAGCCGCGCGAGGAAACGGCGGCGCTGCGCCGCAGGCCAAGCTCGCCGATCTTTTCCAGCCAAGCATTTCTGCATGGGCGTTCCCTCGCTTGAACAGTTGCGGGCCGCATCGGGGCTCTCTAGGGTCCGCGGCGATCAGGTCCGCAGCATTCGGGGGGATGCGCCGGACAACGCCCGCCACTCGCTTCCCGCCACAGATTGTCATGGACCTTTCTTTCCTGAGCGCGCCCGATGTCGGCCCGCTTCTCTTCCTCGGCCTGTGCTTCGCTTCCTTCGCTACGGCCCTGCTCGGGACGCTGACCGGCGCGGCGGGCGGGCTGATCCTGCTCGCCATCATGGCCAATGTCGTGCGGCCCGAAGTCCTCATTCCCGTGCATACGGTGGTGCAACTCGGACAGGGGCTCAGCCGCACGCTCGTCATGCGCAAGCATGTGGTGTGGGAAACGGTTGCGCCCTTCGTCGTCGGGGCGACTGTGGGGGCGCTGATCGGCGCAAAGGTCTTCGTGGCGCTGCCGATGGACTGGCTGCAACTCATCCTCGGCGTCTTCATCCTGCTGGTAACCTGGATGCCGAAACTCGGGCGCATCGGCGGCGTGCGCGCGCGCTTCGTCGGCGTCGGATTCGCCGCGACATTTTTAGGTGTCTTCGTCTCGGCGACCGGAACGCTGATCGCGCCCTTCATCGCAGCGGCCTCGCCGACGCGCCACAATCACGCCGCGACGCTCGGCATTCTCATGAGCTTCACGCATACGCTGAAACTCGCCGCCTTCGCCTTCGTCGGGCTCGCCATCGGGGCATATCTTCCGCTGATGGTCGCGATGATCCTGACCGGCGCTGTCGGCAACTGGCTGGGCGAGGCGGCGCTTCTGAAGGTGCCGGAACAGCGCTTCCGCCTGATCTTCCAGATCTGCCTCACGCTGCTCGGCCTGCGTCTGCTTTGGATGGCCGCGCAGAGCGGCGGATGGGTTTGAGCACGTAAAAAACGGCGTGAGACCTGTCGACGATCCATTTGTGCTAACCTGCTGCAACGGATGTCCGAGTGCGGATCGATTGCCGGCGCGGCATCCTTAAAGCGACTGGCTTGGGGAGGCATCATGGGCAGGCAAGAGGGAACCGCCGGGGACGTTGCGGTCCGCCCGGGACACAATCGCGCAAAACCCGGCGCGACCTTGCGCGATTGGCTCGCCGACCTCGAGGCGCGGGAGCGGCTTGCGATTGTACGGCCGAATGTGAAACTCGCATTCGAGCTCGCCGCCATCGCCAGCACGCTCGACGGGAAGAAAGCGACCTTCTTCCCGCAACCCGGCGGACACAAGCTGCCCGTCGTCTCCGGCATCGTCTCGCATCGCGAATGGATCGCAGATGCCATCGGCGTCGCGCCGGAAAAGCTGGTGAACGCTTTCAAAGCGGCGTCCGCGAAGCCTTTGCCGTGCAGGCCGGTTGATCACGCGCCATGCCAGACGCATATGATCGCCGAGCCCGATCTGCTTCGCGATCTTCCCATTCCCGTGCATAACGAACTCGACAATGGCCCCTATATCACCGCGGGACTGATCATCGTTCGCAACCCTGCAAGCGGCATCCAGAATGTCGCCATCGTGCGCATGCAGGTGGTCGGGCCGCGCCGCATCGGCGCACTGCTGTTGCCGCGTCATACGATGGCCTTCATGGATAATGCCGAGAAAGCCGGGCACGATCTTTCATGCGCCATCGTCATCGGCGCAAGTCCGGCGGAACTACTCGCGTCGCAAGCGATCGCCCCCATGGATTGCGACGAACTCGAAATCGCCGGCGCGTTGATCGGCGAACCGCTGGAGGTGACGCGCTGCAAGACGAGCGACCTACACGTGCCTGCCCATGCGGAGATTGTACTGGAAGGCCGCCTGCTTGCCGGGCAGCGCGCGCCGGAAGGGCCGTTCGGCGAATTTACGCAGTATTATGGTGCGAGCCCGGCAAGCCATGTGATCGAGATCGACGCCATCACCCATCGTCCCGATCCGATCTATCACACGATCATCGGCGGCAGCCTCGAACATCTCCTGCTCGGCTGCATTCCGCGCGAGGCGACGATCCTCGAAAGCATCCAGCGCCACTTCCCGAATGTGACGAATGTCGCTTTGTCGCCGGGCGGCGTGTGCCGTTATCACCTTTGCGTGCAGATGAAGCCGCGCGCCGATGGCGAGCCGAAGAATGTGATCCTCGCGGCTTTCGCGGCGCATTATGACATCAAGCAGGTCATCGTCGTGGACACGGATGTCGATGTCCACAATTCCGTGGAAGTCGAATGGGCGGTTTCGACGCGCTTTCAGGCGTCGAAGGATCTCGTCCTCGTGCACGAGGCGCAAGGCTCCAAGCTGGATCCGTCGACGCGCAACGGCGTCGGCTCGAAGATGGGGCTCGACGCGACGGTGCCGATCGCACTGCGCGACTCCGAGTTCAAGCGCATCGCCATCCCCGGCAAGGACCAACTCGATCTCGACGCGGTCATCGATCCGTCGGCCCGTCTTGCCGATCATGTGGCGTGATCGCGGCGACGATCCCGATTGTAAGTGAGGCCGGACATGCTAGCCTCGCGCCAAATCTAAAAAGCCATCTGACGGCTGCGGAGGAAACTCGATGACGATTCACTCTCGTGCGCGTGCTTTGCGCGCCGCTGTTCTTGCGGCGGGCGTCGCTGCCTTGGCCTGCAACTTTGCAGCAACCGCGACGGCCCAGGACTATCCGAACCGCATCGTCAAACTGATCATTCCCTTCGCCGGCGGCAGCGCAAGCGATGTGCTGACGCGGATTGTCGCCGAAGGGCTTTCGCCTCGCATCGGTCAACGCATTCTCGTCGAGAACAAGGCGGGCGCGGGCGGCAGCGTCGGGAGCAATGAAGCCGCCAAGGCTGCACCCGACGGTTATACGTTGCTGATGGGCGCCTCGGGTCCGCTCGCTGCGAACAGGACGCTGATGAAGAATCTTCCGTTCAACGCGGAGAAGGATTTCGAAGCCATCGGCCTTGTCGCATCGATGCCGAATGTTCTGGTCGTCAATCCCGCCAAGATTCCCGTGCGCAGCGTGAAGGAATTCATCGAGTTCGTGCGCGCGCGTCCCGGCGAGATCACCTATTCATCCGTGGGTAACGGCACGTCGCAGCATCTTGCGGGCGCCTTGTTCGCCCACAATTTCAAGCTGGAGATGCGGCACTTGCCCTATCGTGACGCCGGCCAGATGGCGCTCGATCTCGTGTCGGGCCTTGTGCCATCGAGCTTTCAACTGATCCCCAATGTCGCCGGCCATCTCGGCGACGACAAGCTGCGCCCCATCGCGATGATGTCCGACGTGCGTTCCGCCGTGCTGCCGGAGACTCCCACGATGGCGGAACAAGGCTTCCCCGACGTGACATCGTCGGCATGGTTCGGACTCTTTGCGCCTGCGGGCACGCCCCCTGCGATCATCCGCAAGCTGAGCGCCGAGACGATCGCCATGATCGCCGACCCCAAGGTGCGCGGCCAGATCATCAAGATCGGCGCGGATCCCGTGTCGAGTTCGCCAGAGGAACTGACAAAGCTGTTGTCGAAGGATATCGTCAAATGGCGAGACTTGATCCTGGCGACGGGCATCAGCATCAACTGAAGCGCCGCGCAACACGGCCGCTGCGAGAGTTTGGAGCGCGAACATGGATCAAATCGAACTGGTTCATTCCGGCAAGGCGCAAATGGATGCGCCTCTGCGCGACGTTCCCGTGTCGGACCTCGATCCCTACAGCACCGAGGTTCTCTCAAATCCTTATCCGCATTACGCGGAGCTTCGGCGTCTCGGTCCCGTGGTCTGGATGAGCCGCTATGGCGTTTATGCGCTGCCCTGTTTCGCAGAAGTGAAGGACGTGCTGGCCGACCATGCGACCTTCTGTTCGAGCGCCGGGGCGGGTCTTTCGAATTTCCACACCGAAAAGCCCTGGCGTCATCCCAGTATTTTGCTTGAAGTCGACCCGCCCGAGCATGATCGCACGCGCCAGCAGATGGTTCGCGTTCTCAATCCCGCATCCGTGCGCGCGTTGCGTCCGCAATTCGAAGCGGTGGCCGAAGAGATGGTGCGCCGCTTCGTCGATCTCGGCGAGTGCGATGCGGTGCCTGAACTTGCCGCCGCCTATCCGACCAAGGTTTTCGGCGACGCCGTCGGCTTGCGCCCCGATGGCCGCGAAAATCTGATGCCCTATGGCGACATGGTGTTCAACGGTTTCGGGCCGGTGAACGATCGCTTCAGGACGAGCCTTGCCAATGCAGCCGCCGTCCCCGGCTGGATATCGGATGCCTGCAAGCGCGAATACCTCACCGAAGGCGGACTGGGGCGCAACCTCTATGCCGGCGTCGACAAGGGCGAAATCACCGAAGAAGAAGCCGCGCTTCTCGTCCGCTCGCTTTTGTCCGCTGGCCTCGACACCACGGTCTTCACGCTGGGCAACGCCATCGTGATTTTCGCCAGGCATCCGCGCCAGTGGGCGAAGTTGCGCGACGATCCATCCCTCGTGCGCAATGCCGTCGAGGAAGTGCTGCGCTACGACGGCACGTTCCATTCGTTCTACCGCACCACGACGCGCCCCGTGGAAATTGCCGGCGTATCAATGGAAAAGACCCAGAAACTTCTCGTGCTCACGGCCTCGGCCAATCGCGACGCCAAGCAGTGGCCCGATGCCGACGCGTTCGACATCACGCGCAAGACGAACGGCCAGCTTGGTTTCGGCTTCGGCATCCATGCCTGCGTGGGGCAGATGCTGGCGCGGCTCGAACTCGAGATCATCCTCACCAAACTTGCGGCCGTTGCCGGCAGCCTCGAACTCACCGATGAGCCCGAGCAGCATTTCAACAACACCGTGCGCGGCTACCGGCGCATTCCCATCAGGGTGACGGCGCGATAAGAGCGGCACGCAAACTTCAGGAGGAAGACATGGCGCGTCTGCAGGGCAAGGTCGCGATCGTCACGGGGGGCGCGCAGGGGATCGGCGCGACATACGCCAAGGCGTTGGCGCGCGAGGGCGCGAGGGTGTGCGTCGCCGATATCGACAATCCCGAGCCAATCGTGGCGGCGATCAACGCCGATGGCGGGCAAGCTCTTGGCATCCTTGTGGACGTGACTTCGCCCGGGTCGGTGGCTGACATGATCGGGAAAGCCGTTTCCGCTTATGGCTCCCTCGACATTCTCGTCAACAATGCGGCGCTGTTCGGCAAGCTGCCCTTAAAACCGTTCGAACAGATTTCCTCGGACGAATGGGACCGGGTGATGGCCGTCAACATTCGCGGCGTGTTCGAATGCTGCAAGGCGGCGACGCCGCAAATGCGTGCGCAGAACTACGGCAAGATCGTCAACATTGCCTCGGGCACGGTTTACAAGGGCACGCCGATGCTGCTGCATTACGTGACCTCGAAAGGCGCGATGGTGGCCTTCACGCGCGCGCTGGCGCGCGAAGTCGGCGCAGCGGGCATCCGCGTCAATTGCATCGCGCCGGGCCTGACGATGAGCGAGAACGTGAAGGAGAACAGTTCCTGGGCAGACTCGCTCGTCAGCAAGATCAACGAGACCCGGGCCATCCAGCGCGACCAGGAGCCGGACGACCTCACCGGCACGCTGCTCTATCTCTGCTCGCCCGACAGCGACTTCGTGACCGGCCAGACCGTCGTCGTCGACGGCGGCTCGGTGATGCACTAGTCGCGGGGCGAGTGACGCTTTTGCGATGAAAATGGTCGGAGTGAGAGGATTCGAACCTCCGACCCCCTGCTCCCGAAGCAGGTGCGCTACCAGGCTGCGCTACACTCCGACATGCCGCACCGGATGGATACCGTCGTGCGAGCCGGGCTTATAGCCGCGCCCCGTCCGGGCGGCAAGGCTTTTCGGCGGGGTTCGCCGCGCCTTTTCGCCGGGATTCCAGATGCCCCCGCCATCGGCCCCATGGAGTCCATCGCGCCTCAAGGCGCGTGGAAAGCCCAGCGCCCACAGCCGCGCCGTGCGTCCGAATTGACGGGGAATAGCGGCCTCCGCACCGCCATTTCGGAATGCAAAAGCCGCAGGTTTGATGTTGCGATGCGCAATCACTCTCACTATGGTCCGCGCGCCTGATGGGGCGTCGCCAAGCGGTAAGGCACCGGATTTTGATTCCGGCATTCGGAGGTTCGATCCCTCCCGCCCCAGCCAGGCATTTCCTGCCTTTCCCAGCATTGGCGGTCCGCGTGGAAAGTCCCGCTTTTTCCGGCACGCCGGCGCGCGGCGGGGCTTGCCGTTCAGTCCTCGTCGCTTTCGCCCGAAGCCCGGATACGGTTCAGCGACTCTTCGAGTTCGCGCCGCAGTTTCTCGAGGTCGCGCGGCGGGCGCAATTCCTCCTGCCCGTAGTGCGGCATGGCGGCATATTGAGCGCCGCGAAGATCCTTCAGCCCGTTCAGCGCGCGCACCAGCGTCGCCAGCGCCCGCGCATTGCGCTCGCGCGCGCCGGGCGTGGGATCGTTGATCTGCATCTCGATCAGCGCGAGTTCGCGCCGCACCGCGCGCTCGACATCGCCGATCAGCGCGGCGGCGTCGACCGGCGCCTGCGCATCGAAATGTTCGGGCAGGCGCTGCGGCACATTCGGGGCGGCCGGCCTCGGCGCGAATGTCGCGCGCGCCGCGAGGGATTGGCGCTCCAGCGCATCGCATTCGCGCGCCCGCCTGTCAGCCTCGTCCCGGTCCTGCGCCACGTCCTGCGCATCGCGCCCCGCCGCCCCTGAAGCGGCGTCGCTGGCCGCGGCTTGCCGGATTTCCCGCCCGAAGGCGAGCCTTTGCGCCGCGGCCTGCCGCGTCAGCTCGCGGCGGGAAGGCCAGTCCATCTCGTCCACCCAGCGCAGCAGGGTCGAGGTCGAGACGCGCCAGACGCGGGCGATCTCCTTCACCTCGATGCGCGGGTCGTAATAAAGACGGTGCAGCCGCGCGATCTCCTCACGCCCCATCGCCCGCCACCCGCCATTCACAGGCGCGGGGAGGGGAGAGAGGTCGGAAAAGGGATCGTCGCTGCCCTCCTGCTTCGAGACGACCTGCTCCGCAGGTCTCCTCAGCATGAGGGCTTCCCTCCGACTCCCCTCATCCTGAGGAGCCGCCGCAGGCGGCGTCTCGAAGGACGAGGGGAGTCGCGACAGTTTCTCAACCGCAGACGCCGAGGCGTCCGCGCCATCGGTATGGCTGGTCATGGAATTATCCTTCGGATTTCAGTTGGCCGCCGGGGGAGGGGACTTTTCCTTCTCCCCTCGCGGGAGAAGGTGGCCGCCGGAGGCGGCCGGATGAGGGGCCCTTCGGGCCGCGCCAACCTCTAAGGGAAAAGCGCCACTCACGCGCATTCCCAGCAATTTACGCAAACTAGCAGATGAGCGTCACGATGTAAAGGAATTTATTCATAATTATCATCGGAGGCGATGGTTTTCACGTACCGTCCGCCGCCTTGAAACTCAACGAATCCTTGATCTCGTAAAACCTGAAGTTGTTGTCTTATCTTCTCTCTGACAAACCGGTTTTCTGGATAGAGAGCCTGCAATTCCGGTTCACGCGCGTACATGTCCGCAATTGTAAATTCACGCCGTGGCATAAGCTCAACGTACCGCAATATTTCGAGCAGCCAGCCACGGCTTTCCAGACCGGCTTTCCGCAAGAACAGCGTTTTTTTCCATTGTTCGAGGACTTCGGTTCGATCAACAATCAGACGATTCTTGATAATATGAATCTTGCCTGCTTCCGGAATTTTGCCGACCAAAATATTGCAACCGACCCATCCGGCACGTCTTGCGGTTGATGCAAGCGGCTTTCGCCTTTCGATGATTTGCCGCGTGAAAAATTGTTTTGGTATTACTTTCAAATTCTCAACGCCATTTGCAACTATGTTGTATTGCAGCAATATCAGGTTGGGATTTTGTTGCGATTCCAAGCGCTCGCACATTGTGCCGAAAGCCCCATCCACAATTCTGTTCGCATTTTTTGCTTTGTGACTTTTCAACTCGAATTGTTCTTGGCAAGTTGAGCATTGAAAGTCGGCAACGGGTGAGTTGTTCGGTAGTTTGACGAGTCTTGAGGCGCCGCAGTTCGGACAGAATGCGTTTTGGTGAGCCCACGTTTCGGTGACGTGGCGTGCGTGTTGCGCGCCACTGTCGTAGGGGCTTTGACCATCTTCTTCGAAACCGATTTTCATTTCGCTCTCAGAACTTGAGCGACTAGGCTCGCATATACTGGGTAAATAATTCTTAATTATTGGAGCGGCGGAATGGCCTGGTTCCTAAAACACTACTGCCACGATGAGTGCGGAGCATCTTGGACCGACGAGTGGTCTTGCGCGTGTAATGACCGCTGTCCTGAATGCGATGCAGAGATAGAACCTTATGATTACGAAGACCTGACAGTCATTGTCGAAGAGGATTTCGGCAAGAATGAATGGTTGGTTCTTGTCTCACCCGATACCGCAGAGGACAAGCCCAATTATGCAACGTATCGATTTGAAACGAAGCTTGCCGCTTCACTGTTCGCGCAGGTCGAGCGTGAACAGATGAGCCGTATTGGGTGAAGGTTCGCCACGCCCTCGCCCTTCGAGACGCGCCTCTTCGAGGCGCTCCTCAGGGTGAGGGCTGGGTGGTCATTTTGACTGAGGGTTTGGCGCGCCGAAAAACGCAATCCCCTCATCCTGAGGAGCAATGCGCAGCATTGCGTCTCGAAGGACGAGGGGATTGCGCGACGCCCTCGTGCTTCGAGACGCTGGCCCGAGGCCCGCTCCTCAGCATCAGGGCTTAAGGTCGTTGTTCCATCAGAATTTTTTGTTTCGTCTCGCTGCCAATTCCGGCAACAGATCGAAATCACCTCGCATCATCGCTTCCTTCTTGGCGCGCGACCAGCCCTTGATACGGCGTTCTGTGGCGATGGCTTCGTCGATCCTGTCGAAATGCGAATTCCAGATCAGCTTCAGCGGCCGGCGCGAGAATGTATAGGCTTTGGGGTCGATGCCGTTCACATGCTGGCTGAAGCGTGTGGAGACTTCCTCCCTTGTCAGGCCGGTGTAATAGCTGCCGTCCGCGCAAAGAATGATGTAAACGCTCGCGCCGGGCATCGCGGCTCCAATTGTTTGTTACAACGATAGTATTGTGCAAGGAGCGATATGCTTGTGCAAGTGCAGGCGCGTGTGCTCCCCGCCCTCGTGCCCTCATCCTGAACTTGCCGAAGGACGAGACGGCTTGCTTCGCAAGCCTCCTCAGCATGAGGGCTGGGTGGGTGGCCGCAACCCGATCCCCTCATGCTGAGGAGCAACGCACAGCGTTGCGTCTCGAAGCACGAGGGGATCGCGGCCCGAACTACTTCGACTTCCACTTCTTCGGCGTCGATCTGCTTGCGCCCTTCGGCTTGGCTTCGCCGCCGCCGAAATTGTGGGGGCCCATGTCTTCGTCGGTGGGTTTGCGGATGCGGGAGCGACGCCCAATCCCCTCATCCTGAGGAGCCGCCGAAGGCGGCGTCTCGAAGGACGAGGGGATTGCGCCACGCCCTCGTGCTTCGAGACGCGGGCCTGCGGCCCGCTCCTCAGCATGAGGGCGTTTGGCCGGCAGGTTCGCCGCCCGCCCGTATTTCTTTTCGCCGGCGTAGCTGCCGGCGCGGTCTTCCACGGCTTCCTGGCGCGCCATGGGGTCGTCGGCGATGGCGAGTTCGTTGGCTTGCAGGCGCTTGATTTCGTCGCGCAGGCGCGCGGCGGTTTCGAATTCGAGGTTGGCGGCGGATTCGCGCATCTGCTTTTCGAGATCGGCGATGGTGAGCTTGAGGTTGTGGCCGACGGGCGCGCCGGCCGCGAGGCCGACATCGACGGTGACGTGGTCGCGCTCGTAGACGGAGCCCAGAATGTCCTGGATGCCGCGCTTGATGGTTTCGGGCGTGATGCCGTTTTCCGTGTTGTAGGCGAGCTGCTTTTCGCGGCGGCGGCTGGTTTCCTCCATCGCGCGCTCCATCGAGCCCGTGACCTGATCGGCGTAGAGGATGACCTTGCCGTCGACATTGCGCGCGGCGCGGCCGATCGTCTGGATCAGCGAGGTCTCGCTGCGCAGAAAGCCTTCCTTGTCGGCGTCGAGAATGGCGACGAGGGCGCATTCGGGAATGTCGAGGCCCTCGCGCAAGAGGTTGATGCCGACGAGAACGTCGAACGTGCCGAGGCGCAGGTCGCGCAGGATTTCGATGCGCTCGATCGTGTCGATGTCGGAATGCATATACCTGACGCGCACGCCGTTCTCGTGCAGGTATTCGGTGAGGTCTTCGGCCATGCGCTTGGTGAGCACGGTGACGAGGGTGCGGTAGCCCTTGAGCGAGACCTCGCGCACTTCGCCCAGAAGGTCGTCGACCTGCGCGCGGGCGGGGCGGATTTCGACGGGCGGGTCGATGAGGCCGGTGGGGCGGATGACCTGTTCGACGAAGACGCCGCCGGTCTGGTCCATTTCCCACGAGCCCGGTGTCGCGGAGACGTGGACGGTCTGCGGGCGCATGGCCTCCCATTCCTCGAAGCGGAGCGGGCGGTTGTCCATGCAGGAGGGGAGGCGGAAGCCGTATTCGGCGAGCGTCGCCTTGCGGCGGAAGTCGCCTTTGTACATGGCGCCGATCTGCGGCACGGTGACGTGGCTCTCGTCGGTGAAGACGAGGGCGTTGTCGGGCAGGTATTCAAAGAGCGTGGGCGGTGGCTCGCCGGGCTTGCGGCCCGTGAGGTAGCGCGAATAGTTCTCGATGCCCGCGCAGGAGCCGGTCGTCTCCAGCATCTCGATGTCGAACATGGTGCGCTGTTCGAGCCGCTGGGCTTCGAGCAGGCGGCCCTGGCCGTAGAGTTCGTCGAGGCGCTGCTTGAGTTCGTGCTTGATCGCGGCGACCGACTGGATGAGCGTGGGACGTGGCGTGACATAGTGCGAATTCGCGTAGATTTTCACGAATTCCAGGTCCTGCGATTTCTTGCCGGTGAGCGGGTCGAACTCGGCGATGGACTCGATCTCGTCGCCGAAGAAGGAGATGCGCCAGGCGCGGTCTTCATAGTGGGCGGGGAAGAGTTCGAGCGTATCGCCGCGCACGCGGAAGATGCCGCGGGAGAAGTCGCCCATCGAGCGCTTGTATTGCAGCGCGACGAGGTCAGCGATGACCTGGCGCTGGTCGATTTTCTCGCCTGTTTTCAGGGAGAAGGTCATGGCAGTGTAGGTCTCGACCGAGCCGATGCCGTAGATGCAGGAGACGGAGGCGACGATGATCACGTCGTCGCGTTCGAGCAGCGATCGCGTAGCGGCGTGCCGCATGCGGTCGATCTGCTCGTTGATGGAGGATTCCTTTTCGATGTAGGTGTCGGTGCGCGGGACGTAGGCCTCGGGCTGGTAGTAATCGTAGTAGGACACAAAGTATTCGACGGCATTGTTAGGAAAAAAACTCTTAAACTCGCCATAAAGTTGCGCAGCGAGCGTTTTGTTGGGAGCCAATATCAAAGCAGGCCTGTTTGTTCTTTTGATGACTTGCGCCATCGTGAACGTCTTGCCCGAGCCGGTGACGCCGAGCAGAACCTGATCGCGTTCATGTGTGTTCACGCCCGCAACAAGTTCTTCGATGGCGGTGGGCTGATCACCCTTGGGTTCGTATTCGCTGACGAGATCGAAGCGGATGCCGCCTTCGGATTTTTCGGGGCGCGCGGGGCGATGCGGAGTCCACGGTTTTTGCGCGCGCAGGTTGGGATCGCCACGCTCGAGCAATTCCTTCAGCGACTCAGCGGTGGCCCCGACGCCCGATATCGCCATGTCCGGACGCGCCGTACGCACACGGCGCACGGGATCGTTGGGCGTGGCGATTTCATTGAGGCCGAGCTTGCGCGCGAGATTGGGATCGATGCCCGTAATGTCGCCTGAGTCGAACGAAGCCTGCGCAGATTCGCCGAAACCTCTGGCTTCGTTGAGCGACGGATTGAGCAAAGAAGCGAGATGCTCGCCGAGCGGCTTGACGTCGGGCTTGGAAGCGCGCGAACGGGGCGTGCGCGCCGATGCCTTGGATGCGGACTTTTTCGGGGGAGAGGCCATAATTCCAATATGGGGTGAATCTGCTTGCAGGAAAAGTGCGCACATGCATGTGACTTGAGGGGAGCTTACCGTTGCGGCAGAAGATCGCCGCAACACACAGGAACCGACACATGGCATCCAGTCCGCAAATCTTCTCGCGCCGTGCGTTTTTGTTGGCAGGTTCGCTTTCGTCCGGCATTGCGTTGGCTCAGCAGTCGCCTGACAAGCCCGCCGAGAAGGAACCCGATCTCGACGCGCCCTACGTGCCGACGCCGCAGGATGTCGTCGATCGCATGCTGGAACTCGCCAAGGTCACGGCAGAGGATTACGTCATGGATCTCGGCTGCGGCGACGGGCGCATTCTCGTCACCGCTGCGGCGAAATTCGGGGCGCGCGGCTTCGGCGTCGATATCGACCCCAAACGCATCAGGGAAGCTAAGGCCAATGCAGTTGCGGCGGGGGTTGCCGACAAGGTCGATTTCGGCATCGAGGATCTCTTCCACACCCCGATCGGCAAGGCGAGCGTTCTGGCGCTCTACCTCTTCCCGCACATCAATGAGCTGCTGGCGCCGCGCATGCTGAAAGAAATGAAGCCGGGCTCGCGCATCGTCACGCATGGCTTCGGCATCGGCAAGTGGCGGCCGGACCAGAACGACATGGTCGCGATGCGGCCGATCCATTTTTACGTCGTGCCCGCTAATGTTGAGGGAAGCTGGCGCGTGACGCGTAAGGACGGTCCGCCGTTCACGCTGGCGCTGATCCAGAGCTTTCAACGCATCACGGGTTATCTTGAAGGCGTCGACGGCGTGCGGCTGCGGAATGCGCGGCTGGCGGGGCCGGAAATCGCCTTCGCGCTGGAGACGCCAGGCGCGGGGCGGCTGGAGTTTGCGGGCAAGGTCGAGGGCGAGACCATTACGGGCGAGGGATGGAGCGCCAAACGGCTTTCTGCGCAGGCCCCGCTCGAGCGGCGTTGACGCGCCGGTGGGTTTCGTAGTCCAGTAAAATCAATGTGACAGGCGGGTGTTCGCAATTGCCTTTAGAGGTGAGACGAGGGCCGGGTTCGTCACGCGTGTCGCGAGGGAGGAAAAGCATGAATTTCACGACCGATATGTCCCGCCGCAAGGCCGTCACTCTGCTCGGCGCAGCCTTCGCCGTTCCGGCCCTGGCAGGCGGACGCGCCCTGGCGCAAGCATCGGTTTCGCTCGACGTGCCCTATGTGCCGACACCGCAGGACGTGGTCGACCGCATGCTCGATATCGTCAAGCCGACATCGGGCGATTTCGTCATGGACCTAGGTTGCGGCGACGGACGCATGCTGGTGACGGCGGCATCCAAATTTGGCGCGCGCGGCCGCGGTGTCGACCTCAATCCCGTGCGCATCCAGGAAGCCACGGAAAACGCCAAAAAAGCCAACGTCACCGACAAGGTCCAGTTCGAGGTGAAGAACCTGTTCGAGACTTCGATCAGCCAGGCGACCGTCCTCACCATTTATCTTTTACCGAGCGTGAACCTGCAATTGCGCCCACGCATCCTCAGCGAGATGAAGCCGGGTTCGCGCATTGTCTCGCACGCTTTCCACATGGCCGACTGGGAGCCCGATCTTCAGGACGAAGTGCGGGGACGGAATATCTATCACTGGGTCGTGCCAGCCAAGGTCGCCGGCAAGTGGAACCTGCGCGACGGCAACGACGAGATCGTGCTCGATCTCTACCAGCAGTACCAGAAGGTCAACGGAAGCGCGCAAAAAGGCAGCGGTCCCGCAGGCAAGGTGAGCGGCCGGATCAAGGGCGAGGAAATCACATTCGCCGTGGACTTCGGCAGCGGACCGAAAAACTACACCGGCCGAATTTCCGCGGGCAGCATAGACGGTGGCACAGGGTCGTCGTGGAATGCGCAGCACGAAACCCGCTTCGGACGTTGATCTCAACAGAATAACAAGGATTGCGATGCCGGCATGAGCCGGCGTCGCGCGTTTGCGGGGGACAGAATGAACACGCGCAATTTGGTGACACGCCGCGCCGCGTTGAGTGGAATTGTCGCCGGTCTCGCGGCATCCGCGGTTGCAGGCCGGGCGATGGGGCAGGGCTCTGCGTTTCCGCCACCGGTCAAGCTCGACGTTCCCTATGTGCCGACGCCGCAGGAAATCGTCGATCGCATGCTCGAAATCGCGAAAGTGACGAAAGACGATTTCGTCATGGATCTCGGCTGCGGCGATGGGCGTATGCTGGTGACGGCCGCTTCTAAATACGCTGCGCGCGGATACGGCGTCGACATCAATCCCGTTCGTATTGCCGAAGCTAATGCGAATGCGAAGAAGGCCGGCGTCGCCGATCGTGTGCAGTTCGAGATCAAGGATCTCTTCAAGACTCCGATCGAAAAAGCGTCCGTGCTCACGATGTATCTTCTGCCATCGGTGATGCTGACTCTGCGCTCGCGCATTCTCGCAGACATGAAGCCGGGATCGCGCATCGTCTCGCACGACTTCCATTTCGACGACTGGGAGCCCGATCTGCAGGAAACGAATTCCGATCACGACATATTTCATTGGATCGTGCCTGCACGCGCCGAAGGCTTGTGGACGCTGACCGCGGGCGGTGAAGGCTATTCGCTTTCGCTGCGTCAGAAGTTCCAGAAGGTCGAGGGACGCATCTCTACGGGCAAGGCGGTCGGGCTCGTGCGCGAGGGACGGCTCGATGGCGACAAGCTGCGCTTCAACGCTGTGTTCGAGGACGGCCGAGTGCTGGTCTTCAACGGCAGGGTCGACGGCGACAAGCTGGCCGCCGATACGTCGCGTCCGCCGCAGGTCGTGACGGACTGGATCGGGCAGCGCGCCAACTAGCTTCACTCCATCTTCCAACAAGAATGCATCGGATGTTTTCATGAGTGTCGCCCAAAACGATTCCGGCCCGCGCAAGCTGCTGAGCATCAGCGACGGCATCGCCTTCTATGTCGGCATTGTCATTGGCGCCGGCATCTTCAAGACGCCGAGCATCATCGCCAACATGACCGGCACCAACGAGCTGTTCATTGGCGTATGGATCGCGGGCGGCGTCGCGACGCTCATCGGCGCGCTGTGCTATGCGGAACTTGCCGCCGCTTATCCCAATGCGGGCGGCGAATATAATTTTCTCTCGCGCGCCTATGGGCGGCGTCTCGCCGTGCTCTTCGCATGGGCGCGTTGCACGGTGTTCCAGACCGGCGCGATTGCTGCCGTAGCCTTCGTCTTTGGCGAATATGCGCAGCAGCTTTATTCGCTGGGACCGCAGGGAACCGCGATCTGGGCCGCCATCAGCGTAATCGCGTTCACTGCGATCAACGTGGTCGGTACGCTTGAAGGCGCGCGCGCGCAGAAGATTCTCGAAGTGCTGACCATCCTTGCGTTGCTGAGCGTCATCGTAATCGGCTTCACTGTTGCCGGGGGCCCGCAGGTCAAGCCGGCGGCGCCATCCGGCAGCGCTGGCAGCATGATTGGCATCGCCATGGTGCTTGTGCTGCTGACCTACGGCGGCTGGAACGAAGTGGCCTATCTCTCCGGCGAAATGCGCGATGTGAAGCGCGATATGCTGAGAATCGTCTTGATTGGAACGGCAGTCGTCACCGCGCTTTATGTCGCCTTCTGCTTCGCACTTCTCTTGTCGCTGGGCCTGAAGGGCATTGCCGAGAGCAAGGCGGTAGGCGCTGATCTCATGCGGCTGGCCGCTGGCGAAAAGGGCGTCATCCTGCTCGCCATCACGGTCTGTCTCTCCTCGCTCAGCACGATCAATGGATCGGTCTTTACAGGCGCCCGTACCTATTATTCGCTAGGGCGGGACATCCCGGCCATCGCGCGGCTCGGCAATTGGGACGAACGCGGCAGCAATCCCGCCAATGCGCTTCTGGTGCAAGGCGCGATCACGCTGGCATTGGTCGCTTTCGGCGCGGCGACGCATGACGGGTTCGAGGCGATGGTCGCCTATACGGCGCCGGCCTTCTGGTTCTTCCTGTTGCTAGTCGCGATTGCGCTGTTCATCTTCCGCGCACGTGAGCCGGATACGCCGCGGCCGTTCAGAGTGCCTCTTTATCCGGTAACGCCGGGGCTCTTCGTCGGCATCTGCGCCTATCTGCTCTATTCAAGTCTCAGCTACATCTGGGCGCGGCCCGATTTCATCGGGCTCGGCGCTTTCATCGGCGTCGTGGTGATGCTGATCGGAATTCCGCTGATGCTGTTCGTCAGCAAGGACGAAGACGGCAAGGCCTGATCAGCGGCAGGCGATGCGCTCGACCGTCACGGCTGCGAGCGCGGCTTGCGCTTCCACCGGCAGGATGGGGCCGATATCGGCGATGCGCAGATAGCCCTGCGCAAGCAGTTCGCGCAGATCCGTCAGAAACACTTTGTCCAGCGCTGCGCTTGCCGTCGCCGTCCGCAATTCGCTGCGTGCTCCGCCTGCGGCACTCGCCGACCGATTGTCCGCTTCGGGCGTTGCGCCGGCTATTTTCTGTTCCATGTGGATTTTCAGAAAAGCCGTGAGGTTCTGGACTTCCGAAGGCTCGCAGAGGCGGCCGGGGTTCAGGCTCAGCATGCAGGTCGCGAACTGGCTGCTGAGCGGTTCGATGCCCGCTTGCAGGGCATTGATCACCTTGCGCCACTCGTGACCGGACAATTTCACGCAGGATACGAAGCGGGTCTGGTCGCCAGGCTGCTGGCGCTCGAAGAATTGAACCGCCGAGGGCAGGCCGACAGGTCGTGATGGGGCCGGGGCGGCGGGCGCGATTCTCGGGCCATTTTCGCTGTCCCGGAGCACGGACGGAATGGCCGCGGGGGGCTGACTGGAGTTCAAGGCCGCCGGACGAGGCGCTTCGCTATTGCCACGCAAGCCCGGGATTTCCAGCAAACCGGCGTAAACAGCATATCCTAGCAGGGCGATCGCAACGACGGCGCCGGCCTCGAAGATGCGCACGAACGAAGACTGCCCCTTCCTTTGTGGCGGCGGGGGTGGAGTCAGTTTGCGCAACTCGGACAGGTTCATAGGTGACCCGAAACACGGACAGAGCAATCATTAACGTTAATTCGTTAACCGACGATTAGCCCGGGCGGCCGAGCTTTGTCTGAGTGCTTGAAAAATAAACGGAACTTCGCGAGGACCCGTTTGTTGCGATTTTCGGCATCGTTACGAACGATACTTGAGCAAAACTGATCAATCCGGGCCCGAGCCAATGGCATGGTCGTCGGGCAAAGGAGACTTCCCCCGTGCCCGCTTCCCTTTCCCTCTATGCAACGCCCATTCTGCTGCTGGTCCTGTCGAACGTCTTCATGACCTTCGCGTGGTACGGGCATCTCAAATACAAGTCCGCGCCGCTCGTAGTCGCCATTCTGGCGAGTTGGGGCATTGCCTTCGTGGAATATTGTCTAGCGGTGCCGGCCAATCGGCTGGGCAGTAGCGTCTATACTGTGGCCCAGCTCAAGACGATCCAGGAAGTCATCACGCTCGCGGTCTTCGCCGGCTTTTCGGTCCTCTATCTAAGGGAAACCCTGGGATGGAACCATCTTGCGGGTTTTGTTCTGATCGCGGCCGGGGCGGCGCTTATTTTTCGCGGTGCAAATTAAGCCCAAAAAAAAAGCCCTCCGGGTTGGGGGACCCGGAGGGGAGTTTGCGAGCCGTAGTTGGGGGAACGGCGGCTCGTCTGGAGCTCAGTGGTCCGCTGGCTATCCGCCGGGCTGGACCGAAACTTTCGTCGTCGCCTGCTGAATCTGCAGGCTGCCGGGGGCCTGGACCGTCAGTTTGACGACGGCCGGGTCGGCATAACGGGGCTGGATCTGCCCCAGGGTCGCAACGAGCGCGGTCGCCACCAGAAGCGCGCCAACAAGGGCGGCGGACAGCTTCAGCTGGCGGCGAGCCATATCGGGAGAAATGGCCTGCACGAAGCCACTTTCCTCGCGGGTCTCGATGTGGTTCTGCGTGCTCATATCCCGTCTCCTTGACGGTGCGGGTTCCGTCTCAACTTGTTAACGGTACTTGCACCATCGTCGTGAGACTTGATGTGCGATATCGCACACCGTGTCAGTAGAAGCACAATAGGGCGGATTTCTGTCGAGGGAAAGTTAAATTATTGACAGATGTATTTTTACCACAGGCGCCCTGTGTGCCCGAAGATGGCGAGCCTCGTGCCGCGCCATCTCGTTAACCTGCGGAAGCGCTAAAGGTTTCAGCGACTCTCGTCGTGTTCGTGTCTGGCCGGGACGCTCGCCATAACAAGATCGTGAAGAGCAGCGTTACCGCGAAGAGGCCGAGCGGGAAGCGCAAAAAGAATGTCGAAAATCGCGCCAGTGGCGCGACGACAAAAGCGAGCGCCAGGGCTGTCTGCCCCCAGGGCCCAAATCCCCTGGCAAGTCCGTGGCTGACAAGAAAGGCGATGGCCGGCGCGAGCAGGACGAGATCGTAGTCCATGCAGTAGGGGCTTATGAGCAGGCTCGCCGTTATCAGGCCTGCATATTTCAGCCGATCGTCGGACGGGCTGCGCCACAGACGCCAGATGGCGAAAGCTGCCGCCAACGCCAGCGCGCCCTGCGCCAGATAGGCGAGCGGCAGAGGCACGCCAAACTGGCGTAGAACGCCAAACAGGCTCTGCAGGATGTAATAACCCATCGCGCCGCGATCGAGCGCATTGGCGCGCGCTTCATCCAGTCCTGCGATAAAGGCCTGCCAGCTTTCGATGCCGAAAGCCATGGCGGAAGCGGCGACGATGATCGAGCCGAATCCAATGGCGAACCCCAGCGCTTTCCATTGCCGCGCCGCGATCAGGGCGATCGGAACGAGCAAACCGAATTGCGGCTTCAGGACGAGAAGCGCCAGAAGCAAGCCTGCCAACGCCGGGCGGCGGCGGAGCGCCAGGAGCGCGCCGCCAAATATGGCTGCGATGAGAAATCCGCTCTGGCCCTGCAAGGCGTTGCCGTAAAAGCCGGGAAAAGCGAGCGCTGCCGCCCACGCCAACGGATGACCGATAATCCGGCGCGCAACCAGCGCCAGCGCGGCATAGGCGCCACCAAGCCAGACGAGCAGCGCAGCGCTGTATGGCAGGGCCGCCAGCGGCGCAGCGAGGGCGTAGAGCACCGGCGGATAGCTCCAGGCCAGCACAAGGGCGCGATCCGCGAAAACCGCGAGCAAATGCGCCTTGAACCAGTCGAGGCCGTAGGCGGACACATAATCGCCTGCCAGAGCCGCCTTTCCCGCGCCCCAGATTGCCGAAAAATCCGCGCCGAGCAGCCGTCCGAGCCGGTCCGTGTAGCCGTCGCTTCCCCACAAATGGCGAATGAAGGCGGCCGTCACAACAATCCCGCAGGCCAACAGAAGGCCGCACAGCATGTCTCGGCTGATCCAGTCGCCGCGCAGCCGGTCGACGAGGCCGGTCTGTCCGGGGCTGCTTCGATCGAGGGTCGGTGTGGATAACGACATGCAGTCCCGCGCTGCGAAGGCGGGGGGCGGCCATCGCTCCGCGCTCGCGCCACTGTGGGCGCGACGGTCTTGAGAAAGGCTTAAACACGTTGGATACAGCAGCGCACCGCCGTCTTTTTCGTTGCTCTTGCGGCGGCGCGAAACTATGGTCCCGCGCCTTCGGACGCCTCTCCGTCCGATTCATCCGGAGCTTTCTGAAATGTCCTTCCTCGCCGGCGCTGTCACGCGTGTTAAGCCGTCCGCAACCATGGTTGCCACGCAGCGTGCCCGCGACCTCAAAAATTCCGGCCGCGACATCATTTCGCTCAGTGTCGGCGAGCCCGATTTTGACACGCCCGACAATATCAAGAATGCGGCTATCGAGGCCATCAAGCGCGGCGAGACGAAATACCCGCCGGTTCTCGGCATCGTGCCCTTGCGCGAAGCGATCGCAAAGAAGTTCAAGCGCGAGAACGGGATCGACTACAAGGCCTCGCAGACCATCGTCGGCACGGGCGGCAAGCAGATTCTGTTCAACACCTTTCTTGCGACTTGCGACCCCGGCGATGAGGTGATCATTCCCGCGCCCTACTGGGTGAGCTATCCCGACATGGTGATGATCGCCGGCGGCAAGCCCGTCATCGTGCAAACGACGCTTGAGAGCGGCTTCAAGATGCAGGCCGCCGATCTCGACCGCGCCATCACACCGAAGACGAAGTGGGTTCTGTTGAACTCGCCCTCGAATCCTTCGGGCGCGGCCTATACGCGCGACGAGTTGAAAGCGCTGACCGATGTGCTGATGGCCCCGAAGAACCGCCACGTGTGGGTGTTCTCGGACGACATCTACGAGCATCTCGTTTACGGCGACTTCAAGTTCACCTCGCCTGTGCAGATCGAGCCGAATCTGATGGATCGCGCCATCACGATGAACGGCGTTTCAAAATCCTACGCAATGACGGGCTGGCGCATCGGCTATGCCGCAGCGCCTGACGTGCTCATCAAGGCTCTTGATCTCCTGCAGGGCCAGCAGACTTCGGGCGCCTGCACGATCGCGCAATGGGCGTCTGTCGAGGCGCTGAACGGGCCGCAGGATCACCTGCCGCGCTTCCGCAAGGCCTTCGAGGAGCGTCGCGATCTCGTGGTGTCCATGCTCAATCAGGCGCGTTACATCAAGTGCCCGATGCCCGAAGGCGCCTTCTACGTCTATCCCGACTGCTCCGAAGCGCTCGGCAAGAAGACGCAGAGTGGCAAGGTGCTGAAGACCGACGAGGATTTCATCGGCGAACTGCTGGAACAGGAAGGCGTGGCCGTCGTGCACGGCTCGGCTTTCGGCAAGGGGCCGAACTTCCGTGTCTCCTATGCGGCTTCGACGACCTTGCTCGAAGACGCCTGCCGTCGCGTGCAGCGGTTTACGGCCAGCCTGACCTGAGCGCATTCGCGTTCCGATTTCACGCGCCCGGCCTTGGCCGGGCGTTTTCATTTTAATCATGTTTGCGATGGGACAAGGATTCCTTGCATCGTGACGGCAAATGTCACGCTCCCGCCACGTTTGAATATGGAATGATGTGGGCTATGTTTCAGACGTAGATCCAAAGGAGACGATCAGATGACCAAGCTCAAATATGTGCTGTCCGCCCTTGCTGTCGCGGGAGCGGCGATGCTGACGTCTCCATCGCAGGCGCAGACGCGCGTCGGCGTTCTCGAATGCAACGTCTCCGGCGGCGTCGGCTTCGTCATCACGTCGTCGAAGGCGTTGGCCTGCATCTTCACCAGCAGCGCCTCCGGCCGCGCCGAGCGCTATGTCGGAACGGTACGCAAGTTCGGACTCGATATCGGCGTCACCGGCCCCGGTAAGCTCGCGTGGGCCGTGTTCTCGCCATCGGCCCCTGGCCCTGGCGCGCTGGCGGGCGAATATGCCGGCGCGAGCGCTTCCGTGTCGGCGGGACTTGGCGTCGGCGCGAACGCGCTCGTCGGCGGCTCCAACCGCACGATCAGCCTGCAGCCGCTCTCCGTGCAGGTGCAAACCGGCGTGGATATTTCCGCCGGCATCGGCGCGATCCTGCTCGACTTCGTGCCTTGAGATTTGCGGCTCAACGCACCGTCACGGGAAAGGTGACGGTGCGGCGCTCGCCGTCCTCGAAGCTCAACAAGACCTTGAAGACATCCGAGCCGCGGAAATTTTTTCGCGGCGTATAGGAGACGAAGCTGCCGCGCGTTTGCAGATCGTTGCAACGCGCGAGGTTTGAACCCTTGCGCATGTTGATCTCGCCGTTGCCGAGCCCGAGGCTTAAAACGCCATGCCGTGGTCTCTGCATAATGCTGATTGCAGCCGTCGAGGAGCTTCGGCAATATGCGTCGACAGTGCTGAAAGGCCCGGCGAACATACGTCCATTCATCGCGACGGCGCCGGGCATTGTCGCGCTTGTGCGATAGGTCTTTGCTTCCGCTGTCGTAACAATGGCGATGGCGAACACTGTCGCCAGAACTGCTGTCTTGCTCATGATTTTCGATTCCGCGTTAGATAAGCCGCTCGCTATTGAATGTCTGGCGCAACTTGTCGCGCTCAACCGCTTAGACTTGAACGCCCGTTGCGCAAGGCGCAGGGGGCAACTTTATGAAATCGTAATGACGCAGCCACGATAATCCGTGCCCTTGCGCACAAACCGGCCGGCGCGGGCCATGTCGTTCTTTCGTAGGCGCTATTTATTTTGGCTTGCGCGGAATGAAATTCCCTGAGAGCATCCTTCAAGGTAGCCGCGGTGTCCGGGGCGTCCGGGCGCCAATTCGCTGCCATGCAGGGAGTTCGTCATGGCCGCGAGTACGGAACGCAAGCCCACCAGAGTCGGCGGCCCGAAACTGATTGCGCTCGTCGGACCCTTCCAGAGCGGCAAGACGACACTTCTCGAAAGCATTCTCGCGCGCACCGGGGCGCTCGCCCGTCAGGGCTATGTGCGCGACGGTTCGACGGTCGGCGATTCCAGCGCCGAAGCGCGCACGCATGCGATGAGCGTCGAAGCCAACATTGCCTCCACCGACTATCTCGGCGATCGCTACACATTCGTCGATTGTCCGGGCTCGATCGAATTCATCGCGGACATGCGCAACACGTTGCCGCTGTGCGACGCAGCTGTCGTCGTCTGCGAAGCGGACGAGCGCAAGATTCCCGCGCTGCAACTCATCCTGCGCGAATTGGAAGAACTGCGCGTGCCGCGCATCCTGTTTCTCAACAAGATCGATACCGCGACGGCGCGCGTGCGCGAGACGCTTGCAATGTTGCAGCCGGCCTCGCAAACGCCGCTGCTGCTACGCCAGATACCGATCTGGCAGAACGGCATCGCGACGGGCTTCATTGACCTCGCGCTCGAACGCGCCTTTGTCTATCGCGAACATGCGCCTTCAACCGTCATCGACGTGCCCGCCGGCGAGCTGCCACGCGAGAAGGAAGCGCGCTACTCGATGCTCGAGCGCCTCGCCGATTACGACGACGAGTTGATGGAGGAATTGCTCGGCGATATCGAACCGCCGCGCGACCAGATTTTCGACGATCTCGCGCGCGAATTGCGCGACGGGCAGGCAGTGCCGCTGCTCATCGGATCTGCGGAACGCGGCAACGGCGTCACGCGGCTGTTGAAGGCGCTGCGTCACGAAGCGCCGGGCATCGGGAATACGCGCGCGCGTCTCGGTCTGCGCGGCGAGGCCCCGGCGCTCGCGCATATTTTCCGCAGCATTCATACGGCGCACGGGGGCAAGCTCTCGGTCGCGCGCGTGCTGCGCGGTTCGTTCAACGATGGAACGGTCGTCAGCAATGGCTCCGCCGAGGCGCGCATTTCAGGCATATCGCGTCTGATGGGCGCGACAGCTTCCAAGCAGGAGAAGATCGGCGAAGGCGACACGGCAGCGTTTGGACGGCTCGATGTCTTTTCGGCCGGCGACAGTTTTGCCGACGCGAAGAGCGCCGGCGCGGAGAAGCTGCCGGTGATACCTGTCGCAGAAATGCCGCCGCCCGTTCATTCCTTCGCGCTGCATATCAAGGATCGCAAGGACGAGGTGAAACTCGCTGCCGCCATGGCGCGCCTGACGGATGAGGATCGCTCGCTCACCTTCATCCAGGATGCGCAATCGGGCGAAATGAAGCTGTCGGGGCAGGGCGAAATGCATCTGCGCGTCGCGCTGGAAAAACTCGCGCAGCGCTTCGGCGTTTCCGTACAGGCGGTGAAACCATCCGTCGCCTATCGCGAAACCATACGCGATACGGTGAACGTGCGCGGACGTCACAAGAAGCAGTCGGGCGGACACGGCCAGTATGGCGATGTCGTTCTCGACGTGAAGCCGCAGGCGCGCGGCGAAGGTTTTGCCTTTTTCGAAACCGTTCACGGCGGCTCCGTGCCGCGCAATTATTTTTCGTCCGTGGAAGCCGGGTGCCAGGATGCGCTGGCGCGCGGCCCGCTCGGCTTTCCCGTCGTCGACGTTGCGGCGACGCTGACGGACGGCTCCTATCATGCCGTCGATTCCTCGGACATGGCGTTCCGCACTGCGGCGCGCATCGGCATGAGCGATGCGCTGGCGAAAGCGCGCCCGATTCTGCTCGAGCCTGTGCTGTCGGTTGAAATATCGATGCCGGCCGAAGCGATGTCGCGCGTCTCCGGCATCGTATCGGCGCGGCGCGGACAAATCCTGGGTTTCGACTCGCGGCCCGGCTGGGAAGGCTGGGACGTGCTGAAAGCGCTCGTGCCCGAATCCGACATGGGCGATCTCATCGTTGAACTGCGTTCGGCCACGGCGGGCGTCGGGACTTATACGGCAAAGTTTGATCATCTCGCCGAAATGAGCGGCAAGCCAGCGGAAGCTGTCGTCGCACAGGCCGCGCAACATCGCGCGATGGCGGGCGGGCACTGAAGCTTTCTGGAAGCTTCTTGCCAGAGCGTCACGCCGCTCCTATAGTTTTGTTGTGCCAGGGGTGCCGGTGCGTTTCGTTCGCGAAGTGCGGCGGCTGAGATTATACCCTTAATCGACCTGATCCGGGTAATGCCGGCGAAGGGAGGCGGAATGCGGTCATCGACGCCGCCTTTCTCTCCTATCCCGTCACGCCCGCAACAACCGCGCAAGAGCGGGGAGGAACGACATGACGAATTCGCAGCCGCTCAAAAGCCGCCGCACGTTCATCGCCGCATCGGCGACGGGCGTCATGGCTGCACCGTCAGTCGTTCGCGCGCAGGAAAGTTTCAACTGGCGCATGGTGACGTCGTGGCAAAAGAACCTGCCGGGGCCGGGCGTATCGGCTGAACGTCTCGCGCAACGCATCAGCACGATGAGCAACGGCCGGCTGCGCGTGACGGTGTTTCCGGCGGGCTCCATCGCGCCGGCCTTTGGCGTTCTCGAAGCCGTGTCGACAGGCGCTGCCGAAATGGGTCACACGGCCTCGTTCTTCTGGGACGGCGCCTTGCCGGGCGCAGCCTTTTTCACCACCGCGCCATTCGGCATGGGGCCGCTCGGACACCAGACATGGGTCGAGCAGCGCGGCGGCCAGCAGCTTTGGGACGAACTCTATCGCCCGCGCGGCGTGCGCGGATTGCTGGCGGGCAATACAGGTCCGTCCATGGGCGGCTGGTTCAGAAAGCCGATCAATTCGGTCGAGGACATCAAGGGGTTGCGCATTCGCGTGTCCGGCATGGGCGGCGAGGTCTATGCGGCGCTCGGCGCGGTGCCGCAAAACATTCCGCCCGGCGATATCTTCTCTTCGCTGGAGCGCGGCACGATCGACGCCGTCGAACTGCTCGCGCCGGTCAACGATCTGCCGATGGGCTTCGAGCGCCACGCGCCCTTTTACTACATGCCCGGGTTCAACAAGCCCAATGGCGCGGGCGAGGCGCTGATTTCGCTGCCAGCTTTCGCGAAACTGCCGGCGGATATCCAGCGCATCGTCGAGGTCGCCTGTCAGGCCGAACATTCGGCGGCGCTGGCGGAATCCGGTCATGCCAATGCGACCGCCTTGCTCGAACTCGTCGCGAAGGGCGCGAAGATCACGGCCTTTCCGCAGGACGTCATGAAGGCGGCGCAGGCGAAGACGAACGAAGTCATCGACGCCAAGGCGCAGAAATCGCCACTGACGGCGAGGATCGTCGCCTCCTGGCGCGAGGCGCTGAAATCGGGCGGCCCGTGGGCGCGGATCGAAAGTTACAGCGAGCAGGCGATGCGCAGCCTTTAGCAGGTTGCCGAAAAACGCTTCATTGCCAGCTTGAAGGGGAGCGCGCGCCCTCCTTCCCCTGAAGGGGAAGGAAAGCGCCACGTCCAGCTGTTCGAGTCTTTCGGCAGCCTTTGAACGATAGTCTTTGATCTGGCGTCTGGCGCGCGCTCAACTGTACGGCTAAGTTTAGATCATGTCGAAGCAGAGCAAATACTTCCTCGCGGGCGTGATGGGCTGGCCGGTCATGCATTCACGCTCGCCGCGCATCCATAACTACTGGCTGGAATTGCATGGCATCGAAGGGCATTACGCGCCGATCGCCGTGAAGCCCGACGGGCTCGAGAAAGCCTTGCGCGCCCTGCATCCGCTCGGCTTCACCGGCGTCAATCTCACGATACCGCTCAAGGAAGCCGCGCTCGATGTCGTAGATCGCGTCGATCCCGTGGCGCGCCAGATCGGCGCGATCAACTGCATCGTCGTGCATGAGGACGGCCTGCTCGAAGGATTCAATTACGACGCCTATGGTTTCATCGCGTCGCTGCGCGAGGCCGATTCTCACTGGAAGGCGAATGCCGGGCCGGTCGTCGTGCTCGGCGCTGGCGGCGCGGCGCGCGCCGTGCTCGCCGGCCTCATCCAGGATGGCGCGCGCGAGATCAGGCTCGTCAACCGCACGAAGGAGCGCGCTACATCGCTGGCGCTCGAATTCGGCGAGACGATCAACGTGTACGACTGGAGCCAGCGCGCCGAGCTTCTCGCCGGCGCGGCCATGCTGGTGAACACGACGAGCATGGGCATGTTGGGCCAGCCGCCGCTGGACATCGCGCTCGACAAGCTCGAACGAAATTGCCTCGTCGCCGACATCGTCTATGTGCCGCTCGAAACCGATCTCCTCGCGCGCGCACGCCGCACGGGCAATCGCACGGTCGACGGCCTCGGCATGCTGCTGCATCAGGCCCGACCGGCCTTCCGTCATTTTTTCGGCGTCATGCCCGAGGTGACGCCCGATGTGCGCAGGCTGATCGTGAGCACGCTCTGATCGCGCGCCGGTCGCGATTGCCAAAAGGTCTTTCTTCGCTGCAAACTGTCGAAAGCGTCGCCCACCGCCGGGCGCGCGTTGAACCGATGCAACGCGCGCTCCCGTGAAAAACGTCCCGCCCCTTCGCAGCCTGCGGCGCGAGGGCGGGAAATCCGGCTCAAAGCCGGCAAGGAGACGAACATGACCTCGCATAGCGAAAGCCCTCTCAGCCTGCTCGAACCGGCGCGGCTCGTGCCGCTCGTCGTGATCGAGCATGTCGAGGACGCCGTGCCGCTGGCGCAAACTCTCGTCGATGCCGGTCTGCCGACGCTGGAAATCGCGCTCCGGACCAAGGCGGCGCCCAACGCCATCCGCGAAATCCTGCGAAATGTGCCGGAGGCCATTCCCGGCGCGGGCAATGTGATGACGCCGCACGACCTGCGTATCGCCCGCGACGCGGGCGCGCGCTTCGCGCTGTCGCCGGGCTCGAGCACGCCTCTGCTCGACGCCGCCGCGAAGATGAACAGCTTCCCCTTCGTGCCCGGCATCGCCACCGCGACCGAGTTGATGACGGTCATCGCCAAGGGCTTTCACGTCGTGAAATTCTTCCCCGGCGCGACGATGGGCGGGCCGGCGACCCTGCGGGCCATGGGCTCGGCCTTTCCGCATGTGCGCTTCTTCCCGACGGGAGGCACAAGCTCGGACGACCTCGACGACTGGCTCGCCCAGCCCAATGTCATCGCCGTCGGCGGCGCGTGGCTTGCCCCGCCGGAGGAAATCCGCAAGCAGGAATGGGACAAGATCGGCCAGCGCGCGAAGGCGGCGGTGACGCGGTATCTCGCGAGGCGGGCGGCGGGGTGACGCCAATAGGGCAAATCCGTAAGATTTAATCATACACTGTGCTATTCTCCGCAAAAAGGAGCGGCACATGCGCAATACGCAGGCGATCAGCATCACCTTGCCCCACGACATGGCCGCGATGGTCAAGGCGAAGGTCGCCTCGGGCCAATACGCGACTGAAAGCGAAGTCATCCGCGATGGATTGCGTGCGTTGCAAGCGCGCGACGCGGCTCTTGAGAACTGGCTGCGAACCGAGGTGGCGCAAAGCTACGACGAGTTTGTTGCCGATCCGAAGTCGGCAATTCCGGCGGGCGAAGTCATGGCGCGCTTGCGCGAGTCTTTTATGCGGAGGATAGCTCGTCCGAAATCTAGCCTTTGAAAGTTGTTTTAGCCCGGCATGGGGCGCAAATAGAAGTTTGAATGCACAGGATTCTAATGTCTGAAAGAGACTTGATAATTCAAGGTCTATTGAAAAACAGTATCCGATTTGGGCAGATACTGCTTCCTATTGGAACGGTTGAAAGCACCCTCAGCCGATATACTTTCCCGTTAGTAGCTGCAAATGACGACGAAGTATTTCCCATCTCTCTTGTGGGCTCTAGTGTCGCGATAAAATACGCAGATCGATATTTTGTAGTTTGCACACGACATCAACTCAAATCGTGGGACTTGGAGCGAATTTCACTTTTGGTGGATGATGGAAAATACGTGATAAGCTCAGGGGGAGTACGGCAATTCACTGAACTTAATGATTCTGATTTTCATGATCTAACCGCTTTCGACTTTACTGAGCCATGTATTGCGAGGCCTTTTTTGCGCGAAAGATTCTTTGAGTTGAAAGAGTTGCCGGCAGAGACCAGCAGTGAAGAAGTTGTTTTCTTAATAGCGTCTGGTTACCCATTTCCGGATCAGAATTTCGCATTAGAATATGAACGAAAGTTAGAGCTTCGTAAGCGTATTGTAATTTGCACTTTGGATGGCTCTGGACGCTCAAGGGATGAAGCCTTGATGCGCATTCGCGCAATTTCGCCGATCGATTTTGATCTTGATGGAATGAGCGGCGGGGGAGCCTTTGTTGTACAAATGGTCTCTCGGGTGCCTCATGCTTTTTTTGGAGGAATTATCACTCGCGCAGGTTCTGACGTGTTTCATTTTGTAAAGTCGCCATTCATCAAGGTGTTTCTGGATATTTGCATCGAGAGGCATGCCACTTGATCCTTATTGTCGGTCTTCGGGAGCGGATCGCTCTGGACCCCCACGCCGGCGATTGGAGTCGTAGGGATCGAATCCGGGCGCCAACCCTGAGGTGGCCCCCAATTTGACCCCCGTCAAAGGCCTTCGCCGCCATTCCCGTATTTCCAGACGCCCGCCCGCGCCCTATGCTGGCCGGGACGGCTGAGGTATGCCGCGCCAAGGCGGATATCTGCCGCGTGGAAAAATTCCGGCGGCGCCACTGAAAAGAGGAGGGACCCATGGCCGAAAAAGCCATTCCGAACACACCACAGAAGGAATATGCCGACATTCCCGGCACATTCGTCTTCGACGCCGACCGCTCGGCGCAGGGCTATGCCATCAACGCGTTCTGCATGACGCTGCTGAAGGCCGAGAACCGCGAGAAATTCAAGGCGGACGAGGCGGCCTACCTCAAGCAGTTCAACATGAACGAGGAGCAGACCGAATCCATCCTCAAGCGCCAGTGGAACCGCATGCTGGAACTGGGCGGCAACATCTATTTCACCGCCAAGCTCGGCGCGACCGACGGGCTCTCCTTCCAGCAGGTCGCCGCCAAGATGACCGGCATGACCCAGGAGGGCTATGCGGAAATGATGCTCAAGGGCGGGCGTTCGGTGGAAGGCAATCGCAGCAAGGCGGAATGGGAAAAGAAAAATGGCTAAGCTCGTAGGCGGTATCTGTTGTTCGCATGTGCCCGCTATCGGCGCGGCGCTCGATCTCGGCAAGACGCAGGAGCCCTACTGGACGCGCGTTTTCTCGGGCTTCGAAAAATCCAAGGAATGGTTTCGCCAGATGAAGCCGGATGTGTGCATCGTCGTGTTCAACGACCATGCGACGGCTTTCTCGATGGACATCGTGCCGACCTTCGCGCTGGGATGCGCGGCGGAATTTCCGCCGGCGGACGAGGGCTGGGGCCCGCGCCCCGTTCCGGTCGTGAAGGGCCATCCGCAGCTCGCGGCGCATATCGCGCAGTCCGTTATCAACGACGAGTTCGACCTCACGGTCGTCAACAAGATGGAAGTCGATCACGGGCTGACAGTGCCGCTGAGCCTGATGTTCGGCCAGCCCGAGGAATGGCCGTGCCCGGTCATCCCGCTCGCGGTGAATGTCGTGCTGTTCCCGCCGCCGTCGGGCAAGCGCTGCTTCGATCTCGGCAAGGCGATCCGCAAGGCGATCGAAAGCTATCCGGAAGACCTGCGCGTCGTGATCTTCGGCACGGGCGGCATGTCGCACCAGATCTCCGGCCCACGCGCGGGCCTGATCAATTCCGAGTTCGACAAGGCGTTCCTCGACTCGCTCGCGGGCGATGCTTCCTATGCGAAGGACATCAAGCATGTGACCTACATGCGCGAAGCGGGGGCGGAAGGCATCGAGATGGTAATGTGGCTCGTCGCGCGCGGCGCGATGGACGCCAAGGTCGAGGAAAAGTACCGCTTCTACACCGTGCCGGCCTCCAACACCGCGGTCGGGCACATCATTCTTGAAAACGCAGCCTGATCGCTGGCCTGTTTTCGCGTCAGTGATCTTCGGGGCGGCAGCGATGCCGCCCCATCATTTTGCAAAGATTTGTACGAAGGAGTTCAAGGCGCCATTCCGCTCGACGAAGCCGGCAAAACCGCGCGAAACTTAAACTCTACCGCTACTTTCGTCGCACGCGGCCAAATGTCATCGGCCAGGCCTCCGAAAGTCTTGTGCAGTGCAATGATCGGTTGATGCACATCAAGGCCTGTCAACCCCGCGACTCCTACTGCTGGCGTGCCGGGGTGGAATCCCCCGGGGCGATGGGGTTTGGTCATGACAAACGCAACTGCAACCGCCAAGTCGATAAAGGCGGGCGAATTTACGGGCATTGCGATTGCCGCTCTGGCGGCAATGCTGATGCTCTACATTACCGCCGGGGCGAGCGATCCCGGTTATGCATTTCACGCTTTCGTTGGATTTGCCGCTGCGGTGGCGGCGGTGTTCGGCATCGGCAACCGCTATTTCAAGCGCGATCCAGAGCCAATCCCGCAGGAAATCGACGGCAAGCCGAACTATAATTTCGGCCCGGTGAAATTCGCAACGCTGGCGGCGCTGTTCTGGGGCGTAGCGGGCTTTACCGTCGGGCTCGTGCTGGCGCTGCAACTCGCCTTTCCCGTCCTGAACTTTGATCTGCCCTGGACGAATTTCGGCCGCCTGCGTCCGCTGCACACGTCGGCTGTCATTTTCGCCTTCGGCGGCAACGTGCTGCTGGCGACATCCTTCTACGTCGTGCAACGCACCTGCCGCGCGCGTCTTGCCGGCGAACTCTCGCCGTGGTTCGTGGTGCTCGGCTACAACCTCTTCATCGTTATCGCCGGCACGGGCTATCTGCTGGGCATCACGCAGGGCAAGGAATACGCGGAGCCGGAATGGTACGCGGACCTTTGGCTCACGATCGTCTGGGTCGTTTATCTGCTTGTCTTCCTGACGACGATCTGGAAGCGCAAGGAGCCCCACATCTACGTGGCGAACTGGTTCTATCTCGGCTTCATCGTCACGATCGCCGTTCTGCATCTCGGCAACAACCTGACGATCCCGGTTTCGATCCTGTCGCCGAAGTCCTACATCGTCTGGTCAGGCGTGCAGGATGCAATGTTCCAGTGGTGGTACGGCCATAACGCCGTGGGCTTCTTCCTCACCGCGGGCTTCCTCGCCATCATGTATTACTTCGTGCCCAAGCGCGCGGATCGTCCGGTTTATTCCTACCGTCTGTCGATCATCCACTTCTGGGCGCTGATCTTTCTCTACATCTGGGCGGGTCCGCATCATCTGCACTACACGGCTCTGCCGGATTGGGCGCAGACGCTGGGCATGACCTTCTCCGTCATGCTGTGGATGCCCTCTTGGGGCGGCATGATCAACGGTCTGATGACGCTATCGGGCGCGTGGGACAAACTGCGCACCGATCCGATCCTGCGCATGATGGTCGTGTCCATCGCTTTCTATGGCATGTCGACATTCGAAGGCCCGCTCATGTCGATCAAGGCGGTGAATTCGCTGTCGCACTATACGGACTGGACCATCGGCCACGTGCACTCGGGCGCGCTCGGCTGGGTCGCCTACGTCTCCTTTGGCGCGATCTACTGCCTCGTGCCCTGGCTGTGGAACCGCAAGGAAGTCTATTCGCTGAAACTGGTGAATTGGCACTTCTGGGTCTCGACGCTCGGCATCGTCTTCTACATTTCGGCGATGTGGGTGTCGGGCATTCTGCAGGGCCTGATGTGGCGCGCCTACACCGAACTCGGCTTCCTCGAATATTCATTCGTCGAAACCGTCGAAGCCATGCGTCCCTTCTACATGATCCGTGCGCTCGGCGGCGCTCTCTTCCTCGCCGGTTCCCTGATCATGATCTACAACATCTGGATGACCATCGCGCGCGCTGAGCCCAGCACCGAAGACAGTGCTGCTCCCGCCGTTGGCGCCGTTCCTGCTGCTGCGTGAGGTTCGAACATGTCTACTCAGGCGCCACAAAAAGAATCGATCTGGGCCAAGCACCGGATACTGGAAACCAATTCGATCTATCTGGTGATCGGCATCCTGCTGGTGGTCTCGATCGGCGGTCTCGTCGAAATCGCACCACTCTTCTACCTGCGTTCGACGATCGAGAAAGTGACGGGCATGCGTCCGTATACGCCGCTCGAACTCGCCGGCCGCGAAATCTATGTTCGCGAAGGCTGCTACAATTGTCATTCGCAGATGATCCGTCCGCTGCGCGACGAGGTGGAGCGCTACGGCCACTATTCGCTGGCGGCGGAGAGCATGTACGACAAGCCCTTCCAGTGGGGCTCCAAGCGCACGGGGCCTGATCTCGCGCGTGTTGGCGGAAAGTATTCTGACGACTGGCAGTTGCAGCATCTGAGTGCGCCGCGCAGCCTGGTGCCGCAGTCGATCATGCCGGGCTATCCGTTCCTTGCGAAGACGGAGCTGAACTACAAGTACATCTCCAATGCGATGCGCGCGAACAAGATCGGCGGCGTTCCCTACACCGAAGAGCAGATCAAGAATGCGGAAGCGGACCTGCGCGCGCAGGCTGATCCGAACGATCCGAACGTCGATGCTATGACCAAGCGCTATACCGAGCGCGCGGAAAAGACGCCTGACGGCAAGGAGCAGACGGTGACCATTTCCAAGGTCAACGCGCGCGACTTTGACGGCAATCCGAAGATGATCAGCGAGGCCGATGCGCTGATCGCCTACATGCAGGTTCTCGGCACCCTCGTAGACTTCAAGCTCTACGACGGCAAAGCCAACATCCGCTGAGAGGACGTCATGGATAGCACCTACAAACTTCTCGCTTCCTTCGCCCAATCGATGGGGGTGATCTACTTCATGGGCATTTTCCTGGTGGTCGTCGCCTATGCGCTGTGGCCTTCCAACAAGGCCCGCTTCGACGAAGCCGCCCGCATGCCGCTCAGAGAGGATTGATCATGTCGCAACATGCTGCACACGAACCGGAAAAGGTCGACGCCGCAACCGGTCAGACGATCCGTTCGCACGAATGGGACGGCATCACGGAGTTGAACACGCCGCTGCCACGCTGGTGGATCAATATTTTCTACGCAACGATCATCTGGTCGATCGGCTACTGGATCGTTTATCCGTCATGGCCGCTGTTCAGCGACTATGCGCGCGGCGCATTCGGCTATGCTTCGCGCCTCGAAGTGCAGGCCGATCTCGATGGGCTGAAGGCCGTGCGCGCCAAACAGGCGGCGGGTCTGGAAAAAGCCTCGCTCGAGGATATCGCGAAGAATCCTGATCTGCGCCGCGTCGCACTTGCCGCTGGCAGGACAGCTTTCGGCGACAATTGCGCGCCTTGCCACGGACAAGGCGGCGCTGGCGCGCCGGGCTATCCGAACCTCAACGACGACGACTGGCTGTGGGGCGGCAAGCTCGCCGACATCCATCTCACGCTGGAGAACGGCATTCGCGCCGCAGGCAACGACAAGACTCGCATGGGCATGATGGCGGCTTTCGGACGCGACGGCGTGCTGAAGCCCGACGAAGTGCGCATGGTGTCGAACCACGTTCGTCAGCTTGCGCAGCTTCCCACCGAGAAGACCTACGATGCCGCCAAGGGCGCCGCGATATTCAAGGAGCATTGCGCTTCTTGCCACGGCGAAGACGGCAAGGGCTCGCTGGAATTCGGCGCGCCTAACTTGACCGACGCCATCTGGCTCTTCGGCAATGGCATCGAGCAGATCGTCGAAACCGTCACCAACGGTCGGCAAGGCGTGATGCCTGCATGGACCGGACGCCTCGATCCCATCACGATCAAGGCGCTTACGGTCTATGTCCACTCCCTTGGAGGAGGAAAATAAAAGTGAGTGTCCTCGGTGCAGACGATGAAGGCCCGCTCTACGTCTCGTCGAAGAAAGTCTATCCGCAGAAAGTGACCGGCCCGTTCCGGCGCATGAAGTGGATGATTCTCATCGCCTGTCTCGGGGTCTATTACTTCCTGCCATTCCTGCGCTGGGACCGCGGGCCGAACCTGCCCAATCAGGCCGTGCTCGCGGATCTCCCCAACCGCCGATTCTATTTCTTCTTCATCGAGCTGTGGCCGCAGGAAGTCTATTACTTCACCGGCCTTCTCGTGATTGCGTCGCTGACGCTGTTCCTGATGAACGCACTGGCGGGCCGCATCTGGTGCGGCTACCTCTGCCCGCAGACGGTCTGGACCGATCTCTTCCTCGCCGTCGAACGCTTTTTCGAGGGCGACCGGCGCGAGCGCATGAAGCGCGACGATGCGCCATGGCCGCTGCCCTGGGACACGATGAAGCGCAAGATCGCCAAGCATTTCGTCTGGCTGATGATTGCATGGTGGACCGGCGGCGCGTGGGTTCTCTATTTCGCCGATGCGCCGACACTGGTGAAGGACCTCGCGACGTTCAAGGCGCCCATCGCCGCCTATCTCTGGATATTCATTCTCACCTTCACGACCTACACGCTTGCCGGCATCATGCGCGAGCAGGTCTGCGTCTACATGTGCCCGTGGCCGCGCATCCAGGCCGCGCTGACGGACGATCATGCGCTCAACGTCACCTATCGCTACGACCGCGGCGAGCCGCGCATGTCGGTGAAGGAAGCGGCGAAGGTGAAACTCGCAGGCGATCGCGCCGGCGACTGCATCGATTGTCACCAGTGCGTTGCGGTCTGTCCGACGGGCATCGACATCCGCGAGGGCGCGAACCTGTCCTGCATCCAGTGCAGCCTGTGCATCGACGCCTGCGACAACATCATGGAGAAGATCGGCCGGCCCAAGGGGTTGATCGCTTACGACACCGACGGAAACTGCAAGGCGCGCATTGCCGGCGAGAAGCCTGTCTACAAGCCCATCCGCGCGCGCACGCTCATCTACGTCGCCATCATCTCCATTGTCGGCGGCGCCATGCTCTATCAGCTCGCGACCCGAGCGACGGCTGGCATCGCCGTGATGCATGAGCGCACGCCGCTCTTCATTCGCCTCAGCGATGGCTCGCTGCGCAATGCCTATACGATTCGCCTGTCCAACAAGCGGCCGGACGATCGCCCCTTCGCGCTGACCGTGCATGGTGTTCCGGGAGCCGAGATTACTGTGCCGGAAGCCTCGCCGACAGCGGATTTCCGCCCCATCGTTGTCGTCAAGCCCGACACGACGCGCGAGGTGCGCGCATTCGTGACGGTGCCGAAGGACGTGCCGCTGGAAAAGTCGCAGGATATCGTCATTACCGCATCCGATCTTTTCGCCGGGGAAGTGGTGCGGGCCAAAGATCACTTCATGGCCCCGTGAGGCGCCTATGTGCTGTTGTATGGGAGCAATGCTCATGAACGACTATGTCATGCAGAAGTCTGCCGATGCGCCGCCCCGTCCGCAGCGCGAACTCACGGGCCGCACCGTCTTCCTGTGTCTCCTCGCCTTCTTCGCCGTGGTGACTTCGGTCAACGCCTATATGATGTCGGTCGCGATCCGCACCATGCCCGGCGTCGATGTGAAAAGCGCTTACGAGGCGAGCCAGACCTACAATGCCGAAATCGCGCGGGCGCAGGCGCAGAATGCGCGTGGCTGGAGCGCCGATGTCTCGCTGGGCGCGAAAGAGAGCGAGCGCGATGTCGTCATTCGCCTGACAGACAAGGCAGGCGCTCCCGTGCAGGGCCTCGCGATCGAGGCCAGGCTTGCCCATCCGGCCGACCGCAAGGCCGACATTGCTTCGCGGGCGCAGGAGATTGCGCCCGGTGTTTATTCGGCGAGGTTTGCGCTGGCTCATACCGGCGCATGGGATCTCGTGATTGAAGGACGCGACACGGGCGGCGAGGTCTACAAGTCGCGGTCCCGCGTCAAGCTTTAAGATTTCCAGTTCTGGCTCTGGCCCGGAGTCCTGAAATGAGTATGTCGGAAACCATGGATTGCTCGGCCTTCGTCAAGCACGTCGCGCCGGGCCGCGCCTCCATGGATATAGCCGTGGAAGGCATACGTTGCGCCGCCTGCGCTTCAGCCATCGAGCGCGGCCTGTCGAACGAACCCGGCGTCGCCAATGCGCGCGTGAACTTTGCCCTGAAGCGCGTCACCGTCGAATGGGACGAGGCGAAGACTGCCGGCGCGCGCATTCTCGAAAAGCTGGACGCCATCGGCTACCAGGGCCATCCCTTTGAGGCGGGCGTCGCCGACCGGAGCGAGGCGCAGGCGACCGCTCATCTCCTGCGTTGCCTCGGCGTCGCTGCCTTCGGCGCGATGAACATCATGCTGCTGTCGGTTTCCGTTTGGTCCGGCAATGTCAGCGATATCGATCACGAGACGCGCGACTTCTTCCACTGGATGTCGGCGCTGATCGCGCTGCCGGTCGCCGCCTATTCCGGCCGCCCTTTCTTCGACAGCGCGCTTGCGGCCTTGCGTCACCGCGCCGTCAACATGGATGTGCCGATCACGCTCGGCATAGTGCTCGCGCTGATCATGTCCGTCGTGCAGACGATGCAGCACGCCGAGCACGCCTATTTCGACAGCGCGGTCATGCTGATCTTCTTCCTGCTGATCGGCAGGCTGCTCGACCAGATGATGCGCAAGCGCACGCGCGACCTCGCGGCCAATCTTGCGAGCCTACGCGCCGAGACCGCTCTGAAACTGGAAGACGACGGCTCGACGCTGCTGGTGCCGGTGCGCGCCATCATGCCGGGCGACAGGATACTGGTGCGCCCCGGCGACAAGATCGGCGTCGACGGCATCGTGCGTGCGGGCCGTTCGCATGTGGACCAGAGCCTCGTGACCGGCGAGACCGCGCATGTCGCGATGACCGATGGCGACCGCATCTATGCGGGCACGTCCAATATCGACGGCGCACTTACCGTCGAAGTCACGGCTGCGAGCGAAGGCACGCTGCTCGACGAGATCGAGAAGCTTTTGATCCACGCAACGGCGGTGCGCTCGACCTATGTGCTGCTCGCCGATCGGGCGGCGCGGCTCTATGCGCCCTTCGTCCACACGATGGCGGCAGCGACTTTCGTTGGGTGGATGCTCGCGGGCCTGCCGTGGTCGCAGGCGCTGGTGATTGCGATCACCGTTCTCATCATCACCTGTCCCTGCGCGCTCGGCCTCGCAATACCTGCCGTGCAGGTGATCGCGTCGGGTTCGCTGTTCCGCTCCGGTGTTCTCCTGCGCACGGGCGATGTGATCGAACGTCTTGCGGAGGTCGATACGGTCATCTTCGACAAGACGGGCACGCTGACCTTGCCATCGCCGGAAGTGGTGAATGCGGCGAAGATCGATGCTGAAATCTATGGCGATGCCGCGCGCCTCGCGCTGTCGAGCCGGCATCCGCTGGCGCAGGCGCTGGCGCGTTCCGCCAACGCGCGCACGCCCTTCGACAATGTGCATGAAGAAGCGGGGCAGGGCATCAGCTGTATAGTCGATGGCCGCGAACTGCGCCTCGGCAGCGCATCATTCTGCGGCGCGGAGGCTGAGGCCGCGTTTGCTGCGCAAGCGCATCCCGGCGCATCCTTCGTCTGCTTCAGTGATGGCGAGCGCAGGGCGGCGTTTGCGCTGGGGCAGCAGTTGCGCGCCGACGCCGTCGATGTCGTCAAGGCGATCCGCGCGCGCGGACTCGAAGTCGAAATTCTTTCCGGCGACAGCGAGGCTGCGGTTGCAGAGATTGCCGGGAAACTCGGCGTCACGCGCTGGCAGGCGGGCGTCAGGCCAGCGGGCAAGATCGCGCGTCTCGACGAATTGCGCGCGCAGGGCCGCAAGGCGCTGATGATCGGCGACGGCCTCAACGATGCGCCCGCGCTCGCGGCGGCGCATGTGTCGATGTCGCCTGTCACGGCGGCGCATCTTTCGCAGACGGCGGCGGATGCGCTGTTCCTTGGCGAGAAGCTGTCTCCCGTGTTGCAGGCGATGGATGTCGCGCGGCGCGGACGCAAGCTGATGATGCAGAACATCTGGTTTGCCGTCGGCTATAACATCATCGCCGTGCCGGTCGCGGTTGCCGGCCTTGCAACGCCGCTCGTCGCGGCGCTGGCCATGTCGGGTTCTTCTGTTATCGTCACCCTCAACGCGTTGCGCGCACGCGGCGGCGAAAAGGCAACGGGAGCGGAGAAATGAACGTTATCGTCTATCTCCTGCCGCTGGCGCTCGCGCTCGGCTTTCTCGGCCTTGCGGCCTTCATGTGGTCGCTGCGCTCCGGCCAGTTCGATGATCTCGAAGGCGCGGGCTTTCGTGTGCTTTCGGATGATGATTTGCCGGAGAAGGCGAATAGCGAGTAGCGAATAAGGAATATGGAGACTTGCGGCTCCACCACTATTCGCTACTCGCCATTCGCTTCTTCAATCCCTTCTTCCGCTCGTATGCCCGCGATTGCCTTCGCCGGGCGCGCCGACGTCGATGCGGGCGTCGATGACATAGACGCCGCCGTTACGAACGACTTCCTCGCCGCGTTTCAAGGCTTCGCGGAAATCCTTCGCATTCATGACGGGGCCTTCGGCTTCAAGCCCCTGCGCGCGGGCGAGGCCGACGAGATCGAGCGCCGGCCTGATCATCTCCTGACCCACGAACTTGTTCTCGACCGGGCGGCCGCGCACGACCGCCATGCGCTCCTGATGGGCGACGTCGTTGTAATAGACTTGATTGTTGGCGATCACGACGAGCAGGGGAATCCCCATATGCGCGGCGGTCCAGAAGGCCGTGCAGCCCATGGTGAAATCGCCATCGCCGACGACGGTCATCGCGAGTCGTCCGGAGCCCTTCACGGCGAGCGCCGTGCCGACAGCATTCGAAGGTCCTGAGCCGACGCCGCCGCCACCGTCGCCGCCAGCGAAATCGAGCGGGTGGCGGAAGCTGATGGTGTCTGTCGGCCAGCCCAGGGCAAAGCCCGCCATCGTGACGTCGCGCGTGTCGCAGAAATCACGGATGACGAGGGCGAGATCGCGCAAGCCCATCACGCCTTCCTCGCGCGGCTTGCCTAGCGGTGCGACATTGCGCACGGGCCATTTCGGCTCTGCTTTCGCCTGGGTTCCGCGCAGCTTACGAACTGCGTCGGTCAACGGGCGAACGAGCTGGTCGGGTGAAGACAGGATCTTCAGATCGGCGGGCGGCAGGCCGAAGTAATCCATGCTCCAGCCGTTGTGCAGATATTCGTCCACGGAACAGTGGATGACCTTCGCCTGCACTTCGGTATCCTTGCCGAGCGTCAGGGCGAAATAGCCACGCAGGTCGATCCAGTCGAGCGAGAGAATGACGTCCGCCTGTTTGATCATTTCGCCCACGGCGGGCGAGGGGCGGAAGCGCGGCTCGACGGGATGCAGCGGATGGTCGGTCGGGAAGGCGGGCGCGGTCTTCGTATCCGTCAGCACGGCCGCGCCGATGGCTTCGGCGAGCGCGATGCGCGCATTCCAATCGGCCATGCTGCGGGATACGCGGCCCATGAGGATGATGGGCTTCTTCGCGTTGACGAGAAGTCGCGCGGCTTCCTCGACGGCGTCAGCCGATGGCGAGGGCGGAATGCCCGGCTGGTAGCGCGCCATATCGGGAAACTTGATTTCCTTTTCGAGCTTCTGCTCCTGCAGGCCCGTGTCGAGACAGATGTAGACGGGGCCGCAGGGGTGCGTGCTGGCGATCTGCCAGCCGCGCGTGAGCGATTCCACCGCCGCCGCTGCCGAGCGTGGCTCGTCGTCCCACTTGGTGTAATCGCGGATCATGGACGCCTGATCCTTGGAGGTGTGAATCCAGTCGATCCACGGTCGGCGCTCGTCGGCGTCGCCCGGGCCGGTCGCGCCAAGGACGAGAACGGGCGTGCGCGAACACCAGGCGTTGAAGATTGCCATCGTGCCGTGCATCAGGCCGACATTGGAATGGAGCGCGACGGCCATCGGCTTGCCAGTGATCTTGCCATAGCCCTGCGCAATGCCGACGGCGTGCTCCTCGTGCAGGCAGACCATCATCTGCGGGTCGCGGTTGCCGAGGTAGTTCACGAGACTGTCGTGCAGGCCGCGATAGCTCGCGCCGGGCGTCAGCGCGATGTATTTCACGTCGAGCCGCCGCAAGGTCTCGGCCATGGCGTCGGAAGTCCAGCCCATCTGCGCATTGGACGGCTTTTGCAGCGGGTCCTTGCCGTCGAAGCGGGCGGTCGCAAGCGGCGTTTCCCGTAATGAGGGCTTGGCGGATTCAGGCATTGGGTCCTCCCGGTGAATTTTGGTCTGCCTCCCTATAGCGCAAGGCTCGGGCGGCGCGCCAATTTCTCCTCTTACAGCCGCGATAAAGTGTGGTTATGATCCCGGCTCCGGAGCGCCAACTGACGCGACGCAAGCCCTTGCGAAAAGCGCCGGGCCATTCGGGAGAGGTCCAGGGAGCAGTCATGACCGATTTACGTTACGAAGCGCCGGCCACCGCCGACGCGGCCATCGCCTTGCTGGCGAAAGCGACGGGGACGACCCGTATTCTGGCCGGCGGCACCGACGTGCTGGTGCAATTGCATGCCGACATGATCGAGCCGGAGCTTGTCGTCGATATCAAGCGGATACCCGGCCTGAATGGCATTTCGCGCGAAGCGGGCGGCTGGCGCTTCGGCGCCACGGCCACCGGCATTGAATTGATGGACCACGAGGGCTTCTCAAAGGCCTGGCCGGGAATCATCGACGGCGTGAAGCTGATCGGCTCGATGCAGGTGAAGGGCCGCGCGACTGTCGCCGGCAATCTCTGCAACGCCTCGCCGGCCGCCGACAGCGTGCCGCCGCTGATGTCGTCGGGCGTGATCGCCACGGTCGTCGGCCCCAACGGCAAGCGCGACATACCCGTGTCGGACGTCTGCACCGGCCCTGGCAAAACATCTCTAGCCAAGGGCGAGATCGTCACCTCATTCTTCGTGCCGGATGCGCCGCCGCATTCGGGCAGCGCCTATCTGCGCTTTACGCCGCGCACGGAAATGGACATTGCCGTCGTCGGCGTCTCCGTGAACATAACGCTCGATGCCTCGGGGACCTGCACCGCCGCCACGATGGCGCTCGGCGCGGTCGCCGAAAAGCCGATCCTCGTTCCCGACGCCGCCAAGGCGCTTGTCGGAACCAAGGTGGATGAGGCCGCGCTCGACAAGCTCGCGGCAGTCGCCAGCGCTGCCTGCCGTCCGATCGACGACAAGCGCGGCACGAAGATATTCAGAATCAAGGTGGCAGGCGTATTGGCGAAGCGTACAGCCGCCATCGCTCTGCAGCGCGCTAAGGGAGGCGCAAAATAATGGCAAGACATCACGTCAACTGCACCATCAACGGCGACCATGTCGACTATCTCTGCGATACCTCGCAGTCGCTGCTCGACGTCCTGCGCGACGAACTCGAACTCACCGGCACGAAGGAAGGCTGCGCGACAGGCGATTGCGGCGCGTGTTCCGTGATCGTCGACGGCGTTCTTGTCTGCTCGTGCCTCGCCATGGGCGCCGAGATGAACGGCAAGTCCATCGAAACCGTCGAGGGCATGGCGTCGGGTAATGAACTGCATCCGCTGCAGCGCCATTTCATCGACAAGATCGCGCTTCAATGCGGCATCTGTACGCCCGGTCTGCTGATGGCCTCGCGCAAGCTGCTCGAGCGCAATCCCGATCCGAGCGAAGAGGAAATTCGCTTCTGGCTCGCCGGCAATCTTTGCCGGTGCACCGGCTACAACAATATCGTCGACGCCGTGAAGGCCGCTGCTGCTGAAATGAGAGGAGCCTGAACCATGGGACGCCCCCCTTCACCATTCGGGACAATGATCAAATACGAGCCGAAGGCATTACATGTCATCGGAGGCAAGCCGACCGATCGCCCTGACGCAATCGACAAGGTCACGGGACGCGCGCGCTATGCGGCGGATATCAACCTGCCCGGCCAGCTCTTCGGCAAGGTGCTGCGCAGCCCGCATGCCCATGCCAACATCCTGTCGATCGACGTGTCGGCAGCAGAAAAGCTGCCGGGCGTGAAAGCCGTCGTCACGCGCGACGATTTTCCTGACATGGAAGTCGAATATGCCGCGTCCGGCGAGCTGATGATCAACTTCAAGGACGTCACGCGCAACATGATGGCGCGCGAGAAAGTCCTTTACGACGGCCATCCTGTCGCCGCCGTCGCTGCGACCTCGGAAGCCATCGCCAAAAAGGCGCTGAAGCTCATCAAGGTCGAATACGAAGTTCTGCCCCATGTCATCAACGTCGTCGAGGCGATGCAGCCCGGTGCGCCGGTCCTGCACGATGACATGTTTACGCGCGGCGTTGAGCCCAAGCCCGAGAAGCCCTCGAACGTCGCGCTGCGCATGACATCGAAGCTCGGCGACGTCGAGGCCGGCTTCAAGAAGGCCGACGTCATCATCGAGCGCGAATACAATACGGCGGCCACGCACCAGGGGTATATCGAGCCGCATGCGTCCGTTGCGCATTATACCGATGGCGGCGTCGCGGAAGTCTGGACGGCGACACAGGGCCATTTCGTGTTCCGTGCGCAGATCGCCAAGCTGCTCAAGATGGACATTTCCAAGGTGAAGGTGACGCCGTGCGAACTCGGCGGCGGCTTCGGCGGAAAGAACAACGTCTATCTCGAACCGCTGGCTGTAAAACTGTCGCAGAAGTCGCGCCGTCCCGTGAAGATGGTGATGACGCGCGATGAGGTCTTCCGCGCATCGGGCCCGACTTCGGGCACGAATGTGAAAGTGAAGATGGGCGCGACGAAGGACGGCAAGATCACCGCCGCTTTTGCCGAGATGAACTACCAGGCCGGGGCTTTTGCAGGCTCTTCGCTCGGGCTTGCGGCCATCACCGTGTTCACGCGCTACGATCTCGAGAACGTGCTTGTCGTCGGCCATGACGTCGTCTGCAACCGTCCGAAGGTCGCGGCCTATCGCGCGCCCGGCGCGCCAATGATCGCCTTCGGCGTCGAAGGCGTAGTGGACGAACTCGCGGAGGCATTGAAGATCGACCCGATCGAATTCCGCCTGCGCAACGCCGCCAAGGAAGGCACGCAGACGCATTTCGGTCCGAAGCTCGCGCGCATCGGCTATATCGAGACGCTGGAGCGCGCAAAGCAGCTCGACCATCTCAAGATCCCGCTCGGGCCGAACCAGGGCCGCGGCGTTGCCACGGGCTTCTGGTTCACACTGGGCATGGAAACCTCGGCGACAATCAATATCAACGAGGACGGCACGGCTTCGGTGATCTTCGGCACGGTCGATGTCACCGGCGGCATGCGGTCGGCCTTCTCGATGATCGTTGCGGAAGAACTCGGGATCACGGCCGACAAGGTGCGCGCCATACCCAGCGACACCAGCGTGCTCGGCTTCAACTTTATGACGGCGGGCAGCCGCGGCACGACCGCGGGCTCGATGGCCGTCGTGAAGGCGACGCGCAACGCCATCGCGCGCATGTGCGAGATCGCGGCGCGCAAGTGGGGCGTCGACCAGGATCAGGTGGTGTTCGAGAACGGGCACTGCCGTCCGGCGGGCTCCAACGTCGGCGACTTCGAGCCGCTGTCGGTGCCTGCGCTCGCCAAGGAGGCCTCCTACTATGGCGGCACGATTGCGGGCCATGCCGAGATCAACGTCGTCAACCAGGGGCCGGGCTTCGGCACTCACGTGGTCGATGTGGAAGTCGACAGGCAGACCGGCGCGGTAAAAGTGCTGCGCTATTCGATTGTCCAGGACGCCGGCAAGGCCGTCTTCCCTGACTTCGTGAAGGGACAATGGCACGGCGCCGCAGCGCAGGGCATCGGCATGGCGTTGAACGAGGAGTATCTCTACAACGACAAGGGCCAGATGATTAATGCAGGCTTCCTAGACTACCGCATACCGGTGGCCTCAGACCTGCCTTACCTGCATGCTGAAATCGTGGAGGTTCCCAATCCGAACCATCCCTATGGCGTGCGCGGCGTCGGCGAAGTGCCGATCATTCCGCCCATCGCGGCAATCGCCAACGCCATCTACGACGCAACGGGCGTGCGCGTTTATGAACAGCCCTTCTCGCCGCCGCGCATTCTTGCGGCGCTGGATGCGGTCGCGCCCAAGATGGCGGCGGAATAATAGCGGCAACCGATCTAAAAATTATTATGGCGGGCTTTGGCCCGCCATTTTTGTTGACTTGCATCGTCGCGAAGCAGGCCGATCTGCGATAATTTGTTATAATCAATCGAACCACGGCGCAGGGATGCAGGAAGATCGCGACATCACGGGGTATGGGCCGCGCGGCATTGCCGGCTGGCTCTATCCGTTTGCGGTCGTCATTGCTCTGGCGCCATTCTTTGTCGCGTGGCGCGCCGTGCGCAACGCGCAATCGGCGGTGGCGATCGTCGGTTCGGACGAGCCGTTCGAATCCGCGTTCTGGATCGTGACGGAATTCGTGACCACGGGTATCGTGTTTGTGGCGTCGCTCGTCGTCGCCTGGCTGTTCTTCTCGAAGAAGAAGGCGCTGCCGTACGCTTACATATGGTTCATCTTCGCCGGACTTTTCGCCAGCGGCGTGACCTTCATGACCGGAGCCGTCCTGCTCGCGAGCGAAGTCGGCAGCGAAAACCTGCCGTTCGATCTCGTGAACTGGCGCGCGCCGATCGCAGGCGTCATCTGGGCGCTGGTGTCGATCCCTTACATGCTGCGCTCGCGGCGTGTGCGGAATACGTTCACGCAATAGACCTTTAACTGCCAGGGCCGGTCAGCGCGCGGTGGAATGATATTCCGCGTTGGGCCGCATATCGACAGCGCTGGCCATGCGGTTCGACATGTTGAAGAACCCGGCGACCGCCGCGATGTCCCAGATGTCGCGATCGTTGAAACCGATGTCGCGGAGCGCTTGCCTGTCCTGCTCGCCGATTTCATAGCTGGCGCGCGTGATCTTCACGGCGAAGTCCAGCATGGCACGCTGCCGGGGCGGCAGGTCGGCGGCGCGATAATTCATCACCATCATCTCGCCGAGGACGGGATCGCCCGAAAGCTGGCGCACTGCGGCGCCGTGGGCCGTCAGGCAATAAAAGCACTTGTTCTCGGAGGAGACCGCGACGGCGATCATCTCGCGTTCCAGCTTGCTGAGGCCAGAAGGGGCGAGCATCAGGTCGTTGTAGAAGGTCGCGAATGCCTCGAGCTTCGCCATGTCATGCGCATAGGCTGTGAGCACATTCGGCACATAGCCGATCTTGTCCCGGCATTTCTGGAAGTAGGCTGCCATATCGGGCGTTGGTTCGGCGAGCGGCAGATCGAGCGCCATCACCCCTGCCATTGCGCCCACTTTCGTCTGGTCTTGTTCGCCCATCTGTCTCTCCCGTGCCGTGCGGGGAAGTATAGGCGCAGGCCCTCCGCCAGCGCCAGCGGGCCTCCCGCGTTAACGAAGGTGACGTCGCCGTTAACGCCGCAATTCGGAAAATTCAGGCGCTTGTGTTTCTCCAGTCTTGCTGCGGGTGGCCAAATCAAAGGCTGCAACTTCCGCAGAAGGTGTGCATTTGATTAAAACGCGGCTCGCGATTTCGCGCTGCATCGTCGCTCTCGGCGAAGGCGGCACAACAAAATATGCTGCCTTTTTCAGCCTCTATCGAGAAAGATCGAAAAAATATCGTGTTTTAATAAGAGTTTGGCGGATATCTCCGAAGGCTCGATTTCTTCGGATTGTTCGAAACTTTTTATCAGCCTTAATGCGAGTTCAAACTTGCGAACCGCAGAGTAATCGCTGGAACCGCTCGAATTGCACTTTCAAAAGTTAGCACTCGTTAAGGCGCTCTGGCCGATTTCTTACCTGTGTTTAACGGAACACGTTTGGGCAGGTTTACCCGCAAGGCGTCCTGCCAGGGCAACAGGGGTGCGGTATGGCCAGATACATGCAGAAACTGGGAAGAGCGTTTTTTCGAAACCGGAAGGGATCGGCATCGATCCCCTTCGCCTTGTCCATCATTCCCGTGATGGCGTCGGTCGGGGCGGCCATCGATCTCGGGCGTTCCGTTATCCTGGTCAACAATGTTCAGGTAGCTGTCGACAACGCGGTCCTGTCCGCTGTGGCCTCCAGCAGCGATATCAACGCGCGCAAGGAATTCGCCGACAGGCTGGTGCTCGCATCGCTGACGGGCCAGGCCTTCACCTCGCAGATGCGCGCGAATGCCGACGGCAGTCTCAGCTACGACGCCACAGTCCAGATGCCAACGATGTTCATGTCCTACGTTCTCGAGAACGTATCGATCACGCGTTCTGCGACCGCTGTCGCGACGGTTGCGGCGACGCCGGGCACGCCGGGCACGCCGGGCGTCGCGGAACGCCGCGACGACTCCTGCATCCTTTCCCTGGGCGAGGATCTCGACGTCAACTTCGACACGATCGTCTTCAACGGCAATCCCAGCGTGTTGCTGACGAACTGCAGCCTCATCTCCAACAAGAGCATGAAGTGCAACGGCAACAACATCGGCGCCGCGGCCTCCTATGCGCGCGGTTCGATCACAGCCTGCCCGAATCCTCACCCGGGACAGGATGAATATCCCGACATCTAAGAGAGCCTGAAGAACAATATCCAGCCCGTCTGCGGCACGACCGCAGGCGGATATACCTGGACGCCGGGCGGGACGATGCCGGCCGCTTCGACGAATGTGAAACACGTTTCGCAGAGCGGCTATACCGAGATCCATATCTGCGGCAATCTTACTTTCTCGGGCACCGGCACGATCTCCGGCCTCACGCCCTCGACGGACACCGTGATCGTGATCGAAAACGGCGGCCTCGTCTTTGCGAACGAGGCCAATGTGACGGCGCGTCGGACTTCGATCGTTCTCGCCGGCAACAACTCCGGTGTCAGCTCGACGCCGATCATGTTCTGGCCGAATGGTACGGGCAAGAAGGCGACGCTCGATATCTCGACATCGACAGGCGCTGGTGCAACTGCCGGTTCCAGCAACGGCAACCCCTGGAAGGGCATGGCCATCTACCAGCATCCCTCGATCAACATCGATCAGGATCTGAAGCCGGGGTCGAGCATCGTCGTGGACGGTATCGTCTATCTCTCCAAGGCGAAACTCACCGTTGGCGGCAACATCAACTACGGCGCAAGCGCCTGTTCCAAACTGGTGGCCGGCGAGTTCACGCTGAACGGCAACGTCGCCCTCAAGCAGGACGCGACATCCTGCGCTGCCCTCGGCGTCATCCAGTTCTACCAGGCGCCCGTCGCCGCCGTCGCCGGCGCAGCCGGCAACGCCCTGCAAAGTTCCTACCTCACAAAGTAAGCGCCTATTTTGGAGCAGGGCGCGGCGGCCGGCCTTTGGGTCGGCCGCAAGCCGTTTGAGACCCGCGCGGCAGGCACTGGCGAACCCCGAAGGCAATCTATAGGATGCAGCCTCCCGGGGAATTGCCATGATAAGTAAGCTCGCCTTGCGTGCCTTTTCTGCCGTCCTGCTGGCCACATTTACAGCGGCTTTCGCCGTGCCTGCGCAGGCGCGCGAGTTCCGCGCTGCCGACAATCAGGTCGCGGATTATCCGACCGTCCAGGCCATCGAGCACATGAACCGGCTGGTCCGGGAACGGACGAACGGTCGCCATAGTGTCCGGGTCTTCCACTCCGGACAGCTCGGCGAGGAAAACGAGACGATCAAGCAGACGCGTGTCGGCGCCATCGACATCAACCGCATCAATACCGCGCCCCTGACGCAGGTTATCCCCGAGCTGGAAGCGCTGGCCATTCCCTTTCTCTTCTCGTCCATCGACCATCTGCATCGTGTCCTCGACGGCCCGGTCGGCGAGGAAATCTTGAAGCAACTCGATAATTACGAGTTCGTCGGCCTCACCTTTTACGATTCCGGCGCGCGTTCGATCTACACGACGAAGACTGTACGCTCGTTGGCCGACATGCAGGGGCTGCGCATCCGTGTGCAGAACTCGAGGCTTGCAGAAGAGATGGTGAAAGCGATGGGCGCGACGCCCGTGGTCATTTCCTACGGGCAGGTGTTGACGAGTCTTGCGACAAAACTCGTCGACGGCGCAGAGAATAACTGGCCCTCCTACGTGACCACGGATCACTTCAAGGTGGCGCAGCATTATATTTTGACCGAACACACGATGGCGCCGGAGCTTCTGATCATGTCGCGCAAGGCGTGGGATACGCTCGATGCGGCCGATCAGAAGATTTTCAAACAGGCTGCGCGCGAATCTTCCCTGTTCATGCGCGGGCAATGGCGCGCCTGGGAGGAACGCTCGCGCAAGCAGGCAATGGAAGGCGGAAACACGATCGTTTCCAACTTCGATCGCAAGCCTTTCGTGGAGGCGATGGCCGACCTTCACGCGAATGCTGCGAAAGACGCCAAGCTCAAGCGTCTGATCGACATGATCCGCGCAGCAGACTAGCGCGGAAACCTTGGCTATGTCGGAAAGTCGCTTCACATTGTCGTCCGGGACATTCGGACTCGAGAGCCTGCTGCGGCGCTTGCCGATCCGCGGTCGTATATTGTCTATCGCCGCTCTCAATACGGCCGTCGTCCTGCTGCTGACGCTGCTTATCCTTGATGGCGCGGGCGGCCTGCGAAATGCGTGGAACGAACTCGTACAGGTGCGCAGCTCGGAGAAGCTGCTGACATCCATCGAGACTGAAACAGGACGGCTGCAAAGTCTCATCCATCGCTATTTCACGCAGCCATCGCCGGTCGTTCTCGAAGAGATCGAACGTCGCCGCCGCACGTTGTCGAGCCTCCTTGCAAAAACCGACATGGTCGACGATTCGCTCGAAGACTCGCTCAAGCTGATGTCGAGCAACACGGAACGCTTGCTCACGGCCTTCGACGAATTGCGCAAGGCGCGCGTCGAAATTTCGGAGACCTACGAGAATCGCGTATTGAAGTCGGCGCGCGAAATCTCCGGCCTCTACGCGATCATGGAAAGCACCATCACCGGCACGGAAGCGCTGGTGAAACCGCCGCTCGGTCGCTCGCGCGAAGCCTTCTCCGCTGCGCTTGTGGCGGCCAATTCCTACTACCTCTCGCATTCCGCAAATTCGGCGCAGGAGGCGCTTAATGGCCTCGATACGATCGAGCGCACGCTTCCCGTGATGATCGATCTGGCTGCGAACGATCTTCAACGCGCCGCACTCAACGCGCTCGGGCAACGTGTCAGCGAATTGCGCATCAGCCTGCAATCGCTGACGAGCCTGTTCGACAAGCAGGCCATCATCTTGCGCGATAATGTCGATCGAAGTCAGGCGGAAATGACGGCGACCGCCACGGCGCTGACCGAGCGCATCCGCGAGGTCGAGGCTCACGTGCAGAGCCGTCTCGACCAGACTCTCAACAGTGTCTACTGGAAGATTGCGATCATCGCGGTATCTTTCCTCGCCATCATCGCGCTCATTGCAACGGCAATTGCAGCTTCGGTCAATCGGCCGCTGACCGATCTCATGCAATCGATGAGCGCCATCGTCGGCAACAGGCTCGACGAAAAGGTCAGCGGCGCCGACGCGCGCGACGAGCTCGGCGACATGGCACGCGCCATCGAAGTCTTCAGGCAAAACGCAATTGCAAAGCTCAAAGCTGAAGAAGAATTGCGCACCGCCAAGGAATCCGCCGAAGCAGCGCTCGCCGGCCTGCAGGCGGCCCAGAATTCGCTGATCGAAGCGGAGAAGCTCGCGGCGCTTGGCGGTCTCGTGGCCGGCGTCGCGCACGAGGTCAATAATCCCGTTGGCATCAGCCTGACCGTCGCTTCGACGCTGGCGCGCCGCAGCGAAGATTTTGCAAAAGAGGTCAATTCGGGCGATCTGCGTCGCTCGCGGCTCAACGAATTTATTTCGACGACACTGGACGCTTCCAGACAATTATCCGCCAACCTGCATCGCGCCGGCGAGTTGATCCAGTCGTTCAAGCAGGTGGCGGTGGATCGCAGCCACGCCGAGGCGCGTGTCTTCGATCTCAAGGAAGCAACGCAACAGATCATCGCAAGTCTGCGCCCGGGATTGGCGAAGCGGCAGCTCGACTTGACGCTGGAATGTCCGGACGGAATTACGATGAATTCCTATCCGGGACCTTACGGGCAGGTGCTTACAAATCTTTTCATCAACTCGGTGACCCACGGTTTCAGGGACGGGCGCGAAGGTTCGATTGCTGTGCGTATCCGTCCGCAGGGCGAGAAATATGTCGCGATCGAATTTTCCGATACCGGCATGGGCATGAGCGAAGATGTACGACGTCATGCCTTCGAACCCTTTTACACGACCTTGCGCGGGCAGGGCGGCACGGGCCTCGGCCTTCATATTGTTTACAATATCGTCACGCAAAAGCTCGGCGGCAGAATCGAGTTGTCAACGCGTCCCGGCGAGGGGTCGACCTTCATGATCGTATTGCCACGTGAAATACAGTCGGAGGATGCGGCCGCTGCCGTCCCCGCACGGAAAGGATGAGAATGAGCGATCACGACGACATTCTGAGTTTCAGGGATGACGGACCTGCGTCAGCGCGGCCGGACCGCCTGTGGAAAGTTGCTGTCATCGACGACGATCCGGCCGTTCACGACGGCACGCGCTACGCTCTTTACGACTACCGGTTGCGCGGCGACGGCATCGAATTGTTGTCGGCTTTCTCTGCGGCCGAAGGCCGCGAACTCATGAAGGCCAACACGGATATCGCGGTCATCCTGCTCGACGTTGTGATGGAATCCGAAAACGCAGGATTGGAACTCGTCGGCTATATCAGGGACGTCCTGAAGAACGACATGGTGCGCATCATCCTGCGCACCGGTCAGCCCGGTCAGGCGCCGGAGCGCGACGTTATCGTCAATTTCGACATCAACGACTACAAGGCCAAGACAGAGCTCACTGCCGACCGGCTCTTCACGGTCATCACGGCGGGACTGCGCAGCTATCAGCAATTGCTGAAGATGGCCGAAACGCGCAGGGGACTGGAAATCATCGTCGAAGCAGCTTCGACGCTGTTCGATTTCAAGTCGATGCAGAAGCTTGCTGAGGGGGTGCTGACACAGCTTTCCTCGCTGCTTGCCGCCAATTGCGCCGGCATTCTGGTTCTTCGCGACGTGTCTTCGCAGCACAAGGCATTTTCCGTGCTCGCAGCGTCCGGTTGCTATACGCCGCTGATCGGTCTGGAGGAGTCCGATCGCCTCGACGCCGACATGCGTGAGATGATTGCGCAGGCCTTCCAGCGCAAGTCTACGCAGTTCGACGACAATCGCTCGGTCATTTACATCAAGACAGCCGGGAGCAGCGAGGTTGTCGTCATTCTCGAATCCGGAAAGCATCTTTCGGATACGGATCGCGCTCTCGTTGAAATCTTTTGCGGCCGGTTGTCCATTGCCTTCGACAATGTCGTTCTCTACGACAAGCTGCAACAAGCCAACGCCCTGCTCGAACGTCGCGTGACTGAACGGACTCGTGAATTGAAAGCTGCCAACGATCGGCTGCAATTGCAGTGGTTGCGGGCGCGGCGCACGAACGCCTTCCAGAGCGAAATCCTGGGCATGGTGGCCCATGACATCCGCAACCCGCTCGGCGTCATCCTCGGGCGCACTGAAATCGTCAGCGAGCTTGCGGGCGGTCAGACGCTGAATGCCGCATCGGTTCTGACCCAGATGGGGCACATTCGCGACTCCGCGCAACGCCTGACCGCCATGGTGACGGATCTGATATCCAGCGCAATGACGGACGATCAGGACATCAACCTGCGTCAGGAGAATGTCGATTTCGGCCAGCTCGCTCGCGCTGTGGTCGAAGCCAACAAGCCGATGGCCGAGCGCAAGTCGCAGTCGGTCATTTTCGAATGCGATGCGAACATGATCGTGGATTGCGATATAGATCGCATGCGCGACGCCATGGACAATCTCGTGAGCAATGCGATCAAATATTCGCCGATGCAGGGCGATATTCGTGTTGAGGCGCATATAGAAGGGAGGGAAGCGGCCTTCTATGTCCGCGATTCCGGGCCCGGTCTCATGCCCGACGACAAGTCGCGATTGTTCGGACGATTCCAGCGTCTCTCCGCCCAGCCGACCGGCGGGGAAACCTCGACTGGACTCGGGCTGGCTATCGCCAAGCGAATCGTGGAATTGCATGGCGGCACCATCAGGGCGGAATCCGCAGGGCCGGGACACGGCAGCACGTTTTCGATCAGGCTCAAACTCGCTGGAGCCGGCAGGACAAGATGACCAAGCCACAATTGATATTTGTTGTCGACGACGAGGCGGACGCGCGCGAACTCGTGGGCGATTATTTGCGCATGCACGGTTTCGAAGTCGAGCTTTGCAGCGGCGGACGCGAACTGCGTGAAAAGCTTCATGGCGAGAAGCCCGAACTCATCGTGCTCGATCTCAACATGCCCGAGGAAGACGGACTTTCCATCATCCGCTTCCTGAAGGAACATCATCGCATTCCCGTCATCATGCTGACGGCGAGCGCCAGCACGATCGACCGCGTTGTCGGGCTCGAACTCGGCGCCGACGATTATCTCGCCAAGCCCTGCGAGATGCGCGAGCTTCTCGCGCGCATCCGCTCCGTCCTGCGCCGGCTCAAATTCGCCCCGGCGCGCACGGCGGAACGACACCTTGCGGCTATCGCCTCTTTCGATCTCGTTGGCTTCAGCCGTTTCATCCAGGAACACGAGTCGGCAACATTGGCTGCCGTCGACGCCATCTTCTCCGAAATCGTGACGCCGAGCCTGATGCAATACCGTGGCGTCCTCTTCAAGATGCTTGGCGACGGCGCGCTGGTTGAATTCGCCAGCGTGGTAGAGGCCGTCGAGTGGGGTGTTGCGCTGCAGACGACGATGCTATCGCATCCGCGTGCGCAGCTTCCCTTCGGCAAGATCGTGTTCAGGCTTGGCATCGCCGTCGGCGATGTCATCATGAACCAGAGCGACAGGGCGGGCGAAGGCGTAACGCTGGCGGTTCGTGTCCAGGAAGCAGCTTCGCCCGGTTCCGTCTGCGTTTCCGATCAGGCCTTTCAATTCGTGCGCGGCAAGACCTCAGTGCGCTTCAACGATGGCGGCGAGCGCCAGTTGAAGAATATTGTCACGCCCATGCGCGTCTGGAACTGGGCGCCGCCTGAAGGAGGGGATGCATGAGGAGAGGGCTCGCCCAGCGCTGGAACGGCATTTGTTTCTGGCTGCGCAGCATTGTTCTCTGTCTCGGCCTGGGCTGCGCATTTCCGGCGAACGCGGCAATCGAAATCCGCTGGTGGCATGCGATGGTCGAGGCCAATCGCGCCGCCATCGAGCAACTCGCTCGGGATTTCAACGCAAGTCAGAACGAGTATGTCATCCTGCCGGAATACAAGGGCAGCTATGGGGCGACGATGGAGTCGGGCCTCTCGGCGTTCGAGGATGGCAATTCTCCTCACATCCTGCAGGTCGTCGAAGTCGGAACCGCCACCATGATGGCGACCAAGGGCCTCATCAAGCCCGTGCACGAGGTCATGCGCGAAGCGCGTCAATATTTCGATCCGAACAGCTATCTGCCAGCCATCACCGGCTATTATTCGACGTCCAAAGGCGAAATGCTGTCGTTTCCGTTCAATTCCTCGTCCGCTGTCATGTGGATCAATATGGATGCTCTTGCGCGTGCGGGCCTGGCGCAGGCGAAGCTCGAAACATGGCCGCAAGTCTTCGATGCCGCGCGGCGTTTGCAGGCCAATGGGCATCCTACATGCGGATTTTCCACCGCATGGACATCGTGGATCATGATCGAACAGTTTTCGGCCTGGCATAATCTGCCGATCGCGTCGAAGGTGAATGGTATTGACGGGCTTGATACGCGCCTGCAATTCGGCACGGCGCTGCATGCGCGCCATCTTGCGACGCTGGCAGCATTGCAGAAGTCGCGGGTGTTCGATTATTCCGGCCGCGACGATCAGGCCGAGAGCCGCTTTGTATCCGGCGAATGCGCGATACTCCTGAGTTCGTCCGGATTTTTCGGTAGGGCCAGATCGCAAGCGAAGTTCGCTTTTCGCTCCGCCCCCATGCCCTATTATCCCGATGTCGAAGGCGCGCCGCAGAATTCATTAATCGGCGGCGCGTCTCTCTGGGTCATGCGCGGAAAGACGCCGCACGAATATCGTGGCGTTGCGCGGTTCTTTGCGTTTCTCTCGGATATCGAACGGCAGGCATGGTTGCATCAGCGGCTTGGATATCTGCCGGTCACGCGCGCTGCCTACGAGCGCACACGTGCGGAAGGTTTTTATGCGCAAAATCCATTTCATCTCGTGCCCCTGGAATCGCTGACGCGCAAACCGCCGACGCAGAATTCGCGCGGTTTGCGCCTCGGCGACATGGTGGGTCTGCGGAACGTCTGGGCTGAGGAAATGGAGGCGATATTCGCGGGGCGCAAGCCGGCGCAAGAAGGGCTTGCGGCTGCTGTCGAACGCGGGGACGTCCTGTTGCGCGCATTCGAGAAAGTGGCGCGATGATCACACGTCGCGCATTTCTTCATACATCGGCGGGCGCAGTCTCCGCCACGGCGTTCCGCGCCGCAAGTTTCGCGCAACCTTCAGGGCAGATTGCGCTGCGTGCCGCGGATATAAGAAGCGTCGACTATCCGACGGTGCAGACGCTGTTCTTCATAGACCGCGTCTTGCGCAAGGCGAGCGGCGGCGATTTCGCCATTCGTGTCTTTCCCGATGCACAACTCGGCGAAGAAGCAGAGATCATCGAACAGATGCGCATCGGCGCTATCGACATGGCGCGCGTTAATGTCATGTCTTTCGCGCAGATCGTTCCTGAATTCGCCGTCCTCGGTCTTCCCGGCATATTCCTGTCGGATGCGCATTTCGACAATTTTACCGGCGGACCGGTTGGTCAGAACTTTCTCGACCGGATGGACAACAAGGGCTTTGTCGGACTGACATTCCTCGATGCCGGTCCGCGTTACCTTTACAATCGGGTGAGACCGGTCGGAAAGGCAGGGGATGTCGAAGGCTTGCGGTTGCGCGTCGATACCTCGCTGACAAGCGATTTTCTCCCCCGCGCGCTGGGCGCGATGCCGATGCAACTGCCTCTGAATCACCTGTTTCCCGCCCTCGATGCGCGGCTGGTCGATGGCGCCATCGAGAATATCGCAACCTATGTTGCGCTCGACCATCATCGCGTCGCGAATTTCCTCGCGATGACCGAAATGGGCCGGGCTCCCGATATTCTCATGATTTCGCTGCGTGCGTGGAATGCTCTGACAGACAAACAGCGCGATCTCCTCAAGGGTGCAAGCCGCGAAGGGCGCTCTTACATGAAGAAGGCTTTCGATCGCTGGAACAGTGTCTGCATGCAGCAGATCCGCGATCAGGGTGTGACGATTACGCAGCCGGACGGGCTGTTGCAGCCGGCGCGCAGCGCCATCTACGAAATGCTGGCCCAACTCGACATGATGAAATGGTTCGAACTCGTTCGTTCGGCGCGCTGATACCCGCAGATCGTTCCGGGCTTCCTGAATCAGCTATAGAGTTCATTCCGTCCGATTCGGGTTTACTGGGGAGAGTTTTCGATGGCTGAAGCCGTTCACGAAGTCGCACATGAGGCAACGCACGACGCTGCCCATAGCGGCAAGTCCAACGCGAAGATGATCGGCCTCCTGATCTCGATACTGGCGCTGTTCCTCGCGGTCTCGGAAATGCTGGGCAAGTCGGCGCAGACCCATGGACTCGCGCTGAATATCGAGGCCAGCGACACCTGGAATTTCTTTCAGGCCAAGACCATTCGCCAGACTGTCCTGCGCGCGCAGGTTGATAATGCCAGAATGCAGCCGGATGCGAGCAGGCCGGAAGTCGCCAAACAGATTGCTGCCTGGCAGGCGAATATCGAGCGCTGGGAAAGCGAACCGAGCACCAATGAAGGCCGCAAGGAGTTGATGCAGAAAGCGCGCGCCATCGAAAAGAAGCGCGACGGCTATCTCGAACAGTATCATGCCTATGAGATTGCCTCGCTGCTGTTGCAGCTTGGGATCGTTCTCGCCTCGGTGACCCTGCTGTCATCCATCGGTTGGTTCGCGCTGGGTTCGATTGGGCTTGGCGGTCTCGGCCTGGCAGTACTTGCTGGAGCCTATCTCAAGCTGCCCTTCGTCATGGCGTTGGTGCACTGATCACAATAGTCGGGCGGAGGCTTCAGGCATTGTCAGCGCGATTCGAAATATTTTAGCGTCGTTTTCGCGAAAAACCGGTATCCACTTTTTCGCGCGATGCTATTGAGGAGCCCGTCGCTTATGTCGTCTGCCGACATAGATAGCCTTGTGATTGGGGCCGGCGTTGTCGGGCTGGCGACAGCGCGCGCGCTCGCGATGGCGGGACGCGACGTGATCGTCATCGAGCGCGAAGCGGGGATCGGCCAGGGTGTCTCGTCGCGCAACAGCGAGGTCATCCATGCCGGTCTCTATTATCCGCATGGCTCACTCAAAGCGCAGTTCTGCGTTGCCGGCCGGAACATGCTCTACGACTTTTGCGCCAGCCATCATGTGCCGCACCGCCGTTGCGGCAAAATCGTTGTTGCGACGAACGACGCGCAGCGTGCGCAACTCAACGCCATCGCGACACGAGCGCGCGCCAATGGCGTTGACGATCTTGGCTGGCTCGAACGCGCCGACCTGATGGCGCTTGAGCCCGAACTCGAGGGGCTCTGCGGATTGATGTCGCCGTCGACGGGCATCGTCGATACCCACGCCTATATGCTGGCGCTGCATGGCGACATCGAAGCTGCAGGCGGGGCCATCGCATTGCAGACGCCGTTCCTGTCTGCGAGGGCAGTGGAACATGGCATAGCCGTGACAACCGGCGGCAGCGCCGCAGGCGAAATCGTCGCGCGACATGTCGTCCTGTCTTCCGGCCTCAGCGCACCCGCGCTGGCGCGGTGTTTTACAGGCATAAACGAAAGCGCCTTGCCGCCAGCGCATTTCGCCAAGGGCAGCTATTTCTCGCTGGCGCGAAAATCGCCATTTTCGCGCCTTGTCTATCCTGCGCCCGAGCCCGGCGGCCTCGGTGTGCACCTGACGCTCGATATGTCCGGCCGCGCGAAATTCGGGCCGGATGTCGAATGGCTCGATATCGCCGAAGAGAGCGACATCGACTATCGCGTCTATCCCGCGCGCGCCGAGAAATTCTACGCCGCCATAAGGAGCTACTGGCCGGGCCTGGCCGATGGCGACCTCGTCCCTGATTATTCCGGCGTGCGCCCGAAGATCGCGGCCGCCGGCACGCACGATGCGGATTTCACCATTCTGGGCGAAGCGGACCATGGCGTTCGCGGTCTCGTGGCGCTCCTGGGGATCGAAAGCCCGGGCCTCACGTCCTCGCTTGCAATCGGGAGCGCCGTGGCGCAGAGGATTGCCAAATCGGATTGAGGGGGAAGTTGCATGAGCGGTCCGTCCATCGAATATGCAATCGAAAACGGCATTGCGACGCTGACGATCAATCAGCCCGCAAAAATGAACGCGATGACCTATGACATGTGGCTCGCGGTGCCCGAATGTATCGCGAAAGCCGAAGCCGACCGCGACGTGCGCGTCATCGTGCTGATGGGCGCGGGCGAGAAGGCCTTTTGCGCCGGCGCTGACATTTCGCAATTCGGCGAAAAACGTACGGGCGAAGAGGCGGTGAAGGCCTATGAGGTCGCCGTCACCAATGGCATGAAATCGATCACCGACGCGAAGAAGCCGACAGTCGCACGCATCAAGGGCTTCGCCTTCGGTGGCGGGATGGCGCTCGCCATGTGCACGGATTTGCGCATCGCATCCGACAATGCGCGCTTCCGCATTCCCGCCGCGCGTCTCGGTCTCGGCTATGCCTTCTCCAACATCGAGGCGCTCGTGCATCGCATCGGTCTTGGTCCGACAAGCGACCTGTTGCTGACAGCGCGTATCGTCGACGGGCCGGAGGCGCAGCGTCTGGGCATCGTCAACAAGATGTGGACAGCCGATGTCTTCGATGCGGAATCGAAATCCTATCTCGAAGCCATCGCGCAGAATGCGCCGCTCACGCTGAAAGCGATCAAGGCGGCGCTTGTGGAGACGGCAAAGGCGCATGGCGAGCGCAATCGCAAGGCCGTCGACGACCTCGTCGCCGCCTGTTTCCGCAGTTCGGACTACAAGGAAGGGCAGGCCGCTTTCAAGGAAAAGCGCGTGCCGAATTTCCGCGGCGAGTGAGCGCAATTATCCCGATTCCCCAAAATGAAAAGCGCCGGATCAAACGGCGCTTTTTTTATTGAGGATCGATGCCTGCCAAGGGAATATCGACGCGCCAGCGCTCGATGTCCTTTTGCATATAGGCCAGCAATTCTTCCGGCGTGCCGCCGATGGGATCGACGCCTTGTTCGCGCAGCTTCGCGATCACGCGCGGCGTCTTCAACTCCTTGTTCGCAGCCGCATTGATCTTGTCCACGATCGCGCGCGGCGTTCCCGGGGGCGCGAACATTGCCAGCCATGAAATGAATTCCATGCCCTGCATCGTTTCATTCATGGTCGGGACGTCCGGCATGTAACTGAGGCGTTTCGTATCCGTCACTGCGATGATGCGTAGACGTCCGGCTTCGGCTGGCGCAAGCACCGCTGTTGGCGTCGCGAAGCCGACCGGAAATTGGCCGCCCAGCAGATCCGCCATCATTGGCCCGGTGCCGCGATAAGGCAGATGCACCATGTCGACATTGGCTTTCTTCTTGATCAATTCGCCCATGATGTGCTGGCCAGTGCCGGGTCCTGCGCTGCCGAAGACGAGCTTGCCGGGATTGGAACGAGCATGTTCTATCAGTTCCTGCAGGGATTTTACGGGCAAGCTCGGATGCACCGTCAAAAACATCGGCGTCGAGGCCAGCAGGATGATCGGCGTGAAGGATTTCACGGGATCGTAGGGAAAACTCTTCTGCATGAACATGTTCATGGAATGCGTCGGCGCCACCGTGGAGAGGATGGTGTACCCGTCCGGTTGCGCCCGTGAGACCGAGAGCGAGCCGGGCGTGCCGCTGGCGCCAGTCCTGTTTTCGATGACAAGAGACTGGCCGAGAGTCGCCGCCATTCCGTCCTGAAGGATGCGCGGCACGAGATCCGTGGTTCCGCCACCGGGAAAAGGTACGACGATCGTGATGGCTCTGGCAGGATACTCCTGCGCCATCGAGGCGGCTGAGTTCAAAAGGACTAAAGCGGTCGCCGCAGCCATCAGGGGGCGCATTGCATTCCAACAATTCGTCAACATGGCATCCTCATTTAACGCCGGGCCGGGTTTCTTAATTCTTACTTCAGCATCGTCTGCGGCAGCCAGAGCGCCAGCGCCGGAAAAATCACCAGCAGCGTCAGCTTGATGAAATCCGCGTAGCAGAAGGGCAGCACGCCGCGATAAACTGTCGAGAGCGGAACGTTGCCGCCCGTGATGCTTTTCAGCACGAAGAGGTGAATGCCGAAAGGCGGCGTGATCAATCCGACCTCGAGTACGATCAGGTTGATGACGCCCCACCAGACGAGATCGTAACCCATGGCGAGAATGACGGGCGTCACGATGGGGATCGTCACGAACATGACGGTGTTGGAATCCATGATCGCGCCGAGGAAGAGATAGACGATCAGGATCAGGACGAGAATGACTGTCGGCGCGAGATTGAGATTCTTCACCGCTTCCGTCAGTTGTTGCGGCAGCCCGGTCACGCCCATGGCGAAAGTGAACAGCAGCACGCCGGTGATGATGAGATAGATCAGCGCAGTCGTTGCGGTCGTTTCACCCATCACCCGCAACAGCGAGTCGCGTGTGATCTTGCCGCGCGCGAGAGCGGCGATGAAGGCGCCGCCGGCGCCAACGGCTGCCGCTTCCGTTTCCGTGCAAATGCCCGTGTAAATCGAGCCGACCACGACCGTCAGAAGCAGTAGTGTCGACCAGGCTTTTGCGAATGCCCGGCCGATTTCGCTCCAGTTGGCGGGCTGTACATCGACGGGTGCTGCGCCGGGCACGACGCGCACATAGGTGGCGATGGCCGCGAGATAAAGCGCTACGCCCAGAACTGCAGGAATAACGGCAGCAATGAACAATTGTCCGATTGAGGCTTCTGTCAATAGCGCGAAGAACACGAGCGGGATGGATGGCGGCACCAGCGCGCCGAGCGTGCCGCCGGCCGCCACGGTTCCTGCCGCAAGTCCGGGCGCATAGCCACGCCGCACCATTTCAGGCATGGCGACGCGGCCGATGGTGGCGACAGTCGCAAGCGACGAACCCGTCAATGCGCCAAAGCCGGCGCAGCCGCCTATGGTCGCCAGCGCAAGTCCTCCACGCCGGCGCGACAGCAATGTATGTGCGAGTTCGTAGATATCGCCGGACATGCCGGCCACGACCGCGAATGAGCCCATCATCAGGAACATCGGCAGCACGGCGACGGAATAATTCGTCAGGAACTGCATGGACTCGTTGCCGAGCACGCTGAGAGCTGGGCCGGTTCCCATGAAGAGGATCGCCGTGACGAGGCCGAGCAGTCCCATCACCACGGCGAGCGGAATGTACAGGATCAGCAGAACCCAAAGTGCGACAAGTATGAAAATGCCGTAGCCGAATTTGTTGTCCTGCGCCCAAAGGCTCAGCGCCGGGGTCGCAATTATGAATGTGAAAGTGAGCGCGGCGCAAATCGCGATGACGATCAGGCCGGCAATCAGCGTCGTTGTCGGAGATGTTTTGGCGGCGTTGCCGGCTTCGGTGGAGCCGCCTGCCGCATCGCTTTCCATCGACCACCCCGGCAGTCCCGCTTCGCCTGCGAGCGTGGAACGCACGCTCAAAAAGACGACGAGGATCTGCGCAATGGTCGTCACGGCGAAGAATGTGGCGATGGCGTAGATGAACGGCGCTGTCGGGAGCTTCAGATAGACCGTCTCGGCGGCGCGCGCGGCGAGCTTGTCCGCGTAGACCCAGACCTGCCAGGCCATGAGTCCGTAGAACAGCAGCAGCAGCGTATGCGCCACGACTTTCAGCCAGCCGATCGCGCGGGCGGGCAGCATGTTTTGCAGCAGTTCGATGGTGAGGTTGACGCGCTGCATGGCGCCGGCGGGAAAGCTCGCTGCGACGGCGACGCCCATGCCCATGCCGACGATTTCGTTGAGCCCGACAATGGGCTTCGAAATCAGCCAGCGCAGGATCACGTCCGCGATGGTTGCGAAGACCAGCGCGAGCATCGCGATCACGCCGATGAACGCTACATTCTGCGCGACGGTCGTGAACCGCCGCGCCAGCCCATCCAATGCCATATGGCGTCCCGCCCCCGGTTCTTCTTGCTATGGGCCTACTTGCGCAACGCTTGCACTTCGGCCCGGAAGGCTTCGAGAACCTTCTGGCCGTTCGGCGCGCCTTCAGCCCATTTCTGGGCGATGGGCGCGAGCGCCGCCTGCCATTTCTTTTCTTCTTCCGGCGACAGGCGCGCGAGCTTTGCTTTCACCGTCTCGTAGCCGAGGTTCCACTGGCCTTGCGTCGCTTCGCCGAGCTTTTGGGTCAACAGAAGACCGGAATGTTTGTCGATGGCGGCGCGCGCCTGCGGCGGCAGGCTGTCGTATTTTTGCTTGTTCATCACCAGCGCGGCCGCGTCCGCGCCAAGCGGCACGTCGAGATGCGATTTTGCGACTTCATGCAGCTTGAACGTGTACATGCCCGTGAAGGGCATGACGGCGCCATCGACCGTACCGCGGCTTAATGCCTGATAGGTTTCGTCGGGCCGCAGGCTCACCGGCGTCGAGCCGAGCGACACGATCACGCTGCCGAGAATCGCATTGCCGACAGAGAACTTGTTGCCCTTGAGGTCGGCGAGAGAGGCAATCGGCTTCATCGAATGAATCGCGGCATTCGGAAAGGCCCAGGTGCCCAGCAGCTTCACCTGTTTGAATTCGTCGGCCGTGACGCCCTTCTCATAGAGCTTCCACAGCGCGACGGCTGCCTCGTTGGAGTCGCGCGTTTCGAACGGTAGCGCGGCGACGTCCTGCTGCTTGAAGCGCCCGCCGGTGAGGCCGGTCAGGATAAAGGCGATGTCCGAGACGCCGTCGATCATGCGGTCGTAGGCGACGCCGAAATTGCCAAGCTGCCCACCGTAGGACATCTGAAATTTGATCGTGCCGCCGGCGTCCCTTTCAACGGCCGCAGCCCATGGCTCGAATACGCCCTTGTGCAGATAGGAAGGCGGCGGCGCAGGCGAATTCAGCTTGAGGATTGTCTGCGCCTGTGCGCCAGCGGACGCAAACGCAAGTCCCAAAGCCGCTGCAAGGCTCGCTCTCAGCATGTTTCCCTCCCTGTTTGCCGCAGTTCGGCCCGCGCCTTCGGGCGTTCCTGCCGTTGCGTCTGCAGGCATCTTATGGGCTCCCGCCCGGCTGTCCAGTCCCATCCTGGCGCCGGCAGGAAGCGATTTACCTTGCCGCCTGTTTGTCGCATGATCGGCGCAACGAAAGTTCAGCGAGGGGCAGGAATATGACTTTCAAGACTTCGAAAATTTCGCGTCGCGCACTGGCTCCACTTGTGGCGGGCGCGGCAATCGCCATGAGCGGCGCTTCATTGGCGCAGCAGGAATTTCCCAATCAGCCCATTCGCTTCGTCACGGGTTTTCCGCCGGGCAGCGGCGCGGATCTCTTCACGCGTTTCGTCGCCGAGCGCATGAAAGAAGTCGGCGGCGCGCAGATCAATGTGGAAAACCGCGCGGGCGCGACCGGCGCCATCGCGCTCGAACATGTCGCGCGCTCCAAGCCCGACGGTTATACCATCCTCCTGACGGCGGGCTCCGCGACAGCGGCGCAAAACCATCTCTACAAGGAACAGCGCGTCAACGTTCTCGAATCCCTGCGCATGGTCGGCTCGATCACGCGCTTCGGCTTCATGATCGGCGTCGATCCGAAGTCGCCCTACAAGACACTTCAGGATTTGACGGCGGCGCTGAAGGAAAAGGGCGAGAAGGCCAATTACGGCACGTCGAACACTTCGGGCATCGCGCTCGCCGAACTCTACAAGACATTTGCAGGCGGTCTGAAAACGACGCAGGTGAAATACAAGGGCACGCCGGATGCGCTGCGCGAACTCAACAGCGGCAGCCTCGATTTCATCACCTTCGATCCGGGTTTCGGCCTGCCGCAGGTGAAGCAGGGACGGTTGCGCGCGCTGGCGGTCAGCACGCCAAATCGTATTTCTTCGATTCCCGATATTCCGACGATGGAAGAGGGCGGCGTGAAGGGTATCGACATCACCGTGTGGTGGGCGCTCATCGTGCCCAAGGCGACGCCGGACGCGCCCGTGAACAAGCTCAACGGTTGGCTGAAGACCGCGCTGGAAATGCCGCAGTCGAAAAAATTCTTCGAGGACGCCGGCGGCGAAATCTACATCACGACTCCCGCGCAAGCCGACGAGCATTTCAAGCGCGACGAGAAGAACTGGGCCGAATATCTGCGCATCGCCGGAATCGAGAAGCAATGACGAGTTGAATTTTTTGGGGGGAGCCATGAGGAGTGTTCATCGCCTGCCGGCGGGCGTTTTGTTCGCCGTCGCAATTTCGACTGCGGCGCTCGCGCAGGACTATCCGACGCAACAGATCCGATTTGTCACGGGCTTTCCGCCGGGCAGCGGCGCGGATGTCGTGACGCGCTTCACCGCGGAGAAGATCAAGGAAGTCGCCAACGTCAATATCATCGTCGAGAATCGCGTCGGCGCTGCCGGCGGGCTCGCGATGGAAACGGTCGCGCGCGCGAAGCCCGATGGCTACACCGTGCTGCTCGCGACGGCGACGGCCACTGCTGCGGCGAACCATCTTTACAAGGAACGCCGCATCAACGTGCTCGAAGCCTTTCGCATCGGCGCGACGATCAATCGCCAGGGTTTCATGATCGTCGTCGATCCCGGCTCGCCGCACAAGACCCTCGGCGAATTGACGGCCGCCATGAAACTCAAGGGCGACAAGGCGAACTACGGCACCGCTGCGCCGACGGGCATCGTGCTCGGCGAAATGTACAAGGCGATGGCCGGGCTGACCGCGCAACAGATCCGCTTCCGTTCGGGCGTCGATTCCCTGAAAGAGATGGCGAGCGGCGCGATCGACTACGGTTCGCTCGATCCGCAATTGTCGCTGGCGCAATACCGGCAGGGTAAGCTGCGTATTCTTGCTGTCGGTACGGGCAAGCGCATCTCTGCTTTGCCCGATGTCCCAACGATGGAAGAAGCGGGCGTCAAGGGCGTCGATCTCACGGGCTGGTGGGCGCTGATCGTGCCGAAGCAGACGCCGGATCATGTCGTCAACACCATGCACGGCTGGATGCAGAAAGTGCTGCCGCGCCCCGAAGTCGTCCAATTCTTCAAGGACAGTGGCGCGGATACATTTGCCTTGCCGCCGAAGGAAGCCGACGCGCTCTTCGTGAAGGAAGAAGAAGCCTGGGGCCGCTACGCCGATATCGCGAAGCTGGAGAAGCAGTAATTACGTGGCGTTGCGTCTGCGTGCATCGATAGCACGCCATACCAGTGGCGTGATGGCCAGAACGGTCAACGCCCCGGCCAGCGCGAGAAACAGGCTCCAGATGTAGCGTTCCGGCGCTGCTTGCGGATTGTCATGCGGCAAAAGTACCGGCGCATGGCTGGAAAGCTTTAATGCGTGCGCTTTCGACGCATTCGCCACGGCAGATTGCAGCAAGTCCTTGTCGCTGTCGCGCGAGGCGACGAACCGGCCTTCTTGCGCCTTTACCCGGCAAAAGGAATCGCTGCCGGAACACTCCAGCCACGCCACGACCGGCATGTCCTTGCGCCACATCTGCGATGTCAACGGCATCACCTTTGCGCTTTGCGTCTCTTCGCGTGGCCCGGAGCCGTACTGGCGGGTGAGTGTCCGTGTCGCCGTTCCGGAAAATTGCGGCTGTGCGGCGGCGTCGCCAACGAGCACGCGCGCCGCCTGCGGATGATTTGAAATGTCCTCGATGGCGTTGAGCCGGATAACCGGCGATCGAACGACTTCGGCATAACGCTCCAACGCATAGGCGCCGAATATGCAGCAAGGTAACGTCACAAGTGCAGCAATGGCCGCCGATGCGCGAGTGCTGTGAATGATGGCCGCCAGACCAAGACCGATTGGCGCGAGCAACGCCACATATTTGGCGAGCGTCATATTCACCAGCGCAGCAATCAGGACCATAAGAAACGAAGGGATCAGAATTACGAGGTTGCGCAAAAAAGTTCGTGTGAATGCTTCCGGCGGATTGGGCTTGAAATCGGGAGGCGGCCGGTTGCGGTCGCTTTCCTCCTCTTTCTCACTTTCTTCCAATACCGCAGCCCGAACGGCCGCGACGATATCGGCAGGCGCGTCCCGGTCGAGCGGGCCATTCTTCAGAAAATCTTCGCGGGTCTGTTCAGCGCCGCCGCCTTGATCCTTTTCGCCTTCCCAAGCCCAGTAAACGCCGAAGTGCGTCAGCCAGACGCTGTAGCGATTGTATTTGTCGCCCCAAGTCCACGAACTTGGACGCCTTGGCTTCTGCTGAATGTCCTCGCGGGTGTCTCGCCTGACGCGTGGCCCGAGCTTTTTCCTGTTCGGCTTTTTCATGTGCGGTTGGATATCCTTGCCTCTATTGTCTATGCCCGGAGGCTATGGTCAAGCTGCCGTGCAATGTGGTTCGAGGGCTGCTATCGTGGCGGATCAAAACATCAAGGAGGAAACATGCTCATCTGCCGCATCGCCTGGGATACCGAAGGCAAGGACGAAATCCGCAAGCAGCATTACGATGGACATCGCGCGCATCTGAAATCCGGCGTCGAGAAGGGCATCGTGCAATCCGGCCCGTTCTTTTCTGCCGACGGCAAGAACACAAAGCTCGGCGCGCTCATCGTTTTCGATGTAGAGAGCTTCGAACAGGCCAAGGCCTTTTCCGACGAAGACCCGTTCATCAAGTATGGTGTGTATGGGACTGTTCAGTATGTACGCTGGGACAAGACGATCGGCTAAGGTCTGCTTCGCGTATCAGAACGAGTCATCCCGGCCGAGCGAAGCGAGAGCCGGGATCGTTATCAAGTTCGTCACCAGCCGGTCCCGGTTAAAATGCATCGCATTTTTCCGGGATGACCGCTTCACCGGCGTTACTTCAAAATGTCAGGCCATCTTTTGTCCGACGCCTGGACATAGCCGGGTATATCCTTGATCCAGCGGCTCTGCACGTCCGCCGAATAGTTCAGAAACAGCCGCCCGTTCACGATACGCCATTGCTGCGGATCGCCCTTGACGAGATAGCCATTGGCGAGTCCGTAGGCGCAGTGCCCGCCATATTGCGGCGCATAGCCCTCCGGACTGGCGCGGAACTTTTCGAGATTTGCGGAGCTGGCGAAATCCCATGCCGCGCCTTTCCACTGCATGGTGAAACGCGGCGATCCCTTCACCGGTTTGCCTTCCGTGAAATAGGCGACGACATCATAGCCGCCCGCGGCCTTGCCCCTCACGATGCCCGTGAAGATTTCCGGCTTCTTGGCATACGCGCGACGGGCGAACAGCGCCGCCATCGGCAGCGCAACCATCCCGATCAAAACGGTACGGCGGTTCGGCATATCTCTGGCTCCCGCGTTGTAATTGCGCCCCGCTGGCGCATCTGGGAAGGCCGATAAGATAATACATGCAGCCGTGGGGAGATTTCACTTTGCGGCACGCGCAGGTCAAGACAGCGTGAGAGTCGCGTGTTGTGGCAGCGGCAAGGGAATCCCTTGGGTAGCTAATGCGCGCCGATCCATATCCCCGCGAGCAGCACGATCACGCCACCGACGACGACCTGGAACACCGCCTGCAGGAAAGGCGTGTCCATATATTTCGCGCGGATCCAGGCGATCGCCCATAGTTCGATGACGACGATGATCGCCGCAAGGCCCGTCGCCAGCCAGAAAGCGTTCTTCCAGGTGTCCGGTACGAGATAGGGCAGGGTGTGACCGACACCGCCGAGCGTCGTCATGAACCCGCAAATCGTGCCGCGTATCCACGGCGAGCCGCGCCCGGTCATCGAACCGTCGTCGGACAGAGCTTCGGCAAAGCCCATGGAAATGCCCGCCCCGATAGAGGCGGCCATGCCGACGAGAAACGTCTGCCAGTTGTTCTGAGTCGCGAAGGCCGCCGCGAAAAGGGGCGCGAGAGTCGAGACGGAGCCGTCCATCAACCCCGCAAGTCCCGGCTGCACGTATTGCAGCACAAACATGCGGTGCTGGGTCTTGCCCTCTTCGTCGCGGGCTTCCTCGGTCAGATGCGCTTCTTCCAGCCTGCCGGCCGTTTCCCGGTGGGTCGCCTCCACCGCAGCCAGATCGCCGAGCAGCTTGCGGATGCCAAGATCGGTCGTGCGTTCCGCCGCCTTCTGATAGAAGCGCGCCGCCTGATATTCCATGTTCTCCGCTTCCTTGCGGACGGTCTCGAGCGGCAGGTTCTTGGACAGCCAGACCGGGCGGCGCTTCAGGAAGCCCTTCACGTCCTCGCGGCGGATCGGCGGCAGATGCGGGCCGAAACGCTCGTCGTACATCTGCATCAGGGCGTTGCGGTGCGACTTTTCCTCCTCCGCCATCTCCTCGAAGACCTTGGCGGAAGCCGGATAGCGCTCGGCGAGATCCTCGGCGAAGCTCATGTAGATGCGGCTGTCTTCCTCCTCGGAAGAAATCGCCACTGCAAGGATTTCGCGCTCGGTCAGGTCCGAAAAATTCTTCAACGCCCCGCTCCTCCGGACCTCGCCGGAATTCTTAGAATTATTCTAAGGTATGCAGAGGGGGAATTCCAGTATTGGTCTTGCGAATCCCGCGCTTTTGCCGTGGAACAGGCAGCAGCCAATCGCCGCACGCTTGAAAACATGGCCGCAGGAAAACTAATCCCGGAAGTCCGAAACAGGCTGTTCCACCTCTATTTCCGCCTCGCGCGGCCGATGACGCTCGGCGTGCGCGCGGCGGTGTTCGATACGGAAGATCGCGTCCTGCTGGTGCGCCATTCCTACACGCCGGGCTGGCACATGCCGGGCGGCGGCGTGGAACCCGGCGAAACCCTGCTCGATGCTCTCGCCAAGGAATTGCGCGAGGAAGCCATGATCGCGCCGCAGGGCCAGCCGCGCCTGCACGGCGTTTTCTACAACGACCGCTATTCGCGCCGCGATCATGTCGCCGTCTATATCGTGCGCGATTTCATCTCACTGGGAGCGCGCAAGCCGGATCGCGAAATCGTGGAAACGGGGTTTTTTCCCCTGAGCAATCTTCCACCTGCCACGACTCAATCGACGCGCGCGCGCCTCGCGGAAATCGTCGAGGGACAGTCGATTTCGCAGAAATGGTGAGAGCGCCTTATTACTTGCGCACGTAAGGCCCCAGCTCCTTCACCGCCATTTCGACGAAGCGCAGATCGACGACGTCCTCGACCTTGATGGTCGGCGATTGAACCATTTTCTGCTGCTTGAAGAAATCGAGTTCGATCTGCATGCCCCTCATGTTCACGCGCCCGTCTGGATCGACGGCATGGGGAAAAGTCGCGCGGATGCGCGGCGCGGGTATCTCAAGCCGTTTGGCGAGAATATCGATCAGTTCCTCCGTATGCGGCGTATCCTTCCAGCGCCCCTTTTCGGTGGCGTCGTTGAAGGCGCGCAGCGCGCGGATATAGGCCTTCATGAAACGGCGCGCGACATCGGGCCGTTCCTTCGAGAATTTCTCGCTATAGACCATGTAGGTGAATTGCCCGTCCGGGTTGAAGTCGTAGGTCGAGGCAAAGCGAACGCCCTCGCCGGCTGCGGCGATCAGCGTCGCGAATGGCTCGATCATGATCGAGGCTTCGACGGCCTTGTTGCGGAAGGCGGCCACCTGCTGCGGCAGCGGGATGAAGACCTTCTCGATGTCGTTATAGGCGATGCCGCCTTTCTTCGCAGCCTCGTTGACGATGGAGAGAATGCTGATGCCCGGCGCGGCGACGGCGACCTTGAGCCCCTTGAGGTCGGCGTATGTCTTGAAACGCCCGTTGTCGATGAGGTCCTTCCGGATCATCAGGGTCTGGTACATGTCGTCGGGCGCGCTGCGGCTGCGGTCGGCCACAATGCGATTGTTGATCGCGCGCGCGGCGGCATTATAGATGCCGGCGCTGCCGGGGATCGTGCCGACGTCGAGTTCGCCGGTCGCGAGCGCCGGCACCATCTTCGCGCCGGTGTCGAATGAGATCAGGTTCGCCTCGATGCCCTCGGCGCGCAGAAATCCCTTGTCGATGGCGTAGAAGACGCCGATGTCGCCGGTGTTGGTGGTCGCCGCGAGATTGACCTTGTCCTGCGCCTGCGCAGCAAGGCTGCAGAGGGCCGTCATCGAAAGCGCCAGAATCTGGCCGCGCGTGCAACGCATCGTTTCCCTCCCGGTTATGTCCTTCAGCTTGCCCGCGGCCCAGCGCGCTGGCAACCCTTCAAACCGCGCCCGCGCTGGTGTAGAGAGCCGCCATGACTCAAGGTTCCGCTTCCGGCAGTCCTGCCGCCGCCGTTCCCGAACTGCCCTCGCTCGGCATCCGCGCGATGACCGCTGCCGATCTGGCGCAGATCGAGCGGCTGGACGAGCGCGCCTTCGGCCCCGGCCGTTTCGCGCGCAGCGCCTACCGCCTGCGCGAGGGCCGCGCGCCGGAATTTGCGCTCTCCTTCGTGGCGCATGTCGGCACCCTGCTGGTCGGCTCCAACATCATGACGGAAATCCGCTGCGGGGCGCAGGACGCGCTGCTGCTCGGGCCGCTCACGGTCGATCCGCAATTCCGGCGCAAGGGCGTCGGCGAGGCGCTGGCGCGCCGCTCGCTGGAGGCGGCGAAGGCGGCGGGGTTCAAGCTGGTGATCCTCGTCGGCGACGTACCCTATTACAAGAGGCTCGGCTTCAGGCGCGTGCCGATGGGGCGGCTGACGATGCCCGGTCCGGTCGATCCCGCGCGACTGCTCTATTGCGAACTGGCGGAAGGCGCATTCGCAGGTGTCGAGGGGACGATACGACGGGCGTGGTGAGGAATTCGGAACTTTGAACTATTGCGGCGCTATCAATGTACCGATGCGCGAGGGTTGACCGTGAAAGAGCACTTAGAGTTAGTGGAACAATTAATTGGGCGAATGAATTCGCTGGAGCCCATGGACTTATCCACAAGGTCGAATCTTGCCAAAGCTTATTTTCGCGTCGCAATCGACAAAATGGCTAAGTCTGGCGGTAGCTTAAATCAAGCCGTAAATGGGCCAGATCATCTAAGCTTAGATGAGATTGAGTTCCAACACCTTCTGAAGAAGGTGGCAAATGACTTGGCATTTCATAGCAAGATAATGAGCGATCAGTTTGAAAGATACCCGCAGTCAGGAGACCCGCCGGCACCGTATTACGTTTGGCGAATTGCGGTAATACTGTCGAAAAGCAAATCGTTTGATCTAGAATTTCGTTTTCTCCAAGCATGGTGTCGTCATTTTGGCCGCGGTTTCGAAGGTAACGGATCGATGTATAGCGCTCTGTGCGAACGCTACGAAAAGCTGCAAAGCAAGTCGAAGATCATAAACTAGGCTGGCGCGAGCATTTCGCTCTCATGCTCTCTCAAGAATTCGTCGAAGTCTCCAACAGGCGTGACGGCCGAGGCCGAGCGCACGTTGAACAGTTCGGGGCGTTGCGGCAGCGCCGGTTCGATGCCATCGCGCATATCTTTCGCAAGCTTCAGCAACATGCGCCGCGCCGTGATAACAGGCAGGTCGGAGGCGACGAGCAGTTCCTGCCCGCGGTCCACCATACCGCCGACGCCGTTTCTGCCGAAGCCCCTGGCGACCATGCGCGGCATGTTCTCCTGAAGCGCGCGATCCTGATCGGTGATCGCGTGAATGCCGGAAAAGTTTTGTGTGCGCTGGCGCAACCGGTCGAGGCCGTAATCGTTTTCCTTCGTCGCGATGCTCTCGAAAATGTCGATGCGATAGCCGTCCGGCAAAGTATAGACGCTCGGCTGCAAGGGCGGGGGAAAGCCGTTGCCCTCCTCGATGTAATCGATTTCCAGCGGCGTATAAGCGCGGTCGGCGCGATAGGCGTAGGTGACGACGGACGTATGATCGTCGTCGATCGGCACCCAGGCGCGGCCCGAGCGCGGAAAGGAATCGTGCGGGATCTGCGAGAACATCGGCAGCATCCATTGCGTGACGCGCCAATAATAACCGCCGGTGCTCATCTGCCGTCGCGCGCCATAGACAAAGCCGTAATCGCGCTCGACGAGTTTCATGACAGGCGCGCCGTCGACGAGACCTTTCACGATGGGCGATGTCTGCAAGACAGGCGGCTCGGTCTTGCGCGGCACGAGATCGCGATGAAGCCAGCTGATATGCGAGGAATCGATCTCGCCTTCCATGCCCTGCGCCCAGTTCGTGCGCTGCAGCCAGCGTGCGGCATAGACGTGATCTTCGGGCACGCGCAGCCATTCCATGCGCGGCAAGTCAGGCATCTTGTCGCGCGGGCCCATATAGACCCACACCATGCCGCCCGCTTCGCGCACGGGATAGCCGGGAATTTTCGCGCGCGCTTGCAGCGCTTTGGTATCGAAATTCGGCGGCAGGTTGGGAATCTCGACGCAATTGCCAAGCGTGTCAAATTTCCAGCCATGATAGGAACAGCGTATGCCGCATTCCTCGTTGCGGCCGAAATAGAGCGGCGCAAGCTTGTGCGGGCAATAGGCGCCGATGATGCCCGGCTCGCCATTGCTGTCACGAAAGGCGATGAGGTCTTCGCCTAAAAGGCGCAAGCGCTTTGGCGCGCCGTCCTTCTGGCGGATTTCCGCCGAGCCTATTGCGGGAAGCCAGAAGCGGCGGAAGACTTCGCCCATTGGCGTGCCGGGCCCTACCCGGCACAGAAGTTCGTTGTCCTCCGCCGACATCATCGCGTTAGTTCCACTTCAGCAGATTGATCGCGAAGCCTTCCGTATAGGACGAACCCGGCGGCGGTATCTGCAATTCCGCAGAATGGATCAGCGTGCCGGCAAGCGGGATCAGTGGCATCGAATAGGCTTCGGTATTCACCTTGTCGAAAAGCTTGCGATAGATTTCCAGCCGCTTCTTCGGGTCGAATTCCTGCAAGCCCTGATGATAGAGCGAAGTCAGTTCGTCGTCGCCGTTATAGTTGCGGTCGCTCTTGTTGTAGAAGAAGCCTGCGGTGTTATCGACATCGGGCGCGCCGACGGAATTGTCCCACAGCGCGATAAACGTCTGCAATTCGCCCGCGCCGCGCTTCTTCACGAAGGCCGGCAGCGCCATGGCGTCGAGCGTCACCTGCACGCCGATGGCGCGCAACTGTCCGGCGACCGCTTCGGCGACTGGGCGCGATGCGCCCCATGTGCCGATGGTCAGTCGGAAACCCTGCGGCACGCCGGCTTCGGCCAGTAGTTGCTTTGCTTTCGCGATATCAAATGCGGGAGTCGTCGTCGACTGGTTGCAGCCGATGTTCCATGGATGGCACATGGACTGCTGCAGCGGCAGCTTTGCGATCTCCGCTGGCTGCAGAGCATTGACCAGCGCCGCACGATTGATGGCATGCAATATCGCAAGGCGAACGCGCTTGTCCTTGAGGGTATTGAAGTTCGAGCGGCCGATAGCGTCGAACATGATGTAGGCATAGGCGTTCGTCGGACGATTGGTGATCGTGATCTGCGGATTGGCCTTGAAATTTTCGGCGACATCGGGCGTCACGTCGTAGATCAGATCGAGATCGCCGATCATCGCCTTGGCGAGGCGCGTCTGCTCGTCGGGGATCGAGGACAGTTCCACGCGTTTGATGATCGCCGCGGGCTTGCCGGCGTTGCCATGCTTGTAGTTCTCGTTGCGCTCGAAGATCACGCCCTTCGTCGAATCCACCAGCAAGGCGCGATAGGGGCCCGTGCCGACAGGCGCACGGCCGAAAAGTGCACGGTCCGCCAGTTTGCTGTGATATTTGTGCGGAAAGATCGGCAGGCTCGTCACGAGCCGCGCCTCGAAAGGCGCCATGGGCTCTTTCGTCATGATGCGCACGGTGAAATCGTCGATCTTCTCTGCCTTGTCGAACCAGCCGTAGCTCGTGTCTTTGAACCGGAACCGTGTATTCGGATCGAGGATATAGTTCAGCGTATAGATGACATCGTCGGCGCTGAAGTCGTCGCCATTGTGAAATTTCACGCCCTGGCGCAGCTTGAATTCGACGGTCTTGTCGTCGATGCGTTTCCAGGATTCGGCGAGACCAGGCACAAGTTCTTTCTTCTGCGTATCGAAGAAGACGAGGTGATCGAGCACCATGCGGCCGAGCATGCTCGTTTGCGGCGAGGGATCGAAGACCATGTCGATCGTCGAAACCGGCTGATGAATGCCGATGCGAACGGTGTCTTTCGCTTTTTGCGCGAGCGCAATTCCCGATGTCGCCGCGACCGCAATAAGGCCGACAGCAAGCGCAATCGTTCTCCTGAGCATTTCCATCTCCCGCATGGCGCCGTCTTCACGTGTGAAAGCGCTTCCCTCTGGTGGGTGGGAAACTACGACACGACGTGCGCAAGCGTCAATTTGGCGAAACGGAAAATTGCTGCGTCAGGACGCCTTGCGGCGTCCTTCCCAGAGCCAGCCCGCGATGATGCTGCCGAGCAGCGCGAGCAATCCGATGAAGCCGATGGCGAGCGGCGCGACGCCGATGCCGGTGACGACGCTGGAGCCCGTGCGCTTCATGCCGATGAAATCTGAGCCGCCATAAACAGGGCTTTCGCGCATCGAGGCGAAGCGCGGCAACTGAATGTCGGGCCCGCCCGTGCCGATGCGGCGCACCGTGCCGCCGGTGGCTTCGACGAGCGGCTTGAGCCGATCCAGCGTCGAAACGACTTCGCGGAATTCGCGCGGATTCTCGGGGCCCACATTGACGAGCGCAGTGAGATTGCCATCGCTGAGTTTATAAAGCCCGAGTTCCTCCACCTTCACGCTGGCGCGCGTGATGCCAGGCTGTCCCGCCGCGAGATTGACCTGTTGCGTCGCGCCCGAAGGCGATGTCACGGTGACGGGCGGCGTTTCGTCTTTCAGGCTTTGCCGTTCGATGGCGATTTCACGTCCACGCGCGGTTGCGCGCAGCGCTTCTTCCTCGAGTTCGGGTTCTTTCATCAGCCAGTGCGCGACACGGCGCAGCAGTTCCTGATGCGGGCCGCCGCCTTCGAAGCCGCGCGCCCAAAGCCAGATCTGGTCGGACAGCAGTAGGCCGACGCGGCCCTTCTGTTCGCGCGAGAGCAGCAACAGCGGCGCATTGTCGACGCCGGACATCACGGGCACGCCGCGCACCGGCTGGGCGCTCACCTGCCGGAACCATTGGCTCCATGCCGGCGGCGTCGAGGCAGAGCCGGGCAATTCGCGCGTCACGGGATGCTTGTTGCCGGTATCTGTGATTTTCGCATGGAAGGCCCGGTCGAGCACCTTGCCATCGGGACGCGCGGGCGCAATCGCTCCGAGCGGCGAATAGAAAAGGCCGTCGCGATTGGCGTAATCGGGCCCGACCGCGATCATCAGCGCGCCGCCTTCGCGCACGTAGCGCACGATATTCTCGAAGTAGAGCGGCGGCAGGATCGTCTGGTTCGAATAGCGATCGAAGATGATGAGGTCGAAGTCGCGAATGCGGCGTCCGAAGAGATCGGCCGTCGGGAAAGCGATAAGCGAGAGTTCGCTGATCGGTGTTCCGTCCTGCTTTTCCGGCGGGCGCAGAATGGTGAAGTGGATGAGATTGACGTTGGCGTCCGACTTCAGAAGATTGCGCCACATGCGCTCGCCCGCATGCGGTTCGCCTGACACCAGCAGCACGCGCAGCTTGTCGCGAATGCCCTCGATGGTGACGACGGCCTTGTTGTTGAGCGCCGTCAATTCGTCCGGCAGCGTGGCGACTTCGAGTTCGATGACATTGGGGCCGCCGTGCTCAACGCGCACTTCCACCTTCATGGTCGCGCCGGCCTGCGCGCGCTGACGCGCAATCTCGGTCCCGTCGCGGCGTACGATGAGCTCGATCGGTTCGCCGCGATTGGCCGTGTCGTGAACGCGCAGCGATATCGTCTGCGGCTTGCCGACAAGGCCGAAGCGCGGCGCTTCGATCAGTTCGATGCGGCGGTCGCGTTCGCCTTCCTGGCCGGTGATGAAGGCATGGACCGGCGCGCGGAAGCCCAACGCTTCGGCATTGGCGGGAATGTCATGCACCACGCCATCGGTGACGATGATCGCGCCGCCGACACGATCGGGCGGCACATCTGCGAGCGCACCAGCAAGCGCGTTGAAGAGGCGTGTGCCGCTGTTGTCCGTATCGTTCGCGCCGCCGGTGACGATGCGCGCCTCGATATTGTTCATGCCGCCGAGCGCTTCCTCGATGGCCTTCCTCGCAGCAGCGGTCTGCATGGGACGTTCGCGAATTTTCTGGCTCGCGCTTTCATCGATGACGACGGCGACAACGTCTTTCAGCGGCTGGCGATCCTCGCGCACGAGCGAGGGATCGGTCAGCGCGAAGAGTATGAGCACAAGGCCCGCGGCGCGCAGCCATGTGCCGCGCCGCCCTGCATAGAGGCCGAGAACTGTCACCGCCAATGCGCCAATGGCGAGCGCGACAAGCAAAGGCCACGGCAACAGGGGTGAGAGCGAAAGGTTGAACTGGGTCATGTTACAGCCCCAGCCTTTCCAAGATGTCCTTGGCGTGGACCTGATCGGCCTTGTAGTTGCCGGTCAGCGTGTACATCACGATGTTGACGCCGCTGCGGATGGCGAATTCACGCTGGCGCGGCGAATTGGGCTGCAGCGGATAAAGCGTCTGCCCACGTTCGTCGACGGCCCAAGCCGCGGCAAGATCGTTCGAGGTGATGATGATCGGCGACACGCTGTCGCCGGCGCGCGCAGGCCGTCCGACTTCTTCCTTGCCGGCGGGCGGCAGGGCTTCGATCCATGTCTGGCCAACCGTGTAGCGGCCAATCAGGCGGTCGAGCAGATAGAAGGTTTTCGTCACGACATGATCGCGCGGCACCGGTTCGAGTTCGGGCACGTCGACGCTGGCGAGAAGTTGCCGAAGCCATGCCGTCTCCGCCGTCGGCGTATCGCCGGGACGATTGAGCAAGGCGTCGCGCGTATCGAAGAGGATCGTGCCGCCTTCCTTCATGAAATTGGCGATGCGTGTCACCGCTTGCGGCCCGGGCTGCGGACGGTTGGCGACAATCGGCCAGTAGAGCATGGGATAGAAAGCAAGTTCGTCGCGCGCGGGATCGACGCCGATCGGTTCGCCCGGCGTTAGCGCCGTGCGTGCGCGCAAGGCTGCCGAAACGGCTGTGAGGCCGAGCTTGCTGGCTTCGTCGACGGCGCTGTCGCCTGTCACGACATAAGCAAGGCGCGTCTTCAGAATCGACTCGATATCGCGCGTTGTGAGCGGACGCGGCGCGGCGCCGGGCTGCGCCTGTTGCGCAGGCTGCTGCTGCGCGCGCGCCATGTCGGGCAGGAACATCGTCAGCGCCAGAAGGCCGGCGAGCGCCGTAGCCGTTGCTGCGCCCGCCGAGCGGCGCTGACCCCTGTGCAATCCGCCCGCGAGGAAGATCGAGGCGATGGCGTCGCCGAGGAAAAGCAGCAACGCAAGCGCCACGATCCACGGCCGCATGTCCACTGGTTCGCTGTTCTGTAACTTCTGCATCTCGATATTCAGTCCCGAAAAATTCACCGGCGCAATCGTGTCGTCGCGGTGCAGCGTATTCACGGCGCGCAAGGATTCCGGCGGGCCGTAGAAGCCCGGCGGATAATCGATATTCGGTTTCCCGCTGTAGTTGATCGGCAGCGGTTTCGCCGTCACCGGCGGCGGGCCGAAGACGCCGAAGCCATCGAGCGTGCGTGTGGGCGACAGCGTTTCGCTGCGCCGTTCCTCGCCTTCGCGCACGGTGTTCGACGTGCCCGAAGCGTCGCCTGCTTCGCTCTCTCCAGCCATCGCAATCGTGCGCCGCAGGAGATCGACGAAGAGGCCCGAGAGAGGCAGGTTCGACCATGTCGTATCCGCAGTGACATGCACGAGAACGACGAGGCCTTTGCCGCGCTTCACCGCGGTAATGAGCGGCGTTCCGTCGTCGAGCGCCGCCCATGTCTTGCCGGGAAGTCCGGTTTCGGGTTCGGCGAGTACCTGTCGCGTCACGACGACTTCGCCGGGAATGTCGAGACCGAAGAACGGCGACTCGCGTTCGAAGGTTGCGAGCTTGCGTGGTTGCTCCCACGACAGCGCTCCGCCGAGCACACGACCGCCGCGCCGCAGTTTCACCGGCACGAGATCGTCCGATGCCGCCGCGAGGCGCGTACCGGCAAAGCGCAGGAGCACGCCGCCCTGTTCGACGAATTTCGTCAGTTCCGCTTCGGCTGGTTTGGCGACAACGCCGATGTCCGCGAAGACCATCACGGCCGGGCGATCTTCCAGCGCGGCGAGCACGGGATCGCGATTGCCGGGTTTGGGCTCGCGCACTTCGGCGAAGGGCGCGAGGGCGCGCGTCAGATAATAAGTCGGCGCCAGCAGCGGTTGCGCGGTGTCGGCGGTCGCGCCTGATACCACCGAGACGCGACGGCGTTTCCAGCGCGAGTCGAGCAGCGTCACCGCGCCCGCAGTCTTCTCGTCGTCAATTTCGATACGCGCGATCTCGTTGCGCAGTTCGATCGGCAGTTCGAATTTCGCTTTCGTCTCGTTCGCAGATCCGAATGTAAAAGGCGCATCGCCGATGGAAAGTCCCTTGAGATCGTAAGCGCGCAAGCGGCCCGTGCCGCGCGCATTGGCGTCGGCGCGGCGCAACACGACTTCGAGCGCGCCCGGCGCATTTTCAGCCGAAGTGAGGATTGCCGGCGTCCGGTCCGTCTGCAGCGCGCGGATGGAATTACTGCCGGCAGCGGCGCGCAATTCTTCGGCGAACTTGCGCGCATCGCCTGTCTCAACGCCATCGTTGATCCAGAGAATCTGCGCATCGCGGTTGCGCGCCAGCCATGACTTGATGCCGGGTATTGCTGCCATGCGATCGGGCAGCCATGGCATGGGCTTCAAGGCGCGCAGCCGTTCGATCAGCGCTTGCGGATCGGCCGAGACGATCTCGCGTGCGCCATTCGACAGGGGCAGCACGGCGGCGGTGCGGCCTTCGCGTGACGCGCTGGTAATGGCGTCGCCTGCTGCGGAGATGCGGCGAGCCCATTCGATGGCCGACGGCCAGCCGTCGTCCACGAGAACGAGAAGCGGCCCGCGACCGGCTGCGCCTTGCGGGGGTGGATTCCAGATCGGTCCGGCCATCGCGAGAATGACGAGCGCCGCGAGCAACAAACGTAGAAGCAGCAGCCACCACGGCGTGCGCGCGGGCGTCTCTTCCTTCGGCTTCAGGTCGAGAATGAGTTTGAGCGGCGGAAAGCTGACCTGCCGCGGACGCGGCGGCGTCAGGCGCAAGAGGTAATAAAGCACCGGAAGCAGCGCGAGCGCCGTGAGGACCAGTGGCGCGGTGAAGGCGAGCGGAAGGCCTAGCATGAAAAGGCTCCGCCAATGAGAAACCGGGGCGGCGCAGGATCAATGTGGGCACGCGAGAACCTTCTCCCCTTGCGGGAGAAGGTGTCACGCGAAGCGTGACGGATGAGGGGTAGCGCGCGAGCGCTTACGCCTTCCGATGAAGGTATAATCTCTTCAATAAGCGGGATTGAATTTTGCGTGTTGGGCAAAAGAACGCGCTTCGCGCTACCCCTCATCCGTCCCTTCGCTTCGCGAAGGGCCACCTTCTCCCGCAAGGGGAGAAGGGGTGCGCGCTCCAATGTAGCCCTTGAATCAAATACCATCACGCCGCGCTCCCTTGCGAAAGCGCTCCATGTCCCGCTTCCAGCCGCATGCGCAAATTCAGCAGCGCTTCGGAAGCAGGGCGGTCGGTGCGATGAATGGCGAAACTCCAGCCGCGCGACGTGCAGATCGCGCGCACGGCGTCGCGGTGGCGAGCGAGGCGCGCGATATATTCGCGGCGGAAGGATTCCGCTTCGCCGACGCGCAGGCGCGCATCGGAATCGACATCGAGAAATTCGGTATGGCCGGTGAAGGGAAACGTCTCTTCGACGGGATCGGCGATCATCACGACGTGACCCAGCGCGCCGTTGGACGCCATGCCGTGTATCGTCTTCTCGATGTCAGCAGGGTCGTTCAGCATGTCGCTGACGATGATCGCCTGCGTGCGCGAAGCCAGCGGATCGGCGGGCGGCAGTTCCGCCGGCGTATGGCCGGGATGCAATTCTTCCTGGATCATCGCTTCGGAAAAGCGCTCGGCGATGTTGCGCGCGGCGATGGCCCTCGTGAGCCCGGGAATGCCGACGCGTTCGCCGCCGCGTACGAGCAGATCGGCGCAGGCGAGACCAAGCACGATGGCGCGGTCGAGTTTCGAGGTCTGCGACAGCGAGGATTGAAACGCCATGGACTGCGAGCGGTCGGCCCAGATCCAGATCGTATGCGCCGCTTCCCATTCGCGTTCGCGCACGTAAATCCGGTCGTCACGCGCGGAGCGCCGCCAGTCGATGCGCGTCGTCGATTCCCCCCAGACGAAAGGGCGGAACTGCCAGAAAGTTTCACCGACGCCGGCGCGCCTGCGGCCATGCACGCCATACATCACCGTCGCCGCAACTTCCTTCGAGGCGACGACGAGCGACGGAAGCCGTCGCGCGAGGTCGAGACCGCCGCGCTGATGGCGCGCGCCCGTCCTTGCGTCGTCCTCGGCCAGCAACCAGGTGTCGGCGTTCCGTCCGGCCATGCGATCAGCCGATCCTTTCGACGAGGCGCTGGATGACGCCGCCGATGGTTTCGCCTTCGGCGCGCGCCGCGAAGGTCAGCGCCATGCGGTGCTTTAGCACCGGCGTCGCCAAAGCGCGGATATCGTCGAGCGACGGCGACAGCCTGCTGTCGACCAACGCCCTTGCACGGGAGGCCAGCATCAGCGCCTGCGCGGCGCGAGGGCCGGGTCCCCACGCGATATGCTTCGTGATGGCTGCGTCGCCCTCGCCGGGACGCGCCGCACGGACGATGTCGAGAATGGCCTCGACGATGCGATCGCCGACCGGCAGGCGGCGCACGAGGCGCTGGATCATCATGAGATCGTCGGCGCTCATCGCGGCGCGCGGTTTCGCCTCGGCCTCGCCGGTCGTCTCGATGAGGATGCGCTTTTCCGCGGCGCGATCGGGATAGAGGACATCGATCTGCATCAGGAAGCGGTCGAGTTGCGCTTCCGGCAGCGGGTAGGTGCCTTCCTGCTCCAGCGGGTTCTGCGTCGCCAGCACATGGAAGGGACGCGGCAGATCGTGGCGTTCGCCCGCGACGGTGACGTGATATTCCTGCATGGATTGAAGCAGAGCCGATTGCGTGCGCGGGCTCGCGCGGTTGATTTCGTCCGCCATCAGAAGCTGCGCGAAGATCGGGCCGCGCACGAAACGGAAGGCGCGCTTGCCGTCCTGGCTTTCTTCCATGATTTCCGAGCCGAGAATGTCGGCGGGCATCAGGTCAGGCGTGAACTGCACGCGCCGGGCGTCGAGGCCGAGCACCGTGCCGAGGGTTTCGACGAGTTTCGTCTTGGCGAGGCCGGGCACGCCGACGAGCAGCCCGTGGCCGCCCGCGATCAGCGTCACTAGCGTCTCCTCGACCACCTGTTTCTGCCCGAAGATGACGGTGCCAATGCCGGCGCGCGCTGCCGCGACCTTCTCGATGGCGGCCTCGGCCTGCTGGGTCACAGCTTCCTCGAGGGATTGCGGGCGGACTTCGGGAACAGCGCTCATGGAGGGTCCTTGGCTCAGGTTATGCTTGAAAATACTGTGGTCGAGGGCAGTTTAGAGGCCCCTGCGGCTTTGTCGATGACCGCCCCTTCACTTTTGCGGTAGAAGAGCCGGGCTGGAACCTCCTTTGCACAGGGCATTTGGCGCGAGATTATGGCGGATACCGGCAAGTCACCGAATTTAACCTCCGCCGCCGCCCCGGCTGGGCTTGCGGGCCTGCAATCCGCCGCCCGGAAGGCGCGGGATAGTGATGCATCGGGCATGCCACCCGTCCATCTCTGGAATCCGCCGTATTGTGGCGAGATCGGTCTGAGGATCGCCCGCGACGGAACGTGGTTCTATCAGGGCTCGCCGATCGGGCGGATGCCGCTGGTCAAGCTCTTCGCCTCGATCCTGCGCAAGGACCCCGGGCGTTACGTCCTGGTGACGCCCGTCGAGATGGTGGGCATCGAGGTCGAGGATGCGCCGTTCCTGGCGGTGGAATTGCAGCGGCGCGAGCGGGACGGGCAGGGGGTGCTTGCCTTCCGCACCAATGTGGACGACTGGGTCGAGGCCGATGCGGAGCATCCGCTGCGCTTCGAGCGCGGACCATCCGACGGGATCAAACCCTATATAAGGGTGCGTGGCGATCTCCGGGCGCTGGTGACGCGGGCGCTGCTCTATGATCTCGTCGAACTTGGCGATATCCGTGAGGTCGATGGGGTCGAGATGTTCGGCGTGGAATCGGCCGGGCAGTTTTTCGCGATGGCGCTGGCGGCGGATATGGACAGGATCGAAGGCGCAACAGGCACGGCATGAGCAACGCGGCACAAGAGGGCATTCCCGTTCATTCCGGGCTCAACCTGACGTTCAGCATCGACGATGCGCGCCTGCGCTGTTCGCGTGTCGTCACGCAGGACCTGCCGCCTGATGTCTTTGCTGCGCCGATCTTTCCGCCGCAGGGCGATCATGCGCTGAATCCCGACCTCACAGCAGCCCCCGTGAAGGCAAAGCCCGCCGCCGTCCTCGTGCCGATTATTGCGCGGCCCGAAGGCCCGACGATGTTGCTGACGGAGCGCGCCTCGAAACTGCGCAATCACGCGGGACAGGTCGCCTTTCCCGGCGGTCGTGTCGATGCCGCCGATGCCAGCCCGACGATCACCGCCTTGCGCGAGGCGGAAGAAGAAATCGGGTTGATGCGCGAGCATGTCGAGCCGCTCGGCTATCTTTCGCCCTATCAGACCGGCACCGGCTATCGCGTCGTGCCCGTCGTCGGCATCGTGCGCCCCAATTTCGACCTCGTGCTGAATCCGCAAGAAGTCGTCGATGCCTTCGAAGTGCCACTCGACTTCCTTTTCAACGAATCGAGCTATCGCCGGCATCGCTGGGAGCGCGACGGCGTGATGCGCGAAAGCTGGGCGCTCGATTTCCGCGACAAGCTGATCTGGGGCGTCACGGCAGGCATTCTGCGCCACTTCTACGAAAGGGCGTTTCGTTGAACGCGCCTGCTTCCGCGCGCGTCGTCGACGGCCTGCTCGCGAAATCTTCCCTGTTGCACGAATTGAAACTGCGGCGCGTCATTTCCGCCCTCGATGGCGATGGCGAAGAAATCCGCATCGTTGGCGGCGCGGTGCGCAATGCGCTGATGCATGAAGAGTCGGCGGACGTCGATCTCGCCACCACAGCCTTACCCGCTGTCGTTCAGGCGCGCGCGGAGAAAGCTGGCCTGCGCACGATCCCCACGGGGATCGAGCACGGAACAATCACTGTCATTGTTGAGGGCGCGCCGTTCGAAGTCACGACCTTGCGCGAAGATGTCGACACGTTCGGGCGTCACGCGAAGGTTGCGTTCGGGCGCGATTTTGCCGCCGATGCGCGCCGGCGCGATTTTACGGTCAACGCGCTGTCCGTGGATTCGACCGGCCGCATCTACGACTATTGCGGCGGTCTCGACGATCTCGAAGCTCGGCGCGTGCGCTTCATCGGCGATGCCGGCCTGCGCATTCGCGAAGACTATCTGCGGATACTGCGTCTCTTCCGTTTTCATGCCGCCTATGGCGATGGCGACATAGACAAGGAAGCCATGCATGCCGCCATCGAAAATCGCGGTGGTCTCGCCATGCTCTCGCGCGAGCGTATACGCGCGGAGATGCTGAAACTGCTTGTCGCGCGTCGCGCCTCCTATTCCGTCGAAGTCATGTCGGATTGCGGCATACTGCAAGCCCTTGTCGCGGGCATCGGCATTCCCGCGCGATTGAAGCGGCTCAAGGCGATCGAAACGGAACGATCCGCGCCACCCGATGCGGTGTTGCGTCTCGCGGCGCTCTGCGTGCTCGTCGAGGACGATGCGGCAAGATTGCGCGATATGTTGCGGCTGGCGAATGCGGAAGAAGCGCGGCTCGCCTCTGCCGCGCGCGCGCTCGTCGAATTGCACGGGCGCGAAGAGCCGCCGCTGCCGAACGATCTCTATCGCTTTTTGTTTCTGCACGGGCGGCGCGCGGCGCTGGATGCGCTACTGCTGGCGCAGGCCGAGAGCCGCGCTGCCACAGGCGATGCAAAATGGGCGTCGGCTTATGCATTCCTGCGCGACACGCCCGAGCCGAGGCTGCCCTTCAGCGGCGGCGATCTCATGCGGCGCGGCCTGCAGCCCGGTCCCGCCATTGGCGAAACACTCAAGCGTTTGCAGGCTGCGTGGATTAGAGCCGGATTTCCAAGGGAGCCAGACGTTCTGGCGCGGTTGCTGGACGAGGCGGCGCAGCGTTAGTCCAGCGCTAACCGCGTTTCCTCAGCACTTGCCAACCACGCGCCGAGGCAGGGTGAGGAACCGACTCGCCAGAAACGCGTAGCTGCGTTAATCTTTGAAGATAAACAAGAGCAAGCGTAACAGGGCGTCACGATGGAACCGGTTCGCAAGTCGCCGCGCGACGTGGCGCGCTCGCTCGCGCAACGCGAACGCAATATGCGCGAAGCCGGCCGTTTGGTCGGAACATGGAAGCGCGAGACATATACGCTGCCGCGTATCGACGCGCGCGCCAAGGCGCGGGAATGGTTCGACCGTTATCCCAAGGCGGCCTATATGACCGAGATCGAGTTCTGGCGCGAAAAGCCCGACGGCTGCATCGAATTCACGATACGCAGGCTGCCGACGGCGGATTGAGGGACATCAATTATCAAATGAGTGAGGTTCTCCCCGGACGCCCATGGCGATCCGGGATCGAATCATGCCAAGTCTATTTGCGATCCCGGCTCTCGCTGCGCTCGACCGGGATGACGTTTTTCACCGGCGTTAGCACAAAGCATCCGGCGTTTTCCACGCAATATGCTGGCCTGAATCGACGCAGATCATCTGGCCTGTGACACTGCGCGCGCGCGCCAGATAAAGTACGGCCTCAGCGACTTCTTCCGGCGCGACGGCGTGTTCGAGCGGCACGGCTGCGGCTTCCTGCACGAAGCCTTCATGTCCCTCGTTCTGATTGGGCAATACGGGGCCGGGCCCGACGGCATTCACGCGGATATGCGGCGCATAGGCCTGCGCCATCGTTTGCGTCGCCGTCCAAAGCGCCGACTTTGCCAGTGTGTATGAAAAATAGCGCGGCGTCAGTCGCAGCACGCGCTGATCGACGATATTGACGATGGCGCCGCCGCCTTCCCCCGCAAGCCTTGCGAACTCCGCCGACAGGAGAACCGGCGCGCGCAGGTTCACGGCGAAGTGCCGATCCCAGCGATCCATATCCAGATCCGAGGGGGTGTCAGGCTCGAAGATCGAGGCGTTGTTGACGAGAAGCGAAAGCCTGCCGAGCGACGCCTGCGCCTGCGCCAGCAAGCGGGCAGGGGCATCCGCTTTCGACAAATCCGCGACGATGACTTCGGCGCGCGCGCCATTGGCACGTAATTCGTCCGCCAGTGCCTGTGCGTCCTTTTGGGAGCGGACGCTGGCATGCAGTGCAAGCGCAAATCCCTCCCGGGCAAGCCGCATGGAAATGGCCCGGCCGATCCGCCGTACCGCCCCGGTCACCAATGCCGCTTCGCTCATAAGGTCGCCCAAGCCCGATTTCGCCTCAATGTGGGCAAGCTACATAGGGCCGGAGCGTAAGCAAAGCGAGCGGTATTAACACAGCATTAAGCGCGTTCTTCCAAGACGGAAATCCAGTATATCTTCTCTTTAATATAATATTATCCATGTTATCTCGATGTATTCAGTGAATACTCATTCAATACATCTACGTATTCGTCAGCCATATTTCATCCATTTGCCGCCACGATTGGTGAATATGCTTTCATTCTGAAGCGATAAACTTCGTTAAGACTGTTCCTTATACTTGAGCTAACCAAGCCGCCGGGGTTGGCGGATATGGAGTGTAAAAGATGCGTACGCGTGCCCTTGCTGTTCTTCTCTCCACCCTCGCAGCGGCTCCCGCTTTCGCTGCGGACCTGCCGGGCCGCGGCGGCGCGCTGTCGCCTGCGCCCGTCTTCGTCCAGTCCCAGCAGTTCGTCTGGACCGGGTTTTATGCCGGTCTGAATGCCGGCTATGGCTGGGGCTCGTTCAACCGCCAGGCGGCGACGATCATGAATGATCCGAGCGGCGGCGTGCTCGGCGGTCAGCTCGGCTATAATTACCAGTTCGGCAGCCTCGTCGTCGGCGTCGAGGGCGATCTCAACTGGAGCTGGATGAACGGCAATCGCACGCCTGCGGCAGGCGTCGCGACGCGCGGCAGCCTCGAATGGTTCGGCACCTTGCGCGGCCGCGTCGGCTTCGGCGCGGATCGCGCGCTCATCTACGCGACAGGCGGCTATGCGGGCGGCGAAGTGAAGTCCACGGTCGTGAACGCGATCGCGCCGGCATTCACCGAATCGAGTTCTTCCTGGCGCAACGGCTATGCGCTCGGCGCCGGCATCGAATACGCCTTCACCAACAATGTCACCGCCAAGGCCGAGTACCTCTACATGAATCTCGGTTCGCGCCTGCTGTTCCCGGTGAACCTGCCGACCACCTCGAATTTCTCGGCTTCGCTGGTGCGCGCCGGCGTGAACTACAAGTTCTAGGCGGTCGATGCCGTAAAACATCGCGGCATCATCAGTTTAGCGGGAATGCAAGAGTCCGGCGCCATCGCGCCGGGCTTTTTCGTTGCTGCAAGCTTGGGGATTGCGCGCAGTAAAATCGGGCGACTTGGACATTCCTGCCTTTGCCTTGTCGCAACCTGAGGCTAACGTACCTGCAACGCATCCGTCAGGGTGCGTGATTTCAGGAGGTTTTGTCATGGGTCTGTGGAGTTTTGCGAAGTCCGTCGGCGCGAAGGTTTTTGGCGGTAGCGAGGCGCAGGCGGCGCCTGCAGAAGCGCTGAAGAAGGAAGCCGAGAAGCACGGACTCGATGTGTCCGGCGTCGATGTGAAGGTCGAAGGCGACAAGGTCGTTCTGTCGGGCAAGGCATTGTCGACGGAAGAAGCGGAAAAGATCATTCTCGCCGTCGGCAATACGACGGGCGTTGCGAGCGTCGAAAACAATCTCGCCGTGAACAAGGAAACGCCGGCCTCCAAGACCTACGAGGTCAAGAAGGGCGACACGCTCTGGAAGATCGCGGAAGCGAATTACGGCAAGGGCAAGGGCGCGAAATACAACGTCATCTTCGACGCCAACAAGCCCATGCTCTCGGATCCCGACAAGATCTATCCGGGCCAGGTGCTGCGCATTCCCCCGCTCGAGGCGAATGCGTGATTGTTGGTTGCTAAACTTGCGAAGAATGTCATCCCGGACGCCTAAGGCGATCCGGGATCTTTTTGTAGCTATCGCCCGCGCAAATACGCGGCACCGTGTTAGTAGTTGAACACCACGCGATCCCGGATCGCCTTCGGCGTCCGGGATGACCGCTACTTCTGCCTCGGCTCCGTCGCGATCACGCATGCTTCGTTTCGTTTAACGTCATCATACCACGCGGCCGTTTTCGGCGCGCTCTCGCGCCAGTTCCAGTCCTTGCGCTGGCCCAGAAACGTCAGCGCGCAGAAAAGTCCTATCGCGGCGGCATCGAAACTCCTTGGCACGTCGCTCTCGAACACCGCGAGCGCGCGTTCGATCTTGCCCTGCTGATGGGCGATCCATTTCGGCGCGCGCTGATGCTCTTCGCGCCAGCGATCCTCGTAGTGGATGAGTATGGCGGCCTCGGCGATGCCATCGGCCAGCGCGAGACGCGACAGCGTTTTGTAGCGATCGAGACCCCTTGCAGGAAAAATCTTGCCGCCGCCGGCGATCTCGTCGAGACATTCGAGAATGACGGGCGAATCGAAGATCGCCGTTCCGTCGTCAGCGATCAGCATGGGAATCTTGTGGAGCGGATTGATGTGGCGCACGACATTCGTCTTGTCCGTATCGTGATCGATCATTTCGATACGATCCAGAAGACCCAGCGCATGAACGGCCATCGCGGCCTTGCGCGCGAAAGGCGATCCCAGCGAATAGCGCAATTTCATATTGATTCCTCCCGCTCATACCGACGTGCGGGAGCTTTTGCTTTATCGAAGTTCGCAGCGCAAGCGCGCTAACCGGCTTCGAGTTTGATGTTCACGGCCTTCGGGCCCTTGCCCTTCTTGTCGGGCTCGATCTCGAACGTGATCGGCTTGCCTTCCGGCAGGCTCGTCAGTCCCGCGGCTTCCACGGCGCTGATGTGGACGAAGATGTCGCGCCCGCCATCGGCCGGCTTGATGAAGCCATAGCCTTTGTCGGGATTAAAGAATTTGACCGTTCCCTGTTGTGGCATGACATGCGTCCCCTCTCCGCATTCCACGCACGGGCGTGGAAAGCCGCAGGTCTGCATTTGCGCGCCGGTAAGTCCGGCAGCAGATGAAGCCGGTGCGGCTCCTGATGCTGCAGGCGTCGCTCCGTCCTCGCGGCGCGACGGCCCATGCGGTATTCGGGCGTTCTGCTGTTCGTGAAATCCGCCACTCGATGATTTCACGTTTCCGGTCGGGAGCGGTGATGACTTCGGCCTTGGTAGGCCGGGTCAATGCCGCTGCTCCTGCCGGGCACTTCGTTGGAGCAGTCAGGACGGACGGCCGGATTTTCAGTGTGGCCGCTCATCCAAGGTCAAGGTTGGTCCAGCCGTGCAAAATTTGCAAGGGGCGTTCCTGCACGAAACATGACTGGGGATCAGCGGGCCGCAGTCAGACTTTCTGCGCGCCACGAGCCATTCGGCCCTCGGGAAAAGCGTTCGCACAGCCAGGGCAGCAGAATTTCGGCCTCTTCCTTCAAAACAAACGGCGGGTTGATGACGCACAGTCCGTTGGCGGCAAGGGGGCCCGCCGCATCCGGCCGCTCCGTCGCCAGTTCGAGCCGCAGACACCGTTCGATCCCGAGCGCCGCGAGGCCATCGTAAAAGGCGTCGACGGCCCCCGGCGCCTTCACGGGATACCAAATCGCGTAACAGCCGGTCGGCCATTTGCGCCAGGCCTTTGCGAGCGCGGAAAGAATTTGCGCGAATTCGTCCCGAGACTCGAAAGGCGGATCGATCAGCACGAGGCCGCGCCGCTCCTTCGGCGGCGTCCAGGCGTTCAGCGCTGCATAGCCATTGATCTGCGCGAGGCGGAGGCGCTCATCGTAGCCCAGCGCCCGCCGCAACGTGTGAAAGTCCTGCTCATGCAATTCGCTGACGGCGATGCGGTCCTGCGGGCGCAACAGGGCCTGCGCCAGCGCGGGCGAGCCGGGATAACTTTCCGGGCAGCCTTCCGCATCGCAGGGGCCGACCACATCGAGCCATGGCTTTAGCAATGCGCCGACATTCTCCGGAGGCTGCGCCATGACGATGCGGGCGATGCCGTCGCGCCACTCGCCGGTGCGCGCCGCTTCATCGGCAGCAAGATCGTAGCGTCCGATGCCGCCATGAGTATCCATGAAGCGCAACGGCTGTTCCTTGCGCATCAGATAGACGAGGATACGCGTCAGCAGCGTGTGCTTGAAAACATCGGCGAAATTGCCTGCGTGGAAAGCGTGCCGGTAGTTCAACTTCCACCTCCCGGCGCAAAGAGGAGATGGAAATCAGCGCGGCGCGGGAACCGACACATTGCCGATGCGGCAGGAATTGCGCTCCACTTCCGGGCAAGTGCGGAAATCGCGCCCATCCTTGGAGATGCAGATACGCACTTCCTCCAGCTGTCCGCGCGTACAGGTGACCGAGATCATGTCGGCGCGCAGCGACTTGTTGGCTTCGACAAAAGCGCGCTCGATCTCGCGCGGATCCTTGCGCAGACTTTCGCCGGGCCGACGCAGGTCTTCAGGGATGACGATCTTCGCCTTCACCTGCCGGACGAGATTGTAATAGGCGGTCGGCGACAGGCCGGAGCAGGAGCCGTGCTTGCGCCACTGGTAGCGGGCGAGCCCCTCTTCCGGGAAGACGCCGCGCGCTTCGTCCACCGCATAGCGCGGCGGATTGCGGTCGTCGCACCAGGAAGGAAAGCCGCGCTCGAATTGTGGCCACAGGCCATGCACGACGAAGGCGTTGCCCGCGCCCACGGCGCATTGTTCGCGCGAGCGGCGGCCGGCTTCCGTCGAGCAGAAGCTCGGCGACCAGCTCAGGGCCAGCACGTAAAAATCGAACCGGCCCGGCGCCGAGCCGTGACGCTCGCCGCCGCCACCGCGATCTCCGCGCTGGCCACCGCGTTGGGAGCCTCTGTCGTCAAAGCGGTCGCGGCCATAGGGCCGGTCGAAGTCCTGCCGCGGGCGTTCCGGGGCGGGTTGGGCGCTACCGGCGCGCGGGTTCCTGTCGCGGCAATTGTCGAGGATGCAGTCGTCGGCGCCGCGGCCGGGCGATTGGGCCGAGGCGGCGCTGGCCAAAAGCACCGCGAGGGCGGCGGCGGACAGGGATTTCACGAGAATACGCAAGGCTGGCTCCGTGGCAGCAAAACAACGGGAAAATTCGCAGGGCTCAGGGCCCTGCGGTACGGCAATTCGGGCCGAACGCCCGGTGATGATCGAGCCCGGCGACGCACCATTCGACGCCCGCGCCCCAGCCGATCATGCCGAGATTCTCGCCAATCCAGTAAGTTACGTTGCGGACGCGGCCATCGTTGAACGTCGCCCGCGCGTGGCAGAAACGCTTGGGAATCGTGTCGACGGCGTTGGTCCGCAGGCCACGCTCCCGCACGTCGCTGAAGCCCTGAATGGCGAGGCCGGACTTCCAGTAGGCGCGTTCGCGCTGCGAGAACCGGCTCTGGATCCGCGTCAGAATGCTTTCGTCGTCGCAAGCCGGAACTTGCCCGGAATAGGGCCAGTAGCGCCCTTCGGCAGGGGTCAACGGGCGGGACTGGGCCGCCGCGGCCGTCGCCAGAAGGGGCAGGGCCGCTCCAAAGACGAGCGCGGCGAGAACAAGCCTTTTCATCGCAAACAAACTCCGTTTTCGGCGCGAACGATGCGTCCGCTTCGCTGCCCGGGTCAAGCGCGGAAATCGCCGCCGTGGGCTCCGGCATGTGAATTGCGGACCTCCTGCCAAAGCTGCGGGCGGGATTGGCGTTACGTGCCGATCCAGCCCGCAGTGTCCCGGAATGGCACAGCAATGACCGACCAGAATTTGGCCTCACTGCCCCGAATCGAGCGAACAGCGCTTCCGCGAGCTGCAGGCGCGGCCTCGCGACTGCAGCTCTGGCGGCGGCGCAATCCCGCCTTCGTACGCGGCGCGCTTTCCGCCCTGGCGGCTCTCAGCGACGCTGCTGCCATCGTCTTTGCCGCGCTCGCCTCCGGCGCGATTTACCATCGCGCCGCCTACGAGATGCGCGTCGAGTTCGAGGATTACCTGCGCCTTGGCGTCGTCATGGCCTTGCTCTTCGTCGTGCCCAATATCCTGCGCCGCGACTATACGGTTTCGCGCTATCTGTCCTTCGAAGGGCATATCGGACGCACGTTCACGCTGTGGAACGTCGCCTTCATGAGCGCGTTGATCGTTGCCTTCCTGACCAAGACATCGTCCGATTTCTCGCGCGGCACGGCCATCGTCTTCTACGGCGGCGGCTTCGGCCTTATCGTTATCTGCCGCTTCATGTTCGTGCGCATCGTGCATGATCAGGCCCGCGTCGGCGGCGTTGCGGCGCGGCGCATCTTCCTCGTCGGCTACGAGGATGAGATCGAGCGCTTCACGCGCGAATACAATCCCGGCGATCTCGGCCTGCGTGTCGTTTCCGCCGCTGTGCTGCGCGGCTCCGACACCTTGCACGAGGATCTGGCGCTCGCGGCCGCAACGGCGCGTGTGCTGCGCCCGGAAGATGTGTTCATCCTCGCGCCGTGGTCGCAGAAGGAAACGATCGAAGCCTGCGTCAACGCCTTCCTGCGCGTGCCCGCTTCCATCCATCTGGGCACCGAGCGCGTGCTTGCGCAATTTACCGATTTCGAAGTCGAACGCATGGGCCCCATCGCGAGCCTGCATCTCGTGCGCCGTCCCCTGTCGACCTTCGAGATCATCCAGAAGCGCATATTCGACGTCATCGTGTCGACGATAGCGCTCGTGCTGCTCTCGCCGCTGTTCGCGCTGATGGCGTTGCTCATCAAGCTCGACTCGCGCGGACCCGTCTTCTTCATGCAGCGGCGCTACGGCTTCAATCAGGAGCCGTTCCGTATCTACAAATTCCGTTCGATGACGACGCTCGACGACGGCCCGGTGGTCGTGCAGGCGAAGGAGAACGACGTGCGCATCACGCGCATCGGCGCATTCATCCGCAAGTGGAACATCGACGAACTGCCGCAACTCATCAACGTGCTGCGCGGAGAAATGTCGCTCGTCGGCCCGCGCCCTCACGCTCTGGCGCACGATCAGCAATACGAGCGCACCATCGCGCTCTATGCGCGCCGCCACAACGTCAAGCCGGGCATTACCGGCTGGGCGCAGGTCAGCGGCTTGCGTGGCGAAACCAGTTCGGATGAGAAGATGCGCAAGCGCGTTGAACACGATCTCTATTACATCGACCACTGGTCGCTGCTGTTCGACATTCGCATCATGTTTTTGACAGTGTTTTCGGGGAAGGCCTATCGCAACGCGCGGTAGGGTCCGAAACCCTCGTGCTTCGAGACGCGTTGCTACGCAACGCTCCTCAGCATGAAGGTTTCAAGAGAAATGCCCTCACCCTAGTAGCGCGCAAGGCGCGCGTATCGAAGGGCGAGGCGGCGCGGTTCTCAACTGCGGTGATACACGTCCTCGAGCCGCACGATATCATCTTCACCGAGATAGCTGCCAGTCTGTACCTCGATCAGTTCGAGGTCGATCTTGCCGGGATTGGCGAGGCGATGGATCGAGCCGATCGGCAGGAAGACTGACTCATTTTCATGCACGAGCATGATTTCGCCGTCGCGCGTGACTTCCGCCGTTCCCTTCACCACGACCCAGTGCTCGGCGCGGTGATGATGCTTTTGCAATGAGAGACGCCCGCCCGGCTTCACCGCGATGCGCTTGACCTGATAGCGCGGTCCGGCATCGACGCTCTGGTAATAGCCCCAGGGACGGTAGATGCGCTTGTGCTCCAGCGGTTCCTTGCGTCCCTCCAGCTTCAGCCGTTCGACGAGATCCTTCACCTTGTCGGCAAGCGCGGCGTCGAGCACGAGCACGGCGTCCGGCGTCGTGACGACGACGACATCGCTGACGCCGACGACGGCGGTGAGAATGTCGTCCGAGCGCACATGCACGTTGGAGGCATGCATGATGAGGCCTTCGCCGCGAATCACGTTGCGGTTCTCGTCCTTCCTGGTGAGCGCATGCACGGCGGCCCATGTGCCGACGTCGGACCAGCCGACATCGGCGGGCACCACCGCAGCCTTGCCCGTGCGTTCCATCACCGCATAGTCGATGGATTTCTTCGGCGCTTTTTCGAAGCTCGCCTTGTCGAGAATGAGAAATTCGAGATCGGTCTTCGCCTTTGCAACAGCATCATGCGCGGCCGACGCCATCTCAGGCTCGAAGGCTTTCACCTCGCCCGACATCGCATCGGCGCGGAAGATGAAATTGCCGGAATTCCAGAAATAGCCTTCGGCCAGGTAGCGTTCGGCGGTTTTCGCGTCGGGCTTTTCGACGAAGGCTTCGACCTTGCGTACGTCCGAGCCTGGCGCGATGGCTTCTCCGGCGCGGATATAGCCATAGCCGGTCGCGGGATGATCGGGCTGGATGCCCAGCGTGACGATGAATCCTTTTTCCGCGGCCTCGCCGGCGATCACGCAGAGTTCTGCGAGCCCCTGGGGATTTTTGACCGCATGATCGGCGGCAAGCATGGCCACAACGGTCTGCCCGCCCTGCAGCATGGCCAGTTCCGCCGCCGCCGCGACCGCGGGCCCGGAATCGCGCCGCACAGGTTCCAGCACGATGCGGCCCTTCACGCCCACCGCTTCCATCTGTTCTGCTACGAGAAAGCGGTAATCGTGATTGGTGAGCACGATCGGCGGCAGAAAAATCTCGCCGTTATCCAGCATCGCCAGCGTGTCCTGAAACGAGGACTTCTCGCCGATCAGCGAAATGAATTGTTTGGGCAAGCTTTCGCGCGACAGCGGCCACATCCGCGTGCCCGAGCCGCCGCACATGATGACGGGAAGAATCTTCGTTGAAGTTCTGGCCATTGCCGCTAGCCGCCAAATAGAATCGTATTTGCGGCAAATTATCAGAATGCACGGCTGGCGAGATAAAAACCCGCACACATGGCTAATGCCGGACTGTATCGGAGGGCGGCTTTCTTCGGAGGCCGCTTGCACCCCTGCAAACCGCGTGTCAGCATCGCCGCAAAGACAATCGGCCGCGCAACAGCGGCCTTACCGGGAGGAGGCCAGCTTGAGCGCAGTCGCCATCGACACACATCGTGTCGACCAGATCGGAAGCCTCCTGCGGCCGGCGCGGCTGCTCGATGCGCGCGACGATTTCCGCAATGGCCGCATCGGCCGGGACGCGCTGCAAGCCGTCGAGGACGATTGCGTGAAAGAGGTTCTCGCCCGCCAGAAGGACGCGGGCATGACCATCTTCACCGATGGCGAAATGCGCCGCGACGCCTGGCAGACGGTGTTCAGCGAAGCCGTCTCCGGCTTCGAGGCAAGTTATCCGCAGCGCGAATTCACGGACGCGTTCGGCAAGACCGTGAAGCTGCAGATGCACACCAAGGCGGTGACCGGCAAGATCAAACAGGAACGCCGCCTCGCGCAAACCGACGCGCTGTTCCTGCGCGAACATGCGCCCGGTCCGTTCAAGATCACGCAGCCGAGCCCGGCGATGATCGCGCGCATGTGCTGGCGCAAGGGCGTCAGCGATGGCGCCTATCCCGACCGCAACGGCTTGCTCGACGATGTCGTCGGCATCGTCAAAAACGAGATGCGCGGGCTTGCCGACGATGGCGCATCCTATCTGCAATTCGACGAAGGCTTCACCATCTATGGCGAGGATGGCGGCCGCGAGCAGTTGCAGGCTGCAGGGCAGGATCCCGAAAAGGCATTGCTCGCGGACATCGCTGCAGAGAACGCGTGTTATGATGCCGTGCGCCGCCCGGGCCTTACACTCGCGATGCATCTTTGCCGCGGCAGCCGCGCCGGTTTCGCGCGCCGTACAGGCAGTTACGAATGGCTGGCGGAACGGCTATTCGGCGAATTGCATGTCGATCGCTTCCTGCTCGAATACGATTCCGAAAAGGTCGGCAGTTTCGAGCCGCTGCGTCATTTGCCCAGGGGCAAGATCGTGGTGATCGGCCTCGTCAGCAGCACAAATCCGGAACTCGAAACGCGTGACGCGCTTCTGCGACGCATCGAGGACGCCGCGCGCTATTGCCCGCTCGACCGGATTGCGATCTCGTCGCAATGCGGCTTCCAGGGATCGGCGACGCGCGACGGCGCACACATGACCTACGAACAGCAATGGAAGAAGCTTGAACTGCTGGCGCGCGTGGCTGGCGAAGTGTGGAACTGACTCTTCGGGAGGGCGTGATGACAAAGCTGACGAGACGAACGCTGTGCGCCTTGCCGCTGGCCGCTTTGCCAATGGCGCGTTGGACCATGCCGGCTTTCGCGCAGGAGACCTATCCCTCGCGTCCCGTGCGTGTCATCTGCGCCTATGTCGCGGGCGGCGGCGGCGACATCATGGTGCGTTACTGGGCGAATGCGCTCAAAAATATCACCAACCAGAATTTCGTCGTCGAAAACCGCGTCGGCGCCAACGGCCATCTCGGCAATCGCGCGGCGATGGAATCCAAGCCCGATGGCTATACGATGATCATTACCGGTTCCGCTGCACTCGTTGGCAATCCGCTCATGATGAAAGGCGCGGATTACGATCCGCTCAATGCTTTGCAATCGGTGGCGACCCTCAACGACATCGGCCTTATCCTAGTCGTCAATCCGCAAAGCGGTATCAAGACTCTCGCTGATCTCACGGCGATGATCAGGGCGAAAAAGGGCGAGGCGAAATACGCCGTGGCCACCGCGAGCCATCGCGTCGTCTCGGCATGGTATCTGCAACTCATCGGCGCGGAAGCCACGGCCGTCGGCTACAAGGCGACGTCCGATGCGACAAACGATGTTGCGGGCGGTCTGATCGATTTCGTATTTGCCGATGCGACGCTCGCCATGATGCAATCGCGCGCCGGGAAAGTGACGATGATCGCCGCGTCCACGCCGAAACGCGTTTCCTTCGCGTCCGATATTCCCACGATGAAGGAATCGGGCGTGCCGCTCGACTATTCCGTGAAATGGGCGGCCTGGATGCCGAAAGGCGTGCCAGAGCCCATCGTCAAGCAAATGCACGGCTGGCTGAGCGAAATCGCGCAGCGCCCGGAGACGCGCAAGTTTCTCGAAGATGTGGGGTCGGAGCCCTATGTGTCGCCGTCGCCCGCAGCGATGGACGCCATGCTCAAGAACGAATACGAGACCTGGAAGGGGATCGTCGAGAAGGCGAAGATCGAGAAGCAGTGAAGTCTCGATCCGACTTCACGCCGCCTTCTGGTAATCCTTCACATCCGTGAACGACACCTTCGGCCAGTTTTCCTGATCGTGGCGCAGCGACCATGCAGAGGGCGCCATGAAGACAGGTGCGCCGTCGAGGTCGTTGGCCATGGCCGAGGGGAAGGTGCGCATGAATTTTTCCAGTTCCGCCCTGTCCTCGCTCGTCACCCAGCGCGCGAGTTCGAAGCGGGTCTGTTCGAAATCGACGGGCAGCTGGTATTCGGCGGCGAGCCGCTCCTTCAAAACATCGAGCTGCAGCGCGCCGACGACGCCGACGATGGCGGGCGAGCCGTCATTGGGGATGAAGAGCTGCACCACGCCTTCTTCCGCCATTTGCTGCAGGGCCTCGCGCAGTTTCTTGGCCTTCATGGCGTCGCCGAGTTTCACCCGGCGCAGGATTTCCGGCGCGAAACTCGGTACGCCGCGGAACACAACGTCCTCGCCTTCGGTCAACGTGTCGCCGATGCGCAGCACCCCGTGATTGGGAATGCCGACGACATCGCCCGCGAAGGCTTCGTCGGCGATCTGGCGATCCTGCGCGAAGAAGAACTGCGGCGCCGTCAGCGCCATGTTCTTGCCGGTGCGCACGATCTTGGCCTTCATGCCGCGCGCAAGCTTGCCGGAACACACGCGCATGAAGGCGATGCGGTCGCGATGGTTGGGGTCCATGTTCGCCTGTATCTTGAACACGAAGCCCGTCATCTTCTTTTCGCGCGCGTCGATGGTGCGCGAGGCGCTTTCCTGATCGCGCGGCGGCGGCGCGAATTCGCCGAGTGCGTCGATCAGATCCTTCACGCCAAATGTCTTCAGCGCCGAGCCGAAATAGGCCGGCGTCAGATGCCCCTCCAGGAACGCTGCCTTGTCGAAAGGCTTTAACGCCTCCACCGCCAGCGAAAGGCTTTCGCGGAAGGCGGCGCGTTCGTGTTCGGGCAGGAGTTCGGCGATGCGCGGGTCGTCGGGACCGTTCACTTTCATCGGCTCTTCGTCGCGGTCGATCAGCCGCACGGTCGAATTGCGGATGTCGTAGGTGCCGGCAAATGTCCTGCCGCTGCCGATCGGCCATGTCATCGGCGCAACGTCGAGCGCGAGCGTCGACTCGATCTCGTCGATGAGCTCGAAGGGATCGCGCGTCTCACGGTCCATCTTGTTGATGAAGGTGACGATGGGAATGTCGCGCAGACGGCAAACTTCGAAGAGCTTTCGCGTGCGCGCCTCGATGCCCTTGGCGGCGTCGATGACCATGACGGCGCTGTCGACCGCCGTCAGCGTGCGGTAGGTGTCCTCGGAAAAGTCTTCGTGGCCGGGCGTATCAAGCAGATTGAAGACATGGCCGCCGTATTCGAAGGTCATCACCGATGTGACGACGGAAATGCCGCGCTGGCGCTCGATCGCCATCCAGTCCGAGCGCGTCTGGCGGCGGTTCGCCTTGGCGCGCACCTCGCCCGCGAGCTGGATCGCGCCGCCGAACAGCAGCAGCTTTTCCGTCAGCGTCGTCTTGCCCGCGTCGGGATGCGAGATGATAGCGAAGGTTCGCCGCTTGGCGACCGGGTCGAGCGTGGTCATGTTCCGGAATTTCCGAGGGCTGGCCGCTCAGGCGGCGCAAAGTTGAGGCGGTTTAGCAAAGAGCGAGAGGAAAGGGCAATTGCAGGTCAGAACTGCCAACGCATGAACAATCCTTAATGAACGTGACAAATCGCTAAGTTGCCGCCTTTGCCGCATTGCAGCATCCTGCGGCCACGCTCGATCCGGTCGCTCATTTGTTGGGGCTTTCCATGACACAAGCCATACTTCTGCGGCTACACCGCTGGATTTTCGTAGTTTTCTCGATCCCGCTGGCCGTCATCATCGTCACCGGCCTGATTCTCTCTTTCCAGCCGATCCTGCAGGTGGCCGGGGTGAAGCCCGGCTCCATCACCCTAGCGCAGATCGAGGGCTATCTCGCCCAGCATGACGCCGTCGGGAAGGCGCGCGGCCTGCGGCTGGATCACTATGAAAAAACCCTGTCGATCGCAGGGGCCGGGCCGGATGGTTCGGTCGATATCGATCTGCGGACCGGCGGCGAGGCGGATGACGACTCGTGGCTCACCGATCTGATGCGCTGGTCGCGGCCGGTGCACGAGCATTTCGTTTTCGGCCTCGAAGAGATCACGAAAGTTCCGATCGTGCTGGTTTCGACCATTTGCATGGTCTTCGGCATGGTCGTCGGCGTCTTCATGGGTCTGCCGCGCATCCGCAATACGATTTCCGGATGGCACAAGGCCACCGCCTGGTTCCTCCTGCCCTTGCTGATCCTCTCGCCGCTGACGGGCGTCTTCATGGCGCTACGCATCAGTTTTGCAGCCGATTTAGCGCGCGCTCAGCCGGTCCCGGTGCTCGAAGCCGTCAGGATGATCGCGCAAAAGCATGATCTTTCGGGTCTCCAATGGATTCGCAGCCGCGCCGGACGCCAGATGGCGCTCGTGACCGAGGGCGGCGCGCGTTATACCTATGTCGTATCGAGGGAAGGCCTGAAAGCGACACCGACGAACTGGCCGCGCATGTTCCACCAGGGCGATTTCTGGGGCGTCTGGGGCGGCGTGATGAACGTGATCCTGTCGCTCGCCTTCGTCCTTCTGCTCGTCACAGGCATGTGGATCTGGGCCAAACGGACCTTTCGCCGCCGCCGGCGGGTGCGCCAGCCAATTCACGCCGCGCCTGCGGAATAATGCCCAGGGTGCAGGCAAGTTGCTCGGCTTGTAAGCAAATGCGATCAAACGAGCCTTCAGCTGTGCAGCTTGCTTCAGCTTTGCGCTGGTACATGCCTTGCTTGATAAATCCTGTAGCCGAGACTGCGTGGCGCAGGCATGATGGGACATGACGCATTTCGATGAAATGAAGGGAAGCGAAGGGGTAGTGCGTTCGTGCTACCGCCTCGTCGAGGACTGGCTGGCGCACACGCCGCCCACTTTGCTGGAAGCCAGGCGGGCGCAGGCCGAGCTGATGTTTCGACGCATCGGCATCACCTTCGCCGTTTACGGGGAGCAGGAAGCCACCGAACGTCTGATCCCGTTCGACATCATCCCACGCATCCTCTCGCAATCGGAGTGGGTCAAGCTCGAGGCCGGCCTCAAGCAGCGCGTCAAGACGCTGAACATGTTCATCGCCGATATCTACGGCGCGCAGGAAGCGATCAGGGCCGGCGTGATCCCCGAGGATATTGTCCTGCGCAATGCCTGTTACCGCCCGGAAATGGCGGGGCATCGCGTCCCGCATGACGTCTGGGTGCAGATCGCCGGCATCGACATCGTGCGCGTCGACGACCAGGATTTTTACGTTCTCGAGGACAACGCGCGCACGCCTTCCGGCGTCTCCTACATGCTTGAAAATCGCGAAGTGATGATGCGGCTTATGCCGGAGCTCTTCGCCCGTCATCGCGTTGCGCCAGTCGAGAATTATACGGACGAACTGCTGACCTGCCTCAAATCCGTCGCGCCGGCGAGCGCGCGGGGCGAACCGAATGTCGTGCTGCTAACGCCAGGGCAATATAACAGCGCCTATTACGAACATTCCTTTTTGGCCGATCGCCTCGGCGTCGAACTCGTGGAAGGCAACGATCTCTTCGTGCGCGAAGATGTCGTTTACATGCGCACGACGCGGGGGCCGCAGCGCGTCGATGTCATTTATCGGCGTATCGACGACGAGTTTCTGGACCCGCTGGTGTTCAGGCCGGATTCCGCGCTCGGTGTCGCCGGCCTGATGGGTGCCTATCTCGCGGGAAATGTTACGCTGGCGAACGCCGTCGGCACCGGCATAGCCGACGACAAGGCAATCTATACTTACATGCCCGAAATCATCCGCTTCTTCACGGGCGAGGAACCCATACTCAAGAACGTGCCGACATGGCGCTGCCGCGAGGAAGATGCCGCGAAATACGTCCTCGATCATCTCGGCGAACTCGTCGTGAAAGAAGTGAACGGTTCGGGCGGCTACGGAATGCTTGTGGGACCGCATTCAACGAAAGAGCAGATCGCTGCCTTTGCCGAAAAGGTGAAGGCCGACCCCGCCAATTACATCGCCCAGCCGACCCTATCGCTTTCGACCTGCCCGGCGTTTGCGGGCGACTCCATCGGCGCGCGGCATGTCGATCTCAGGCCTTTCGTGCTGACCGGCGCGAATGGCGTGCGCGCCGTGCCGGGCGGCCTCACGCGCGTTGCGATGAAGGAAGGTTCGCTCGTCGTGAATTCCAGCCAGGGCGGCGGCACGAAGGATACGTGGATCATCGAGGACACGCCGGGCGCCGGGCAGCGGCAGCAGCAATCGCAGTCATTCCAGAGTCAGGGCGGGTCGTAACGTATGCTTGCGCGCAGTGCGGACAATCTTTTCTGGGTGGCGCGTTATATCGAACGTGCGGACTTCTCCGCACGCATGATCGACGCAGCCTTACGTCTGGCGGCTCTCCCGAAAGCCTATGGCGGCGACGGCACGGAATGGATCAGCCCGCTTGCCGCGGCCGGCAATCTCGAGCTGTTCAAGCAGATTCACGATGTTCCGGATCAGGACAATGTGTTCGCATTTTTGGCTTTCGATCGCGACAATCCATCTTCCATCCGCAACTGCATCGAGAATGCGCGCCGCGCTGCGCGCGCAGTGCGCACGGCCCTCACGGTGGAGATGTGGGAATCGATCAACGCGGCCTGGCTCGAGTTGCGGCGCATCGAAAGTTCGCGCGACGTGACGAAGCCTATGCCGCGTGAGGAGGTCGACCGCTTTCTCGATTTCGTCAAAACCATCTCGCGCGACTTCGACGGCGCAGCCTATCGCACGATGTTGCGCAACGATTCCTACTGGTTCAATCGGCTCGGTCTTTACATGGAGCGCGCCGACAATACCGCGCGCGTCCTCGACGTGAAATACCATGTGCTGTTGCCGGAGGCCGAACAGGTTGGCGGCACTCTCGATTTTTTCCAGTGGACAGCAATCCTGCGCGCGGTCTCGGCGCTTACCGCCTATCACTGGGTCTATCGCGAGAGCATCAAGCCTTGGCTGATCATGGATCTTCTCGTGTTACGGCGGGAAATGCCGCGCTCGCTCGTCTCCTGTTATGAAAACCTCGCGCGTTATCTCGATTTCATCGGGCAGGATTACGGCCAGCAGGGAGTCTCGCAGCGCCTTGCGCGCTCGACTTATACGCGGCTTCTGAACAGCCGCCGCGACGAAATCTTTCAGCGTGGGCTGCACGAATTCGTGACAGAGTTCCTCGCCGACAACAGCCGTCTTGGCGGCGTGATCGCCGAACAATATCTCTTGTCGTGAGAGCGCCATGCGTATCGCAGTCAGGCACGAAACTCATTACACCTATGCGACGCCGCCGAAATCCATCATCCAGCTTCTCCGTCTGACGCCGCGCTCGCATGAGGGGCAGCACGTCATATCCTGGCGCATAGATTGTGACGCGGATTGTCGGCTGAAAGCGGGCGAGGACGCTTTTGGCAATATCACGCATACGTTTACAGTCGCGCAGCGCGTCTCCTCGCTCAGTCTTGTCGTCGAGGGTCATGTCGAGACATTCGATACGGCAGGCGTCGTGCGTTATGCCGTCGAGAGGTTCTCGCCCTTGCTCTATCTGCGCGAGACGGCGCTGACCGAAGCTGACGCCGGGATCGAGGATCTCGGCAGAACTTGCCTCGCAAGGGGGCCGCTCGACGGGCTGCATGAACTCATGGGCCGCATACACGCGCGGATGCAATTCGACACCGACCCCACGCATGCAGCGACATCTGCGAAAGATGCATGGAGCCTCGGACGCGGGGTCTGTCAGGATTACGCCCAAATCTTTATTGCCGCGGCGCGCGCAGGCGGAACGCCGGCGCGCTACATTTCCGGTCATTTCTTCCGCGACGATGGCGTCGTCGATCAGGAGGCCGGCCATGCCTGGGCCGAAGCCTATATTCCCGATCTCGGCTGGGTCGGATTCGATCCGGCCAATTGCATGTGTCCGTGCGAATCGCATGTACGGATCGCTTTTGGCCTCGATTACCTCGATGCGGCGCCCGTGCGCGGCGCGCAGAATGCTGGCGTTGGCGAAAGTCTCAGGGTTAACGTCGCAGTGTCGCAGGCGCGTGCGCAACGGCAGAACTGACGGCGCGCATCGCAAGAGCGGGCTTGCCATTGGCGACTTTCGGCAGCTATTGAACCGCAGCCGGGGGAATTGAATATGACATATTGCTGCGGAATCCTCGTGCGCGAAGGTCTCGTGATGATCGCGGACACGCGCACGAACGCAGGACTCGACAATATTTCGACCTTTCGCAAGCTGCATGTCTTCGAGCAGCCGGGCGAGCGGGTGATGATGATTGCGACCGCCGGCAATCTCTCCGTCACGCAGAATGTCGTTTCCCAT
>CAINED010000032.1 GCA_903847605.1 uncultured Hyphomicrobiales bacterium | reverse complement strand
GCAGGAAAAGGCCAAGGCTGTGTTCATCGAGAACATGTCGAGCCGCCGCCTGATCGAGAGCATCTCCGCCGATACCGGCGCGAAAGTGGGCGGCACACTGTACTCGGACGCGCTCGGCGGCGAGGTCAAAACCTGGCTCGACATGATGCGCCACAATACGCGCCTGTTGACGCAGGCTCTCAGGTAGGCCGACGCCGAGGTAGGACTTGCGCCTTTATTCCGATGCGATAGCCTGACGCCAAACGAACAAGCGGCAGTCACGCAAAGTCGCGGGTGGGGGACGCATTCATGAAAATCGCAATCGCCGGCAACGATCCGGCCGCGCTCTACGCAGGAATTCTCATCAGGAAAGCGCGGCCCGACTGGCATGTCGCCCTGATCGACAGCGCCGGCTATCACGCGCGTCCCGCGCATATTCTTTCCAATCCGGTCAAGCCTGAATTTCATCTGCGTGACGGCGAGATCGCGGCAGCGATTGAAAAGCATTCGCTCAAGACTGTCGGACTTAATGTTCGACGCACCCTATCGGGACCGGCCGAGGAAAAACTGATCTGCGGTCTTCCCTATCGCACCATATCCGACACCACGCTCCGGCAAATTCTGCAGCAGACTGCGCGCGCCGCCGGCTGCACCGGCACGAGCGGCACCATCGCGCAGAATGCCGAATACGGCGATCTTCTGATCGTGGGCGATCCGGACCTGCTCGCAGACGCCGGCGAACAGGCCTCGGGATTGCGCGCGCAACCTGCCTTCACGTCTCAATTCTCCGCGCATTTTCGCCTTGGGCGCGCAGCCGAGAGCATCGCTTTCGATTTCATCGAAGCCGAACATGGCGTCGTTCATGCCATGCTGATTCCCTCGACGCCTGTTTCATCTTCGCTCATCGTTTTCGCCGATGGCGCAACGCTCGAGCGCGCCGGTCAAAGCCATGCGGATGCGGACAGCGTCAGAAACTATTGCACAAGGCTGTTCGCCGCGACGATCCGTGACGCATCGCTCGAATTGCGCTCGCAGGCTTGGGTTCAAGACGAAACATATCTCGCGCCGAAATGGCATCAGGGCAAGATCGCGCTCATCGGCGCCGCCGCGTCGCGCCCGCATGAGTCAGTTGGACTTGCGGTGCGCACAGGCTTTGAAGATGCCGAAGCGCTTGTCGATGAATTGCTCCACGCGGGCACAATCGAAGACGCGCTTGCCTCATGGCAGACAAAACGACTTCCGAAAGCGCAGAGCCTGCATCGCGCGGCCAACGCCAGCGCCGAATGGCTGAACCATGCCCGCCAGCACTTCGCCATGCCGATGCCGCGCTTTGCATTTTCCTGCGCGACGCGCAGCCTGCGTCTCAACTATACGCATGTGAAAAAGGCGGACCCGGCTTTCATCCGCGAGGTCGACGCCATCGTGGCGGGCCCGGCAGTCGGGACCGGCAACGAACCGCCGCCGCCGATGTTCACACCCTATGCGATGCGCGGCCTCACCATCCCCAATCGCTTGATCTTCTCGCCCATGTGCATGTATTCGGCGCACGAAGGCACGGTGAACGATTTTCAGCTCGTGCACTTGGGCTCGCGGGCCGTCGGCGGCTTCGGTCTCGTCTTCGCGGAAATGACGAATGTCCGGCCGGAAGGACGCATGACCTACCAATGCGCGGGCATGTATTCGCCTGAGCATGTCGGCGCTTTCCGTCGCATCACCGATTTCGTTCATGCGAATACGCAAGCGAAGATCGGCATCCAGCTAGCGCATGCAGGCCGCAAAGGTTCGATCAGCCGTTCGTGGGAACGCGACAAGCCGCTGACGAAGGACGAGGAGTGGGAAACGCTCGCGCCTTCGGCCATCGCCTTCACGCCGGACAGGCCGCTGCCGCGCGAAATGAGCGTGAAGGATATTCGGGATGTCACCGACGCCTTCGCGCGCGCCGCACGCATGTCCGAAGAAGCCGGCTTCGACATGATCGAGATTCATGCGGCGCATGGCTATCTCCTGTCGTCGTTTATCTCGCCCCTGTCGAACAAGCGCACCGACGCCTATGGCGGCTCGCTCGAAAACCGCATGCGCTTCCCGCTGGAAGTGCTGGAGGCCGTGCGCGCCAATTTCCCGCAGGAAAAGCCCATCAGCGTGCGTATCTCCGCGAGCGACTGGCGGCCCGATGGCGTCCAGCCGCGCGACGCCATCGAAATCTCGAAGATGCTTCAGGCGCGCGGCGCGGACATCGTCGCGGTTTCGAGTTCCGGCGTCACGGCCGAGCGCCGGCCCGCCGTTGTCGAACGTCTCTATCAACTCGCCTTCTCGGACGCGATCCGCAACGAGGGCGGCGTCCCCACAATGACCGTGGGCGGCGTTCTCAGCCACGGCGATTGCAACACAATCATCGCGTCGGGCCGCGCCGATATCTGCCTGATGGCGCGCGGCGCGCTGAACGACCCCTATTTTCCGCAGCACGCGGCGAAACAGCAGGGCTATCGCATGAAATGGCCGGACCCTTATGCCCGCGCCGCGGAGACGCCGGTGCGCGCCGGCTGATCAGATTACCGTCTGTTGATGGAACGCAAGTTTCCAGCCGCGGTCCCGTTTGACATAGGCGCTACTCGCATAGGCGCGGTGCGCCTTGCCGTCTTTCCGCGTCGCCGAACAGGCATAAGAAAGCAGGGCGGCATTTTCAGACAGGCTTTTGACGCCAACAGGCGTCAGACTGACATCGCGCCAGCGGCCCGCCTCCGCGGTTTTGGCGATCGCCTCGCGATCCATCAGTTCCGCCATCTGCGAAAAGACCACGAGGCACGTGTCGTCACAATTCTTGTGATAGGCCTCGGGTCCGTCGGTCCAGAAGCTCTTCTCGATGGCGAGAAGTTCCCTTTCAATATCCATGGCGCGATCCTCCGGTTGAGGTGTCAACCGGACCGGACCTTCCGAAGTTCCAACCCCTTTACGCGCGCGCGCCTTCGGGCAATATGCGCCCCGATTTCAATCGGGAGCCTGACCGTCCATGAAGACCCGCGCCGCCGTCGCCTTTGCCGCCAAGAAACCGCTCGAAATCGTCGAACTCGATCTGGAGGGTCCGAAGGCCGGGGAAGTTCTGGTTGAAGTGAAAGCGACCGGCATCTGCCACACCGATTATTACACGCTCTCCGGCGCGGACCCGGAAGGCCTCTTCCCTGCCGTCCTCGGCCACGAAGGCGCGGGCATCGTCGTCGATGTGGGACCCGGCGTGACGACACTGAAGAAGGGCGATCACGTCATACCCCTCTACACGCCCGAATGCCGCCAGTGCAAAAGCTGCCTCTCGCGCAAGACCAACCTCTGCACCTCCATCCGCGCGACGCAGGGCAAGGGCCTGATGCCGGACGGCACCAGCCGCTTCAAATGCGATGGCGAACAGGTGCTGCACTACATGGGCACCTCGACATTTGCGAACCACATCGTAGTGCCGGAAATCGCGCTGGCTAAAATTCGTGAAGACGCCCCCTTCGACAAGGTCTGCTACATCGGCTGCGGCGTCACGACCGGCATCGGCGCGGTCATCTGGACGGCCAAGGCGGAAGCCGGGTGCCGCGCGGTCGTCTTCGGTCTCGGCGGCATCGGCCTCAATGTCATCCAGGGCCTGCGCATGATCGGCGCGGAAATGATCGTCGGTGTCGACATCAATCCGGCCCGAAAGGAGATCGCCGAAAAATTCGGCATGACGCATTTCGTCAATCCGAAGGAAGTCGAGGGCGATCTCGTTCCCTATCTCGTCAATCTTACCGATGGCGGCGCGGATTATTCTTTCGACGCGACCGGCAACGTGAACGTGATGCGCCAGGCGCTCGAATGCTGCCATCGCGGCTGGGGCCAGTCGATCATCATCGGCGTTGCGCCCGCCGGCGCGGAAATTTCGACCCGTCCGTTCCAACTCGTCACCGGGCGCGTCTGGAAAGGCACGGCCTTCGGCGGCGCACGCGGGCGTACCGACGTGCCGCGCATCGTCGACTGGTACATGGACGGGCGCATCAACATCGACGATCTCATCACGCACAAGCTGCCGCTCGAGCGCATCAACGAAGGCTTCGACCTGATGCATGAAGGCAAGTCGATCCGCAGCGTTGTGGAATTCTGAGAAGGGACTCTCCCTGAAAGATCGCGGATGCCGCAGGCCCGATTGTCGCTACGAACGTCCGCATGCCTTGCGGGGCTGATCTTCGCCCTTCTCTGCGTCTATTTCTATTTCACCGAAGGCTATCTCTCGAACGCCGTGTTCATGATGGGCCTCGGCGGCGCGCTCCTCTCCGTATTGGCGTTTCTCACGCGGCGGCCCTTGTTCTCCGCCGTGCTCTTTGCCTCCTTTGTCGCCATCGTCGCCGTCACCGCGCATGTCAAATACGAGGCGCTGACTTTCACCCTGCACGCATGGGACTTCATCTATTACCGCCAATCCTGGGCCGCTATCG
>CAINED010000031.1 GCA_903847605.1 uncultured Hyphomicrobiales bacterium | reverse complement strand
GCGCCGTCCGGCGCCGCGCCGCCGCCTGCCGCCGCGTTCCCCGCGCGCGCGCTTTGCTCACTTCGTCACGCATCGCGGTTTTGGTTCCGCGCTCGCCATCGTCTTTCTGTCCTCCGCCGCCGCCTACGGCTTCGTGCGTGGCGGGCATTACGAGACATTCATCAACGAGGCGGGCCGTCCAGCCGATCTCGCCGCGCGTCTCTTCGGCTTCGGGCTTTCGGTGGTCGCCATCAGCGGTCAGCAGGAATTGCTGAATGCGGAAATCCTCGAAGCGTCGGGCATCACGCCGCGCGATTCCGTTTTGTTTCTCGATGCGAATGCGGTGCGCCAGCGGCTGAAGTCGGTGCCGCTCATCCGCGACGCCACGGTGCGCAAGCTTTATCCCGACCAGGTGGTCATCTCCATCAACGAGCGCACGCCCCATGCGCTGTGGCAGATCGACGGCGACGTCTCGATCGTCGCGGCGGACGGAACCGCCATCGACATGATGCGCGACCAGCGCTTTGCGAAACTTCCATTCGTCGTCGGCGAAGGCGCGAACGAGCGCGTGCCGGAGTATGTGAAAATCCTCGAAGCGGCCGGCGACTTCAGATCGCGCATTGTCGCTGGCGTTCTCGTCGGCCAGCGCCGCTGGAACTTGAAACTCGGCAACGGCGTCGACGTGCGCCTGCCCGAGAACAAGCCCGAAGCTGCAGTCGCCCGTCTCGCCGCGCTCGCGCGCGACAACAAGCTGCCGGACAAGGACGTGATCGCCATCGATCTGCGCATTCCCGGCCGCATTACCGTTCGCCTGTCTGAGGAAGCCGCCGCGCAAAGGCTCGAAGCGAAGACCAAGAAGACCAAGCCCAAAGGGGGCGCAGCATGACCATGCGCAACAGCTTTACGCCGCGCATGAAGCCGCTGCCCGCGCGCAAGAGCGCGGTGCTGTGCGTGCTCGACGTCGGCACGTCGAAAGTCGCGTGCCTGATCGCCAAATTGCTGCCGGCCGAACAGTCGGATCTCCTGCGCGGCCGCACGCATCGCGTGCGCGTGCTCGGGATCGGCCATCAGCGTTCGCGCGGCCTCAAGGGCGGCGCCGTCGTCGACATGGAAGAGGCGGAAGACGCGATCCGTCACGCCGTCGATGCGGCCGAGCGCATGGCCGGCGTGCAGGCCGAAAGCGTCATCGTCAATGTCAGCGGCGGTCGGCTCGGTTCGCAGCGCTTCAGCGCACATATCAACATCGGCGGGCGCGCCGTCGGCGATTACGAAATCCATCGCGTGCTCGAAGCCGCAGCCTCCTATACGGCGGGGCAGGGCCGCACGGTGCTGCATTCGCTTCCCGTCGGCTATTCGCTCGACGACACGCGCGCCATCCGCGATCCGCGCGAGATGATCGGCGAACAACTCGGCGCGGACATGCATGTGGCCGGCTGCGACTCCGCCGCCGTGCGCAACCTGATGCTCGCCGTCGAGCGTTGCCATCTCGAAATCGAGGCTGTCGTCGCTTCGCCCTACGCTTCCGGCCTTTCGGTCCTCGTCGAGGACGAGGCCGACATGGGCACGGCGGTCATCGACATGGGCGGCGGCACGACATCCATCGCCATCTTCGACGAGGGCCGCCTCTCGCATATCGATGCGATCGCCGTTGGCGGCAATCACGTGACGACCGACATCGCGCGCGGGCTTACCATGCGTCTAACGGATGCGGAGCGCATCAAGACCTATTACGGCTCCTGCATCGTCTCGCCATCCGACGAGCGCGAAACGATTTCCATCTCGCAGGTCGGCGACGACGACGGTCATCCGACAAACATGCCGAAGTCGCAGCTCGTGCACATCATCAAGCCGCGCGTCGAGGAAATTCTCGAACTCGTTCGCGAGCGCCTGCACCGCGCGGGCTTTGCGGCGCATTCGGGCATGCGCGTCGTGCTGACAGGCGGCGCGTGCCAGCTGACCGGCATGCCTGAAGCGGCGCGCAGAATCCTGTCCCCGCATGTGCGCATCGGCAGGCCGCTCGGCGTGCAGGGACTGCCCGAGTCGGCGAAGAGTCCGGCATTCGCAGCAGCCGTGGGCCTTCTCGTTTATCCGCAAGTGGCCGGTCTCGAACATTTCGAGCCGCGCCGTTCGGGTGTGATGCTGGCGACCGGAAGCGATGGCTACATCGCGCGTGTCGGCCGCTGGCTGAGAGATAGTTTTTGAACATGCCGAGGCGATGCCGGCGCGGCAGCCGGTATCGAGGCGGTGCGGTCAAGAGAGTAACGAAGTCAAACCGGGGTCTCGCTCCATAGGCTGGGCCCAAACCTCAAAGAGGCTGGACGATGAGTGTGAATTTCAGAGCGCCCGAACTCAGGGAACTTAAGCCCCGGATCATGGTGTGCGGTGTCGGCGGCGCCGGTGGCAATGCCGTCAACAACATGATCAATTCCGGATTACAGGGCGTCGACTTCATCGTCGCCAATACGGATGCGCAGGCGCTGGCGTCATCGCGCGCCGAACGCATCATCCAGATGGGCCTGCAGGTCACCGAGGGCCTCGGCGCGGGTTCGCATCCCGAAGTCGGGCGCGCGGCAGCCGAAGAGGCGCTCGAGGAAATCCGCGATCACCTGACCGGCGCGCATATGTGCTTCGTCACGGCGGGCATGGGCGGCGGCACCGGCACCGGCGCTGCGCCTGTTATCGCGCAGGCAGCGCGGGACATGGGCATTCTCACGGTCGGCGTCGTGACCAAGCCCTTCCAGTTCGAAGGCGCGCGGCGCATGCGTCTGGCCGAAGGCGGCATCAGCGAATTGCACAAGGCTGTCGACACGCTGATCATCATTCCGAACCAGAATCTCTTCCGCGTCGCCAACGAGCGCACGACCTTCGCCGACGCCTTCGCGATGGCCGATCAGGTGCTCTACTCGGGCGTCGCCTGCATCACCGACCTGATGGTGAAGGAAGGCCTGATCAATCTCGACTTCGCCGACGTGCGCGCCGTGATGCGCGAAATGGGCAAGGCGATGATGGGCACCGGCGAAGCCTCCGGCGATCATCGCGCGGTGCAGGCGGCCGAAGCCGCCATCGCCAATCCGCTCCTCGACGAAACTTCGATGCGCGGCGCGCGCGGCCTGCTGATCTCGATCACCGGCGGCAACGACCTGACGCTGTACGAAGTCGACGAAGCCGCGAGCCGCATCCGCCAGGAAGTGGACGAGGACGCCAACATCATCCTCGGCGCGACCTTCGACGAATCGCTCAACGGCATCGTTCGCGTGTCGGTCGTAGCGACCGGTATCGATCGCGCGGCCGATGCTCAGAACGTCAATGCCAATCTCGCGGAAGCGCGCATCGCCGAAGTCGCTCACAAGCTGCGCGCGCAGGCGGCAGCCCGTACGGCCGAAATCGAGACCCGCACCCAGCCTGTGGCGATTCAGACGCAGCCCGAACCGGCCCGCGTCGAAACGATCCCCATGCCGGTTCAGGTCCAGGCTGTCGTTCATCCGCAACATGCGCCCGCTGCCGCCGATCTCGAGCAGCTGTTGCAATCCGCGCCGAAGGTCATCGACGAAGTGATGCTGCAGCCGGTTCAGCCGCGCCCGGTTCCGGCCTATGTGCCGCAGCCGCAGGCCGTCGCGCCCGCCGCCCCGGTCCAGATGGCGCCAGAGCCGTATATTCCGCCGGTGGCCGAGCAGCCCATCCGTCCGCCGCGCATGCCGCGCGTGGAAGACCTGCCCATGCCCGTGCAACGTCAGCTTCAGGCGCATCGTGGCGATGTGGCCGCGACAGAAGCCAAGCGCCGGACACTGTTCGAGCGGCTGGCCTCCTTCGGCATCGGCCGCGAAAGCGAACAGCCGGCGCCTGCCCAGGCCGGCCCCCTGGTCGCGCCGGTACGTCCTGTTCCGGCTCCGGTGCAGGTCCAGCCCGCGCCGGTTCAGATCCAGCCCGCGCAGGTTCGCCAGCAGCCCGCTCCGAGCCCGGTCCACGCCGAATTCGCCAAGCGTCCGCCGGCTCCCGGCCCGGCCCGTACGCAGCAGACGCAGCTCGATCTGCATGGCCGGCCCGTTCCGCAGCCGCGCAGCATGGAAGACGAGCAGCTGGAAATTCCGGCCTTCCTGCGCCGGCAATCGAACTAGCGCGCTTTCCGACCGGATGTTCATCCGGTCGGCGTGAAAGCGCGCCAGATTAAAAACCAGGGCGTGTTCTTGTCGGAAAAGTCATGCAACTTTTCCGGAACACGCCCGGAGCGAATCAGCAGTTTGCTCAACGAATTAGGAAAGGCCTGCCGCGTTCCGGCAGGCCTTTTCGATTGTAACACGGGGACCCGGGCGGCTATGTCAGCCAAGACGTCTTGAAAAGCGTAACAATTTGATACTTTTGAATAAAATCGTGCCTAACAAGATTCTTAACGGATCGATTGTATTGTAACAACCGGAAAGAAAGCTTGATTTGGTTCTCGTCTGGAGCCGTGCGTATGGTGTTTGCGGACAAGTACAGCCGTGTCGCGTCAGGCTGGCCGTCCGGTTCGGACCGTGTATGCGGGGACCAATTGGTAACTTCCTTCGGGAAGGCATTCGGGTCCGGATCGTCTGGGGTCGGCAGTGGAGCAGTCTTTGACCGGATACGCAGAAATCTGGCAACGCCTTCGTTCCCTGCCACAAAGCGGCAAGTGGTGATTCAGTCATGAAGGCAGCGAGGCAGACCACGTTGCGCCGACGTGCGCATCTATTCGGCGCTGGCGTGCATTCCAATGCTCCCGCGAAGCTGACGCTTCATCCCGCAGATGCCGATCATGGCATTGTTTTCTATCGTTCAAACGTTTCCGGCGGCGATGGCCGCGTGATTGAGGCGGTCTGGTCTCAGGTCACCATGACCGAACTGTGCACCGTCATCGGCGATGCGTCGGAAGGTTCGGTCGCAACGATCGAACATCTGATGGCCGCCCTGTCCGGCCTCGGCATCGACAACGTACTTGTCGAGGTGGACGGGCCGGAAGTGCCGATCATGGACGGATCGGCCGCCCGTTTCGTGGACGCCATCGACGAGGCCGGTATCGTCGAACTTTCCGCCCCGCGCCGTTACGTCAAAATCCTCAAACCGGTCCGAATCGATATGGGCCGCGGCTTTTCCGAACTCCGCCCCGCCTCTTCCGGTTTCCGTCTTGATGTAGAAATCGATTTCAGCGCCGGCATTATTGGACGTCAGTCCGCCTCCATCGACCTCGAACCCCACACCTTCCGCCGCGAAATCTCCCGCGCCCGCACCTTCGGCTTCATTCGCGATGTCGAGCGGCTCTGGAAAGCGGGCTTCGCCCTCGGCTCTTCCCTCGAAAACAGCGTCGCGCTCGAAGACGACCGGGTCATCAACCCGGAGGGACTTCGCTACGACGACGAATTCGTGCGCCACAAGACGCTTGACGCCATCGGCGATCTCGCACTGGCAGGCCTGCCGATGATCGGCGCGTATCGCTCCTATTGCGGCGGCCACAAGATGAATGTCGCGGTCCTCGAGGCTCTGTTCAGCGACGCCACCTGTTACGACATCGTGGAAGCCCCGCGCTCCCTGCATGTGGCTCGTCATGCGCAGACCCTGCGGGCGTCGGCTGCGGCCTATGCGCCGGATGTGAACTGAGCTCCGGAGCGGTTTACGGCGCGGCAATCCGGCCACAGTGGCGCGGATTTTGTTGAGCGAAGCCCTCGCGGCAGAGTTTGGCCACATTTGCCCTGCCAAAGTTCCGGCAAGAGTTTCCGGCGACGGAATCCCCAGGACTTCCTGCGGTATAGGGCGGAAACGTCCGCGCCTGCAGTCGGTCGAAACCCCTGCTTCGCGGTGGCGTGACGCTGCGGATTGGGGTAAAGAGCGGGCAGAGTTTGGAATGGCGCGATTAACGCCCCTCCGGTCCATCGGCCGGGCAGGAAAACGCGCAGGGCGACGGCAAGCCGTCGCAAGATCGTAAGCGAGGGTGGTCAGCTTGTCCCGTATTTCAGTTTCCGGATTTTCGGCGATCGCCCGTCCCGCAGCCCTGCGCGTCCTTGCGCTTGCCGCCGCCGGCGCACTGGCGTCCTGCTCGACCATCGAGAATCTCAACCCGTTCGGCGGCGAGAAATACGAAACGAAGATTCTGCCGGACGTGCCCGCCGACGACATTTACGACCAGGGCCTCGCCCGCCTGCAGCGCCGCGATCACGGCGGCGCCGCGACGAAATTCGAGGAACTTGAAAAGCAGTTTCCGTTTTCGCAATGGTCCCGCCGCGGCCTGATCATGCAGACCTATTCGCTCTACGAAGGCGGCAAATACGAAGAGGCAGCAGTCTCCGGCCAGCGCTACTACAGCCTGTATCCGGCGACGGACGAGACTCCCTATGCGATGTATCTGACGGCCATGTCGATGTACAACCAGATCCCGGACATCAGCCGCGATCAGGAACGCTCCGAAAAGGCGCTCGTCATCTTCCAGCAACTCGTCGAGAAATTTCCCAAGTCGGAATATGTCGAGGACGCCAAGTTCAAGATTCAGGTCGTGCGCGACCAGCTTGCCGGCAAGGAAATGTCGGTCGGCCGCTTTTACCTGAGCCGCCGGAACAACACCGCCGCGATCAACCGTTTCCGCGACGTGCTTTCGAAATATCAGACGACGCGGCATGCGGAAGAGGCGCTCTATCGTCTCGTCGAAGCCTATCTCTCTCTCGGCATCGTGCATGAAGCGCAGACGGCGGCCGCCGTGCTCGGCCACAACTTCCCCGACAGCCAGTGGTACAAGGACGCCTATGGCCGGTTGAAGGGCGAAGGCTTCGAGCCCAAGGTCAGTTCGGGTTCGTGGATGACCCGCATCTTCCAGACCGTGTCCGGTCGACGCACAGGTTAATCCGGGCATCTTTCCATGCTGGTTGCTCTGTCGATCCGTGACATCGTCCTGATCGACCGGCTCGATCTGGAAATCGGCAAGGGCCTCAGCGTCCTCACCGGCGAGACCGGCGCAGGTAAATCCATATTGCTCGACTCCTTTTCGCTCGCGCTCGGCGCGCGTGGCGATGGTTCGCTCGTGCGCACCGGCGCGGAGCAGGGTCAGGTCACGGCCGTATTCAATCTCCCGCGCACGCATCACGCGCTCGCGCTTGCAGCCGAGGCAGGCGCAGAGATCGGCGACGAACTCATTCTGCGCCGCGTGCAGATGGCCGACGGGCGCACGCGCGCATTCATCAACGATCAGCCTGTGAGCGTACAGGCGCTGCGCTCCGTCGGCAGCACGATCGTCGAGATCCACGGCCAGCACGACGATCGCGCGCTCGTCGATCCCGGCGCGCATCGCGCGTTGCTCGATGCTTTCGGCGGCCTCGACGACAAGGTGCAGGCGGTCGCGCGAACTCACGCGCATTGGCGCAAGATCGCGGGCGAACTCGATGCCGCGCGCGCGCGCATCGAGGCGGCGCGCAAGGAGGCCGACTTCCTGCGTCACGCCCATGAGGAGTTGTCCAAACTGGCCCCGCAAGCGGGCGAAGAGGAAGCGCTCGCTGCGCGCCGCACGGCCATGCAGCAGTCGGAAAAGGTCGTGACGGAAATTCGCGACGCCGTGCATTCGCTGAATGGCGATCACGCGCCGGGCTCGGCGATTGCATCCACGTTGCGCCGGCTCGAGCGCCGCTCCGCGCAAGCGCCGCACCTGATCGAGCCGACGCTGAAAGCGCTGGGCGAAGCGTTGAATGCCTTCGATTTGGCGACGCAGGTTCTCGAACAGGCGTTGCGCGATTGCGATTTCGATCCGAACGATCTCGAACGCACGGAAGAGCGTCTGTTCGCGCTGCGCGCGGCTTCGCGGAAATATTCCGTTCCCGCCGATGGGCTTGCAGCGCTGGCGCAGCGCTTCGCCGGCGAACTCGATGCACTCGATGCGGGCGAAGCGAATATCGGTGCGCTCGAAAAGCATCTTGCAGATGCCGAATCATCGTTTCGCACTGCGGCAGAGGCGCTTTCGCAAGCGCGCCGGAAGACGGCGGCGCAACTCGACAAGGCCGTGCAGAAGGAATTGCCGCCGCTCAAACTCGAAAATGCGCGCTTCACCACATCCATAGAAAGCGATCCGAAGAGCGCTGGTCCTGATGGCTGGGATCGCGTCGAGTTCTGGGTGCAGACAAATCCGGGAACGCGACCGGGACCTTTAATGAAGGTTGCATCGGGCGGCGAACTTGCGCGCTTCATGCTGGCGCTAAAAGTTTCGCTCGCCGATCGCGGGTCTGCGCCGACACTGGTGTTCGATGAAATCGATACAGGCGTCGGTGGCGCGGTCGCTGACGCCATCGGGGCGCGTCTCGCGCGGCTTGCAAGCAAGGTGCAGGTGCTAGCCGTCACCCATGCGCCGCAGGTCGCCGCGCGCTCGCTCTCGCACATGCGCATATCAAAGGGCGCGAGCGGCAAGGCGAAAGCCTTCGCAACGCGTGTGGAGCCGCTGTCGCCAGAGCAGCGCCGCGAGGAAATCGCGCGCATGCTGTCCGGCGCTTCGATCACCGAGGAGGCGCGCGCGGCGGCGGCGAAACTGCTGCAAGGCGCGGGTTGAATTTTACCGCGGCCCGTTGAATCTCATGGGCACGTTGAAGGCGCGCGGCGCGCCGGGCGGCGGCGCGGGGAAGGGCGCGGCGCGGCGCACCGCGGCGAGCGCTGCCTGATCGAGAACGCCGTGTCCGCTCGAACTGGCGATTCGGATGCCCGCCGCCGCGCCCGTTGCGGTGACGGAGAACGAGACGACCACCGTCCCCTGCGCCACCGCAGCCGTGCTGTTCGCCGGCCGGTTGCGCGCGATCCGCGCTGCCACCGTCGCCCTGAAGGCGTCGATGCTCATCGCCGAGTTGTCGCCGCGTGGTCCGGCGCTCGCGGCAGAACCATTCCGGCCCGCCTGCGCCTGAGCCGCCTGCTTCTGTGCAGCCGCACGCGCCTGCTGTTGAGCCGCCTGCCGCGCCTTTTCCCGTTCGCGCTGCCGCGCTTCCTCGCGTTCCTTGGCCTTGCGCTGCTCTTCAATCTTTTTTTGGGCCCGTTTTTGCCGGGCGATCTCATGCTGGCGCTGTTCGTCCGGGCCTGCGCTTTGGGGCGCAGGCGGTGCCGGTGCCGGAGCCGGGACGGTCAGCGGCGCTTCTGCTTGCACCGGCGGCGGCGGCGGGAAGAACGGTTCGGGCGGCGGGGGAGGCTCGGGAAGGTCCAGGTTCACCTTCGGTTCGACGCGGGGCTTTGGTTCCGGAACGGGTTCGAGGGGCACCTCGGCCACTTCCCTTGGCGGCTCCTGCGGCGTGGGCTCGTCGGGTATTGATGGGGGAGGAGGCGTCTCTCCTTGTTCCACCGGCGGAGGTTCAACCACGACGACGGGATCGGGCAGGGGCGGAGGCAGTTCGATCTCGATGACCGGAGCGGGCGCGACCTGCGGCGCGGCGGCGGCTGCCGCCACGACAATGATTTCGATTTCGACGGGATTCTCAGCATCTTGATCGGGGCGCCCGGCGTTTCCGACGGCGTAAGCGATGGCGAACACGAGGACTGCGTGTCCGGCGCAGGACAAGATGGTCGCCAGGAGGCTGCCACCCCCTTTTGGCGGCGAATACATAGGAGCAAGCGCCGGCGAGGGCGCGTGGAGCAATGGCTCATTTTCCGGGGGACCCGGAGCGGTTTGCAAAGCCGGCGGCGGAAGCGATTGCCCTTCGCCAGTCGCGTCCCGCTCCACGCGCGGCGGCGGCGTTCGCAATAGCGTGGCGGTGGACACGAGAAGCGTTCTCAAGGGTAATGGCAAAGGAGATGTAACATTGTTACACAACGCGGCGGCGGTCAACCGCGTTTCCGGCTCGCGTCACCTGCGCTAAATCAGACTCATGAAAAAGCCCGCGCCCAAATTCACAACCCAACCGGAACCCGAGAGCCTTACGCCGGAAGCCGCGCGCGAGGAGCATGAGCGCCTCGCGGCTGAGATTTGCAAGCATGACGCCGCCTATTATCGGGAAGATGCGCCGCTGATCTCCGATGCGGACTACGACACGTTGCGCCGCCGTTACGAGGCTATCGAAGCGGCGTTTCCCGAGCTTGCGAACACGCAGACGATCTCGAAGCGCGTCGGCGCCGCGCCGTCGGAAAAATTCGCGAAGGTGCAGCATGCGGTCCCCATGCTTTCGCTCGGCAACATCTTCGATATCGGGGAAGTCGAAGAATTCGTTGCGCGCGTGCGCCGCTTCCTCGGGCTTGCAGCGGACAAGCCGCTCGCCTTCACGGCGGAACCGAAGATCGACGGTCTGTCCTGTGCGCTCCGTTACGAAGCGGGCGCGTTCGTGCGCGCGGCGACGCGCGGCGACGGCTTCGAAGGCGAAGACGTCACCGTGAACGTGCGCACGATCAATGAAATTCCGCACAGGTTGCACGGCAAGCATATTCCCGATGTCCTGGAAGTGCGTGGCGAAATCTACATGAAGCGCGACGAGTTCGCCGAACTCAATGCGCGGCAGGCTGCGGAGGGCGACAAGGTCTTCGCCAATCCGCGTAACGCGGCAGCAGGTTCATTGCGCCAGCTCGATCCTTCCATAACGGCGAAACGTCCATTGCATTTCTTCGCCTATACGTGGGGCGAAGCCAGCGCGCTGCCTGCCGAAACGCAGAAAGGCATGATCGAAGCGTTCAAGAGTTTCGGACTGCCGGTCAATCCGCTCACGGTCTTGTGTCACACGGCCGAAGATCTTGCCGCGCATTATCGCAGCATCGAGGAACAACGCGCGAGCCTGCCTTATGATATCGACGGCGTCGTTTACAAGGTGAACGATCTTGCCTTGCAGGCGCGTCTTGGCTTCGTCTCGCGTTCGCCGCGCTGGGCCGTCGCGCACAAGTTTCCGGCCGAACAGGCGACGACGATCTTGCGCGATATCGAAATTCAGGTCGGGCGCACAGGCGCGCTGACGCCTGTTGCAAAACTTGAACCTGTTACTGTCGGCGGGGTCGTCGTTTCCAACGCGACCCTGCACAACGAGGACGAGATCGCCCGCAAGGATATCCGCATCGGCGACACCGTGATCGTGCAGCGCGCCGGCGATGTCATTCCGCAGATTGTCGCCGTCATCGAGGAGAAACGCCCCGCGCATTCGCGCAAATATGAATTTCCGCAGGTCTGTCCGGCCTGCGGTTCCGCCGCGGTGCGCGAAGTAGACGAAAAGGGCGAGGCCGATGCCGTCAGGCGTTGCACGGGCGGATTGATCTGCCCCGCGCAGGCCGTCGAGCGTCTCAAGCATTTCGCCTCGCGCAACGCCATGGATATCGAAGGTCTTGGCGACAAACAGATCGAATTCTTCTACGAGAAAGGCCTCGTTCGCTCGCCTGCCGAAATCTTCACATTGCAGCAGCGCGACGAAGCGCCCGGCAATCTCCAGCGTATCCGCAATTTCGAAGGTTATGGCGAAACCTCGGTGCGCAATCTCTTCGCCGCCATCGATGCGCGCCGCGAGATTCCGCTCAATCGCTTTATCTTCGCGCTTGGCATCAGGCATGTCGGCGAAACCAATGCGCGGCGTCTGGCGCGCCACTTCGGCACATTTGATGCTCTGCGCAATGCGGCGCGCGCGGCGGCAAAGGGCGACGAAGAGGCGCGCGCGGATATCGATCATATCGAGGGCATCGGCGATGTCGTCGCAGAAGCCGTGATCGAATTCTTTGGCGAGGCGCATAATGAAGAGGCGCTGGACGCGCTCGTGCAACACGTGACGCCGCAGGCCATGGAAGCGGTGAAGCAGGATTCGCCGGTAGCAGGAAAAACCGTCGTGTTCACCGGCGCGCTGGAGCGCATGACGCGCGAGGAAGCCAAGGCCATGGCGGAGCGTCTCGGCGCGAAAGTGTCTGGCTCCGTGTCGAAGAAGACCGATCTCGTCGTTGCCGGGCCGGGCGCAGGCTCCAAACTTGCGAACGCCGAAAAGTTCGGTGTGGAAGTGATCAGCGAAGACGAATGGTTTGTGCGCGTCGGCGCGTAGATCAAAAACGGAGATTGGAATGGATCGCAGGACATTTTTTGTGACAATGGCGCTATCCGCGCTCGCGCCCGGCGTCGTTCACGCGCAAACGCGAGCACCCGCAGGACCGCCTGCGAATGCGCAGACCCCTGAACAGATCGTACGCTGGATTTATGCCGAAGCCGTCAAGAGGGACAGTTCCGGCGGGCAGAATGGCGGCACAATTTTTGGCGGGGCCAAAGGTCCTATTCGCCGGCTGTTTTCGACGGCCTTCCTGCGCGAATGGGATGCAGCGCAAGCGCGCATCAAAAAGAGCGGCGACATGGGGCTCGATTTCGATCCGGTATCGAATTCGCAGGACCCGGCAATCGGACGTGTGACATATACGGTGGAAAGCACGAGCGCCGACAAGTCAACCGTCGGGGCAACATTCGGTTCACTGCACGAACCCAAGGCGAAACCGCAGACGATCCGCTACGATTTCGTTCGCGAGGGCGGAGCGTGGAAGATCGACAATATTCGCGGCAATGTCGAAAACGATTCTTGGTCGATGCGCGAACTCATGAAAGAGTGGAAGTAGGACTATAGCATCGCGCGAAAAAGTGGATACCGGTTTTTCGCGAAAGCGATGCTATGACTATCTGGAATCGATCAGCTTATGCGCGATTAAACGAATCCGTTTAATCGCGCGCTGATCTAAAGCCGCGCCAGAGGCCTCGTCGCCTGGGCAAGCCACTTTCTCTCCTTTGCATCGAGGAGCGGTGAGAGCGTCTTGCGCACACGCGCGTGATAGGCGTCGAGCCACTTCAATTCCTCGCGCGTCATGAGCGAAGTATCGACGCAGCGAAGGTCGATCGGCGCGAGCGTCAACGTCTCGAAGCCGAACATGCCGCGCTCGCCGCCGGAAATCTTGCGATCCTCGACGACGACGAGATTTTCGATGCGGATGCCGAAAGCGCCGGTCTTGTAGAAGCCGGGTTCGTTCGAGCAGATCATGCCCGGTTCGAGATCGACGGCGGTGGCTTTCGATATGCCCTGCGGCCCCTCATGCACGGAGAGGAAGGAGCCGACGCCGTGGCCTGTTCCGTGATCGTAGTCGAGGCCCGCATCCCACAGCGGCGCGCGCGCGAAAGCGTCGATATGCTGGCCCTTCGTGCCCTTCGGGAAAACAGCGCGCGCTATGCCGATATGGCCTTTCAGCACGCGCGTGAAGCGATCCTTCATTTCGCGTGTGGGCGCGCCGACGGCAATCGTGCGCGTGATGTCGGTCGTGCCGTCCTGATATTGCGCGCCGGAATCGAGCAGGAATAGACCCTTGCCGATACGCCGATTGGTTTTTTCGGTGACGCGGTAATGAACGATCGCGCCATTGGGGCCAGCGCCCGATATCGTTGGAAACGAGACTTCTTTGAGCTTGCCGGTTTCGCGGCGAAAGGATTCGAGCGCGCGCACGGCGTCGATCTCGGTCAGCTTTCCCTGAGCGACTCGTTCGTCGAACCAGCAGAGAAAGCGCACCATCGCCGCGCCGTCGCGGATATGCGCGGCGCGCGCGCCCTTGAGTTCCGCGCTGTTCTTGATCGCCTTCAAGGCGCGAATGGGGCTTGGCGAAATCACGAGTTTGCCGCCGGCATTCTCGATGGCGTCGGCAAGTGCGCAGGGAATGCTGGAAGCATCGCAAAGGATTTGCGTCTTCCCGCGCGCAAGCTTGCGCAGTTCTGCCAGCAACGCGATGGGCTTTTTCAGTTCGGCGACGGAGCGCAGCGACTTGCGAAGGTCGGCGTCGAGGCGCGCAGGGTCTGCAAAGAGCGTTGCTTTCCCTTTCGCTGGCAGAAGCGCGAAGCACAAGGCGATGGGCGTATGCGCGACATCGCTGCCGCGCATGTTGAAGAGCCAGGCCACATCATGCGGGTCGCTGACGAGCATCGCGCTGGCCGCGCCGAATTTTGCCGCGACGATCTTTCGCTTTTCGGCAACGGTCGCGCCGGCGTAGAGAAGCGGTTGCGCATAGATCGGATGTTCGGGCTTTGCGGGCCGGTTGGTCCAGATGGCGTCGACGGGATTGGAGGGCGCCGCGACCAGTTTCGCGCCGGCGGATTCGGCGGCTCTCGCATAGAGCGTGCGTTGTGCGGGCGTAAGCAACCAGGGATCGTAGCCGAGCTTTGCGCCCTTCTTCAGATTCTTTTTCAACCACTGCGACGCAGTCGTCTCCGCAATGGCGACGGGCGTTATGACTTTCGTATCGACCTGGTCTTTCACCTGCAGCGTGTAGCGTCCGTCGACGAAGATCGCGGCCTTGTCACGCAACACGATGGCAAGGCCGGCCGAGCCGGTAAAACCCGTGAGCCATGCCAGCCTCTCCGCGCCCGGCGGCACATATTCGCTCTGATGTTCATCGCTGCGCGGAACGATGAAGCCATCGAGCTTGCGCGCCGCCAGTTCGCGCCTTAGCGCGGCGATGCGCGGCTTGCATTGCGAAGGATCGGCACTTTCGTGAAACGATTGAAATGCGCCTTCGAACATCTCGCGCTCCGAATCCCGTGGGCGGGTCAGCATAGGCGCTGCGACGGCGCGCACAAGAACGGGACGGATTTCAGAAAACGGGGACGATTTCGTAGGGCCTCGCCGCCGTGCCGCCGCTGCGCAGGTGAAGCGTTGCCCAGCCGTCGATGTTGATGCGCTTCGTCAAGGAGAGGCCCTGCGCCTCGTAAGCCGAGAGAACACCAGCCACGTCGCCGCCGAGCAGGCCTGACAGCACGATGTCCGCGCCGGTCGCGCTGGCTTTCGCAATCGACGGGGCGAGCCCTCGCAACGGCCTGGCGAGAATATTCGCGAAAATGAGATCGTAAGGTTTTCCTGCCTGAAGGTCGGGATGCTGAAGCCCGCGCGCGACGACCGGCCTGATCCACGGCCCCGCGCCGTTGAGGATCGCATTGGCGCGCGTCGCCTCGACGGAGATAGGATCGATATCGCCGCAGGCGACGGGAATATGCAGCGCCTTGGCGGCGGCGATGGCGAGCACGCCGGTGCCCGTGCCGACATCGAGAATGTGGCGGGGACGGCGGCGTTTCAGGATCGCATCGAGCATGACGAGGCAGCCGCGCGTCGTGCCGTGGTGGCCGGTGCCGAAGGCGAGCGCGGCCTCGATTTCGAGCGCGATGTCGTTCGGGCCGGCCGAGCCGCGATCATGCGAGCCATAGACGAGAAAGCGCCCCGCGCGCACCGGCGCAAGGCCTTCCAGCGAAGAGGCGATCCAGTCGCGCTGTTCGATGGTGGAAAAGACGGTTTTTGCGGCCGCTTCGGCCCCCGCCGCGCTGGCGATCAATTCGCGCACGTAGTCCTGGTCGGGTTCGCAGCCGAAATAGGCCTCCACCACCCAGTCGCGGCTCGCCCAGTCCTTGGTGTCGGGCGTCAGCTCGAAAGCCGCCGCCGCCGCATCGGCAGGGTCGAACATTTCGACGACGAGATCGGCAACGGCGCGCGCAGATGTCTCGTCGCAGACGAGGCGGAACATGTGTGCGGCGTTGTTAGGAGGAAGTCCTTCGAGCATGCGGCCCGATAGCATGGTCAGGAGGTTGTGACGAGAGGCTGTGACGAGAGGCGGGCTTGCAGGCCGCGGATGTTGGATTAGGGTGCGGCGATGAAACGATTCACATTTGCGCTCGCGGCGCTCGCTGCATTCGCCGCAAGGCCCGCCCTCGCGGACGAACCGACAATGGCGCCGCTGTTGAAGCCCCCGGCTGAGATCACATCCGTTCAGGCTTTCGGCGACGCCAACACAGCCTGCGCCGAATGGAGCAATGGATGCGCCATCTGCAAGCGGGACGAGAGCGGAAATTTCGCCTGCTCCACGCCGGGCATCGCCTGCCAGCCGAAGGCTGCCGCCTGCAGCCGGCAGGTTGAGAAAAAGCCCTGAGGCTCAGCCGGTCAGCAGCTTTTCGATCTCATGCACGGGCTTCTTGACGTAGTCGTGCGGGACTTCGTTCTTCAGAACCGTTTTCAGCTTGTCGGTATATTCGGGCCGCATGATGCCCAGGGCCTTCGGCGGCGCGACGATCGTCAGCGCGTGAATCTTCCCGCTTTCGGCGTGGGAAGCGAGGTCCGCCACGAGGCTTTTCAGGAATTGCTCCTCGCTGCGCTCATGCCAGTCGGTCTGCTCGACGGAACTGCGCGCCGTGCCGGCGGATGCATGAACACGCCCCGGCCGCTCCGCGCCCTGTTCGCTGGTCAACGCGTCCTCGTGCTGGCGCACCGAAAGCGTCTTGAGATTGGGAAATTTCGCGTCGCCGACATTTTCCAGCATTAGCGCCTTCGCGCCATCGCAGACCACGATCCATTCGCCTTCCGACAGTTTCAGACCACTCATTGCTTTACTCCCTGATGTGAATCCCTTAGCGGCGGTGCGCCAATATTGCCTTGAGGCATCGCAAGTGCGCCGCCGCGTTGCGCAAGGCGCGCCCTTCCTGCACATTCCCCGGGGAATGAACAGGAACGACCATGGAACAGATTCAATCGACGTCCGGCGCGGCCTCTCAAAAGCTTCAACGCGGGAGCAACGAAAGAGGTCCACGCGACCTGCGCGAATGGCTTCAGCTTGTCGAAGCCGACGGCGGGTTGAAGCGCATTTCCGCGCCCGTCAGCGCGAGAGAAGAACTTTCAGCTCTCACGCTGATGGTGGCGCAGGACGAGAATTCGCAAGCGCTGCTGTTCGAAAACATTTCGGACAAGAAAAGCGAAGGCGATTACGAGGGGGCGCAGGTGCTCTCCAACATGCTCGGCGCGAGCAAAAGGCGTTTCGCGCTCGCGGTCGGTCTCGATCCCAACCTGTCAACCAAAGAACTCATCCTCGCCATGCGCGAGCGCGGCGCGCGGCGCATGGCGGCGGAAATGGTGGCGGAAGACCGCGCGCCGGTGAACGAGATCGTGCTGACAGGCGACGATATCGATCTCACCAAGCTCCCCGCGCCGAAATTCTGGCCGCGCGACGGCGGCGATTACATCGGCACCGGCGACATCACCTTCACGCGCAATCCCGAGAGCGGCCGCATCAATGTCGGCTGCTACAGACAGATGGTGCAGGGGCCGCGCCGCGTCGGCATGTATTGTTCGCCCGGCAAGCATGGCCTGCTCGATCGCGAAGCGTGGTGGGCGCGGGGCGAGCCCTGCGAAGTCGTCGCCGCCTATGGCATCGATCCCGTCGCCTTCATGGTCGCCGCGCAGAGCTACAGCGCGGACACCAGCGAACTCGATATCATCGGCGGGCTGACAGGCGTGCCCATGGAACTCACGAAGGGCGTTGCGACCTCGCTGCCGATCCCGGCGCGCGCCGAAATCGTCATCGAAGGCACGGTCGTGCAGGGCGACGTCGCGATGGAAGGCCCGCTTGGCGAATTCACCGGCTATTACGGCCGTCCGGAATCGCCGCAGCCGGTCATCGAGGTGAAGGCGCTGCACATGCGCCGCAGGCCCATCCTCACGGCGGCGCTGATGGCGACCTATCCCGCCTGCGAGATCGGCGCCTACTACGCGATCATGCGTTCCGCCGCGATCTGGGACGACATGGAGCGCTTCGGCATACCCGGCATCCGCGGCGTCTATTCCCATCCCGCCGCTGCCTCCGGCTGGGGCATGGTCGTGGTGTCGATCAAGCAAATGTATGCAGGCCATGTGGCGCAGGCGCTGGCCGCAGCGGCGCAATGCCCGGCAGCCGCCTATTTCACCAAGTGGATCATCGCGGTCGATGAAGATGTCGATCCCGCCGACATGAACCAGGTGGTCTGGGCCATGTCGACGCGCTGCAATCCGTTCGATGACATCGACTTCCAGCGCAAGACCTGGTCCACGGGTCTCGATCCGAGCCGCTTTACGCCAGAACTGCGACCCTATGGCTCCAAGGCGCTCATCGACGCCTGCAAGCCGCACCAGTTCATCAAGGATTTTCCCGTGCGCACGCTGCTGCGCGAGAGCGTTTACAAGGGCGCGGCAGCAAGGTGGAAAGAATTGGGTTTGGATGGCGAAGCGCCAGTCTTTTCCGCGCTGGAGAAGGGGTGAGTTTCTTCCCCTCCCCGCAAGGCAAGGAGCGGCAGGTGGGCCGCGCAACGCCGCGCCGCATCCACCGTACTTCGTTCACAATCTGTCATCCGGTTATACCGGATTGCCCGATGTAAGGTCGTAGACCAGATTTCGCAGGATGGGCCTTGCCAACATTCCGTCGTGGACGTTCTGGGCACGACCGCCCGGCCCATAGCCCGAGATGCGGATTTTTTCTATCGGATCGGCAGTGCGGAGCGCCCTCAACGCAACCGGGATATTGCCTTCGCCAAGATGTGGCACGGCGAGCGCTACCGCCAGAAGGTCACAGCGCATACCATCCACGCCGCGTGGGTAGAGCGCTTTCACCGCAGGGTCGGCCAGCATCTTCGCGTGAAGAAATCGCAGCGAACCTCGCAGGCTTTCGATCGAGGCCTTAACCTGCACCCGCCGCATCGCCGCTGAAGTAAGCGACCAAACGAACCAGCGCGCGGACGCATGGAGTTCTGCCTGATCGATCGGTCGTGTCTTGTGATACCGGTCAGGATTGAAATATGCCATCAGATCGCCGTGGTAATAGCTGGCGCTAAAGCCGCCGTCATAGGCCGGCACAGCGTTCTCAAGCGAGCGGTAGCGATTGTTCTTCACGAAACAAAGTTTACCGTCAATCACAGCCAGCTCAGGAAACCATTGCTTCATTTCGGACGGTAATTCTGTCGCGAGACGCCGAAAGAAAGGCAGCAGGTCGTCGCCCGTGTGGGCCGCCAACTGGATGAATCCGAATGTAATTGCGGCTCGGTCCCAACAGTTGACGACAGCGAAGTTAGCGTTCGACTCGGCGAATGCGGTGGGAAAAATCAGTTCTGGCCAATGTCCGAGGTCGGTCCAATCCGCCGGATTGTATGGGATCTTGGGGGCCATTCCCGATGTGCGCGCCAGACCGCGCGTGGGGCCTTCGGGATAGTCGTTATAGACGAACAACTTCCCGAGATTCAGCGGAGTCGCCTGGCCGGCGAATTGTACAGTCCAGCGATCGCCTGCAGCGTTCGCCTTGATCGTCCAACCGGGCAATGGAGCATGTGTAACGTCCATCTCGATCTTCAGTGCGGCGTCATGTGTAACGCCGGCCGGCGCCGATGTCGCAATGCCCGCGTCGGCGACACCATGTGAATCCGGAGCGACACCCGATGCAGAACCGGCATGAGGCAATGGAGCAAGGAGGGCGGCAAGTTCGCTTCCGTTCGCCGGCCAAGCGATACCCAGCGCATCGGCTGTCGCCCGTCCCGCAATAAGATCGGTTCCAGACGGGCCGAAAGTGTCGCGCTGGAAGCGATGCAGCGCCAAGGCGGTTTTCAGGCCGAACCGGCCGTCCGGAGCGCCGCCGACATCATAACCCTTCGCGATCAGGCCGGCCTGCACCCGCTCGACAAGAATACCGCGCGAGCCGAACCGCACCGTTGGTCCGCGCCCACCAATGCCGAGCTCGGCGATCCGTAACGCCTCATTCTCCTCGAAAATCGCGAGCGCGAATCGCAGTTGGGGCAAACCGTAGGCGTTGGCAAGGAACTTCTTCCACGGTCCAAGTTCGCTTGTCAGCTTGCTCGCATTACTGTCGCCGGGTCGTCCAGCCACCACGACGCAACCATTCGACGAAAAGACATTCGCGGTCTCATTGACCTGCCGGGCGCAATGCAGGTTGTCGTAGACAACTTTGTGGATCTCAAAGCGGTCGTCGCCGGCAAAATCCAGGTCGTCAGCGGTCCGCCATACCGGCAATTTTTGGTCGTTACGAAAGGCAAGGTGCCGATCGAAACCGTGATTGCCCTTGTAGTAGCGGTAGTCGATGCTGCCTGGCGCCTGCCCGAAAAGGCCGGACGCCAACCTGTTGACACCCGTTCCATTGGCGCCGAGTCCATCCTGAATAGCGTTCACGTTCGGCACCGAACTCCCGACAAAAACCGCGATTGTTTTGTCCGCGGGACGCCATTGGCCGATCGTGCAGCGCATGTGTCGATAATCGATCTGCATCGCCATCAGTTTGTGGGACTCTGCGAAGGCAGTTCCGCCGAACTCCAGCGGTTGCGAACCCCTCAGAGAGAAAAACACCAATTCGTCATCCGGGACGGGAAATGAACACAACGCAAACAAATCGCGCAGTAGTTTGTCATCGATATTGAAAATCATGACCGATTTCCCTTCTGGAGACAGAGAAACACAGTTCGCGGGCAATAACGGCTCGCCGTAATATGCTCTAGATCAAGGGTTCACCCCTGATCGTTTGTGCCGGCCAGCGGCTTTAGCCGCCGCCGCCTCAGTTGGATGCAGCTCCCAGTGCCAGGCCTCGCCGGACACGGTCCGCAGGAAGCCATGCGATGTGGCGTGCCGTTTCAGCCATTCATATTGGACACTGTTGAAGGCGCCGGCGACATCGATGTCGAAGGCCACGCCGTTTTGATGTGGCGACTTCCCTGGAGGCGCGGCTAGATTGAAGCCCGGTCTGCCAGCGACGAAGCCGTCATGCAAATACTTCTGTTCGGCATAGGTCCTGAATCCACTGTTCAGCGCAATCAGAACGTCATCGGCAGCTGCGGCGGCTACCATGCCGAGGAATGGCGCAGCAGTGGAAAGCGCAATGCGTTCGATCTCCAATTTGCTATCCACTATTTCAACGAGCTCAATTTGGCCGATGTAATTGCCGCGTGACCATGCTGCTGTATCCGCAAATCGACCTGCGCCAGCCGCTGGCGCAATCTTCCCAACAGTTTCGCCAATGAACTTCCCGCGAAGGTTTCGGGTCGAGGTCCAGCCTATCTCCAGTCCTGACGTCGCAGCCACTCGGCCCATAACGCGCCGATCTACGCTGCCGGCAGTCACAAGTCTTGCCTCCAATACCCGTACCTCGGTTCCGTTGGGGATCAGCTTGAATCCGCCAACAACCGCACCCGCGGGTAGCGTCTCGGTGGCCGACCATTTCAGGTAACTATTCAGATCCTGTGGATCGCGGAGCCGCGCATCCGCATCGGAAATTGTAAAAACCTTCTCGAGATAGGAAGCATCGATTGACATGTGTATACCTCCAGCTAGCAATTTAGATGGGCAGTATTTTATTGTCTGCTAAGTGTCCTGCCCCTGATTGTTTATCCAGCCGCGATTAAAACGGTGGCGGATCTTACGTAACGTGGCGCTGCGGATCAATAGTTGGGCGCAAGCGCGATAACGCGATACTAAGGCCTGTCTTGAAATAAGCAAGTGTGGATTTCTGGCGGTTGGAGATTCGCAAGTCGGCAAACCCGTGATTTATGTAGAGCCTCCTTTTCGGAGGGCTTTCGGTGAGACGCTGTGCCCTGAGCGACGAGCAATCGCGCGCATTGTGCATTTGGGTCGGGCCATCCCGCTAGCGCAACGGGCGCTCAAGTGCGTAGCGGTTGAGCGCGAAAAGTTGCGCCAGATATGAATTGTCGAGCGGCTTATCGGCGGTCATTTGATTCCAAATGACCGCCGGCCTCTCTAACGTCCGTCGAAACAGTGACGTGGGCGTAAATTCATATCGATCACAAGGGCGACATGATCTGCTTTAGTTCATTGTTGTTATTGGATGACTTCGGCCCATATCTGACGGTAACGGGGCGAAAGTAGCTGCCGACAAAATCGCGGCAGGCCATTGTCTTTCGGTACGGCCGCCATCAAAGTCCGGCTTGCCGGACTTTGGAATTTGTCAGCGCTGATATCGGGCAAGCCCGATATCGGTGCGGCCACATGCGGTGACTGTCTGCCTGAGCGCGTCGCCGCTAGTTTCCGGCTCTTCGCTTCGCTCGGCCGGGGATCTGGAGCGAGCACTCACCTTCGCCACATCTCCGGGGCGCGCGCAGCGCGAACCCGGAGCCCACCTTCGGCACCGCTAAGGGCCAAGGATTGTAGCCACGGGTGGAGCGAAGCGGAACCCGTGGACTCGAATGTCATCGGAGCAGCAGGCGACGTGGTATCATTCCGGACCGACGACATGGATGACCCAACTCTCTTTCCGTTTGACAAAAGCCTCCCCTCCATTATGTTCCTTTTTTGTTCTTTTTCTGAGTACGCGTCATGGACCTGCTGCAAGCCGCCGAACGTGAAGCCGCCGCGCGCGATCGAAGCGCCATTGCCGGGATCGTCGCGGGTCTCTTCGCCTTGCTAGGGCTGGGGGCGGGCGGGTGCATCCCGCTCTACTTGCGCAGGCGAATCTTGCGGGTGTTGCGCCCCGCGGAATCGGCTGTGCGGCGTCTGATCGTCGTTATGGCGCGCGGCATGAAGGCGAAAGCCGCGCCGCCGCGTCCCGCGCCTGTGGGGCTCGTGCGGGCCGACGCGCAAAGCCGGCCGCTGCGGTTTCAACTCTTCGATTGCCGCCGCCGCTTTTCCAGCGCGCCGTCGCGCCCCGCCGCATCCCCGCTCGCCGGGCCGCGCATCAGGTCTTTCGAGGATAGCGGACCCGTCCCGGTCCATGCGCCGGCCGGCGCGCCGGAAAAACAGGCAAGGGCGAGCGACGGCCTGATAGCTGCGCCAAATCTCCTGCGCAGGCTCGAGGCGATCAGGGACGCGCTCGCCGATCTGCCGCGTCAGGCCAGACGGTTGGCGCGCGCGATGGCGCGGCGCTCGAAGTTCGAGCGTTTGAAACTGCAGACGCCGCTGCGTCCCGGCGCAGCGCCGGGTTTTCGCCGCCGCCCCTCGCATGACATCGACCATATTCTCGAACGCTGCCAGTGGCGGGCGCGGGAAGCACTTGCCCTTGATACGTCCTGACATCAGGCTCTTCTGCCATTGCCGAAGTCTTTCATCCCGCATGGACGCTCATGTTCCGGGATCGCTGGTCGTTGGGTACGCCGCAATTTACCGCTTTCGAGAACGAGGACGTCGGCCGGTAACGCTTGCTTTGCCTCTGCCGCGCAAGATGCGCGGGAAATCCAGAGAGAGGTCTGGCCCGTGAGCGACATGCAGATTGCCGAAACCGTAACGCCGCCTGCGGCGGCTGCGCCGGTTCGCGAGGCGCGGCCCTATGGCATCATCGGCCTGATCCTGTCGTTCATCGGCATTTGTCTTCTCGGCGCTGTTCTCATGGCTGTGGGCGCGGGTATCTGGGCGCTCGTCGTCGGGCTCGATGGCGTCCAGACGGCGATGGCGGGCCTGTCGCGGGTCGAACTCAACGATATCAGGAATGCCTCGCACGACACGCAGATGGTGTTTTACGGGATCACGGCGGCGTCGTTCGTCGGTTTCGGGCTGGCGACGCTGGCCTTCGCGCGGCTTCGCGGCGGGCGCGACTGGCGCGTTCCTATCGCCTGGCATGAGCCCACGGGCTGGCCCTCGGGCAAGGGGATCGCGCTGCTGGCCGTGCTGGCGCTGGCCTATCTCGTCGTGGCGGGCTTCGGCATCAAGCTCGTCTATCCGCAGTTCCGGACGTGGTTCTTCGTGCCATCGAGCGCCGCCGGCATGATCCTGTCCTTCGTAACGGTGGTGATCCTCGCGCCCTGGGCGGAGGAACTGATCTTTCGCGGCTGGATCTATACGAGCCTGCGGCGCAGTTTCGGCATGTGGGCTGCCGTCATCGTCACGGCCGTGATTTTCGCGCTGGTTCACATGGACCCGACGCGGCTCTATCCGCTGCTAATTTTCATTCCCGGCCTGATGCTGACAATCATCCGGGAGAAGAACGGCTCGGCTAGGGCCAGCTTTTATGCCCATGCCGCCTACAATGGCCTTGCATGGTTCATCGTGCTTCTTGTGGGAAATCCCTGATTTTCAGACGCCGCTCGCCCGAATCCGCTAATATCAGGCCATGCAGCAATATCTCGACCTCATGCGCCGGGTCCTCGACACCGGCGTCAAAAAGACCGACCGAACGGGCACCGGGACATTGTCCGTCTTCGGTCACCAGATGCGTTTCGACTTGTCGCAGGGCTTTCCTCTCGTCACGACGAAGAAGCTGCATCTGAAGTCGATCATCCATGAACTCCTGTGGTTCATCGCCGGCGACACGAACATCGAATATCTGAAGAAGAACGGCGTTTCGATCTGGGACGAATGGGCCGACGCGTCAGGCGATCTCGGTCCCGTCTATGGCAAGCAATGGCGCTCGTGGCAGGGCGCTGACGGGCGCACGCACGATCAGCTGAAGTGGATCGTCGACGAAATCCGCCGCAATCCGGATTCGCGCCGGCTCGTCATGTCCGCATGGAATGTCGGCGATCTCGACAAGATGGCGCTCGCGCCGTGTCACTGCCTGTTTCAATTCTATGTCGCCGACGGAAAGCTGTCGTGCCAGCTCTACCAGCGCTCGGCCGATATCTTTCTCGGCGTGCCCTTCAACATCGCAAGTTACGCCCTGATGACGGCGATGATCGCGCAAGGCTGCGGGCTGAAAGCAGGCGATTTCGTGCATACGTTCGGCGATGCGCATCTCTATCTCAATCATCTCGAACAGACGAGGCTGCAGCTTTCGCGGGATACGCGACCGTTGCCGAAACTCGTCTTGAACCCGGATGTGAAATCGCTGTTCGATTTCACTTACGACGATATTTCCATCCTTGATTACGATCCCCATCCGCACATCAAGGCGCCGGTGGCGGTGTGAGCGATCAGTTTGCCATCGTCATAGTGGCAGCCGTGGCGCGCAATGGCGTCATCGGCGGCGGCAACAAGCTGCTGTGGCGGTTGTCGTCCGATCTCAAACGCTTCAAGGCGCTGACCTGGGGCAAGCCGCTCGTGATGGGCCGCAAGACCTACAATTCCATCGGCAGGCCGCTGCCCGGACGCGAAACCATCGTCGTGACGCGCGATGCCTCGTTCCGGCCCGAGGGCGTTCATGTCGCCCGGTCGCTGGAAGCGGCGCTGGATCTTGCGGCCATGCGCGCGCGCGAAATGGGAGCAGGCGAAATCATTGTCGCAGGCGGCGGGGAAATCTACGCGCAGGCCATGGCGCATGCCGCGCGGCTCGACATCGCTCATGTCGATCTGGCGCCGGAAGGCGATTCGCACTTTCCGGCGATCGATCCCGAAGAATGGTCAGTAGTTTCCCGGGAGCGACACGAGGCCGGGCCGGACGACGAGGCCGCGTATGAAGTTTGCATTTACGAACGCCGCCGAAAAGGCACTGCTGGCGTTGAAAAGGGTTCAGAAGGTGCTTAACTGACTGCCAACCCGGATTTCGGGCCAGAGGGACAGGCGGCGAGCGCGGAACGAAGCCGCCGCACCGCCCAAGACAAGAGGATTTCATGCCCTGGAGTAACCAGAGTGGAGGCGGCGGGCCCTGGAAGCCCAGCGGCGGCGGCAATAATCCCGGCCCGTGGGGGCAGGGGTCTGGCAGTGGCGGCGGCAACCGCAACACCCCGCCCGATCTCGAGGAAATGCTGCGTCGAAGCCAGGACCGCCTCAAGCAGGTCATGCCGGGCGGCGGCGCCAACGGCATCGTGATCGGCGTGGTCGCCCTGGCGGCTCTCGTGCTCTGGCTCCTGAGCGGCTTTTACACCGTGCAGCCGAACGAGACCGGCCTCAACATGGTTTTCGGGCGCTATACCGCGAAGACGAGTTCGGGTCTGAACTACAACTGGCCCTATCCGATCGGCCGGGTCATCAAGCTTCAGGTGACGAACCAGAAGGGCCTCGATATCGGCTTTCGCACCCGCGATAACCGTCGCGGCTCGACGGCTCAGGTCGATGTCCCCGAAGAAAGCCTGATGCTCACGGGCGACGAAAACATCGCCGACGTGAAATTCCGCGTCATCTGGCAGATCGATCCGATACGTCCCGAAGATTACGCCTTCAGCATCCGCAATCCCGACGAGACCGTAAAGGCCGTCGCCGAAAGCGTGATGCGCGAAATTGTTGGGCGCACGGATATTCAGAAGATTCTCACCGCCGAACGCAAGGTCATCGAACCGGCGGCGCTCGCCGCCACGCAAAAGGTCCTCGAGAGCTACAAGGCCGGCGTGAAGATCCTGCAGGTGCAATTGCTCTCCGTCGATCCGCCCGAGCAGGTCATCGCGTCGTTCCGCGATGTCACGGCGGCGCAGCAGGAAGCCGAGCGCGCGCGCAACGAGGCCGAGGCCTACAGCAAGCGCGTCGTGCCCGAAGCGCGCGGCATCGCCGCCCGCATTCTGCAAGAGGCGGAAGCTTACAAGAAGCAGACAGTGGAGGACGCCTACGGAACGGCGTCGCGCTTCACTCAGATTTTCGAGGAATACAGCAAGGCGCCGCAAGTCACGCGCGAGCGCATGTATCTCGAAACCATGGAACGGGTTTTCGGCAGCATGAACAAGGTCATCATGGACCAGAACGGCGGCTCCGGCGTCGTGCCCTATCTGCCGCTGAACGAACTCGGTCGTAACACACCTCCTGCACAGGGGACGCGTCGATGAACAGATCCTTCATCGGATTTGGGGCGCTGGTCGCTCTGGTGGTCGGTCTCGTTCTGGTCTCCGCCTCGGTCTTTACCGTCGCGCAGACAGAGCAGGCGCTTGTCCTGCGCTTCGGCGAACCTGTCGGCGATCGCGCGCTCGTCAACCGTCCGGGACTTCACTTCAAGCTGCCGTTCGTCGAGACCGTCGCGCTCTTCGACAATCGCATCCTCGATGTCGAAACGCCCAAGCAGGAAGTGCTGGCGGCGGACAACAACCGCATCGAGGTCGATTCCTTCCTGCGTTATCAGATCGTCAACGCGCTCGACTTCTATCGCGCCGTGCGCACGGAAGAGATCGCCGCGAACCAGCTCGGTTCGATCATGAACTCCATAGTTCGTCGCGCGCTTGGCGAAGCCACGATGATCCAGATCATCCGCGAGCGCGATCGCGAAACCGAGGTCGAGGAAAGCGGCAAGACCGTCAAGAGGCCCTCGGTGATGTCTCAGATCACAAGGCTTGTGAACGAGGAAGCAGCGCGTATCGGCGTCAAGGTCGTCGATGTGCGAATCCGTCGCGCCGACCTGCCGAGGCAGATTTCCGAAAAGGTCTATGGCCGCATGCAGTCCGAACGCCAGCGCGAGGCGGCGGAATTCCGCGCGCAGGGCGAACAGCGCAAGCAGGAAATCCAGGCGCGCGCCGACCGCGACTCCACGGTCATTCGCGCCGAAGCGCAGCGCAAGTCCGAAGAACTGCGCGGCGAAGGCGACGCCGACCGCAACCGCGTCTTCGCCGAAGCCTTCAGCAAGGATCCGGAGTTCTTCGCGTTTTACCGCTCGATGCAGGCCTACGAGCGTGGCCTCGCCGGCAACGATACACGGATGATCCTGAGCCCCACCTCGGACTTCTTCCGTTACTTCGGTGATCCGCAAGGGCGCGAGCCCGCGACGCGGCCACGCCCGCCGGGCGCTCCGGGTCCGGTACCGGCGGCGCCGGCCGCCGGGGCGAAATAACACGGCGGTGTGATTGGCCGGCGCCGGTATTCCGCCTTAGTTTCAAGGTGGATTGAGGTCGTAAAGCCGGCGATCCGCCGGGCATGATCGGGAGACCTGAATATGGCGGAAGCGATGGACTTGCGTGAAGCGCGTGGAACGGGCCGCGCCCTCCGGCTTGGCGCAATGGCAGGCGCATTGGCTCTCGCGTTGGCGGCTTCGCCGGTGGCGCAGGCGCGCAGCGCGCCGGAATCCTTCGCCGATCTTGCCGCCAAGGTTTCCGACGCCGTGGTGAACATCTCCGCATCGCAGGCCGCGCCGAATCGCTCCGCGCAAGCGCCGAACCTGCCGCGCGGCACGCCGTTCGACGATCTGTTCGAGGAATTCTTCCGCCGCCGCGGCGAAGGGCAAGGCCAGGGCCAGGGTCAAGCGCAGCCGCCGCAGCAGCGCCGGTCGAATTCGCTGGGCTCGGGCTTTGTCATCGATCCTGCCGGCGTGATCGTCACCAACAACCACGTGATCGCCGACGCCAGCGAAGTGACCGTCATTTTCACCAACGGCGACCGGCTCAAAGCGGAAGTCGTCGGGCGCGATCCCAAAGTCGATATCGCCGTGCTGCGCGTGAAGCCGACAGCGCCCCTGACCGCCGTGAAGTTCGGCGACAGCAACAAGATCCGCGTCGGCGACTGGGTGATGGCGGTCGGCAACCCGTTCGGCCTTGGCGGCACGGTCACGGCAGGCATCATTTCGGCGCGTAACCGCAATATCAACAGCGGTCCCTACGACGACTACATCCAGACCGACGCCTCCATCAATCGCGGCAATTCCGGCGGACCGCTGTTCAACATGGAAGGCGAGGTCATCGGCGTGAATACGGCGATCCTGTCGCCGACCGGCGGTTCCGTAGGCATCGGCTTCGCATCGCCGGCGGCGACCGTGACGTCCGTGGTCGATCAGCTTCTGCAGTTTGGCGAGACGCGCCGGGGCTGGCTTGGCGTGCGTATCCAGCAGGTCGACGAGACGATCGCCGAGAGCCTTGGCCTCGGGCGTCCGCGCGGCGCGTTGATCGCCGGCGTCGACGACAAGGGACCGTCGAAAGCGGCGGGCATTCTCACCGGAGACGTTGTGCTGAAATTCGATGGCCGCGACGTGCGCAGTTCGAACGATCTGCCGCGCCTCGTGGCTTCGACGCCCGTCGGCAAGGAAGTCGACGTTCTCATCATGCGCAAGGGCAAGGAGCAGACCGTCAAGGTCACACTCGGCCGCCTCGAGGATACGGAAAAGCCGCAGCCGGCCGCCGCCAAGGTGGATGAGGGCGCGAAGGACGATGTCGTGCGCAAGGCGCTGGGCATGGAGTTTTCGTCCCTCAGCGCCGACGCGCGCCAACGCTTCGGCATTGCCCCGAGCGTGAAGGGCGTTGTCGTCACGAGCGTCGCGCCTTCCTCGGCAGCCGCCGAAAAGGCACTGAAGCCGGGCGACGTGATCGTCGAGATCAATCAGGAGCAGATGAATCAGCCCGAGGACGTCGTGCGCAAGATGCGCGCGGTGAAGGAGCAGGGCCGCAAGTCTGCGCTCTTCCTCGTTTCCAACGGCAAGGGCGAGGTTCGCTTCGTGGCCCTGCCGACGGAGTAAGTCTGTTCTTTCCGCGAAAGTGAGTGGCCCGCACCGGAAACGGCGCGGGTTTCTTTTTATGCGACGAATTCCTCCCGCTGGTAGCCTTGCGCGAACAGGAGCGCGGTGAGATCGCCGTGATCGACACGCGCATGCGCCGCCGCGGCGACGGCAGGCTTGGCGTGGAAGGCAACGCCGAGCCCGGCCTCGCCGAGCATGGCGAGATCGTTGGCGCCATCGCCAACCGCCATGGTGTCTTCCGGCTTGAGCCCCTGCGCCGTGCGCAATTCGACGAGCGTCGCCAGTTTCGCCTCGCGCCCGAGAATTGGTTCTTCGACGAGGCCGGCGAATTTTCCTGCTTCGACGACGAGCCTATTGGCCCGGTTTTCATGAAAGCCGATCATGACGGCGATCCTGCTGGTGAACAGTGTGAAGCCGCCCGACACGAGCGCCGTGTAGGCGCCATTCGCGCGCATGGTCTTCACCAGCGTTTCGCCGCCCGGTGTCAGCGTGATGCGTTCGGCGATGACTTTTCCGACAATGCTTTCTTCAAGCCCCTTCAGCAGGGCGACGCGCTCGCGCAAGGCTGGCTCGAAGGCGATCTCGCCGCGCATGGCGCGTTCGGTGATTTCGGCGACATGGGCTTTCTTGCCGACGAAATCGGCGAGTTCGTCGATGCATTCCTGCCCGATCATGGTGGAATCCATGTCGGCGAGGAACAGCTTCTTGCGGCGGCTGGCGGCCGGTTGGACGAATACATCCACGCGATCCTCCGCGAAGATGTCGCGCAGCCGGTCGGCGATGTTGTGCCGCGCCGGCCAGCCATCCGCCGGGCCGTTGAAGTCAATGTCGGCGGCCATGCCGGGATCGAGCCAACGTGCCTCGCCGGCTCCGGCCAGCGTTTTCCTTGCGGCCTCGACACGCGCGGGATCGAGCGGCGAAGAGCCCGGCGCTGCGACGAGGGTTGCGATATGCTGTGTCACGTGTCATCCGCCTTGTGCGGGCGCCTCCATGGGGCGGCCAGATAGAAGAATCCCGTGTTCGAAGCCATCCTAATTGCAGGACCGACCGCGAGCGGCAAGTCCGCTCTTGCGATTGCGCTCGCCGAGCGGTTCGGCGGCGTGGTGATCAATGCGGATTCCATGCAGGTCTATCGCGATCTGCGGATCATCACCGCGCGGCCCACGGACGAAGAGGAAAGGCGCGTGCCGCATCTCCTCTTCGGCCATGTCGACGCGGCCATCAACTATTCCGCCGGCCAATGGATTGCCGATGCCCGCGCCGCGATTGTCCAGGTGAGATCGCAGGGACGGTTTCCGTTGATCGCCGGGGGCACCGGGCTCTATTTCAAGGCGCTGCTACACGGGCTCTCGGATATTCCCAAAGTGCCCGAGGAGATACGTCAGCGTGTGCGCGCGGACGCCGAAGGCTTTGCGACGCCGGACCTGCATGAGCAACTGATGTCGCGAGATCCGCTGACGGCTACGCGGCTGAAGCAGAACGACCGGCAACGCATCCTGCGCGCGCTGGAAATTCATGCTGCGACCGGGCGGTCGCTGACTTCGTTTCAGTCGCAGCGCGGCGAACCCGCGATTGATCCCGCTCGCTGCCGCTGCATCTTTCTCGCGCCCGACAGGCAGCAACTTTATGCGCGGATAGATGCGCGATTCGATGCCATGATATCCGCGGGCGCACTGGAAGAGGTTCGCGCGCTCGGCGAAAGAGGCCTCGACCCTGCGCTGCCGGCGATGCGCGCGCATGGCGTGCCGGGCCTTCTGGCCTATGGGCGCGGCGAAATCTCGCTCGAACAGGCCATTGAAAAGGGCAAGCTCGATACGCGCCATTACGCCAAGCGGCAGTTCACCTGGTTCCGCCACCAACTGCCGGAATTCGAGTGGGTCGCGCCCGAGGCCGCACGGGCGGCTGTAACGGGACCGGTTGACGGGCCTGTGGCGTAAGTCTCTACTCGTGGCATTGGAAGCCATAGGGAGACAGCCATGAGCCAGAACCGCCGCGCCTGTATGCGCGCCAGGATCGTTTGCGAGGATGTGAATATCGGCCGTCGCGAATTGCTTGCCGGACTTGCTTTCACGGTTGCGCTTTCTCCGGGAATGCTGGCCGCGAAAACACGCACGCGTATTTCCGATCTCGCAGACGAAGTCGGTGCTGCAACCGAAGCAGCCAAGGCGCGCGTTGGTGAAGAGGTTTCGTTGCGCGGTTATTTTTCGCCCGCCATGCGCGCGAATGTGCTCTTCGATCTCAACGAAAAGCCCGCCATGCCCTGCGCGATGTGCGGCGCGTTCCACGATTCCGGAGCAAGCCTAGCGGTGATCGGCGACAAATTGCCTGAAGGTCTCAACATGCTGCGCGCCATCGATGTAACGGGGACCATCGCCGTCGATGCGCGAGGCAAGGCGCAGATCATCGCGCGCGACATCGCCGTTTCCTGATTGCAGCCGAAAGGCGAAAGCCATGCATGAATTCCATATTTGGGCTCGCACTTCGCTGCGTGCAGGTCTTGTCGCAGGATTGTGTCTGGCTGCAGGCGCAGCCACTGCGCAGACTGCCGATACAATTTTGCGCAATGCGAATATCTATACGGTCGACAGGAACTTTTCGGTCGCGCGCGCCGTCGCGATACGCGATGGACGCTTCGTTGCGGTGGGCGATGAAGCCAGCGTGATGAAACAGGCGGGGCCGCAGACGCAAGTCATCGATCTCGGCGGACGCACCATCGTGCCCGGGCTCATCGACTCGCATCTTCACCAGTCGTTCGCAGCGACCAATCTGCCCGCGGTTCAATTGCTGGGCGCACGTTCGATCGCCGATGTGCAGAGGCTCATCGGCGAACGCGCAAAGCAGACCCCTGCGGGAGAATGGGTCGTCGCATCTTCAGGATGGCATGAAAGCCTGCTGAAGGAAGGCCGGTTGCCGACACGCTACGAACTCGATGTCGTTTCCCCCGATCATCCCGTTCTCATTCCGCGCGGCGGGCATGTCGTCGCGACGAATACGAAGGCGCTGGAACGGGCAGGTGTCACGAAGGAAACGAAAAATCCGCCGGGCGGCGTGATCGTGCGCGATCCCGCCAATGGCGAGGCGACCGGCGTATTGCTGGAAGCGGCCGCCTATTTCGTTCGCCGTGTCGGCCCCAAGCCTCCGCCGCCGGAGCGCTTCGCGGAACTCTTGAAGCAGCAGATGAAGCTGCTCAATTCCCTTGGCATCGTCAGCGTCGTCGAGCCGGGAATAGGCGAACCGAATATCGCGCTTTACGAGCGGCTGCGCGCTTCGGGCGACCTCACTGTGCGCACACATATTCTCTATCGGGCCATCACGCCTGACGAAGTGCGCAAGGGGCTCGCCTTCAAATCGTTCCGTAATGACGACATGTTGCGCTTCGACGGTTTCAAGTTTCCTCTCGACGGCGGAATCGAAGGCGCGCGGTTGCGCGAACCCTATCGCATCGTGCCGGGCGAACAGCCTGACAAGGATTATCGCGGCGTTCTCCTGTTGCCGCCGGGCGGCGAGGACGAATGGGTTGAAGCCCTGAAGCTCGTCGCAGAGAACGGATTGCAGGCGCAGACGCACGCCGTCGGGGACGAGACGATCGACGTGATCGTTCGAGCCTATGAGCGCGCAGCGGGCGCGAAAAAGATCCGCGATCTGCGCTGGAGCATCATGCACATTTTCCTGCCGACCGATGCAGCCATCGCGAAGATGTCGGAACTTGGCATCATGGCCACGGCGCAGGATCATCCGGTGCTGCTGGGTCATAACCAGAGGCGCTGGTGGGGAGACGAACGGGCCGCCTACGCCATTCCCATCCGCAAGCTCCTCGACGCCAAGATCATGGTTGGCGGCGGATCGGACGGGCCGGTTGTGCCTTTCGATCCGTTTCAATCCATGTGGTGGATGACGACGCGCATGACTCTCAACGGTTATGCGCTCGGACCGGAACAGGCGATCACAGCGCGCGAGGCGCTCACGCTGTACACGATCAACAATGCCATCGTGTTGGGGGTCGAAAAGGATCGCGGTTCGATCGAAGCCGGCAAACTGGCCGATCTCGTGGCGGTCTCGAAAGACCTGCTCAACATTCCGCCGGCGGAACTGCGCGACACACGCGCGCTGATGACGATGATCGGCGGCAAGATCGTCTGGCGCGAAGGCATATAGCAAGAAGCAAGGATAGAGGAGGGCCGAGCATGCATATCGAAATCGGAATCGTCGAACCGCTCCGCACGAATGCCGCGCATGTCGCCGCGGCAGGACTGATGGCGACACAGGCGCGGCAACTGCTGCGCCCCTTCGTGCTGGCGAAGACGTTGCTTGCGGGCGCCGTCTTCTCGATCCTGATGCAGATATGGCATCAGCCGGTAGGACCTTCCGAGTTGCATATCATCGGCGCGACCGGCGTTTATCTGATCTTTGGCTTCGTGCCGGCGCTGCTCGGCTTTGGCGTTGGACTTTTCCTGCAGGCGCTGCTGTTCGAACAGCGCGATCTCCTGCATTGGGGGATCAATTCGCTGTCGCTGATGTTGCCGCTCGTCGCCATGCACATGACCTTCGGCAAAAGGCTGAGCGGCGATCTCGCCGAGCGGTTTACGCTGGCGCGCGTCTTCCGTCTCGATGTCACCTATTATGCCGGCGTCGTCGCCATGGTCGGCTTCTGGCTGCTGATTTCCAACCAACCCGCGCCGCTTGCCGACTGGGCTCGCTGGGCAGCCTATTATCTCCCGGTTTTTGCTGCGGAAGCCGTGATGACCTTTTGCACGGTCAAACTGCTGGCGCTGGCTGGCAATCGCGAGACCATTGCAAATCTCACAAATGTCAGGCGTCTGCATATTGCGTGACGCGGCTGACGGTTCCATTTTCTCTGCGGGGCCGGTTCGCCAGGAGCCGGCGCCAGTTGGCCAGACGCCAAGGGAACGATGAAGCGAAGCAAAGTCAGACGCGCCCTGTTCTACCTCGCGATGATCGTACTGATCGTGTGTTCCGCGGTGTGGGTCACTTCGCACATGGTTGCGCCGCGTCTGCAATTGCGCGTCGCCATCGGCGGCGACCAGGGCGAGGCGCAAAAATTCATGACCGCGCTCGCGCCGCTGATCGGCGCGGAGCGCTGGCGCATGCGTTTCCGGCAGGTGAATTTCGACGATCCCGAAGCTGCGGCGAAGGCTTTGGACGCAGGTACGATCGATTTGATGATCGCGCGCAGCGATCTCGCGCCGCGCACGAAAGGGCAAACCATCGCCATCGTCCGGCGCGATGCAATGACGCTGGTTCTGCCGCCCGACTCCACGATTGAAAAATTCGCGGATATCGCCAAGCGCGCCATCGCCATTCCCGCAGGGCCGATGCAGAAGCAGAACGAAGCTCTGCTCGATCAAATGCTCGACTACTATGCGATTCCGCGCACGAGCATCACGCGCGTTGTGGTTCCGCCTGGCGAAGTCGGGCAGGCCGTTCGTCAAAAGCGCGTCGTAGCCGCCTTTGTCGTCGGTCCTGCCAGCGTCACCGGCGTCATCGCCGAAGTTGCAGGCTCCATGCGCAAGGTCATGCGCAAGCCGCCGTCGCTTCTCGACATAGGCGAAGCCAGCGCCATCGTGAAAAAGCTGCCGCAACTCGAGACGATGGAAGTTCCTCGCGGCGCGATCAGCGGCAATCCCGCGATCCCCGAAGACACTGTCAACACCGTTGCTCTCTCGCTGCGCTTGATTGCGTCCAGCACGATGAGCAATTCGCTCGCCGGTGACATTGCGCGCATCGTCGTGACCAAGAAGTCCGTGCTCGCCGAGGCCTTGCCGGCGGCGGCGCAGATCGAGGCGCCCGATACGGAAGACAAGACGCAATTATTGCCGGTGCATCCCGGCGCGGCGACATATTTCAGCGGTGAGCAACTTACGCTGTTCGATCGCTTCGAATATTTCATTTATTATGGCGGCATTCTTGCCAGCCTTCTGGCATCGCTCGTCGCCTGGGGCGTCGGGCGCGCGCGCACCTCGCGCGGCGATCGGGACGAATTTTCACAGCACGTTTCGCAGATGCTGGCGTCGGTTCGCGAGATTCCCGAAGCCGACGGGCCAAAGCGCGTGACGCTGGAGCGCGATCTCGACATGCATCTCGACTGGGCGCTAGGCGAACTCACGGCCGGACGCATCACGCAGGAAAACTATGGCGTGGTGGAGGCTGTCGGGAAAAGGGGGCGGGATCTTCTGGCGCGCCCGCCGTCCGTTGTCGCGAGCTGATGAAAGAGCGAGGATATCAGTGTTTCGAAGGAAATCCGTCACCGTAGTTTCATAGCGAAATGTGCTCCTTTCTCCTGCATCATCCGCAGGAGGCGAAACGTGACCCTGACAAAATCATTGGCCGCTACAGGTCTTTCCTGTTTTTGCGCAATTCTGTCCTATGGCGCTGCGCTGGCCCAGCAGCAGGAATTTCCTGCCCGGCTTGCTGGCCATGCTGTGCTTCCCGCCGGCACCTTCATGGATGCGCCTGTCGATGCGCCGGCGGACTTGCGACTGTCCGGGAAGTTCACGACAGGTATTCGCGTCGAAGCGCCTGAAACCGTGGAAGGGTTTTCCAACGGGCGGCCAACAGGCCTCAAACTTCCTTTCAAGGGCCAGCCCATTCAGGGCCATTCGGGCATCAAGCGGATGGCCGATGGAACATTCTGGGCCATTTCCGATAATGGATTCGGGTCGAAGGCCAATTCACCGGATGCGATGCTCTTTCTGCGCAACATCCGGATCGACTGGGACAAAGGCGGGATCGAGACGCTCAAGACCGTGTTCCTGCATGATCCCGACAAGAAAGTTCCTTTCCGCATCGTCCATGAAGGTACGGACAAGCGCTATCTTACTGGCGCCGATTTCGATCCGGAGGGGTTTCAGATCGTCGGCAACAAGATATGGATCGGGGAAGAATTCGGTCCTTATCTCATCCGCACGGACATGAACGGCAAGGTTGAGGCCGTTTTCGAAACGATGGCCGATGGCAAGCCGGTCATGTCACCCGACCATTTTCGCGTCGTATCGCCCAATCCGGGTGCGACCCTTCCCATGGTCAATCTCGGCCGCTCGCGCGGTTATGAAGGTTTCGCGGCGTCTGCGGACGGCAAGTTCCTGTACGGATTGCTCGAAGGTTCGCTCTGGGACGCCGCGGCCAAAGACTGGGAAAAGCTGGATGGCAAGACCGTTCTGCGCATTCTCGAGTTTTCGGTCGCCGAAGAAAAATGGACGGGCCGGCACTGGAAGTTTCCGCTTGAAGCGGGCGCAACGGCAATTGGCGATTTCAATATGATCGACGCAACGACAGGTCTGATCATCGAACGCGACAACGGCGAAGGCACGCCTGATAGAGCGTGCCCGGAAGGAAAGCGTGCGCCCGATTGTTTTCATGACCTTGCGAAGTTCAAACGTATCGTCAAGATCGAAATGAACGATGGGAATGCCGGCGGCGCGGTGCGCAAGATCGGTTTCATCGACCTGATGAAAATTCAGGATCCGCGCAAGATCGCGCGCAAGCCCCTGAACGGCGGTGTGCTGACCTTTCCGTTCTTCACCATCGAAAATGTGGATATCGTCGATGGCCGGCACATCATCGTCGGTAACGACAACAACCTGCCGTTTTCTTCCAGCCGCGATCCCAACAAGGCTGACGACAACGAATTCGTATTGCTCGAGGTCGAGGCCTTGCTTGGCGCAAAATAAGCGGGCGCGATCATCCCGGATGCAAACTTGATCAGTGTGCAGGTTCCCCCGGGGTTTTGCCGGGGGACGGAAAATCTGCTAATTTGTCCCCATGAGAGCGAACATCTGTTTGTGTGCCGGGGCAGGCCTTCTTGTCGGCCTGTGCGCCGCTGCCCAGTGTGCAGCGGCGCAAACGCTTTCGACGGCTTCGCTGCCCGCTTTCGCGCAAAACCCGGCGGCGTTTTCTTCGTCCCAGAACATCTGGAAGGATTTGGGCGAAGGCGCGCAATTCTATTCCTTCACCAATTCCGGCGTGGCGGCCTGGGGCGGTCTGGTGAACCATTCTGGTTATCGCCAGAAGCTCGGCAATAATTTCTTCGTCGATTTCAGAAGCAGCAGCGGCTACGAGCCGGCCTTCTTCAACCGCAGTTCGTTTAACGGTGTGGAGTTTTCTTCGACGCAATTCAGGTTCGGCTACGACATGGGCAGGTTCAAGCACTATCTCGGCGTCAGCGCCAGCGTCGCAAATCCGATTGGCGCGCAGGGCTTCCAGATACCCGGCAGCACGGTGAGCGTTCTGCCGCAGCAGCTCTATCCGACGCAGAGTTTCACGAGCGTGAATGCGGGATTCAACTACGCCATCACGAACAAGCTTTCGGTTGGCGTCGGAGTGTCGGTCGGGACCGGCAACGGAATGTTGCTGTCGCCGTTCGGCCAGCAGGGCCTGCAATAATTCGCTCGAGAGTTGAAACGGCGCAGCGAGACGATACCGCCGCGCCGTATTTGCATGCGTCAGAATCTGTAGTTCAGGCCGGCCTTGACCGTATGAAACTTGTTCTCGTGACGCGATGAGACCGTAGCGCCCGTCGCAACCCCCGCGGGTGTGAAGACCCCGCCGGTCATCCGCTCGGCGCCCAGATTGACATATTGATATTCGAGCTTCGCCGACCAGTTGCGCGAAAAGGCATATTCCGCGCCGCCGCCGAGCGCCCAGCCCGTGCGGATGTTATCCGAGCGCAACGCCGCCGTGTTGCCCGCGCCATCGATGGTGGCGATGGAATGTTTGCCACCGCCATAGGCAAGGCCGCCGGTCACGTAGAGAAGGGTGCGGTCGAAGGCATAGCCGACGCGCGGACGCAGCGTGCCGTACCAGGCGCCGGAGCCACGCCCGGTTGCGATCGTGCCATCGGGGAGCGTCGCCGGGCCGAGACGGCGATTGCCTGAAACAAGCGCCTGTATGTCCGTCTCGATGCCGACGACGAGATTGCCGACCTGCCAGTTGTAGCCGGCCTGCAGGCCGCCGCCGAAGCCCTCGCGTCGACCGCCGCCGATATCGCTAAGGCCTGTGCCGGGCGGTGTAACGAAGACCGACGTAGGGTTGCGGGCACCGCCGGCCCAGCCGGCGTTTACGCCGAGGTAGAAGCCGGTCCACGTGAAAACCGGAAATTGGGCCACGAGTGGAGCGGGCGGAAGGGCTGCCGCGCGGGGAGGAATGTCGGCGGAATGCGCTGCGGTAGCCGCCATCGCTGTTGCCGCAAGGGACGCTGCCGCGATTGTGGTTCGCGTGTCCGGAACGAAATTTCGGAAAGAAACCATGGCTTGTTTTGCCTCTCTGTATGCACCCCAGAAGGCAGAACTAGGCCAGCGGCATGCGGCGCAAATCGGGACCGCATGCGGAAATGAATCGATGATATTGCGGCGCGAATGGGATGAGGCCGGCCAAATGTGGCGAGGCGAACGTGTCCGCAATGAAAAACCGGCGGAACAGAGTTCCGCCGGTCAAATCAGGCAGATGCCTGAAATCTCAATACTTCGCGACGACCGGGCCCGACGGACCGCCGAAGCGATAGTTCACGCCGAGGCGCACCGCCCAGAAGCTCTGTGTTTCCAGTGTCGAATGGGTCTGGGCCACGTTCACGAGGCGGTTCTTGCCGGTGCTGACGTAGAGGTACTCGCCCTTCACAGACCAGTTGTTGTTCACCGCGTATTCGAGACCGCCGCCGGCCGTCCAGCCGAAGCGCTCGTTGGAGGCGCGCAGCGGAGCGAACGGGGCAACGCCGGTCCAGCGATAATTCACGTCCGTCATCGCGCCGCCGGCCGTGCCGTAGATCATCAGGTTCGGCGTGATGAGATAGCCGAGGCGACCACGCAGGGTGCCGAACCAGTCGATGGACGCGCGTGTGTTGACGAGGTTGCCCGTCGCCGTGCCGCGAATGCCGCTCAGCTGGGCATCGGCCTCGAGACCGAACACGATTGAACCGTATTGAATATTGTAGCCGGCCTGGATACCGCCGAACACGCCGTTTCCGTCGACCGAGCCCTGAACCGGGTTTACGAAAACATTGGCAGGGAAGGTGCGGATGCCGACGCGATCACCCTGAACCATACCGTAGCCGACGTTCGCGCCGACATAGAAGCCTGTCCAGGTGAATACCGGAGCCATGATGACTGGCGCGGGCGCGGGCGCGCGCACCGGCAAGTCGGCTGCCATCGCCCCAGCGGCGAACAGCGAAGATCCGGCTACACCAGCCAACAGCAACTTGCGAAGAAACATTGTCCGAACTCCAGTGATTGCGCCTCGGGCGCGAAGAGGCGTTTCAATCAGAAACTTATCACGGCGTTCCCGGGCTAACTGTAGCTATTGTGCAACAGGGTGGAGCAAACTGTTCGTGCGCACTTGGGTAATTGGATAAGTTACAGAAAAATATAGCAGATTAATTTGTTTGCGGCGCAATGAAAGCGCGACTTTCCGCGCCTTGGTTTAATTTTCGTTTACGCACTGCGCAGCGGGCGCAAGCGAGGCTGCGCCGATTCGAGCCGAAACCCGCAATCAGCTCAGAATCTCGCGGCGATCGCCGTCGCCGGTGCGCCACCACCGAAGCGGTAATTCACCCCGACGCGGGCCAGCCAGTGGCTTTGCGTCTCGATGGTCGTGACCTGGCCGCCCGGAGCGACCGTCGCGGGCAGCCGCCGGGCGCCAAGGTGGGTGTAGAGCCCCTCGATGCGCGCCGTCCAGTTGCTGTCGAAAGCATATTCGACGCCGCCGCCCATGACCGGGGCCAGGCGCGCGTTTGTTGCGCTCATGGCGACACCGCCCGCGGGCGCAACCATATATTTCACCTGTGTGACCGACAGGCCGCCGGTTCCGTAGAGCAGCACATTGCCGAAGGCGTAACCGAGGCGTGTGCGCAGTGTGGCGGCTGCTCCTTTGGAGGCCGAGGTCGTCACGATGCCGCCGATGGGGGCGGGATATACGCCTGAAAAGCTCGATTTTCCCGAAAGCCAGCTGCCGTCGGCCTCTATGCCGAAGACGACTGCGCCCGATTGCCAGTTGTAGCCGACCTGAATGCCGCCGGCGAGGCCGCCGGGCGTCAGGTTCCCGCCGACGTTGCGGACGGTCCAGCCGCCCTGGCCGAGGTGGTGGATGCCGACCTTGTCGTCGAGAGTGGAGCCGTAGCCGAGATGCACGCCGGCGTAAAACCCGGCCCATGACGGCGGGTCCAGTGGGAAGGGGGTGGTCGAGGGCGTGAAAGTTGGGCGCAAGGGGAGATCTGCCGCAAGGACGGCACCGGCGTTCAGGCAAATCGCGGCGGTGCAAACATATTTCGCAAACATATCGATCTCCAAAGAAGTTATGGCTCAGGAATGCCACCGCAACGCTTTATTTATGGTTAATGGAATCTCACGGATTGCGTTTTTCCGGGACGTTCTGACCGGAGAAATCCGAACCATCGACCAAAGCCGCATCGCGCCGGAACTGAAGATTGCTTGACCTGCCGCTTTGTTGACGATAATTAATTCGATGGAACGTGGCAGATGATGGCCGCGCGAGGACATGTGATGTTCGGCAGGAAGATTGTAGTAGGCGCAGCGCCTCGGACGGGACAGGGATAGACCCTGCATCCCGCGACAGGCGCTTTAGGGGTCCCCGAGGGGGCCTTTTTTATTGCCCGAAATGCCGCACAACACAGGACATGAAAACCGGAACGGAGCACGCAAGATGGCCAATCAGATGACCGGCGCGGAAATGGTGGTGCAGGCCCTTCAGGATCAGGGCGTCGACACGATCTTCGGCTATCCCGGTGGCGCGGTCCTGCCGATCTACGACGCGATCTTTCACCAGAATTATGTGAAGCATGTTCTCGTGCGCCACGAGCAGGGCGCGGCCCATGCGGCGGAAGGCTATGCGCGCTCGACGGGCAAGGTGGGCGTTCTGCTGGTGACTTCGGGACCGGGCGCGACCAATGCCATCACCGGCCTCACCGATGCGCTAATGGATTCGATACCGCTCGTCTGTCTCACCGGTCAGGTGCCGACGCATCTCATCGGCTCCGACGCGTTCCAGGAATGCGATACGGTCGGCATCACGCGTCATTGCACCAAGCACAATTACCTCGTGCGTTCGATCGAGGATCTGCCGCGAATCCTGCACGAGGCCTTTCATGTCGCGCGTTCGGGCCGTCCGGGTCCGGTGGTGGTGGATCTGCCCAAGGATGTGCAGTTCGCTTTGGGCGAATATTCATTCCCGAAGAACGTCACGCACAAGACCTATCAGCCGAAGCTGAAGGGCGACCTCGACAAGGTCCGCCAGGCCATTGAGATGATGGCGCAAGCCAAGCGTCCCGTGTTCTATACCGGCGGCGGCGTCATCAACTCGGGCAAGGAAGCCAGCGATCTGCTGCGCGAGCTGGTGAAACTCACCGACTTTCCGATCACATCGACGCTGATGGGCCTCGGCGCTTATCCGGCCTCCGGCAAGAACTGGCTGGGCATGCTGGGCATGCACGGCACGTATGAGGCCAATCTAACGATGCACGGCAGCGATCTCATCGTCTGCGTCGGCGCGCGTTTCGACGATCGCATCACCGGCCGCCTCGACGCCTTCGCGCCGAATGCCAAGAAGATCCACATCGACATCGATCCGTCCTCGATCAACAAGAACGTGAAGGTCGATCTGCCGGTGATCGGCGATTGCGCTCACGTGCTCGAGGATATGGTGCGGTTGTGGCGCAGCGAGGCGCGCAAGGTCGATGCGTCGGCGCTGGCCGACTGGTGGAAGCAGATCAACGTGTGGCGCAAGCGCGATTCGCTGGCCTACCGGAACTCGAAGACGACGATCAAGCCGCAATATGCAGTGCAGCGACTCTACGAACTCACGAAAGATCGCGACACCTACATCACGACGGAAGTCGGCCAGCACCAGATGTGGGCCGCGCAGCACTATCACTTCGACGAGCCCAATCGCTGGATGACGTCCGGCGGCCTCGGCACGATGGGTTATGGACTGCCGGCCGCCATCGGAACGCAGATGGCGCATCCGCATGCGCTCGTCATCGACATCGCCGGCGAAGCCTCGATCCTCATGAACATTCAGGAGATGTCGACGGCGCATCAATATCGCCTGCCGGTGAAAATCTTCATCCTCAATAACGAATATATGGGGATGGTGCGCCAGTGGCAGGAATTGCTGCATGGCGGGCGCTATTCGGAAAGCTATTCGGCCTCGCTTCCGGACTTCGTCAAGCTCGCTGACGCCTACGGCGCGACCGGCATCCGTTGCGACGATCCGGCAAAACTCGACGAGGCCATTCTGCAAATGATCAACACGCCCGGCGCGGTGATCTTCGACTGTCGCGTCGACAAGGAAGAAAATTGCTTCCCGATGATCCCCTCGGGCAAGGCGCATAACGAGATGATCCTCGCCGATGTCGATCAGGACATCGGTTCGGTGATCGACGAGAAGGGCAAGATGCTGGTGTGAGGCAAGTCGCCCGGTGCCGGGAGCTTGTCCAACTTTTGGTAAGACGATAGGCTTACCTGCGGTAAGCCGGATCGACGAAGGAAGCTGAAATGGGCCAGATCAAAATGTCGAGCAAGGGCCAGGTCGTCATTCCCAAAGGCCTGCGCGACGCATTGCATTGGGGAGCTGGAACCGATCTTGAGGTCGAGATCAACGACGAAGGCCTGATGCTTCGCAGACCTGCGCGGGACAGACGCCTGCCGACGCTTGAAGAGGTAAGAAAAGTCGGCGGCACGCTGAAATACGACGGGCCACCGCTCAGTCTCGACGAGATAGATAGCCGGCTTGCGGAATCGTTCCGGAAGGAATGGCGGAAATGATCGCACTCGATACGAACATGATCGTCCGTTTTCTCGTTCGCGATCACGAGCGGCAATACAAGATCGTGGAGAAATATTTTCTCGAGAACGAGATTTGCGTTCAGCCGACGGTGCTGCTCGAAGCGGAATGGGTGCTTCGCGCCGTCATGAACATACCCAAAGCGAAAGTGATGGCTGCCTTCGAAGGCCTTATGGAAATGCGAAACGTTGAAGTTGCCGATTCTCAAGCCGTATCGCGCGCTATCGAATGGGCGAAGCAAGGGCTGGATTTTGCTGACGCCTTGCATTTGGCAACGTGCGGCGCATCCGAAAGCTTTGTCAGTTTCGACCGGAATTTCGCCCGCAAGGCTGCCCGCATTCGATCCGAACCAGTCGTCGTGGTCGCGCATTAATCGTCACTTATCGTCAAGGGAACAGGTCACGCCATGAACGCTCCAGCATCTCTCTCGCCCTATTCTTCGGCTACGGTGACCTCGCGCGCCGAACGTCACACGCTCACCGTGCTCGTCGACAACGAACCCGGCGTCCTCGCTCGCGTGGTGGGCCTGTTTTCCGGCCGTGGCTACAACATCGAGAGCCTGACGGTCGCCGAAGTCGCGCATGTCGAACGCTGGTCACGCATCACCATCGTGACGACCGGTTCGCCCGAGGCGATCGAGCAGATCAGCCACCAACTCGAACGTATCGTGCCGATTCACAAGGTGACGGATCTGACCGTGAGCGGCCGCATTCTGGAACGCGATCTTGCGCTGGTGAAAGTGGCCGGCAAGGGCGAAAATCGCGTTGAGGTTCTGCGTCTCGCGCAGGCCTTCAATGCGAAAATCGTCGATACGACGCTTGAAAGTTTCGTGTTCGAACTCTCGGGCAAGCCGGAAAAGATCGACGACTTTATCGAGCTGGTGCGGCCCCTCGGTCTTGTCGAGCTGGCGCGCACGGGCATTGCGGCGCTCTCGCGCGGGCCGGAAGCGAGCTGACAGCCGGCTTGACGCAAGGACGCGGTTGGCATTCCTCCTGCAGGACAAGTCGCCCGCAGGATGAATCGAATTGTCGCCTCTGAAGATCGCAATTTGCGGGTGCGGGCCGGCGGGTCTCGCTGCGGCGCTTTTTCTGGCCCGACAGGGCCATAGCGTTCAATTTTTCGAGCGTTTCGACGCGCCCCGACCCGTGGGATCCGGCCTGATCCTCCAGCCGACGGGGCTCGGTGTCCTTTCCGCGCTGGGTCTCGCCGAGGAGATCATGCAGCGCGGCGCGATTATCGAACGCCTGTTTGGTCGCGCTCATCCTTCCGGGCGCGTGGTGCTCGATGTCCGCTATGCTGCGATGGCAGGCGGCTGGGCAGGTCTCGCCGTGCATCGCGCGGCGTTGTTCGACGTGCTTCACGAGGCGGTCAACACGGCGGGGATTCCGATCCGCACTTCGACGGCTGTGACCGCCAGCAAAGTGGCCCTGGGGCGGCGGGAGATCGCGACCGAAAGCGGGGAAATCATCGGCGCGTTCGATCTTGTTGTCGATGCGATGGGCGCGCGCTCGCCGCTGCGTCCGCAGGTTGCGACAAGTGTCCTTACCTATGGCGCGCTATGGGCGAATGTTCCGTTTACGGAAAACAGCGGTTTTGCCGCGAATGCCCTGGAGCAGCGATATTTCCACGCAAGCCGGATGGCCGGCGTGTTGCCGACCGGCGCGCGTGAACCGGGCGCAGCGCCGCAGGCGGCCTTTTTCTGGAGCATCAGGCGTGGTGATGTCGCGCGCTGGCGCGACAACGGGATTGCGCGCTGGAAGGACGAGGTAGGCGCATTGTGGCCGGAATGCCTGCCTCTGCTCGAGCATCTCCGGTCGCCGGACGATCTCACGCCAGCCCATTATGAGCATTTCACGCTCTTGCGCCCTTACGACGATCATCTGGCGCATGTGGGAGACTCGGCCCATTCGACCAGCCCGCAGCTCGGGCAGGGGGCGAATATGGCGCTCCTGGATGCGATGGCGCTGGCGTTGGCCATGGAGAATGCCCGGAATGTCCCGGAAGCTTTGAACCATTATGCGGACTTGCGGCGCTGGCACGTCCGCCTGTTTCAATGGGCGAGCGCGGCGTTCACGCCGTTCTATCAGTCGGATAACGTGATTTTGCCGATCGTCAGGGACCGGATCGCCGCGCCGTTGTCGCGGCTTCCGCTGGCCGACGCGCTGCTGGCGCGGCTCGTCTCGGGGTTGACGGTCCCGCCGCTGGGCAGCGGCAGGTTCGTCCCGTTTCAGGCCTTGCCGGGAGACAGAGCCGTCACGCAGCAGATCAGTTATTGATCGTCCAGCTCGATACGCTGCAGACGTTCACGTTGCGGCGTTCCGCCTGCCGTCCGCCCTGAAACTTGGCGCGCAGGTCGAACATGCAAAAGCCCGTGCCGTCGTTGATATTGGCGACGAATGAGCCACCGGGACGTACCACGCTACGCCCGAGCATGTCTTCTTCCCAGCTTTTGCGACGCACGTTGGAAGCCTGGAAACTGATCATCGTGTAGCTGGTATTGTTGATGATGCGGACCCGGCGGTTCTGCTGTGCGTCCGCCGTGGTTGTATATTCAAGGCCCGGGGCAAAAGCCGCAGCCGTCAGAGCAAGGGCTGCAACGAGCACGCGTTTCATGTTTATCTCCGTGTAGGCAGGGAAATATCCGTCCGACCGGCGAAAATGATCATTTTTCCTGCCGCAACGTCAATATGGGCGGGATGAATTCTCCCGTCACAAATGGCCACAGAGGCCGGAAATCCGGCTACCTGCGGCAGTCCCCTTTGACGGCAGGGATTTGGGCGCTTAGAAGGCGGCGGGATTTTGCATGACGGACGCCGCCTGCGTCCGGGCAGACCGTCCGCCATTCCGGCAAACTGGGGAAATCTGAGACTATGCGCGTCTATTACGATCGTGATGCCGACATCAATCTGGTGAAGGGCAAGAAAGTCGCCGTTGTCGGCTACGGCTCTCAGGGCCACGCCCATGTGCTGAACATGCGCGATTCCGGCGTGAAGGACGTCGTTGTCGCGCTGCGCAAGGGGTCCGCCACCGTCAAGAAGGCGGAAGGCGAAGGCCTCAAGGTGATGGAAGTTGCCGAGGCGGCAAAGTGGGCCGACGTCATCATGATGCTGACGCCGGACGAGTTGCAGTCCGACATTTACCGCGATCACCTCGCGGACAATATGAAGCCCGGCGCTGCGCTTCTGTTCGCGCACGGCCTCAATGTGCACTTCAACCTGATCGAGCCGCGCAAGGACATCGACGTCCTCATGGTTGCGCCGAAGGGCCCCGGCCATACGGTGCGCGGCGAGTATCTCAAGGGCGGCGGCGTGCCGTGCCTCATCGCGATCCATCAGGACGCTTCGGGCAACGCGCATGATCTTGGCCTCTCTTACGCGAGCGCCATCGGCGGCGGCCGTGCGGGCATTATCGAGACGACGTTTAAGGAAGAATGCGAGACCGATCTCTTCGGCGAGCAGGTCGTGCTGTGCGGCGGCCTCGTCGAACTGATCCGCGCCGGTTACGAAACGCTGGTCGAAGCCGGCTACGCGCCGGAAATGGCTTATTTCGAATGCCTGCACGAAGTGAAGCTGATCGTGGACCTGATCTACGAGGGCGGCATCGCCAACATGAACTATTCGATCTCCAACACCGCCGAATATGGCGAATATGTCACCGGCCCGCGCATCATCACGCCGGCGACCAAAGCCGAAATGAAGCGCGTTCTCGAGGACATTCAGTCCGGCAAGTTCACGCGCGACTGGATGCTCGAAAACAAGGTGCACCAGACCTCGTTCAAGGCGACGCGCACACGCAACAATGCCCATGGCATCGAGGAAGTCGGCGCACGTCTTCGCGCGATGATGCCCTGGATCGGCAAGAACAAGCTGGTCGACAAGGACCGCAACTGATTCCAGGGTTCGTGGGGGACCGATGCAGAGTCTGGACGCGCTGAAACAATTGGCGGTGTTCGATCGCGAAACGATCGAACTCACGCTTGGTCAGCACAACAGGCTCCGCGCGGCCGCGCGCATCGGCGAACTCGCCGATGCTTATGCCGAGCACGCCGTCCTCGATGTGCTCGGAAATCCCAAGGCGATATTTTATGCGGGCCGTTACGAAGGCAAACCGGCCATTGTCGATGTCATGCGGCGGCTGTCGACAGAAGTGGAATTCCTCGAGTCCGAGGTTGCCGATGTCCTGATCGATCACGACCGGGCCATGATGCGGGTGCGAGCCAAAGTTCGCCATCGCGGCACCGGCATGAGCCTCCAGCAGGAAATCTGGGACATGTTTCGCTTCGAAAACGGTTTGATTGTCCAGCAGACAAAACATTTTGATACGTCTACGTTCAGCCGTCTTTGCGCCGGCCGCTGAAAGATCTCTTCGGTAAAGCGTTGGTGCAAAAAAGCTTTTCCGCAGCCATTCTTCGCTACCCGCGCTGAGCGGAGCGCTGTTCTCGTAATGCTGCCGGCGCCATTTACCGTTTGGTGAACTTTGTCCTAACGGCATCTCCCTGTTTTTAGTCAGCCGTGCTACCTGAAACTCAACTGTGGTCGTCGACTGCGGAGCGGGGTGGGGCCGTTTTCCGTTGCTCGTTTTCCGCTGGGGGAGTTGCGGCAATTCATTGTGGGGACGGAATTTGAACGCTCAGGCAAACAGACGGGACAAGCTCTTTTCGCTGATCATGCAGCTGGCAGATGCCAGGTTACGGGGCCAGTTCGAGGTGCTGGAGGCCATCGCAACAGACGATGTGGTCGTGAAGCTGGTGGGCAACCGTGCGCTCAGCCCATTCGCCGGCAACTATCGTGGCAAGGCTGCGGGCCGGGCGGTTCTCGAAAGTCTCTCCATCGAATTCGAGTACCGAGACGTGAAACTCGATCACATCATGATTGATAACGATCAGGTCGGCATGCGTTGGAGCGGGATTCTTCGCAATCGGGGCACGAGCGCACAAGCCCATTTCGAGGGCTTCATACACGTCATCTTCCGTGGTGAACTTATCTGCGAATACGCGGCATTCATGGATACGGCAGCGATTGCCCAACTGGCGGATTGGCCGCAATCGCAAGACTGAAAGCGTTCCGGCTTTTACGCACGGCAAGTTGCCCTTGTCTTGACGGCGGGCTTCGCCGATGGTCCTTGAGGGGCAGGTAGAGGGACCCGCAGGGATCATTGGGATGCAGACGAAAAACGGCGGCGAAGGCGCAGCCGTGGAACTCCGCGACATCGAAGTGAGCTTCGGCGAGGGCGCGTTGCGCTTTGTCGCGGTCTCGAATGTCGACCTTGCGGTTCGCGCTGGCGAGTTCGTAGCCATTGTCGGCCCGACCGGTTGCGGGAAATCCACTCTGCTGAACGTCATTGGCGGCCTGCTGAAGCCTTCGGCCGGCGTCGCTGTTGTCGAAGGCTCGCCGGTTGCGGGCATATCGAAGTCTTGCGGATATCTCTTTCAGGCCGACGCCCTGATGCCATGGAAGACAGCCCTGGCGAATGTCGCGGTGGCGCTTGAAATCGCCGGCGAGACGAAAGCGAGGGCCGAAGCCAGGGCGCGTGAATTTCTCGCCCGCGTCGGTCTTTCCCGTTTCGCAGACCGCTATCCGCACCAGCTTTCAGGCGGTCAGAAAAAGCGCGTGGCGCTGGCGCAGATGCTGATCCGCAATCCGCGCATCCTCCTGATGGACGAACCTTTCGGTCCGCTCGACGCACAGACCCGCGTCCTGATGGGCGATCTCTTGCTGTCGCTCTGGCAACAGGATCGCAAGGCTGTGCTGTTCGTGACGCATGATCTCGACGAAGCCATCGCGCTGTCGGACAGGGTGGTCGTGATGTCCGCCGGGCCGCAATCGCGCATCATCGCCGAACATCGCATCGATCTGCCCCGTCCCCGGCAAACCGCGGAAATCCGCCTCGACACCAGCTTTCACGCCTTGCAAAAGGCGATCTGGAATGATCTGCGCGCCGAAGTGATGCGCGCCTACGGCGACGAATTCGCGGCCATCGCGGGAGCAGGGGCATGAAGCGCACCCATCTCCTGATCTGGCAGATTGCCGTCGCCGTCGTCATCTTCGTTGTCTGGTACGCCGTCGCGACCTGGCCCATTGTCGGCGATCCCAAGAAGATCCAGTTCTTCTTTTCGACGCCAACGGCCGTGATCGTGCGCGTCTACGAATTTTTTGCCACTGGAGTCATCTGGAAACATCTGTGGATCACGCTGACGGAGACGATACTGGCTTTCGTCATCGGCTCACTTGCGGGGATTGCCGTTGGCTTCTGGCTGGCGCGCCAGCCGCGCATTGCCGCCATTCTCGATCCGTATGTGAAGATGGCGAACGCCTTGCCGCGTGTCGTTCTCGCGCCGATCTTCATGCTGTGGTTCGGTCTCGGCATCTGGTCGAAAGTGGCGCTCGGCGTGACTCTGGTGTTCTTCATCGTCTTTTTCGCCGTTTATCAGGGCGTAAAAGAAGTTAGCCCGACAATTCTCGCCAATGCGCGCATGCTCGGCATGAATGACCGCCAGTTGCTCCGCCATGTCTATTGGCCTTCCGCACTCTCCTGGATGTTTTCCTCGCTTCATGCCTCGGTCGGCTTTGCGCTGGTTGGAGCCGTCGTAGGCGAATATATGGGCTCCGCGGCGGGGCTCGGCTATCTCATTCACGAGGCGGAGAGCACGTTCGATGTGACCGGCGTTTTCGCCGGCATGGCCGTACTCTCGGCATTCGTGATATTCATCGACTGGATCGTGACGCTTGTGGAGCACAGGCTCCTCGCATGGCGGCCGCAGGCCGGCGAGCGCGCAACGTGACGGGACGTGTTGAAGGGAGGACGACATGAGGATTGCAGCTATTGCTGGCGCGGCGCTGATCGCGCTGGGTCTTTCCGCCGCATCGGTGCAGGCGCAGAAACTCGAGAAGAGCAGGGTGACGCTCGGCGTCGGAGGCAAAGCGTTGCTCTATTACCTGCCGCTGACGATCGCCGAGCAGAAGGGCTATTTCAAGGAGCAGGGGCTCGAGGTCGAGATCCAGGATTTCGCTGGCGGCGCGCGCTCGCTTCAGGCGCTGGTTGGCGGTTCCGTTGATATGGTGACGGGCGCCTACGAGCATACGATCCGCATGCAGGCGCGCTCGCAGGATATTCGCGCGGTGCTGGAGCTTGGACGCTTCCCCGGCATCAGCGTGATGGTGAAAAAGGGCGTGAAGTGGGACAGCCCTTCCGACTTCAAGGGTTTGATGGTCGGCGTTACCGCGCCGGGTTCGTCGACCAATATGCTCGTGCAATTCGCAATGTCCAAGGCCGGACTGGCGCCGAATGCCGCCTCCTATGTCGGCATCGGGTCTTCAGCCTCGGCGCTGGCCGCGATGCAGAAGGGCGAGATCCAGGCGCTCTCGCATCTTGAGCCCGTGACATCCTTCCTCGAGCGCAGCGGCGAAGTGCGCGTCGTCATCGACACCCGCACCGAAGCGGGCACGCGCGAATTGTTCGGCGGATCGAATCCGGCAGCGGTGCTTTACCTGCGCGGCGAATTCATACGCGACAATCCAAACACGGTGCAGGCCGCCACGAACGCACTCTACAAGGCGCTGGTGTGGCTGAAGACAGCGAAGCCCGAAGACATCGCCGGCGCGGTGCCGCAAAACTATCTGCTGGGAGATCGCGAACTCTACATGCTCGCCGCAAGAAATTCGCTCGCCTCCTATTCGCAGACAGGCATCGTGCCGATGGAAGGCATGCAATCGACGCTCGCGATGCTGCAGAAGTTCGAACAGAGCCTGCAGAACGTGAAGATCGATCTCAACACGACCTTCGTCGATACCTTCGCGAAGAAGGCTGCAGCGACGATCAAGTGATCGCCGATGCGGCTTTCTTTCCATACGCTTGACGTATTCACGGATCGCCGTTTCGCCGGCAATCCGCTCGCGGTCGTTCGTGACGCCGGACGTTTGTCGAGCGAGCAGATGCAGGCGATCGCGCGCGAGTTCAATCTGTCGGAAACGGTGTTTCTGTTGCCGCCGCGAGATCCGGTGAATACGGCACGCGTGCGTATCTTCACACCGGCGCAGGAGGTGCCGTTTGCCGGTCATCCGACGGTCGGAACCGCGGTGCTGATCGCCGAGACGGAAGGCGCGGAGATCCTGGCAAAGCAGGAACTCGTCGTTGCGCTTGAACTCGAAATCGGTCTTGTCAGCTGCGAGGTTCGCCGCAGCGCAAAGCGCGTCAGCCGCGCGCAATTTGCGATACCGCGATTGCCTGAAAAACTCGGCGAAGCGGATGCTGCTGTTGCGGCTGCGGCGCTTGGACTCGATGCAGGCGATATCTGCTTCGACGACCATCGCCCCACGATCTATAGCGCCGGCTTTCCCGTAACTTTCGTTCCCATTCGTTCGCGCGACGCCATCGCGCGTGCGCGGCCAGACATGCGCCATTGGGACAAGCTGGTTGCGCCGCCCGGAAGCGGCGCTTGCTATCTCTACACCAAGCAGACGGCGCAGGAGGAGCATCATGTTCATGCGCGCATGTTTGCGCCTTCGTTCGGCATAGTCGAAGACCCGGCGACGGGCGCTGCCGCAGCGGCTTTCGCGGGCGTTGCCCTGGAATTCGAACGGCCGGAAGATGGCGAACATATTCTCGTCATTGAGCAAGGCATCGAAATGGGACGTCCGAGCAAGATCGTGCTGACGATGGATGTCGCCTCAGGATTGCTGGCTTCTGTCTCCATTGGCGGGGAAGCCGTGATCGTCTCGCGCGGCGAGATCGAAGTTTGAATTTGCGCGAGGACGGCATCTTTGAGGTGCGGGATATCGATTGTCCCGTGACGGACTTCGACTGGCCGTTTGTCCGGGACGAGCGAAATCGCATCGAAGCGCATTGGAACAAGCTGCGGCGCGAGAGACCTGCACTCTTCAATGGCCGGGTTCTCCTCATGCGCAACCCGCAAATTGCCGAAAAGAAAGGCGTTCAAACGTTACGGCTTCAGGCGTTCGAGACAGGTTTCGCGAATTTCATCGCCTGGCGCGATTTCGGCTTTCCTGACGCAAGCATCTGCAATTGTTTTTCGATGGCCGCCTTGCGAAGCGCAGATGGAGCGTGGCTTCTGGGCGTGATGGGTGAGCAAACATCGAATGCCGGCCAGATCTACTTTCCGGCGGGGACGCCGGATCTCGGCGACATCGCGAATGGCCAGGTCGATTTTGGCGGCAGCGCCACTCGCGAACTGTTGGAGGAAACGGGTATCGATGGGAGCTGCCTGCATATGGCGGATGACTGGTCGGTCATCCTGCACGGGCCGCGCATTGGCTGCATGAAAGTCATGACTGCGGGCGAGGACGCGCTGACGCTATGCGATCGCATGGATGCATATATCGCAAGTCAGCAGCAGCCGGAATTACAGGGCATGCATGTCGTACGTTCGCGGGCGGATCTCATTCCCGCGCGCATGCCGGATTTCATGCTTCGCTGGCTTTGCGAGAAACTGCCGGAATGATCAGCCGGGATAGCCGTGGCGTGCGCGGCTGGCGCGTACGAGGGCGCTCGCCTGCGCGCTGTTGCCAGCGGTGCAGGCGGCACGCGCCTCATTGATCTCGCCCTGTATGCGATCGTAAACGCCCTTCGACACGTGGCCGGTCTTCAGGTCGTTGTCCTGGATGGCCGACCAGCGCGCGATATCGCCCTGGCATCCGGTACCCGACGGCAGCGCGAAGCCCTGTGGCGTCACGCCGGCTGGCGCGTTGCGATAGGCGTCTGTCGCCACGGGTGCGGGCTCCGCAGTCGCCTGCGGCTGTGTGGTGTTGCAGGCGGCAAGCGCGAGCGAAATTCCGATGGTGACGAGGGGTAGGGCGCGGAAGGTCATGCTGCGGCTCCTTGGGCAGATCGAAAGCAAATCGGGGCGGATGATAACCGCCCCGAAGTTTTCTCTCAATCCGCAAGATGCGTTTATTGCGGTTCCAGCCCGAGCGCCTTCGTCGTGTCGCGCCAGACGTCCATTTGCGAAGCAAGGAATTTCGCGGCGTCGTCAGGCGAACCGGGGCCGTTGGGATTGGCCTCGAATCCGATCTTGGGCAGCATTCCGCGAATTTTCTCGTCCTTCATCGCTGCGTTGATCGCTGCATTCATGCGTATGATGATGTCTTTTGGCGTAGCCGCCGGCGCCATAACCATGAACCAGCCGGAAAAATCGATGCCTGGAACGGTTTCGCTCATCGTTCCGACTTCAGGCATGGATATGGGCCTCGTCAAAGCAGCGCCCGCGAGCGCGCGCAATTTGCCCTCGCGCACCAGCGATTCGATGATGGATTGCGAAAAAACACCCGCTTCGACTCGACCTGCGACGACATCCTGCACACCTGCGCCCACATTAGGATAGGGCACGGGCACGAGCTTCATGCCGGAGCGCTGATTGAGCGCCTGCGCCGTGATGCCGGCGAGCGCGCGCGGTCCGTCGACGGCGATCGACAGTTTACCCGGCGATTGCTTGTCGAGCGCGATCAGTTCAGGCAGCGACTTCGCGTTGACTTGCGGATTGACGACGAGAACCTGGTTCGAACGCACGATATAGGCAACGGGAGCGAGATCCTTCAGCGGATCGTAGGCAAGGCCTTTGACCAGAAAGACGTTGGACACAATGGAGGCGGTGGTGGCGAAAAGGAAAGTGTAGCCATCCGGCGCGGCGCGCGTGACGGCGAGTGTGCCGGGCACGTTGGCGCCGCCGGGACGGTTTTCGACGATGACGCCCTGTTTGAGTTCCGTGGTGAGCCGCTCTGCCAGAAGCCGGGCCATCACATCGGGACTGTTGCCGGCCGGTTGGGAAACAATGAGCGTGATGTTGCGTTGAGGCCAGTTCTGCGCCTGCGAAGCCGACGTTAATGCGACTGCAAGCGTTGCGGCTCCTGCAAGTTTCCATACAAGATGTGAAAGTGAATTTCTCATTTCGTATTCTCCCTTCTCCGCTTGCAAACTAGCGGCATTCCAGCACGCGATGCAAGCGTTGCGATTTGACTTGCAGCAAGAGTGCGGTCATCGTCGATTGCAGTGAAAGTGCTGTATTGAAAGGCAATACAAGCCAATCCTAGGGAAGCGCTCGCCCGTGATTGCAATTCGCGAATACAAAATTCCTTCCGCCGACAGTCGTCCGTATATCTGCGTCGAAGGTCCGGATGGCAATCTCTGGTTTTGCGAAAGCGGCGCTTCGAAAATCGGCAAGCTCGATCTCACGTCCATGACGTTCAGCGAATTTGCGACGCCGACTAAAGAGTCGATGCCGATCGGAATCATCGGGGCGCGCGAAGATTTGTGGTTCTGCGAAAAGGCTGCGAACAAGATTGGGCGTATCACGCTTGCCGGGGATATAACGGAATTCGATTTGCCGACGCCGAAGTCCGGGCCCGACGGCATCATGTTTGGGCCTGACGGCAATGTCTGGTTTTCGATGACGGAAACGAGCCGCATCGGCCGCATTACGCCCGCAGGCGACGTCACGGAATACGAGGACGGTATTCCCCGCGGCTGCAAGCCATTGTCGATCGTCGTGCGCGATGGCGCGCTGTGGTTCAGCCAGGCGGCGGGGGATCATGTCGGACGCATCACTGTCGACGGTGTTGCGAGCGGTTATCCGATTCCGACCAGAGGTTCGCAGCCGCGCGCCATGACGGTGCATACCGACGGCAGCATCTGGTTCGTGCAAACGAGCGCCAACGGGCTGGGGCGTGTCGATCGCGAAGGCAAGATCACCGAACATCCCGTGACGACGCCGGAGGCTTCGCTTCGCGGCGTCGCCACGACGGCGGATGGCGATGTCTGGGCGACTGAGAATTTCGCCAACAAGATCGCACATATGGCTGCGGACGGTCGCATGATCGGCGAATACGACATACCCACGCCGAACAGTGGCGCGCGCTGCATAGCCGTCACCTCGAAAGGCCGCATCTTTTTCACGCAGCACGACAGCGGATCGATCGGGGAGGTCGTCCGTTCATAGCCTTGTTATGGTGGAGGAGGGGAATATGAAATCTATCGCGCAAAAGGTCGTCGCGATCGCATTGGCATTCGGCGCATTCGTTCACGCGCCGGCCAAGGCCCAAAACTATCCGGATCGTCCGATCCGCGTGATCGTGTCCATCGCCGCCGGCAGCGTCACCGACGTGATCATGCGCATGATGGACAAAGAACTCGCGCCGCGCCTTGGTCAGCCAATGGTGATCGAGAATCGCGGCGGGGCAAGTGGCATTCTTGCGGCGCAAGCTTGCAAGGCCGCGCCTGCGGATGGCTATACGCTGTGCGTCATCTATCACAGCACGCTCTCGTACAATCCTTATCTCTTCAACAAATTGCCTTACGACGCGGACAAGGATTTCGCTCTGATCACGCGTCTGTTCTTCCTTGTCGAAGGACTTGCGGTTCCTGCCTCGCTCGGCATCAACAGCGTCGCCGATCTCAAGGCGCAGGCGCTGGCAAAGCCCGACGCTTTCAACTTCGGAACGCTCGGCGCAGGCTCGTTTCCCGAACTCTTTCTGAAATGGACCAACAACCAGTGGGGCACGAAAATAGCAGCCGTGCCGTTCCGTGGCGGCGGTCCGATTGCGCAGGCGCTTGCCGCCGGCGATCTGCAGATCGGCAATATGGGGCTCGGAAACTTCCTGCCGCTGGTGCAGGGCGGCAAGGTCAAGCTTCTGGCGGTGATGGCGCCCAAGCGGTCGTCCCTCGTTCCGGATGTGCCGACCTTCGAAGAGGCAGGCCTCGGCAGCTACAAGGCGCGCGGATGGTGGGGGCTTGCCGCGCCTGCCGGCACGCCGCGTCCGATCATCGAAAAGCTGAATGCGGAATTCACGCGTCTGTTGCGCGATCCGGCTTTCATGGCGCGTCTGGAAGGGCAGGCGACTCTCGCCGCGCCGACGTCACCGGAAGAATTCGTGGCCTTCGTGCAGGAAGATCGCAAAGCCGCGCAGGAACTCATCAAGATCGCGAACACGCCGCGCACCGATTACAAGCCGGAGTGAGAGACGCGAAAAAGCGGTTTGCAGATAGCGCATTCTCCTCCTAGTCTCCCAGCGAGGGAGACGGGAGGGGCCTGGAGGGTTTCTCCCCGATATCGAGGGAGGGGTGCGTGAAGGCTGTTTCGGCCATTTCTGGCTTAGTGGGTTTTTTGCTGTCCGCGTCGATCGGATTGGCGCAGACCTATCCCGACCGGCCGTTGAGGCTCGTTGTTCCCCAACCCGCTGGCGGCGGCTATGACCTCGTCGGGCGCGTTGCAGCCGACAAGCTGTCGCAACTTCTGGGGCAGAGCGTCGTCGTCGAAAATAAGACAGGCGCGGGCACCCGCGCGGGAACGGATTTCGTCGCGAAGGCGCCGGCTGACGGTTATACGCTGCTCGTTGGCGCTTCGCCCAACATCGTGTTCAATCCGGCGCTCTACAAAGATCTTCCGCACAATACGCAGAAGGATTTTACGCCGGTCGGCCTCTTCGTCGCCTTCACCTATACGCTGGTGACGCGCAACGATCTGCCGCAGAAAACGCTGAAGGATCTCGTCGCCTTCGCCAGGACAAATCCCGACAAGATCACCTACGCCTCGGGCGGGCTGGGTACTGGCCAGCATATTGCGATGGCCGTGCTGTCGCATCTGGCTGGCATCAAGACCGTGCACGTTCCCTATCGCGGTGCGCAGGCCGCCTATCAGGATGTGATCGCGGGCCGCGTCGATCTCTTCTTCGACAATGTGACGACCGCGCGTCCTCTGGTCGATGGCGGGCAGGTGCGCGCCATCGCGACATCCGCGAGCAAGCGCGTGCCGGTGCATCCCGAAGTTCCAACTGTCAAGGAAACGGGCGTCGCCGATTTTACGCTTGAGACATGGTTCGGAATTTTCGTTCATTCGGGGACGCCGAAGCCGATCGTCGACCGTCTGCGCGTGGAGATGGCGAAGGTCGCAGCCATGCCCGATGTGATCGAACGCTTTGCCAAAATGGGCGCAACGCCAATCAATCCTTCGGTCGCCGACACTGAGAAGCTTGTGAACGACGACATCATCCTCTGGAAGAAACTTCTGATCGACGCGGGCGTCGAAGGGTGAGGGGGCTCGCATGCAGAACACCTTCTTTCATGGAGTCTCGCGCGCGGGGCTGATCGTACTCGCCAGCTTGTTTGTTGTACCGCTTGCGGCGCAAGCGCAATCATGGCCCGATCGCTCCATCAAATTCGTCGTGCCGCAGCCGCCGGGCGGCGGGTTCGATACGATGGCGAGGCTGATGGCCGACCGCCTGCAGCATCAATTGGGACAAAGCATCGTCGTCGAAAATCGCACGGGGGCAGGCACTCGCGCGGGCACCGACTATGTCGCGAAAGCCACGCCCGACGGGTACACATGGATTTTCGGCGGCCTCTCCAACATCGCGCTGAATATGGGCCTTTATAAAGACCTGCCCTACGACTCTCTGCGCGATTTCACGCCGGTCGGCCTCGCCATGCTCGGCTCCTACACGCTTGTGACGCGTAACGAGTCACCGCACAAAACGCTGAAGGATGTCGTCGCTTTCGCCAAGGCCAATCCGGGCAAGCTGACTTATGCCTCGGCCGGCAAGGGCTCGGGCCAGCATATCGCGATGGCGACGACCGAAGCGCTGGCGGGCGTCATGATGGTGCACGTGCCCTATCGTGGTGCGCAGGCTGCCTATCAGGACGTGATGGCGGGCCGTGTCGATCTCTTCTTCGATTCCACTGCAACGGCGAAAGCGCTTGTCGAAGGCAAGTCCGTGCGTGCCTTCGCTGTGTCGTCGCGCAAGCGGCTGCCATCGCTGCCGGAGCTGCCGACGCTGCCGGAAACAGGCGCAGTCGATTTCGTGATGGAAAGCTGGTCCGGCATTTTCCTGCCGGCGCAGTCGCCACCCGCAGCACTCAATCGCATGCGTGACGAGATGACAAAGATGATGTCATCGCCCGACATGCACGAACGCATTCGCAGGATCGGGCAGGAGCCTCTTGTCCTGTCGCCGAAGGAGACGGAAGATTTTGTGAAAGCGGAGGTCGTGCGCTGGACCAAGCTGTTGCGCGACTCCGGTCTGACGGAATGAAGGCCAACTCAAAAAATCAAAATATCTGCTGGAGGAGTCGATGATGAAACAACGCCGGATTTGGAGAGCCCTTGCCGGAGGCATGTTCGGCCTTCTCGCGGCGGCGGCGCCGGCTATCGCGCAAAACTGGCCGGAACGGCAGATCAAAATCATCGCAGCCTCCGCGCCGGGCGGCGGTTTCGATCTCACGGCGCGTGTCTTTGCAGAGAGGCTCGCCCCGGCGCTCGGCGTCAGCGTCATCGTGGAAAACCGGACGGGCGCTGGAACGCGGATCGGCACCGAAGTCGCGGCGCAGGCGGCGCCCGATGGATATACATTCCTGATCGGCGCCTTGCCGAACATCGTGCACAACGCCGGCTTCTTCAAGACGCTGCGCTTCGATCCCTTGCGCGACTTCAAGGTGGTCGGGATCCCCGTCATGTTTTCCTACACGCTGATCGTGCCGCCGGATTCGCAGTTCAAGTCTCTGAAGGACGTGATCGATTTTGCGAAGGCCAATCCGGAGAAGCTGAATTTCGGCGGCGGCAAGGGCACGGGACAGCATGTGGCGATGGCGGTGCTGTCGCATATCACCGGCGCGAAGCTCACTTCCGTTCCCTATCGCGGCGCGCAGGCCGTGCACCAGGATTTGCTGGCGGGGCGGATCGATCTCTATTTCGACAACTCTTCGACGGCGCGGCCCCTTATCGAAGCCGGCCGCGTGCGGCCGATCGTCGTTTCGGCGAAGAAGCGTCTCCCCTATCATCCTGATGTTCCAACTGTGCGGGAAACCGGCATCGCCGATTTCGATCAGGAGAGCTGGTTTGGGTTGTTCGCCCTGGCGGGAACGCCGCAACCGATCATCGAGCGCATGCGTACCGAGATGAAGAAGATCGCCGACAATCCCGAGGTTCGCGCCTTCTGGCTGAAGGCCGGCGGTGTGCCGCTCGACATGACCATCGCCGAACAGGAGAAAATGGTCGCCGACGATCTCGTGCGATGGAAGAAGCTGATAGTGGAAGCGGGCGAGCAGCAGGAATAGTTGTGCAGGAATAGTTGTGCAGGAATAGTTGTGTTTGTGCTTCGCAGACGTTGCGGGAAGGAAAGTCATATGCCGATCAGAACTTCGTTGCGCGCCGGGACGCTTTCGATCCCCCTCCTGGCTATCATGCTCGGGCAGGGCGCATCGGCGCAATCGGTCGAGGACTTCTATAAAGGCAAGACGGTCCGCGTCGTCGTTTCCACCGGACCTGCGTCGACCTATTACACCTATGCGCAACTCGCGGCCGACTTTCTGGGGCCGCATATTCCGGGCAAGCCGACGTTGATCCTGCAAAGCATGCCCGGCGCGGGCGGTGTTCGCGCCGCCAATCATCTGGCCAATGTCGCCCCGCAGGACGGCACGGTCCTGGGCGCGGTACATGAGACGCTCGCCGGCGAGCAGGTGCTCAAGCCCGAAGGCATCCAATTCGACATGGCGAAGATGAAGTGGATTGGCGTGCTCAGCATGATCACGTCGACGCTGACCGTCACTTCGAATGCGCCGGCGACGACGGTCGAAGGCGCGAAATCGAAAGAGGTGATCGTCGCCTCCACGGGCCGTGGTTCGATCACGCATCAATTGCCGACCTTGCTGAACGCGGTCTACGGCACGAAATTCAAGATCGTTGGCGGCTATCAGGCGATGGGCGAGATGACGCTTGCGATGGAGCGGGGCGAGGCCCATGGCCGCGCCGGTTCGTTGGTCGGCTGGACACAAACGCGCGCGAAGGAAGTCGAGGACGGCAAGTTCGTGCACATGCTGCAGATCAATCTGCGCAAGGACCCGAGCATTCCCAACGTACAATTGCTGCTCGATCTCGCGCGCAATGACCGTGAGCGGCAGATGCTGGAATTCATGTCATCATCCGCGCTGATGGGACGCTCTCTGATTGGGCCTCCGGGCATGCCGGACGACCGTGTTGCGGCCTTGCGCGCCGCGTTTCAGGCGATGCTGAAAGATCCGGCGTTTATCGAAGCCGCGAAAAAGCGCAATCACGACATCATCCCGGCAAGCGGCGAGGAAGCGGCAGCGGCCGCGGCAAAGACTGTATCCTTGCCAAAGGAAGTGGCGGCGGAGTTGACGAAAATTTTCGATCAATAGGTTGTTACATTTGCAATCGTATGCATTGCCATTGACAGCGTTGACATGAGGGCCGCACCGGGCAAAGCCTTGACGATTACTTGATGGAGGCACTGTTGGATCGCACAACTGTCCAAGCGCTTGTCGATCATATTTATTCCGTCCGGAAAATGAACAATGCGGCTTTGGCGGCCGAATTGTTCGCGCATGATGCTGTCTTCGAGTTGGCAGGAGCGGCCGGCCCGGGCCGCATAGCGACGCGTGTGGACGCAGCGGAGGGTATCCGCAGCCTCATGAAATCGCTTGTCGAAGCCTGGGAGTGGATCGACCACGAAATTCTGGATCTCGTCATCGACGGCAATCGCGCGGCCGTCCGCTACCGGACCCGGCAGCGCTTCATCCCGACGAACCAGATCGTCGAGACCGATCTCTTCGATCTCGTTACTTTCCGCGAGGGCAAGGTAGCGCATATGATCGAGTTCTGCGACACCGCGCTGGCGACCGATTTGATCCATGTTGCGATGAATCTGGCCGCGAAAAGCGCCTAGGCCGTCGTCTCGATTGTTGATCGGCCGCCTGCCGCGGATTCCTTGCGTCACGTCGTGCCGTTAACCGCGGATCGGCGGTCTAGTGCGATCCCGCTTGCAAAATGCAGGTTATTGCGGCTATTTAGGCGGTAGCTGGCCTCTCGGCCGGCGCAGCGGGAGTTTTGGCGTGGCTGATTTCGCCACAAATCGCATGATGGACAGGGGCGCCGCACCGGCTGCCCGCGCGTCTGCGGCTGCCTCCTCGCATACTGCCCTTCTGCTTCTTAGCCGCCCCTGAGGGCCGGCCGGGCATTCGCCCTGGCGCTCAGGGGATCGCAACCGATTGAAGCCAACGGGCGCTCCATTGCAAAGCTAGCGGCGCCAAGTGATCAGGATCAGTTTCATGTCCAACGATAACCAGTCTTCCGTGTCGTCCAACCGCGACCGCGTGATCATCTTCGACACCACCCTGCGCGACGGCGAACAGTCGCCCGGGGCGACCATGACCTTCGAGGAAAAGCTCGAGGTCGCCGACCTCCTGGACGCCTTGGGCGTCGATGTCATCGAGGCCGGGTTTCCAATTGCTTCCGAAGGCGATTTCGAGGCCGTGTCGGCGATCGCCAGGCGTGTGAAACGCGCGACGGTGGCTGGCCTCGCCCGCGCCGCCTTCAAGGATATCGACCGCTGCGCGGAGGCCGTGAAGCATGCGGTGCGCCCGCGCATCCATACGTTCATTTCGACCTCGCCGTTGCACATGAAATACAAGCTGCAGAAAGAGCCGGCGGAAGTGCTGGAGATGGTGACGGCGCAGGTGACGCGTGCACGCAACTATGTCGAGGATGTCGAATGGTCGGCGGAAGACGGTACGCGTACGGACATTGATTTTCTCTGCCGCACCGTCGAGGCCGCGATCAAGGCTGGCGCGACGACCATCAATATTCCGGACACGGTCGGCTACACCGTGCCTGAAGAATACGAACGCATCTTCCGCACCGTGCGCGAGCGCGTCCCGAATTCCGACAAGGCGGTCTTCTCCGTGCATTGCCACAACGACCTCGGGCTCGCGGTGGCGAATACGCTGGCGGGTCTGGCCGGCGGCGCGCGGCAGATCGAATGCACGATCAACGGCATCGGCGAACGCGCCGGCAATGCGGCGTTGGAAGAAGTCGTCATGGCGCTGCGCACCCGCGCAGACGTTTTGCCCTACAGCAACAACATCGAGACATCGATGCTGACACGCGCGTCGAAGCTCGTGTCTGCCGTCACGTCATTTCCGGTGCAGTACAACAAGGCCATCGTCGGCCGTAACGCCTTCGCGCATGAGAGCGGGATCCATCAGGACGGCATGCTGAAGAATGCGCTGACTTATGAAATCATGACCCCAGAGAGCGTCGGCGTGTCCAAGACGTCGCTGGTCATGGGCAAGCATTCCGGCCGCAACGCCTTCCGCACCAAGCTGAAGGAGATGGGCTACGAACTCGGCGAGAATTCGCTGGAAGACGCCTTCAACCGCTTCAAGGCTTTGGCCGACAAGAAGAAGATCGTCTACGACGAGGATATCGAGGCCCTGGTCGACGACGAGATCGGCCATGCGGGCGAGCGCATCAAGGTGGAGGCGCTGACAGTCATCGCCGGCACCATGGGGCCGCAGACGGCGACTCTCACCTTGAACATCGATGGCCAGTCGCAGACGAAGCAGGCTGTCGGCAATGGCCCGGTCGATGCGATTTTCAACGCCATCAAGGCGCTGGTGCCGAACGAGGCGACGCTGGAGCTCTATCAGGTCCACGCCGTCACGGAGGGCACGGATGCGCAGGCGGAAGTCTCCGTACGTCTCTCGGAAAATGGGCGTTCCGTGACCGCCAAGGGCGCCGATCCCGACACGCTCGTAGCCTCTGCGCGCGCCTATGTGGCCGCGCTGAACAAGCTGATGGTGAAGCGGCTGAAGGGTAAACCGGAGCCTATGACGGCGCGGCTCAAGCCGTAACGCCGAGAATTCGGAATATGGGTGGACAGGCGGGGCGACCTTTGCTAAAGGCCCCCTCGTTCGCGCCGGACATCAGGAGATGACCGGCGCTGTCCATTTGGACGGGTGATTAGCTCAGTTGGTAGAGCAGCTGACTCTTAATCAGCGGGTCGTAGGTTCGAGCCCTACATCACCCACCAAACAACTTCCGCCAGCCCGCGCGTTAATAAACGAAAGCGCCCGCCGAGGGCGGTAAAGCCCTGGCGAGCGCAGTATTGAAGGCGTTGAAGCGACGGGCGTTACTCGATCACGTCCACCACGCGGCGGCTGCCGGGGTCGACAAGATAAACGTTGTTGTTGCTGTAGACGTATCTGTATTTCGTGCCGATGTCGCCCCATTTGGCGGGGAAATCGTTGAGATCGACGTTGGGCGACATCGTGGAGCCGATTGCCATGCGCTCCTGGATCACGACGGGGCGCACCTTTTCCTGAACCATGTACTGGCGGATTTCGGTGCGCTGTTGAGGTGAGATTTGCACTGTCGCCGTCTGCGCGATGGCGGCTGCACTGAACAAGAGAGAGCCGGCGATACCGATTGCGGCCAAGTTTTTCATGACATTCTCCTTAACTGAGCCCCGTTGCAGAACGCCGCCTCGCCGGGGATTGTTCCTGACAGCCGCGCGGGAGACCGCGGACCAGCGTGTCCGCCGCAGAAATCCGGCTATTTCGCCCCCAAAAAACCTGCTATCGAGCCTGTTCCCGCCGCCCGGCTTGTGGTGGCGCGTACGCATGGAGGGGTTTATGCAGAAGGCAGGGTTGCGTTCGGCTGTGGCGGCGGTGGCCGTTGCTGCGCTGACGGTGGGCGCCAGCGCCCAAACCATCAAGATCGGCGTCGTCAATACATTCTCGGGGCCGCAGGCGAGCTTCGGCGAGATGATCGACCGGGCCTTCCGCCTCTACATCAAGCTGCACGCCGACCAGCTTCCGCCCGGCGTCAAGATCGAGATCATAAACCGTGACGACGGCGGCGCGAACCCGGACAAGGCCCGCCAGCTCGCGCAGGAACTCGTCGTGCGCGACAAGGTCGATATTCTCTCGGGCATCACTTTCACGCCGAACGCCATGGCGATCGCTCCGATCGCGACGCAGGCGAAGATCCCGACTGTGCTGGTCAACGCCGGCACGTCGGTGGTGGTGACACGCTCGCCCTATTACGTCCGCTCGTCCTTCACGATTTACCAGCACTGCGTGCCGCTCGGCACCTGGGCGGCCAAGACGTTGAAGAAGACCTTCATCCTCGTTTCCGACTATGCGCCTGGCCATGACTGCCAGGAAGCCTACACCTCTTCCTATACGAAGGCCGGCGGCGAAATCGTCGGCGTGATCCGCGCGCCCGTTGCGACGGCCGACTTCGCGCCCTTCCTGCAACGCGTGAAGGACGCCAAGCCGGATGCGATGATGGTGTTCCTGCCGGCCGGCCGCACGGCGACGGCGATGATGAAGGGCTTTGTCGATCTCGGCCTCAAGAGCTCGGGCATCAAGCTGATCGGCACCGGCGACATCGTGCCCGAGGAAGAACTGCCGAACATCGGCGACGAAGCCATCGGCACGATCACCATGTTCCACTATTCGGCCGCGGGCGACCGCCCCGCGAACAAGGCCTTCGTCGCCGCATGGCGCAAGGAATACGGCGACAAGGCGACGCCGAATTTCGCTGCCGCCGCCTCATGGGACGGCATGGCCATGATCTTCGACGCGATCAAGAAGCAGAACGGCAAGCTCAATCCCGAGAAGACCGTCGAGATCATGAAGAACTTCAAGACGGATCAGTCTCCGCGCGGCACGATCTCCATTGATCCAGAAACGCGCGACATCGTGCAGAACGAATATCTGCGCGAAACGCGCCGCGTCGGCGGCGAATTGGTGAATGTCGAGATCGAGACTGCATCCGTCGCCGTCAAGGATCCCTGGCAGATCATGCAGAAAGACAAAAAGTAAGCCGCGGCCCAACTGATGCAAGCTTTTCTGTCTTCGCTCGTAAGCGTCCTCTTTCACGGGGTCGCTTACGGCATGATCCTCTACGTGATCTCCGTGGGCCTGTCGGTGACGATGGGCCTCATGGGGTTCGTCAATCTCGCCCATGGCGTTTTCGCCATGGCGGGAGGGTTGCTGCTGTCCACCGCCATGGGACGCTATGGCGTGCCGTTCCCGCTGGCGCTTCTGCTCGCGTTCGTTGTCGTTGCGGTCGCAAGCGTGGTGCTCGAACGGCTCCTTTATTCCAAGCTCTATTCCGCCGGTGAATTGCCGCAGGTCCTGTTCACGATGGGCCTGATCTTCATGTCCATCGCCGTGGCGCGCTATCTCTATGGCACGCAGGCTGCGCCGCTCTTCCTGCCCGATTATCTCAAGGGGCAGATCCCGCTATTCGGCAGGGATTTTCCGACGTTCCGTGTCGTACTCATCATCTTCAGCGGCCTCATTGTGGCTGCCCTCTGGTTCGGCGTCGAACGGACGCGCTGGGGCGCGATGGTGCGCGCTGCGGTCGATAATCGCGACATGGCGCAATCTGTCGGCATCAATACGAACCGGCTGTTCATGTTGACCTTCGCGCTCGGCAGCGGTCTCGCCGGTCTCGGCGGCGCGCTCGGCTCGGATATTTTGCCAGTGCAGTCGACCTATCCGCTCGAAAATCTCGTGTACTTCATGATCGTGGTCGCTGTCGGCGGGCTCGGCAGTCTCAGCGGGCCCTTCATCGCAGCGCTGCTGATCGGGATTGCCGACACCGCGACGAAATACTGGCTGCCGGAACTCGGTGCGTTCCTGATCTATGCGGCGACGATCGCCGTGCTGTTGTGGCGTCCGCAGGGCCTGTTCGGAGTGCGCTCATGATGCATTCCGGCGGTTATGCGCGCGGCTCGCGCATCGGCGTGCTCGAAATCCTGCCATGGCTGGTCGCCATTGCAGCCTTTTTCCTGCTGCCCGAATATCTTTCGCTCGGCGCACGCATTCTTATCTTCATCCTGTTCACGCTGTCGCTCGACCTGATCCTCGGATACGCGGGCATCATCACGCTCGGCCATAGCGTGTTTCTCGGACTGGGCGCTTACACGGCCGGAATTCTCAGCGTGAAGGCCGGGATCCACGATCCGTTTCTCCAGTTGATTGCAGGCGCGGCGATCGGCGCGGGCTTCGGCGCGATCACGGGCGCTGTCGTTCTGCGCACGAAGGATCTCACCCAGCTCATGCTGACGCTCGCCATCGCCGCGATCATGATGGAAGTCGGCAACAAAGCGAACTGGCTGACAGGTGGCGCGGACGGACTGCCGGGCGTGCAGGTCAATCCGCTCTTCGGCGTGTTCGAATTCGATTTCATCGGCAAGACGGGCTATGTCTATTGCCTTGTCGTGCTCTTCATCGTCTGGTTTTTCGTACGGCGCATGGTCTATTCGCCCTTCGGGGCGATGCTGACGGGCATACGCGAGAATACCGCGCGCATGCATGCGCTGGGCGCGCCGGTCTACAAGCGCCTGCTGGTCGTCTATACAATCTCGGCAGGCATAGCGGGCATAGCGGGCGTGCTGCTAACGCAAACGACGCAAAGCGTCGGCCTAAACGTGCTGAGTTTCGAAATCGCCGGCGACGTGCTCGTCATGCTCATCCTCGGTGGCGTCGGGCGCATCTACGGCGCATTCGTCGGACCGACAGTCTACCTCATCGCGCATGATGAACTCGCCAAGCAGTTTCCGGAATACTGGTCGTTCGGCGTGGGCTTCCTTTTGCTGATCGTCGTCTTCTTCGCGCGCGGCGGCATACTCGGCCTCATCGACAAGATTTCCGCCAGGGTGCGCAAGTCATGAGCGCCTTAGCGACACCCGCACTCGAAACGCAAATGCTGTGCAAGGCCTTCGGCGCGCTGACGGTCGCCGACGACATCAACTTTCGTCTCGAACAGGGCGCACGCCACGCCCTGATCGGCCCCAACGGAGCGGGCAAGACGACCTTCGTGAACATGCTGACGGGCGCGCTGCCATCAAGCTCCGGCCGCATCTTCATGAATGGCGAGGACATCACCACGATGTCGCAGGCGGCGCGCACGCAGCGCGGCCTCGGGCGTACATTCCAGATCACCTCGCTGTTTCGCAGTCTCCCGGCCCTCGACAACGTCGCCATGGGCATCGCCGAGCGCGAGGGCGTTGCGCTGCGCATGTGGAAACCGGCGAGCGGCTACAGCGCCATTCGCGACGAGGCGATGTCGCATCTCGAAAAGATGGGACTGCGCGACGAAGCGCTGACAGTCGTGCGCGATCTTCCCTATGGCAAGCAGCGCCTGATCGAAATCGCGATTGCGCTTGGCTTGAAACCAAAAGCGTTGCTACTCGACGAGCCGGCGGCGGGCGTGCCGTCCATCGAGTCCGGCCGCATTCTCGACGTGCTCGCAGAGCTGCCCAAGGACATAGCGATCCTGATTATCGAGCACGACATGGAACTGGTCTTCCGCTTTGCCGAGCGCATCACTGTCCTTGTGCAGGGCGCGGTGCTCACCGAGGGAGCGCCGGACCAGATCGCCAATGACCAGCGCGTTCGCGACGTCTATCTCGGGGAGGGCGGCCATGACTGACGTTCTCTCCGTTTCGAAACTGCGCGCGGGCTATGGCGAGACCGTCATTCTCGAAGATGTCGATTTCACGCTGCCGGAACAGGGCTCGCTGGCCGTGCTGGGGCGCAACGGCGTCGGCAAGACGACGCTGCTCGCCACAATCATGGGCCGCACGACGTATCACGGCGGCGAGATCAAATATCGCGGCGAAAAAATCGAGAACCTGCCAATTTACGAACGCTGCCGCCGCGGTATCGGTTACGTGCCGCAGACACGCGAAATTTTCCCGTCGCTTTCGGTTGAGGAAAATCTTCTTGTGGCTGAAGCGCAAGGCGGGAAGTGGACGCTTGAGCGCATTTTCGAACTCTTCCCCAATCTCGGCAACCGCAGGCGCAACAGGGGCAATCAGCTTTCGGGCGGCGAGCAGCAGATGCTCTCGATCGGCCGCGCGCTGATGGGCAATCCCGGCATCCTGCTGATGGACGAACCGTTCGAGGGACTTGCGCCGATCATTATCGAATCGATCCTGAAGGCGGTCGAAAAGCTGATCCGCGAAGAAGCGTTGGCTGTCATCCTGGTCGAGCAGCATGCGAAAATGACGCTGCGCGTCACGCAGAATGCGCTTGTGATGAGCCGCGGGCGCGTGATTCACAGCGGGCCGAGCGCCGGACTTCTTGCGGATGAAGAACTGCTCGCGCGTCTCGTCGTGGCGCAGTAACGCCTATCCCTTCATAAACCTGTCGAACATGGCAAGATGCGCATCCTTGTGCGCATAGCCCCTGTGCATGCCGGCCATGATGGCGTCGGGATCGCCTGCGTAAAACAACTCGTAGAGGACATGCCGGGAACCGAATTCCGTGCCGCAGATGTCCCATGCGAGGCGCGCCAGTTCGATTTTTTCTTCGGCGCTCGCGCCCGTGCCGGCGAGATAGCGCTTCATGAAAGGACCGGCAGCACTGTCGAAATCGTCGAGCGAGGCTGGCGCCTGCATCAGCGTCGAGCCGGAGATGCGGCGCAGCCTGTGTACGAACTCGCCGTAGATTCGCGGACCCATGACGCGCGGCACCAGCAACGCCGTGAAATCCGGATAAATCATGCCGTTTTCCGGATCGACCTTCGCTTCGGCTTCCGCGGCCAGAATGGCATTGCGGACGATTTCGACCTGTGCCGCCGTCTCCCCGAGCAGAAGCGAAACGCCGGTCGTCTCCTCGGTGCCGAGCGCGCGTGCGATTTTCACCATTAGCGCATAAATGAATTCGAGCTTCACCAGCAACCGTATCGCTGTCTGATGGGCCGTCATGTCCCGAACGCGGCAGGTCGCGAACATCGCGTTGATGAGAGCGATGTCGCCATAGAGAAAGACGCGCTCCCAGGGAATGAATACGCGGTCGAAAACGAGCACCGAATCCATTTCGTCGAAGCGCGACGACAACGGAAAATCGCGCACGCGTCCGGGATGCGCGAATGACGCGCGGCACAGCACTTTCAGGCCCGGTGTATCCATGGGGATGCAGGCGGCCAACGCGTGGCGCTCGTCGCTCGGCACGAGATTGTTGGGCATCGGAAACACGATCGCCTCGTTCGCATAGGCCGCCGCTGTTGCGACGACCTTGGCTCCGGAAACGAAGAGGCCCTTGCCGGTTTCCTCGACGCCATGGAGGACGACGCCCGCATCTTCCTGCGCGTGGCGCGCCCGCGTCTTGTTCGGCAGTGGATCGTTCAATGCGTGGGTGAGGAAAATATCGTTTGACGCTGCGTGGAGATAGTAGGCTTCCACGGCCTGCTGGTGCTCGCGTGATTGACGGGCGAAAAAGGCGCTCTTGGTCTTCAGTGCCATGATCGTGGCATTGAGGAAATCCGGCGCACGACCCATGAAGCCGAACGAACTTTCCATCCACAAACGCGTCGCCTGGCGTCGCGCGACTAGGTCTTCGCGCGTGCGCGGAATCTGGAAGGTACGGCCAATTTCTCCGCCGGTCTCCGCGCTCGCGACGGTCAGCGTTCCGCGATGGGCCGCTTCGAATTGCATGTCGTAAAGGCGGGCTGTCGAATCGATGGAGGGGCGCAGGTGCGGATGTTCGGTGACATCCTTCACGCGCTCGCCATCCAGCCAGACTTCGCGGCCATCGCGCAGGCTTTCGATAAATTGCTTCCCCGTCCGCATCGCTTCTTCCCATATGCAGCAAGACTGGAGCTTGCTTGCGGCGTCCCGGCCGCCGCCCTATTTTCCTAACTCTGCCTCGTCTAGCATGGCCGGGATAGCCTGAAAAAGGAGCGGCGCGAAATGCCGCGGCAGCGAAAGAGTGGCTCGATATGGAAGCGCAGGAGCAGGTCGTTCTTGTCGATGAGAACGATACCGAAGTGGGATTGCAGGAGAAGCTCGCCGCTCACCGGGACGGCAATTTGCACCGCGCGATTTCCGTCATCGTCCATGATGGCAAGGGCCGCCTGTTGCTGCAGAAGCGGCAGGCGCAGAAATATCATTCGCGGGGTCAATGGACCAACGCCTGCTGCAGTCATCCGCGCCCCGGCGAGCCTCCGCTGGAGGCCGCGCAACGCCGCTTGCGCGAGGAGATGGGCATAGTCTGCCGGTTGCGTTTCGTATTTCGCACTGTGTATCGGGAAGGCGTCGGCGAGGGGCTGACCGAGCACGAACTGGTGCATGTTTTTTCAGGTTTTTATCGGGGGCCCGTGCGGCCGAACCCCGATGAGGCCGACGGCTATGAATGGATGACGTTTGCAGAATTGCGTGAAGCCATTGCGGCGAGGCCGGCTGCATTCACGGCGTGGTGGCGGATCTATGTGCGGGACCATTCTGCCGAAATTCTCGCTGCGATGCAGGAGAAATGAAGCCAACCGGAACGGCTTGCCGGCAATACACTTAACGTGTTAATAATATTCCGAAGGCGCAGCGGCGTACGCTGGCGCATGGCGTCCGGGTTTAAGCGAGCTTGCCTGAATCGAATAAGATTGAATTTGGGAGAACGCATATGGGGGATTCGCAAATGCGCGTGGCGAGTTGCATTGTCGGGGGAAGGTCCGCCTGGGGCCTCGTGCGCGATGACGGTTTCGTAGACCTCGGGCGGCGCAACCCGCAATTCCCGACCTTGCGGGATGTGCTCGATGCCGGCGCGCTGGTTCGCACGATTGACGCTGCCGCGTCGGCCACAGTGGATCATCCACTGTCTGCTATCCGTTATGAAATTCCCGTGCCGAACGCCCGCAAGATCATCTGCATCGGCATCAATTATCCCGCACGCAACGAGGAATATTCGGAAGGCAATGCGGCTGCGAAATATCCGGGTATTTTCTTTCGGGCGACGAATTCTTTCGTCGGACATAACGAGAAGATCCTGCGTCCGCCGGAGTCCGATCAGCTGGATTACGAGGGTGAGGTGACTATCGTCATCGGCAAGACCGGCCGGCGCATTCGCGAGGCAGATGCATACGATCACATTGCCGGCGTGACAGCCGGCAACGAAGGTACAATTCGCGACTGGTTGCGACATTCGCGCTTCAACGTCACGCAAGGCAAGAATTTCGACGCATCCGGCTCGATCGGGCCGTGGATGGTTCCCTTCGCCAAGCCGTCGCAGCTCGACGATATTCATCTGACGACGAAAGTGAACGGCGAATTGCGGCAGGACGATCGCACGGCGCGGATGATCTACAAGTTCCGATTCATCATAGCCTATGTGTCGGCCTTCACGACGCTTTATCCCGGCGACATCATTTTGACCGGCACGCCTGTCGGCACTGGCGTCAGTTCGAACCCGCCGATCTGGCTGAAGCCCGGCGACGTGCTTGAGGTCGGCGTCGAAGGCGTTGGCACGCTGCGCAACGAGATTGCGGACGAGACGGGTGTGAGCAATGCTTGGCAAGCCTGAGATCGAAGCGGCGGCTCGCCGCCTCGAGGGGGCCGAGCGCACGCGCAAGCAAATCCGGATGATTTCGCTCGACCATCCGGATATGGCCATGGATGACGCCTATGCGATTCAGAACGCATGGCTGGACATCAAGCTCGCAAGCGGCCGCAAGGTTCTCGGCCACAAGATCGGCCTCACGTCCAAGGCGATGCAATATGCGTTGAATATCGACATGCCCGATTCCGGTTTCCTGCTGGACGATATGTTCTTTCCCGACGCCAGCGATATTCCCACGGACCGCTTCATCCAGACTCGCATCGAGGCCGAACTCGCCTTCGTGCTGAAATCGCGTTTGTCGGGACCGAACTGCAGTGTGTTCGATGTCTTGCGAGCGACGGAGTATGTGACGCCGGCGCTCGAAATTCTGGATACGCGTATCCTGCGCGTCGATCCCGAGACGAAGAAGACGCGCACTGTGTTCGATACGATTGCCGACAATGCCGCCGACGCCGGCATTGTGCTGGGCGGGCGCGCCTTCAAACCCGACGATACGGACATGCGCTGGGTCGGCGCCGTCGTCTTCCGCAATGCGCAGGTCGAGGAAACCGGACTTGCCGCCGGCGTGCTCAATCATCCCGCCATGGGAATTGCCTGGCTTGCCAATCGTATGGCGCAATATGGAAAATCGCTGGAGGCCGGGCAGGTGGTTCTCGCCGGCTCGTTCATCCGGCCAATCGAAGCGCGCAAGGGCGACACGTTCCACGCCGACTATGGCCCCTGGGGCACGGTCAGCTGTCACTTTGCGTGATTGAATAAAAGAGGATCAAATGCCCGCACCGCATAATGCATTCAAACAGGCGATGAAAGACGGCAAACAGCTTGTCGGCTTCTGGATGTCGCTCGGCAATCCCTACACCGCAGAGCTCTGTGCCGGTTCCGGCTATGATTTTCTGACCTTCGATGGCGAACATTGTCCCATCGATATTCCGATTTTTTTGAATCTTCTGCAGGCGGTCGCTCCCTATCGCGCGCCCGCTGTCGTGCGTCCGCCCATCGGCGAGACCTATATGATCAAGCAACTATTGGATCTCGGCGCCCAGAACATTCTCATTCCCATCGTCGAGACGGCGGAGCAGGCGAAACGTCTCGTTGAGGCCGTGCGTTATCCGCCGCGCGGCATTCGCGGCGTTGCCGGCGCAACGCGCGCGGCCCGTTACGGCCATATTTCCGATTACCTCAAGACGGCGGACGAGCAGGTTTGTCTTTTGCTGCAAATCGAGACGCGCAAGGGCTTTGACAATTTCGACGCGATACTGGCGGTTGAAGGGTTTGACGGCGTCTTTATCGGACCTTCCGATACGGCCGCGGCGCTCGGTCATCTCGGCAATCCCATGCATCCCGATGTGCAGAAGTTCATCGAAGAATGCATCGTCAGGATTCGGCAGGCCGGCAAGGCGCCGGGCTCTCTCATGGTCAATGAGCCGGCTGCGCGGCGCTATCTCGAACTTGGCGCGCAGTTCGTTTCGGTCGGGACCGATATTGGAATTCTGTCGCAGGGCGTGAACGCACTCGCCGACCGCTTCGGCGTGCGGAAGCCTCTGCCGCTGTGAAGCATGTTGACCGAAGTCAAGCGAAGGCTGCCTCGCAAGGCTTAATGGAGAGCGCAGCGCAGCCAGCGCTGCAACGGATACCGGAGGATCGATCATGGGCGTCATCGTTCTTGCTGCGAAGATCACACATGTGCCGTCGCTGCTGATCTCCGAGCGCGAAGGGCCGCTGAAGGGCCGCCGCGATGGACCGATCCACTCGCTCAAGGAGCTCGGACGCCGCGCCCGCGCGCGCGGCGCTGATACCTTCATCGTTTTCGACGTGCATTGGCTTTCGAATTTCGGCTTTCACCTCAATGCAAATCTCCGGCATCGCGGCGTTTATACGAGCCACGAAGCGCCGCATATGATTCAGAATATGGCTTATGACTATCCCGGCGATCCGGCGCTGGGAGATGCCATCGCCGAGGAAGCCAAGGGGCTGGGGATCGACGTCATATCCCATCATGTCGAGACCTTGCCGCTGGAATACGGCACCATCGTGCCGATGCACTACATGAATGGCGACTCGACGCAGAAGGTTATTTCCATTGCGGCCAACCTCTTCGCGTCGACGGATGAGAACCGCCGTCTTGGCGAGGCCGTCGCTCGCGCCGTTGCGAAAAGCAATTCGCGCGTGGCAGTGCTTGCCAGCGGTTCGCTGTCGCACATGCTCGTCAACTCTACGGAAGTCGGCGATGGACAGTGGGACCAGATGTCGAGCGAGTTCAACCGCCAGGTCGATCTTCGCGTCCTCGAACTTTGGCAGCAAAAACGTTATGGCGAGTTCGTCAAAATGCTTCCCGACTATTCTCGGCTCTGCAAGGGCGAAGGGTTGATGGCCGACACCGCCATGCTGTTCGGGCTGCTCGGCTGGGACAAATATGCGGGCAAGGCGGAGGAATTGTGCGAATATTTCGCCTCCAGCGGGAGCGGTCAGATCACGGTTGAATTTCACGTCGATGCAGCCTGAGCGATGACGCCAATGCGCGCGCTCAATCAGTCCTTGCCGCTAAAATTGCTGCAAGCCCGCGAAGCTGTCATGGAGATGTTTCGACCCCATCTTCATGCACACGGCGTGACGGAGCAGCAATGGCGTGTGCTGCGCGCGCTCGCCGAAGCGGCCGCGCTCGAAGCGGGAGAACTTGCGCGCCGCGTCTGCTTGTTGACGCCGTCGCTGTCCCGCATTCTGCGCGATCTGTCCGCTCAAGGATTGCTGACGCGCAGGAACAGTCCGAGCGATCGGCGGGTCGTCATCGTCAAGCTGACAGCCAAAGGTCGCCTTCTCTTCGACGAGATGTCGCGGGAGTCCGAAGTTGTTTACGCTTCCATCGAGAGTACATTGGGCGAGGAAACGTGCCGCACCCTTATGGCGAAGCTCGACGACGTCGTGGCAACGCTCGTTGAGGCGAAGCAAACGCGTGGCGACGAGGCGCTTGAGCGGGCGAATCCGAAACAGCGGAAATTAGCGGCGCACGTGCGAAGATGATGTGAAGGAGATCACCATGGGCGTACCAAAGCTTGAAATTGACTACGGTCAGTGCCGCCTTGCCGGTGTCAGCGATGCCGAGTGGCGCTCGCGCGTCGAACTCGCGGCCTGTTATCGCATCTTCGCCCATCTCGGCTGGGTGGAGATGATCTACAATCACATCACCTTGCGTATTCCCGGCCCCGAAAAGCATCTCCTGATCAATCCCTTCGGGCTTCACTACACGGAAGTTTGCGCATCCAACCTCATCAAGATCGATCTCGACGGCAACAAGCTCTCGCCATCCGATTTTCCCGTGAATCCAGCGGGTATCACGCCGCATACGACTATTCATCGTCATCGTGACGATGCCCATTGCATCATGCATACGCATACGACCGCAGGCCTCGCCGTTGCCTGCACCAAGAACGGCGTTTCCATGACGAATTTCTATTCGGCGCAATTACATGGACGTATCGCCTATCACGATTTCGAGGGCATTACGGTCAATCCCGACGAGGCTTCGCGACTGTTGAAGAGTATTGGCGACAAGCCGTTGCTGGTTCTTCGCAATCACGGTCTGCTTGCGACCGGACGAACGCTGTCGCAAGCGTTTGTGACGCTCTGGACGGCGCAACGCGCCTGCGAAATTCAGCTCGCCTCGCAAAGCCTCAACGACGAATTGATCGAACTGCCCCAACATGTGCTTGAACAATGTTCGCGCGTGTCCCTGCAATACGATGCGAAGTACGGCGGCGGTTCTGACGTGTTCAATGCGCTCTTGCGCCAGATCGACAAGATCGACCAAAGCTATAAGCTCTGATGAAAGTTCTCATCGCAGGGATTGGCGGGATCGGCGGCTGGATGGCGGGAGCGTTGGCGCGTGGCGGCGCTGATGTTTCCCTCTTCGCGCGCGGCGTCACGTTGGAGCGCCTGCAACGCGACGGCTTGACGCTGACATCGGACAAAGAAACAGAGACTTTCAAAATTCCGGCGTTTGGCGCGATCGACGGCGCCCAAAACTTCGATGTCGTTATCCTCTGTGCCAAATCTCAGGACTTTCCCGCAATTTCGGCCAGTTTGGCTCCACTCTTTCTTGCAGGCCTGGAAGTCATCGCGGCGGTTAATGGTTTGCCCTGGTGGTTTCTCGGAGATTGCGGGATGGAACTCGAAAGCATCGATCCCGGGGCTCGCGCGGCCGCAATCCTGCATGAGGTTGTGCCCGTCGGCGCGGTCGTTCACGCCTCGTCGCACGCTGTCGAGCCGGGTGTGGTCCGGACGGTCAAGGCAGACAGGCTCATTCTCGGTGAAGTTCCAGGCTATCCATCGCAACACGTGCGGGCCCTGGCCGCAGATTTCGAGAAAGGCGGAATTAAAGCGCCTGTCGTCGGCAACATTCGCGAGGAAATCTGGGCGAAGCTCTGGGGCAATATGAACATGAATCCCATCAGCGCGCTCACGCGGCTGTCTTCGCTGCCGATCCTGGAACAGCCGGAATTGTGCAGGCTCGTCTATGAGATGATGAACGAATTCGATTCCATTGGGCGCAAGCTCGGTATCGCTCTGCCCGTCAGCGCGGACGATCGAATCGAAATCACGAAAAAACTGGGAGATTTTCGCACGTCGATGTATGCGGACGCGGTCGCGCAACGGCGTCTCGAGCATGAAGGCATTCTCGGTTGCGTCGTCGAGCTTGCGCAGAAATTGGGCGTCGACGCGCCCGTGAGCCGGATTGTCTATGCGTTGCTGAAGGGTCTGGATACTTCTTTCGTACGCGCAGGCGATTCATAACCCGTTGCTGGCGGCGCCGTCGATGTTGACGAGCGCTCCGCTGATATAGCCTGCCTGTTGCGATGCGAGAAACGCAATCAGCGCGGCGCATTCCTCGGGTGTGCCGGCGCGACCCATCGGTACTTTTGCGATAGAGGCTGCGGTTTCTTCCTCGATGCTGCGGCCTGAAGATGCTGCGCGCTGGCGTACGAGATCCTGCCAACGTGGCGTCGCCGTCGGACCGGGATTGATTCCGTTTACCGTGACCCCCGCATGCGCAACCGTTTTCGCCAGCGTCTTGGTGACCGCCAACAATGAAGCGTTGATGGCGCCGCCGGCGAGATATTGTGGATTGGCCTGATAGGCGCCGAGACCGATAACATTGATGACGCGCCCCCATTTGCGTTCGACCATGCCGGGCAGAAGCAGTCGCGCGGCGCGGACGTAGCCCATGAGCTTGAGATCGAAAGATTTCTGCCAGACGTCGTCGCCAAGTTCGAGTCCCCCCGATGGCGTCGATCCCGCATTGTTGACGAGTATATCGATTTGTCCGAGCGCTGATTGCGTTTCTCTCATGGCGCGGTCGACCTCCGATGCTTTGGTGAGATCGGCTGCGATTGTTGCTATTCGGCTCTGCCCATTTGCCGGTAATGCGGCCGCCTTCTCTTCGAGCCTTTCCTTGTCGCGTGCAATCAAAGCGACATTGACGCCATTCGCGAGAAATTCCCTCGCCGTCGCATAGCCGATGCCGAGACTGCCGCCAGTGACGACCGCGTTGCGGCCGGAAATGCCCAGTTTCATTTCGGCTTTCCTCAAATCATTTATGTGGTTTGCATCCGGCGCGACCTTACCCTTATGGTGTGCGCCAGAAAAGAGACGAAGGAGGGGACGATGGGGCTCGAAGGCAAAGTTGCAATTGTGACGGGCGCTGGCGGCGGATTGGGCGGCGCCATGGCGCTGGCGCTGGCAAGCGCTGGCGCGAAGGTCGCGGCTGTCGATGTCAGCTTGCAGGGTGTCAACGGGCTCATGCAACGTGCCGGATCCGCGCAAGCGAACATCATTCCGTTCATCGCCAATCTTGGCGAGCGTGGCGATTGTGAAAAGCTGGTGGGCGAAGTGATTGCCGCCTGCGGCGATCTTACGATGCTCGTCAACAATGCCGGTGTCGGCCAGCAGATGATCGATCCGGAATATTCCACCGCGCAGGCAAAGCCGTTTTGGGAGACGGATATTTACGGCTGGGAGAAGATCATCAACGTCAACATGCGCGCGCCTGTCATTCTCACGCAGAAGGCGGTCAAACATTTTATCACAAAGGGCCGTGGCCGCGTCGTGAATGTCACCACATCTTTTGACACTATGATCGCGCCGAAGGTTTGGGCCTATGGGCAGGCGAAAGCGGGTTTCGAGGCCGTCTCCGCAAGCCTTGCCGCGCAACTCGCCAATACGCCGGTGACACTCAACATCCTTGTTCCCGGCGGCCCTGCCAATACGGGCCTTTTGCCTGCCAATACGGATTTGCCGCGCGACAAGATCATCCAGCCACCGGTCATGGGGCCGCCGGTCGTGTGGCTCGCTTCGGACGATGCAGATGGATTCAACAACCGCCGCATCGTCGCGCGGCTGTGGGATTCCACGATTCCCGGAAAGGAAGCGGCGCTGAAGGCGTCGGCGCCCTGCGCCTGGCCGGGCTATGGCGTACAGGCTGCACAACCGAAGTGAGGTGATGATGCTGAAACTTTATACGGCTCGAAATTCGATCTGCACGCAAAAGGTGTTCATCACCCTCCACGAAAAGGGGCTGGAATGGGAGGAGGTCATCATCGACCTTTTCCGGAACGAGCAATACAGCTCTGCATATCTCGCGATCAATCCGAAAGGCGTGGTGCCTTCGCTTATGCATGAGGGCGCAGCGATCAATGAATCGACGCTCATCTGCGAATATCTCGACGAGGCCTTTCCGCAGCCGCGTCTGCGGCCGGAGAAGGCGGCAGATCGCGCCCGTATGCGCATCTGGAGCAAGTTCATCGACGAGGGCATATTCGAGGCGACGCGCGAAATCAGCTTCTCCGCCATGTTCCGCCAGAAGATGCGCGACATGACTGAAGAACAGCGCGAAGGCCGTTTTCGCAACGTCGGAAATCCCGAGAAACGGGCGCGCTTTGTTTCGACATATGAGGAGGGAGTGGAATCACCCTACGTCCTCTACGGTATCGCGCATTTCGAAAAAATGTTCGCCGCCATGGAAAAGGATCTCGCGGACGGACGTGACTGGCTTGTTGCGAACGCGTTCTCTCTGGCCGACATTAACCTGACGCCGTTCGTGGCGCGGATCGAGAAGCTCGATCTTCTGGATGTCTGGACGGCAGAGTGCCCGCACGTCTTGCGCTGGTGGGCGCGGGCGAAGATGCGTCCTAGCTATGAGAAAGCTATCGAGAGCCGGCTCACGCCAGAGGAAAATGCAGCCATGAGGAAGTTCGGCGGCGCGCTGCGTCAGCGTATTGGCGAACGCCGGCAGGAGTATCTGGCTGCATTTGCATAACCTGCGGGAGCAAGCGGTGCACAAGATTATGAGGATCGAGGCGACGCATATCTGCATCAAACTGCCGCGCGACTTCGGCGGCAGCATTTATTCCGTGCCGGAGAAGAACGCTATCGTCACGCGGGTTTACACCGATCACGGTCCGGTCGGAGAGGGGATCAACGGCGAGGGGTCGCGCGCCATCATCGCGGCGAGTTATGATGTTCTGACACGCGAACTGATCCCCATGCTGATCGGCGAGGACGCTTCAAACATTGAGGCTGTCTGGCAGAAAATGTGGGGTCTCACGCACACGTCGAACCGCGACAGGCGGCCGGAAGTGCGCGCCATCGCCTGCATCGACAGTGCGCTTTGGGACATGAAGGGCAAGCAAGCCAACATGCCGCTCTATAAACTATGGGGCGGGGCCAAGGATGCCATACCGATTATCGCCATTGGCGGGCAATATCATCCCGATTACAGGACTGCCGACTACGGCCGCGAAATGGAATTCTATCGCGGCATCGGGCTTGCCGGTTGCAAATTCAAGGTCGGCGGACGTTCGCCGGAAGAAGATGCCGAGCGCACGCGCGCGGCGCTGGCCGCTGGCGGGAATGGATTTGTCTTGTGTGTCGACGCCAATCGCGGCTGGCCGCTGCGCACAGCGCTCGATTATGCGCGGCTTGTGCGCGATCTGCCTCTGCGCTGGTTCGAAGAGCCCTGTCATTGGGACGACGACAAACGCGACATGGCGCAGATGCGCATGCTGACGGGCATGCCGATCGCAGCCGGTCAATCGGAGTCGACAGTGCAAGGTTGTCGCGATCTCATTCGCGAGGGCGCCATAGATATCTGCAATCTCGATGCAAGTTGGGGCGGCGGCCCCACGGTCTGGTTGCGCGTTGCGAAAATGGCGCAGGCCTTCGGCGTGGAAATGGCCCATCATGGCGAGCCCGTGGTCGGGTCGCATCTTATCGCGTCGGTATCGAACGGCACCTATATGGAGACGCATCATCCCGAGCGCGATCCCGTCTTTCACAAGATGGTGCAGGGACGTGGAAAGATTTCAGGCGGCCTCTATCACATGCCGCAAAAGCCCGGCTGGGGCATCGAACTCGACGAAGACATGATTGCTAAATATCGCGTGACCTGACGAGGAGCTTCGAAATGTTCGTGACGCGACGCCAATTCGTATCGGGCGCTGCCGCCCTCGCCGCCATGCCGAGTTTCGCACAGTCCAACGATTGGTCTGCAATCGAACGCGCGGCGAAGCAGGAAGGAAGTGTCACGATTTACAATACGGGCGTTGGCCTGCATCGCGATGTCGCTGCCGCCTTTACGGCTCGCTATGGCGTGCGCGTAAATTTTCTCGATATGCGGGCCTCCGAACTGCGCGAGCGTGTGCGAATCGAGCAGACTTCGGGGCGGTTTCTTGCCGATTTGTGTCTCAACGGCTCGACGGGCGCCATCGTCATGGATCGCGCCGGACATTTCGATCCGCATGGCGGCTTGCCGAACGAACGGCATTTGCTGCCGGATTTCGAAAACAATGGAACGCGCATTCCGATCTTCGTCAATTTGTTCGGCTTTCTGATCAATACGCGGCTCGTTCCCGCCGAACGCGAGCCTAAAGCCTATCGCGACCTGCTCGATCCATTTTTTCACGGCAAGATTCTCGCGGACGATCCGCGCGCCGCCGGGGAGGGTTATGCAACCTTTGCGACGACTTACGAAAAGCTTGGACGCCCGTTTCAGGAAGCGCTTGCGAAGCAAAATCTGACCTTCACCCGCAATCTGCTGGAAGGCGGCATGCGCGTCGCGCGCGGAGAATACGCCGTCTATTTCCCGCAGAAATATCCGGACTATCTCTTGCTGAAGCAATTGCCGGTGAAATTCGTTTGGCCGCAAGAGGGCTCGCCCTATCAGGTGTTCATGCTGGCGATGCTCAAGCGCGCGCCTCATCCCAACGCGGCGCGCCTCCTGCTGAACTTCTTCCTCGATGAAGAGGCGCAGCTTCTCTATGCGCGCAGCGGCCGCGGGGTTACGGTGCGCGGCGTCCTCGAAAAGGCGCCGGCGGAGATCAGGTCCGCGCTCGGTGCCAAATTGCTGGGGACGACCGATCCCGACCGCGAGAACGAGTTCTTCGCGCTGGGGAAGCAGATTTACGGCGCGCAGTGATCGTCCGGATTTAAGTCTCTGATTTGAGGTTGTTTAGCCGATTGCGCTGCATCAAGGCGCAATCGCCGGGCGCGCTTATCCTGAAGCGATCGAATGGAGGCATCCATGACATTGCAGGCCCGGGATATCATGACCCGCAACGTGGCGACCGTTGCTCCCCAAACATCCGTTCACGAGATCGCCCGGATGATGACTGAACGCCATATCAGCGGTGTGCCCGTCGTCGATGACAACCACAACATTCTCGGCATTGTGACGGAAGCCGACCTCCTTCATCGGGTCGAGACGCATACGGAAAAGAAGTCGAGCTGGTGGCTGACGCTGTTTTCCGACTCCGAAGCGCTGGCTCGCGAGTTCAGCAAGGCGCATGGGCGCACGGCTGGCGATATCATGACCCGCAAGGTCGTCGCGGTGCCGGAGAATGCGCCGCTCGACGTCGTCGCCAACGCCTTCGATAATTATCGCATCAAGCGCGTTCCCGTCACGCGGGATAGTGTCCTTGTCGGGATTGTTTCGCGGGGGGATATCGTGCGCGCGCTGCTGCGCCTCACCGAGCGCGGCCTGCACAAGGATAACCTCGATCAGGACAAGTCGGCGGTCCGGCAAGCGGTTATGGACAAGATTCGTGAGCAGCCCTGGGTGAACGGCGGAACGATCAACGTAATCGTTACCGAGCGCGCCGTGGAACTGTGGGGCAGCACGGAGACCGAAGACCAGCGCCGGGCGATCCGTATCCTCGTCGAGGAAATGCCGCAGGTCGGTGCAGTTGAGGACCATATCACGGTAGGCATGCCGCGCATCGGCGCGGTCTGAGCGGCGTCAGGGCTGGCCCTGCAAAGCGCGAAGGCGCTTTCGCGTGGCCTTTCCGGAGCCGAATTTACGCGCCGGTAACGCCGGGCCGGCTGCAAGGCTTGCCCGGTTGCCAGCGTCTCGTATAGACAGCCCGGCAGAGCAGGCTGAGTGCCGCTGGTTCAGGGAGCTAGAAGTAATGGCGCAGGTTTTCGTCCCCACCATTCCGCCGCCGGATCCGAACACCAAGACACCGAAATTCAAGCTTCCGCACAATGCGACGGATGCGCATTGCCATATCTTCGGCCCGGGCGACAAATATCCCTTTGCGCCCGATCGCTCCTACACGCCGCCGGATTCCGGCCTCGACAAGTTTCGCGACTTGCAGTCCAAACTGGGCCTGACCCGCGCGGTGATCGTGAATGCGAGCTGCCACGGCAACGACAATACGGTCTGCCTCGACGCCATCGCCGCCAGTAACGGCGCCTATCGCGCGGTCGCCAACATTGATGACAGTTTCACCGAGAAGGACATCGAGAAGCTGAATGCGGGCGGTATCCGCGGCTGCCGCTTCAATTTTGTCGCGCATCTCGGCGGCGTTCCCGACATGAAGGTGTTTCACAACGTCGTCGACAAGATCAAGAATTTCGGCTGGTCGCTCGACGTGCATTTCGACGCGATCGACCTGCCCGATTATGCGCCGATGCTGGCCAAGCTGCCGGTCATCTACACGGTCGACCACATGGGCCGCGTGAAGGCCGGCGATGGCATGGAGCAGAAGCCGTTCGAATGCCTCATCAACCTGATGAAGGACGACGAAAAGTGCTGGGTTAAGGTGTGTGGTTCCGAGCGCGTTTCCACCAAGGGCTATCCCTTCACGGATTCCGTGCCCTTCGCGCGCAAGATCTGCGAGACTGGTCCGGACCGCGTGATCTGGGGCACCGACTGGCCGCATCCGAACGTCAAGGTCATGCCCAATGACGGCGATCTCGTCGATCTCATTCCGCTGTTCGCGCCTGAGCCCGAACTGCAACTGAAGTTGCTGGTGACCAATCCCGGCAGGCTCTATTTCGACGAGAAGTAAGGGCGATGAACACGGAGCAGACACCGAATACTGGCGCTGCTCCTCCCATCGGCGGCATTCTGGAAACTGCCGTTTATGTCGACGATCTCGCACTCGCGAGCGCTTTCTACGAGCGGCTCCTCGGGATCGCGCCGATGCTGAAGCAGGAAAGGCTGCATGCCTTTCCAATTGCGCCCAAGGAAGTTCTGCTGCTCTTCCCGCGCGCGCTCAGCAAGGATGACTCCCTCACGTCTTTCGGCGTGGTGCCGGGGCATGCGACGACGGGCCCCTCTCATTTCGCCTTCCGTATCGACGAAAAGAATTACGAGTCCTGGCGCTCATGGCTCGGCGATCTCGGCATTCCCTTGACCGGCGAGGTAAACTGGCCGCAAGGCGGGCGCAGTCTTTATTTCGAGGATATCGACGGCAACGTTCTGGAGGTCGCGACGCCAGGCCTCTGGGCGAATTACCGCACGGAGTGAAGCATGAACGACAAGGCCACGGTCCTCACAGACAAGGCGAAGCCGCGCGGAAAATATCCACATGTGAAGCGCGCTGGCGATTTCCTGTTCGTCAGCGGAATTTCCTCGCGCAAGCCTGACGGCACTTTCGCCGGCGCCAAAGCCGACGAAATGGGAAATACGGAACTCGATATTCGCGTGCAGACGCGCGCCGTCATCGAAAATATCAAGGATATTCTCAGGTCGCAGGGTGCTGACCTCGCCGATCTCGTCGACGTGACCGTGTTTCTCGTCAACATCAACGACTTCAAGGGCTACAACGAAACCTACGGCGAATATTTCGACTACGACGGCCCGGCGCGGACGACCGTTGCTGTCGACCAATTACCGCATCCGCATCTGCTGATCGAAATCAAGGGCACGGCCTACAAGCCCCTGCGTTAACATTCCCGCCCAAACCCTGTTGCCAGCCCCGCCCGAGCAGCGCACAATGAAAGTGTCGGCGCGAGCCGAAGGGGCGGGGCATAACGAGCAGGGGGCGCCGTGCGGCAGGATGGCCCTATGGGAAAAGGCGGCCCAACCGGGATCGCCACAACGACCGGTTCGCCCGATTCCAATGCCACGACTGCGCCTGTACTTGCGGGCATAGGCGCGTTTTTTCCGCGCGACTGGCGGGGTCTTGTAGGCGACATTGTCGCCGGCATCACCGTTTCCATCGTTCTCATTGGCAATATCATCGGCTTTTCTGCGCTGATGGCGCCGCCGGGTGCGGGTAACGTCGCGACGGTCCTGTGGGTCCTGCTGATCGGGAGTTGCCTGTCGGGCATCGTCATCGCGCTGATGACCTCGTTGCCCCCGATTGCGGCAGGGCTGGATACGCCGACAGGCGCTGTCTTCGTCCTGCTTGGCGCAGCCGTGGGCGCGCAAGTCGCGGCAGCCGGCGGCAGCGGTTCTGCGGTCACCCATAGCGTTCTGCTGATCTTCTGGGTGGCGTCGATCATTTCAGGTTTGTTGCTGCTGGGCCTTGGCGCGATCCGCTGGGGTTATATGTTCCGTTTCGTGCCCTATTGCGTCGTCGGCGGCTTTCTCGCAGCGACAGGGTGGCTTTTGATTGCCGGCGCCATTCGCATGACGTCGGGGCGCGCCCTCGATCTGGCCGGGTTGCAGTCTTCATGGCGAACGCCTGACATTCTCATGCTTGCCGGCGCGCTCGTCCTGCTCGTCGTGTTGCTGCAATTGCGCAAGTGGATCAAGTCGCCTTTCGTAACGTCGCTGTTCCTCGTTTTGCTGTGCATCGTGGCCAACGCCGTTTTGTGGCAGCAGGGCCTCTGGACGTCGAACTCCGGCTGGTACATCCCTTCGATCGGAGCCTTGCCATACTGGTCGCCGCTCGCGGTATGGAACCAGAACGGACTCAGTTCGGGAATCTTGCTGCAAACTGCGCCGGAAATATTTGCGGCTAGCGCCGTTGCGCTCCTCTCGCTCGTCACAAAGACATCCAGCATCGAAGTCATGCGGTCCACGTCAGCGGACCTCGATCGCGAATTTATCGCCCATGGCGCGGGCGCTCTGGCAGCTGGAGCGGCAGGTGGCATCTCCGGCGCGGTGCAGGTGGGTTCGAGCCGTCTGCTGCAGGATGGTGGGGGGCAAACACGATTTAGTGGAGTCGTGACGGCATTGATCTTCGGCGCGGTCGCTCTCTTCAGTTTCGATCTGCCGTCCTTTGTTCCAAAGTTTGTCGTCGGAGGTCTCGTTCTTTACCTCGGCTATGGCTTTCTTATCGACGCGTTCAAACGCCCATTCCTGCAGAAGTCGTGGGCTGATCTCATTCTAATCCTGGTCATTGCCATCATCTGCGTGCAATTCGGCTACGTGGTCGGCGTTCTTGCGGGATGCGTCGCCGCCTGTCTGGTTTTCGCCTACAGTTACGCGCGCGTCAGCGCCATCAAGCGGCATACGACGCGGGCGGGGTTTTCAAGCAATGTCGACCGGTCGCTTGAAGCCGCGCAGTTCCTGCGGGGGCGCGGTGAAGCCATCCAGATTTATTGGCTCACGGGCTACGTGTTTTTCGGAACGTCGGATCGCATATTTCAAATGGTGAAGGCCGATGTCGAAAAGTGTGCTGACGGAGTTGTTCGTTACGTTCTCATCGATTTTGCGGCGGTAACGGGCGCGGATTCTTCCGCAGTGCTCAGCCTCGTCAAACTCCGAAATTATTTCGACAAGAAGGGCATTGTCCTCGTCTGCAGTTCGCTGGTTCCAAGCGCGCGCTTTGCGCTCGAGAAAGACGGCTTCTTCGGCCCGAAAAGTCCGCATCGTAGTTTCAACGACCGCAACGCGGCGCTGGAATGGTGCGAGGAAGAGCTCCTGAAGGAGCGCGCCCAGGTCGAGGAAATGGTGGAAGACAAGATTCCCGTCTGGCTTGCGAGCCAGCTCGGCAACTGGATACGGCCGGACTTTCTCCTCTCCTATCTTGAGAGGCGATTCCTGCGGCCGTCTTCGGTGCTGTATCGGCAAGGAGATCCCGCCGACTCCATCGATTTCATCGCGCAAGGCAATCTCGCCATTGAAATTGATGATGGAAGCGGCAAGCGGCTTCGCGTGCGGCGGCTTGCAACGCATAGCATCGTGGGCGAGATGGGATTTTTCCGTCAACAATCGCGATCCGCTACCGTCGTCGCGGATGGACCTGCTGTGATCTTCACACTGGATCGCAAGAATTTCGAGCGCATGCTGGCCGACGATCCCAAGCTCGCCGCATCCTTCTATGAATTCGTGATTCACGTGCTTGCCGACCGGCTCGAATTCGCCAATCGCGAGATCACGATCCTCGCGCGGTGAACCGCATGTCAGTCGTAGCCTGGCGGCGGCAGAAAGCCTTGATAGGCCTTCTCCAGCATCCGCGCGAAGTGGATCGTCGAGCGGTCGCCATATTGCGGTCCGACAATCTGAACGCCAACCGGCAGGCCCTTCGCTGTAAAGCCAATGGGCGCGACGCTGGCGGGCAGATAAACGAGGCCGGTATAACCCGCCCAGAAAGTCTCCATCATGGCGGGATATTCCTTGCCGTTGATCGTGGAGACACGTTCGTAGGATGGCTTGTGATCGTGCGGGAAGGCCGCCGTGCTCATGACAGGCGCGAGCAGAAGGTCGAAGTCCCCAAAGAATTCGTGCCACTTCCAGCGCATCGCGGTGCGCTTCTCGTCGAGGCGCAGCCAGTCGCGGTGGCGGATGGTTGCGCCACGCAAGCCGCGCGCCTGGACGCTGTCGTCGTCGAGATCGAGTTGCGCTGCGCGATCCAGCGCCTCACCATAGGCAGAGTCGGGGTTGCGGCCTGACGTTGCGGCCCGCAGCATGATGTCGAACGTGCGATGCGCGTCATCCATGTCGATGTCCGGTTTCGTATTATGATGAATGTCGGCCCCTTCCTTCGCGAGGAAGTCCGCGAGTTTCTGGATGAGTGCGCTATAATCCTTGTCGACCGGCGCAGTGGCATCGTCCGTGATGACGGCGATCTTCATCTTGCGAAAATTCTTGTGGCGCGGCGCAGGCAGTTTGAGGCGAAGACCCGCGGAGTCGATTTCATCAGGGCCTGCCATCACGTCCAGCGCGAGTTTCAAGTCTTCTGCGCTGCGCGCCAGCGGGCCGATGACGGAAATATCGGTCTGCCGCAACGCGCCGCCCATCGCGTGGCCGCGCGGCGGGCAGATTCCCCAAGTAGGCTTGTGACCAAAGAGGCCACAGAAATGCGCGGGGTTGCGAATGGAGGATGCAATGTCCGATCCGCATTCGAGGCCGGTGAGCCCGGCGGCGAGCGCTGCCGCCGCGCCGCCGGACGAGCCACCGGGCGTGCGGGTCAAATCCCAGGGGTTGTTGGTCGAGCCGTAGATTTGGTTCCAGCTTTGTGAGTCCGCCAGCAACAAGGGCACATTGGTCTTCCCGAAGACGTTTATGCCGGCATCGAGGAATCGTTTGACGGCGAGGCCGTCTTTCTTCGCGATGGCGTCGCGATAGGCCGGAACGCCCCATGTCGTCGGCAATCCCGCGACATCGTGGGATTCCTTGAAGGTCATGGGCACGCCGTGCAATGGCCCCCAGACCTCGCCTTTTTTCAGCGCCCGGTCCGCATCTTTCGCGCGCTTTCTGGCGCGCGGTAAATCGGTAGCGATGATGGCGTTGAGCGCGGGATTGTAGCGTTCGACGCGCGCCAGAAAATGTTCGAACAATTCGACGCAGCCGATCTTGCCGCGCCTCACCATGCGCGCGAGATCCTTTGCCGATGAAAATGCAATGTCCGACATTCGCTCCTCCGTCCGGTCGTTCCTTGACCCAAGACGAGCGCGGCGGGAGGTCTGCGTCAACAGGTTTTGCGCCAGCTAATCCTTGCGGCGTTTCGATTTGCTGGATGTGACCTGCACGCGGTGCGGAACCTTCTTCTCTTCCTCAGCGGGGGGAGGGGCCGCTTGGGCCCCACGGATTTCCTCTGCCAGCAGGCTTGCGGCAGAGACGACGAGCAGCACGAGCCGGCGGCGCGTCGCTTCGTCGAGCGCTTCCTCCCTCACCACGAGTGTGAGGCTCGCCGATGCGCCGGGATCTGCGGCGATGATCGGGGCGGCGATGCCTGTAAGGCCCGGATCGATTTCGCTGGCGGTCACGATATGACCCGCACGCCGTATTGCCTGTAATTCCTTACGTAATTGCACCGTTGCCGCGCGTGGCCCAATGAGTTTCGTAAGTTCACGCGAGGGGCGGTGCGCCAGGATGATCTTGGAGGTTGCGCCGCGAGTCATCGGCATGGGACGGCCGCGTTCGTAACTCGAATGAAAGTCTGTGCCGGGCGCCGCCTCGTCGGCAATGCACATCACTTCGCCGTTATACAGGCGCGCCATCAATGCGACGCAGGGCAGGCCGGCCTGCCTGACGAGGTCGACGAGTATGCCGCGCCCCGTCCGCACGAGCGGATCGTTGATGCGCAGCAGGCGCTCGTATTCGATGAATGCCGGGCCGAGACTATATTGTGCGTCAACGGCCTGTTCGAGAAATCCGGCTTTGGTCAATTCCCGTACGGTGCGATAGAGCGTGCTGGCTGGCGCGCCGAGCGCGGAAGCCATGGCGACGACGCTCCAGCTTTCCGCGCCGCCTGATGTTGTGGTGTCGAACAGGCGCAACACGTCGACATAGCGTCCCAGTCCAGCCATGCGCGCCTCCGAATTAATGTGCGGCTAAAATTGCTGTTTTTGGATGTAGATTCAACTATAATTATCATTTTTAGAAAATTTTGTGAAATTTGTATCCTGTGATACTCATATTTTGAGGCTTGGCTCGATTTTTTCGCCGCAACAATGGCGGATGCGCGAAAGATCAGGGGCCGGCGGGTTCCAGCGTCTGCGCGATCCCGCTAGTTTATGACCACAAGAAACGCCCATCGGGCCAAGGGAGGCATGCATGTCGTTCGACACGTTGAAATTCTCGACTGTGCTGTTCGGTCTTGCGCAGGCGTTGAAGCTTTCCGCTTGGCAGCACCCTTCGTTTCGCGAGCGGCTGAAGGAACGCAATCTCGTTGCACAAGTGAAGGCGCGCGACGAGGAAATCGGACGCTGGTACCAGATCAGCAACGGACGCATCTCTTCGCGCAAGGGCCTGCATGCCAAGCCTGACGTGACCTTGAGCTTCAAGACCGCTGGCGATGGCGCGCGCTTGCTGACGCCGCCGATCAACTGGCTCGAACAGATCAACGCGCAGAAGGACTTCATCCTCACGGTCGATGGCGAAGAAGACCTGACGAACTGGTTCGCGCAGACGATCATGCAGAGCCAGACGGCGGGCTGGAAATTCGGCACGCCGATGCCGGGCGGCGTGATGCGTTATTGCAACATGACAAATGGCGGGCCGGTCTTCGTCGACGTGAAGGACGACAAGATCATCCGCATGATGCCGATCGACTTCGACGACAAGGATCCGCCGCCGTGGACGATCAAGGCGAAGGGCCACAGTTTCACTCCTCCGCGCCGCACGACGATTGCGCCGCACGGGCAGAACACGAAGTCGATCATCTATGCGCCGAACCGCCTCCTGAAGCCGATGAAACGTGTCGACTTCGATCCGAACGGCGCGCGCAATCCGCAGAACCGCGGCAAGTCTGGTTATGTCGAGATCTCCTGGGACGAGGCTCTCAGCATCGTCTCCAGCGAGATCAAGCGCATGAAGCGCGATTTCGGTCCGGGTTCGATTGCGGTTTCGCACGGCTCGCATCACACATGGGGCAATATCGGCTATTATCTTTCCGCGCTGTTCCGCTTTTCCAACGCCGTCGGCATGACGCGCGTGCATCACAATCCCGATTCCTGGGAAGGCTGGTATTGGGGCGCGGTGCATCACTGGGGCCATACCCTGCGCGTCGGCCAGTCCGAGACTTACGGAACGGTCGAGGATTGCATGCAGAACGCCGAGATGATCGTGTTCTGGTCCGCGGATCCCGAGACGACATCAGGCTCGTACGGCGCGCAGGAAGGCACGATTCGCCGCCAGTGGCTGAAGGACGGCAAGCTCGGCATCAAGGTCGTGCATGTCGATCCCTTCTTTAATTCCTCAGCGCAATTTCTGCCGGGCAAATGGTTCGCGCCCAAGCCCACGACATCGGTCGCCATGGCGATGGCGATAGCACAGGTGTGGATCGAGGAAGGCCTTTACGACAAGGAGTATGTGAAGACCCACACGGTTGGTTTCGACAAATGGGCCGACTATCTGACCGGCAAGGAAGACGGCGTTCCCAAAACGCCGGAATGGCAGGAGAAGGAAACCGGCGTTCCCGCCAAGGATGTGCGCGCGCTGGCGCGCGAATGGGGCCGCAAGAAAGTTTATCTCGCGCCGGGCGGCTGGGGTAACGGCCATGGCGGCGCGTGCCGCAATCAGACCGGCATTCAGTGGGCGCGCGTGATGGTGTGCCTGATTGCGATGCAGGGCCTCGGCAAGCCCGGCATCAACATGGGCAATCTGCAATGGGGCTGCCCGCTCGATTTCAATTTCTATTTCCCGGGCTATTCCGACGGCGGCATGTCCGGCGATCTGGAAAATACGGGAATGCCGGTCGAACTCTACCAGCGCATGCCGCAACTCGCGACGATGAATTCGACGTTTCAGCGCATTCCGCGCATCTGGATGCCGGAGGCGCTGGCCGACGGCAAGGCCGAGGGCTGGCCGTGGGTCGGCAAGTCGATCGAACATCAGTTCGCGAAATTCGCCTATCCCGCGCCGGGCCATTCGCCGGTTAAAATGCTCTACAAATACGGCGGCTCGATCATCGGCACGATGAACAACACCAACCGCCATGTACGCATGTACCAGAGCGAGAAGCTCGAATTCATCGTCAACCAGTCGATCTGGCACGAAGGCGAGTCGATGTTCGCCGACATCATCCTTCCGGCCTGCACGAATTTCGAGCGCGTGGACATCAGCGAATGGGCGGGCTTCGGCGGCTATGGGCACCACGGCCAGCAGCAGCTCAACCACCGCGTCATCATCTTCCAGGCGCCGGCGATCAAGCCGCTCGGCGAGTCGAAGACCGACTACTGGATCTTCAACGAGATCAGCAAGCGTCTCGGCCTTGCCAACTATTTCTCGGAAGGCATGAACGAGATCGACTGGGTCAAGCGCCACTTCGACGCTTCGGACCTGCCGAAGAAGATTTCCTGGAAAGAATTCATGAAGCGCGGCTACTATGTCGTGCCTGCAGAGAAGGAAAAACTGCGCACGCCGCTGTCGTTCAAGTGGTTCGTCGAGAACCGCAAGAAGGATGTGCCGGAACCACATCCGCTGCCTTCCGACTATACGGAAGAATTCCTCAAAGGGTTGCAGACGCAGTCCGGCAAGCTGGAATTCGAGTGCAACAGTCTCAAGCGCTTTGCCGATCCGGAGCGGCCGCCAATCGTCAAGTACGAGCCCTCCTGGGAAGGTCAGCATTCCGGCGCGATGTTCGAAAAATTTCCACTGCAGATGCTGACGCCGCACGCGAAATATTCCTTCCACACCCAGGGTGACGGGAAGGACTCGTTCATCATGAACATCGAGGATCACCGGGCTAAGGTCGGCGACTACTACTACTGGATCATGCGCATGAATCCGGAAGATGCGGCCGAACGCGGGATCAAGAAGCACGATATCGTCAAGGTGTTCAACGATCGTGGCGCAGTTCTGTGCGCTGCGCTGCCGACGCATCGACTGGGCCGTGGCGTTTGCCACGGCTACGAATCCTGCGCGGTCTACGATCCCATGGGCGAGCCGGGCAAGTCGGTGGATCGCGGCGGCTGTCTCAATCTCCTGACGCCGGAGAAGACGCAGACCAAGACGACCCATTCGCTCGCCGGCGCCAATGCGCTGGTGCAGATCGAAAAATGGGACGGCAAGATCGAACATATGTCGGAAACATTCGCGCGCATGGAACCGCAAAAGAAGGCTGTCGAGCCAGTTGCCGTTCTCGAACCTGCCAAATAAGCGCGAATTGACGGGAAAACGAACATGTCGAAGTGGAATGTCATCATCGACGTAGCCGAGTGCACGAATTGCAACCTTTGCACCCTGGCGACAATGGACGAGCATGTGGGCAACGAATGGCCGGGCTATTCGGCGCCCATGCAGAAACACGGTCATCGCTGGATCAACATCCTGCAAAAAGAGCGGGGAACGACGCCCTATTTCGACGCCGCCTACGTGCCGACGATGTGCAATCATTGCGACGATGCGCCGTGCATCAAGGTTGCGAAAGATGGCGCGATCAGGAAACGTGAGGACGGCATCGTTCTCATCGATCCTGTGAAGGCGAAGGGACAGAAACAACTCGTGGAAGCGTGTCCCTATGGCCATATCTGGTGGAACGAAGAATTGCAGACGCCGCAGCACTGGAATTTCGACGCACACCTCATCGACAGCGGGTGGGGCAAGACGCGCGCTTCGCAAGTGTGTCCGACAGGCGCTTTCGTCACTCTGAAAATTTCCGATGAAGAGATGGCGCATAAGGCCAAAGCGGAAAATCTCGAGGTGATTAAGCCCGAGCTCAACGCCAAGCCGCGCGTCTATTACAGGAATCTCTGGCGTTATTCGACGGCATTCGTCGCGGGCACGCTCTCGCATGACGTCGGTGGCCGCATCGAGTGCCTCGAAGGCGCGAAGTTGCGGCTTGTGAAGGATGGCAAGACAGTCGCCGAACAGGCCAGCGACAATTACGGCGATTTCAAATTCGATCGTTTGCCGGAAAATTCGGGCAGCTATGTGCTGGAAATCGAGGCGGCAGGCAAGACGAAGAAAACAGTCGATGCTCATGTGACCGAGAGCGTCAACCTCGGCGATATCAGGGTTTGATCACCCGCTGGATTTGAGCGCCTCATCGATCAGGCCGGCGGCCGACATGACCAGCAGCGCAAGTCTTCGCCGTCTGTTGTCGTCGAGATCGTCGTTGCGGACGGCGAGGCTGATGCTCGCAAAGATGCTGCGCTCGGGCAAAGCGACGGGCGCGGCAATGCCAGAGAGACCTGCGTCGATCTCGCTCGTCACGATACAATAGCCGTTGCGCCTGATCTCGATCAGCTCGTCGCGCAGCGCGGCGCTCTTGTCGCGTGGGCCTACCAGTTTCCCAAGCGTGCGCGCGGGCAAACTTGCAAGGATCGCCCTCGATGTTGCGCCGCGCGTCAACGGCATTGGCCGGCCGCGCTCGTAACTCGATTTGAAATCCGTGTCGGGGCCGGCGACATCGGCCACGCACATGACTTCACCATTATAGAGCCGTGCAAGCAGCGCGATGCAGGGAATGCCGGACTGCATCACGATGTCGTCGAGGAAGGGCCCTGCCGCCTGCATCAGCGGATCGGTGAGGCGCAACAATCTGTCGTATTCGATGAAGGCCGATCCGAGGCGATAGCTCGCCGCGTTCGATGGTTCGAGAAACGACGCCGCGGTCAGTTCGCGCACGGTGCGATAAACGGTGCTCGCGGGCACATGCAGCCTCTCGGAAATTTCCGGCACGGTCCAGGCGGGCTGCGCCGGGTCGAATAGTCTCAGAATATCCCGGTAACGGGAAAAGCCGGCCATGTAACATCTCGAAGTTATTTCTCACTTTTTTGAATAGCACACTGAGCATTAATATCAAAAATTCTAAAATATGAGAAAATTGACATGATAGAGCAAGGGTGCTAAGCACACATATCCCGCCGGACGACTTGCGGGAGGGGAGCCGATGTCGCCTGCTCAACCAAGAAAACGCAGGTATTGCATCGCCGCACCATACGCCCGAAGGAGCGAACCATGAGCACCGCACTCGCCGAAGCGCCTGGCAAGGACCGGCAGAAATTTTACGACAAGCTCGCGCCGCAAAATCTCGCGCCGCTTTGGGAAGCGCTCAAGGGCCTCGTGCCGCCGGAGCCCAAGAGCAAGTTCGTCCCGCATCAATGGAAGTTCGGCCCGACGCGCGAGCTTCTCATGGAAGCCGGCGCGCTGTTGACCGCCGAAGAGGCCGAGCGCCGCGTTCTCGTATTCGAAAATCCGGGCCAGCCGGGCGGCTCGCGCATCACGGCGACCATGTATTCGGGCATGCAGCTCATCATGCCCGGCGAAATCGCCGTTGCGCACCGCCATACGGCATCGGCTCTTCGGTTCGTGCTCGAAGGCAGCATGGGATATACGGCGGTTGCCGGCGAGCGCACGACGATGAATCGCGGCGACTTCGTCATCACGCCGAACTGGGCCTGGCACGACCACGGCCAGAACAACGACAAGCCGGTGATCTGGATCGACGGGCTCGACCTTCACATCATCAATTTCTTCGAGACCGCTTTCAGCGAGCACTCGAACGACAAGATGCAGATGGTGGTGAAGAAAGAGGGCGAAAGCGATGCGCGCTGGGCTTCTAACATGGCGCCCTTCGATGCGCAGTCGCCCTTCGGCGCGACGACGCCGATCTTCAACTACAAATATTCGGTGTCGCGCCCGGCGCTGATGGGCGTGGCCGCAGCCGACAAGCCCGATCCGCATCGCGGCCATGCGCTTCGCTACACCAATCCGCTCACGGGCGGCTGGCCCATGCCGCTGATCGCAGCCTGGCTTACGCATCTCCCCAGGGGCTTCGAAACCAGGGAAATGCGTGCGACGGACGGCCAGACCCACATCGTCGTTGAGGGCGAGGTGGAAATCGAGGCCGGCGGCAAGACCTTCCATGCCGGCGAAAGCGACGTGATCGGAATCCCGAGCTGGCATTGGCGTCGCATGCGCGCGTCCAAGGATGCGATCATCTTCACCTTCTCGGACCGCAGCGCTCAGGAAAAGCTCGCCATCTACCGCGAGGAACGCCGCTAGACCGTGTTCCGAAGCAAAGTTCTTCGGTGCAACTTGAAAATCCCGGATCGCGTTGATCCGGGATTTTTTTGTTGTAAGCTTCCGGAAATTGCCATGCAGCGCGACGTGGCTTGGACCGGGAGGATGAATGAAGATCGTCGCCTTCGAGACGATGCACGCCGATGCCGGCTGGGATACCTATTCCTTCCTGAAGATCGTCACCGATGAAGGCGTCATCGGATGGGGCGAGTATAACGAAGCACGCGGCCGCGCCGGTCTCAGCGCCATC
>CAINED010000030.1 GCA_903847605.1 uncultured Hyphomicrobiales bacterium | reverse complement strand
CAGCTTCTGACGCAGAAGCTCCGCCTTTTCCTGATGAACCTTGCGCAGGTCCCGGCCGTAGTCGGAACGCAGCTTGCGGATCGAGGTCAGCGCGCCGGCGGCCAGCACCGGGCATGTCGAGGTCGAGAAGATGAAGCCCGGCGCCATCGAGCGGATGGCGTCGCAGATCGCGGTCTTGGAGGCGATGTAGCCGCCCATGACGCCAAACGCCTTGGCGAGCGTGCCTTCGCAGATCGTGATGCGGTGCATGACGTTGTCGCGCTGGGCAACGCCCGCGCCTTCATGGCCATACATGCCAACTGCGTGAACCTCGTCGAGATAGGTCATCGCGTCGAATTCTTCGGCGAGGTCGCACATGGCTTCCATCGGCGCCACGTCGCCATCCATCGAATAGACGGACTCGAAGGCGATCACTTTCGGCGCGTCGGCCGGATCGTTTTCGAGCAGCGCGCGGAGATGGCCGAGATCGTTGTGGCGGAAGATGCGCTTGGCGCAGTTGGCGCGCTTGATCCCCTCGATCATCGAGGCGTGGTTCAGTTCGTCCGAATAGATGATGACGTTCGGCATGATCTTGGCGAGCGTCGAGAGGGTGGCCTCGTTCGAGACGTAGCCGGACGTGAACAGCAACGCCGATTCCTTGCCATGCAGGCTGGCGAGCTCTTTCTCGAGTTCGACATGATAACGCGTCGTGCCGGAGATGTTCCGCGTGCCGCCGGAGCCCGCGCCGAATGTGTCGACCGCCTCTTTCATCGTGGCGATCACGTCGGGGTCCTGGCCCATGCCGAGATAGTCGTTGGAGCACCAGACAGTGACGTCCTGCTCGCGACCGTCATTGTGGCGCACGGACGCTTTCGGAAACTCGCCGCGGTAACGCTTGAGATCGATAAAGACGCGATAGCGCCCCTCTGACCGGATCTCTTCCAGGGCGTTCTCGAAGGCAGCGAGATGTTTCATCGGCGTTTCTCTTATCCGTCGTGCGCTTCTGCGGCGCCCCCAAGCTTTGTTAGAGCCCTAAGTGGCGGTTTCCTAGTCCCAGATCAAACCGCTCCCGCAGTGTTGAGCGTTACGCCGCAGGCCCCTTTGCGACTCGCTCTCAACTACTGGGACGCGACTTCCCGGCGGTGCGGTCTGCAAACGATGAGCCATCCGCGCGAGCGCGGAGGTCTGCCCGTCACGCTCGACAGCGGTGATATCGAACAGGGAAACGACCGACCCTCGACGCGCTGCAGCAACTACTTCATGGTCGAAAGGCCCTCATCGGGGCGGGGACGGGACAATGTTGAAGAGGTTGCTTGTTCTTGCCGCGCTCGCGGCATCGTGCGCCTCGGTGCACGCGCAGACCCCGGACATTCCGCGCACTGCCGATGGCCGACCGGATTTCCAGGGCATCTGGGAAAGTCGCTGGCTGACGCCGTTTGAGCGGATGGACGGAACGACGGAGCCGACTGTCTCTGGCGATGCGGCCAACGCCTACGCCGCCGCCCGAGCCGCAGCGCTGCAGAGCGAAGGCGTCGCCCTGCAT
>CAINED010000029.1 GCA_903847605.1 uncultured Hyphomicrobiales bacterium | reverse complement strand
TTATTGTTTCACCTGCCATGGCGAAAAACTCCGCAGCACCGGGCAGACCTTCGATCTGCGCAAACTGAAGGCCGGCGAACGCGAGCGCTATGAGAGGTCCGTCCGTAACGGAAAAGGTCAGATGCCGCCCTGGACCGGCGTATTGAGCGACGAGGAAATCGACCAAATCTGGCACTTCATCCGCCAGCACGCCGAAGACCGCTGAGGGATGTGCTGCGGCTTGCGACGCTTTGTTGCGTAGAGCGGGCCGACATGGATCTTGTATCGGGAAGCGCCCGGCGGAAAGATAGCGGCGGTTGCGGTTTTCACACGCTGGCGAGAAAGAGCGATATGCGTCTGCGATTTCCTTTCCGCTGGCGGACAGAACGGCGCGCGTTTCTTGTCGGCATTTGCGTGCTTGCATCGGGCGCTGCAATTGGCGCGGCCTTGCCCGTCGCGGCGCAGGCGCAGAGTTCGACTCGCCTCACCGGCAAGTTTGTAGTCGTCGAGATCGCCGGGCTTCGTCAGCCCGAGCAGCTCAATCGCATGCATGGTCTTGACCTGCGGTTGCGCGATCGAGGGGGCGCGCCCGTGGAACATGCGGACGTTTCGATTAGCGGCAGCCGCAAATATGCGCCGAACGAACTGCCGACGGTCCCTGTCATCACCCATTTGGGGGGCGGCGCCTATCGGCTCGAAGGTTTGAGATTCCACATGGCGGGCGAATGGAATCTGTCGTTGAATATTCGTATGAAGGAGACAAGCGAGAGTCTCTCGCTGGACGTGGTCGTGAAATAGGACGTGCGATCCTTGGCGCTACAGGCCGCAAAACGATTCATGTGGATGTCGGCCGTCTTGCTGGCGGCCGGTTCTGCTGTGGCGCAATATTCAGTGCCGGCATTCAAGAATCCCTGGACCGCCGAGCAGATGGAGATTCTGCGCAGCCTTTCGATCTCCAGTCTCCCGAAATTGCGGCCCGATCCCACCAACAAATATGCCGACAATCCGCGTGCCGCCGATTTCGGCCACAGGCTGTTTTTCGATACGCGCCTGAGTTCGAACGGCAAGGTTGCCTGCGCCACCTGTCACGAGCCGGAACGCGATTTCACCGACGGCAAGCCCCTGTCCGTGGGCGTCGGCGTAACGACGCGCAATGCGCCCACCGTGATTGGCGCAGCCTATAATTTCTGGTTCTTCTGGGACGGGCGCAAGGACACGCTGTGGTCGCAGGCGCTCGCCTCCATCGAGAACCCGCTCGAACACAACATGACCCGCGACCAGATCGTCGAGGTTATCCGCAAGAATTCCGATCTCGCGCAGGAATATGTCGCAATCTTCGGCAAGCTGCCGGAGGCAGGCGACACGGACGGCATCAATCGCGCCTTTGCCAATGTCGGCAAGGCGATTGCGGCTTACGAGCGGCATCTCTTGCCGGGACGCGCGAAATTCGACCGTTACGTCGATGCGCTCGCTGCCGGGCGCGAACCCGCCAAAGCGGACATGCTTTCGCTCGACGAGTCGGAAGGCCTGCGCGTCTTCATCACCGACCAGCAGGGACGGTGTCTTCGCTGTCATAACGGTCCGCTGTTCACCAATCAGCATTTTCACAACATTGGCGTCGTCGATCCCGAGCCTCACGAGCGCGAAGCCGGACGCATTGCCGGAATCGAACAGGCGCGGGCAGACGAGTTCAATTGCACCGGCAAATATTCGGACGCGCAGCCAGCGCAATGCAGCGAGCTGCAACATGCGCGCAGCAAGTCGCCGGAACTGATGGGCGCCTTCAAGGTTCCGACATTGCGCAATCTGCCGAAGACCGCGCCCTATATGCGTATCGGCAACCGGCGCGCGCTGGAAGACGTGATGTGGCATTACCGGACGCTGCCGACGGCCCGCGCCGGCAAGAGCGAACTCGTCAATTTTTCGATCACGGGAACGGAATTCGATCAGCTCGAAGCGTTCCTGCGCACGCTTGAAGGACCGATCGCGGCGCCGGCGAAATATCTGCGGCCGCCGGGCAAGTAGAAGGTCGCGCGGACCTGGTTAGACAGCCAGCCTGTTCGCAAGAAAAGCGTTCGGCGCTATTGTGCAGCGCACGCCTTTCTCGGCGTGAGATTGTGCCCTATAATTTTTTCATGACCTCCAGCAGGCCGGGAATGACATTGCGGAAAGGGGCGTTGGCCGTCGCCTTATGCCTTGGCTCGCTGTTGCTTCACGTCCCCGCAAAGGCGCAGGATTTCCACAAGGGTCTCGATGCGTTCAATGCTGGCGAATACGCCGAGGCCTATGCGAACTGGTGGCCGCTGGCCGTACGCGGCGACGCCAAGGCGCAGGCTTCCATCGGTTTCATGTTCTATTCGGGCAAGGGCGTGCGGCAGGACGACAGCCAGGCGCTGGTCTGGTTCGGGCGCGCCGCAGAAGCGGGTCAACCCACGGCGCAGTTCTTTCTGGGCCTGCATTATCTCTACGGGAAAGGCGTTCCGGTGGATCGCGCCCGCGCCCATGCATGGTGCGATATTTCCCTCTCCAACGGATATAGCGAGGCGCTGTTCTGCCGCGACGCCGTGGCGGCGCATCTGAGCGCAGACGACATGCGCCGTTCCAGCGAATTCGCCAGCGAATTCTATCGCACCCACGCGTTTCGCAATTGAGCCATTCGGTTTTGGCGGCGGCCGCAACCGCGGCATTCCGTCGACGTCGCAGATTCTCTTTGTTTGCACTGCAACACGGCCTGTCCCATCAGTTTTTAAACATTCAAAATCAAGCTTGTCTGTAGCGCGGAAATGGCGCAGATTTGCGCACCTGCGAATTTGACGGGCGCTGCCCGAATAAAAAATTCGCAGAAAGTCGCTGCGTCTTTCACGACGGTGGCGCAGATGCGGCGGGAAACTTCATAGGAGACGGCAATGGCAGATGATTGTCGCGCAGCCGGGGGCTGCGATACTCATCATCACGAGGAACGTCCGCAAGAAAGCAATCTGCTTTCCAAGGTCGCACAGACAAAGGCGTCGCGGCGCGCGTTCATCAAGGGTGTGATTGCATCGGGCGCCGCAATGGGCGCTTCGGGATATCTGTTCCGCGCCGGCGAAGCGCAGGCGCAGGCGCGTGTGCCCGGCGCTGTCGAGCGCCTCGTGAGCCTGAAGGTCAACGGCCAGACGCGCCGTGTCGACGTGCTGCCGCACGAGACGCTCGCGAATACGTTGCGCTACAAGCTCGGTCTCACCGGCACCAAGCTCGCCTGCGATCGCGGTGAATGCGGCGCCTGCACCGTGATGGCGAACGATTCGACCATCTATTCCTGCACGACGCTGACGCATGCGGTCGCCGACAGGGAAATAACGACGATCGAGGGCATCGCCAAGAACGGGCAACTGCATCCCGTGCAGAAAGCTTTCATCGAAGAGATCGGACCGCAGTGCGGCTTCTGCACGCCCGGTCAGGTCATTTCGGCGGTTGCGCTGCTGAAAGCCAATCCGAAGCCCACAGTCGAAGAAGCGCGCCGCGCTATGTCCGGCAATCTCTGCCGCTGCGGCTCGTACCAGCAATATCTCGCCGGCGTGATGCGCGCCTCGAAGGAGATCTGACATGGCTTATGATCTCGTAGGCAAAAACTTCATCCCGCACGACATGGTCGCGAAAGTCACCGGTGCGGCGAAATACTCCGAAGACTTCCAGGCCGAAGGCATGCTGCACGCTAAGCTGCTGCTTTCGCCGATGCCGCATGCGCGCGTGCGCAGCATCGACACGTCCGCAGCGATGAAGATCAAGGGCGTCGTGGCGATCATCACGCCAGACGATGTGCCGCAATTCCCGCCGCCGGCCGATCCGATCCTTTATAAGGAAGCGACATTCGCCGGCGCGCCGCTGCTCGCAGTCGCCGCCGAATCCGAGGCGATCGCAGCGCAGGCGATCGAGGCGATCAAGGTCGATCTCGAACAGCTCAAGCATGTCGTCGATCCACTCGACTCGCTTTATCCGGGTGGCAACAACGCTTTTACCGGCGGCAACGTCGCCAATGTGCGCCTGCCTTTGCAGACGATCAAATGGACCGCGCAGGACTTCCAGGGCTTCGATCAGGGCAAGATGCCGATGGGCAAGCCCGCCGAAGAATGGAAATACGGCGATCTCGATGAAGGCTTCAAGAAGGCCAAGGTCGTTGTCGAGCGCAGCTTCCTGACGGCCGGCACATCGCACCATTCAATGGAGCCGCGTTCGGCCATGGCCTACTGGCAGAACGGCAAGGTCTATCTGCATGGTTCCTTGCAGAGCCAGTCCTTCGGCATTCCGCCGCTGGCGCGCCTGTGCGGCGTGAAGCCGGAAGATATGGTCTTCATCGCCGAATTCTGCGGCGGCGGTTTCGGCTCGAAGGGCAATCCTTATCCGATCATGGCGGTTCCCGCGCATCTGTCGAAGAAGGCCAACGGCCGTCCGGTCATGATGCGCATCACCCGCGAGGAAGAATATCTGCTCGGCTCCGGCCGCGCCGGCTTCCAGGGCTGGGTGAAGATGGGTTTTGCGGAAAACGGCCGCATGACCGCCATGGATCTCTACTGCGTGCAGGACAACGGCCCGAACATGGGCTTCTGGGACTTCCGCAACTGCGGCCATTCCGCAATGGTGGTGTTCCAGCCTGAAGCGATGCGCTTCCGCGGCATGTCGGTTCTCACCAACACGCCGCCGCGCGGTCCGCAACGCGGTCCCGGCGAGAACCAGACGTCGATGGCGCTCGAGCCGATCATCGACGAAGCTGCCAAGATGCTCGGCATGGACAAACTCGCCATCCGCCGCATCAACGCGCCCGACAATGACGGCTTCGATTTCGAGGGCCAGCATATGGGCAAGTTCACCAGCGCCTATCTCAAGGACGCGCTGGACAAGGGCGCCGAAGTCTTCAACTGGGACGCCAAGAAGAAACTGTCGGGCCAGCGCAACGGCAACAAGGTGTCGGGCGTCGGCATCGGACAGGCCTTCCATGCAGCAGGGTCCAACGGTTTCGATGGCCTTATCCGCATCATGCCGGACGGCAAACTCTACGTGCATTCCGGCGTCGGCAACCTCGGCACCTACTCCTATGCATCCACGGCGCGCGTTGCGGCCGAAGTGCTGGGCTACAAGTGGGAGAATGTCGTGGTGGTCAACGGCCGCAGCGACAAGCATCTGCCCTGGATGATCGGCCAGTTCGGGTCCAACACGGCCTATACGGCGACGCGCACGAATTATGTCGCCGCGCAGGACGCGAAGAACAAGCTGCTCGAGATCGCCGCGCAGGCGCTCGGCGGGGCGGCCGGCGATTACGATCTCAAGGGTGAGCGCGTGGTCAGCAAGGCCGATCCGTCGAAGTCGATGAGCTTCGCGGACGCGGCCAAAAAGGCGGTCGAACTCGGCGGCAAGTTCTCCGGCAAGGAACTGCCCGGCGACATCAACCCGCTGACGCGCGCGTCCGCGACGGCGCTCGCCGGCACGGGCCTGATGGGCGTCGCCAAGGATACGCTCGCCAAGCGCGGCATGGTGCCGGGCCTGTGCGCCGGCTTCTGCCATGTGGAAGTCGATGTCGAAACCGGCGATGTCGAGATCAAGGAATATGTGGGCGTCGCCGATTGCGGCACGGTCCTGCATCCCGATGGGCTGCAGTCGCAGATGCACGGCGGCGCCATCATGGGCTTCGGCCTCGCTCTCACCGAACGCATCGTCTACGACCATGCGCTCGGCCTTCCGGCCAATGTCGGCTTCGATCAGGCCAAGCCCCCGACCTATCTCGACATGCCCAAGATCTTCAAATGGGCCGCTGCCGAGAAGCCCGATCGCGACAATCCTGTCGGTGTGAAGGGCGTCGGCGAGCCGATCCAGGGCGCTGCGGCCGCGGCGGTGATCAATGCGATCTCCGACGCGCTCGGCGGCCATTATTTCCACAGGACGCCGGTGGTTCGCGACATGATCGTGAATGCGCTGAACAAGCGTCCGCAATCCTATCGGCCGCTTCAAGCCAACACGATGTGATCAGGGAGCCCCAGTCATGATGATCAAGGATGTCATTCCGGGCTTCGAATTGTTCAAGCCCAAGACCGTTGCGGAAGCCGTCGCGCTCGTCGAGCGCTACAAGAAAGACGCCTGGAAAATGGCGGGCGGCAACGACTCGATCGCCTGGTTCAAGGATCGCGTGAAGCGGCCCAAGCAGGTGATCGATCTTTCCGGCATCGCCGAGATGAAAGGCGTTAAGGAAACGCCCGACGGCATCGAGATCGGCGCGCTCGCGACGCTCACGGACATCGAGAAGAGCCCGGTCATTCGGAAGAGCTATCGGCTTCTCTCCGATGCGGCCGGCGCCGTCGCTAGCCCGCAGATCCGCAACAGCGGCACGGTCGGCGGCAACGTAAATCAGGACGCGCGCTGCTGGTACTACCGCGCGGGCCTGCCGTGCTATCGCGCCGGCGGCACCACCTGTTTCTCGGATACGCCCGAGGGGCAGAACCGCGAGCACGCCATCTTCGACGCGGCGCGCTGCGTGGCTGTCACGCCGTCCGATCTTGCCCCGGTGATGGTGGCGCTCGATGCGAAAATGGTGATCCGTCACGCCAAGGGCGAACGGGTTGTCTCGGCCGAGGAATTCTTCATCGGTCCGCGCATCGACATCACCAAGATGACGCAGGTGAAGGACAACGAATTGCTCGTCGCCATTCGTATCCCCAAGACCTTTGCGGGCGCGAACTTCTATTTCGAGAAGGTCACGGACCGAAACGCTTGGGACTTCCCGCTGGTCAATGTCGCCTCTGCGCTCAAGACCGATGCCGGTGGCGTCGTTCAGGAATGCCGCGTGGCGGTTGGCGGCGTCGCCTGCACGCCCAAGCGCTTTGCTGCTGTGGAAGACACCGTGAAGGGAAAGAAGGTCGATGCGGCGCTGGCCAAGATCGCTGGCGAAGCAACGGGCCGCGGCGCGCGTCCGCTCAACTACAATCATTTCAAGGTGCCGCTGATGGCCAATCTCGTGACGCGCGCCGTGCGCGACGCCAAGGCCTGATGCCGGTTCGTCTGTAATGGTTTAAGTCACTGGCCCGGAATGCCCGAAAGCGTCACTGCGCATAGGGCTTTCCGGGCCTTCTTCTTGCAAGCCGCCGCGCGAGTATTCGCGAACGTGCGGCGCATCGCGAAAGCCATGGAAAAGGAATGACGGGTTTTTCGGTAGGCATCGTCGGTCTCGACGCCATGGGCGGCGCGCTGTCGCGCCGGTTCGATCAGGAGGGCGTGGGGCATTCCGCGACGGACCTGAATTCGCGCATGTTGCAGGCGCATCTGGCCAATGGCGGCAGCGCGCCCGCAGGCTCGCCCTACGACCTCGCGCAGATGTGCAATCTGATCTTCATGACTGAGACCAGCGACGACATGCTGCGCGAATCGGTGACGGGCCCCACCGGCCTCTATCATCGTCTGCAGCCGGGCACGCTCATCGTCGACATGAGCGACGTTTCTCCACAAACGGGACAGGGTCTGGCGCGCTCCGTCGTCTCGAAGGGCGCTGCGTGGATCGAGGCGACGCCCGTTGGCGGCCCTTCGAATGTCCGCAATGGCAATCTAACCTTGCTGCTGGCAGGCCCGCAGGACCATATCGAGAGCATCAGGCCAGTGCTGCAATCCTTTGCCGCCAAGACCCTGCGCCTCGGCGAACTCGGCTCCGGCGGTCTTGCAAAATCGCTGGCCGCGAGCCTCGGATTGGCGTCGCTGCTGCTGCATACCGAATTCATGGCCACGGCGCGCAAGCTCGGCCTCGATCCCGCCGGCCTTGCCGATGCGCTACCGCTTCTCGCGCCCGAGGCCGGGGCACCGCCTTCCCTTCTGAAGAACGTCGTAAGCGGTGACTACAATTCCGGTATTTCGCTGCGGCAGGCGCAGGCCAATCTCCAGCGCTACGCGCAGGCGGCGGGATCGGCCGGCGCGCCATTGTTGTTCACCAGTCTCGTTCAGGCGGCGCTCACTTCCGCCGCTTCGGCGCCGGGCGCGGATGGCGATCAACTCGATGCGGCACGCTGGCTCGCGGCCAATGCTGGTGTTGTCTTTTCTTCTTCGCTAAACGAACCCTCAGCGTAAGGGAGAGCAGCGATGGATTTCGGCGTCGAGCTGTTTCGCTATTCCAAGTCGATTTACGGCGGACAAAGCCAGATGATCGGCGCGTCGTTCGATCTGCTGCCGTGGTTTGCCGCGGCGGGCGTGGCATTCATCCTTCTGCATGCCGCCTTCAAGCTTGTCGCCGGCAAGGCTGCGCATAAGAAACAAGAACAGTGACACGGGAAATAGGCAGGGCGGAAAAGTCATGGCGGACAGCAGTTCGACGCCGGATGTGCAACAAAAGGTCTTGCGGCACACGCTTGCCGACCGCCTCTATCACTGGCTGATGGCTTTGTGCGTCTTCGTCCTGCTGGGAACGGCGTTCCTGCCAATACTCGGTATCAAGTTCGAATGGGTCGACATTCACTGGATGACAGGCGTCGTTCTCGCCGCGCTGGTGCTCGTTCATATCGTGCGCGCCTTATTCTTTCAGGACTGGCGCTCGATGGTCATCGATGGCGCAGATATCCGCGACATGGCGCGCGGCGTGGTGCCCGGCGCGGAGACCGGCAAGCCCGGCAAGTACAACGGTCTGCAAAAGCTGTTTCATCTGGGCGTGGCGATCTTCGTACTGGGCATCATCGTTTCAGGCCTGTTGATGCTGCTGAAGATCGATACGCCCTTCTGGCGGCGCAATCCCTACTGGTTCGGCAACGACACCTGGGGATACATCTATGCTGTGCATGGTCTCTTCGCGATGGCGATGGTGACGATGATCGTCATACACATCTATTTCGCGCTGCGGCCGGATGAGTGGCATCTCACGCGCTCTATGCTGAGAGGCTGGATCACGCGCAAGGAATACCAGGAGCATCACGATCAATCGCGCTGGAAAATATAAGCGCGCCCCGGCCGGAGTTGAGAATTCATGCAGAAGTTCGACGAGAAAGCGCCTGTGAATCTGGACGAGGCGATCGACGCGATCGAATCCGCCTACGAACTGATGCTGGCCTATGCGGCGCAGGGACGCGCGCGCGAGGAAGGCGATCCCATGGGCGTGCGCCGCGCGCTAGAGAATGCGCTCGTGGCGCTCGACCTCATCGGCGCTGCCTCGCCCGAGACGATAGGGAGCCGCGGCGGCGCAAGCGCTGCGTCCGTGGCGGGCTTCCTCGCCATCATTCGCCAGGACGCCGAAAAGGCGCGCGCCATATTCGCCTTCGTCCTCGGTCAGGCGCTCATCGGATCACAACTGATCGACAATTTGAACGCGTCGATCCATGTGCGCGCCCTGCTCACCGATCTCTTCCTGCTGGACGAAGCGATTTCCGCGGGCTGACCAGAAACGCAAATGCAATATGCCGGACGCGCAAGCCGGACATTGTTTGCCGGCGCGATGGCCGCATCTGGCACGCTAATGGCTGCCATGTTCGTCGCAAAGGTGCGACGGAGATCATGATGGGTGAATTTCTTTACACCACTTTTATCAAGCGCAATTTTGCTTACGCCGAAACCTTGAAATGGTTTGTCGTTGTATTCCTTGGCGGGAAAGAGCAACGCGCCGGAACCAATGGGTCAACACGTGCGGGTCGGTGGCTATCAACCGAGATGTTCGTTCGAGAATTGGTGTAGAAACGTCGAGGATCGAATTCTACGGACAGACCGGATGCGATTTCACAAATTCCTGTACTCTGTTATAATTTCGGTACCGAAATATTCTGAGCGCGACAATGTCCAAGCCCAAACACGCCGGCGGCAGGCCGACCGCATACCAGCCCGAGATCGGAGCGCGCATTGCAGACGCCATGGCCACGGGCCTCAGTCTGGAGGCGGCGGCTGCGTCATGCGGCGTTGGGCCCCGCACAGCGTTCACGTGGCAGAACCAGCATGAGGAGTTTCGGCAGGCCGTGGAGGACGGCCGGGCGCGGTCCCTGCTGTTCTGGGAGCGGCGTGCGGTGGCCTTGGCGAACGGCGAGGCAGGTAATGCCGCCATCGTCGGGCTGGGCCTGAAGAACCGCTCCCGCGCAGCCAATGGCTGGCAGGATGCGCAGCGGCACGAAGTCTCCGGGCCCGATGGGGGAACCATCGTGCAGCAGACTTCAAAGGCTATCAATTTAAAGGCACTGGATGATGAGGAGCTCAATGAGCTCAAGCTCTTATTACGAAAGGCGCTCGCCAACCAAGCGCCGCAGTTTTCTGAAAGTTGCAAATAACGCCCGGCACTGCGCGGCGAAGGCGTTCTTGCTTCCGGCAACGTGAGGTTGACCCGGTTTTGTGGACACCCTTGAAGTTATGTTTTGGAGTGTCCCATGCCCCGTTTTCGAGCTGCTTATCCGCCGGAGTTCCGGCGACAGATGGTCTAGCTGGTCCGATCGGGCCGAACGCCTGAAGAGCTGTCGCGTGATTTCGAACCGACCGCGCAATCCATTATGAACTGGGTGAAGCAAGCCGAACGCGATGATGACCTGACCCACCGAAGCCGTGAACTGTCCACGGAACCGGGCCAATCCCATACAGCCAGCAGCTGACCGGCAAAAAAATTCGCATGATGTTGTAATGCGGCACCCCGCCGCCCAAAAGCTGCGCAGCGCTGAACGCCAGAATGTCCTGAGATCGTAATCACCTGACAGCTTGTCCATGTACCGCGCCTGCCAGGCTCTATCAAAGACTGTGAGACGCAGCCCGCAAACCTCGCCGTCGACTGCAAACGAGCCCGGCAGAAGCGAGTCGTGTGATTGCGCCTCGGTGTCGGATGAAGCCCGGCGCTCTGTTGGCTTGCTGGCCTTACTTACAGCAGTCAGTCAAATCTGTCGGCGGCGGTCGTGCCATAGTACCATTTGAACCGCCGCCGCCCTTTCTAAGCTGCGAAGCATGTGCGCCACACTCCGGCTTGCCAAACAATCCACTCGAGCGGAGCGGTTGAGCCGGACAGGCTGAGCAAAATTAACGTATTATATCACGAAAGGTCGTCGTCGACTAATGCGGCAGGCACGCAAACGTAGTGCGCCGTGCCGATTCCGTGCCGACTCACAAATATGGCTAAGGGGGCAATAGCGGAGAGCCACCGTCAAACAATTGAATGTTCGATACTTTTGGAGCGGGTGAAGGGAATCGAACCCTCGTATTCAGCTTGGAAGGCTGCTGCTCTACCATTGAGCTACACCCGCATCGCCTTATTTTTCAGCAGCTTGCGAGCGCTGAAAGTATCGGCCCGCGCAACGCCGGGAAGCGTTTCGCCGGGCGAGAGATAACGCCTCTCTTCCGGCGATGCAACAGCGCCGCAACTCACGCCGCCGCCTTCGCCACGCCGGCCGCCGCGATGCGCGGCATGACCTCCCCGGCGAAGCGGCGCATGGAATTCAGCGTCATGTCCTGCGGCATCGCGCCGAACTTGAAGACGCAAGCGAGCGCGAAGAGATCGAGGCGCCGGCCATGCTCGACGATCTTGCGCGCTACTGTTTCCGGACTGCCGATCATCACAAGGCCGCGGGCGCTCAATTCCTCGAAATCCATCGCTTGAAGGCGCGGCGCCGTCTTGCGCCAATATTCGTAACTGTCGGGCATGCGCCCCTCTTCGGAGAGTTCGGTGTAGCGCTTCCAGAGGTTCCAGTAGTTGTTGAGATAGGGCAAAGCCTCGCGCTGGGCCTGCTCGTCCGTATCGGCAACATAGATTTCGCGCGTGATGATGAGGCGGTTCGAAGGCGCATGGCCGCTCGCCGTCTGGATGTCGCGGTACATCTTCTGGTCGCGTTCGCATTCCTCGATCAGGGCGTCGATCTGGGCGAAGGGAAAGTCGTTCTCCGCGGCGAAGCGCAGCGAATCCGCGCTTTGAGCGCTGATGAGAAAGGGCGGATGCGGCTTCTGTACCAGGCCCGGCGATAGCGGGATTTGCTTGTCGACGTTGTAATATTTGCCTCTGTGCAGAAAATTCTGGTCCGCGAAAATGCGGCGGATCACGTCGAGAGATTCCAGAAACATCTCGCGCGACTGCTGCTGCGACAGGCAGAAGGCGTCGAATTCCTGCGGTCGCAATCCCCGGCCGATGCCCATATCGAGACGGCCATTGGTGAGCACGTCGAGCATCGCTGCTTCTTCCGCGACCAGCAGAGGATTGCGATATGGCAGAATATTCACCATCGCGCCCATGCGGATGCGGTTGGTGCTCTTGGCCGCAGCAGCGATCAAAAGGTTCGGCGAGGGCATCGGGCCGCCCGGCGAGACGTGATGCTCGTATAGCCAGATGTGGTGAAAGCCGAGTTGCTCGGCGAGTTCGATTTCCTCGATCTGCTGCCGGTAGAGTTCGACCGTCGAAACGCCTTCGCGCATGTTCGTCGGCGACCAAATTCCGTAACGCATGGCGCGCTCCGTCACTTGAATAACGTGTTGAAGATATCCGCCCAGCGCGCGAGGCCGAGCTCGAGTTCTTCCGGATTGAAATACTGCGCACGCAGTCTTTTTCCATCGGGCCGCATCGAGGGATCGGCGGGTTCGACATCGGGCGAGGCGGGAATGTAATCGTTGGCGGCGAAGATTTTCTGCCCTTCCGGCGACACCAGATATTCGATGAAGAGTTTTCCCGCATTGGGATGCGGCCCCCCCTTGGTCAGCGACAGGCCGCTGAGCGAAGCGGTGACAGGCTGCACGTCGAGCGTAGCAACGGGGGCGCCCTGCCGTGCGCTCGTTGCAGGCTGATTGGTGAAAATTTGCAGCGCCAGCGGATATTCGCCGGCGATCATCTGATCGGTAACCCGGCGTGCGGCGGCGTTGATGTTGATGATCTTCTGCTTCGACAGGCGCTGCAGAAGGTCCATGCCCTTCTGCTCGCCATATTCCCTGAGCACCGTCGCGATGAAACCCGGCGCACCGCCTGAAGACAGCGATGTCGACCACGCGATTTTCCCCTGCCAGCGCGGATCGAGGAAGTCTTCCCAGGTCTTGGGCCACTGCTCTTTCGACGCCATGCTCGTATTCACGGCCGGTGCGAGAATGAACTGGTTGACCGCGACCCAATAGCCCTCGGGATCGACCATTTCCTTCGGCCAATGACCGATATTCGGCGGCAGAAATTTTTCCACCATGCCGGTCTTTTTCAGCACAGCAACGCCGGTCGTGGAATCGAAAACATCCGAATGGGCGCGGCCTGCGCGTCCTTCGGCGGTGATGCGCAGCGCAATGTCCGATGCATTGGCGCGCACGTACTTCACCTTGATGCCGTATTTCTTCTCGAAAGCGTCTGCCACGGGACGCGCGAGCTGGTTCACGATGAAGGCCGTGTACCAGACAACCTCGCCTTCTTTCTTCGCGGCGGCGACGAGCCCTGGATCAGCAGCAAGGCCGGGAGCGCCCGGGGCCATCATCCCCAGAACGGCGGCAACAGCTATCAGCGCTCGCCTCATTCGCTTTCCTCTCTCAGGGTCTGAACAGTTCGTCGAAGACTTTCGACCACGCCGGCAATTTCGCGGCGAGTTCCTCGGGCGTGAAATAGATCGCGCGATAGCTTTTCCCGTCCGGCCGCAGATGCGGATATTTCGGCGAAACATTGGGATCGACAGGCAATTCGCCAGCGGCGGCGTAAATCTTCTGCCCCTCGGGCGATGTGATGAAATCGATCAGCAGCTTGCCCGCATTGGGATGCGGCGCTTTCTCGGTCAGCGCCGCAATCGAGAAGACCGCTGTCGCCGGTTGCGAGGGCGACCAGTTCACGGGCGCGCCCTGCTCCGCGCTGACAAGCGGATGATTGTTGTAGATATTGATCGCAATCGCATATTCGCCCGCGACGACGCGGTCGACCACCTGACGCGCCGCAACTTTCAGCCCGACGACATTCTGCTTTGCGAGTTCGCGCAGATAGGCCTTGCCCTTGTCTTCGCCCAATTCCGCCAACACCGTGCCGATAAAGCCCTGTGCCGCGCCTGCAGACGGTGTGATGTTCCAGGCGATCCTGCCCTTCCACTTGGGATTGAGCAGGTCCTGCCAGGTACGCGGGACTTCGTCTTTCTTCACGAGATCGGTGTTGTAGGCAAAGGACAGTACATAAAGATTTGTCGCAACCCAATAACCGTCGGGATCGCGAAATTGCGCGGGCAATGCGTTGGCAGGCTGATATTTCGCAATCAGTCCTTCGCGGCGCAAATTCACCGCTGTACCCGTGCCGTCGACGACATCGGCGATAATCCGGCCGGCCTTGCCTTCGGTAGAAACGCGCAATGACAATTCGATCGCATTGCCCCTGATGTAATCGACCTTGATGCCGTATTTCTTTTCGAAGGCGTCGACCGTCGGCCGCACGATCTGGCTTATGATCTGCGTCGTATACCAGGTGACGCGGCCCTCTTTCTTTGCCGCGGCGATCAGGGCGTCGTCCGCCCCTTGCGCGGTCGCAGCCGCAAGCAAAGCCGCCGCAAAGACGCCGGCGCGCAAAATCATCCTCATCGCAGCCTCCCGGATCTACGAGGGAAACGGTCCCCACGCGCGTTGAACAGCAGGGCGCGCCTCGATGGCGTCATGCCAGCGCTTCACATTGGCATAGTCTTTCAGACCGATGTCGTTGACGCCATGAATATGCACGTCCGAATACATGGTCATGTCGGCGATGGAGTATGCGCCGCCGAAATATTCATTGTCGGCGAGGTGACGGTCGAGAATGCCGAGCATGTCGCGCAGGTTGGCATCGTAAAACTCCTGCGCCGGCGGCGCCTTCACCGGCGAGCGGATGGTCCAGTGGCCGAACTGCTGCGCCAGCGTCGTGAACGTGGCCGAACCATAGAACAGCCACTGATCGACTTTCGCGCGCGTCACGGGATCGGCCGGGTAAAACTTGCCGGTTTTCTCGCCGAGATATTTGAGGATCGCGCCGGTCTCGCACATGGTCACGGTCGCGCCGCCCGGTCCGTCGTGGTCGACGATGGCGGGAATCTTGTGGCCGGGACTGATCTTCATAAATTCCGGCTTCATCTGCGCTTTTTCGCGGATATTCACGGGAATGATGCGATGTGGCAGACCCGTCTCTTCCAGCATCATGCGCGGCTTGTAGCCGTTGTCCGTCGTCCAGGTGTAGCAATCGATCATGCAATCCTCCCGCCGCGCAATTTTTTGGCTGCGCTGTCGGCGTAAGGTCGCGAATGCCGGGCCCGCCGTCAAGGGCGGCGACCTCAGGCCTAACTACGGGCAAACCAGGATTTTGCCGACGTGGCGGTTTTCCGCCATTTGCGCGAAGGCCGCGCGCGCTTCTTCGAGCGGATAGATCGTATCGATGACAGGATCGATGCCATGCTGCCCGATCGCGCGCAGCATGGCCTCAAAGCTCTCGCGGTGGCCGCAGGTGACGCCCTGCAGGCGCACCTGACGCATGACGGCGAGTGGCAGATTGATCTCCGCCTTTGCGCCGGAGAGCACGCCGATGAGCGCAATCGTCCCGCCGGGACGGATCACGCGAAGGCCTGCGTCCAGCGTATCGGCGCCGCCGACATCGACGATGAGGTCGATACGCCCGCCAGCGAGATCGCGCCCCTCGGCCGCCCAATCTTTGTTGGTGCGATAGTTCACGACCGCATCCGCGCCGAGCGCACGCAGCTTTTGCGCCTTTTCGTCCGAAGACGTGGTGGCGACGACGTGAGCGCCGCACATCTTGGCGAATTGCAGAGCGAAGAGAGAAACGCCGCCTGTGCCCTGCACCATGACGTGATCGCCGGCGCGTACCTGCCCGCTTTCGACAATCGCCGACCACGCCGTCAGCGCAGCGCAGGGCAATGTCGCTGCGGCATTGACGGACAAACTCTTCGGCAAAGCGATCAACGTGTTTTCGCTGATCGATATATGCTGACGCAACGTCCCATCGCCGCCCGGACCTCCAAGGCCAGTCGCCAGCTTGTCGCGATCCGGCTCGCCTGCAAGCCAGCCCGGGAACATGTGAATGACGACCCTGTCGCCCAATTTCACGCGCTTGCAGCCTGGCCCCACCGCGGCAACGACGCCTGCGCCGTCCGAACAGGGCACGATCGGCAACTTCTGTCTCGGGTTGTAAATGCCTTGCGCCAGCAGCACATCACGCCGGTTCAGGCTGACGGCCTCGATCCGCACCAGCGCCTCGCCGTGACCGGGTTCGCGCTCCTCGCGCGTCACGGCATCGAGATGGTCGATCCCAAAGCCGCCGTTGATGATGACTGCCCTGCTTTTCATACTCGAACCTATGGCGTGATGACGCGTGCGCTGCCGGCATAAAGTTCGTCGACCAGCGCCGCACGGCGCGCCAGCACCGCACGCTGGTTGGTGTAGCCCTTGTCGGTAATTTCGCCGGCGTCAACGGAATGAGGTTCGTTCATCAGCAGCGCGCGGGTTGCATAAGTGGACGAGCCGCCACCCTGCCCTTTCAGCGCACGCAGCCCCAACTGCACGCGCGAAACCACTGCCGGATGCTGCAGAACGTCCTCTGCTGCAGTCTCTGCGCTTGCCCCCGCGATTTCCCGGCAGGCCGGCATGTTCGCGAAGATCAGGAAACCCATATCGGCGCGGCCGTGGCCAGTCACGACAATGTCCTGCGCGACTGGCGCGAGCGCAGAAATGCCCGCAACGCGCATCGAGCCGACGCTCACCCATGTTCCCGTCGTCAGCTTGAAGTCTTCGGCGACGCGACCATCGAAGAACAAGCCCTTTCCCGGGTCCAAAGGATCGGCAAACCGCACGGCATCGCCGATCAAATAGAATCCTTCTTCGTCGAAGGCCGCTTTCGTAATGTCGTCACGCCGCCAGTAACCGGGCGTCACCACCGGACCTTTCACGCGAATTTCGAGCTTGTCCCCGTTCGGCACGAGCTTGAGATCGACGCCCGCAGCGGGCACGCCGATATTGCCGGAGCGTTCCGCCTGAAAATGGCAATCCGTCGCGAGCGGCGAAGTCTCCGTCGACCCCCATCCCGATGTCAGCACCACCGGCGCACCGCCGACTTCGCGCGACAGCGACACGAGATCGTCCCATGTATTTTGCGGCAAGGCGGCGCCGGCATAGAAGACGATTTGCAACGGCTCGAAGAAGGCCTTTGCCAGCGAGGCATCCTTTTTCATTTCGGCCACGAGAAGATCGTAGCCGCGCGGCACGTTGAAATAGATATTGCCTGGCACGTCACGAATGTTGCGGATCGTGCGTTGTAAGAGTCCCGGCGCTGGCTTGCCGTTGTCGATATACATGGTCCCGCCGTTACGCAGGATCATGTTGAAGTTGTGGTTCGCGCCGAATGTGTGGCTCCACGGCAGCCAGTCGAGCGTCACGGGCGGAGTCGTCTCCAGAAAGCGCCAGCCGATGGCTTTGGAAACCTGGCTCGACGTGAGCATACGCTGCGTATTTTTCACGCCCTTGGGTTCGCCCGTCGAACCCGACGTGAACAGTATCTTCCCAACCGTATCGGGCGTAACGCCTGCGAAGGCGCGCCCGACGGCGGCTTCGTCCCTGTGCGCGAGAAGTTCGGCAAAGGAAATCATGCTGCCGCTTGCATTCGCGCCCGCGATGATCTTCGCCTTGTGCAATCCGTCGAGCGCCGTAACCGCGCCCGCAAATGGCGCGCCATCGGCGACGAAAATCGCGCCCGGCGTCAACTGGCCGATGATGGACTTCAGCTTCGCGTGATCTTTCGACAGCAACGAATAGGCAGGAGAGATGGAGGCGACGGGAACGCCGGCATGCGCGCAGGCCAGCGATAGCAAGGCGTGATCGATCGAATTATCGGACAAAACGGCAATCGGCGTTTCCGCCGTAAGTCCGCTGCGCAATATCCATGTCGCGACGGCCTCGACCTTCGCGAGCGCCTCACGATAGGTGAGGCGGCGCCATTGCGCATCCGGCTCGTTGCTTTCACGCTCGCACAGGAAATCCCGGTCGCTGATGTCGCGCGCGTGGCGTACCAGCCATTCGCCGATGCAGCGCTCGTAGTCCGGCAATGGCCTTGCCGAGCGAAATATCTTCGCGCCATCTGCGCGGGTCTCGATGGCGACAGAGGGGGCAGAGAACAGTAAGCCGGGATCGCGCTCCCGTGCTTGGTCCATCATTGCAACAGTCAATTCCCCCTCCCCTGCATGCATTCAATAGGTCTCGACGTGATAACGCCCATCGCCGCGCATTCTCTCGCGAAGCTCGCTCCACTTCACGCCACTGCCGCGGCAGATATCGTCCAGCGCGGCGTCGACGCCCTGTTCCATGCCGCGCAGCCCGCAGACATAGATATGCGTCTTATCCGATTGCATGAGCGGAGCAAGCATGTCCGCCTGCTCGCGCATGCGATCCTGCACATAGATTTTGGGCGCATCCGGCACACGCGAATAGGCGAAGAATTTCGCCAGCAGACTGTCGGGCACTTTCTGCAGCGGCCCGAAATAGGGCAGATCCTCAGGCCGCCTTGCGCCGAAGAACAGAACCATACGGCCCACTGCATCCGGCGTCATCCGCCGCCGCCATTCCGTGAAACCGCGGAACGGCGCCGAGCCGGTGCCGGTGCAGATCATCACGATATTGGCGGCGCTATCGTTCGGCATCAGGAAGGTCGCGCCGAAGGGACCGGCGACCTGCACCTTGTCGCCCTTCTTCAGATCGCAAACGTAATTCGAGCAGACGCCATGCGGCTCGCGCTTCACAGTGAGCGCGAGATTGTTGGTGTTGGGCCGCTCACCATGACGCGGGCTGGCGATCGAATAGAGCCGCATGCGATGGGGCTGGCCCTGCGCATCCACGCCCGGAGGCAGGATGCCGATGCTCTGCCCTTCGAGCACGGGGAAGCGCGTATCGCCGAAATCGAGAATGATGTGGCGCACGTCATTGTCGCCATTCTCGGCGGTCAGACGGTAATTACCCGTCACAATCGCGAGCGCGGGCCTGCCGCGATTGAAAAGATTGACCGAAGGTTTTGCAGAGCTCGCCGGCGCAATCGGCTTACCGCCGGTGCCCTGATGCGCGCTGGCGATCAGCGCTGCCGCTTCCTCGTCGAGCGCTTCGCCGGTTTCGTCATTCGCCGACTGCACGGCGATATCCTGCTGCACCGGCAGTTCCGACCACGAATACTGCTCGTCGACGCTATAGGCGGCATTCACCACGCGCCAGTTATCGATTGAGCCTGTGGGACAGGGAGAAATGCAATCGAGGCAGAAATTGCACTTCGATGCGTCCACCACATAATTGTTGTTGTCATGCGTAATCGCATCGACGGGACAAGTCTCCTCGCAGGTGTTGCAGCGGATGCACACCTCGGGATCGATCAGATGCTGTTTCAGCACGTCGCTCACGGCCTGCGCCATCCCTCACCCTCGCTCTCATAAAGGAAAAAGCGGGCCGGTTTCCCAGCCCGCAAGGTTACAGCCGCGGGAAGTCAGGCTGCAATCTTCACATATTCGAAATCCCCGGACTTGCTGTCGATGCCGATGCGCGGGGGCGCAATCCACGAGGCGTACTGGCCCGGCTCGTAGGCCGGCTTCATCAGCGAGGCGATGAAGTCGCCATCGGACGAAGAGGGCAGATAATCGTCGCGCACCTTCGCCCAGTCAGTATCGGAGAGCAGAATGCCCGCGGGAGTCGCGTTAATGTTGCGGAATTCGCCGATACGACGGTTAAACGCGACATGCGGCAGATCGAGACGGAAATTGATCCCTTCCTTTTCGATGATCTTGTTCCACCGCTCGACGCCCTTGGCGCAATCTTCGGTGTAGTCGTCGCGAAGGCGCATGTTGAGCGCCGTCAGCGCCGGCTCGTCCACTTTCGCGATCTTGCCATCGACCATCTTCAGCACAGGATAGGTGGAATTCGTCAGGCGATGATCGTCGTCGATCTTGGTTTCCTGGAAGCGGCCCTTGAGGCCCGCATTGTAGAAATTCGCCGAATTGGTCGAAATCTCCGCACCGAACAGATCGAGCGTCAGCGGATAATGCACGTTTAGCTTTTTCTGCACCGTCGGCAGATCTATCACGCCGAGGGCGCGTATCCTAGCGATATCGTTCGGGTCTTCGATTCCCGCCGCCTTCATCGCCTCGCAGGTGCGCTGAATCGTGCGGCCGACGCCGGTCTCACCGACGAACATGTGATGGGCTTCTTCCGTCAGCATGAAGCGGCAGGTGCGCGACAGTGGATCGAAGCCGGACTGCGCCAGGCTTTCGAGCTGCATCTTGCCGTCGCGATCGGTGAAGAAGGTGAACATGAAGAATGAGAGCCAGTCCGGCGTCTCCTCGTTGAAGGCGCCGAGCATGCGCGGCTTGTCCTTGTCGCCGGAGCGGCGCACCAGCAATTCATCCGCTTCTTCGCGACCGTCGCGGCCGAAATATTTGTGCAGCAGATAGACCATCGCCCAGAGATGCCGACCTTCCTCCACATTCACCTGGAAGAGATTGCGCATGTCGTAAAGCGAAGGCGCAGTTTTGCCGAGATGGCGCTGCTGCTCGACGGACGCCGGTTCGGTGTCGCCCTGGATCACGACAAGACGGCGCAGCATGGCGCGATATTCGCCCGGTATTTCCTGCCAGGCAGGCTCGCCCATATGCTGGCCGAAATTGACCTTGCGTCCCTCTTCCTGCGGCGCGAGCAGAATGCCCCAGCGATATTCAGGCATTTTCACATAGCCGAATTTCGCCCAGCCCTTGGGATCGACCGAGACGGCGGTGCGCAGATAGACGAGCTGTTCCTGAAAACCGTCCGGCCCCATCGCCTTCCACCAGTCAATATAACCTGGATGCCATTTTTCGAGCGCGCGCAGGAGTTGACGGTCGCTGGCGAGATCGACGTTGTTCGGGATCTGCGTGGAATAGTCGACGTTGATCAGGTCAAGCACGGCGTCCTCCTTTGTGTTTCGCGGCTCACACGCGCCGCATGTCGAAATTCGGTTTGCGGCCTGTGCCGTAGCGGCGCAACGCGCCCTCTTCGCCGACGGCGTTCGGCCGTTGGAAGATCCAGTTCTGCCATGCAGTCAGCCGCGCGAAGATTTTCGTTTCCATCGTCTCCGGACCAACGAAACGCAGGTTCGCCTCGAGGCCGGTCAGGCAATCGGGCGAGAAACTCGCGCGCTCTTCGAGGAACACGCGCACTTCGTCGTTCCAGTCGATATCGTCGGCGGCGAAGGTGACGAGCCCGAGTTCCTCGGCTTCGTCGGCCTCGATGCCCTCTCCCTGCATGCCCTTGAGTTCGTCGAGCTGGCCCGGGTCGCCGAGATAGCGCGACTGAAGCCGCGTCAGTCCATTGCTCATGGGATAGGGCCCGAAATTCGTGCCGCACAACACGATACGCGCCGGCGGGCGATTGTCGCCCTCCATCTGTCCGATGAGCATGTAGGAACGGTCGGCCGCAAACGCGATTTCCGCGAACGTGCCGGCAAAGCAGGAGCCGGGCTCGATCATCGCGACAATGGTGCGGGAGGTGACATCGAGACGCTTCAGCACGCGTTTCCACAAATGCAAAATTTCATGCGCGAACCAGTTGTCCTTCTGCGCCAGCAGGAATTCGTCATAAGCGCGCACCAGCGCCGCGTCGCCCTCGCTGCGGAAAACGAAAGTTCCGATTTCGAATTCGTTATTGCGCAGATGCAGGATCGCGTCGTCGAGTTCGCGCGCGATGCGCAGCGGCCAGAATTGCGCACCCTGCTCCAGCATGGCGGCGACGGAGGCCGGCGGCGCGGCTTCGGGACCGATCACCATGATGTTGGCGATCCGCGCGGCACGGTCGATGCTCACCTTCAGCGAGGAATAGACGATATCGTCGCCCGAAAACGTGCGTGCAACCCGCGTCAGCGTCACGCCCTTTTGCGGGCCATTGCGCGACGACGAAGACGCGAGCGCCTGCACGCGTTCTGCGACTTTTTCAGTCAGCTTGCTCTGCGGCGCCAGTTCGTCGACGAGACGCCATTGCTGCGCTCGCTTGCCGCGAATGCCTTCCTCGATCGTGCAAAAAACGTCGGCATGGTCGCGGCGCACCTTGCGCTTGTCGACGACGCGCGTGAGACCGCCGGTACCCGGCAACACCGCCAGGAGTGGTACTTCCGGCAGCGACACCGCCGCCGTGCCATCGTCCACCAGCATGATGTGATCGGCTGTCAGCGCCAGTTCGTAGCCGCCGCCCGCTGCTGTGCCGTTGACGACACAAAGCGTCTTGATGCCCGAGACTTCGCTGGCGTCCTCGACATAGTTGCGCGTCTCGTTGGTGAACTTGCAGAAATTCACCTTGTGCGCATGGGATGCGCCCGCGAGCATGCGGATGTTCGCGCCGGCGCAGAAGACGCGCTCCTTGCCGGAGCGCATGACGACGGTTTTGACCGACGGATGTTCGAACCGCAGACGCAACAGCGCATCGGCGAGTTCGATATCGACGCCGAGATCATAAGAGTTGAGCTTGAGCTGATAGCCTTCGAACAGGCCGGCGTTCTCGTCGACATCCATTGTCAGCGTCGCGGCGTCTCCCTCGACCGCGAGCTTCCAGTGCCGGTAAGCATCGGGCGCCGTCTGAAAATCGATGCGCGTCTTGCCGTTCGCAAGCTTGTGTTCGGCCTCGGCCATCCCTGTCTCCCCTTCGTATATCTGCACTATATTGCATAAATCAAACTTGTCCAGCAGGATTCTGAATTATCATGCATTATTTTTCATATTCTTTTCATTGCCGTGTTTTTCAGAGGCTTGCCACGGCCCCATCGGCTTCGATGACGGCAAACATGGATGGCGAACCCTGAATGGCGCTGCGCTGCATGTGGAATCGAAGACCCCGCAGTCCCCCCAGCTCCTCGCCCCCGCCTGCCCGGCCCGGACCGCCGTGAACGGCTTGCGGCATCACGATCGCATGGCCGGAATGACCGCTGCCGACGTCCCTGTCGACGCAAAGCACGCGGCCATGATGCGGCGCGAGACCGGTGGCGAGCGCAGCGGCTTCGCCGCCATCGTCGCTCCACACGCTCGCCACCAGCGAACCGCCGCCGCGCGCAGCGAGTGCAAACGCCTCTGTACGGTCGCGATAGGGAATGACGGTTATGGCGGGCCCGAAGATTTCGACCCCATGCACGGCATCGAGCATGGCGGCGTCACGCGCCATGAGAATCGTCGGCGCAAGAAATGCGCCTCGCGCGGCATCGGCGCCGGTAACGGAGGCGGGAATTCCGCCGCCGCGCACGACGCTGGTTTCGCCGGCGAGCGCCGCAAGCCCTTCGAGAGCCGCACGCCGCTGCGCCTCATTGACGAGCGGCCCCATGCGCACATCCGCATGGCCGGGATCGCCTACGACAATGCGATCGGCTTCCGCCGCCAGAGCGTCGACGAAATCTTTCATCCTTGCGGCGGGCGCGAAGATGCGGCGTATATTGGTGCAGAGTTGACCGGCCTTCGTACTCAAAGCGCCGCCAGCCTCGCGGACGAGTAAATCGAAAATCTCCGAACCGGATGCGACGCTCTCGCCGAGAATAGCGGCATTCACGCTATCCGCCTCGATGCTGACGCGCGGCGCACGCTTCAACACATTGGCATTTGCGCGAATGGTTTCGCCGGTGTTCGCCGAACCCGTGAAGAGCACGCCGTCGAACGGCTCGAGCGCATCGAGCAACCCATCCGCAGAGCCGCATACGATCGACAGAACGCCGTCGGGCAGCACGCCGGCGGCAGCGACATCGCGGACCATACGCTCGGCGAGCCAGGCGGTGGCCGAAGCAGGCTTCGCCAATACGGGAACGCCGGCGAGAAAAGCGACGGCAACCTTTTCCCAAAGTCCCCACGACGGGAAGTTGAAAGCGTTGATGCAGACGGCGACGCCGGGCCGCGAAGTCCAGATGTGACGCGCCCTGAACTGCTCCGACTTCGTCAGCTGGTCCGAACCGTTCTCGACAAGAATGCGTGCCGAGCCCAACGTTTTTCCGAGGCGCGCGTAATATTTCAGCGTGCCGATGCCGCCATCAATGTCGATCGCTGCGTCGCGCACGGTATTGCCGGAATTGCGCCGTGCGATCTCGCCATAGGCCTCGCGATTGGCGAGAAGAATATCGGCAATGCGCGCGAGCAAGGCGCCACGGTCGGTGAAGGAGAGTTCGCGCAATGCGGCGCCGCTGGCGCGCGCATGTGCAAGCGCCGCCTTCATGTCGAGGCCGGAAGAATCGATCCGGCCAATGGTTTCGCCGCGCGAGGGATCGACGAAGGCGCGGCCGTCACTCGCGCACTTTCGCCATGCGCCGCCGACAAAACTTTCCAGAACGATCATGTTGCGCGCTCCTTTGATGCACGTTCGTTGTCGAGACATTGCCGCGCGAACCGCGCCACAGCTTCGAGTGTCTGCTGCGGCGCCTCGCGATGCGGCGAATGACGCACGCCATCGAGAATGACGGTCTCGAAAGGCGCAGCGCACACGTCGCGCGCGCGCTCGATTTGCGCGAGCGTCCCGTACTGATCCTCGCGCCCCTGAACGATCAGGACGGACGCACGCGCTTTCGCCAGCGAGTCCAGAATATTCCATTTGCGAAAATCGGGATCGAGCCAGGCGTCGCTCCAGCCGCGAAAGGCGCAATCGACATTCTTGTGCCAGCGCGAGAGTTTCGGGCGCAGATCAGTCATTTCGTAGGCTATCTTAGCCTCTGCAATCGATGCGATCGAAATATCCTCGACGAAAAAGTGCGGCGCCATCAGGCAGACGCCGCGCACGCGCGCGTCATTCACATCGCCCGCGTGGATGGCTGCAATCGAAGCGCCGTCGGAATGACCGAAGAGAATGCACTCGCGAAACCCGATGGCGTCGAGCAGCAAGGGAAGCACATTTCGCGCTTCATCGTGCATATATGTGAGCGGTCGCGGCAAGGGTACGGGATCGGATGCGCCATAACCGGCGCGCGAATAGACGAAGACGCCGAAACCGGTTTCCCTCTGCAGCATCGCGGGAAACTCACCCCACAGGCCAACGCATCCGAGGCCTTCATGCAACATCACGATGCATGGCGCATCAGCGGGCTGCGGCCCGAAATGAATGCATTCGAGACGCGCGCCCGCGACAGTCACATATCCTTGCTCGCCGCGCACGGCGTCACGCCATGTCGCGCAATTTGAAACGCTGTATCTTGCCGGTCGCCGTCTTCGGCAATGTCTCCATCACCTCGATCCAGCGCGGATATTTCCACGCGCCCGCGGCTTTCTTCACATGATCCTTGAGCGCGTCCTCAAGCCCGTCAGCGGTTGCGCCATCCTTGAGAATGATGAACGCCTTCGGCTTCAAAAGGCCTTCGTCGTCTGCTTTCGCGACGACCGCCGCTTCGAGCACCGACGGATGCGAAGCAAGCGCCGCCTCGATCTCGAAAGGCGAAACCCAGATGCCGCTCACCTTGAACATGTCGTCGGCACGGCCGCAGTAAGTGTAGCGGCCATTGGCGTCGCGCGTATATTTATCGCCCGTTTTCGTCCATTCGCCCTGAAAGGTTGCGCGGCTTTTTTCACGCTGGTTCCAGTAGCCATCCGCCGCCGAAGGCCCGCGCACATAGAGCTCGCCGACTTCGCCATCGGCGACTGGCTGCTGGGTATCGTCTAGCAGGCGCAGATCGTATCCCGGAACAGCGCGGCCCGAAGTGCCATAGACGACATCGCCGGGCGCATTCGACAAAAAGATATGCAGCATTTCCGTGGAGCCGACACCGTCGAGAATATCCGTTCCGAAACGCTGCTTCCACGACAAGCCGATGTGTTCGGGCAAGGCTTCGCCGGCGGACGTGGATATGCGCAAGCGCGTCGAGCCCTTTTCGCCCGCGAGCGACGCATCGCCCAGCATCGCCGCATAAAGCGTCGGCACACCGTAAAAGATCGTCGGCTGATGCTCCGCCAGCATTTTGAACATCAACGGCGGCGTCGGCCGCTCCGGATTGAGAATTGTCGTCGCGCCGACCGACATCGGGAAGGACAGCGAATTGCCGAGGCCGTAAGCGAAGAAGAGTTTGGCGGCGGACAACACGACATCGTCCTCGCGAATGCCGAGCACGCCCTGCCCATAGAGCTTCGCCGTCGCCATCAGGCTCGAGTGCACATGGCGTGTGCCCTTCGGCGCGCCCGTCGAACCGGATGAATAAAGCCAGAAGGCCGTGTCGTCCGGAGAACAGGAAACAGGCTCGAAACTATCGCTCTGTTGGGCGAGTGCAGCGTCCAGATCGCACGCACGGCCGTCGGCTTTCCCGCCAGTGGCAAAGACATGCTCAAGATCCGCGAGCCCTTCGAGCGCCGAGGCGACGGAAGCTTGAAGAGAGGCTGAAACGAACACGGCCCTCGCGCGCGAGTCCGCGAGCATGTAGCGATAGGTTTCGACCGGCAGCAGCGTATTAAGGGGTACAGGCACGACTCCCGCGCGGATCGCGCCGAGAAACACGGCGGGCCAGTCGACTGTGTCGAGCATCACCATGACGACGCGATCTTCGCGCCGGATGCCGGAACTCCTGAGCAGGTTGGCGACCCGCGCGGATGCCCGCTGGAGCTCGCCATATGTCAGTCGCCGCGCGCCGTCCGCAAAAGCGAGTTTTTCGCCTCTCCCTTCAGCAACGTTCCTGTCGAGTAAATCCGCACAAGCATTGTAGGCCATGGCAGGCGCCTCCCCGACGCGGACCCTAGCAGTTTTCCGGAATTATGCAATATAATGCATGAAAAATATTTCAGCCGCTTGTCGGGGCTTTAAATATGTACTATTTTTCCACTTCATTCGCGGATTACAAATGCCAAGATCCAAAATTGCGCCACAGCATAGCGGCGCCGATGATGCCGGGTCCACCCCGCCTGCCGCTCTTGCGCCGGGCGCAAGCTTTCCTGCTGCGGCCAGCGACGAAGCCTATCTCGACGGCCTCGGCCACCGCGTGCGCCGGATACGCGCGCTACGCGGCATGTCGCGCAAGGTTCTGGCCCAGGAATCGGGAATTTCGGAGCGATACATCGCCCAGCTGGAGGGTGGCGAGGGCAACCTGTCGATCATCCTCTTGCGCCGCATTGCGCAAGCGACCGGCGTGCCGGTCGAAGACATTGTGAGCGATGCCGACGACGCGAGCGCCGCACTCCGCGAACTGTTGCGCCATGCCTCGCCGGAACGACTGGTCGAAATTCGCAAATTGCTGCAGGGAGGCCAGCCCAAAACTTCAGCGCCGGAAGTGCGTCGCATTGCCTTGATCGGCTTGCGCGGCGCCGGCAAATCGACGCTCGGCCAGATGGCGGCGGAAAGACTCGGCGTCGATTTCATCGAACTCAATCGCGACATCGAAACGGAACGCGGCTTTTCGGTCACCGAAATCTTCAAGCTCTACGGGCAGGAAGGTTATCGCCGCATGGAATTTGCAGCGCTGAAACGCATCGCTTCGCGTAACAGGCCGATGATCGTCGCCACGGGCGGCGGCGTTGTGGCCGAAGCCTCGTCTTTCGAATATCTGCTGAAGCACTTTTACACGATCTGGGTGAAGGCGCTTCCGGAAGAACACATGCAGCGCGTGCGCAAGCAGGGCGACCTGCGCCCCATGGCCAACAATCGCGCCGCCATGAAGGAACTCGTCACCATCCTCGAAAGCCGCGCGCCGCTTTACGGACGCGCCGACGCGGTCGTCGATACGTCGAACAAGCCGATCGAAGAAAGCCTCGAAGATCTGCTGGCCTGCATTCGCTCCGCCAGCCACACAATTTCTGTCTCTTAGTCCTGCGGGATCATCCATGTCTTCATCTGCAGCCCCAGTCACCATTGAGAAGCGCGGCGAAATCGCGGTCGTCACGATCGACAATCCGCCTGTCAATGCAACATCGCAGGCGGTGCGTGCAGGCCTCCTCGATGCAATCACCCGCGCCGACGAAGACGGGAGCGTCGCAGCCATCGTGATCCGTTGCGCAGGCCGTACATTCACGGCGGGCGGCGACATCAGGGAGTTTGGCAAGCCACAGGGCCCGCCAATGTTGTTTGAAACCTGCGCGCGCATCGAAGCTTGCAGCAAGCCCGTCGTCTGCGCCTTTCACGGCACGGCGCTAGGCGGCGGTTTCGAGATCGGTCTAGCCTCGCATATCCGCATCGCGGCACAGGGAGCTCAAGTCGGCCTGCCGGAAGTGAAGATCGGTCTCATTCCCGGGGCGGGCGGCACGCAACGCCTGCCGCGTTTGATTGGCATCCGAACCGCACTGGAGCTTGCTTCAAGCGGACGATTCATATCGGCCGAAGAAGCGCTGAAACTCGGCGCAATCGACAAGATTGTCGAGGGCGATCTTCTCGACGCTGCGCTTGCCGTTGCACGCGCAGCGATAGGGAAACCGGCGCGTCGCACCGGCGATCTTTCCGTTGAATCCATTCCGGACGACGAAGCCAGGTCGCTCGTCGAAGCCGTGCGCAAGAAATCGCGCGGCCAGGAATCGCCTGCCATTGCGGCGCAAATGGTTCTGGAATCCATGCATCTTCCTGCGCGCGAAGGCATCTTGAAGGAGCGGCAGGAATTCCTTCGCCTGATGGATACGCAACAGGGACGCGCGCTCCGCCACGTCTTCTTTGCCGAACGGGAAGCTGCGAAGATTCCAGGGCTCGAAGCTGCAAAGCCGCGCGACATTAAGATCGTCGGCGTCGCCGGCGCCGGCACAATGGGATCGGGTATCGCCGTCGCCTTGCTCGATGCGGGTTATCAGGTGATATCGGTCGAGCAGAATGCCGAGGCTGCCGAAAAGGGACGCGCCCGAATATCGGGTATATTCGAACGCAACGTCGCGTCTGGCCGGCTATCGCAAGACGGCATCTTCGCGCGGATGTCGCGCCTGACAACAGCGCACGATCTCACCGCATTCGCGCCCTGCGATATAGTCATCGAAGCGGTATTCGACGATCTCGACATCAAGAGAAAGCTCTTTGCCGATCTCTCGGCCATCGTACGCGAAAATTGCATTCTCGCGACGAACACAAGCTATCTCGATCCCAACGCCATCGCGCGCGAAACAACGCACCCGAAGCGCGTTGCAGGCCTTCACTTCTTTGCGCCGGCCAATATCATGCGTCTCGCGGAGGCCGTACGCGCAAAGCATACGAGCGACGAAGTTTACGCCACCATTCTCGCGCTGGCGCGCAAGCTCAAGAAGCTGCCGATATATGCCGGTGTGACCGAAGGTTTTATCGGCAATCGCATGTACTCCTACTACCGGCGGCAGTGCGAATTCATGCTGGAGGAAGGCGCCCTGCCGCAGGATATCGACGCCGCCATGGAATCCTGGGGCCTGCCGATGGGTCCCTTCCGTGTTTTCGATCTCTCGGGTCTCGACATCGCCTGGGCGCTGCGCAAGCGGCAGGCCGCGACGCGCGACCCTGAAAGCCGCTACAGCTACGTTTCCGACCGGCTCTGCGAGGCCGGACGCTTCGGCCAGAAGACCGGCTCGGGATGGTATCGCTACGAGAACGGCAAGCCCGTCGCCGACGATTTCTCACGCGAGATCATCGAACACGCCTCGCGCGAGAAAGGCCTGTCCCGCAGGGCTTTCTCGGCCGACGAGATCCGCATGCGCCTCGTCGCGGCGCTCACCAACGAAGGCGCGAAAATTCTCGACGAGGGCATTGCGCTGCGCGCCTCCGATATCGACCTCGTCTATATCAACGGCTACGGCTGGCCGGCCTGGCTCGGCGGCCCCATGTTTCAGGCGCATGAATTTGGCTTGCCGCGCATCCTCGAAGAAGTGAAACAAATGCATGCGCGCGACGGCTCGGAATTCACGCCTGCGAGGCGCCTTGTCGAGGCGGCCAACAGCGGCGGCAGGATCGTATAACAGCAGTCGAATTTGTTCGCGCGCGTTTACGCGAATTTGCGATAGCTCCTGCGAACGATCGCAAATTACTGCGAACGCTCGCGACTTCTCTCTTCGAGACCGGCAGTCAGTCGCGCGAGCAATCCAAGTAGCAATTGCCGCCCGCCCGGTCCGAGAATCTCTTCGTAGGTCTTTTCCTGATCGAGCTGCACGGCGAGCGCGCGTGAGAGCAGCGCTTTGCCCTGTGCGGTCAGATGCAGCGCATAGGAGCGCCGGTCGAAGGCGCGGCGCTCGACAAGGCCGCGCTCCTCGAGCTGGTTGATCATCGCGACGAAATTCGTTCCCTGAATGCCCAGCGCCGCCGCGATATCCGTCTGCTTGGAGCCGGGATTGGTATCGATCGCGATCAGCGTGCTGAATTGGCCTGGCCTCAAACCGACAGCGCCGGTCAGCCGCATGAAATCGTCGAAGACGGCGATCTGCGCGCGGCGCAGGGGATAGCCGATGAAATCGGGCAGCGGCCCCAGCGCCAGCGGCGCGCTGTCCTCCATCGCATCAGCCTTGGCAGGCCCGCCCTTGCGTGAAGACGGCTTTTCGGACTTAGTCGTAGCCTTGGGGGCGCGGAGAGCCTTTTCCCGGCTTTTGATCGCAGTGGTCATTTTTCCATTGTATTATACTTCATAACAATTATACAATATCACTGTTCAAGGGAGACGAACGGCCGGCCCGCCGCAATGTTCGCGCGAGGGCTGGCGGAGGGGACTGAGGGGAATGGACAGCACGATCCTCCTGTTTCTGGTGCAGGACGGCGTCACCAATGGCGCGCTCTACGGTTTGTTGGGCGTTGCGACGGTGCTCGTCTTCGCGGTCACGCGCATCATCTTCGTGCCGCAAGGCGAATTCGTCACCTATGGCGCGCTGACGCTCGCTCTGCTTGACACGGGCCGCGTACCCGGCACAGTCTGGCTGCTGCTCGGCTTCGGTCTGGTCGCCTTCGTCATCGAACTCTGGATGTCGCGACACGAACTCGATGCGCGCCGCATCGGCAAGGAAGCGCTCGCGAAAATCGTCCTGCCTTGTCTGATTGTCGCGGCAACCTTCTGGCTCGCCCCGATGAAGCTGCCGCCATGGGCAAACCTGTTGCTTGCGCTCGCCATCGTCGCGCCTATGGGCCCCTATCTCTATACAATTGCATTCCGTCCGGTTGCGGAAGCCTCGGTGCTGACGCTGTTCATCGTCGCCATCGGCGTGCATTTGTCGATGCAGGGCCTCGGCCTGCTGTTCTTCGGCGCGGAGGGCCTACGCGCAACGCCACTGTCCAGCACGTCGCTACCCGTGGGTCCGCTCGTCATCACCGGACAGACACTGTCGATTTACGCGCTGACGCTTGTCAGCATGGCGGCGCTGACCTTCTTCTTCAACAAACCGCTTTTCGGCAAGGCGTTGCGCGCGACGGCGATCAACCGCCTCGGCGCCCGTCTCGTCGGCATCCGCACATCGCTGTCAGGCTCCATCGCCTTCGTGCTCGCAGCAATCATCGGCGCGCTCACCGGCGCGCTGACGGCGCCCATGACGACGATCTATTACGACACCGGATTTATCATCGGCCTCAAAGGCTTTATAGCCGCCATCATCGGTTCGCTCGCCAGCTATCCGCTGACCGTCGTCGCCGCCCTCGTCGTCGGCATCGCCGAAGCTTTCGCATCCTTCTTCGCGAGCCAGTTCAAGGAAGTCATCGTCTTCACGCTGATCATCCCCGTGCTGATCTGGCTGTCGCTTTCCTCCCATCATGTCGAGGAGGAGGAATAAGATGAGCGACGCGACCATGAAGCAGAAATCCGGCCTCTCCCGCCGCTCGATGTTCTTCATCGTGCTGACGGCGATCCTCTTCGCGATACCGCTGATCCCCGGTGTGCCCGTTTACTGGATCACACTGCTCGACAACATCGGCCTTGCAGCGCTCGTCGCCATTGGTCTTATCCTGCTGACCGGCGTCGGCGGCATGACGTCTTTCGGGCAGGCGACGTTCTGCGGCTTTGCCGCCTATACGACCGCGGTGCTTTGCGCCTACCACGGCTTTTCGCCGTGGATCAGCCTGTTTGTCGCGGTCGCCGTGACACTCGTTGCCGCCGTCATCCTCGGCATCATCACCGTTCCGCTTTCGGGCCACTACCTGCCCCTCGGCACTCTGGCTTGGGGCATCGCGATCTTCTACCTCTTCAGCAAGCTGGATTTTCTCGGCCGCAATGACGGCATCACGCCTGTGCCGCCAATCTCCATTGCGGGCTACCAGTTCTTCGACAGCCGCTCGATCTTTTACGTTATCTGGATCTTCGTCATCATCGCGGTGCTCACGACGACGAACCTCCTGGACTCGCGCACGGGCCGCGCCATTCGCGCCCTGCGCGGCGCATCGGGCGCCGCCGAATCCTTCGGCGTCGACACCACGCGCACAAAACTCGTCGTCTTCGTCTATGCAGCCATGCTCGCGGCCATCTCAGGCTGGCTGTACGCCCATGTGCAGCGCGCGGTGAACCCGACACCCTTTGGCGTCGGCGCCAGCATCGAATATCTGTTCATGGCTGTCGCCGGCGGCACCGGACATCCGGCGGCTGCAATTTTCGGCGCGGCCTTTGTCACCCTGCTGAAGGAAATTCTCACGCGACTTCTGCCTTTCCTCTTCGGCGGACAGGCGCATTATGAGGAAGTCGTCTTCGGCATCGTGCTCGTGCTGATCCTGCAGAAATCGCGCCTTGGCCTTTGGCCGCTCGTCGAAAAGCTGCTGCCGCAACCCGCCGATCCCTTCATCGATCGCAAGGCCGAAGCTCTGCCCGTGCGCACACGGCCTGAACCCGGCAGCAAGATTCTCGATCTCGATACAGTTCGAAAGCAGTTTCAGGGTCTCGTCGCCGTCAACGACGTTAGCTTTTCCATCAAGGCTGGCGAAATCGTCGGACTGATCGGGCCGAACGGCGCTGGCAAGAGCACCACATTCAACCTCGTCACGGGCACGCTGCCGCTCACATCGGGCAAGATCGAATTCCGCGGCGAGCCTATCCATGGCCTGTCGCCGCGCCAGATCGCGCAACGCGGGATCGGCCGAACATTCCAGCATGTGAAAGTGCTGGCCGACATGAGCGTCCTCGACAATGTCGCGCTTGGCGCTCATCTGCGCGGCAGCGCCGGCGTCGCTTCGGCAAGCCTTCGTCTCGACCGCGCCGAGGAAGCGCGCATCCTCGCCGAAGCCGCACGCCAGATCGAGCGCGTGGGTCTTGGCGAGCACATGCATAAACAGGCGGGCAGTCTGGCGCTCGGGCAGTTGCGCATTCTGGAAATCGCGCGCGCGCTCTGTCTCGATCCGACGCTTCTACTGCTCGACGAACCCGCTGCGGGCCTGCGTCATTTCGAGAAACAGCAACTGTCGGAACTGCTCAGGCAGTTGCGCAGTGAAGGCATGACCGTGTTGCTTGTCGAACACGACATGGGCTTCGTGATGAACCTGACCGACCATATCGTCGTGCTCGACTTCGGCACCAAGATCGCTGAAGGCTCGCCCGCCGTCGTCAGCAAACATCCTGCCGTCATACAGGCCTATCTCGGAGCGGACGCATGAGCGACCTGCTGCTCTCCATTCGCGACCTGCATGTGGCCTACGGCAAGGTGCAGGCAGTTAACGGCGTGTCCATCGATGTGCCGCGTGGCGAAATCGTCACCGTCATCGGCGCAAACGGCGCGGGCAAGACGACGCTCCTAAATGCGGCCATGGGCATATTGCCGGCGCGCGGCGCGATCACTTTCGAAGGCGCAAACATCCTGCGCCGTCCGGTCGAGGACCGCGTCGGCTCCGGAATGACACTGGTGCCGGAACGGCGCGAACTTTTCGCGACCATGCCGGTCGAGGACAATCTTATGCTCGGCGGCTTTCTCGTTTCCGCATCCGAGCGCAACGAGCAGATCGAGCAGGTTTATACGCGCTTTCCCCGTTTGAAAGAGCGCCGCCGCCAGCTTGCCGGCACGCTGTCGGGCGGCGAACGTCAGATGCTCGCCATGGGCCGCGCACTGATGGCGAAGCCACGTCTCCTGATGCTGGACGAGCCGAGTCTCGGCCTCGCGCCGCTGATCGTCGCGGACATCTTTTCGATCATCCGCGACCTGCGCAGCGCCGGCGTCTCGATCCTGCTGGTCGAACAGAATGCGCGGGCGGCCCTGCGCCTTGCGGACCATGCCTATGTGATGGAACTCGGCGAGATCACCATGTCTGGAAAGGCGAGCGACCTCGCCGCAGATCCCAAGATCGTCGAAACCTATCTCGGCATTGCCGCGCATTGATCAAGTAAAGCACGGCTCAATCTGACAAGAAACGATACGATTGCACCCTGTGGGCCGCTCCCCGGGAACGTATAAATCGTGCGGCTCATGAGCGAGGATAACGCCGCTTCGATCCCCCGGAACGTTCCAGCCATAAAAAAGCGCCGCGCTTCCCATGGAAGACGCGGCGCAAGTTTAGTCGCGGGAGGTGCGACTGTTCGAATTAAAGTACAGCATGTCCTTATCGAAAAGTCTGCAACTTTTCGGGACAGGCTCTATTCCGTAAGTGCGAACTGACCGTCCTTCACCACCAGCAGCACGCGACCGCGTTCGTCGAGGCCATAGTGATCCTGCTCCGTGAAGCTGTACACACCCTGGCTGGCGACGATATTCTTTTCGTTGACAATGGCCTGACGCAGCGCCGCCTTGAACTCAGGCGTGCCGGGCTTGGCGCCGGTCTTCAGCGCAACGGGAATGATGCGCTTCAGGATGGCGAAAGCATCATAGCCATGGCCGCCGAACTGCGTGCGCGAACCCGCGCCATGCTTGGCTTCGTAGAGCTTGATATAGGCCTCGCCCTCGCCCTTGGTGGCAGCGCCGGCCGGCAGAAGATCCGCAACGGCGGCAGGACCGGACGAAAGCACCGTGCCTTCGACCGACTTGCCACCGATCTTCATCAGCACATTCGAAACCGCGCCGTGCGTCTGATAGATCTGCCCGTTATATCCGCGCTCGCGCAGCGCGATATTCGGAAGCGCTGCGCCAGTGCCGGAAGCTGCGACGAGCACCGCATCGGGCCGGGCCGCCACGATTTTCAGCGCCTGCCCCGTCACGGAGGTATCGGCACGGCCATAGCGCTCTTCTGCTACGAGCTTGATGCCCATGGGTTCGGCGATCTTCTTGTATTGCGCGAGCCAGAGATCGCCCCAGGAATCCGAAAAGCCGATCATGCCGAGCGTCTTCACGCCCTTCTTCTGCATATGCTTGAAGATGACGTCGGCCATCAGCGCAACATCCTGCGGCAGCACGAAAGTGAAGCGCATGCGATCGGGCGGCATGGCGACGGGCGCAGTCGAAAGATGCAGCGTCTGCGTCTCGAAGGCGACGTTGCCGATGGCGCTTGCAGGCGGCGTCGTCGAGGAGCCGATGATGACATCCACCTTGTCGTCGGTGATGAGACGGCGCGCATTCGTCGTCGCCTTGCCGGCGTCGCCTCCATCGTCGAGCACGACGATGTCGAGCTTCACGCCCCCGAATTCGCGCGGTAGCAGTTCGATCACATTGGCGATCGGCACGCCGAGCGCAGCGGCAGGGCCGGTGGTCGACAGCGATACGCCAACCTTGACGGTCTGCGCCACAGCGGGAGCAGCGAACGTCAGACCTGCGAAGGCCGCGGCGAATGCGGCCAGAGAAACGCCCTTCCCGATATGCTTCATGCTTCCCTCCTCCTGAGAACTGTCACTACGTCCCTTGCCGCGTCACACGCATGCTGACGGCTACTTCGGCGCCATGCGGATGGCGCCGTCAAGGCGCACCACTTCGCCGTTCAGATAGGCATTCTCCACCATGTGGCAGGCGAGAGCGGCGAATTCCGGCGGCTGGCCGAGACGGCGCGGATTGGGAATGGCCGCAGCCAACGATTTCTGCGCTTCGATGGGAAGCTCGTTCATCAACGGCGTATGGAAGATGCCTGGCGCAATCGTGAGCACGCGGATCTGGAACTGCGCGAGTTCACGCGCAGCCGGCAGCGTGAGAGATACGATGCCGCCCTTCGAGGCCGCATAGGCGGGCTGGCCGATCTGCCCGTCGTACGCGGCGACGGAAGCCGTGGAAATGATGACGCCGCGCTCTTCACCCACGAGGTCCAGCTTCTGCATCGCGGCAGCGGCCAAACGCATCATGTTGAACGTGCCGATCAGGTTGATGTTGATGACGCGCGCGAACTCCTCAAGCGGCTGCGCGCCGTCGCGCCCGACCATGCGCTTGGCAACGCCGATGCCCGCGCAATTCACGAGAATGCGGGGAATGCCCAGCGCCTTCTCGACATCGGCGAAGAAAGTTTCCGCGCTCTGCGCGCTGGATACGTCGACCTTGCCGAAGAAACCGCCCAGTTCCTTCGCGATCGCATTGCCGCGATCCGCATTGAGATCGGCGATCGCGACTTTTACGCCGCGCGCCGCGAAGGCGCGTACCGTCGCTTCGCCGAGACCCGATGCGCCGCCCGTCACAACGGCGACATGACCTTTCATATCCATCGCTGCATCTCCCTAGCCGCGCCACGAGGCGCGCGAAACATTAATCTTGCGGAACAATCTTGCCCGCGCGCTTTTCGAGGAAGTCGCGCAGGCGCTTCTGCGCTTCCGGCGCCGTCGAGGCCGCCGAAGCCATCAGCGATTCCAGGATATAGCCCGACGCCGGATCGGCTTCGGCAATGCGCGGAAGCGCGTGAATAAGCGCGAAATTTGTCATCGGCGCATTGCCCGCGACCTTTTCGGCAAGCTGCATCGCCTTGTCGAGAGCCTCGCCTTCGCCAACGAGATAGTTGGAAATGCCGAGTTGCTGGCCTTCCTGCGCGCTAAAGGTCCGGCCGGTCATCATCATGTCCATCATGCGATGAACGCCGATGAGGCGCGGCAGGCGCACGGAGCCGCCGCCGCCTACGAAGATGCCACGTTGTCCCTCGGGCAAAGCGTAATAGGCCGATGGCTCGGCGACGCGGATATGGCAGGCGGCTGCAAGCTCAAGTCCGCCGCCGATGACAGCGCCCTTCAGCGCCGCAACGACGGGCACGCGGCCGAACTGGATCGTTTCGAACACTTTGTGCCAGCCACGCGAATGCATGATGCTTTCGGGCAGGTCGCGCACTGTCAGTTCGGAAAGGTCGAGACCGGCGGAAAAATGCACGCTGCTCGTGGTGAAGACGATGGCCGCGACATCGGAGTCGAGGGTCGCAAAGATGCGACCGATCTCCTGTACGGTCGGATCGTTCATCGCATTGCGCTTTTCAGGCCGGTTCAGCGTGATGACGAGGACGCGTCCCTCACGGCGCGTGAGCACGGGCGATGAATTTGCTGACGAAGCTTCGGCCATGACGCTCCCTTGACGCTCCCGAAAGTCTTGCCAAAAAGCTATAGAGCATAACTGTTATTGTCAATAACTATCCATCATCGACGGGGGTCACGAGCGCGTCCACCGCGATGACTCCCTGGCCTTTCGGCAGGACAATGAGCGGGTTGATTTCGATGGAGCCAAATCCCCCGCCCTGCTCCGATGCGAATACCGAAAGGCGGCTCAGCGCCCCGGCCAGAGCCTCGATATCCGCAACCGGCCTGCCCCGCGCGCCCGCTAGCAGGGGATAGCTCTTGATCTCGCGGATCATCTCATGCGCCGTCGCCACGGAAAAGGGCGCCACGCGCAAAGACGTGTCGTGGAAAATTTCGACGAAAATGCCGCCGAGACCGAACATGATCGCCGCGCCGAAGACCGGGTCGCGTTTCATGCCGACGATGGTTTCGATTCCGCCCGAAACCATGGGCGAAACGAGCAAGCCGTCGATTTTGGCCTGCGGCACGGCCTTGCGCGCATTTGCCATGATTTTCTCGAAGGCGCTGGCGACGGCGTCATCTCCCTCGAGGCCAAGCATCACCCCGCCCACATCGGATTTGTGCGCGATATCGGCGGACGCGACCTTGAGCACCACCTTGCCGCCGAAGGAACGCGCGGCGGCGGCAGCCTCCTGCGCATTCGCCGCTAAAACATCTTTCACGACGGGTATGCCGATCTGCTCCACGAGTTGCTTGGCCGCGCGCTCGCCTCCGGCAAAAATCTCGGGCTTCCAGTCGATGGCTTGCACGGACGGCAGGATCGTCGTCGCGCCGACATGAGGCGCGCGCAGTTTGCGGATGGCCGCCATCGTGGCGATGGCGCGCGTCAACTCTTCGCAAACGAAAACGCCGATCTCTTGAAACTTCAGACGCCATGCATCCGACAGACAGGCGACAAGGCAATAAAAGCGATCCGGCTGCTTCGCGCGCGCATCTGTCAGCCATTGCAGCAGCGCGCCCATATTATGTTCGAGCAGGCCGAAGTGGCCGATGATGAAAGCGACGCTGTCGAAATCGCCACGCACGCCCAGCGCATCGACGACGCGGTCGTAATTGACGAGACTGCCCATATCCACGGGGTTACGCGTCGTCGCCAGCGGATTGCCCTCGCGCACATGCGTTTGCAAGTCAGCCGACAGTGTCGGCAATACAAAGCCGTGCTCCGCAGCCTCATCCGCAGAGAGAATGCCGAGACCGCCTGAGACCGTGCCGATAGCCAGTTTGTCGCCGAAAATGCTGCGCCCCGTGCTGAGCGCGGCGATGATATCCGTCATCTCCTCGATATTGCCGGCGCAATAGACGCCGTCCTGCTTGAACACGGCTTCATAGACGTCATAGCCGCCGACCATGGAGGCCGTATGCGATGCAACAGCGGCAGCTCCCTCATCCGTGCGGCCCGCTTTCAAGGCCACGACAATCTTGCCGTTGTCGCGCGCGAGACGGAACGCAGTGCGCAAGGCTTGCGGGCGTGTGGTGCCTTCGACGTAAACGGCGATGATATCCGAGATGGAATCGCGTGCGAGATGCGCCACACAATCGCTGATATCGATGTCGGCCTGATTGCCCGTGGCGATCCACTTGGCGATGCCGACGCCGCGGTCGCGCAAAAGTCCCATGAGATGCGAGCCGATGAAGCCGCTCTGGCTCGCGATGCTGACTCTGCCCAGCGCAGGCCAGTCCTTGCCGGTATGTTCGCAGATGCCCGTGAAGGTCGCGCTGAAACGCGTCTCCAGGCTTAGTCCGCCCATACTGTTGGGACCCACAAGCCGCATGCCCGCCTTGCGCGCTGTCTCGACGATACGCGCCTGCGCCTCGCGCCCCTTTTCGCCGGCTTCGGCAAAGCCGGACGACAGGATGACCGCGAGCGGAATCTTCTTCTGCGCGCAGGCGGAGACGGCCTCTTCGACGCCACGCGCCGGCACGACGATGATCGCGCAATCCGTATCGTCGGGCAGATCGCCGACCGAAGCAAAAGCCTTGAGCCCCTGCACTTCCGCAGAGCCCGGATTGACCGGATAAATCTTGCCCTGGAAACCAAGGCGCAGGGTCTGGTCGATCGGCCGTCCGCCCAGTTTCATCGGATCGGTCGATGCGCCGATGATGGCGATGGCTTTCGGATAGAAGAAGCGATTGAGTACGTCGTCCATGTTTCCGCCCAAAATTATCCCGGGCGTGTCGCGCCCGGGTTTGAGCAAAGAATGGACCGACGCGGCCGCGAGCGCAATGCCTGCCGCGTTAGGATAAAGATCAGGCGCGCGCCTGCAACGCTTGCCACACACGTTGCGGCGTCAGCGGCATGGAAAGATCCTTGACCCCGGCAGGACGCACCGCATCGAGCACCGCGTTGACGATGGCAGCGGGCGCGCCGACCGTTCCGGATTCGCCGATGCCCTTGACGCCCAGCGGATTCGTCTTGGCCGGTATCTCGACAAGTTCGGACGAAAAATGCGGAAAGTCGGCCGCGCGCGGCAGGCCGTAATCCATGAAGCTGCCGCTTTGCAACTGGCCCGATGACGGCTCGATCATCACCTTCTCGCGTAAGGCCTGACCGGCCCCCTGCGCGATGGCGCCGTGGATCTGCCCTTCGCAAATCATGGGATTGATGATCATCCCGAGATCGTCGACGACGGTGAACCTGTCGATGCGCACATCGCCGGTATTCGGATCGACTTCGACCTCGCAGACCTGGCATCCATTCGGGTAATTCGGCGCGCCGCCGGGAACGCCGGAATATGTGCCGGATGCTTCGAGACCGAGGCCGAATTTCAGCACCGGCCCCGCCGGCGCGAAGAAGGCCTTGGCGACATCGGTGAGGCCGATCGACTTGTCGGTGCCGACGACATGATAGCGGCCTTCCTTGAAATCCAGATCGTTCTCGCTGGCTTCGAGAATGACCGACGCCATCAGCTTGCCGCGCGCGATGATATTGTCCGCCGCGGCCCGCAACGCGCCGCCGCCGACCATCGAAGAACGTGCGGCAAAAGTGCCGCGTCCAAAGGATACCTGCTGCGTATCGCCCTGCACATAGCGGATCGATTCAAAGGGAACGCCAAGCCATTGCGAAACCAGCTGGGCGAAGGCTGTCGCATGCCCCTGCCCGTGCGAATGCGTACCGGCAAAGATCGACAGCGTACCGCCGGGATCGAACCTGATTTCCATGCGATCATTGAAGACGCCGCCAAGCTCGATATAGGGCGTGACCGAACGACCGCGCAGCATCCCGCGCGCAGAACTGTCTTTTGCGCGCGCCGCATAACCATTCCAGTCGGAATTCGCGAGGCACTTGTCCATGAGGCCCGCGAAGTCGCCGCTATCGTAATGCTGATGCGTCACCGTCTCGTAAGGCAACGCTGATTGCGGAATGAGATTGCGCTTGCGGATCGTGACCTGATCTATGCCGATTTCGCGCGCGGCGGCCTCGATCAGGCGCTCCATGAGATAGATGGCCTCGGGCCGCCCTGCGCCGCGATAAACGGAAACCGGCGGCGTATGCGTGAAGACGCCAGCCGTCGAAACGTCGATGGTCTTGATGTCGTAAACGCTGGTAATGAAGAAAAGCGAGAAGAAGAGCGGCGCTGTCATCGCCGCCGTATAATAAGCGCCGATGGCCTGCACGGCGCTGCTGCGCAACGCAAGGATTTTACCGTCTTCATCGAGCGCAAGCTCGCCCGTGACGACCTGTTCGCGCGCCTGCGTATCAAGAAGAAGCGCTTCGCTGCGCGTCGCCGTCCATTTCACCGGACGCCCGCAACGACGTGAGGCCCAGAGCACAAGAACGTCGTCGGGATAGATGTTCGACTTCATGCCGAAGCCACCGCCGACATCGGGCGAGATCACGCGGAAACTGGTTTCCGGCAAATGGAATATCTGTTCTGCAAGTGCATGTCTGACGCTGTGCGGATCCTGCGATGTCGTGTAGAGCGTGAATGTGCCCATGCCCGGATCGTACTGACCATTCGAAGCACGCGGCTCCAGCGAATTCGCGGAGACCCTGTTGTTCTCAACCCGCAGGGATACTTTATGTTTCGCGGCGGCGAAGGCTGCATCTGTGGCGGCAGTGTCGCCAAATTGCAGGCGCACCGAGACATTGCCTGTATTGCACTCGTCCCAGACCTTCGGCGCATCGTCGCGCGCGGCCTTTTCGACATCGACGATGCAGGGCAGCACCTCATATTCGACCTTCACGAGATCGGCCGCATCGCGCGCCTGCGCCTCAGTTTCAGCAACGACATAGGCGACCCGGTCGCCGATGCAGCGAACGCGATCGGCGATCAGGATGGGACGCGTGGTGGAGAAAGCGGGCGGCCCGCCCCAGGCGACAGGCAGGAAATAAGGCGGCAATCCGCCGATCTTGTCGGCAATGGCGTCCTTGCCCGTGAGCACGCAGATGACGCCGGGAGAGGCAGCGGCTGCGCTGGTGTCGACACTGAGGATTCTCGCATGGGCATGCGGCGAAAGAACCAGGGCGCCATAGGCTTGCTGCGGCAGAATCACATCATCGACGAAATTGCCGCGTCCCGTCAAAAACCGCTGGTCCTCGACACGGCGCACCGGCTGTCCAATTCCGAATTTGCTCATGGCTCCCTCCACTCCCATGGATGAATCAAAGAAACGTCACGCAGGCTCGCGGCTCGCAGCGGCCTGCAATTCGAGAATTTGCCTCACAAGATCGGGCTTGCGCGCACGCGCAATGCCGCATTCCGTCGAAATCGCATCGACGCGCGTGAAACGCCGCGCCTGCGCCAGCTTTTGCGCTACGCCGTCGACGCCTTCGGCGAGATGTACGACGCCAAGATAAACTTCGGTTTGCGGATCGAGTTTGAGTCCGGCAAATGGCGCGAAATAGGCTTCGTCGTTGCGTTTGAGCGGCACTGGGAAATGCATGTAAGTGATGGGACGATCGATTGACGCGGCCATGGCATTGGCGACTTCGACCATGCGCCCGGCGTCTTTCGGCTGGATGAAGTGACTGGCGCCGAAATCGCCGTAGCAAAGGTGTATCCCGAGTTCGACACCGGAAGGAACTGACGCACAGATGCGTTGCATGCGCGCCATCACGGCGGGGAGGTCCGCATTGACGAGCGGAAACCAGTCCTGGCTTTGTCCATCGAGGATGATCATCTCGTGGCAGAAGTCCCACTGAATGCATAGATCGTCATGCGGAATGGCGCGACAAATGGCTTGCACTTCCGCAATCATCGCCTTCTCGTAGACGCGGTCGATGACGCCGATGCCATCTTCGATGCAGAATGCGTAGATGACGCCCATCGGTGTCGGAAGGCAAACCTGAAAGCGCGCACGGGTCGCAATTTCACCACGCTTCCGTGCGGCAACGAAATCGAGATAGGACGCCCGCGCTTCGCGCGCATAGCCGAGTTCGCCGAAGGTGATTTCCTCTTCCGTCACGCCCTCGGCAAGACAGAGCTTTGGAAACTTCGATGTCGCGCGCACCGCGCCGCCGGGATCGGGCCGCAAAAAGGGGCTGGAACGCAGGAGCGGATATTGAAAGCTCAGCCACAGCCGGCGCGGCCCGACTTCGCCATCGGGAACGCGAACGAGCCGCCGTCCCAAAGTCATGCCAGCCGTGCGCAAAATCTCCTCGACGCTATCGAGGCCGATGCTGCCGACGAGATGAACCTTTTCGCACGTTGTGGCCGTCATGGCTGACTCTCCCGCGCAGGTATGACCGGCAGCAACACATGCGAAGGCCAGGATGCGTCGTGATAAATACGATGCACGACTGTCTCGCTGCTGCAGATATGATAGGGCGCGTATTCGACGTTCGTCGCGCCGCCAACGCCCGTCGGCACATCCATCGCCATCACCTCAAGGCAGATGCGATGTCCGGCCTTGAACAGATTTGCGCTCGCCATCACCTCGATGACATATTCGTTGATCTCGCCGGGCACGACCTTGCGCTGCGCTGATCGCGTCAACTTGTGCCAGGGCTTGCCGGGCTTCGAACGCGTCTCGTCGAGCGCGCGCATCGAGGCCTTGAGCCAGCCGCGCGTGATTTCGCGCTCCGGCAGAGCGCCAATCTCGCGCTCCCCTTCCCGCGCTGTTCGCACGCCGTAATCCGGCCCGATATCCTTGAGCGCGACAATCCAGTTCGTATCGTCCTTGTCGATCTCGGCAAACAGCGTCACCGAGATCGGTCCCGCGATTAAGAGGTCCTCGCTCAGCGGTTCGCTGACATAGCGCAGCTTCTGCACGTCGGCTGTCTGCTTCAGCGGCATTTGTGCGAAAGTATCGGGCTCCTGATCGGCATAGGCCGACAGCGGCGCGAAGGCTTCAGCGCGCAGCCGCCCCCAGCTTGTCAGATAGAACTTCGTCCACTGCGTCTGCGGCAGCGGCCAGTCGGAGCCTTCACGCCAGCGGTTTTCGCCCATGACCCAGTACTTGACGGGCGCATCGCGCATGATGCCGGTGTCGATCTCTTTCAACCAGTGATCGAACCACCTGAGCATTTCGTGGTGCAGCGTATGAAAGGGACGCTCCACATGCGCGGGCCCGCCGAGCAGCATTTTCTTCGGCGAACTGAGGTTCGCATACCAGCTTTGCGCGCCATTGAGATGCGTCTTGTAGCTGTGGCCATACCAGCCGGAGCCCGTATAGGCAGGGACAGTGACACTTGCGAAGTCCTGCTCCGCCTTCGCGACGGCCTCATCGCTGTCATAGGGATTGACCAGCAGGTCGAACACCATGGGCAGGTGCTGGCCCTTCATCGTCACGACATTATAGACATGCGGATACATCTTGTAGTCCGCATTGGCCATGGCTTCGCGCCACAGTGCCTCCCGTTCCAGCGAAAGCGCTTTCGGCGGCCCCTTGACCTCGTGCAGCACGACATTGAGGCTGATGAGATAGCGGAAGAGATGGAGAACGCCGCCCGGATATTCCTCGCGAAAGCTTCCAAGCTTGCCGTAGGCGCCGCGCGGATCGAAGGGGAAGATCGCTTTCAGGTGCGGCGGCTGCTGCTTGGCCGCGTTGAACTGTTCAGCGCCGAAGCCTGAAATCCCGACCATGCCGACCTTGCCGTCGCACCAGTCCTGCTGCGCAAGCCATTCGATGAGATCGTAGCTGTCCCATTCGCGGGAGCCGCCGCTCTCCGATTTCGCGAAATTGCGCGGCGAGGCGATCACATGCGCATAACCGCGCGAAGTCAGAAAGCGCGTGTCGCCGCTTTCGAGATAGCCGGTCCACAACGGCGCAAAAGCGGGCTGCGGTGGCAGTGCCTCCGCGATATCCGGCGCCATCATGTCCTTGTTATAAACAGCGAAGGCCAGGAGCGCCGGCACCTTTGCCGCCGTCTTCGGCCTGTAGATATCGATGCAGAGACGCACGCCGTCGCGCATGGTCACATAGACGTCGCGTTCACTGATGAATTCGGGATATTCGGGCGCACGATCGTAAGAGCCAGGCGGAATGTCCGGCGACTGCAAGGCATTTGCGATCGCGTTGTCAGGCATCGAGCATGGCCTTGATCGCATGCGGTTCGATGATGGCGTCATCGGGCGCGTTACGATGCTTGTAGTGGAAATCGACAGACAACAGCGCGCCGGAGGCCGGGCAATGCCAGCAGGTTGCGCGCAGGTCTTCATGCAGACGGATGCCGAATTCGTCCGGCAATTGCTCCATGGTCTGCGCCACCGCGCCCTCGCGCCAGCGAGTCGAATTGGTCGCCAGGATATAGCCGGCCTTGCTCACCACATGGAAATCGCCGCCATCGCGCACGATGCGAAGACCATCCGTCAGGGCTGCGCCGTCGTCCGTGTTGCCGCGATATTTACGCGAGACATTGTCCGCGAAAGTTCCGCCGACGCGCTCGCGCCGCATCTCGTTGCGCAGGCTTTCCGTTGCCGGCCTGTCCACACCATCCCTATAGACCACGCCGTAGATCGTGCGCGCGGCCTGCAGCGACACGCTGCCCTCGATGATGTCTTTCGCGACAGCATCGGCATCGCGTTCGAGCGGATCGCCATAACCGCCGCCGCCCTGCCAGGACACTGCGAACACATCACGATTGGTCATGGTCATCAGGCCCGGCTTGGGCCCAAAAATCTCGAATGGCGCATCGACGCGCCGGCCGTTCAGCGCGGCATTCGTTCCCCATGTCTGACGGATCGTCGCGCCCGGAAAGCCTGCATTCAGACCCATGCTGTTTGCGACTTCGGCGCCATGGGTCATGACGAGCGCCTGCGCCTTATCGATGCCGCCGAGTGTCAGTGCGACTTCGACGCTCAATCCGCCGCGCATGCGGCCCGCGCCGCCCGTATCCGGCGCAAGGCGGCGATGGAAATAGAAGAGCGGTACGACCTGCTCGTTGCGCTCGACATCGGCAATGCTCGACACCGGCGAGGTAATCGGCCCGCCGCCGCTGACGCCATCCTTGGAGGGAAAGGCCGCAGAACCCGCCGCGAGCGGGTCCATCAGATGCAGGCCGAAGGGCTCGCCAAACTGGTTGATGCCGCCGAGGTTGAACGTCGCCATCGCGCCCGCATGCAGACCTTGCGCGCGATACCTGTATTTCGGCGATGCCGAGAGAATCTTGTTCAGGCCGAGCATCGTGGCGTTGGCCGCGACCCAGACGGTTTCCACCGTCGCCGACCCCACGGGCGCAGGAAACTTCGCCGTGCAGATGAGACCATCGGGACAAATCACCTTCACCGGATTGAGCACGCCCTCGTTCCACGGCATGTCCCAGGCGAGCGTTGCCAGCACAGCGCCGGCAACAGCGCCCATCAGTCCCGGGCGCGTCGCATTGATGAAGCCCGGCGACTGCTTGCTGGAGTTGCTGAAGTCCAGCGTCAGCGTGTCGCCGCTCTTGGTGATCTGCACATCCAGCGAGTAGAGGACGTTCGTGTGGCCATCATGCTCAAGGAAATCGGCGGCATGATACTGGCCATCGGGCAATTCGCGCAGGCGCGCTCGCATCCGTGTTTCCGTGGACGTGATGACGCGCCGCGACGCCTCGCTCACTGTCGCCGCGCCATAGCGGGCCACGAGTTCGTTGATGCGGTCGCGCGCCACGTTCAACGTCGCAATGAAGGCGCGGATATCGAGACCAAGCAACGCGGGAAGACGCGATGCCGTCACGATCATTTCCAGCACGTCCTCGCGCATCTCGCCGCGATCGATCAGCTTGACGCAGGGAATGCGCATGCCTTCCTGCCAGATTTCCTTGGCCTTGGGAGACCAGCTCGCGAAATCCATGCCGCCGACATCGACCTCGTGCGCTTCAACGCCCGCCCACAGGATGATTTGATCGCCAGCAAAGATTGGAGCGACCATCTGCACGTCGTTCTGGTGCAGCGCCGCGATATAGGGATCGTTGCCGATGAACATGTCGCCGTCGCGCACGTTCATGCCGGGCTTGCCCGATATGTGGCGAATGAAGGCTCCGGACACAGGCGCATGATAGGCCACCTGGAAACCCATTGAGGCCACTTCGCCCTGCGGCGTGAAGAGTCCGGTGAAAAAGTCAGATGCCTCCGTCACCGTGGGCGAGCCCGAAACGCTTTGCAGCGCCACACGCATTTCCTCGGTGATCGCAATCAGCCGGTTGCGGATGATCTCGAAGACGACGGGGCTGATCGCATCGCCCTGCTGTTGCATCGCCGCACTCATGACTGCACCCGCTTCACGTGAAGATTGCCATACTTGTCCGCGCTCGCCTTGTAGTTGGGCGGTACGACGACGCTCTGACCGGGAAATTCGATGATGCAGGGCCCATCGGCCTGCGTGCCCGGCGGCGGATAGCTCGTCTTGTAGATGACCGTTTCCACTGCATTGGCGGGATCGTCGAAAACAACCATGCGTGTCTTCGCCTTCACAAGCGGTTCGCCTGCGCCGGCGATCGAAGGCGGCGGCAGATGCGCCGTTGCCGCGACCTGTATGCCGAGTATCTCATAACCGGCCTGCGAAAAACTCGCCCCGCGACCGAACAGGGTCTCGTACTGCGTGTTGAAATCCTGAACCAATTGGCCGTAGCTCTCCATGTTCATGGCTTCGCTGGCGAAGGCGATATCCATGTGATTGGTTTGCCCACGGAAGCGGATCGACACGCGCCGCTCCAGCGTGATGCGCGATTGCGGCGAGGCCTCACGTAACAAGCCCTCCGCCTCCGCCGAGGCGGACTTCAATGCAGCGCTGACAGAAGCCAGCCGTTCGTCGGCCGGCTTTGCGCCGGGGCCTACGCGCACATAAACAGGGCGTTCCGCAACAAAACCGAGATCGCAGGTTGCGATGCCATAGGCCGATTGAGCCGTCGCTGCGGCAGGGACGACAAAGCTGTCGAGCCCGAGTTCCGCGCTCAAGACCCATGCATGGGACGGGCCCGCGCCGCCATTGGCGAGCACCACGAAATCACGCGGGTTGTAGCCGCGCTCCAGCGTCATACGGCGCATGAGATCGGCCATGCGGCTGTCGAGAATCTGGCGAATGCCCCAGGCTGCTTCCATCACGCTGAGGCCGAGCGGCTTTGCGATCTTCTCTTCAATCGCGCGCGCAGCGGCCTCCTTGTCGAGCCTCATCTGCCCGCCAAGAAAATTTTCTGGATCGAGCACGCCGAGCACAAGATCGGCATCTGTCGCCGTCGGCTCCGTCCCGCCGCGCCCATAGCAGACAGGTCCTGGGTTGGCCCCTGCGCTCTTGGGGCCGACACGCAAATCACCCATCTCGACAGAGGCTATGCTGCCACCGCCTGCGCCGATAGAATCGACATCGATGGAACGCACATTGAGATCTGCGCCAGCGATTGAAATCTGTCCGCGCATGATCGGCTTGCCCTGCACGATCGCGCCGACATCGAAACTCGTGCCGCCGATATCCGTCGTCAGCACATTTTCCGCGCCGATCAATTCGCCAAGCGCGCGCGAGCCCACGACACAGCCCGCGGGACCAGAGAACAACGCAAAGACAGGACGATCGTTGAGCACTGCCGTTGGCAGTACGCCGCCCGCGCAGGTCATCATCAGCACAGGCACTTTCATGCCGGCGTTGCGCAAAATGTCTTCGAGCCGCGAAAGATAGCGTCCGGCAATCGGCCCAAGCGCAGCATTCGCAAGCGTCGTCGACATGCGCGCATATTCGCCGACGCTTGGCGAAATCTCATGCGACAACGAGATGAAAGCGTCCGGCAGGGCGGCGCGTATCCTGTCGCGCAGCTTCAATTCATGCGCGGGATTGACCACCGAGAACAGGGTACAGACTGCAATGGACTGCGCGCCCTGGGCCACAAGTTGCCCGACGGCACGATCCGCCTCTGCATCATCGAGCGCCGCGATCACATTGCCATTGGCGTCGATCCGTTCGTCGACTTCGATGATCTGCGAGCGTGGCGCAAGCGGCGGATGGCGATTGCGCAGAAAGGCATCGGTCATCTCGAATTCGTTCATGCCCGAAGTCTGGCGGCGAAGACGTCCGATTTCCAGCGTGTCGCCGAAACCCTTTGTCGTAATGACGAAAGTTTTTGCCGCCGTTCCGGTGAGCAATGCATTGAGACCAACCGTCGTGCCGTGTCCGAAGCGCGTGATATCAGCGCAGAAGTCTTCGAAACTCAGGCCATAGGCCTTGGCTGCCATCTGCATCGCGTCGATGACGCCGCCCAGCACGTCCCTGGTCGTTGGTGACTTGAACACGCGCGTCTCGCCGTCGCCGCTGGCGATCCAGAGATCGGTGAATGTGCCGCCGACGTCGGTTCCGATAACGAATGGCAAACCTGACCTCCCTGCGCGCCGACTGACCGCGACTGCGAAAACTGAGCATGCGCATTTTTGAACTTGCTCATTTTTCTGTCAAGAGGCATTATTGCGGCTGTTCACAGCAGTGGCGGGGATTGTCAGGAAACGATGCCGGATCGAAGTCTTAACAGTGCGACGAAGGACAGGCCTCTCCCCATGCCGGCCGGACGGCGGGAGCAGAACAAGTCCGACAAGCTGCGGCGCATCAAGGATGCCGCACGCGACCTTTTCATCGCCAGGAGCTTCGACGAAGCGACGACGCGCGAGATCGCCCTTCGCGCCGGCGTCGGCATGGGTACGATCTTTCTCTACGCCGACAACAAGCGCGATCTTCTGTTTCTCATTGCCAATGACGATCTCGCCGCCATTACGGATAAATCGACTGCCGCCGCGCCTTCGGGAAAATCGGCGCTCGCGGACTTCATGCATCTCTTCCGGCTGCACTACGAATTCTTCGGCGCACAACCGGAGCTGTCACGCTCCATGCTGCGCGAGATGACGTTTTACGACAGCGGCAAGCAGGCCCGGCAGTTCCAGACGATCCGCGGCAAAGTGATTCAGCACCTCGAAACGGTCGTGCGCCGTGCGCAGGAACGCGGCGAAATGCGCCGCGGCGAGGATGCGAAATTTCTGGGCTGGATCGCTTTCTGCATCTATCAGGTCGAATTGCGCCAATGGCTGACGGCCGAAAAGCCGGACCTGAAAACCGGTTTGAAAAGGCTGGAAAAGGCGCTTTCAATCTACCTTTCCGGCGCGGCAAATTCCTTGAAGTGACTGGCGGCATGTTGCGCCCCGGCTTGCTGCCGCCAAGATTTTCGCGCATTGTTCCATCAACAGCGCGTATCCCGAACTCCGGGGAGGAAGTCATGAAAATTGTCCAGGGCGACGAAGTCGAATGGAAGCGCGGTCTCGAATATCGCGGCGGTACGTTCCACTACAGAAACCTCATGGAAGGCGAAGCCGGAACCATCGGAAACTTTCAGCTTTCGATGGGACGCAACGACAAGGATTTCGTATCGCCGCGCCACAGGCACAATTTCGAACAGTTCCGCTTTCAACTGGAAGGCGATCTGGAATTCGGCCGTGACGGCACGATGAAGCCGGGCATGGTGGGCTATTTTCCCGAGGGCGCGCATTACGGACCGCAGACATCGCAGATGGATGCGCTGACCATCGTGCTCCAGTTCGGCGGCGCGAGCGGCAGCGGCTATCTTTCGCGCGCCGAAGTCACGCGCGGCATGCAGGAACTGTCAAAGACCGGCACATTCGAGGGCGGCGTCTATCGCCGCAACGAAGGGGCGCCAGGCAAGAAGAACATGGATGGTTACCAGGCCATCTGGGAGCATGTGAACGGACGGCCGATGGAATATCCAAAGCCGCGCTACCCGATGCCGCTGATGATGGACGAGACGCATTTTTCCTGGGTGTCCACTCGGAGCGAACCCGGCGTCGACGAAAAGCAGCTGGGGCAATTCACCGAGCGCCGCGCCGATGCTGCTATCGTCCGCGTTGCGAAGGGCGCCAAACATACGCTGCGTCCGCAGAGCATCTATTTCTGCAAGAGCGGCAGGGGCAGGATCGCCGATGCGCCAGTCCGTTATTGCACGACGGTACATGTCGCCGCTGGCGACAGCGCGGTGATCGAAGCCAGCGAAGACATCATCTTCCTGCGTATGGGCCTGCCGGATTTGTCCGGTCTCGAAAGACAGGCCGTCCCTGCCTCCATGGCCGCAGAATAGCTTCGCAGTCTCATCCCGCGATCGTGCGGCCCGCTCTGCGGGCCGTTGATGTGCAATGCGTTCTGCAATTTCATGCAATTCGTCGGCAGGCGCCGGGCTGCCGATTTTCCATTCGACAAATCCCCCATTCTGAGGAAAGAATGATGCGGGGAAGGAACGCTCAAAGATAAAATGCTGACGCAATCACCGGCCGCGCCACGGCCCGAAAAATCGTCGCGCAAGACGGCTCCGCGCAAGAAGTCCGCGCAAAATGGCGCTCACCCGAAAAGCGAAACGATCGGCTTCCTGCTTTGGGACTCGCGGCGCGCGATCTCACACGACTTTGAGCGGTTGATCTCTCGCCATGGCGTCAGCCGCAGCACATTCTGGATTTTGAGGATCCTTTGGGACGAGAACGGACAGACGCAGGCGGAACTCGCCAAGCGCTGCCGCATGAAGGGCCCGACCATCGTCGGCATCGTTGCGCAACTCGAGCGCGAAAAGCTGGTCACACGCGCGGACGATCCCAACGACAACCGCAAGAAGATCATCAGCCTCACGCCGAAAGGCAGCGCATTGCGTTCGGTCATCGTTCCCATCGTCGAGGATGTGAACAAGCGCGCAACGAAAGGCTTTTCGGCGGCCGAAAGAAATCAGCTCAAGGAAATGCTCCGCCGCATTCGCCGCAACATGGACAACGAATAGACGGTTACGGCGTCATCACAGCGCCGCCGTTCATGGCGACCCCCTGCCCTGTCATCCATGCTGCATCCGCGCTGGCAAGGAACCACGCGACGCCCGCCATATCATCGGGATAGCCGATACGGCCAAGCGGCACATGCGTCGCGGCGTCGGCGATCAGCTTTTCGCGCGGCGTCGCGACCATCGGCATGGCCGTGAGCGACTGGCCGGGAATAAGCGAATTCACACGGATACGGTGAGGGGCCCATTCCAGCGCAAGGGACTTCGTCAATGAAACAATCGCCGCCTTTGTGGCCGCATAGTTCGCCCCCTTCGGCGCGCCTTCCAGCGCACGGCCCGAAGCAATGTTGATGACGCAGCCGCGTTTCTTCTCGATCATCGCGGGCCCGAAGGCCTTCACGATCAGGAAAGGCGCTGTCACGTTGACACGAAACGTGAATTCCCAATCCTGAAGCGAAAGCGCGAGAACCTCGCCGCGCGGAAACACGCTGGCGTTGTTGATGAGGCAATAAGGCGTGCCGTAGCGATTCATGGTTGCTTCCGCCGTACGCAAGATCGCATCGGCGTCCCCGAGATCGACCGGAAAGAATGTCGCCTCGCCGCCCATCGCACGCACCTCGGCCGCCGTCTCCTCACCAAGTTTCTTGTCGATGTCCCACAGGGCGATGCGACCGCGATTGCCGCCAAATCGCTTCGCGAAGGCCTTGCCGAAGCCGCCTCCACCGCCCGTGATCACTACAACATCGCCGGACTTGAAGCCGTCGCGTTCGATCCCGTCGTCGTTCATGTTTCCATCCCCCGATTGCAATTTTGACGCAGGCCCGGATTCGGTCGGTACCTACATATTTCGTTTGACACCGATGTTATGAGGGGTGCTAATTGACTGCAAGCGGGAAGGTTGCTCCCCGGAGTCACCGATAATCTCGCACCAGGGAGGAATAAATGACCTCGGCTAAAACCGAAGGCCTCGATACATTCGATATTCATGGCACTGAAGTACAGGCCTTCGTCGGCGGACAGGGGCCGAACGTTGTGTACCTGCATTCGGCGCTTTGGGTCGGCGATGACACGACCTTTGTGCGCGAACTTGCCAAACAAGCGCGCGTTATTGCACCGCTCCATCCGGGCATCGGCGCCGGCAAGGACGCGAACAAGACTGGCTCTGTCGACGATCTCGCCTATCTTTATCTCGACCTGATCGAACATCTCAAATTGCGCGACGTCACACTGGTCGGCGCTTCCTTCGGCGGCTGGATCGCCGCGGAAATGGCCGTGCGCAATTGCAATGCGCTGTCGAAACTGGTTCTCGTCGATGCGCTCGGCATCAAGGTCGGCGCGCGCGATCATCGCGACATCGTCGATTTCTTCGGGACGCCCGACAAGGATCTGCGCGCGATGTCTTTCGCCGAACCCGCCAATGCGGGTGGCGATCTTCGCAGCCTTGGCGACGACGATCTGCGCACGCGATTGCGCGCGCGCGAGACCCTCGCCCGTTACGGCTGGCAGCCCTACATGCACAATCCACGCCTCAGGCTGCGGCTGCATCGCATCAATGTGCCGACGCTGGTGCTGTGGGGCGATCGCGACGGCATCGCCAGGCCCGACTATGGCCGCGCCTATGCGGACCTCATTCCCGGCGCGCAGTTCGAACTCGTCAACAATGCCGGGCATCTCGCCCATATCGAACATGCGGAGCAGCTCGCTTCACGGATTCACACTTTCGCTCACAACAGGTGAGGAGCAATCATGCGCGTCTATCACTTTTCCGAAGAGCCCTATCCCGATGTCTGGTCGCCCGACCGTCCGACATTGCGCGTGACCCTGCCGAACGAACTCTGCGTTCCCCAGCGCGCCAACGAACTCTATCATCGCTACATCGATGAATGGATGCTGGCCGACGAACTCGGCTTCGACATCATGCTCAACGAGCATCACTCGACCGCGACCTGCCTCACAGCCTCGGCCAATCTCCTGCTCGCCATACTTGCACGCGTGACGAAACGCGCCCGCCTGCTGGTGCTTGGCGTTCCCGTCTGCAACCGGCAGGATCCCGTGCGCATCGCCGAGGAAATGGCGATGGTGGATGTGATCTCCGGCGGCCGCCTCGAATTCGGCATGATCAAGGGCGTTCCCTACGAGATTGCACCCGCAAATTCGCAACCGACACGCATGATGGACCGCTTCTGGGAAGCGCACGATCTCATCGTCAAGGCGATGACGACGCATAACGGCGCTTTCAATTTCGAGGGCGAATTCTTCCATCATCGAACGGTCAACATCTGGCCCCGTCCCTGGCAGCAGCCCCATCCGCCGATCTGGTCCTCGACATCGACGCCATCGAACGCCAGGGAAATCGGCTTGCGCGGCTATGTCGTCGGCTCGTTCATGGGTGGCATCGAGGAGACGATCAAGCTGCACAAAGCCTATGCCGAAGGCTATCGCGAAGGCGGCTATGGCAGCGACGTGCCTGTCGATCGCTTCGGCTATCTCGCCATGTGCGCAACGGCTGAAGACGAGGGTGAAGCGCGCCGCCGTGCGGACCTGATCGCGGATTACCTGCGCACCAATGCGCAGGTCGCCGATCCCTTCAACAAACCGCCCGGCTATTTCAGCGTCGACGCAGCCTTCCGCTCGATGCGCTCACCAAACCCGGCCGCCTTCCGCACGCTCTACACGCCAAAGGGACGGCCTGTCGAACTTTCCACGGCGAGCCTCGACGATTTCATCGAATGCGGCATCGCCTTCGCCGGCACGCCTGAGCAGGTCTACAATCAGATCTGCGCCTTCGTCGATGGCATCGGCGGCCTCGGCAATCTCTTGCTCATGGGCCAGGGCGGCCACATGAACCATGCACAGACCGTCGACAGCCTCAAGCTGATGGGCAAGCACGTGTTGCCGAAGCTAAAGGCGCGTTATCCCGAAGACATGAAATTCGCCAAGGCGGCCTGAGTCAAAGGAGTCCGCCAGGAAATAACAGGGAGGAACAAGTGGCCGACAACTGGATTGTCATCAAGCAATGGCCGGAACTGATCTTGCAGCGGCTGGAAGATGCCGGCGTTGCACGCATCATTCTCAACCGGCCGGACAAGCGCAATTGCTGGAACCGCGAAATGTGCGAGGCCTTTCTGCAAAGCCTCGAAATCATCCGCGCCGACAAGTCGATCAAGTGCTGCATCACCAAGGGCGCAGGCCCTGTCTTTTCCTCGGGCCTCGACCTGAAATTCCTGCGCGAAGTTTCCAACGGCCCCCTGCTCGACTGGGATCGCCCGACACCGACCATCCAGATCGCCAATGCGCTGCGCGGTTTTCCGCGGATCATGATCGCGCAAATTCACGGCTACTGCCTCGGCGGCGCGCTCGGCATCATGAACTGCCACGATCTCGTTTATGCGGCGGAGGATGTGCAGATCGGCATGCCCGAAATCCTGCGCGGCTCCTTCGGGCAACTCGTGACATCGACCCTACTGCATGGTGGCGTGCCGCAGAAGAAGCTTTCACATATTGCTCTTGTAGGGCGCAATTTCTCCGGCAAGGAAGCGGACGAACTCGGCGTCGTCTCGAAGGCCGTGCCGGCAGCGGAGCTCGAAAGTTTCACGGTTGGCATCGCGCGCGAAATCGGTTCGCGCCATCTCGCGCCGCTCGAGCATCACAAGATCACGCTGCAACTCGGCCGCGACCTCGGCATAGGACAGGCGATCCAGGTGGATCAACTCGTCGGTTCGCGCCTGCGTCACGCCATGGACCCGCTCGGCGATGTCGAGAACTATCTGGGGTCGCAAAAGGGCGGCCCGAACCTGGAATACAAGCGCCCCGATGTGAAGTAGCGCCGCGCGGGCGGCCAGTCAGTGAATGGTCTGGCCGCCATCCACGACCACTGTGGCGCCGGTCATGAAAGAGGCCGCATCAGAGACGAGGAAGGCCGCGACATTGCCGATCTCGTCGCATTCTGCGGGACGTCGCAACATGATGCGAGCTTTCACGGCCTCCATATCGACCATGCCTTTGTCGAGATAACCCTTGTAGCGCGGCGAAAGGGTCGAACCCGGACACACCGAATTCACCCGCAATCCCTGCGCGCCGTAATCGATGGCGAGCTGGCGGGTGAGGTTCACAACGGCGCCCTTGGTTGCGCAATAGACCGGCATCTTTGCATTGCCGATGACCCCGAAGGTGGAAGCGATGTTCACAATCGAAGGGCCCTTCGATTTCAGCAGCAGCGGAATGAATTCGCGGCACATGAAATAGACGCTGTCGAGATTGGTTGCGATCAACTCGTTCCATTTCGGCGTCTGCAATTCGTGAAGAAGCGCGCTATAGTTATTGCCGGCGTTGTTGACGATGGCTTTCACCGAGCCCCATCGCTCCGCGACGGCGGCTGCAAGCTTCACAACATCTTCTTCCTTCGATACATCGGCCATCATGTATTCGCAGGCGTAGCCGCGCGCGCGTATATCGGCCTGCGCATCCCTGAGCGTTGCCTCCGTGCGACCACAGATGACGGCCGTCGCACCCATTTCCGCAACCGCCATCGCCGTCGATTTGCCGATGCCCGCGCCGCCGCCCGTGACGACGACGGCTTCGCCGTTCATTTTCATTTTCTCAAACACGTTTGATCCTCGACATCATGCACATGGAATTTAAGCTGGCTTCAAGCCGGTGGCTTTGCTGCGCGCGCGCCGAACAGCGCCTTGATCTCGCCGACATAATTCGAGGCAAGGAACGTTCCTGCGAGCAAGAGACCTGCGGCCTCAAAACGATGATCCGGTACGATCAGGCAAATGCCTGCAGCAAAAGCCCAGATCCGGTCGAAGATGTTGAGATGCCGGCGCCCGAACCCTTCCAGCGCTGCGGCGACAACCACGACGCCAACCGTTGCCAAGAAGGTGTCGTAGAGAATCTGGTTCCAGGAACCGAGCATCAGGATCGCGGGCCGGTAGACGAACATGAAGGGCACAACGAAGGCGACGAAAGCGACACGCGACGCATGCCATGCCGTCTTCATTACGGGACTGCCCGCAATGCCTGCGGCCGCGACGGCCGCCAGCGCATCGGGCGGCGTAATCACTGCCAGCGTCGAATAGTACATCACGAAGAAATGCGCGCAGACTTTTGCCGTATAGGGATCGACGCCCTGTGCGGTCAGGAAGGCGATCAGCATCGGGATGGTCACGGCGATCTGCGCGAGATAGCTCACCGTCGGCGGCACGCCGAGGCCGATGATCAGGGAAATGACCATGGTGATGATCAGCCCCATGAACAGCGTGCCAGCGATCGCATTACCCTGTTGCGCGAGTTTGACGCCAACGGTGGTCTGATCGAACACGCCGACGATGATGCCGGCACAAGCCGTTGCGACAGCGACCAGAACAGCGCCGCGTGCGCCATTCTCCAGCGCCTCGACGATCGCGCGCAAGTTGAGCCTTGTTTCCTTGCGGAACCACGAGACCACTATGACCGACAAAATGCTGTAGCCGACGGAGTATTGCGGCGAATAATCCATCCCCATGAGAACGACGAGCAGGACAATCGGCAGCAGCAGATGCCACTTGCGGCTGAACTGGCCTTTCCAGTCCGGAAGCTCGGACTTGTCGAGCGGCTTTGCATCGTAACGCAGCGCTGCAAAATGCACGGTGCAATAAATGCCGAGATAATAGAGGATCGCGGGTATTGCCGCATAAAGAGCGATGAGGCCGTATGGCACGCCGGAATATTCCGACATGATGAAGGCGACGGTGCCCATGACAGGCGGCATCAAGGCGCCGCCCGTCGATGCAGCGGCCTCGATCGCGCCTGACATGAACGGCGGATAGCCCGCGCGCTTCATCAGCGGGATGGTGAGCGCGCCGGTCGAAAGCACGTTCGCCGTGGCGCTGCCCGATATCGTGCCTGTCAATGCGCTGGCGACAACGGCGACTTTCGCGGAACCGCCACGGCGGTGGCCGAGTATGCCGGTTGTGAAATCCATCATGAAGCCGCCGAGGCCACACCGTTCCAGAAAGGCCCCGAAGATTATGAAGAGGATAATGAAATTGGCGGAGGCGGCGAGCGGCGCGCCGAAGACACCCGAGAATGTCAAATACTGAAATTCCAGCGTCTCCGCCAGCGTATAGCCGGCGTGCGAGAAAACGCCCGGGAGGTTTGGAATAAAGGGAAATATCAGGAAGCCGACGCAAACCGCCGGCAGCGGAATCCCGGTCACGCGGCACGACAATTCCAGCAGGGCGAAAAGGAAGGCGCAGCCCAGAACGATTTCGACTTGCGTCATATCTCCGACATACTGGATGCGTCCGTTCGTCAGATATTCGTAATTCATGAGTAGATAAATCAGCGGCACAATCGCACACACCGCGATGAAAAGCCGGTAAGCGCCCTGCCCCCACGTCCCGAAACTGCCACTGAAATAGAACGGCTTCGGATTCGTCAGCATCAGCAACACGAAGGACAGCAACAGATGCACTGTCCTCTGCAAGATCGCATCCAGGAGGCCAAAGATCGCGGTATAAAGGTGGAATAGAGCCATACCGACGGCGACGATGCGGATGATCGTCGCCACCTGACTTGCGTTCAGCATGTCAATTCCCCCAATGCCGTGCTTCGCCGGTCTTGTTCTTGTTTGCAGGCGCTATTTCAGCCAGCCCCGTTCGCGATAATAGCGTGCTGCGCCGGGATGGAACGGACTGCCCGCATCAACAGCCATTTCCTTGATCTCGAACGGCTCGAGCGAAGGCTCGGACGGCCTTATCTGGTCGAAGTTTTCCGCAATGAATTTCACCATCTGGTAGGCGAGTTCCTCGCTCACCTTCGTCGAGGCGGCGATGACATTGGGATAGGCGAGCACGTCGACGGAGTTCGACAGATTCTTGTAAGCCGAACGGTCCTTGGGCCATTTGGTGATGTAGAAGCTCGGGTCTTCCTGGACGAAAGCTTCCATCACCTTGCGGTCAAGTTCGACCAGACGAATGTTGCGGGTCTGCGCCAGATTCATGAAGGCGCCGAAGCGCTCGCTCGGCGCATACATCAACCCATGATGGTGGCCGTCCTTGAAGGATTCAATGGCTTCGGTGATGCGCAGCGAGCCGATATCGACCTTGCCGGCAATGCCTTCCATCCGCGCGACCTGTTCGCCGATCTCACGCACCGAAAAGCCCTTCGGCGCGATGTTCAATTTCTTGCCCGCGAAATCCTTGAATGTCTTGATCGGCGAATCCTCGGCCACGAAGACCGCGACATGGAAGGCGTGCAGCGTGATGAGGTTCACGGCATTCTGCGTCGGCTTCTTGAAGGGGGCTTTGCCCAGTCTGCCTTCGCGCAGGCTCTGCGACATCGTGATCGCGATTTCGGATTTACCGTCGTCCACGCGGATGACATTGCCGATGGAGCCGCCCGGCTGCAGCGTCACGCGGCCGACCTGCGGCATCTTTTCAAGCAGCGTGCCGATGGCGACGGTGATCGGATATTGCGAGCCGCCCTGCGTGCCCGCGCCTACATTGATATCGACCTTGCCTTGCGCATGCGCGGCGCTGCACAGCAGCATCGACGCGAACAGGGCGAGAATTCCCTTCCTTTTCATCTTTTCCTCCCTCGGCAAATCTGAAGCCTGCACCGGGCGTCTTGGCGGCCCGCTTGCATCAAGTCTAAGGGCGATGCCCGCGGGCGCGCAAGAGCTTATTCGCGCAGACCCGTTTGCCAACGATCCCCGCTCCGCTAACATTCGCCGCGGCGCCCTGGAGAGCGCGGATCACGGGAGTTTTCGAGCATGGCGGCGGAAGGCAAGATCGACGTTCACGTGCATTTCATTCCGCCTGACTATCGCGAGGCCGCAGAGAACGCAGGCGCGACGCCCGCAAAGGGCTCCTTTCCCGACTTCTCCGAGGACGAGGCTTTGCGCGTGATGGACGCCAACGGCATCGGCGCGGCAATCATGTCCATGAGCGCGCCCGGCTTTCGATTTTGCAGGGATGCCGCGCAGGCCCGCGACGTGGCGCGCAAGGCGAACGACTATGCAGCCGACCTCTCGCGCCGCCGCCCCGACCGCTTCGGCGTATTCGCCGCCCTGCCCTTCTACGATATTGAGAAAGGCAAATCCGGCGATGTCTCGTCCGCAGTGGACGAAGCCACTCGCGCACTCGACGATCTCAAGCTCGATGGCGTCGGCATCTTTTCAAGTTACGGCCCGAAATATCTCGGCGATCCCGTATTCGAGCCGCTCCTTGCTGCGCTGAACGAACGGTCCGCTGTCGTCCATCTCCATCCCATGTTTCCGGAAGCGATGACGGCGCTCGATCTCGACTTCAAGGGCAATGTCGTCGAATTTCCCTTCGATACGACCCGCGTTGCCCTGAACCTCGTCTTCTCGCGCGCGCTCGAACGCTATCCGAATATTAAATATATTCTCTCGCACGGCGGCGGCACACTGCCCTTCGTCGCCTGGCGCGTCGCCTATTCGCCGTCCTTTCCGGGCTGGGACCCGAACGACATCACGGCGCTTCTGAAGCGATTCTATATCGACACGGCGCTCGCCTGCGCGCCGGGCCCCACGCGATGCTGGAAGGATTTTACGCCGATGTCGCAAGTGCTGTTCGGCAGCGACTGGCCTTTCGCTCCCGAGAAAAAGGTCGCGCACGAGATATCGCTTGTCGATGGATCGCCTGTGCTGGAGCCCGACGAACTCGCGAGAATTTGCCGCAGCAATGCGCTCGAACTCTTCCCGCGCCTGAAGTGAAATCGCTTGCGGGCCTGCTTGGGCTTGGCTAGCCTTCAAAGATCAGAGGCCGCACACAGAACGCGGCTCCTATCCTTCAAAGGAGGAAAGCATGCGCGGACTTCTGCTAGCGGCAGGCCTCGGTGTTCTCGCGGTCGCAACGCCTGTGCATGCGCAGGACTATCCGACGCGGGAAGTGAAACTGATCTGCGGCTTTGTCGCGGGCAGCGGCGCGGACATCATCCATCGCTTCGTCGCCAAGCAGTTGCAGGCGATTTCAGGCCGCACCTTTCTTGTCGAAAACCGGCCCGGCGCCGCCGGCAATATTGCCAGCACCTTTGTCTCGAAAGCGAAACCCGACGGCTACACTGTTTATCCGGTCGGAGGTTCGGCGCTTGCGTCGTCGGTGCATCTCTACAAGCAACTGGCCTTCGATCCGGTCAATGATTTCGAGCCGGTCGGCACGATTCTGAAACAGGGATGGCTGCTGGTCGTCGACGCCAAGTCACCGTTCAAGACGCTGCCGGAACTGACGGCCTATTTGAAAGAGAAGAAGGACAAGGCCTCCTACTCCACGGCGACTACGAACGGCGCTGTCATGGGCGAATTATACAAGACCTATGCGGGCCTCGAGACGGTGCAGGTGAATTACAAGACGATCGGCGATTCCCTCAACGATCTCACCAGCGGCAATATCGACTTCGCGATGGCGGACGCCGCCTGGTCGCTCGGGCAAATTCGCAACGGCCGCATCAGGGCGCTGGCGATCTCGACGCCCGAGCGCATGAAATCCATGCCCGATATTCCCACGATGGCGGAAGGCGGCGTTCCCGGCGTCAATCTCGTCTTCTGGTTCGGCGTCTTCGTGCCGAAGGGAACGCCCCAGCCAATCAAGGACAAACTCGGCGAATGGGTGAGCCAGCTCGCAAAGCTGCCTGATACGGAACCGTTCTTGTCCAGCATCGGCACCGACGTTCTCAGCGTGAGCCCGGACGAAGCCAAGGAGCTATTGCGCAAGGATATCGAAAACTGGGGCCGGTACGTCAAAACGGCGAATATCAAACCGAACTGATGATGGTTCGAAGGCGCGCGCAATGTTGCGCTTTTCCGGAGAGTAGCGAATGCGAAAAATTGGTTTTCTGACCGTGTTGCTGACGGGTCTCGCGGCGACGGGCGTTCATGCACAGGAATATCCGACGCGTGAAATCCGGCTGATCTGCGGTTTTCCGGCCGGCAGCGGCGCGGATATCTTGTACCGGCATGTTGCGGAGAGGCTGAGCGCTCTGGCCGGCAAGCCCGTGCTCGTCGAAAACAGGCCCGGCGTTCAGGGACATCTGGCGCATATGCAGACGGCGAAAGCAAAGCCGGATGGCTATACGCTGAGCCTGCAGGGCGGCAGCAGCCTCGCCTCGATCAACTTCCTCATGAAGAATCCGCCCGTCGATCCGCTGAAGGATTTCGACTATGTCGGCATGGTCCTGCGGCAGGGCTGGTATCTCTCGGTCGATACCAAGAGCCCGATCAAGACCATCGCCGAGCTGACAGCGCACCTGAAACAGAAAGGCGCGAAGGGCTCCTACGCGGTTTCGACCAATACCGGCATCATATTCGCCGAACTCTACAAGGCGGCTGCCGGTCTCGAAACGGTGCGCGTGAATTACAAGACGATCATGGACTCCGTAAACGATCTTGCCGCCGGCAATGTCGAAATGTCGATGACCGACGCCGGCTTCACGATCGCCAGCATTCGCGCCGGCCGCTTGCGGCCTCTTGCCGTCAGCACCGGCAGGCGCATTGCCGCCACGCCTGATATTCCGACGATGGAAGAGTCTGGAATTCCCGGTATCGACGTCGAAGTCTGGTGGTCCATGCAGGGGCCGGCAGGCATGCCCGCGCCCGTGCGCGAAAAGCTTGGCGCCTGGCTCGAGCAGATCGTCGCTTCGGAGGAGACGAAGAAATTCTTTGCCGGCATTGGCACGGAATCACTGGCCGGAAGTGGTGATGATACCCGCGCGCTTATCATCAAGGACATGGACCGCTGGCGCGACTGGGTGAAGCGCGCAAATATCGATCCGACGTAATGCAAGCCTGGAACCGGATTCAACAAGGGGGAGCGACATGAGGACTATGGCAATCGTCGCCGCGCTGTTCGCGGGCGCTGCGGCAATCCCGGCGAATGCACAGGAATATCCGACCCGCGAGATCAAGCTGATCTGCGGCTTCGTCGCCGGCAGCGGCGCCGACGTGATGTACCGCTTCATGGCGGAAAGACTGCAGCAGATCGCCGGCAGGCCCGTTGTCGTCGAGAACAGGCCCGGCGCGCAGGGCCATATCGCCACAGCTTTCGTCGCCAAGTCGAAGCCCGATGGCTACACGATCCTGCCTGCCGGCGGCAGCGGCCTCGCCTCGATGAATTACGTGCTGAAAAATCCGCCCGTCGATCCTCTCAAGGATTTCGACTTTATCGGCGGCGTACTCAAGCAGGGCTGGTATCTCAGCGTCGACGCCAAAAGCCCGATCAAGACCGTTGCCGAGCTCACCGAACATTTGAAAAAGAAGGGCGATAAAGGTTCCTACGCCACATCGACCAATTTCGGCACCATCTTCGCCGAACTCTACAAGAACGCCGCGGGCCTGCAGACGGTGCAGGTAAACTACAAGACCATTGCCGACTCCGCCAACGACCTTGTGTCCGGCACGATCGACATGGCGATGTCCGATCCGATCTACACGATCGCAAATATCCGCAACGGACGCATCCGCGCGCTCGCAGTATCGACCGGAGAGCGCGTGGCGGCGACGCCTGACATTCCCACGATGAAGGAACTCGGCGTTCCCGGAATTGACCTGGGCGTCTGGTGGTCGGTGCAGGTGCCCGCAGGCACGCCAAAGCCGATCCGCGACAAGATCGGCGGCTGGTTCGAGCAGATGCTGAAAATGGACGAGACGAAAAAGTTCTTCAACAACATCGGCACCGATCCGTTCATCGCTTCCCCGGAGGAGACGCGCGCGCTGATCGTCAAGGACATGGAAAACTGGAAGAAATGGACGCAGCAGGCGAAGATCGAACCGCAATGAAATCGATAAAGAAAAGGCCGTCGTGCCTGGAGATGCGAGCCTTGCTCGCTCCCTAGCTTGACGGCCTTATCGTGAGGATGCCCATCGAAACCCTCATCCTGAGCAGGCCCACAGGGCCGTATCGAAGGACAAGGGTTTCGCGTAACTGCCATCAACTCTCGTGCTTCGATACGCGCCGCTTCGCGACGCTACTCAGCATGAGGACCTGCCTCTCACTCCTTCGTCACTATGAGCGCATCGAGCGCCCTGACGCCCTCGCCCGCCGCATGGGCGACCAGCGGGTTGATGTCGATCTCGACGATCTCCGGCATCGCCCTCATGATTTGCCCCACAGCGGCAGCGACTTCCGACAGCGCCTTCACATCGACCGCCGGCGCGCCGCGAAATCCGCTTAGCATTTTCGCCATCTTCAGCTTGCCGAGTTCTTCGGCAATCGCTTCGGCGGAAAGATCAGGCGGCATGAGACGCACGTCGCCAATGACCTCGATCATGACGCCGCCGATGCCCGCGACGATCACAGGCCCCCATTTCGGATCACGCTTCGCGCCGACCACCATTTCAAGCCCGCGCTTCGACATGGTTTCGACGAGCGCGCCATCGAGCACGATAGAAGAATTATACTTCTTCACATTGTCGTGCAGCTTCTGAAAGGCTTCGCGCACGCCGGCCTCGTCGGCGATGTTGAGCAACACGCCGCCGGCTTCCGTCTTGTGCGCGAGCTTTGCCGCTTGCGCCTTCATCGCAACGGGGAAACCGATCTTTTTCGCGATAGCGACGGCTTCGTCCGCCGTGCGTGCGAGATCGCCCGGAGGAATCTTGACGCCCGCCGCGGCCAGCACCTTCTTGCCGAGCCATTCGGCCTGCGTGCCCTTGCCCAGAGGCGGCAGCGCCGCGATGGGACGCGCGGGCACGATCTTCTTCGCGCGCTCCAATGCGAGCCCGTGCTTGTATACGGCAAGAAGCGCGCGCAGCGTACGATCGGCCGAGCGCGAAACGATCATGCGATTTTCCTTCGCCAGATTCAGGAAATCGTCGGGCAGCGCGAGGCGGTCGCCGAGCACACCGAAGATGACCGGCTTGACCGGACATTCCTTCAGCGCGCGCAGAACGTGGTCGAGATACGTCTTGAGCATAGGCCCGCTCGGCGGGATCGAAATCATCAGCGACCCGATTTTCGGATCGTCCAGCAGGGCTTTCGCGCCGGTGTACATAAGGTCCGGCTGCCACACGGGCTGCGTCGTGAGATCGAGCGGATTGCGGGGCGTAGCAAAGCCCGGCAGCGCCGCCTTGAGGATCTTTTCGCCTTCCGCAGAGAGAGGCGGCACAGGCAGGCCGATTTCCGCACAGAAGTCGTGCGCGATGGCGCAGAAAGCGCCGGAGAAGGTGAGGATGCCGGGGCCGGCGGCGATCGGATTCGGAAAGCGCGCCAGCACCTCTGCGGTGTCCACCATCTCGTCGACATTATCGACGAAGCAGATGCCGGCATGCTCGACCAGCGTGCGCATAACGGCGTGATCGCCCGCGAGCGCCCCGGTGTGCGAGCTGACGGCCTGCACGGCCGCTGCTGTGCGGCCCGGATGCATCATGATGACGGGCTTGCCGGCTTCGCGCGCGCGATGCGCGGCCTGCATGAAGCCCTGGGGATCGCGCACTTCCTCCACGTAGACGATGATCATCTGCGTGTTCGGATCCCTGACGAAGAAGTCGACGAAATCGGGCAGTCCGACGCCGGCCTCGTTGCCGGTGGAGATGGTGTAGGAAACGGGCAGGTCGCGCAGTTCGAGTCCCGACTTGATATGCGCCATCATGCCGCCCGACTGCGACAGGATCGCCGTCTTGGGATCGCTGGTCTTGCCGAGTTTGGCGATCGTTTGCGTGCTGACGAAGCCCGCGGAAAATCCGTCGACGATGTTGCTGTATCCGAGGCAGTTCGGACCCAGCAGGGCGACGCCGCCGTCGCTGGCGATCTTCGCGATCTCGTCCTGCTTCTCGCGCTCGCCGATCTCGGCAAAGCCCGATGCAAAGCAGACGACAGCCTTCACCTTGCGGCGCACACAGCCTTCCAGCGCGTCTTTCACGCCGACGACGGGAAGCGTGAAGATCGCGAGATCGACACCCTCGGGCAGTTCGTCGATTTCGGTGAAGACCTTGCGCCCGTTCACCTCGCCCCCGCTGCGGCCGACGAGGTAGATGTCGCCTGCGAAATTGTTGTTCGTGAGATTTGTGAGAGCGTTCATGCCGGCGGAGCCGGGCTTGGACGAAAGCCCGATAATCGCGACTGACTTCGGACGCACGAAATATTCCACTGCCGCCGCGCCGCGCGCAGCCTGTGACCCTGCCGTACCGGACATCAAACCCCCAAACATCGTGTTCGCGTTTCCTCCCATGGAAACGCATTCATATCTAAATTCGGCGCAGCGGCCATGCCGTGATCGCATGGATTGCCCGCCGCCCAGTTGACAAGACAGAATAACAGCTTGTCAGATGCGAATGCAAAATCGAATTGCTGAAAATGCTCGGTACGGGCAAATAGCCGTTCGACATAATCAACCGGCCGGCTATCAGAGGAGACCCCATGGCTGAAGAATTGGCAACCTACGAGCTTGACGGCGAAATCGCCCTTATCGGCCTCAACCGGCCGGACAAGCGCAATTGCATGAACGAGGGCCTTCACAAGGCGGTGGCGCCTCTCATTCTGCGCGCCAATCAGGAAGCCAAATGCGGCATCATCTTCGGTCACGGCGATCACTTCTGCGCCGGCCTCGATCTTGCCGAGGCGATGCAGTGGATAAACGCCGATTCCGAGGTGCGTCTGCGCCGGCGCGGCCTGTGGCATCCGACGCTCGATTCGATGGCGCGCGGCTACATCCCCTTCATCGCGGCGCTCAAGGGTGCGACCATCGGCGGCGGCCTCGAAATCGCGTCGGCGGCCCATATCCGCGTCGCCGATGAATCGACCTTCTTCGCCCTGCCCGAGGGCCAGCGCGGCATCTTCGTCGGCGGCGGCGGCTCGGTGCGCATCCAGCGCCTGATGGGCTTTGCGCGCATGGCGGACCTGATGCTGACCGGCCGCGTGCTGACGGCGCAGGAAGGCGAGCGCTTCGGCCTCTGCCAGTACGTGACGCCCAAGGGCGAGTCGCTCGAACGCGCCAAGTCGCTGGCCCGCCGCATCGCCAAGAATGCGCCGCTGACGAACTGGGCCGTGTCGTCCTGCCTCAACCGCGTCAACGACATGTCGCATAACGACGGCCTGTTCATGGAAACATTGATCAGCCAGGCGGTCAGCAGCCAACGCAGCTACGATGGCCTGAAAGCCTTCGTCGAGCATCGCGCCGACAAACTCGTCGAGCCCGGCAAGTCGGGCGACGGCGGCGAGACGATCTCGGTCAAGAGCTGACGACGAACGGCGGCGCAGCACGACGGGCTGCGCCGTTCCAAAATTCCGAAAGATCAAGGGAGCGAAACATGGCGATGCGCGACACCGCAATCGTCGCTTACGCGGAGACGAAAATCGTCACGAAAAGCGACAAGGATGTCTGGGCTCTGGGCGCGGACATCCTCGAGGAACTGCTGAACAAGACCGGCATGGAAAAGGGCGAGATCGACGGGTTGATCCTGTCCTCGTCGCAAACGGGCGCAGGCAACTGCTTCTGGGCCCAGGCGACCTCCGACCAGCTCGCGCTGGAGGTGAATTTCTGCAACACCGTCGATATCGGCGGCTGCTCGCCGACGGGCGCGCTCGCCCGTGCGGCCATAGCCATCGACGCAGGCCTCTGCGAAACCGTGTTCTGCCTCTTTGCCGATACGCAAGGTCGCGAGAACAATTCGCGCCCGCGCCACTATCAGCAGGAATGGACCGCGCCCCTCGGCCTGCTCGGACCGCCGACCTCCTTCGGCTTCATCACCAACCGCTACGAGCACCAGTTCGGGCTCGACTATCGCATGCTCGGAAAGCTCGCGGTGGCGCAGCGCAACGGCGCGGTGCTGAACGATCTCGCCTGCGAGAAACTGCGCACACCCATCACCATCGACGACTACATCAACTCACGCATGATCGCCGATCCTATTCGCCTGCTCGACAGCGTGATGGTTTGCGACGGCGCGAGCGGTCTCCTCATCACCAGCAAGAAGAACGCCGAGAAGAAGGGCTTCAAGAAAGCCGTATTCCCCATCGGCTACGGCGAGAAGACCAGCTATCAGTTTTCGGAAAACATCGTAGATGTCACGAATACCGGCCACATGCCTGCCGGCGAACGTGCACTGAAGCAGGCTGGGCTCACCGCGAAGGACATCAAGTCCTTCCATCCCTATGACGACTTCATCATCGCCATGATGCTGCAGTTCGAGATGATCGGCTTCTGCAAGAAGGGGCAAGGCTGCGACTACATCCGCGAGCACGACTTCAACTTCAACGGCGACCTGCCGCTGAACACCGGCGGCGGCCAGATCTCCGCCGGTCAGGTTGGTCTCGCCGGTGGCGGAACGAACCTCGTCGAAGCCGTGCGCCAGCTCATGGGCGAAGGCGGCAAGCGCCAGGTGAAAGACACTTCCAATGCAATGGTGACGGGTATCGGCGGCATTCCCTATGCGCGCAACTGGAATACGTCCGTCGTCATGGTTCTTACTCCGAACGGATAAGGTGAAGAATGGCCACCATCAACGACACACTTCACATCGAACGTCAGGCGCCGGCCTACCGCACCTTCTCCCTGCCCTACTGGAACGGCACGAAGGAGAAGAAACTGCTGGTGCAATACGACAAGCAGGTCGGCATGTATCAGTGGTTCCCGCGCGCGACGAGTCGCTTCACGGGCCGCGCCAGCCATCTCGAATGGCGCGAGGTCAAAGGCGAGGGCGAAGTCTATTCCTTCACCATCGTGCGCCGCGCGCGCCCGCCCTTCCAGGGGCATGAACCCTTCTTTCTTGCCGTCGTCACGTTGCCGGAAGGCGTGCAGATCATGGGCGATACGGTCGGCATTTCGCTGGAAGAGATGAAGATCGGCCTGAAGGTAAAGCCCTACTGGCATCCGCTGCCGGACGGCTTCCACATGCTCATGTGGCAGAAGGCCTGAAGCCATCATATAGCAAAAAAGAAGTGCCTTCCGGACATCTCCGGAAGGCGCTTTCAATTTGTAAATGGCTTCGAATTAGGCCGGCTCTTTCACCAGCACCTTGTCGAGCGCCGCAAGCAGGCGATCCACGCTTTCGACGCGCGCGCCTTCGCCCATCAAACCGATGCGCCACACCTTGCCCGCGAGCGGGCCGAGGCCTGCGCCGATTTCGATGCCGTGATCGAGCAACAACGAACGGCGCACCTTCGCGTCGTCGGCGCCAGCGGGGATCTTCACCGCGTTGAGTTGCGGCAGGCGATAGGACTCGGCGACAAGCATTTCCATGCCACGCTTCTGCAAGCCTGCAACGAGATACTGATGCGCCTTGCGATGGCGCGCGAAAGCCGCATCGAGCCCTTCGACGAGGACGCGGCGCAAGGCTTCATGCAAGCCGTAGAGCGCATTGATCGGCGCGGTGTGGTGATAGGCCCGCGCGCCCTCGCCGCCCCAATAGGCCATCACCTGCGTGACATCGAGGAACCACGAGAGAACCTTGGTCTTGCGCGCCTTGATGTGATCGATCGCGCGCTGATTGAACGACACCGGCGACAGGCCCGGCGGACAGCTCAGGCACTTTTGCGTGCCGGTGTAGAGAACGTCGATGCTCCATGCATCCATCTCGACGGGAACGCCGCCGACGCTGGTCACGCAATCCATGATCGAGAAGACGTTGTGCTTCTTCGCGACTGCGCCCAGCGCCTGTGCGTCGGACAACACGCCAGTCGAGGTTTCCGCATGCACGAAAGCGAGGAACTTGATGTCCTTGTCCTTAGCGAGCGCCGCGTCGACGGCAGCCGGATCCACCGGCGTCCCCCATTCGAAATCGAGCGGCACGACGGTCGCGCCGCCGCGCGAGGCGACTTCGCTCATGCGCATGCCGAAGACGCCGTTGCGCGCGATCAGAATCTTGTCGCCGGGTTCGATCATGTTGAGGATGCAGGCGTCCATGCCGACGCTGCCCGGCCCCGCGACCGTGAAAGTGGCCTCGTTCTTCGTGTTGAACATCGTCTGCAGCATCGCCTTCAACTCGTCCATCAGGCCGATGAAGGCGGGATCGAGATGGCCGATGGTCGGATGCGCCATGGCCGCCAGCACTTCCGGCGCAACCGGCGATGGGCCAGGGCCCAAAAGGAGACGTTCCGGCGGGAGAAAGGGATCGGTGATCTTGCGGTTCATGGCGAGGCCTCAGTTTCCTCTTGGACTGCTGTTGCCGGGAATCCTTGGTGACCAAAGCGGCAGGGGTCAAGATGCCCCTGCCCTAGCAATCGGCACGCTGCGCGAAAAATTCGCTTCAGCGCTCGAATTTGGCAAATATTTCGTGCTGCGCTGCGAAAAATTTGCGTGGGAGAACGGGGTGGGAAGTGTGGGCAGCAGCCACGCATAACCCCGAGTACCGCTAATCCTCTTGCCGTTGCCGCAACCACTTTTCGAATGTCGGACCTGCGCGTTCGGCCGGCCCGTGCGTCAGAGTCTGCAGGCTCGCCCAGCGCGACGGAATTTCACTGGTTTCGAACACAGACTTCGCGCTGCCGGTGACGCGGCAGAAGATGCGCGCGAAATCCGCCAGCTCCCGGTCTTCCGGTCCCGCAATATCCGGCGCGCGTCCCAGCGGCGGCTGCAAGGCGAGATCGGCAAGCTGCTGCGCGACCGGGCCGATGGCGACAGGGCGCAGCTTGAGGGGATGCGGGACAAGGTAGCGCGATCCGTCATCGCAGGCCTGCAGCACCGTCAGCACGAGATCGTGGAATTGCGCCGCGCGCAGGATCGTATGCGGAACGCCCGACGCTTCGATGACCTGCTCTTCCCTCAATTTTCCCGCGTAATAGGGCGAAACCAGCGACGTCTCGATGCCGACGATGCCGGCATAAACGAGATTTTGGACACCGGCTTTCGCGCACGCGGCGAGCAAATTGCGCATGGCCTTCGCATCGTTCTCATGCGCCGCGCGATCATGCGCGCACCAGATCACCGCATCTGCGCCGGCCAGAGCGTTGTCGAGGTTTTCGCCGCTCAGCAAATCGGCGGCGACGCCATGGACATCGCCGGCCGCATTGCCGCTACGCGACAGCGCGAGCGCTTCGACATCGCCACGCTTCGCAAGAAAATCTGCGCTCAAACCGCCGAGCGCGCCGGTTCCGCCAGCAATGACGATCCGGCGCGAGGCAGCCACTTCAGGCTGCCGCGAAGCGGCCGATATGCCAGTCGATATCGCCGAACATTTTTTCAATGCTCGTGAGACGGCGCATGTAATGGCCGACGACCAGTTCGATGGTCATGCCGATGCCCCCATGCAGTTGCACCGCGCCGCGCCCGACGATCTGACCGGAATGCGAGATCTGCACCTTGGCGGCGGAGATCGCTTGTGCACGTTCGGCGGCATCGGGCTCGTTGGCGAAATCGACGGCGAGATAAACCATCGAGCGCGCCTGCTCTTCCGCCATCGCCATGTCGGCCATGCGGTGTTGCAACACCTGGAACTTGCCGATTGGGCGGCCGAACTGATTGCGCGTCTTCAAATATTCCAGCGTGATCTCATTGACGGCCTTCATCGCGCCGGCGGCCTCGCAGCAAAGCGCCGCAGCGCCGCGATCGTTGGCGGCTTCGATCAGCGGCAACGCCCCGCCCACAGGGCCGAGCACAGCGCTTTCGGGCACGCGCACATTCTCGAAAGTGATTTCGGCGGCACCCCGGTCATCCATGTTGCGATAGGCGCGCTTGTGAATGCCGGCGGCATTGCCATCGACGAGGAACAGCGTCACGCCATTCCGATCGGTCGCATTGCCATCGGTCCGCGCCGAGACGATCAGCTTGTCCGCGCTATCGCCGCCGATCACGACAGCCTTCGCGCCATTGATGACATAGTCGCCGCCGTCCTTGCGCGCACGCGTCTCCACATGTTCGAGGCTATAGCGTGATTTCGGTTCGCCATGCGCAAGCGCCAAAGTCAGCGTGCCCGCCGCGACCTGCGTCAGCAGATCCTTGCGCCGATCGCCCTTGTCCGCCGTATTGATGAGGCCCACGCCAATCACGACCGTCGAGAGATAGGGCTCGACCACGAGACCGCGCCCAAAAGCTTCGAGCACAATGGCGAGATCGGCAAAGGAGCCGCCAATGCCGCCGCAGTCTTCGTCGATCTCGACGCCGAGAAGGCCGAGCGACGCGAACTCATCCCAGAGCGCCTTTGAATAGCTTTCATCCGCAGCGACGATCTTCTTGCGTTCGTCGAACGTATATTTTTCGCGCACCAGCCGTTCGGCCGTATCCTTGAGCAGCGACTGGGTTTCCGTCAGCGTGAAGTCCATGATGTCTCAGAGCCCCAGAGTTTTCGAAACGATGTTGCGCTGGATTTCGTTCGATCCGCCATAGATCGTCACGACGCGCGTCATCAGATAGTTCGGGCCGAGCGACGCAGCTTCGTCGAAGCCGATGGGCTCGTTGCCGTCATGCAATCCGCGATCGGGATCGAACGGCAGGCCATAGGGCCCGGCAGCATCCATGAAGAGTTCGGTCAGCTTCTGCTGGATTTCCGAACCCTTCACCTTGAGAAGGTTCGCCTCGACGCCGGGCGAACCGCCCTTGGCGATAGCGCGCAGCGCCGTGATTTCGAGCGCGAGCAGTTCGATCTCGACCGCCGCCACCCGATCGCGGAAGGGCGTGTGATCCATCAGCGGCGCGCCGGTGATATTGATCTCGCTCGCCAGCGCCTTCAGGCGGCGCAACTCGCGCTTCGACTGGCCGATGCGTGCAATGGACGTGCGCTCGTGTCCGAGCAGCAGTTTCGCATAGGTCCAGCCCTTGTTCACTTCGCCGATCAGCGCCGTCTTGGGCACACGCACGTTATCGAAGAAGGTCTCGTTGGTGTGATGCTCGCCGTCCATCGTGACGATGGGGCGCACGGTGATGCCGGGCGTCGACATCGGGAAGACAAACATCGAAATGCCTTCCTGCTGCTTCACCTCGGTATTCGTACGTACGAGCATGAATATCCAGTTGGCGTTATGTGCGCCGCTCGTCCACATCTTCTGGCCGTTGATGACCCAGTCGTCGCCATCCTGCACGGCGCGCGTGCGCAGCGAGGCCAGGTCAGAGCCCGAGCCCGGCTCCGAAAAACCCTGACAGAACCAGTATTCGAGCGTGCGGATTTTCGGCAGCAATTGCGCCTTCTGTTCCGGCGAGCCGACGGCGAAGAGCACTGGCGAAATCATTAGTTCGCCGAAGGGCAGCGCCGAGGGCGCGCCTTCTTCCGAACAGATGTTGTCGAAGATCATCCTCTCCATGACATCGAAGCCGGGGCCGCCATACTCCTTGGGCCATGACGGACAGGCCCAGCCCTTGTCGCAGAGTTTGCGCTGCCACGTGCGCTGGTCTTCCGGCGTGATCTTCTGCCGCCGCTGCACCTTGTCTCTGATTTCCGCAGGCAATTCCTTGCGCACGAAGGCGCGCACTTCGTCGGCGAAGCGCGCCGCGCGCTCGGGGTATTTCAGGTCCATGGGGCGGGTCCTCCGGATGTCATGGCGGCTGCCTGGGCAGCCGAACCGTTGCCTTCAGGTTTGCGCGGTTCGATTGTTGAGGTCAATTGTTTTCCAGCGTCTAAGAACGGCATGGCAGCAATGCCGGAAGGCGCATTCAATTCATGTCAGCCGCACCAGCTGCTTGCCGAAATTGCCGCCCTTCAGCATCGAGAAGAATGCCTCAGGGGCGCCTTCGATGCCCTCCGCGACGCTGGTACGCCACTTGATGCGCCCGCTCGCGAGCTGGCCGCTGAGTTCGGAAATCGCCTGCGGCCAGAGCGGCAGATAATCCGTGACGATGAAACCCTGGATGAGGCAGCGCGCATTCAGCACCATGCGCATGTCTTCCAGCGTCGTCGGCGTGCCGTCATAGCCCGAGGCGACGAGACCGCAGAGTGCGATGCGCGAATGAAAGTTGATGCGCCGCAGCGCGAATTTGAAGGGATCGCCGCCGACATTTTCGAAGAGACCGTCGATGCCATCGGGCGTTGCCCCGGCCAATTGCCGTTCGAAATCCGCCGCGCGATGATCGACGCAGGCATCGAGCCCGAGCGTCTCCACGGCATAGCGGCACTTGTCCGCGCCGCCGGCAATTCCGACGACGCGCGCCCCCGCCATCTTTGCGAGTTGTCCCGCCACCGTGCCGACCGCGCCCGTGGCGGCCGAGACGACATAGGTTTCGCCCGCCTTCGGCTTGATGATCTGCGTCGTGCCGACCCAGGCCGTGATGCCCGGCATGCCCGCCGGACCGATATAAGCCTCGACCGGAATGCTGTCGTTCGCCGGCAGCTTGCGCAGGCCCGTACCGTCGCTCAGCGCATAAAGCTGCCAGCCGCCCATGCCGACGACGCGATCGCCTTCCCGGAACTTCGGATGGCGCGAGGCCACGATTTCGCCGACCGTGCCGCCCACCATTGTCTCGTTCAGATTCTGCGGCGCGGCGTAACTTTTGCCGTCGTTCATGCGGCCGCGCATATAGGGATCGAGAGACAGGAAGAGATGACGGATCAGAACCTGCCCCTCGGCTGGTTCGGCCATCTCGCCTTCGACGAGCGTGAAATTTTGCGGACCCGCCAGCTGCTCGCGCGTCGGCCGCGAGACGAGATGCCAGGATTTGTTCTTGTAGCTGTTCGAGATGCTGCTCATGCCGGCCCCGCAAATACCGCCGCGCCAGCGATGCGCTACGGTCGCATCAGGCGTAGCGCCGCGCCTGCAAGTGCGCAAGCGGCGACGCGCGTCCGGCCAGCTACGGGCACCGCATCAATGCATTTCCAGATATTCGCGAAAAGCCTTCCTGTCGGGGAACAGTCTCGCGCATTCCTCAGTGGAGACACGGTCGATACGAAACACTTTGTCATCGGTTCCCGCCTTCAGCCCGTCCCGCTCGACGGGCGGCTCATCGGGATTCTCGTTCGTGCCCGGCCGGTTGATGCTGATGCCGCGTTCCAGACGCACCAGCAAAGATTTGTCGCCATTTGCCAGTTCGACGTTGAAACTGCCGCCGTCGCCATCGATGCCGCAACGCAGATGTTGAATGGCTCCCCCGCTCTCATCTCGCGAGACTCCACAAGAGCCGTCCGAATTATAGACCCCTTTCCTGCCGCGCAGCGTTACGCCAATGACGATCGGATAGGCCGCGCCATTGTCCCCCGCGATTTCAAAAGCATGCAGCAGAAAAATCATCTGCGTCACCTTTTGCTTGGGGTACCGGGCGAGATGAGCAGCGTCATACCGGCGCGCGAAACAGACGTTGACAGGATTGGCCCCCGGCAGTCTTTCCAGCACCCGCTGCATGTAATCGCGGTTTGCCTGTGCAGGAGTTGCGCCTTGCGAATGGACCGGTCCGCCCGAAGCGATAGCCAAAGCCGCGAACGCCAGCGCCTTGATGGATATACGGATCATTTTCTGCCTCAGATGATTGAACCGATCTAATGTCCCAGTCCCGGAACGGCCGTGCGCTTTCACACCAGATTAGCGATTGCAGAACGAAGCGAAAGCCGTGCTAGACTTAACCCGCAAATTCAAGGGATTCCCATGCGTCCGTTCCTTTGCGCTCTCGCCCTCTCCGCGCTTTCCGCGGCTCCCCTTCTCGCCAACGATTCTTCGGCCGAACTCGGGGCGGGCGGCCTCGTCCTGACGCGCAACGACGACATCGAAATGCGCAGCGAGGACCTCTTCATTTCCGCCGGGCAGGTGCGCGTGAATTACGTGTTCTTCAATCGCGCCAGCCGCGACGTGACGATCCACGTCGCTTTCCCCATGCCCGATGTCACCGGTAGCGAAGAGCCGCTCTCCATTCCCACCGAGGAGCCGGAAAACATCCTCGCCTTCCGCACCCTCGTGAACGGCAAGCCGGTCGTTGCAAAGGTCGAGCAGAAGGTTTTCGTGAACAATGTCGACCACACCGCGCTCCTGCGCTCGCTGAACATTCCGCTCGCGCCGCATCTGGAATCCACCGGCAAGGAGATCGAAAAGCTGCCGCGTTCGAAGTGGGAAGAACTGGAAAAGCTCGAGATCGTCGAGATCATGGAATACGATCAGGGCAAGGGGATGGAAAAACATCCGACGCCGCGCTGGACGCTCAAGACCACCTGGTACTGGGAGCAGACGTTTCCGGCGAATGCCGAAACGCGGGTCGAACACAGCTACAAGCCTGCAACCGGCGAGAGCGCCGGCACGTCGCTCGGCTGGCCGGGCCAGGTGAAGGAAGACTGGTTCAAGACCTACCAGCAGAAATACTGCATGGATCGTGATTTTCTCAACACAATGAGCCGCACCCGCGCCGCCGCCAAACTGGAATTCGGCGCGCCGTTCACAGAGCAGCGCATTTCCTACATTCTCAGGACCGGCGCGAACTGGGCCGGACCCATCCGTGACTTCCGCCTTGTCATCGACAAGGGCGCGCCCAAAAATGTCGTCAGCTTCTGCGGGCAGGGCGTGAAGAAGATATCCGCGACACAATTCGAAATCCGCCGGCAGAATTTTACGCCGACCGAAGATTTCCACGTTCTCATCATGCGTCCCACCGAAAACCGCTGAACCAACAAGATCAGGGAGGAACTATGCCGATCGTTCTCGTTCACGGCGCCTGGACCGGCGCATGGTCATGGCGCGACGCCGCGCGCATCCTGCGCAAGCAAGGCTATGACGTTTATGCGCCGACGCTGACGGGACTGGCGGAGCGCAATCACGTTCCGCCCGAGCGCGTGACGCTCGACACGCATATCGCCGATATCGCGGGTCTCATGCGCTACGAGGAACTCCAGAACGTTCTCATCGTCGGCCATAGCTATGGCGGCATGGTCATCACCGGCGCGGCCGACCGCGAGATCGAGCGCATCGCCGGCATGGTCTATGTCGACGCCTTCCTGCCGCAATCGAACCAGTCGCTCTGGGATATCGTCGGGCCTGAACAGGCCGAGGCGCAATGGAAGGTCGCGCAGGCGCATGATGGCGGCAAGTCCGTGCCGCGCCCCAACATCCCATCCCGCGGCGACGCCCCTGTCGCCAAGTGGGGCTCGCTCTTCACGCCCCAGCCCATCGGCTGCATGACCGAGAAATTCGTCTCCGTGCGCTCGCCGGAACAACGCACATGGCCGAAACGCCATTATGTCCTCTGCGCCGCCTACAAGGGCTCGGCCTTCCAGATGCTCGCGCGTCAGGTGCGCGACGATCCGCAATGGGAATACAGCGAATTCGACGCCATGCACGATGTCGTGCGCAGCGATCCAGCGCTGACGGCCTCCCGCATTCTCGACATAGCGAAAGGGTGGGGGATCAAGGAATAAGATCGCCAAAATTTGCCGATTGTCATAAGACGCAGGGAGACAGTCTCAGCCTCATCATGCGCGCGCCCAAAATTCTCGTCTTCGATTCCGGCCTCGGCGGACTCACGGTCCACGACGAGATATTGCGCCTGCGCCCGCATGCGCATTTTCTATACGCTGCCGACGACGCCGCCTTTCCCTATGGCCGCCTGAGCGAAGACCTGGTCGTCGCGCGCGTCATGAATGTCATCGCCCGTCTCGCCGAAGAATTCGCGCCTGACATCGTAGTCATCGCCTGCAACACGGCCTCAACTCTCGTGCTGCCGCATCTTCGCGCCCGCTGGCCGCAATTGCCGTTCGTCGGCACCGTGCCCGCCATAAAACCGGCAGCGGAAAAATCACGCTCGCGACTCATCACAATACTGGCGACACCGGGCACGGTCGCGCGCGATTACACGCAGGCGCTCATTCGCGAACATGCCTCCCATTGCCAGGTCAACCTGGTCGGGAGCCAAAGTCTCGCAGCCATCGCCGAAGCTTTTATGCGCGGCATTGCGCCTGAAGTTGACGAACTTGCGCGCGAACTCGCGCCGTGCTTCGTGGAACAGGCTGGCGCGCGCACCGACACGGTCGTCCTCGCCTGCACGCACTATCCTTTGCTGCTGCCGCATTTCATTCAGCTCGCGGGCTCAAAGGTCGGCTGGCCCGTGGAATTCATCGATCCCGCGCCAGCCATCGCGCGGCGCACGGATCACGTGCTTTCCGAGCGCGGTTTCATCCACGCGCAATCCGGTGATCACGGCGAAGGCGCGGCCTTCTTCACGAGCGGAGGCGCGCCGGACGACGCATTACGCGCCATCCTGCGACGCTACGGCCTTCCTGCAATCCGCACCGGGCAGCTTGCTTTCGAAGCCGCCTGAATTCAGTCGCGCACGACCAGCACGGAACATTTCGCGTGGCGCACCACGGTCTTTGCGTTCGATCCCAAAAGATAGGTCGACATCGCCGGGCGATGCGAACCGATCACGATGAGATCGGCGCCCCACGCCTCGGCTTCCGCCAGAATTTCGGGATAGATGCCGCCCAGGCGCACGACGGAACTCACGCGTCCCTCCGGGAGGGGGACCTTGGCGGCCATCGACTTCATCTCGCCCTGCGCCCATTCCTGCTGCTTCAAGTCGAAATCCGCAGGCGCGTAATCCATGTAGGTCGCTGGCAGAAGTTGCTGCACGTTCACGAGACGCAGGGCGCCACCGGAGTTTTCGGCGAGTGCAACTGCCGCCTTGATGGCTTTCACGGCCATGTCGGGCTCAGCAAGATCGACGGGGACGAGTATGGTTCTGAACATGTGGACCTCCCGGGCTTAAGCGGCGCTTTCGAAGCGTTTCTAGCGTTCAGTAGGACGGCCGGCATTGCGTCATGTCAACGGGTTACGGCCTCTCCGAGGGGGCGCATCACCCATTTGGGTTAAATCGTAGCATTCACAGCGTTTTTGCCGTTGTTAAGCTTGTATGGCCGGGTCACCGTATATATTGTCACGCCAAGTTCGTTGTCGCCCGCGCCTTGATCCACGGCAAATATGATCGAGGTCAAAAAAAAGCTGCGCCACACAGGAGCCGTCAAATGCCGGAAAAACTCGCCTCCAAACCCAGGGAGGACGGCGGCATCCAACTGCAATCCCACTGCCCGCTGCCCGGTGGTCCCCTCGCGCTCGAACACCATCGGTGCGAAAGCTGCAATGTGCGCATGCTCAGCATCTGCAGCGCGCTCGACATGAGCGAACTGAGCGAGATCGAGCACCTCTCCCGCCCGCTCTGCTATTCCCCGCGTAGCGTGCTGCAGCGCGAGGGCGAAACCAGCGACACCGTTTTCAACATCACCGGCGGCATGGTGCGCCTTTCGCGCACCCTTCCCGATGGCCAGCGCCAGATCATCGGCTTTGCGGTCCCCGGCGATTTCCTCGGCCTCGATCTCGGCGAAAATATCGTCTTCAGCGCGGAGGCGATCAATCAGGTCAACGCCTGCCGTTTCCAGCGCAACGCCTTCGTGGACTTCCTCGCAGCCAAGCCGACCCTGATGCGCCGCATGCAGGCGCTGACCGCGAGCGAACTGACCCACGCGCAGGATCACATGGTCATCCTCGGCCGCAAGAATGCTGACGGAAAGGTCGCGTCCTTCCTGATCAATCTGCGCGACCGTCTCGCGCGCATCGAACATGTCGTCGCGCATATTCCGCTGGCGATGACGCGGCAGGATATCGCCGACTATCTCGGGCTGACAATCGAAACCGTCAGCCGCACGCTCAGCAAGTTCGCCAAGCAGAAGCTGATCGTTATCACGCCCGATGGCGTTCGCCTGCTGAACGAAGAGAAGCTGCGGATTCTGGGCGAACTGTGATCTGCGGCAGGGTTGTCATCCCGGACGCCGAAGGCGATCCGGGATCGCTTTGATTGAAAAAAGTTTCCGAACGATCCCGGCTCTCCGCTTCGCTCCGGCCGGGATGACCTAATTTTCTTCTTCCGCTTCGCCAATCAGTCGTTCCGCAAGCTCGATATCCTCAGGCGTGTTGGCGTTGAAGAACGGATCGATCAGCGCGGCGGACCAGGTGACTTCCACGAGCTGATAACGCGCGGTCCACTTGTCGATTTTGCGCAGGTTCTCGACCGTGAGCGCATGCCGCAACTCTTCACGCAGCGCCACATCCCATAATCCGATCACCGGATGCGCCTGCCCCGCCGACGCCGCGACAGCGAGCCGCGCGCCGTTCCCAGTCATCGCATCCCACAAGCGCAGCGCGAGATCGCCGGGCAGAAACGGACAATCGGCAGCGACGCTCAGAACATGCGTGATGTCCGGATGATGTTGCGCCGACCAGTCCAGTGCGGCGACCACGCCTGCCAGCGGACCCGCAAATCCCTCGATGGAATCGGCGACGACCGGCAGCGGCCATTGCGCAAAGCGCGCGGGATCGCCGTTCGCATTGATGACGAGCGCGCGCACCTGCGGCGCAACGCAATCGATCACGCGGTCGAGGATCGTTCGGTTGCCGATCGTGCGCAACGGCTTGTCGCCGCCGCCCATGCGCCGGGCGAGTCCGCCGGCGAGAATGACGCCGGTGACGGGCCGCTCGATGCTCACGACCGCTCATCCTCGCCGAACGGCGTCTTCTTCTGTTCGCGGGCGCGCAGATAATCCTCTGTCGTCATGACGGGCGGACGCGGCGGCGCGGCATGGGGATCGAAACTTTCATTGACAGCTTTCTCGACGCGGCAGTCCTCGCACATGCGCACGATGTCAAGCCGGTGCGCATTGGCGCCGGAAAACATCCAGTGTTTCGCTTCGAGTTTCGCAATCACGCGCTCGACCGAACTCTTCGCGCCGAACGGCTTGCCGCATGTAATGCAGCAGAACGGCTCTTCTTCCTTGAGCGTCTTCGTGCCCGCGTTCCACGCGTCGAAATCGACGCGCGGCTCGATCCGGATGACCTTCTCCGGACAGGTCGACTGACAGAGCCCGCACTGCACGCAAAGGCTTTCCGTGAAGCGCAGCATCGGCTTTTCCGGATTGTCGGACAGCGCGCCGGACGGACAGGCGGTGACGCAGGACAGGCACAGCGTGCAGCCCTCGACGTCGAGATTAACGCCGCCGAAGGGCGAGCCCTTGTCGAGCGCGATGACGGGAACGGGCGCGGGTGCGGCGCGGTGGAGTTCGCGCAACGCCGTTTCCAGCACGCCGCGCTTGCCGCCGCGCGCGACGAAAGCGGCGGGCTTGTCAGTCGCCTTGCCCTTAGCCGAGCCGTCGAGCGTCGCGCGCAAGGCATCGGGATCGTCGGTCTCGATCACCCTGACCAACCCTGCGCCGAAACCCAGACCTTCCATGATCCGGTTCGAGGCATCGACGATACGCTGCGTTCCCAGCATGTCGTGTTTCGGCTTTGCCCGCGCGAGAAGGCTGACATTGGCCGCGCCATAGGCGAAGAGCGCGGCGATCGCTTCCGGCCCGACCTGCGTCACTTCGTTGACACGCACGGGCAGCACATTCGCCGGCAGGCCCGCGCCGAACCGCGCCAGCGCCACGATGATCTCTTCGCCATGTTCGCCATCGTGAAACAGCACATGCGCGTCGACGCCGCCGGCATTGCAATAGGCCTGCATCAGCGCCCGCAGCCGCCGCATCAGCGCATCGGCCGGCGGCAGGGCGTAACTGACAGCACCGGTCGGGCAGGATGCCGCGCATTGCCCGCAACCCGCGCAGACTGCCGGATCTATGGCGACGTGATCGCCGGCGGGGGTAATCGCGCCCGTGGGACAAAGATCGAGGCAGCGGGTGCAGCCGGTAATGCCGGAGCGCGAATGGGCGCAGAGGCTCGCCTCGAAATTCACGTAACGCGGCTTGTCGAACGTGCCGGACAGCCCGCCCACCGCCGCGATAGCGCGCTCGACGTCGGCGGGATCGCCGGGGTCGGCGCGCACGTAACCGGGGCGCAAATCGGCGGCCGGGAACAGCGGTGCCCCGCCGGAAAGATCCAGCACGACATCGCAATTGGAGACAGCGCCGTTGCGTGCCTCGCCGAAGACGAGTTTCGAACGCGAAGACGGCGCGGGCAGCGCGAAATCGTCGATTGTCAGCTCGAACTTGCCGAGATGACCTTTCGCGTTGCGCACACGTCCCCGAAATACCGGAAACTCGGCGCTGCGCGGGGGCGTCACGTCGCGCGCGTCTGCGATGAGAACGGTGATGTCGAGCCGGTCCGCGAGCTTGCGCCCGGCCTCGATGGCAAGGTCGTCACGGCCGTAGATCAGCGCGACACCCTTGCTTTCGAGGGTCACGATTGAAACCGGCGGCATGGGTTCGGCCGCGGCAGCGATCAGCGCGGCCATCTTTGGGCCGGCGCTCGCCGCCTGATCCGACCAGCCCGCCATCTCGCGAATGTTGACGAAGGTCGGCGCGGTCTCGCGTCCCTCCTCCTCCGCCACTTCCAGGAAGAGCGGCGCCTGTGCCGTGCAGGCGATCACGACGTCGCCATCCCTCCCGAGCGCGGCGCGCACCCGGTCGAGTTCCGCGCCGCAGAACTGGTGGCCTTCCATGACACGCGCGCCGATGGCCTCGCCCGCGGTCGACGGGGCGAGTGGCATCGTCCGCTCGCAGGAGCAGACAAAAAGCGTGGATGCGGAAGCGGCCATATTCCCCTCCGCCAGCCCGAAAAAGTCCCGGTACTCGACCGCGGGCGGCGCAGAACCTAAATAGGAACCAGTCCCGGAAATCAAACAGCGCCGAAATGCCCTTGTCCGACCGCGAACTCGATCTGCCCCCCGGCTTCACGCAGGTCCGCCTGCGCGAAAGCGGCGACGCCTTCGGCCATGCCGTGTCGATCGCGGCGAAAGCCGGCGCGGCGACGCTGGTGCGCGTGGCGCGCTACGATCTCATCGAATTCGCCGTGGTCCTGGAGCCGGACGAACCCCTCGCCGGCGCGCGCCGCGCCTTCTTCGCCGGCATGAACGCGCTGGCCGACGCACTCGCCGTCCACATCCCGCCCGAACGCGACATCGCCTTCCGCTGGCCGGATGCGATCCTGCTCGACGGCGGCCTGCTCGGCGGCGCAAGACTGGCCTGGCCGCAGGACTGCGCCGAAACCGATGTCCCGGACTGGCTGGTCTTCGGGGCGATGCTCAGGGCGGCCGACATGACCCACGCCGATCCCGGCTTCGCGCCCGGCGCAACGACGCTCGTGGCGGAAGGCTTCGAACTGATCGACGGCGACCTCATCGTGGAAAGTTTCGCCCGCCACCTGATGACGGCCTTCGACCGCTGGAACGAACAGGGCTTCCGCGCCGTCGGCGAAGATTTTCTGGCCCGCCTGCCGAAAAAGGTCGCAGCCGAGCGGCGCATCATCGACGCCAACGGCGACCTGCTGGCGAGCCTGCCTGCGGCACGCGCGCCGGAACGGCTCAGCCTGCTGGACGGCCTGAACGCCGCCGCCTGGTTCGATCCCGCCCAGAACATGCCTGCAAGCAGGTGAGCATGAAACTCCTGCGCACGATCAGGCTCGACCCGTCCGACACGTTCATCTTCGAACGCGCCGCCGAGGCGGGCGAATGGGCTGTTTCGGGCTCCTTTCTGTTTCTCGACAGCGATCCCGGCGAACTCAGCTCCAAGCAGCGCCATGCCCTTCGCTCGGGATTCCTGGGCATCTCCAGCCTTGGCTTCTCGACGCTGGCGACCGTCTCCGAAGCGACCGAAGACGAATTCGCCGCAGCCCGCGAGACGCTGGCGCGCGGCTTCCTCGGAAGATTGGGGGCGCCCAATCCGGAGGTCGCCAGCGAAGCGGCCGGCGAGGAACTTCGCTACGCGCAATCGCTCTGCGATCACCCCGTGGGGACGCTCGTTGCCGTCCAGCGCAGCATCGGCGAGGATGGCGCGTTGCGCGAACAGTTTCGCACCCTGCGTCCGCGCGAGCGCGACGAAAATCAGGACGCCCTGCATGCCTTCGCGCGCGCCTTCACCTTTCACGAAGTGGAAGATGACTCTAAACATGAAGATGAGATCGATCTTCTAACCATCAGCAAAGACTCATCGAAATGAGTTCGCACTCCACCGACATCACGCGCGAGTTCTGGGTTTCGTCAGGGCACCATCTGGCGCGCCGGACGCCGCAGGGCCTCCTCGCCGTGACGCCTGAACTGCTGCTCGCCTATCTCGCCCGGCCCGAACTCGCCCCGCCGGAGGAGGCCTGCCACGCCGAGCGCGCGCTCTATGCCGCGCTGCGCGCGGACCCGCTGCGGAAGGTCGGAAAGCCGGAAATCGCCGCTCTGGCCGATGCCGACGCGCGCGAGAACTGGGACTATTTCCTGCGCTACCGCGACCTCCTCGTCAGCGCCGGGACGATCGAGGACGCCTACATCGCCCTGTTTTCCGGCGGGCGTGTCGACCTGCCGCCGCTCTTCCTCGACCAGATGGCGCATATCATTCTGCGCAACGCGCTCGACGGCTGTACGGACCCTTACGTCCTGCGCGCCGGCGAACTCTTTTTCCGGGCGCAGAAGGCGAGCCTGCGCGACGGCGCTTTGCTGCTGGCCGACCTCGAAATCGTCGAGGAACAGGCGCGCGAGCAGGAAGCCCTCCGGCACGTGTCGCCACTGACGATGATGCTCGGCGGCGAGCCCGGCGAAAATCTCGACGTGATGGACGACGCCAACGCCTGGACCTACTGGTCGCGGTCCGACGCCAATTCCATGGTGATGAATATCGGCTCGAACCCGGCGGCGCGGGCCGGTCTTGCGCGAGCCATCGCGGCGTGGGTGCAGCATCTGACCGGCGCCCGCGTCAGCGTCGAACCCGTCGCGAAAATGGAAGACCGGGACTGGCGCTGGTTCGTCGGCCTCGACGCCGAGGGCACGCGGATCGGCAACGCCATCTGGCGCGGCGAGGCGATTTCGCCGGACGATGTCGCCGGGATCGTCGCCTTGTTCCGGCTCGACTTTGCCAACCAGTCGCTGGTCGCCGACAAGGTGCGGGGCAAGCCGGTCTGGCTTCTTTTGGGAATGGGCGCGGACAAGGTAGTGCGCATGAAGCCGCAAAATCTCGTTGCCGGCCTGCCGCTGAAATCAGGCGGACGCGGGAGGGTGCAATGAGCGGGGCCTCACGCGAAGTCGGCGTCGTCCTGCGGCGCTCGAAAGTCGATCACGCCTGGGTCGATCATGTCTGGTCGCCGGAAGCCATACTGCCGGACGTGCCTGCCGCTGCGCCCGGAGCGAAACTCGGCATGGCCGGAGAGTCGGAACTGTTCTATGCGGGCCCGGCACGCCTGGAGCTTTACCCCTCGGAAACCGCCAACTACCGCGACAATCTCATCGACGGGAAGCCGCAGGTCTGGGTCGCCCTGCGAAAACAGACGGAAACCGGCGACATGGAACTGGTGCAAGTCACTGCCGATCCGACCGAGGGCGAAACCCTGCTCGAAGCGGGCTCAGACATCGTCGCCAACGTGCCGATGCCGCCGGATGTCGCGGCTTGGGTCGCCGCCTTCGTCGACGAGTTTCACGTCGAGCGCGCTTTCATCAAGCGTAAACGCGACAAGAGCGGCCCCGACCCGAGGAAGAATCCGGGCGCGCGGATGAGAGGACGGGACGGCGCTTGAGATATATCGAATATGGCACGTCACATCTGTATTTTATGCAGTTCATGCAAACGAGGAATTGAGCCGTGGACTTGCTCAAGGTTACCGCCGCCGAATTCCAGCGTAATATCGGTCGTTATCAGGACCTCGCGCAGCGCCGTCCGGTCGCCGTGACGCGCAACGGGCGCGACAGTTGCGTCCTGATTTCCGACGAAGAATATCGTCGGCTCAAGCGGCGCGACCGCGAAGTCCTGGGTCTCGCCGACTTTACGGACGAGGACATTGCGGCGCTGGAAAAAGCCCGTCCGCCCGAGGAGGCACGGAAGTTCGACGACGAACTGGACCGTTGATCCGTGGCATTTCCCAAGCCACCGCCGGCTTAATCATCCGTTATTCGTGCCTCTGGCGCGAAGAACATCTCGCAATTCATCTCCTGCATCAGAGCCAAGCGCACCAGGATCGTGCCGCGATCCGGGTGACTCATCTGCGTGCAGCGCGCATTTTCCGTCCGCGCCTTGTCGCGGACAATGCGAAGCGCTTAAATGCCGCCGCGCCGGAGGGGGCGCGACACATTCGAGGGGAGGACGGATCATGGCGGCGATTTTTCGCGCGGGGGTTCTGGCATTCGCACTATCGGCTCTGGGGGCGACCGCTTCCGCCCAGACAGTCACCATGAAGTTCGGCACCGCCACGGCGAATGACGACCAGCATCAATTCATCTTGATATTCAAGGAAGAGATCGAAAAGGCGACAGGCGGGCGCATCGTGGTTCAGGCCTTCCCGGCCAGCCAGCTCGGCGCCATTCCGCGTCAGATCGAGGGCCTGCAGCTTGGCACCGTCGAAGCTTGCTTCGGGCCGGCCGATTTCTTCGTCGGTCTTGAGCCTCGCTTCGGCGTCTTCAGCGCGCCGACTTTGTTTCGCGACCGGGCCCACGCGGCGCGCACGGTGGCCGATCCGGCGCTGAACAAGGAAGTCCTGCGCATGCTCGACGGCAAGGGCATGACGGGGCTCGGGATGTTCGCGCTTGCCGCCCACGATTATCTCGCACGCACGCCGATCCGTACGCTGGAAGATTTCAAGGGCAAGAAGATCCGCGTCAACGCGACGCCGATCGAACGCGAAGCGATGGCGCGCCTCGGCGCATCGGCCGCGCCCATGCCACTCAACGAAGTGATGCCCGCGTTGCAACGCGGTGTCATCGACGGCACGCGCTCCGCGCTGTCGGTTCTGCATGCGTTCAAATATTACGACGTCTCCAAAGTCGCGACCGTCGTCAACGATACGATCCTGATCCCGGTCGCGATGGTCAGCCAGAAATTTCTCGACGGACTGCCGGCGGACTTGCGCACGGCGGTTGTCGAAGCGGGCGCGCGCACGCAGGTGCGCGCGCAGGAATGGTCGAACAATTTCCATCGCGGAATGGTCGATCGCTGGAAAGCCGACGGCGGCGAAATCTACGTGATGCCCGAAGCCGAACGCGCCAAGGTGATTGGCCTGTTGCGGACCGTCGCCGACGACGTGACCAAAACTCAGCCCGCGATCAAGGCGATGCTCGATAACGTCCGTGCGGTGGCCGCGAAATATTGAGACGGACTGACAGGTCACCGACATGCTGGCGGCAGAAACACTGTTCTTCAGGATTCCGCGGATGATCGCGGGATTGCTGCTGCTGGCTTCGCTCGGCGTCAACATCGCCAATGTGATCGCGCGGTATCTCTTTCGCTTCTCGCTCTATTGGGCGGACGAGGCCATGGTCTTTCTTGCTCTTTGGTCGGCGGCGCTGGCGGGTGTCGCCATCGCCTTCCGCCACGCGCATTTGAACATGGATCTTTTCGTCGAACGCGCGCCGCCGGCTTGGCGCGGCCTCCTGTTCTGGTCGTCGACCGCGGCAACCGTCGCAATATTCGCCTTGATGGCCTGGCTAGCATCGCGCGCCATCGCCCTGTTCGCAACGACCGGGCAGGTGTCCGTCGCCATCGGCCTGCCCATGACGATCCCCCATGCGGCGCTGGCGACAGGCTTCGCGCTTGCCGCGCTTGCCGTCGTCGTGCGCGCCGCGCTCGAACGCGGACCGCCGCCCGCTCCCGATATCGAAGCTCGCCTGAAATCGGCCGTGTGAACCGCATGGAAACGGTGTCTTGACCCTCCTCGTCATTTGCCTGCCGCTGGCGCTTCTGGCCGCTGGCTTCCCCGTCATCGTCATCCTGCTGGTGACGACGGCCGCGGCGCTCGCGCTCTTCACGCCGATCCCGCTTGCGGCGCTGCATCAGGTCTTCTTCGGCAGTCTCGACAATTTCACTTTGCTGGCGATTCCCTTTTTCATCTTTACGGGCGAAATGATGGGCCGCGGTGGAATCGCGCGTCGCCTTGTCGACTGGACGCGTTGCATTCTCGGCCGCAGCAAGGCGTCGCTGCCGCTGACCACCGTTGGTAGCATGGCGGTTTTCGGCTCGATTTCCGGCTCGGCCCCCGCGACGATTGCAGCCGTGGGACGCATCACGTTCGAGCCCATGCTGAAGGCCGGCTACGACCGGCGATTCTGCGCCGGCCTGATGAGTTCGTCCGGCGTCATCGACAATGTCATTCCACCCTCGGTGGCCATCATCATCTTCGCCGCGATCGCCGAACAATCGGCGGTCAAGCTGTTTGCCGCCGGCATAATCCCGGGCCTGCTGTTTGCATTGGCCTTCGGTCTTTATGTCTGGTTCGCCGCATCGAGTTCCAATGTGGATCGCGGCGAAGCGCTGACGCTGGCGCGTTTCGGCGCGGCGACGCGCGATGCGATCTGGGCGCTCGGCATGCCCGTCGTGATACTCGGCGGCATCTATTCGGGCGTGTTCTCGCCGACGGAGGCCGCCGGCGTGTCCGCCGCCTATGCCATCCTGATCTCGATGGCCGTCTATCGCGAAGTCACGTTTGCGGAATTCCTTGAGGTGGCGGCGCAGGCTGCCTTCACGACGGCGCAACTCATGTTGATCATCGCAGCCGCCGGCGTCTTTTCATGGCTGCTGACGACAAGCGGCGCCGGGCCCGCGATGACGTCGTTCTTTCGCGACATCAGCCTTCCGCCGTGGGCCATCCTGTTCGCCATCAATATTTTCCTGCTGCTCGTCGGCTGCCTCCTCGACACGGCCTCGGCGCTGCTTCTGTTCACGCCGGTGCTCTTGCCGATTGCCGTCGCCATCGGTGTCGATCCCATTCATTTTGGGATTATCATGACCACCAATCTCAGCATCGGCATGTTCACGCCGCCCTTCGGCGTGAACATCTTCGTAGTGCAGGCGGTGTTTCGCCAACCGGTCTCGGTCATATACGCGGGCGTCGGGCCTTTCATACTGCTCAGTGTCGGCGTTTTGATGTTGATTACTTACGTCCCATGGCTGTCCCTGTTTCTCACCCATTATATTCGCTGAAAACCAGACGCAGATGTTCCCCGCCGATGCTTTTGACAGGCGGGCCTGCCGCCTGCCTCGCACGCAACCGTCTGGTCCTTGAGCTGGCTGTTGCTTTACTTCCGCCCGGCCACGCCCATATTGGCCGCGGAGGGTGACATGACCGCAAGCGACGAAAACTTCCTGTCCCGCTGGGCGCGGCGGAAGGCGGAAATCGCAAGGGCCGAAGCCCGGCCGTCCGAAGTGCCGGATGGCGCTGCCAAGACTGGCGAAGAAGAAGCCGCCGACGAGTCCCCCTTCGACCTCGCATCCCTTCCCTCCCTCGACGACATCACCGCGCAGACGGACATCCGGCCGTTTATGCACAGGCTCGTACCCGCGGACCTGCGCAACGCCGCGCTCAAGCGCATGTGGGAGCTCGATACGGCCATCCGCGACTATGTGGGCCCCGCCACGGAATACGCCTGGGACTGGAACGAAGGCGGCAATGCGCCGGGCTATGGCCCACTGGAAGCCGGATACAAGGCTGCCGAAGCGGCAATCCGCATGTTTTCTGCGCAGGCGGGGGATCATACTTTAGTCGAAGGGCCGGCTGACAATGTGAATAGTCAAGCTGCTGCAATTGCGAGCGAAATACGGGAGCCGGAGCCGGACGGGCTGCCTTCGAAACCTGTGATGGTCGAGATGCAAACCGTTCGCCTGTCAACGAAAAGCGATACAATTGAACGGGTTGCGGACTCCCCGTCCGTAGGCGGCAACATCAGCCATGCCCACGCCAGCATCGCCGCAGAGCGTCCGGCCCACGCGGCACTGCACAAAACTGCGGGCCGCCATGGGCGCGCGACTCCGAAATAGCGCCCACGACCGGGATTGTCGGCATAGGCGAGACCTATCGACCGCTTGAAATTGAACTAAGTCTGAGCCAGTTTCCGTCATGTCCGTGTGTGCCGGGGGAACAACGCACAAACGGGCTGAGGGGATAATGCGCGAACAGGGTTTGCAGAAGGCGATCGACGCCGCCGGCGGCGTAGCAGCGCTTGCGCGTGCGCTCGGCATTGCCCAGCCCTCGGTTTCAGGCTGGACCCGCGTGCCCGCGGACCGTGTCGCCGCGATCGAGACCCTGACCGGCGTGCCGCGCAGCCAGCTTCGCCCCGACCTTTTTTCCACGGAATCACAGGCCGGAGCCCAGCCGAAAGTCGACGAGATCGACCTGCTGCGCGCGAGCGAATATTCCCTCCTCGCAGTGCTGCTCGGGCAGGCGCCGGACGCCGCCCTGCTGAAAAAGCTCGCAACGCTTCGTGGCGATTCCACGGAAATGGGTCTCGCCCGCGTGGCGCTGGCAGAAGCAGCCACGAAAGCCGACGAGACCTCGGTCACCCGCGAATATTTCGATCTCTTCATCGGCGTCGGGCGCGGCGAACTGCTGCCCTACGCCTCCTGGTATCTGACCGGCTTCCTGATGGAGCGTCCTCTTGCGCGCATCCGCGCCGATCTCGACAAACTCGGTATCGAACGCGCGGGCGAGCGCGCGGAGCCCGAGGATCATATCGCCATTCTCTGCGACGTGCTGGCCGGCATGGCGCGGGGCGATTTTGCAGACGGCGATCTTGCGACGCAAAAGCAGTTCTTCGAAGCGCATCTGAAGCCTTGGGTTCTGCGCTTTTTCACCGATCTAGAGACAGTGAAACGCGCGGACTTCTATCGCGCCGTCGGCCTCTACGGCCGGCTGTTCTTCGAACTGGAATCCGAAGCCTTCGCCTTGCCCCAGGAAACCTCCAGCGAGGCGGCGGCCTAAGGCTGAAAATGAACACACGCAGAGAATTTGCGAATGAGGAGAAGGAGCCTGTCATGAGCAGCAAACCGGAGAAGAAGGACGTCGACCGGCGCAGCTTTTTCAAAAGCCTCGGCGGCGCTTCCGCAGCGGCCGCAGTTGCCGTGACAGCGCCGATCGTCGCGACGCCCGCGGCGGCCACGGAGAACCAGAGCGAGCGCACCAAGGCGCGCTACAAGGAAACCGACCACGTCAAGACTTTCTACCGCACGAACCGGTACTGAGGAGCAAGACCCATGCTCGTGAAAAGAAAAGAAGGCCACTCCTTCGAAAGCCGTTCGAAGTCGCGCCTGCAGGCGGTCGCCGCGGGCCTCGCTTCGGGCGTGATGGACCGCCGTTCATTCCTGCGCCGCTCGGGCCTCGTCGCCGGCGGCGCCGCTGCGCTCGGCTCGATCAGTTTCGGCAGCGTGCGCGCCGCGACCCTGCCGAATGTCGATCATGGCAAGCCGATCGAGCGCAAGCTCAACATGTGCACGCACTGCTCCGTCGGCTGCTCGGTCATCGGCGAAATGCAGAACGGCGTATGGGTTGGCCAGGAGCCCGCATGGGACAGCCCGATCAACCGCGGCACCCATTGCGCCAAAGGCGCATCCTCGCGCGAACTCGTGCATGGCGACCGCCGCCTCAAATATCCGCTGAAACTCGAAAACGGCGAGTGGAAGCGCATTTCCTGGGACGTCGCGATCAACGAGATCGGCGACAAGATGAACGCGATCCGCGAGAAGTCGGGCGCCGACTCGGTCTATCTTCTCGGCTCGGCGAAATTCACCAACGAAGCCGCCTATCTCTTCCGCAAGTTCGCGGCCTTCTGGGGCACGAACAGCGTCGACCATCAGGCGCGCATATGTCACTCGACAACGGTCGCGGGCGTCGCCAACACATGGGGCTATGGCGCGCAGACCAACAGCTACAACGACATCCGCAACGCCAAGACGATCATCTTCATGGGATCGAATGCGGCGGAAGCCCATCCCGTGTCGCTGCAACATATTCTGACCGGCAAGGAACAGAACCGCGCCAATGTGATCGTCTTCGATCCGCGCTTCACCCGCACGGCCGCGCACGCAACCGAATATGTGCGCTTCCGCGGCGGCACAGACATTGCGGTGATCTGGGGCCTGTTGCATCACATCTTCGCCAACGGCTGGGAAGACAAGCAGTTCATATCCCAGCGCGTCGCCGGCATGGACCAGATCCGCGCGGAAGTCGCGAAATGGACGCCTGAGGAATGTGAGCGCGTGACCGGCATTCCCGGCGAACAGCTCAAAAAGGTCGCCGAGACCTTCGCCAAGCAGAAGCCCTCCACCTTCATCTGGTGCATGGGCGGCACGCAGCACACGGTCGGCACGGCCAACGTCCGCGCCTATTGCAACCTCTTGCTGGCGACCGGCAATGTCGGCGCTTACGGCACGGGCGCAAACATCTTCCGCGGCCATACCAACGTGCAGGGCGCGACCGACCTCGGCCTCGATATCGGCACGCTGCCGCTCTACTACGGCCTCGTCGAAGGCGCGTGGCGTCACTGGGCGCGCGTTTGGGAAGTCGATTACGACTATCTGCAGGCGCGCTTCGACGATGTGCCGGCGAAGGCCGGCCGTCCAGCGCGCACGAAGAAGCAGAACATGGAACTGCCGGGCATCCCGTCGACCCGCTGGTTCGATGCGGTGAGCCAGCCTGCCGACGCGCTCGATCAGCGCGACAATGTGAAGGCGATGGTCGTCTTCGGCCACGGCGGCAACACGATCCCGCGCATGCCCGACATGGTGAAGGGCCTCGAGGCGCTCGATCTGCTTGTGGTCGCCGATCCGCATCCGACCACATTCGCGGCCATCTCCGCGCGCAAGAACGGCACTTATCTCTTGCCGATCTGTACCAGCTTCGAGATGGACGGTTCGCGCACGGCGTCGAACCGCTCGCTCCAGTGGGGCGAGCAGTTCGTGAAACCTGCGTTCGAGTCGAAGAACGACTACGAAGCGATTTACCTGCTCTCCAAGAAGCTCGGCTTTGCAGAACAGATGTTCAAGAACATCAAGGTCGAGAACAATGTGCCGCTCGCCGAAGACCTGCTGCGCGAAATCAATCGCGGCGGCTTCTCGACTGGCTATTCCGGCCAATCGCCTGAGCGCATCAAGGCGCACATGAAGAACCAGGGCAAGTTCGACATTGTGACGCTGCGCTCGACCAAGGACACGCCGGAAGTCGGCGGCGACTATTACGGCCTGCCCTGGCCGTGCTGGGGCAAGCCGGAACTCAAGCATCCTGGCACGCACACGCTCTATAATACCAACCTGCATGTGAAGGACGGCGGCGGCACATTCCGTGCGCGCTTCGGCGTCGTGCAGGAAGTGAAGAAGCCCGACGGCACCAGCGAGAAGGTGAACCTGCTGGCGGAAGGCTCCTACAGCCAGGGCTCGGAGATCACCGACGGCTATCCCGAATTCACCTATGGCGTGCTCAAGAAGCTCGGCTGGGACAGCCTGCTGACGGAAGCTGAAAAGGCGCAGATCGAGAAGCAGGGCGGCAACAATGCCGACGCCGTCGGCTGGGCCGTCGATCTTTCCGGCGGCATCATTCGCGTCACCATGGAAAAGGGCGTGATGGCCTATGGCAACGGCAAGGCCCGCGCCGTGGCCTACAACCTCCCCGATCCAGTGCCGATCCATCGCGAACCGATCTATACGGCGCGGCCCGATCTCGTCGCCAAATATCCGGCGCAGGCCGATTACCGCCATTTCCGCATGGCGAACATCGGCCACACGCTGCAGAAGACGGCGGTCGAAAAGGGCATCGCCAAGCAGTTCCCGATCATCCTGACTTCGGGACGCCTCGTCGAATACGAAGGCGGCGGCGAAGAAACCCGCTCCAACAAGTGGCTTGCCGAATTGCAGCAGGACATGTTCGTCGAGATCAATCCCGCCGATGCCGCCGAGCGCGGCATCAAGGAAGGCGGATGGGTCTGGGTCACAGGCCCCGAAGGCAACTCGAAGGCGCGCGTGAAGGCGCTTGTGACGGAGCGCGTCGGCAAGGGCGTGGCCTTCATGCCCTTCCACTTCGCAGGCTGGTTCCAGGGCGTCGATCAGCGCGGGAACTATCCGAAGGGCTCCGATCCGATCGTGCTGGGCGAAAGCGTCAACACGGTTACAACCTATGGCTACGATCCCGTGACCGGCATGCATGAAGGCAAGGTCACGCTCTGCCAGATCCGCGCGGCGTAAGGGGAGAACGCACACATGGCACGTATGAAATTCCTCTGCGACGCGGACCGCTGCATCGAATGCAACGCCTGCGTCACCGCATGCAAGAACGAGCACGATGTTCCCTGGGGCATCAATCGCCGCCGCGTCGTCACGATCAACGACGGCAAGCCCGGCGAACGCTCTGTCTCGATGGCCTGCATGCACTGCACGGATGCGCCCTGTGCGGCGGTCTGTCCGGTGAACTGCTTCTACACGACGGCGGACGCCGTGGTGCTTCACAACAAGGACACCTGCATCGGCTGCGGCTATTGCTTCTACGCCTGCCCCTTCGGCGCGCCGCAATATCCCAAGCTCGCGAGCTTCGGTTCGCGCGGCAAGATGGACAAGTGCACGTATTGCGCGGGCGGCCCCGAAGCCGACCTCAGTCAGGCCGAATACATCAAGTACGGCGCCAACCGTCTTGCAGAAGGCAAGCTGCCGATCTGCGCTGAAATGTGCTCGACCAAGGCGCTGCTTGCCGGCGACGGCGCGATCATCGCCGAGATCTACAAGGAACGCGTGATGAAGCGCGGTTACGGTTCGGGCGCCTGGGGCTGGAAGACGGCCTACAAGGAAACCATCGCCATCTGATGCTGGCAGGCGGCGCACGACAGCGCTGCCTGTTGATCAAAGCGACGCAGAAAAGGGAAACGCGTCCATGCCAAAATTCTCCCGCCTGACAGCCGCGTTCGCGGCCGCCGTGGTCGCTATCTTCGTGATGTTCCAGCCGGCGGTTGCGCAGCAGACTTTCCGTCCGACTGACCAATCCGTGAAAGAGCAGCAATTGCTCGACGCGTTGAAGCCGGGCGGCACGGTCAGCGGCCGCGTATCCATCCCCGATCAGCGCTCGGCCAATCTGATCCAGCCCGAAGGGCGAGACTGGCAGGACTTCCGCCGCGGTCCGCTCGCCACAACGGGCGCGATTGCCATTCTCGGCATGATTCTTCTGCTCGCGATATTCCTGGTCGTGCGCGGACGCATTCGCGTCGAGCATGGTTTTTCGGGCCGCACAGTGACACGCTTTGCGAGCTTCGACCGCTTCGTTCACTGGGTCACGGCAAGCTGCTTCATCATCCTCGCGCTGTCGGGCCTCAATATCACCTTCGGCAAGGCGCTGATCGCACCGCTATTGGGCGAGAACGCCTTCGCCTCTCTCAGTGCCGCGGGAAAGTTTGCGCATAACTATCTGGCCTTCCCGTTCATGGCCGGCGTCGTGCTGATGTTCCTCATCTGGGTGAAGGACAACATCCCCAACAAGCTGGATCTCGACTGGATCAAGGCCGGCGGAGGCATCCTGAAAAAGGGCGTTCACCCTCCGTCCAAACGCTTCAACGCCGGCCAGAAAGGCATTTTCTGGATTGTCGTCATCGGCGGCGCGCTGATGTCGATCTCCGGCTGGCACCTGCTCTTCCCATCGGAGAGCATCGGCGAGTTGCAGTTCCAGTCCCGCCTGCACGGCGTCGTCGCCATGCTCTTCATCGCGGTGATGATTGCGCACATCTACATTGGCTCCATCGGCATGGAAGGCGCTTTCGACGCGATGGGCACGGGCGAGGTGGACGAGAACTGGGCGCGCGAACATCACTCGCTCTGGCTCGAGGAAGAGCGCAAGAAGGCAGGCAAGGCCCCGACCGGCGCGGTGGCGGCGGAATAGCTTCGTTCAGGGTTGGACAAATCGGTTGCCCGGCTTATCTAGGCCGGGCAATTTCATTTGGACTGTCCCGCGGGGATAGAGCGGAAGCAGCGCATGCGAGTGATCGGTCTTGCCGGATGGAGCGGCGCGGGAAAAACCACGCTGCTCAAGCGCGTGATCCCCGCGCTGACTGCGCGCGGCGTCAGCGTCTCCACGATCAAGCACGCGCACCACAAATTCGACATCGACACGCCCGGCAAGGATTCTTACGAACACCGTGTTGCCGGCGCGCAGGAGGTTTTGGTCGCATCCGCCAATCGCTGGGCTCTGATGCACGAATTGCGCGACGAGGCCGAATGGAGCCTCACCGAACTTCTGGGCAAATTGAGCAATGTCGATCTCGTTATCGTCGAAGGTTTCAAGACCGGCGCGCATCCGAAGATCGAGATTCACCGCAGCGCCAACGGCAAACCCTTCATCCATGCGGGCGATCGCGATGTGGTCGCGATCGCCAGCGATGTCGATGTCGTGGGGACGCGCCTGCCGGTCGTCAGACTCGACGATGCCGAAGCGGTTGCAGATCTCATGCTTGAATATGCCGTCGATGCGGGCTCGCTTTTTGGAATGATGCCCGCAGGCTCGGTTTGACGAGGCTTTCATGGCGCAACTGAGCGACGATTGCTTTGCCTTCGGCGGACGCATGATGTCCGTCGACGAAGCTCTCGCGCTGATCGCAAGCCGCATCACGCCGATCGGCGCAAGCGAAAGCGTTCCAATCATGCAGGCGGACGGGCGCATTCTCGCGCGCGATCTCGTCGCGCCGATCGCTCTGCCGCCATTCACCAATTCCGCCGTCGATGGATACGCGGTCAGGCATGCGCAATTGCACGCGCATGATGTGACGCGACTTGGCGTGTCCGGTCGTATCGAAGCGGGCGCGGATGCCGCCATTGCGCCGAGCGATGCAACGGCTATCCGCATCTTCACCGGCGCGCAAATGCCTGAAGGTTACGACACCGTCTTCATGCAGGAGGATGTCGTCGTCGGCGCGGAGGGCCTTGTCGAACTTCCGTCCGGTTTGAAGATCGGCGCAAATGTTCGCCCCGCCGGCGAAGATATCGAGAAAGGCAGCATCGCCATTCCCGCTGGCGCGCGACTAGCCCCGCAGCATGTCGCGCTCGCGGCAGCGCTCGGCAAGACCGCTCTCGATGTCGCAAAACGCCTGCGTGTCGCGGTCTTTTCGACAGGCAACGAACTCGTCTCGCCCGGCGAGGAGCAGAAGCCGCCGCGAATCTACGATTCCAACCGCTTCATGCTGATGGCGATGCTGCAACGGCTCGGCTGCGATGTCGCCGATCTCGGCATCCTCAGAGACGAGCGCGCGTCGCTTGCGGCCGCGCTCAGGAGCGCTGCGTGCGATCACGATCTCATCGTCACGTCAGGCGGAGTCTCGACTGGCGAAGCCGATCATGTGAAAGGCGCGCTGGAGGACTGCGGTTCGCTGACATTCTGGCGCATCGCTATCAAGCCCGGCCGCCCCGTTGCGATGGGCGTCATCGACGGCACGCCGTTTATCGGCCTTCCAGGAAACCCCGCCGCGAGTTTCATTACGCAGGTCTATGTCGTCCGGCCCGCCGTACTGGCGCTGATGGGATCGGCGCCTGCCCCTGTGACACCGCTGCCGGTACGCGCCGCTTTCAACTATAAAAAGAAAGAAGGCCGCCGCGAATATGCGCGCGCCACTTTGCGCCGCGCCGGCGATGGCGTCATCGAAGCCGTGCGCTTCCCACGCGAGGGCGCGGGTCTGCTGTCATCGCTCGTGGAGACGGATGGGCTTGTCGAACTGCGCGAAGACATCACGCGCATCGAACCCGGTGCAAGCGTCGGTTTCCTGCCCTACGCCTGCCTGTTTTGATCAGTTCTTGCCGATCAGGTTGGAGCCGGGATCGTCGAGACGCACGCCCGCCGTCGTGAAGGCGGAGGACGAATCCTTCTGCATTCCCGGCAGCAGGAACGGCGCGGCGGCAGCCACGATCACGGCGAAAACCACTGCGGCGAGAAACGCTTTCATAATGGCCCTACTCCTCGATTTCCCTGCTGATCCCTAGCATAAATCGCAACGCAATCTCCAGCGGACAAATACGCTGGAGCGGATGCGGATCAAATGCCCGCAATTATTTCGGCGCAGTCGCCGCTTTCAGAAATTCGATCAGGGCGCGGCGTTCCTCCGCATTCCCCACGGTCTGCTCCGGCATTTTGGTGCCCGGCGTATAGGCCTGCGGACCGATCTCGAAGAGGCGCGACACGGTCTCCTCCGTCCAGATCAGATCGAGTTTTCGGAAGGCGTCGGAATAGGCATAGCCGGGCACGCTGCCGGCCTTGCGTCCGAAGAGACTGTAAAGCGTCGGTCCGGCGCGCCCTGCCCCGTCCGGCCGCAGGGTATGGCAGACGGCGCAGGCTTTGAAGACTTCCGCGCCACGCATGTCCTTCAGCGCGCCCAATTCGTCGTCCGCGCCGGCATCGGAAATCGCGCCGATATGCTCGCCGCTGCGCGCATCCCAACGCCGCACGATGCGGTCCGCGCCGCCGGAGAGGATATGCCGCCCATCCGGTGTGAAGGCGAGCGACCAGACCGGCAGGCCCGGACCGTTCAGCGTAAAGCGGACGCGCCGCGCATTTGTGTCGATGACGGATACAGCGCCGCGCGGGCTTCCGGCCGCAAGCATCGACCCATCCGGGCTGGCGGCCAACGATGTGACCGGCGTTTCCGTCGCGGCAATTGTCGCCAGAATATTTCCGTCGCCTGCAAGCAGAACAACCGAACCATCCGCGCAGCCCGCTGCGATCATGCCGTCCCTCGCAACGACCAGACTGCTCACCGGCGAAGGCAGCGTGACCACGACGGGCGTGCCGCCGTTCAGCGGCCAGATGCGCACGGTCGCATCGTAGCCGCCGCTGACGACGGACATGCCGTCCGGCAAAAATGCGACGGCGTTGACGATGCCGCTGTGCCCCGTAAAACGCCGCGCATTATCCGCAAAAGGCTGCATCCACACCTGCACGAGACCATCCCAGCCCGCGCTGGCGAACAAGCCGCCATCGCGCGACATGGCCAGCGAGGACACGGGCGCGTCATGCAGCTTCGTACTGACGGACGGAGCATCGCTCCCGAAATTCCACAGCAAAACGCGCCCGTCTTCGCCGCCCGTGAAAAGTTTGTCCGGTAACGCGAGTACGGCATTCACCGAGCCCTCGTGCGCGCGCAGGATGCGCAGCGCCCGGCCCGTATCGAGCGACCACAGGATGGCCGACTGATCGAAACTCCCGCTCAACGCGAACTTGCCATCCGGCGTGATCGACAGCGCGCGCACTGGGCCGCCATGGCCGCGCAGATCGCCCTGCGCGAACGCGCATGATGACCAGATCAAAATGGGAAGCAAAACGAGTTTCAAAACGTGCAGCACGCAAATCTCCGGGCGAAGGGCGTGACGAAACTTGACGAAAGCCGTGCGGGCGCACAGTGAACGCTCTCACGAAATTGGTTTTCGCAATCCCGTTCTCAACCCGCAAGGCGCATGAAAACGACGATCCTCGATCTCTCGGGCCTCAAATGCCCTTTGCCCGTGCTGCGCACGCAAAGAGCGTTGCGGGATATGCAGCCGGGAGATCGGCTCGAGGTGATCGCCACCGACCCCATGTCGTCGATCGATATACCCAATCTTCTGCGTGAAACTGGCGACCGACTGCTGGAGCAGGAGCGTGACGGCACACGCTTCGTCTTCAGGATCGAAAAATCCCCATCCTGATTGACTCTGTCATGAATGTTGATATTCTGACATTTATGTAAAGGCGAGTGAGAAACCTCGCTGCAAGGGGAGCCCGCCATGCCCGCGAGTCCTGCCGCTACGCTTCCGGCGCCCGTGCTGCACGGCGTCGATCACACCGCGCGGCCCACGTGGAAGCTGCGCGAAACCGTGCACTTCTATCGCGACATTCTCGGCCTGCCGCTGGTCCACGCGATCACCGCCAAAGGCTGGGGCCGCGAGAAGGAGCAGCATGCCGACTTCATCCACTTCTTTTTTGACGCCGGCAAAGGCGCGCTGATCGCCTTCTTCTATTACGTCGGCACGAAGCAGCCGCCCGAACTCGTGGTGCCCCGCGGTTACATGGCGATGGCGAACCACACCGCCTGGAGCGTCGATACGGAAGAAGAACTACTGGCATGGCAGAAGCGCCTGGAAATGCAGGGCGTGACCGTGAGCCAGTCGGTGCGGCACGAGATTCTCGAATCGATCTACTTCCGCGATCCGAACTTTTATCCCATCGAGATCTCGCGCCGCCTGCGCGATGTCGAACGGCCCGATGCGACGGATGCCGAACTTACTATCGACGCGGCGCTCGAACTCGACGCCACCGGCCACTGGACCGATATCGAACAACTCTGGCGCACCAAGGCGCGCTATGTCGAAAAATATCGCGATGCGCTGGCCGAGAGTGAAGCATCATGAGCGGCTTCTATCTCCTCGACGTGCCGGAATTCGCGCCGCTCGCGGCCGCCGCATTGCGCACCGGCAAAGCGCGCGAAGAAAAGAAGATCGGTTGCTACAGGTTCATCGCCTTTGAGGATCGTCTCGATATCGAGCGCGCAGATACCGGTCTGACGGAAGCCGTCTGGTATGGCTGCCTCACCGCAGGTCTCGACGGCAAGATTGCGCGTTTCGATTCGCTGCGACTGACCCTCGTCGCCACAAACGAGCCGATCCTTCCGCACGCCTGACGGGGAACGATATGTCGAAACAAGGCCGCACCCAGGTCCGCATCGGCGTGCGGGAACCCATTGTCGCCGGCGCTGCGAAGCTTTTTCGCGAACGCGGCTTTGCCGACACGAGCATGCAGGACATTGCGACCGCGGTGGGCCTCAGCCGCCCCGCGCTCTATCATCACTTCGAGAACAAGCATCAGATTCTCGCAGCGCTTGTCGAGGAAGTGACGCTGCATTCGGCGCGCGAGACCGAACGTATCGCATCGGCATCCGCAGGCAGCGATCCGCGCAACGTGCTGAAGGATGTCGTGCGCGCCCATGCGCTCGCCATCCTGCACCGCCCCGAACTTTTCGCCGTGCTGCTGCGCGAGGAACGCAATCTGCCCGCGCATATCCGCGATCTCCAGCGCACGGGCAAGCGCGACCTGCTCGACCGCGTCGCCGGCATTCTCCGCAACGGCGTCGAAACAGGTTGCTTCCGCGCGATCGATCCGGCCTTCACGGCGCTCTGCATCTTCGGCATGTGCAACTGGACCATCGAATGGTTTCGCCCCGAAGGACGCATCGGCGAGGAACAGGCGGCGGACAAAATCGCGGAATTATGTGTCGCCATGGTCGAACGTCCGGCGCGCGGCGTTGCAGGCGAAGCAATCGATCCGCAGGCGTGGCTTGCGATCGTTCGCGACGACATCGCCCATCTCGAACAGGCCATTTCCGGCAAAACCAGTAGCAAGCCGCGCGGCCAGCGCGCCTGACTTCGGGAGAAACTCATGCGCATCGTCATATCGGGCGCAGGCCCCGCAGGACTTTACTTCGCTTATCTGATGAAGAAGTCGCAGCCGTCCCGCGACATCACCGTTATCGAGCAGAACGCCCCCGACGACACCTTCGGCTTCGGCGTCGTATTGTCGGGCCGCGCGCTGAGCTTTCTGTCCGACGCGGATCCCGCCATCGTCGAACATCTTCTCAAGCATATGCAGACGTGGTCGGACCAACATATTGTGCTGAACGGCCAGCGCATCGTCATCGACGGCAGTTCCTATTCCGCCATCAGCCGCCTCGTTCTGCTGGAGCAATTACAGAAGCTCTGCGCGTCAATCGGCGTGAAGATCGACTATCGCCAGCGTGTCGGCGATCCATCATTGGCGCGCGAATGCGATGTCTTCGTCGGCGCAGATGGCGCGAACTCGATCGTACGCGATGCCTTTCCGCAAGCGTTTGGAACCGAGATTGTCGACCTTAAAAACTACTTCGCATGGTATGGCGTGAAACGCCCCTACCCCGCGCATACGCTGACGTTCATCGAAAATAATGGCGGCGCTTTTTGCGGCCATCACTATCGTTATACGCCTGACATGAGCACTTTCGTGGCGGAGATGGATGCTGCGACATGGCGCTCCTCGGGCTTCGGCGCCATGAACGATGACGAGCGGCGCAAGTCGTCGGAAGTGATTTTCGCCGAACCGCTCGGCGGACTGCCGCTCGTCGACAATCGCTCGCTTTGGCGTCACTATCGCATCATCAAGAACAGCAGGTGGCATCATGAGAATATCGTGCTGATCGGCGACGCCTTGCGCACGGCCCATCCGTCCATCGGTTCGGGTACGCGCCTCGCCATCGAGGACTCCATTGCCCTGTGGCGCGCTTTGGAAGCCGAAGGGACCGACATCTCAGCGGCCTTCGCGCGCTACCAGCGCGAACGCGAACCCGTCCGGGACAAGCTCAATCGCGCGGCAGAACGCAGCATCGCCTGGTATGAAGACATGAGATCGAAAATGCAGATGCATCCGCTCGATTTCGCATGGGATTACATGATGCGCACGGGCATCATGACGCCCGAACGTCTCGAGCGCGAGTGTCCGCAATTCATGGCGCAATATCGCGCTCACGCAGACTGAATTTTACAGGTCCAGCCATGACAGAAAAAGCCGCTCCGACAGCCGGTTTCCGCAATGCGGCCTGGACATCCGAGGCGCTGCCCGACGATTGCAAGACCATCGTCAAGCCGCTGCGCACGGTCGACAACGCCGCGACCAACGGATTCCTGTTCGCGCGTGGCGGCGAGAAGACCGTCGTCTGCATCATGCACCCGCGCGAATTCCTCGCGACGCATTATCTCATTCCGCATATTCTCGCGGCGGGATGCGCGGCATGGACGCAAGCCTCGCGCAGCGTCGGCAACGATCTGCGCCTCGAACACGAATCCGTCATTCTCGATGTCGCCGCCGCCATGGTGTTTCTGCGCGAAGCAGGATTTGAAAAAATTGTACTGCTCGGCAATTCCGGCGGCGCAGGCCTCTATTGCTTCTACAATCAGCAATCCTTGCTCGCGCCAGACAAACGTCTCGCGCGCACCCCGGGCGGACGGCCGACCGCCCTTGCCAAGGCCGACATGCCCGCAGCCGACGGCATTATTCTGGTTTCCCCTCACCCCGGCCAGGGCAAACTGCTGCAAAACTGTATTGATCCCGCTGTAGCCGATGAAGGCGATCCGCTGAAGAGCGATCCCGCGCTCGACTTCATGAATCCCGCCAACGGATTCAACGAACCGCCGCAGCCCTCGAAATATTCCGTGGACTTCATCGCCCGTTTCCGCGAGGGACAGCGCGCGCGCGTCGAACGCCTCGACAGAATTGCCAAGGACCTGATCGCCGAGCGCATGGCGGCGCGCAAGCGAGGCGCGGACAGCGGCAACCAGCAGGATCGCGTTCGCGGTTCATTTCAGCAGATCATGGAGATCTGGCGCACCGATGCGGATTTGCGCTGCTGGGATTTGTCCATCGAACCATCGGATCGCAAATACGGTTCGCTCTGGGGCAACGATCCCTATGCTTCAAACTATGGTTCGGTCGGTTTTGCGCGGCTCTGCACGCCGGAAAGCTGGCTCTCGACATGGTCCGGCATTTCTTCGCGCGCGGCGCTGGAACTCACGGCCGCCGCCATAGAACAGCCCGCGCTTGTCATCAATTATACCGGCGACGCGGCTGTCTTTCCTTCCGATATCGAACGCACCATGGCGCTGATTTCCGCATCGGACAAAGAGGTTGCCGCTTTCCGGGGCAACCATCACGGCCTCGCTGTGACCGCGGGCGAAAAACCCGTTAGAGACGATGTCGGTAAATGTATCGGTGGCTGGCTGCGCGAGCGCTATCCCACACTGTCGATCTGACCTTCCGGCGATGGCGGCAATGCTGGAATTGGATTGATTCCAATATCGAAGCTCCGTCTTGCCTTGCACAAAAATCCATATCATTGTGCCGCCACTTCCGCGCTGGCGGACACGATGTAATTGAAAAATAGCTTGGGGAGAGCCCGAATGGCCGAGATCGTCATGGGATTTGGCACGTCGCATGGACCGCTGTTGGCGACGCCGCCGGAACAATGGGATCTGCGCGCCAATGTCGACCGCCGCAATCCCGAACTCGTCCTCGGCGCAGGGACCTATAATTTCGAACAGCTTTACGAACTGCGCAAGAACGACGGTTACGAGAAGCAGAACACCATCGAGGTGCGCCGCGAACGTCACGCGCGCTGCCAGAAGGAACTCGACGAAGTCGGCCGCCGCGTGATCGCCTGCAATCCCGATGCGCTGCTGATCGTTGGAGACGATCACCACGAATGGTTCAAGAACGACATCCAGCCGGCCTTCTCCATCTTCCACGGCAAGGAAGTGTTCAACCGCACGCTGACCGACGAAGAAAAGCAAGACAAGATTTCGCAGGGCAATGGCTACGCCATGCAGATCTATCATCCGCCGACGGACGAGATTTATCCCTGCCCGCAAGATCTCGCCGCGCATATCATCAAGGGCTGCGTCAACGACAATTTCGATATCACCGCGCTCGGCGAACAGCCGAACGACAATGGCGTCATGCGCCAGCTCGGCCACTCGCACGGCTTCATCTATCGCCGCGTGCTGAACTCGAAACCCATTCCGCTCATCCCGGCAGCGGTCAACACTTATTATCCGCCGAACCAGCCGACGCCGCAGCGCTGTTTCGATCTCGGCCGCGCCATCGCCCGCGCGATCAAGTCATGGCCTGGCAAGGAACGCGTCGCTGTTGCGGGTTCGGGCGGCGTGACGCATTTCGTCATCGACGAGGCGATGGACCGCCGTCTGCTCGACGCGATGAAGGCGCGCGACTGGAAAACGCTCTGCAACGAGCCCGATATTCACTTCCGTTCCGGCACGTCGGAAATCAAGAACTGGATCGTGCTGGCGGGCATCATTTCCGAGACAAATCTGGAAATGGACCTGCTCGACTATGTGCCCTGCTATCGCTCTGAAGCCGGCACCGGCAGCGGCATGGCTTTCGCGACCTGGCAGTAATGATGATTCAATCTTAGCGTCAGGACGCGTCACGGCGCGACTTCGCGCAGCATCTCTTCCACCGAAGCAATGCGGGCGACCGGCCGCAGCGCCTCGATCGAGACGCGATGCATCTCGCGCGAAAACGTCGCACACCCGTCTTCTAGAACCGTCACGTCGATATCGCGCACATGCGCATCGCGCACTGTCGATGCGACACCGCCATTGGTGACAATGCCACCTACGATCAGCCTCTCGATTCTGCATTTTCTCAATAGCCATTCGAGACGCGTCATGTAGAAGGCGGAATAGGCGACCTTCTCGACGCTGAGATCGGCAGGCGCAAGTTCGTCGACAAGGGCATGGCCCCACGTATCAGGCGCGAAGTCGCCTTTGCGCAGAAAGGGCCGCAATTGCAGCAAGTGCGGCGAGATGATCGGCTCCCCGCCACGCCCGGGCACGAGCGTAAAATGGGTCGAAACAATCCAGCCGCCGCGCTGGCGCAGGGCTTCAGCCAACGGTTTCAATCTCGCGGGCAAGGCTGCAATGTCGTCGTTCTTCAATCCGCCGCGCGCATAGGCGCCGTCAGGATGCAGAAAATCATTCTGCAGGTCGACGATCACAAGCGCCGTGCGCGCCGCATCGAAAGGAGCCTGCGACGTCACGGCGCGCCGTCCTCGTAGGACTTGCCATGCGCAAGGATGCCCGCAGTTCCCAGGAGTTCGTTGAGCCCGTCGAAATCATACATGCTGTTGCGCATGGCGTCGCTGGTCCCATCGCGCTTCAGCGCCGTATAAAAATCCGTGGCTGTACGCGCAAGCGCGCGAACGATGCCGCCCGGAAAGATAACGAGACGGAAGCCGAGCCTTTCCAACTGCTGCGCTGGCAGCACAGGCGTCGCCCCGCCTTCCACCATATTGGCCATAAGCGGGGCGCGACCTGCAAACTTTGAGGTGATCTCGCCCAGTTGCGATTGCGAGCGCGGCGCTTCGATGAAGAGAATATCAGCGCCCGCTTCGAGAAACATGTTGGCGCGCTCGACGGCCGCTTCGAACCCGTCGACAGCAACCGCATCCGTGCGTGCGATGATCAGCGTGTTATCGCTGGCGCGCGCATCGACCGCCGCACGAATCTTGCCCGCCATTTCCCTGGCGTCGACGAGCATTTTGCCGTTGAGATGCCCGCACCGCTTGGGAAAGGTCTGGTCCTCGAGCTGGATGGCCGAAGCTCCGGCCTTCTCGAACAGTTTGACGGTGCGTTGCACGTTCAGCGCATTGCCATAGCCCGTATCGGCATCGACGATGACAGGCGTCCTCACGCGCTCGCAGATATGCGTCAGCGTATCCGCCACTTCGCTCATCGAAACGAGGCCGATATCCGGCCGTCCGAGCTTCGTATAGGCAATGCCCGCGCCAGACAGATAGAGCGCCTCGAAACCGCAGCTTTCAGCAATGGAAGCGGTGAGTGCATCATAGACGCCGGGCGCGACGACAATGGACGGCTTCGCTATTCTCTCGCACAGCGATGTCACTGCCATTTCGCCTCCGGCATCCAGCGACGCTTGCCGCCCTTGTGAATACGCCGCAAATCCATCCGGATCGAATAACGATCGGGGCGGTAAAGCGCGCGCAGATGCTCGATGCCCTCGCCGTTCACATCGAAGGTCACTCGCGTCATCGTGAGGAGTGGCGCGCCAGCTTCGACACCAAGCGCCGCCGCAACATCGGGCGCGGCGAGTTCCGCGCCGATTTCCTGCACGGCGCTGTCGACCGTCGCCGATGCGCGCTCGAGCAAGGAGAGCAATGGCTCGCGCGAAAGTTCGTCGACCGAATAGGTATTGGCGAGCCGTTCGGGCACGTGGGCGACGAGGAACGAGAACGGCTCTCCGTCGATGAGACGCATGCGGCGCGAAAGCTGCGTGCGCACGCCCGGCGTGAGCTTCAGTGCGCTCGCGATCATCGGCGACGGATCGACCATGACGCAATCGAGCAAACACACTTTCGTGCTGCGCCCCATCTCCACCAGATGGGCGAGAACATCGGTGAGATCGGATACGACCGGCTTCGGCGCGCCACTTTCGTTGAGGAACGTGCCCGCGCCGCGACGCCGGTCGATCAATCCGTCGGCAGCAAGCGCCGCCAGCGCGCGCCGCAACGTAACGCGCGAAACGCCGTATTCGGCGGCAAGCGCCTGCTCCCCGGGAAGCCCGCCCGCCTTGCCGAAAGCGCCGCTATTGATGCGGTCTCGCAGGCCCAGATAGACCATGCGCGTCTTGGAAAGATCGGGTCCGGCCATCGAAAAACTGGCGCTTTCTTTGTCTGGCGAATGAACGGACATATGTATAGCTTATAAGACAACGACACATCGTCAAGTAAGCCTATAGGCGGCTTGTGGAGGAAGGCTTGGCTGCGCGGCCGCTCACCATCATCGAGAAAATCTGGAACGCCCACGCCATTCTCGAACGCGAGGACGGAGACACCCTCCTCTGGATCGACCGGCACTACGTGCATGAGGGGTCGAACCACGGATTCGGCCAGGTCGCCGCACGCAAGGCCGAGGTTGCGCGGCCCGATCTGACATTCGGCATCGCCGATCACTACGTGCCGACGCGCCAGCGCGAGAGCCGCGGCGCTTCCGCCGAAATCCGCAACATGATCGATCTTCTCGAGCAGAATACGGCGCGCCATCGGGTCAGCCTGTTCGGTCTCGACGATGCGCAGCAAGGCATCGTGCATGTCGTCATGCCCGAACAGGGGCTGACGCTCCCCGGCCTCCTCATCGTCTGCGGCGACAGCCATACCTCGACCCATGGCGCGCTCGGCGCTTACGCTTTCGGCATCGGCGCTTCCGAGGTGGCGCATGTGCTGATGACGCAGACGATCTGGCAGAAGCGGCCGAAGAAGATGCGTGTCAGTGTCAGCGGCCAACTGCCCGAAGGCGTGAGTGCGAAAGATCTCGCGCTGAATGTCATCGCGGGCCTTGGCAGCGGCGGCGCGACCGGACACGCCATCGAATATGCCGGGGATGCCGTGCGTGCGCTCTCCATCGAGGCGCGCATGACGCTGTGCAATCTCTCCATCGAGGCGGGATCGCGCCTCGGCATCGTCGCACCCGATGAAAAGACGTTTGCTTATATCGAAGGGCGTCCTCATGCGCCGCACGGCGAGTTGTTCGAGCGCGCTGTCGAAGAATGGCGAAAGCTGCCATCCGACGAAGACGCCGTCTTCAACGCGGAAATGGCCTTCGACGCCGCGGCGATGACTCCCACCGCGACATGGGGCACGAGCCCCGAACAGGCGCTGCCCATCGGCGCGCGCTTGCCCGATCCTGCAGACATCGAAGATGAAACGAAAGCGCAGGGCGTCCGCGCTGCGCTCGAATATATGGGCCTGCGGCCCAAAATGGCCATGAGCGATATCTCCATCGACCGCGTCTTCATCGGCTCCTGCACCAACAGCCGCATCGAGGACCTGCGCGCCGCCGCAGCCGTGCTCGCCGGTCGGCGGGCTGTCGTCCCCGGCCTCGTTTCGCCCGGCTCCATGCTCATCAAGCAACAGGCGGAACAGGAAGGACTGGACAAAGTTTTCGTGGAAGCCGGTCTCTCGTGGGAAGCCTCGGGCTGCTCGATGTGCGTCGGCATGAACGGCGACATCGTCGAGCCCGGCCAGCGCTGCGCTTCGACATCGAACCGCAATTTCAAGGGACGACAGGGACCGGGCGCGCGCACGCATCTCGTTTCGCCCGCCATGGCTGCCGCCGCTGCGCTCACAGGGCGCCTCACGGACGTTCGCCCCCTGCTCGCGGGACGCAAGCCATGAAACCTTTCAGGACACTCGAAGGAGCGGCCTGCCCACTGCCGCTCGCCAACATAGATACGGACCAGATCATATCGGCGCGCTTCATGAAGCGGCCGCGCAGCGAGGGCGGCTACGGGCAATATCTGCTCTACGATTTCCGCTTCGATGAGGACGGCAAGGCGCGCGACTTCGCACTCAACGATCCGCGCTACAGCAATGCGCGTATCGTGATCGCAAAACGCAATTTCGGCTGCGGCTCCTCGCGCGAGCCCGCCGTCTATGCGCTGGCCGACTATGGCGTCACTTGCGTGATCGCGCCGTCTTTCGGCGACATCTTCGCCTCCAATTCCATCCGCAATGGCGTATTGCCGGCGGCGGTGTCGGAAGCGGATGCCGATGCGCTCCTGCAAAGCGCTCATGTTCTCGCCGGCCTGCCCGTGCGCGTCGACCTCGCCCAGCAAACCATCGTCGCCGGAAATCTCAGCGTGAGTTTTGATGTGCCCATGCAATGGAAAGCGCGATTGATCAATGGCTGGGACGATGTCGACATGACGCGCGCGCACGCAGGCGAAATTGCTGCTTTTGCGACAAAGTACGAAAGCGAAAATACGTGGGCGCTGCCGAAGCGGTAAACACAAACCTCATCCCGAGTAGCCGCCGAAGGCGGCGTATCGAAGGACGAGGTTTGCGCGCGCCGCCCTCGTGCTTCGATACGCGAGCTTCGCTCGCCACTCGGCATGAGGGCTGAATTGGCTCGCACTTGCCAATCCTCACCGCTTCACTGACGCCTTCTCCCAGGCGTGCATACGTTCTTTCCAATGCTTGCCTTCGATCCAGTCGAGCAGATCGCGCTTGTCCGGCTCGTAGCCTCCCGCCGCCGCGACGCTCGCCCAGACGATAGCGAGCATGCAGGACATGACCGGCGCGCGGCCGACATAGGGCGTGCGCGCAATCGGCGATAGCGTCGGCATGCCCGTGCCCAGCATCACGATGGCGTCGAGATCGTCGTCGTGCATCTTGTCGAGACAGGCCTGCGCCGCATCGGAATTCAGCGAATAGATGGGGTGAAAATTCTCGCCCGTCCATTCCGCGTTGCGCTTGGCCGCAACCTTGAATCCCCGCTCCTCCCAATAGGGCGGACAGGCCTTGTCGAGACTGCCCGCATAGGGCGAAACGAGCCCGATCTTTTTCGCGCCGAGCACGTTGAGCGCCTTGCAGACGGACGTCGCTGCGCTCATGGCCGGCAGGCCGGTCTTCTCCTCGATCTCCTTGAGAACGCGGTCCTCGTCCTTCACCCCGGCGAGGTAAGACGTGCCCGTGCAGGCAAAGGCGATCGACTGGATCGGCGCATTCGCAAACTGCGGCAGGAAGGAATGAACATTGCCGAAATAATCGACGAGACGTTCCTCGATCGTGCCGAAACGGCTCGTCATGCGTGCATTGATCCACGCATAGCCGGGCGGCGTGAGAATGTTATATTCCGGCTCGACCGTCGTATTCGCCTGCGGCGTCAGAACGCCGATAAGGCCACGCGCTGCATATTCGACGGACATCTGCTTCTCCCTGCTAATTCGTTTACGCGCCGGCCATCCCTCAGGTGATCCCCTGCGATTGCCTGAAGCCTTCGATCATCGATGACTTCAGGAGATAGGCGTAGAGCCTTTCCTTGTTCGACACGATCGCCTGCAATTCGCGCAGCATTTCGATGCGCTTGTCCGGGTCCTTCTCGCGCATGCGCGCGCGATTGCGGTCGGCCTGCGCGATGATCTGGTCGCGCGCGACGGGACGGCGGCGGCGGTCGTAGAGATCGAGCCGCGCGAGCGAAGTATTCTTCTGCAGGATATCCTTCAACGCGGCGGCGAGTTCGAAGGCGTCGTGAATGCCGCCGTTGAGACCCATGCCGCCCGAGGGACTGTTGAGATGCGCCGCATCGCCGGCGAGCACAAGCCGGCCGCTATTGTATTTCGGCACGATGCGCTGGTGAACGCGATAGGGCCGCTTGTCCAGCACTTCGTAGCGCTCCTTGCGCGGCACGATCACCTGCAGGCTCGCCTCGATGGCGTCTTCCGTCAGTTGATCCTCGATCGGTAAATCCTCGCGCGGATAGATCGAAGCGCGCCAGCGGCCCGGCACTTTCAGCAGGCTGAAATTGCCGCCCTCCTTCCAGCAGTAAGTCACGTTGGAAAGGCCTTCGAGATGATCCTCGAAAGGAAACAGCGTCGTCACGAGCACCGTGGTTTCAGGGTAGGTTTCGCCGTCGAAGGGCAGGTTCATCGACTTGCGCACGATGCTGCGCGCGCCGTCGGCGCCGACGGCAATGCGCGAGCGAAAGACTTCGCGCGTCTCGCCGATGCGGACCGTCATCTCGGCGTGATCGCCGCTGTCGGCGACTTCAAGCACTTCGGACGAGAAATTGATCTCGACGTTCTTTAATTTCTGCACGCGCCTCAACAAGGCCTGCGACAGCTTCCACTGTTCGCATTGCAGGCGATAGGGATGTTTCGTGTCGCCCGACAGGACCGAAAGATCGAAGACGGCGCGGTCGCCCGAGGGATGCAGCCTGATTTGCCATGACGGACAAACGAGACCGCGTTCCAGAAGCTCGGCCGTGACGCCGGACGTTTCGAGCAAATCCATCGTCGGCGAATGGAAGGTGGAAGCGCGCAAATCCTCGGACACCGCAGGATCGGTCTCGAACATCCTGACGGAAAGGCCCGCCTCGCCCAGCAGCATCGCAAGACATAGGCCGACCGGCCCCGCGCCCGAAATGGCGACATCGCAGTCGCCGGAAGCCGAAAGTGCTGTCATCGCCGCCATCGCCCCGCGCAAAATTCCTGTCTGATAAATAAGACAACTAATTGCGCTGCTGGCAATGGTCTATCCCGCCGCACCCGAGGGATCAGGTCAGCATCTCCCGCACGAGCGGGACGACCTTCGTGCCGTAAAGCTCGATGCAGCGCATCATCTTCACATGCGGCAGGCGGCCGGCGCTGTATTTCATCTCGAAGCGGTCAAGGCCCAGCGTGTTGACCGTGCGGACGATCTTGGCGGCGACTGTTTCGGGCGATCCGACATAGAGCGAGCCCTGAGCGATCTCGCGCTCGAATTCGGCTGGCGTGAACGGCCCCCAACCGCGCTCGGCGCCAATGCGGTCGCGCATGCCCTTGTAGTCGGGCCAGTACTCTTCGCGCGCCAGTTCATCGGTGGCGGCGATATAGCCGTGCGAATGAACGCCGATGGGTTGTTGGGACTTTCCTGTCTCCTTGAAGGCGCGGCGATAGAGATCCGCGAAGGGCTTGAAACGCGCGGGATCGCCGCCGATGATCGCCAGCATCAACGGCAGATCGTAGTGAACCGCGCGCACCACGGATTCCGGACTGCCGCCGACGCCGACCCAGGTTTTCAATGGTCCACCCTCGATCGAGGGAAACACGCGCTGCTTCGAAAGCGGCGCACGCACGGTGCCGCGCCAGGTCACGGCCTCATCGCACACCAGCGCCACGAAGAGATCGAGCTTTTCCTCGAACAGCTTTTCATAGTCCTTGAGGTCGTAACCGAAGAGCGGAAAGGATTCGATGAAGGAGCCGCGCCCCAGGATGATTTCGGCGCGCCCGTTCGAGACCGCGTTCAATGTCGAATAGCGCTGGAAGACGCGCACAGGCTCGTCCGAACTCAGGACCGTGACGGCGGAACCGAGGCGAATGTTTTTGGTACGCGACGCGATGGCGGCAAGCACCATCTCGGGCGATGAAATTGCGAAATCCGCACGGTGATGTTCGCCAAGGCCGATGAAGTCTATGCCCGCCTGATCGGCGAGAACGCCCTGCTCGACGACATCGCGGATGACTTGCGCCTGCGAGGCGAGTTCGCCATCTGCGGCCCATGTGACATCGCCGAACGTGTCGAGGCCCATTTCGATTCTGGAAGTCATGATGGCTCACTGGAGAAGAAAGTCCGGATTGACGCCGTGACCTATATGCGCGCGCCGCCTCATGCAATATGCGAAGGCTCAGAGATCATAGGTCGATCGCGTCCTGTATCCTGCAATGTAATCGGCCATCGAACCGATATCGAGCGCAACAGCGCCGCAGGCTTTCGCACGCGACAGAAACAGCTTTCCAATGATGCCGCCGGCGACGAGCACGAGCGCGCCGGGCCTCGCGAGCGAGGTCAACGCGTCGAGCTTTGCCTGGTAATGCCGCCAGAACGGCCTGTCGGCGGCATCGGCATGTTCCTCGATCTGAACGCCGGGCGGAACATGAATGACCGATTCGGGTACGCCTGCATCGAGCCTGAGCCTGTCGAGCGGCCAGCTCGTCACCCACACCACAGACTGCGCGCTGCGCGAAAGACGCCGCAGATTTTCCATGCCGAACAGACTTTGATGGCAGCGCTCTTCCGTGACGATGCCGACATTTGCAGGCAAAACCGCATGCGACATCACGATGGAAAGACCGCGCTGCGACGCGGATTCGCCGAAACGGCGCGGATCGGCATCGAGATCGCGCAGGAGGCGATAAACCGTGGGCAGTCCCATGATATCGGCCTGCGCCATGCATTCGCGAACGCCGGCTTTGATCGCAGCTCTCGCCTGTGGCGGCGGCGCTTCGCCCCACCAGATCCATTCGCGGCGCAGGTTGTCAGCGTCGGCGACCTCGCCCGGCATGTCCGTGTCCGCGCCCGACAAGGCATAAGCTTCGCCATCGCCAAGACGCAAGAGCAGGCCCGGGCGCTTCTCGCCAAGCGCATCCTCGATCCAGCGCAAAATGAACTCGCCCTGTTCGCGATGAGAGCGCAGATCGATACAATCCCGCACGGAAGATGCTGCGGCCATTGCATCATTCAAAGCGGCAAGCGATGCCAGCGCGGTTCGCAACTCGGAAGGCAGCGCTTGCGTTTCACTCGAGAGCGAAACCTGCAGCGCTTTCGTCACCGCGCGCCAACCGGCAGGAAGCGGCGCAATGCCGGGTAATTGAGAACCGGCGTCTGAAAGGCGTCGAAGCAGATCGCCGAATTTCAGATAATACCAGTCAGGCCTGTCTTGCAGCGCGGCTCGAATGATTTCGGCGCCCTCGGCAAAAAGGCCTTCCTCAAGATAAAGCCTTGCGACGCCGAACAGCGCCGCATCGCCAATGGTCCCCCATCGCCCCGCGAAATGGCGCGCGACGATGTCCTCGATGGCGACGCAATCCCTTTGCCGCACGGCCTGATCGAGCAACAGATGATGAAATCCGTTGCCTAGCCATGGCGTTGCGTTGATATCAACCGCCCTGGCGTCTTTCCACGCCCCGCCTTCGAGGATCTCGCCGGCGTAACGGCTGACATTGAGCCTGTGATAGGCCGATAGCGCAGCGGGCAACTTTCCGCTCAGGGATTTCGCGGCCTTCCGATATCCGCGAATATCTCTGCTGTTGAAGAGCGACATCAACGCTTCATGCGCAATCGCGAACGCCCCCTGCTTGACCGCGTAGTCGACAAAGGGCGAGCTCTCGACGAGTTCACCCCATGTCCGTGCAGCGGGAGCCAATGAGGATAGGAGGTCGCGACGCTCCTGCGGCGCGACGAATGTCAGCGCCTCCCACGAGAGATTGCCGCCCGCCGGATTACGCGAAACACGGGAGAGATAACGAAACCATGGCAGCAAGGCGCCATCTTCGCTGGATGGCGCATGCCAGTGGCCGCCCGCCGCGAAAAGGCTGCGCAAATCCTGCGGGATCTTGGCGTCCGTCGTCGCGCGCGCATTCAACCCATAGGTGAGAATGCAGCCGCCTGCCTTCAGCATGTAAGCCCATTTGTGCTGAATCCACTGCGTGAGCGCGACCGCCATCTGCGACAATGACAGATCGAGAACGATCAGGTCGTAGGCGTCGAGTTCGATCCGGCTTTCATTTGAGAGGAAGACGCAACCGGGCAATTGCGCACGGAAATGATCTTCGTGCGCTTTTCGAATCCCCAGGAGATCGACGCTATCAGGCAAAAAATTCAGGACGGCCGGGAGAAAATAAACGGAATTTGCAACCGTTCCGCCAACGATCAATATTCTGCCACCGGAGCGAACAGGAAGATCGTTCAAAGCGGGGTTTGCCGGGTCCATGCCTGTTGTTCCGGTCGAAAAGCGCTGCCTTCGCCCGGCGTCACGCCGTCTCGCGCAGGCTTTCGATACCCCTAGTTATCTCTTCCTTGATCTCAGGCGCAACACGCGATTTGCGTGTGAGAATTTCGAGATCGCCGAGCGCGAAAGGCCCGTACTTCTCCCAGCATCTTGCATGAGCCGGCAGATAGGTCGCCTTCACCATCTCGATATGCTTCAGGAAATCGCGCAGTTTCCGTTCGGACGACGGCGGCCTGCGCTCGTCGCGCCGGTATGAATAGACGGGATCGGTGACGATACAGATCTTGCGCGCCAGCGTCAGCACTTGCGCGAGAAACACCGGATCTTCGCCGGCAACCAGATCCGGATATCGCAGACGATTTGCATGCACCAATTCGCGCGAAATCAGAAAGCACGGATGGAACCAGGGGATCCAGAGCTCTGGCAGATCGAGCAGCGCGCCGCAGCGATTGACCGAAATCTCCTCGTCCGGCCAGGGCTCCTTAATGCCGGCAACAAATTTCAGAAGCGTCCCTCTCACGACATCGGCCTGATTTTGCCGAGCGAGGTCCACCATCAGATTCAGCGCGCCAGTTTCGACGATATCGTCGGCATCCGTGAACTGAAGAAACTCCCCCGTCGCCGCGCCGATTCCGATATTGCGGCTCACTCCAGCGCCGAGGTTTCGCTCGTTCCGGAGCAGTTTGATTCGACTGTCGCGCGCCGCGAAGTCCTCGACGACCTCCAGTGACCCATCCGTGGAGCAATCCTCCACGCAAACGACATCAAGTTCGATGCCGGATTGAGACAGCACGGATTCAAGACATGCTCCGATGTAATTGGCCTTGTTGTGAACGGGAATGACGACGCTGACTTTGGTCATTGATGAATACTTCCGGCTTTGTTCGGGTACGCGTTCGGCAATCTGCGCGCGGCGAAATTACACGATCCGCTGTCTCGTCAAAAGCGCCGGGACTTAAGGCGTTCGGCCTATCATGCCTCACAGCCGAACAAATTTCGAAATGCGGCGACTGTTGCGGAGGCCGAGTGATCGCGCCCAACCCTCTGCCGGGCCGCAGCGGTCATATTGCTTCTGTGATCGGAAGAAGAGAGGACGCGCCGGATACATGCCACGGCGTCGTCGAGAGTCTCGGTATCGTACAATTCCCCGTCGACACGGTTCTCGATCATGAGAGGTATGCCGCCCGCGTTCGAGGCCACGACCGGACATCCGCAGGCCATCGCTTCCAGTATGGTCATCGGCGCGGATTCGAATCTGGAGGTGCAGACATAAGCGCCTCCGGAAGCCGCCGCGTCCTTGTACATTTTCTGCATGTCCGCGCGGGCGACCGCCGGAATAAAACTGATATCCAACGCGGCGCCCCCCGCAAACTCCCGTAATTCGCCCACTCGGCCCTCGTAATCGGGATCGTTTCCAACCATGATGAAGCGAGCATCGATCCCGGATTCGGAAAGCTTGCGCGCCAGAGAGATAAAGAGGTCGGGGCCTTTTTCATTCTCGAGACGGCCAACCCACAGCAACTGCGGAGCCTGCGGCTGTGTGTGCTGAACAAGCGCAGCGTCGACCGGCACGATGTTTCGTACGACAGTAATCCGCTCGCTGGCGATGCCGAGCTCTTCGATCAGCCGTTCCTTGTTATAGGGCGACGGCACGATCACGGCCGCAACCCCGGGATTGTCCATGTCACGATAAAATTGCCGCATCTTCCAGGGCAGTGGAACATGTGTTTCCGCGAAGATCCGGGCGTGGCTTTTCGTTCTCAATATCTGCCGCAACACAAAGGGATTATCGAGAACGACAATGCGATCGAATTCGCCAGCGAGCGCTGCCTGCGCGACTTGCTCTCTGGCGACCATGCGGACGTATGGCGCATCGCTCACCAGTGCCGGATCCGCGCAATATGTATCCGAGTACCAGTATTCCGCGTCCAGTCCTGCCACCTTCAAGGCCTCGATGCGATTGAGCAGAACCGATTCGACGCCGCCCAGCCCGAGGAAGCGATAATAGAACAGGATTTTGTGCGGCCCGGTCATCGCTGTGGTGGCATGGCGCTGACGATCAGTTGTGATCGTCGCGATCGTCGAGCGCTTCCTGTTCGGCTTCGCCGAATCCGAGACTCTTTCCCGTGGCGCCCGGCGTAGTAGCGACGCCCTGTAAGCGCCGCCTTTCGTTCAGGAGCCGGCTGCGGCGGTCGGCCGCGAGGCTTAGCCGCAATTCGGTATGACGCTGCTTTTCCGATACAAGCTTATCACGCAAAGAAACGTACGCGCCGTGAAGCTTATTGAAGCGTTCGCGTTCGGCCATGGCGCGGCCTCGCTCGGAGCCCGGCAGAAAAACCTGGCCGGGATAGTCGCGAAAGAATTGCACTCGCGACAGCGTGGGATCGAACTGATATCTGAAGCCGGAGATTTTTTCGTAATCGTTCACGAATTCCGGCCGCCGGCGATATTGCAGATAGTTTTCGTCGACGATGCGATGGCGGTGATGTTCCACCCGCAGATTTTCCCAGAAATAAACGCGGGCCTGCGGATGTTGCGTCTTCAGTCGCAGGAAAAAGTCGAGATGCTCGATACCGATCTTGATTTCTTCGGACCAGGCAAAGCCCGTCTCGCGGAAAAATCCGGTGCGGCCTATGCCCCAGTTCGCGACATAGTCGCACTGCAGGAATTTTTCACCCTCGAATTCGATCTGAGGGCCGCCGACGAACTCGCGCGGCAGGAGCACCACGCCCTTGCCGGTCGTGTCGATGGCGATATTGCTGTCGCGGCGGTCGTCCTTGCACACCGTGGACCCATCCTTGCGATAGACGATGTCCGTCACATGCCCGCCGAGAAATACCGCGTCCTCCTGCGCCTCCATGAAGCGCAACGCCTTTTCGAGGGGCAGCTTTTCGGTGATGACGAAATCGTCGTCGGCGAGGATGAAATACTTTTCCTTGATCGACTTGACGAGAATGTTCCGTGTCGCGCCAAGCCCCGTATCGAAGGGCACGATCATGCGCGTGACATTCCCGTCCTCGATCTCGCGAAGCTCGCCCTCCCCGTCGGTCTGTTCGGCCAGCGTGATGGGGATGTCGGGATGGAACCGGCGCACGGAAGCGATCAGTTCACGTGCGAGGTCCGGCCGGAGCATCGTCGGGAAAATGAGACGGACTGAAGCGGGCGCGCTTGCTACCAGGCCGCCCTTCGGCACCTTCGCGACTTTCGGTTCTTTAACGCTAGCCATTACGCAACTCACGGCCCCACATGCCGAATCTATATGCTGAAGTTTTGCGAAAACAATCGCGAGCGCGGCGAGAAGCGCTTCCAAATCGATTAAAACTTGAATTTCATCCCAACATGATGAGTTAATCGTTGCGACAGCGCGAACAATTCAACCTATAGTTGCATTTCTCGCGTTTGCTTATATGGATGTTACCCGCGCGCGCGTGGCAAGAGATTGACGTTCAAACGTTCTTTCGTTCCCAAACCTGAGTGGCGCGTGTCAATTGGCTAACAGTTACATTTTGCTCCTGGCGGAACGTGGTGGTAGCGGGCGTCCGATGGAATTCATAAACAGCATCGTCATCGCCTGCGCCGCCGGGCGCATCGAGAGCCATCGCATTCATGCTCTCGCCGAAGCGCTGTCTCTCGAACACGAAATCGCTTTCGCTCTGTTCCGCCGGCTTGCATCAGCGGAAGAAACGCCGCTTCCCCGCAATCGCGAACTTGTCCGGCTGGCTCATGTCGTTTCGCAGGCCCTTCTTTTGATGGGTCCGCCGGATGCCGAGACGCTGCGCGCGCGCCTCGATTCTGCGCTTGTCTTTCAGAATGCAGATGTTCTCGCAAACCTCGAGCGCTTGCGCGCGGCACGAGATGCAGGCGATGGCAGCACGGTTCCGCCAGCCGAATCCGGAGCGCCGCATTCGCTGGAGGACGCCTACAAGGCGCGCGACTGGATCGGGGCGGCGTTAGCGATCGAACGCGCCCCGCCACCGCGGTCCGGCGAGACGCAATTGCTGCGCATCGCCGATACGTTGTGCGCCACCGGCGAATTCGAACAGGCGCTGGACTGGTGCGACAGATCGGGCGATCCGGCGCGCAAGGCGAGATTCGATCACATCCGCATTCGCGCGCTCGTCGGCCTCGGCCGCGTGGATGACGCATGGCGGTTTATCGAAAGCTACCCGGCCCAAAATCCACCGGCGCAGATCTCGGCGCTGGCCGCAGCCTGCATCCTGCTCAATGGCCGCCTCGAAGACCTCGCGACGCCCTTGCGCCTGACCGCATCGATCAGCGTCACGCTCAACGCCGTTCTCGCCATCCTTCGTGAGGTCGATGACGAAACGAAGGGCCGCGCGCGTATTCGCGAAATCCTGCGCAAGACAGCGCGTATCGACGGCCTGTCCGCCAGAGCGCGCTCCGTGTTGAACCGGCTGCGCTTCCGCTATTCGTCAGGTGGATGGCCGGCTAAGATGGAAGGCCGATGGGCGCGCGCGGTTCTTCGCTGCTCGAAAGTCAATCAACACGCTGTCGAGCATGTCGTCGAACTTTTGCTGGCGCAGGATATGCCGCGCGCCGCGCATTCCGTTTACAAGGGCACTCCCGCCGGAACTGTCAGCAACCCTACCGCCGCGACGCTCGCCGAGGCTCTCGCCCTGCAGGGCGACTGGCGAAGCTGCGCGGATATCGTTGCCGGTAACGCCTCGCCCTCGCAAAACCTGCAGGATTTGATCGCTGAATGGAAGGCGCAGCCCGCCCATGTCCGGGACACCGGTCCCTACGCGGCGCAACGCTTCTATTACGAGAACATCGTCAGGGTCAGGCCGTCCCGCTCGCGTGCTCCGGAGTCTGGCGCCAAGGTGGTGTTGCACATCGGCACGACGCTCGCGATGGGCGGCACCGAGCGGCAATTGCAGACGGTCGTGCGTGCGCTCGCCGAAAGCGATGGGACGCTGAAACAAATCGTCGTCCTTGCGCATCACGGGCTAAAGGGCGAGTTCGAAAGCGAACTGCAACATCTGGGCGATCGCCTGCAGTTTCTGACGCCGGAAGGGCTGGATCGCGAATTGATCGAAGAGCCTTTCGTCAGACTCGCCGAGGGACCACCCGGCGCGCTCGCGCGAAAGGCCATCCGCTGGAGCCGCATCAACAGGCTTGCGAAAATCGTCGCCGACAGCGGCGCAAGTTCGGTCATGATCTGGCGCCTTGATCCTGCTGCCCTGCTCGCCGCGCATGTGGCGGGCGTACGCCGCATCGTCGTGCGCGCGGGCTCCCTGCCGATCAGCTGGCGTCAATGGTCGTCCGAACGCCAGCTGGGGGAAGCGGAGAAATTTCGCGTCGCCGTCGAAGCTTTTCGCGATGCAGATCATCTTCGTCTCGTCGCCAACAGCGAGGCGGCGCTCGCCGCGTTCCGCTCGACAATGGGCTGGCCGGCGGGGCAATCCTCCCTGCTCTACAACTCGCTCGACATCGCACGTTTCGGGCGACATCGCGACCGCGAACATGTGCGCGCGCGCTTTTCACTGCCGCAAGATGCAATTGTCATCGGCGGCGCGTTTCGCATCTCGCCCGAGAAACGGCCCTTGCTATGGCTTGAAGCTGCAACGCGCACGATTGAAGTTCGCCCGCATCTGCCGCTCTATTTTGCATTGGCTGGCGATGGTCCGGTCATGCAGCAGCTTGCATCGCGTGTTGCGGCTTCACCGCTGTTGACCGAGCGCGTCAGGCTGCTTGGAAGGCTTGGCCCGGAGATCGCGGACTTCTATAGTGCCCTCGACTTCCTCTTGCATACGTCCTCCATCGAAGGTCTGCCGAATGCGTTGATTGAAGCGCAGGCCGCGCATTGCCCTGTGATCACGGTGGATGCCGGCGGATGCGCCGAGACCATTATCGACGGCGTTACGGGAATTCTCGTTCGCTCGCACGAACCCGGCGCGATTGCTGCGGCGCTGCTCGACGCCATCGCGGATGCGGACCGCTTTCATTCACGGGCCGCGCGGAATGCCTGCGATGCACTGATTGCCGAACGCTTTTCGATCGGGGGCAATCTTCCCCGGCTCCGGCAGCTACTGGGACTTTGAAGTGGCGGCGTCGTAGAGATCGAGGGTCTTCTGCAACATCGCGTCGATGCTGAAGCGCTCGTGGGCGAAATTTCCGGCCAATGCGGTCGCTGTACTGCGCCATTCCCCGTCGCGAATGGCCCTGATCGTCTTGTCCGCCAACGCCTGCGCCACATCGCTGCCGACGATGAAGCCTGTCGTATTCTCAATCACCGTTTCGCGCGCGCCGCCGACATCGGTCGAGATCGCCGGAACCCCAAAAGCCTGCGCTTCGAGAAGCACGTTCGGCAAGCCCTCCGTCTCCGATGTGAGGAGGATCGCCGACATCAGGGGGTAATGAGGCGCGGGATCGGCAAAGCCGGTAAAGATCAGCCTGTCGGCAATCCCCAGCCTGGCGGCATGATCGCGCATCGCGCTTTCGAGCGGGCCTTCGCCGAGCAGCATGATCTTGAGGTCGGGTACGGCGTCGGCGACTAGACGCGCCACGTCGAGCCAGAGCATGGGCCGCTTCACCGGCGCAAAGCGCAGCACGCCTCCGAGAACAGGCGTATCTGAAGCAATGCCGTATTTTTCCCGCAGCGCGGCGACGGCGTCCGCACTCGCAGCGCGTTTCATCGCATCGAAATCGTAGCCGTTGTGGATGACCTTGACCGTGCCGGGCTCCAGACCGAGCCAGGACTCGTAGTCTGCGGCGCCGGCCATGCTGTTGTTCGCGAGAATCACGTTCGGACGCTGCAGAATGGCAGTGTAACCGCCCATGAGATAGCCGCGGTATCTGCGCCGCGAAAGTGGACGCGTCGAACGCGCGACCATCACGATCGACGGCACGCCTGCCATGATGGCGGCAAGCGCGCCTTCGACGGAAGTCCTGTCCTGCCACAGATGCACGACGGACGGACGCAATTCGTCGAACAGACGATAGGCCTTGCCGATATCCTCGACGACCTCGCGCGGCAGCAGGCGGAAATATTCGCGCAATTCGGGCCGGCGATCAAAGATAAACTGGCTCGCGTCCTTATGCGTCATGAGGTCGACGACTTCGACCCCGGCCGCGACTACAGGCCCGAGATTGAAGCGGCGCTCGGGCGCATTCGTGAGACGCGAACACACGAGCTTGAAGCGATCCTGATTGCCATATTTGCGGGCGAAGCCGGAAAGCGTCACGGCAATCTGCCGTTCCGCTCCGCCCGCGCCCATGGCGGAATTCACAAGCAGAATGGGTCCTGACTGATCGTCATGCACCGGCTCGTTGCGCAGCTTGTCGCCGAGATACCAGAGCACAGCGTCTTCGAAGCGCCAGTCGGGGATTTTTGGCGCAAGCTGCACAATCTCCTTCGCCAGTTCGAGGCGATGGGCAAGACGCTCGGCGCGTTCTTCCATCGTCTTGTCGTCGCGGAAGCGATCGAGAAAGCGCGTGGCGAGATCGAGATAGCCGCGTTGCGCAGCAATGCGGCAGGCCGCTGCATATTGTGCCGAAAGTTCGAATTCCATGCCGTCGAGATGCTGGAATAACTCGTCCTGAATTTCGACCTGATTGAGCCGGTCGGCGAAAGCCAGCAACTCATTGGGATGCTTGCCAATCGCTTCGACGGCGCGCGAAAGCAGCGAGACTGCTTCTTCCAGATATTCGCTTTCAAGCAGCAGACGAATGCATTCGAGCCACGGCCACGGCTGCGGCGTCACGCGCCGGAAGGCCTCGCGCGCCACCGCTTCGATATCCGCAATACGACCTTCCCTGATGAGAAGAGAGGCCTTTGCGCGTAGCGCCAATTGACCGACAGGCCGCGCGTCCCAGGCGGTGTCGATCAACTCCCTGGCCTTCGCAACACGTTGCGCGGAAAGCAAAGCAAGCCCGAGCTGATAACAAATGGTCGCTATGGCCGCATTGATGGATTTCGGCGGCCAGAACTCCAGCAGCTTTTCGGATCTGCGCACCAGGCCTGCAAAATCGCGCCGGTCGTAGAGATATTTGACGAGTTCGGATCGCGCGGGCAGCGATTGTTTGTGAATAGTTACAAGCCTGTCGAGCATTTCGATGGACTGATCCAGCTTGCCCATCTGCTGGACTGCGCGAACGCCGGTGAGCCCGATGGCTTCCGCGCATTCGTTCTCGCGCAGAAGCGTCTCCAGTCCATCAGCGAGCGCATCCGGCAGTTCGAATTCCGACGCGCGCGCGACGGCGTCCTCGAAACGAAGCAGCGACGACGTCGCTTTCAACAACCCGGCCGATAGAACGGTCCTTGCTTCGCCTATGCGGCCGGCTCGGTGCAGCGCTTCCCACGCGTGCAAATTCGTTTCGTCGTCGTCCGGTTGCTGTTCGAGAAGATCGAGCCATGCGACGGCTGCTTCGCTCCATCTCCCAGCATCCGAGAGATTGAACGCGGTGCGAACGGTGTACCGCCGGCGTGACTTTGCCTGCGAAGCCTCTTTCTTTTTTTGCGGGGCCGGTTTGCGAACTTCCGGCGGCCTTGCCGGCGGGGCAACCTTGACCGCCGCCTTGGCCTTCTCCGCTTCGATGGCCTGCGCCAATTCCAGTTCTTCTTCGCGCTTGGCCTGGCGTATGGCCTCGCGTTCCTGTAGCGCGAGCCGCTTCTGGAGCCGCAAGACGAACGTGTCGTTGGCGTTGATCGCAAGCGCGCGCTGAACGGCAACGCGCGAGGCCGCGCGTTCGCCAAGCTCGATCGAAGCTTCCGCGAGCCGCGCCCAGGCCTGATAATTGTCGGGCAGTGCGGTCGCGACCTTGCGCCAGAGATCGCGCGCCGATGCGTAGTCGTGCATTTGCGAACAGATGCGCGCGCGCAAGGATGTCGTGCGCATGCTCACCTTGTACTGATGGTCATGCAGATCGAGGACAGCCAGCGCCTTGTCGAAGTTCTCGAGGCCGCATTGCGCCTCGGCGATGCGGAACAAGACCTCGTTGGTTGGGCGATCAGCGACGCGCAATTCCTCCCAGGCGCGAAGGGCATTGTCCCAATCCCGCGCTTGCGAAAGAGTCAGCGCTTTCGTTTTCAGTTCGCCAATGTCCACGCTGGGAGGGCTCCGGAAAAGGCCAGGCCGAATGTTGTCAGGCGTTGGGTCGCGGCTCTCTCTTTACACCAAATCCTGCCCGGGACCGCAACAGATCAAACATTGTAATAGTCGCGGAACCAGCGCACGAACTCGTCGATGCCCTGCGACACCGGCACGCTCGGCTTGAAGCCGGTCAGGGCCTGCAGCAGCGTCGTGTCCGCCGAATTCATTTCGACATCACCGGGTTGCATCGGCATCAGGTTCTTGATCGCCTTGCGTCCCGTCGCGCGCTCGATTTCCGCAATGAACGTATTGAGCTGAACGGGCGTGGCATTGCCGATATTCACCAGACGGTAGGGCGCGACGGGGCTGATGGAATCGAAGGGACCAACGGCCTTGCCCGCCTGCGGTATGGCGTCGCTCAGCGCCACCACGGCCTTCACGATGTCTTCCACGTAAGTGAAATCGCGCACCATGTTGCCGTAGTTATAGACGTCGATCGGCAGCCCCTTCAGGATATTGTCCGTGAACTTGAAGAGCGCCATGTCCGGCCGGCCCCAGGGTCCATAGACGCTGAAAAAGCGAAACGCCGTGCAGGGCTGGCCCCAGAGATTGGCGTAGGAATGGCACATGTGCTCGCCGCCGCGCTTGGTGGCGGAGTAGATCGTCAGCGGCGTGTCGGCGGGGATGGTTTCGCGGAACGGGTAGTCCGTCGAGGCCCCATAGGCCGACGAGGTCGAAGCGAACAGAAAATGCTCGATCTTGCGCTTGCGCACCTGTTCCAGCAGGTTGAACGTCCCGACGATGTTCGAAGAAATATAGGTCTCTGGAAATTCCAGCGAATAGCGCACGCCCGCCTGCGCTGCGAGATGGATGATGCGCTGCGGCGAACCCTTGGAAAACACATCGGTTACGGCGCCGACATCCGCAAGATCAATAACATAGGGCGTAAAGCCCTGATGTTGAGCGAGAATGTCGTGCCGGCGCTCTTTCAGCTTCACATCGTAATAGGGCACGAAACTGTCGATCCCGACGACCTCGTGACCTTTTTGCAGCAGATGCTGCGCTGTGTGGAACCCGATGAAGCCGGCGGTTCCAGTAACTAAATACAGCATGCCGGCCCCATTGTTTCAAATCTGCGCTTCGTGATTCAAAGTAAAAACAAATCGCTCGAGGTCGAACTTGCTGGACAAACCTTTTAAGTAATCCACCTCAGAAGACGTTGTTACCTTGGATAACTGCAGGTGGATTTGGAACTCGGGCTTCAGGAGATCTTGTTTCAAATGGTTCAAAAAGAACCTCCATTCATCTGCCGACCATGGACGCCTGATGCTTCTTCCGTCCGGAAGGTATTCATAGGGACAATGAAAAATGGTCATCAACGACGTCACTAAGTCAAACCGGCCTTCGATGTTAAGCGGGGTCAACCGTTCAATTCTCCTGCTAACGCGATTGACTTTAAACAGGCGGCAAAGATCATCATAAATATGAGCATCAAGCCCAGCCACCGTTGGAGCAAGTGGCGCGTCAATCCCCAAACATGCGTGCCCGAGATATTGGCATACAAAAGGAAAATGTGCAGGACCGACACCTAAATCCAAAATGTCCATCGGCGCCTTTTTATCCAAGCCCAGCTGCAAAGCATATTTGAATTTTGCTGAGACCCAAAAGGGAAACGCCAAATACTTCTCCCAAGGCGCCCATTGCATGCCCGGATTCTCGTTTGCCAATTTGATCAAATTCTGAATTGCACTCTTGTTTAGATGCCGCACTTGAACTTCAGCGTACTGTTCATCCGAAATTTCTTGCAGCACATAATCGAAAAATCGATCCAAAGCCGGCATTAACTTTGGCGTCATAGATCTATACTCGGCAATCTGCCGCGAAAGCGGCATAAACATCGTTGCCCCGATCTTTGACATCGTCGGCCCAAGGCCAGATAGCCCATACAATTGAGCCCAATCCCGCAAGTCGAAGGGATCGTATTCCGGACTCTCGTCGGCTCTGCTCGCCTGAACTTCATGCTGCTTGCGTTTTGACTTCTTTGACATTTCCAACCGACCTGGTATTTGATCTCTCGGCAGAACACTACCATCAACCAAAGGTCAATATTCCGGGATTTGACGAAAAGTCAATAATTTAACTCCGAACTATTTGACCAGATTCTCGTAGTTCAGTACGATCAACAACGATGTCGTTCAATGCGTTAAATCACTTGCAAAAGATAGAATAGCCGGGATTCTTGGATCATGCCTGAAAAGCGCTTGCCGAAGGTTATCGGCACGTTTTGCATCCTCCGGATTAAGAAGGCTATTAACCTCCTTGACGGCAGATCGTACCACAAAATTTTCAAGCTCCTTTGACTCTTGATCCAGCGGTCCCGCTTGTGCTAACACGCCTAAAAATTGTAAAGCAATGTCCCACGCTTTTGTGCGTCTGGCGAATTTCAAAGCGCGCTTTATGTCAAATTCGTCATGCGAAAAACTATAGAGCTCAGCCCATAGTAGAGCGGCTCTGCGTTGATCTATACGCTCATTCGCCAATGCTAAATCCCTCAAAATTACAGAATTTTCAGGGAATATTTCGTGGGCGCTCTCTAGCAATGCGAGTGCCTTAGCGAATTCGCCTTGTTGAATTAAACATCTCGATTCATTGCGGACTTCCCGCGCGGTCGAAGCGATTGCCTTAGCCAGCTTAACGTCTGCGTATCCCAGACGTCTCCAGCTATCTAGAACAGAAAGTGCCAAGAGGCCATCCCTCGCCATCCTGAGTTGCTTGAACTTATTCTGGAGCGCTCGAACCAGCGGTTGACGCATGGCCGGACTACGATCTTCCGGGATAACTTTCGTTACAATTTGAGCAGCTTCTTCCGGCCTACCCATTTCGATGAGACGAGACACATTGACCTCGATCGACTTTACATCCTCAGCCACGTGCTCGGCCGATAATTGCTCCTCTTCACGAAGCGAATCGTCAATCAGCAAAGAGAAACTTTCTGGCCCCTCATTCACAATCAATTCCAATGGCTTTTTGCGGACGTAGGGGTCGAGTATCGTCGTTCTGAAAGTATGCCCCAGCACCTCGATAAACTCGCTCGAATAGTGATTGAGATCGGCTCCTCCATTCAACATTGCTCTCGTAATGCCGTATCGCTCCACATAATCAGCAGGGTTGAATAATGAGAAACCGGCAATTCTAGCAATTTTCCGCATATACTGTAGCAGTGATACACGGGCAGATATATATCTCCCCGATTTCGTCGGCACATTAACGTGCGGGACAAAAACAACTTTTCCCTCGAGTCGTCCGAATATGTCCTTCATTTCCCGCGCAAGCGCTTCTTCTGATGTGATGGTTACAAAAGCCCGTTCTAGAAACTCTTTTTCAAGATCGTCCAGATCTCGGTAGCCATCAATATTCTTTAGCGCCGCGGATCGTTGTTTTCGCATATTCTCCTCAGGGTACTCCCAGAACTGAGTGAGAAAGTTCTTATTATCCTCAAATACCCTAGCGATATGGTTAATCTGCAAATAATACCCGTCGAGCACTACCTGCTTCAAAGAAGAGATCTCAACGATCCACAAATTTATGGATCGACGCTTGCGCCAGACCGGAAATTCGTCAGCGGCGGCAATCATTGGTGCGTATTCTGGCGGTAGCTGTCGCCCAAATATGAAGTCGAGTTGCTGTGAAACCTCCTTCGCGGCATGGACATAGCCGTACACGTTCGTCTGATCTCGAATAAACTGATCATTTGACGCCACGGTAAAGGGGTGAGCCAACCGGCATGTTCCTATAGTAGTAAAAATCATTGCGTCTAACTTCCAGTTGATCGTGCACGTGCGTGTATTTGATAGAATTGATCATGGTCGATTCATTTCAACTTTCCTTTCACCTATGAAAGCAGAACGTTTCGAGTAGGCCCATCCCCGCACAAATGCGACGCTAAGGGTTCGAGGGGCACCTTTGCAAGCCTAGTAGAACCGCCTGTGAGACTGTATTCCCCGCAGTTTCCCGAATTATACGAGCAAGAAGCGGCCCTGGCGCCATATATAGATAGCAATATGCCGGCTGAGGAACTGCCTCCGGCCGGTAGTCCTCGATCTTTGATTGCTCGAGCCCAATATTGTCACGAATGCGCAGGAACGCCCGGTAATCCCGCGAATAGCCAAATTGCTCACGCGTCGCCTCGTAGAGCGCCTTGTCAGATGACCCATTTGGTAGGATTGCGCGAGATTGCGCACGTCCGATGCCCTGACAGTAATTGCGGTCGACCCCATGCGATGTCTCCAATTTGTCAGGTTCGCTACAAGCACGTTTCGGGTTGTTTATAAAAATATTTCCCTCTATGAGCGCCTTTGCTTCGAGACTGAAGCTCATTCCGTAAAAATCCCAATTCTCTAGTAAGTTATTGTAGAGATGAGTCGTGCCGAATTGGGCACGCGGATTGCGCTGGATCGTATCCACAAACCAATTCCCGTGTAGGGTGACGCGTAACGCGGAGTCGCGCTCGAATTCTGCAAATAAATTCTTATTTGTAATATTGTTTAGCAACATCACTTTGTTGTGGTTATGAAATTTGACCCAGGAGATGGTAACATCAGTTGAGCCCGTCTTCACGTTCAAGAGGCGATCCTTGAAACGTGACAAGTCTAAGTGGTTGATCCAGACATGGCGCGACCTATTGGCAATATTAATTGCTTGCGAAAATTGCGCAAACTCACCATCGAACGACAGATTGGTGACTATCACGTGCTCGGCATTTACGATGCTTAAGCCAAATTGCCGAATCCTCACGTTGTGCCCACGCCCGTCGATCGTCACATTCGAGGGCACGCGCAATTGCGATTTCAGATTAATCGTCATATCCCAAGCGAATCGAATCCAGCGTGCTCCACCCTTGCGCGACAGCGCCGCGCGTAACGTACCCTGCCCTGAATCAGCATCTGATGTCACGGTAACAATTTCACCACCCGCTCCGCCCTTGCTTTGCGCGCCATATCCTTGGCGTCGCTGCAAGAGATCAACGACATAGACGCAACCGTCATTCGCCACTGCACAAGCCTTCTCGAATGCGAAACTCGAAGTCCGCAGCGAGAGCGTAGCCAAAAGCGCGATTGTACCTATAATTGCTGCACGAGGCATTAGGAGTCCCGTAATAGTCTTCCCGTGATCTTTTAGCATTTTGCGTAGCCAAAACACTAAGAAAGGCAGTTCTCCCGCGACGCTATAGCCGTCTCTCGCCAGTACACCCGCCGATCCGAACGATCTATTTCCTGCATCTGTGGAATTGTCGCTTATCTCAATTTGTTAAAGACCGGGCGCGCATACATAATCTCCGACGGCGGCAGCCGCGAAACCCGTTGAGCTTTGAGCGCCGGCTAAGGCCATGCGACGAACTCTCTAGCCTAGATTATCCAAGCTGATAATTTCGAAATGCGACATATAGCCCCCCCCCCCCCCCGTCGCGACGAAATATCCTGCTCATTTCTAAAAAAAGGTTTGGTCAGGTTGAGTGCTCTTGAACCACGTGTCAAATGGAGTACAGGTGTGCCAACGAATGGCGTTGCCTGTTCAAGCTCCACCGGTTCGATTGCAAAATTGTTGCAGTCAGCGAGGTATCTAGACAACAGCTCCAACCGGAATCTTGGGTATCGTTGCTGTGCCCGGCGGGACCTTCATAATAGTAGAACTTGCGTGGCTTGGTGGCCAGTGTTGGCTTCCGACGTGAAGTGCGGGGCGAGGAATTATGGCAGCAAAGAGAAAAAAATTCCAGGTAGCGATTGCTCCGTCTCGCGCTAATGTTTCTGCCAGCATCGACGAGGCTCGGAAACACATTAACGCCAAGCAGCATGCCGAGGCAGTTGTCGTCCTCCGTCAGTCTGAGCCTGAAGGCATAGAAAGCTGTGAATTCCTGACGCTTTACGCACGGGCCATTGTGATCCACCCCCATTGAATTGGTCCACCTTGAAGTATGTCTTATGGCAACGAGGAGGATCTGATCCATGCCTAGAAAACGTCACAAGCCTGAAGAGATTGTCGCGAAGCTTCGACAGGTCGATGTCTTGGTATCGCAGGG
>CAINED010000028.1 GCA_903847605.1 uncultured Hyphomicrobiales bacterium | reverse complement strand
TCGACCGCCTCGCATCGGGCGAGACGGTGCGGCAGATCGTGCTGATGTAAATTATCGCTGTGCGACTTGCGCTAGCCACTGCGCTGCGCCTTCGCCGGCGGCAGCGCCCGTCGCCATGCAGGCCTGCAACAGATAACCGCCTGTCGGCGCTTCCCAGTCGAGCATCTCGCCGGCGCAGAAAACGCCGGGACATTTTTTCAGCATATAGCGTTCGTCGAGTTCGCTGAACGCAACACCGCCTGCTGTCGATATCGCTTTCTCGATGGGACGCGGACGCAGCAGTCTCAGCGGCATCGCCTTGATATGGGCCGCGAGATTGCGCGCGTCTTCAAACGGGGCATGCGTTTCATGCAGCAAGGCGATTTCCAATGGAGACGCGCCAACGCGTTTGCGCAGGAAATTGGAAAGCGATTCCTTGCCGCGCGTCGCCGAGAGTTTCTGAGAAAGCGCTTCGATAGAAGTATCCGGCCGCAAGTCGATCTTGAGCAGCGCAGACCCTTCACGCTCGATGGCATCGCGCAACAGTGCGGACAATGCATAGATCGCGCCGCCCTCAAGCCCATAGGCGGCGATGACGCATTCCCCGCGCAGGTTTCGGCCTCCGAAACGCAGCGCCACGTTTTTCAGAGGCGATCCCGCAAAGCGCGCGCGCAGATGTTCGGACCAGGCGACCTCAAAACCGCAATTGGCCGGACGAAGCGGCGCGATTGCTATGCCGCGCGCGCGCAGTTCATCAGCCCATCCGCCATCCGAACCCAGACGCGGCCAGGATGCACCGCCCATGGCAAGAATCACGGCATCGGCGCGCACTTTGACCGGCGCGCCCGCATGTTCGAATTCGAGGTCGCCATTCGCAGCCCACCCGCGAAAGACATGCCGCAACTTCACCTCGACGCCTTGCGAGGCGAGTCGCCGCAACCAGGCGCGCAACAGCGGCGAGGCTTTCATGCTCGAGGGAAAAACGCGTCCGCTGCTGCCGACAAATGTGTCCTGCCCGAGCGCGGCGCACCAATTCCGCATCGCCGCTGGCGAGAAGGATTCGATGGCAGCCAATAGATGTTCCGACGCATCGCCATAGCGCTTGATGAAGGCTTCGAACTCTTCCGCATGGGTGATGTTGAGCCCGCCGCGTCCCGCCATCAGAAATTTGCGCGCGAGCGAGGGCATGCGATCGTAAACCGTCACCTTCACGCCCGCCAGCGCAAGGCGCTCCGCCGCCATCAGCCCGGCGGGGCCGCCGCCGATCACCGCGGCGCATTTCGTCACATTTTTGCGATCTGGCATTGGTGGACACGACGTGAAATAGTGACGATGACAACACGCAAAAAGGCATGACAGAGGAAACGCACATGGTCAAAGCCATCCGCATTCACCAGCACGGCGAACCCGAGGTGATGCAATATATCGATATCGAATTGCCACCGCCCGCCCCAGGCGAAGTCCTCGTGCGCCATACAGCCATCGGCATCAATTTTTCCGACATCAACGTGCGCCGCGGCGGATTCTATTATCCAGAACCCATGAAGATGCCGCTCACGCCGGGCAACGAGGCCGCAGGCGTCGTCGAGGCTGTCGGCGAAGGCGTTGACGATTTCAAGCCGGGCGATCGCGTCGGCTATGTCGGCATGTTCGGCCCCTTCTATCATTTCACCGGCGCCTATGCGCAAAAGCGCATCGTGCCGGCGGGCCGTCTCGTCCATCTGCCGGAAAACATCTCCGACCGGCAGGCGGCGGCCTCCATGCTCAAGGGCATGACGGCGGCCAGCATCATCGAACACATGTATCCGCCGAAGAAGGGCGACACGATTCTCATTCATGCGGCGGCGGCGGGCGTCTCGCTCCTGCTGGTGCAATGGGTGAAACATCTCGGCGCCAATGTCATCGGCACGGCGGGATCGCAGGCCAAGGCCGACGTTGCGACAGCGCATGGCTGCGACCATGTCATTCTCTATCGCGAAACGGATTTCGTCGCCGAAGTGAAACGGCTGACCGGCGCGGGCGTGCATGCCGTTTATGATGGCGTCGGCAAGGATACGTTCGTGAAGAGCATGGATTGCGTGCGGCCCTTCGGCAAGCTCGTGAATTACGGCAATGCCTCCGGACACGTGCCGCCGATCGATTTGCTGGCCTGCGCGGCCAAGGGCTCGCTCAGCGTCTGCCGTCCCGCCGTATCCTTCCAGATCAGCAAGACCGAAGACCTGCGCCGCAATTGCGCGCATTTCTTCGATCTCGTCGGGCGCGGCGTGATCAAGGTGGAGATCAGCAAGACCTATCCGCTGTCCGAAGCGGTACAGGCCCATCGCGACGTCGAGGCCGGCAAGGCCACCGGTTCGCTCCTGCTGATACCGTGAAGGATCAAGACATGTCCGGGAAACCCGTTGCGACGCCGTGGCTCGCGAATATCGAACGCTTTCGCCGCGGAGAAGATGATCCCGCTTCGTTTCTCGCACGCTGCATCGACGAGATCGAACGGCGCGATGGCGATGTCATGGCTTTCGTCTGCACCAATCTCGAACAGGCGCGCGCCGATGCGCAAGCCTCCGCGAAACGGTGGCGCGAAGGCGCGCCACTTTCGCCCATCGACGGCATGCCCATCGGCGTGAAGGATGTCATCGAAACGCGCGACATGCCGACAGGCATGGGTTCGCCGCTCTTCGACGGCTGGCAATCGCAACGCGACAGCGCCAGCGTGCGCGCCTTGCGCGAGGCGGGCGCCGTCATCGTCGGCAAGACTGTGACGACGGAATTTGCTGCATCGGAACCCGGCCCGACCCGCAACCCCTGGGACATTGCGCGCACGCCCGGCGGATCTTCGAGCGGATCCGCCGCCGGTGTCGCTGCAGGCTTCTTCAGCGCAGGCCTCGGCACGCAGGTGATCGGTTCGATCCTTCGCCCCGCGAGTTATTGCGGCGTCATCGGATTCAAGCCGACATTCGGCGCGATCAATCGCGGCGGCTCGCACGATTACATGAGCCAGAGTTCGCAAGGCGTCATTGCTGCGACGCTCGCCGACGCATGGCAGGTGACGAAGGAAGTCGTCGACCGCACGGGCGGCGATCCCGGCCATCCCGGACTCGACGGCCCTGCGCAAGTCCCGCAGGCGCAAAAGCCAAAGGCGCTCGTCTTTCTCGAAACCGGCGGCTGGAAGGACGCTGGCGACGCTGCCAAGACATCCGTGCTCGATGCGCGCCGCCATCTCGAAAAATCCGGCATCGATATTCTCGACCGCAACACGAGCGTCGAGGTCGCCGATCTCGAACGTTACATCGAGGATGCGATGGCGATTTCCTTTCGCGTCAATGCATGGGAATCGCGCTGGCCGCTGAACACCTATCGAGACCGCGACGAAACCAAGCTCAGCGCCGCGATGCTGAAGCGCGCCATCGAAGGCGAGGCGATGAGTATCGAGGATTATCGTGAGACGCTGCGTCAGCGCGCGGCGGCGCGCGCCGCCTACGAAAAGCTGGCGCAGATCGCCGAAGGCTGCATCTCGCTCAGCGCGGCCGGCTGCGCGCCGGTCGGCTTGCGTTCGACGGGCAACGCCGCCTTCGTGGTGACAGGTTCGATGCTCGGCGTGCCCGCCATTTCGCTGCCGGTGTTGTCCGACGAAGGTCTGCCGCTCGGGCTGCAATTGCTCGGTTTCGACAATCGCGATGCGGACATGTTCGGCGTTGCGGGCGGCCTCATGGACATCATGCTCGGCGGCGCGCGGGCGTGATGTGTTTAGAGAGTGGATCAAACCGGAGGCGCGTTGGCTCAGCCGGTGCTACCGCCCTGCCACTTTCCCGTTCGCCTTCTCAGCCATCGCGAGAATGCGAACGCTGACTTCGTCCGGCTTCGCCCAGTGCGGCGAATGGCCGACGCCTTCCATCACATGCAGCGTGCTGCCGGGAATGTCGCGCTGGCTGCCGTAGCTGTGAATATGCGTCAGCACGATCGTGTCCCTGTCGCCTGTGACGATATCGACGGGAATTGAGATGCGCCCGTAGCGCGCCTGCTCGCGGTTCACGAAATCGTACATGCTGGAGACATCGATGGCGTTGGCGCGAAATGTTTCGGGCCGCAAGACGAGTTCGACGCCGGTGCGCGCACGGTAATCTTTCGGCGGAGTTTGCGGCGCAAAGACAGTCTTCAGCGATGTATCGAGGATGGACAACGCCAGCGGCATGACGACCGTATTGGCGAAGATCGGCCCTGCAACGGGCATGGCGGTCAGCTGATAATAGGCGGCGACGCCGCCGGGCCAGGGATGCGTCACCGGCGCGATGAGAACGACTCCCTCGACAAGGTCGGCGTGATCGAGCGCGAGTTGCAGGGTCAGCGCGCCCGCCAGAGAATGACCTGCGACCACTGCGCGCTTCACGCCTGCTTTCTCCAGCGCCTGACGTATCTGGCGCGCCTGAATGTCCGGCGTCGAGGTTTCTTCTTCCCGCGCGCTCCAGCCGTGGCCGGGCCTGTCGATGCTGATGACACGATAGCCGGCAGCGGCCAGCCGCTCGCCCAACGCCAAACGCAGATCGGCTTCGTTGCCGCTCGCGCCGTGGATGAGCGCAATCGTTCCCAGCGCTTCGCTGGCGGGCTTGGTGTCCGTGTAGTGAATGCGTGCGCCATCGACGTCGGCGAAGACGCCTTGCGGCGGATGCTGGCGCGCAATCTCGCGCGCTTTCCATTGCGTGAAAAGAAAGCTCGCGAGCAACACTGTTGCGAGCACACCCATGAGGCCGAAAAGGATTTTCTGGATCATGCCTGCATTACGCATGGCAAGCGTCGCCGGATGCAATCCCGGCGCAAATCGCGAAGGTCAGATGCCGCGCCCTTCGACATCGGGCACGAGTTCCTCGACCTGCTTCTTGACCCGCTCCTGCTGCGGATAAATCTCCAGCGACTTGCGGAAGGCCTGCAGGGCGCGCGCCTTATGCTCGTTGCGTTTCAGGAGAAACCCAAGCCCGGTGAGCGCGCCGAAATGGCGCGGCTCGATGGCGAGCGCACGCGCGATATCCTCGATCGCCCCGAAATCGTCATCCATGTAGAAGCGCGTTGTGGCGCGCTGATGCCAGCCCTCGGCCCATTCGGGCTCGAGCGCGACGATCTTGTCGTAGAGTTCCAGCGCCAGCTTGAAATTCTTCTTGCCCGCAGCTTCGCGCGCGCGCGTCGCCAGAAGGTCCGCCGTGTCGGAGCCGGAAATCTGCCACATGCGCTCGATGCCGCGAGTGATGCCGCGCGCCTCGCCTTCGTCCTGCGCCTTGCCGAGCCTGTTGAAGAGATCGGCCAGCACCTCTTCGCGTGTTTTCGGCGGGGCGGCGGCGGCCTGCTGATTTTGCGGCTTCTGCTTTTCGCGATCCTCCGCATCGGCGGCGTCGCGGTCAGGCCGCGCGCCGGAAAAATTGTCGGGACGCGGATAGACCTGGCGCGGGCGCTGCGGCGGCGTGGGCGCCTGCTCGCCATTGGGTCCGTAGATACGAGAGCCCGGCGGCATCTGCACCGGCGGCAAGCCCGGTATTTGCAGCATGGGGCCGCGCTCGCTCTGCGCCTTCAGAATATCGGAACTTGCCGGCGCGGCGATGGCGGCGGCGATCAGGGCAGAGAGGAGAAGACGCTTTGGCATAGTGTGAATCTATGCCGCGACTTTGCGGCCGTCAAAGGGCGGGCGCGAAATTGCTCTGCAAACAGAAAAGCCCCCGGGGACGCCGGGGGCGAAATTCAGCGCAGGCGCAATGCGCCGGACGGCTTCAGCCCTGGCGGGCCTTGAAGCGCTTCTGCACCTTGTTGATGATGTAGACGCGGCCGCGACGGCGCACGAGCTGGTTCGCGCGATGGCGCGTACGCAGCGATTTCAAAGAGTTACGGACCTTCATGATCGTCCCCTGCGGATGACGGATACCCCGCCTGCGCGGGCTGGAAAAGAGCCGGCCGCGAAGATCGCGGCCGTTGCGGCGGGTGTATGCCCCATTTTGCCCTGGCGATCAAGGCAGACCGGCGGAAAAGCAGCTTTATGCGAGCATGGCCTTGGCCGATTGCTCGTGGCAACATTCCCGCCATGATTCCCAGCCGATTTTCGCTTCTCGCCCTGCCCCTCCTCGCACTCGCCCTTGCGGCCTGCGTCGGCTCTGAAAAACCGTTGCTCCCGGAAGCGCAGGGGCTTGCGGATCCGGGTCTCGCCGGAAGCTGGAGCTACAAGGATGGCGACAAGACCGTTCGCGTGAACGTCACAGCCGCCGGCCGCAGCGCCTTTCTCATCACCGATCCGGCTGAGCAGGGCAAGAAGCCCATCACCGCCTCGTTGCACCCGTTCGAGGGGGGCCGCTACATTCTGCAGATGCGCAGCGATCCGCGCCCCGTCATGTACGGACTGGTGACACGCGACGCCGGCAAGCCGGGCCGGGCGTGGCGCATGCGCATCGACATCTGCAATAGCGACATCGCACAGGCGGCCGGCATCAAGCCGCTCAAGGCCGACAGGTTCAGTTGTATTGTCGCCGACCGGGCGCAATTGAACGCGCTGATGCGCCGCGCCGCCACCGACACTTCAGGCGAGAGTAAATATCTCGATGTCGTGCAGGACGCCGCGCGCTGATCGCTTGCCCTAGGCACGATGACTGACGCAAAGTCCCGGCATCACGGAGGAAATAACATTATGAGCAGCCATACCCTCGCCGCGCGCCTCGCCGAAGCGCGCAAGACCAAAAAGTTCATCGCCTTCGATCCGGCCGTCGCCTGCAAGGACGCAGCGGAAGCCTATGGCGTGCAGGCGGAAGTCGCGAGCGCGCTGGGCACAACGGTCGCCGGTTGGAAAGCCGGCCTTCTCCCCGACGGCGGCGGCTGGGCCGCGCCTGTGTTTGCCTGCGACACGATCGCGGACGGCGGCACGTTTTCCTTCGCGGGCGACATGAACAGCGTGAAGGTGGAAGCCGAACTCGGAATACGCTTTGCGCGCGATCTGCCGGCGCGGCCGGGCAAGCCCTATACGCGCGATGAAATTCTCGATGCGGTCGGCGGCGTTTTCGCCGGTATCGAACTCGTCGGCGTGCGTTTCGTCAAAGGCACCGAATTGCCGTTTGCGACGCGCCTCGCCGACAATTTCGCCAATACGGCCTATGCGCCGGGGCCGGCCCTGTCCGATTTCCGCAAGCTCGATCTTTCGAAGATCCGCTGCATTCTCACGCAAGATGGAAAGACTGTGAGCGATCGCATCGGCGGCCATCAGCAGGGCGATCCCATGACTCCTGTCATCGCCTGGGCGAATGCGCAAGCGGACCGTTTCGGCGGCATTCGCGCCGGTCAGTTCATCACCACGGGAACGCTGACACAGCCCTACGATCTCGACACATCCGTCACGCTCGAAGTCGTGCTCGAGAGCGTGGGAAAAGTCAGTCTGAAAACGCGCGCCGCCTGAGCCATCGTTCGCGATCTCGCATGTGAAATGCTTTTGAATGCAGGGACTTTTGGAAGGTTCCTGCAATTTTTTTAAACATTGAACGAAACGCCAAGCGAATACGCCGCAAATGAACTTCGATTGCAGCGGCGCTGTCAAACTTCGCATTGACCGCACGGCTGACATTCGCTGGCGTCAAACGCAAACTGTGTCACCATGCTACTGGGACGGTTTGAACATTTGAGGGTTTCGCCATGGACTTCGCGAACTGGCTTGTATCGATGTACAATTCGGAAAGCTTCATCCAGCTTGCTTTCGCGTCAGCCGTATTCGCCGCCATCGTCGGCCACTTCGTCCATCGCTTCATGGGCGAGGCGAGCTTCGGCACCGTGGCGAATGCCGGGATCATTCTTGTCGCCATCGCAACGTCGTCTTCGATCGACGACTATCGCATCGCGACGCTCCTGCCGGACAATGCGCTGCGCATCAGCACCGTCGCGGTCGTGATCGCCGCAGGCATCCTGATCATGATCGCAAGCTTCAAGCACTGGCTGCGCGACCACATCAACTGACCGGTGTTCACGTCGGCTTCAGGATTCCGGAACGCCTGACATCGCGAAAATACTGCGCCTGCGCGGCGAACAGGTCTCCATTCACTGGACTGCGCGAACCGTCCTGGGCTTCGCGCGGACGAATTCCCGCCACGCCATCGGGCGTTCCGAATTCGCCGCCGAACGAATAATTTGGCAAGAAATTCGCGCCGAACCGTTCGAGCATCGACAGATTGAAATTCGCATAAAGAGTTGGCGGGCGCATGGCATAGGCGCTCAGGAGCGTCGGCATCAAGGCCACCGGCAATACGCCCACGTCTTCGAATTGAACGCTTGCATCGCTCGAGATCAGATGCACGAAGGTTTCGTTCACGGGCGCATCGGTCCGGACGGAATCGAAATCCGCTGTGGCGACTTGACTCGTGGCCGTGAAGGCATGCGGCTGATGATCGCCGTATATAATGAGAACGTAGGGCCGCCCTGTTTCGCTCTGCATGCGTTCGAGACGTTCGACGATGAGATCGACAGCCGATTCGGCAGCCTTCAGCAATCGCAAATAGGTGCGCAACTGACCGTTCAATGCAGGATCGTTGCTGTCCACGAATCCATTGGCCTCGTGCTCGTCGCGCAAGCGCCGTACTTTATATGGAGAGTGCATGCCGTTCGTGACGAGAAAGTGAAATTGCGGCGCGCCGCAGTCCGCCTTGATGTGCTGGAGCGCCGCGCGCACCAGCTGCTCGTCGGTGGAATGCCATTCCTCTTGCAATGCAAGGTCGCGACTGTCGAAGAAGTGCTGAAATCCGTAATTTCCGTAGGCGGCGCGCGTATTATAGAAATCGCCGGTTGCTGGATAATAGGCGGACGTTTTGTATCCGGCTTCGACAAGACGCCTGGGCAACCCGCCGGCGACGAAGGGCGCGACGGACGTATGCGCGTAATAGCCGAGATAGCCGAAAGCGCGCGCGTCGATCCCGACAAGCGCCTCGAATTCCGACACCCAGCTTCCGCCGCCGACGATATTCGTACGCAGCGGCGCGAGTATGCGGCTATGGGGTCCGCGGGAAAATAAGGAGGACTGAAACTCCTGTTTCAGCCGGAAGGCCCAGTTGGGATTGAGGCCGGATTCCAGTTGCAGCATCACGATATTGGGCGACGGCCCCGCTGCGTCCATGCGCCGTTCGATGAGCCGCGAGACTGGCGCCGCTTCAATCGCACTCTGCTGCGCATCGTCCTTGCTGCGAAAGACCGGCGCTTCGAATACGCTCGACAGCGAGGAGGTATAGACAATGAAGCCGGGCACGCCGAGATGCCGCGACAGTTCGGCGATCGCCTCGTGATCCCAGAGCTGCAATTCCCAGCCGAGCGAATTCCTGCTCTCGCCGAACGGAAAATGGGTCTGCGAGAGATAGCTCACCACATCGGCATAGAGCTTCTCCCGGTAACAGCGGGCGAGCGCGATCCACAGGGCGCAAGATGCAAGACCCAAGAGCAAACCGGCGAGGCTCGCATCGCGCCACAGGCCGCCGCTTGCGGCGAACCAGACGAGAGCAACAATCGCGGTGAAGAGTGTGGCCCCCGCCAGCGAAAGCCAAAGGCGGGGGCTCAATCCGAAGAGGTGCAGCAAGACCGCCGGATTTTTCGACGTGATGGCAATGTCGTTCCACGTCACCGGCATGCCGTTGAGAGCGATCTTGTAGTCGTTCAGCCGGGTCAGAATCGCCGAACCGAAAATCCAGAAGGCGAGGATGCCTAGCGCAACCGGCCATGGGAATATCAGCGCAAGCGAAAGCCCCAACAAGGCTTCCGCCTGTTCCGAGCCCAGCCACATCCGCTGAAACCTGATGCCGCCATAGGCCGCGAGCATCGCACCAAGCGCCGGCAAGTGCTGATATATCGAATTCGCAATCGTGTCCGGCATGAGCAGCGCTGGATGTCCGCGTCGGGCGAGCCGGCCGACAAATCTGGCTATCGGCCGTCCATTGCTTCAAGCACGATGCCGCAAGCGTATCAACCGGCCGGGACGAAGCATCATTCCGCTGCGATGACGTATCCGGTCTTCGCGCGTCTCACGATGCCGAAGCCGGGAAAATCGAGATGCATGCCCGCGATACGAATGCCATCGGCAGACGTTTGATCGAGCAGGCGCAGGCGCGATTTCACGGCCAGTTCGGGATCGACATCGAAGATGAAGGCGATCTCGGGATGCTGCAATTGCAGGAAGGCCATGTGGATCGTGTCGCCCCAGATCATCAGGCTGTCTTTGCCGCCGGTCACGGTCCACGCCGTATGTCCGGGCGTATGCCCCGGCGACTTCTGAGCAAATATGCCCGGCAATATCTCGCCGTCGCCGATGCGCGTCGTGCGCGCGGCATAGGGGGCGACCGACGCGCGCGCGCGCACCATGTTGCCGCGCTGACGCTCGTGCGCCGCCTGCGAGAGATCGCGCTCGATCCAGAACCTGTATTCCTCGTCCTGCACCAGAACGTCCGCCTTCGGGAAATAGGCATTGCCCGCCCCGTCGATCAGGCCGTTGGAATGATCGGGATGAATGTGCGTGAGCAACACATGGGTGATGCTGTCGAGCGGCTTGCCGGCGGCGATCAGATTTTCCGGCAGCTTGCCGAGCGCTGGGCCCATCGTATCACTCGTGCCGGCATCGACGAGCGCGCGGATGCCGCGTCCCTCGACCAGAAAGGCGTTGACCGCTAGAAAGACGGGATCGGTCAGCGTCTTGCCGCTGAGACTTTGCGTCATCTCCTTGTCTACGCCGGGCGCCGTCACGTCGATCGTCGTCTGGAACAGGCCGTCGCTGAAAGCGGTGATGATGTAATCGCCGATGATTATGGATTGATTGCCTTGCGCCACGCGCGCCTCCCCTCAATGTTTTCTGGCAACAAATCATGCGCAGCGCTTTAGCGCCAGCCTACTGCAGATTTTGGAGGAATTTGATGCACCATCGCTACGCGGCGATGGTGGGCACGACAGGGATTGAACCTGTGACCCCACCCATGTCAAGGGTGTGCTCTCCCGCTGAGCTACGCGCCCGGCCATTGGCCAGTCGTCCGGCGAACCGGACAATCGGAACGGGCGGGGTATAGGCGAAGCCGCCGCAAACGGCAAGCCGCGCGAGACGATTTCTTCGCGATGCAAAAGCCACAGGCATTCACTCGCTACTGCGCTACGCGGGGCGGCGGATCGGCGCTGCCGCGCCAGCCTTCCCGGGTGGCGATGGGCGTGAAAATCGTCTCTTGCGTGAATTCGAAATCCCAGTCGAAGGCGCTCCAGAACTGGCCGGTTTCCCGGTCGCGCCAGAGGGCCGCGCGGCCATCTTCTTCCAGCAGGTCCAATCTGGGTTTCAGCGGCGCGAAAAGTTCCGCCTCGAAAAGCGCGCTCACGGGACGCGGCTTTTCCCAGAGCGGAGGCGGCGGAAACTGGCGCTTCCACAACCGGCCCAACCCCTCGCGCGCCAGAAATGCCGCCACGACAGCCGCGCCGACAATTGTCAGGCTGACGAGAAAGACTGCGGCGGCAAGTCCAAGCTGCGAGGCGCTCTTGTCCTTCAGGACAAAGAGACCGGCGGCCGCGAACGCGGCGATTCCAACCCATCCCCAGGCTTTCTGCCGGTTGATCGTCACACCCGCCCCCGGAAGGCTAATCCTTGATGGCCCAGTTCTCGTCGGCCATGCCGCGCCAGTCCATACGCGAGGGCAGCGGCTTGAAGCGAACGAATTCGCCGTGACCCAGATCGAACCGGCGCGAAATCCAGTATTGCCCGCTTTCCTGATCGCGCCAAAGCGTCGCGTCGGCATCGACCTCGATGGGGGCAAGGCGTTTGGTCAGGGCCTCGGTCTTGCGCGGATCGTCGTCGATGTCGAATTCGCGCGGCTTGATCCAGTAGGGATCGCCGTAGAGCAGATGACTGAGGAGATGCGAAACCGACGGCCAGAGAGCGAGCGCCGCGAACAGCACGAGCGCCAGCGTCAGCACCATGACGATGGCCGTCACAAGGGTCGCCTGCATCAGCGCGCGGAACCATCCCGACCACGCCAGAACGATGACGAGGGCCAGACTGGCGAGAAGCGCCGGGACGGCTTCGGGATCCCTGAGTCGCGAAAGGCTGCGCCGGATAAAGCGCAGGAAGCGGCGCATCACGCCGCGAGCAGCCTCTGCACCTCGTTGACGAGGTCTTTCAGGTGGAAGGGCTTGGAGAGAACCTTAGCGTCTTTCGGCGCATTGTTGTCCGGATTCAGCGCCACGGCGGCAAAGCCGGTGATGAACATGACCTTGATGTCGGGGTCGAGTTCCGTCGCGCGGCGCGCCAGTTCGATGCCGTCCATTTCCGGCATGACGATATCCGTCAGCAGCAGTTCGAAAGGTTCCTCGCGCAGGCGGTTGTAGGCCGACAATCCGTTATCGAACGAAGCGACGTCGTATCCTGCATTCTGAAGCGCCTTCACGAGGAAGCGGCGCATGTCGTTATCGTCTTCGGCGAGAAGGATTTTCATTGGGACCCAACGCATGTGGCTGACTGTGATGACCGGATTTCATAAAGCGGGAAGAGGGTAAATATCGGGTGAAGAGTTTTCGTTTCACCGGATCGCAAATTAACCCAACCCCGCGCTTGCCGGGGCGTCAGTTCAGGCGAACCGAGGCGGAGCCTGCGGCTTCCATCAGCTTGCGGTCGAAGAAGTCGGGGAGGGCCGTGAAGGGCATCGCCCCGGGTTTCTCGCCAGTGGCGAGCTGGATATGGCCGATGCCTGTGGCCACATCATATTCGCCTAGGGCCCAATCGAGATAGATGAAAGCGAAATTCCACAAGACTTCTGACGGAACGTCAGGCTGCACATCGAAGATGATTTCGATATCGAGGGGCAGGCCCGAACCGAGGGGGGCGAAGTACACTTGGTCAGGCGGGACATTGATTCCGTTAAACCTGACAGCCGATCCTTCTACGGACAGCAGCTTGCGCTGCTTGAACGGAATGACGCGCCATCCGGCGATCTTCGGCGCCAGCGCGGCGAACTGGCGCGCTTGCAGGAAATTTGCCTTCACGCCATTGGCGCTGACCATGAAGTCGATAACTTCCTCTTCGCCGCCGAATTCGAAAGACAGTTCAGGCGCGACCGCGTCGAGTTGCGCTCCAATCGCTTCTGCGAAGGCCAGATAGGTGTCCTGGTTGCCAGCGATATAGGCTGCTCGAATTTCCGACGACCAGTCCGCAAACCACGTCCAGAATTCAAGCGCTGCGGCTGATGCAATGGGCTGGCTCACGGCAATCTCCTCCTTGAAAAATCGGATCGATGGAAATTCGCAAGGCGATTTCGCCAAAGTCCTAACGCCTTCGCTGGTTTTGCCCGCAAATGACGGCTGCTCTCGAAAATCTGTGGCCGTGGTTTACGATCTTGGTGGACTTGAAGCCCCCCTCTTGCCACACTAGGAATGGTTAAGAAGATTTCGGCAGGCGCGAACGACTGGCCGCAACGGGACGGACGGAATGGGGCTCTGGAGCACGGACAGGGACGACGATAGCGACGCCGATCCCGCATCCATGCGTCACGAAGCGCTGGGCTTCGCGCCAGCTTTCGACGTGATCGAACCCGACTTCCTCGCAACGCCGCTGGTTTTCTCCTCTCCGCACTCAGGCGCAAATTACCCACCGGAATTTCTGGCGGCCTCGCGGCTCGATCCGCTGACCTTGCGCCGCTCGGAAGACGCCTATGTGGACGAGCTTTTTGTGGGCGCGCGCGACGCCGGCGCGCCGCTTCTGCGCGCGCATTTTCCGCGCGCCTATCTCG
>CAINED010000027.1 GCA_903847605.1 uncultured Hyphomicrobiales bacterium | reverse complement strand
TGCACCTGGTCGAGACGGAAATCATTCTTCTTCAGCCATAACGCCAGTTCCACCATGTCCGCGTCCGAGGTGCCCGGATGGGCGGCGATGAAGTAGGGGATCAGATACTGTTCCTTGCCGGCCTCTTTCGAGGCGCGGTCGAACATTTCCTTGAATTTGTCGTAGCTGCCGACGCCCGGCTTCATCATCTTGGAGAGCGGGCCCTCGGAGATGTGTTCAGGCGCGATTTTCAGATAGCCGCCGACGTGATGCGTGGCGAGTTCCTTGATGTATTCGGGCGACTTTACAGCGAGGTCGTAACGCAGGCCCGAGGCGACGAATATTTTCTTGATGCCGGGCAGGGCGCGCGCCTTGCGATAAAGGCTGATCAGCGGCGCATGATCGGTGTTGAGGTTTTCACAGACATCGGGGAAGACGCAGGAAGGCCGCCGGCAGGCTTTTTCGATCTTTGGGTCCTTGCAGGCCATGCGATACATATTGGCGGTGGGGCCGCCGACGTCCGAGATCACGCCAGTGAAACCGGGGGTCTTGTCGCGGATCTCTTCGATCTCGCGCAGGATCGATTGCTCGGAGCGGCTCTGGATGATCCGACCTTCGTGTTCGGTGATCGAGCAAAACGTGCAGCCGCCGAAGCAGCCGCGCATGATATTGACCGAGAAGCGGATCATTTCCCAGGCCGGAATCTTTGCGTTGCCATAAGCCGGATGCGGCGCGCGGGCATAGGGCAGGCCGTAGACAAAATCCATTTCTGCCATCGACAGCGGTAACGGCGGCGGATTGAGCCACACATCGCGTTCGCCATGCGCCTGCACCAGCGCGCGTGCATTGCCCGGATTGGATTCGAGATGGAAGGTGCGCGAGGCGTGCGCATACAACACCAGATCGCTTTTGACCTGTTCGTACGACGGCAGGCGGATCACGGTCTGCGCGCGCTCCTGCATTTTTGCCGCAAGCTTTGCCGCGCGGTCGACGAATTGGATCGTCTGCACATTGCTGGCCGGGGCCGCATCCCGTGGCGGTGTCGCCGGGTTTTTTTCCTTCATCTCGTACGGATCGGTATGCGGCTGGATGGCGCCCGGTGTGTCGACGGTGGTTGAATCGACTTCGCGCCAGCCTTCGGGACGCCAGCCAGACGGCGCCATAAATGCCGTGCCGCGCAGATCGCGGATCGTGCTGATGGCCTCACCTTTGGCGAGGCGGTGCGTCAGTTCGATGAGCGCGCGTTCGGCATTACCGAATAACAGCAGATCGGCTTTCGAGTCGGGCAGCACTGAGCGGCGCACGGTCTCTGACCAGTAATCGAAATGCGCGATGCGGCGCAGGCTGGCCTCGATGCTGCCAATCACCACGTTCGCTTCGGGAAAGGCTTCGCGGCAACGATGGCTATAGACGGTCACCGCGCGGTCGGGGCGTTTGTTCGCTTCTGCGTCCGGTGTGTAGGCGTCGTCTGAGCGCAGTTTGCGGTCGGCCGTATAACGATTCACCATCGAATCCATATTGCCGGCGGTGACGCCGAAATACAGATTGGGCTTGCCCAGACGTTTGAAATCTTCGGCCGAGCGCCAGTCAGGCTGGCTGATAATGCCGACGCGAAAGCCTTGTGCCTCCAGCAGCCGTCCCACCAGGGCCATGCCGAAACTCGGATGATCGATATAGGCGTCGCCGGTGACGATGATCACATCACAACTGTCCCAGCCGCGCGCCTCCATGTCGGCCTGTGTGGTCGGCAGGAAAGGCGCTATGCCAAAGCGGTGCGCCCAGAACTTGCGGTAACTGTTGATCGGTTTCGGTGTGACGGAGGACATGGGGTGTGCTGCTTCCGGAGTGCTTCACTCGGTCATGGCGGCTGCATTGAGCACGCCGATGGCGATGGAGAGGGCCGCGAGAAATATCGCAGGCGCGAGTTTACCCTCTTTGACGTCCAGCGGCAGTTGCGGCAGCAGCAGTCGCGTTACTCCGTAGGCGGCGAGTTGGGCGGCGAGCGCCACCGCACTCCAGGTCAGCATGTCATCAATGTCACCGCTTTGTGCGACCGCTTGCGCCAGCGGCAGGGCAAAGCCGAGCACCGCGCCGCCCAATGAAACCGCTGCC
>CAINED010000026.1 GCA_903847605.1 uncultured Hyphomicrobiales bacterium | reverse complement strand
CCCCGTGCACCCGATCTGTCCCTCCAACGCGTCACAACAGTCTTAATCAAAAAGCGGCGAAAGCGCCGCGTAATGCCGCATGACCGTAATCAAGCGATCACCGTCCGCGTAGAAATTACAAGCCCCGGTGAATAGGACGGGTTAAATTCCCTGCACCGCCATGCGGCGGAAAATCCCGGCGACTCCCGCCGAAAGCCTGCTAGATTGCCCGCAACGACAACCAAGATCACGGGATGGAAACATGAAATTCGGCGCGATGGATCACCTCGATCTCTCGAACGGCCTTTCGCAGGCGGATCATTACGAAGACCGGCTCAAGCTCGGCGAGATGTTCGACCGGGCGGGCTTCCACTGTTTCCACGTTACGGAGCATCATTTCACCCCGCTCGGCGGATGCTCTTCGCCCAGCGTATTCCTGTCGGCGCTGGCGCAAAGGGTGAAGCAGATGCGCGTCGGCACGCTGGTTTATGCCGTGCCTGCCCATCACCCGATCAAGCTGCTGGAAGAGATCTGCATGCTCGACCAGATGAGTCGCGGGCGGCTCGACATCGGCTTCGGGCGCGGCTCGGTGCCGGAAGAACTCGCCTATCTCGGCGTCGACACCAAAGCGGCGCGCGAAATCTACGAAGAGGGCGTCGCGATCATCGAACAGGGGCTGCGCGACGGCCGCGTCGATTACGAAGGCAAGCATTTCACCTATCGCGACGTGCCCTTGCACCTGAAGCCTTATCAGCAGCCGATGCCCCCGATCTGGTACGGCGTGCATTCGACCGAAAGCGCGCATAGCGCCGCGCGCGCCCGCTTTCATCTCGTCGTCAACGCGGACACCAGGGTTTGCGTGAAGTATATCGCGCAATATCGCGAGGAACTGGCCGCGACTGGCTATGACGGGCCGGAACCTTTCACAGGCCTCGCGCGCACGCTTGTCGTGGCCGACACCGACGAGAAGGCGCGCGAGATCGCCCATCGCGCCTATCTCGTCTTCCAGAGCAATTTTACCTGGATGCACCGCCGCTTCGGCCGCGTTCCCCAGCACTGGGGCATCGACCTCAAGTTCGACGATCTCGTGCCGAGCGGGCGCTGCATCGCCGGCTCGCCCGAAACGGTCGCGCGCGAACTCGAAGAGCAGCATCGCCTTACCGGCGCGAATTACGCGGTGTTGCGCTTCTCCTTCGGCGACATGAGCTTTGATGAAATGAGCCGTTCCATCGAACTGTTTTCCACGAAGGTCATGCCCGCGCTGGCGCGCGTGCCCGAACTGGCGTGAAGCAGGACAGACTGAATACGGGAGTAGCAATGAGCGCCTATGTCATCTTCGATGTCGATATCTCAAATCCCGGGCGCTACGCCGATTTCATGAACGGGGTGAAGCCCGCGCTGGAAGCTGCTGGCGCGCGCTATCTCGCACGTGGCGGCGCGCACAAGGTCTATGAAGGCGACTGGGAGCCCCGCCGGATCGTGCTGCTGGAATTTCCCTCCGTGCAGGCATGGGAGGACTTTTATAACGGCCCCGTCTATCAGGGGCTGAAGAGCGTACGCGACGAATGCAGTTCTGCGCGGCTCGTCAGCGTCGTTGGGCTTTAGCCATTTGATCGCGGAAGGCACATGACACTCGAAATCGAACAGCTCTCGCAGCCTTTCGCGGCGCGCTTGCACGGCGTCGATATCCGCAAGCCCATGGGCGCGGATTTGCTGCGCGACATCAAGTCTGCGCTGGCGACCTATTCCGTCGCCATCATCGGCCACGATGCGCCGCCGACGAACGAACAGCATATCGCCTTCTCGGGCCTGCTCGGCCCCATCGAGCGCGGCAAGGAGGGCAAGCTCGGCGGCACCGGCGAACGCGTGCCCCATGCGGAAATCATCGATCAGGGCAATCTCGACGAAGTCGGCGAAATCTTCGCCGACAGCGACCGCCGCCTTGCCTACAAGCGCGCGAACCAGCTCTGGCACACCGACATGAGCTTCTTCGAGATCAGGGCGACCTATTCGCTGCTCGCGGCCCATGCGATTCCGCCCGCGGGCGCCGATACGCAATTCGTCGACATGCGCGATGTCTTCGACGCATTGCCCGCGAGCCGCAAGGCCGGGCTCGAAGATCTCGTCGTCGAACATTCCTACTGGCATAGCCGCGTCCTCGGCGGCGGGCCTCCGCCCTCGCCCGAGGAGACGCTCGCGCGCACGCCGGCGCGCCACAAGATGGTGCATGTGCACGAGCCCTCGGGACGCAAGACGCTTTATATCGCTTCCCATGCCTGCGGCATCGTCGGATGGCCGCAGGAGAAGGCGCTGGCGCTCATCAACGAGTTGATGGCCTTTGCAACGCAACCGCAATTCGTCTTCGCACATCAATGGAAGCTGGGCGACGTGCTCATCTGGGACAACATGTGCACGATGCATCGCGCCACGCCCTTCGACGACACCAAGTTCAAGCGCGACGTGCGCCGCACCACCTGCAGGGAACGCGCGGTGCAGAATGCAACGATGCAGATTGTGTGAGGGGCTAACTTTCCAAGGGCAGTGAAGCGCCTGTCCGCGAACTACCCTCCCCGCTGGCGGGGAGGGTCGGCGGCGAAGCCGGCGGGGTGGGGAACTCCAGGCTATCATGGCAATCGCTTGCAGGCCCCACCCCCTGCCCCTCCCCGCTTCGCGAGGAGGGGAGTTTAGTTGCGCCTTTGTCCCGCAACGCCTGCGCGTCCGGGTTGATGAGAAAGGCGCGGGACGCCGGACATTCCCCCGCTTCCGGGGAAATGGTGGAAAAAGGAACCGGAAGACGGACGAATGTCCGGCGCCCCCGGGCTTTTCCCGAAAGAGAAATGCCCGGAGCGATGTCCCTGCCGGGAAATCGCTGGCACGCGCGAAGGTCTTCGGCTTGCTTCGCATGACCCCTGGATGGCTCGCACTTGTTTCCATCCACTCTTGCCGATGAACCCTTCCCGGAATGCTCGATCCGTTTCCGCAAATCGGAACCCGGCCCGTTGCGAACCGCTTTGCGGGCGGCGCGCGGAAGAACTCCCGAACTGTCCCCGCCGGCACTGCTGACGGGGAGGACCACACGTCTTGGGCCGGTTCGCCGGGCGGTGAATGAAGCCGCGAGAAGACGAACCCTCCGCTCCCGGCCCGCCCGCTCCCATTCCTGAGCAGGCCCCTCGGGTTGTGACACCCTTAGGCCGGGACGAGAGGGATATAGGCATAAAATAGGAATAAAGTCAATATCGCTCGGGCGAATTTTTCTAAAGCTCGGGTTTCGGGACCAAACGTCGAAACTGCCATTTTTTTGTTATAGATTGACACGGGATAACATACAGCGACGGATGTTTCCTGAGGAAGAATTCGTGCCAAAACTCATTCAATCATCAAGGGGGGAAGTCCTCTTCCAACTCTTATCTGAGAGGGCGCTGGAACGGCGCGATCCGATAGTAGGTTATATCACCGCAGCAAATCTTTGCGGCGTTACCGGACATGATATTGGCAGACCGTTCGCACAAGTATGTAGCCGGGTCGACGCCGCGTGCTTTTACGCAGGCATGCCGATGTTAGCCCTACATCACGTTCGGTCCTCCAGCGGCGAGATAAATGACAAAGCTTTCCGTGGAGTATGGGAGGCCTTCCGCGACGAAGCGATCCAGATCTGTACAACACACATATGGACCCGCGAAGAATTGGACAGTGTAGCCTTCTCGTTGGGAAAGCTACCTGATGAGTCCGCTACGTCCATCTGGCAATCAATCGAACACAAGGAAGCCCGGTCTTCTGGACTTATTCGCAAGAGTTTGCACCGCCGTCTCAACAAGAATGATTAAGTAGTCTTCAAGAAACGAAGATTGACGTTGCAGATCGGCCTGTCATCCGCCCTTCAAGCACTTTTGCGCGTGAAGTGAAATAAGGCTGCGCCTCTTCCTCGCCCCGTGACTTACCGCACAAAAACTTGAGTACAGGCGCGCTATCTCCTCTCGCCATCGCGGAGAATTTTTCCCGCATAAGGTGAGCGAATATGAGCATTCCACGCTTGCGCCCGTCCGGCGCGCCAAACCTGCTGATCGATGCGGACATGCTGCTTGCAGCCATCTTCGGCAGCGACCTCAACGACACGATCAACGGCGACGCCAATGCCAATCTCATCTATGCCGGCGCCGGACAGGATGAAATCTTCGGCGGCGGCGGCAACGACGTCATCTATGGCGAGGAAGGCAGCGATTACATCGAAGGCGGCGCGGGCGCTGACCGCATTTATACCGGCTCGGGCGCGAACGACGTCGTCTATGGCGGCGGCGGCAACGATTTCATCCTCAACGAAAGCTCCAGCGGCTATCTCGATGGCGGCGCGGGCGACGATGAAATCCAGGGCGGCAATGCCGAGTTCATCTTTGGCGGAACCGGCAACGATCTGATCTTCGCCGTCAATGCAACCATCGACGGCGGCGACGGCGACGACGAAATTCAGGGTGGCGGCGATGTTGCCGGCGGTCTCGGCAGCGACATCATCGTCGATGCGGCGCGCGCCAACGGCGGCGACGGGGACGATACGATCATCGGCGGCAGCGTGCTGCGCGGCGGCGCCGGCAACGACTATCTCGATGGCGGCGACTATAACGACGAACTCTTCGGCGGCGATGGCGAGGATACGCTGCTCGGCGGCGACTATCACGACGACATCTTTGGCGAGGCCGGCAACGACATCATCGACGGCGGCACAGGCATCGATGAAATTCATGGCGGCGCAGGCAACGACACGATCGACGGCGGCGCCGACGACGATATGATCATCGGCGGTCTCGGCAACGACATCGTGCGCGGCGGCGACAACGACGACACGATCTATGCGGGCCAGGGCGCCGATTTCATCGATGGCGGCAACGGTTCTGACTATCTCATCTTCGATGCAAGCGGCGCGGCCAACAACATAAGCTTTCAGTTTACGAACGCCGCCAATGTCACGACGTTTACCGGACAGGGTACGCGCGTCACGGGCATGGAGTCTTTCTGGATCAAGACCGGCGCAGGCGCGGACAATATCCGCACGGGCGATGGTCTCGACCTTATAGAGTCGGGCGCGGGCGCGGATACGATCAACGCCGGCGCGGGCGACGACGTGCTGATTGGCGGCGATGGCATCGACAAGCTGACAGGCGGCGGCGGCAACGATCGCTTCCGTTTCGAGGCCACGACGAATTCCGGCCCGCTGATGTCGAACTCCGACATAATCTATGATTTTCAGGACGGCGGCGGTTTCGAGGACATTCTCGATCTGTCGAATATCGACGCAAACACACTCCTTGCCGGCAACCAGTCGTTCTTCTTCGACGACCACGACGGCATTGTGGAAGCGGGCGAATTGTTCATCCTCTTCACGAACGACCCGCTGCAGGGCGGCGCGCCCGTGACGTTCATTTCGGCGGATGTGAATGGCAATGGCGTCGCCGACTTCGGACTGCGCCTTAACGGCACGTTCATTCTGGACGCAACCGATATCGTGCTGTGATGATTTAGCTTGTCGTCCCCGCCGAGCAACGCGAGCGCCGGGATGATGGCGTCCCCTACTTCCTCACCGCGCCGCTTTTTTGCGAGATCATCGCGCACGTCGGAACGTTATTCCCGCGAGTTGACTTAGCCAATTTTCCTCAGCGCCAGTTCTCCACGTGCTTCCGGTTGAGTTGCGTAGCGAGCAATCGCCGCACCCAGAACAGGCAGATCAACACAATATGCATGTGGGAATAGAATGATATCAGACCTCGGCGATCCGCCGTGCAATTCGGCGAAGCCATACTCCCGTTTGGATGCGGGAAAAATCTCGACTAAGTCGCGCCGATTCAACCAAATCAGCAAAACCGGATTTTCGCAAAACTCGTCGGCTTCGATCCGCGCAATAGAGTTCCAAGGGATCATTGCCCTTCCCAGATTGAAACCGATAATCAGTCCGTCAGGATCGAATTGCAGGTATTGCTTTTTCCTCGCTTGTAAAGCGCACAAGAACAACAGGGCTCCCACCCCCATGATGAAGGCAGAAACGAATATCATAGGAAGCGAGGCGCCAACAGGACTGAAAAGAAATGCGACCCCACCCAAAAACATATAGACACCAAATGCCAACAGTCCGGATAGATCCTTGAAAATAGGCACACCTCCGGCCACGTTTATCATTGTAGCTTGAAATTTTCTGTAACGAACTTTCCAGCCAATAGTAACGACGGTGGAAATTATCCCGAGCAACCAAAACAGAATAGAATATAGATTGAAGAGACTTGGTCCTTCACGAGAAATCATCCAAATACCGATAACCATGAAGAGACATCCAATGGCAATATCCCAATAGAGCCCAGATCGGATTCTAGTACTCTTCGACCGGAAGGTGATATCCGCAAGTTGGGTGTCACTTCTCTTGGAGCGAACCCGACGAGGAACATCCCTCGAAACAATTTCTTTGCCGGACACCTCCTTATGCCTCCACAAAATGAAAGGGGCGCTCGCCGCACTCCCTTATGCCAATCTCCGACTATCACATTGGGAGCTGTCCTGGAGTCAACGCCCCCTACTTCCGCACCACCGCTTTGATCCGCTCGCGGAAATCCCGCAGCTTCTTCGCGACATCGTCGCGCACATCATCGAAACGCTGCGCCGGCACAGGCACGGAAATGGCGAGCGGGCGGCCGAAGCCGTCGAGCAAAGCGGTGCCGACGGCGCAGATGCCTTCGCCATGTTCGCCGAGATCGAAGGCCAGTTTCGATGCGCGGGTATCTTCGAGTTCGCGCAGCAGCGCCTTGCGGTTTTTCAATTTGTGCTGCGGATGTTCGGCGAGGCTCTTGTCCAAAAGTTCTTCCGCATCTTCCGGCGAGAAGCAGGCGAGAATGGCCTTGCCGTTCGCCGTGCAATGCAGGGGAAAGCGTTCGCCGACAGCTGAGAGCGCAACGAGGCGGTGACGGCCCGCGACCTGATCGACGAAGACGGCGGAACCACCCGACAGAAGCGCGAGATCGACGGTTTCGCCGACATCCTCGCCCAGCGCCCGCAGATGCGGCGCGACGCGCTCAGCGATATTGTCGCCGGCGGCCGAGGCGAGTTTCGCCAGCGCGGGACCGATGCGTAACGAACGCGCGCCGCCCGCGCTGACGAAGCCTTCGGTCACCAGCGCATTGACGATGCGCTGCACTGTGGAACGGGCGAGCCCGACATGGCGCGCGATCTCGCCGAGACTCATGCCGTCGCGATTGCTTTCGAGCGCGCGCAGGATCGAGGCCGCGCGCGCGATGACCTGAATGCCGTTGATGCGCTCGCCTGAGCCCTCGCCGCCGCGGGCGCGCGGCGCTGCGCCACCCGGCGCAACAGTTGCGGATGCAGTCCTGTTCATGCGTCTCGCGCCTCCACCGCCATCCGGTGTGTATTGAATCACGATACAACGTACCGAATTGCGATAAAAATGACTTGCAAACGGAAAATCGTCAAGGCAGACTTTATCCGAGGTCCGGCACAGCCAAAGCCGGACGGGGCTCAACACGTCAGGGAGGGATTGCACCCATGATCAAGATTTGCGGCATCGATTTTCACGACAACATGGACAACTACATGGGGCTCCAGTTCGTGAACCTGTCCCATCGCTTCGGCTATCAATCGCCGAACTGGCCCTATTTCGAAGACGTGAAGATCGAGCGCATCCACTATATGGCGAAGTCGGGCGTGCTCTCCCAGCGCATCACGACCACCATGCACAACACGACGCATATCGATGCGCCCGCCCATGTCGTGCAGAACACGCCCTTCATCGACCAGGTGCCGCTGCCGCACTTCTTCGGCTCGGGCATCGTCGTCTCCATCCCGAAGAAGAAGTGGGAGCCGATCACCGGCGACGATCTCGAAAAGGCCTGCGGCAAGGTCGTGCGTCCCGGCGACGTCGTCATCGTCAATACCGGATGGCATCACATCTACGGCGACAACGAAGACTATTTTGCGCGCGCGCCGGGCTTCGTTCCCTCCGCTGGCCACTGGTTCGTTGAGAAGAAGGTGAAGGTCGTCGGCCACGATACCCAGGCCAACGATCATCCGCTCGCCACCGCAATCGGCCCGCAGCGCAACGGCCCGCTACTGCCGCACCTCGCCGAAGAGTACAAGGAATGGTCCGGCGGACGCGACTGGAAGGACGACTTCCCGGAATGGGAGCCGGTGCACCGCATCTTGTTCTCGAACGGCATTCTCGGCATCGAGAACGTCGGCGGCGATCTCGACAAGGTGACAGGCAAGCGCGTGACCTTCGCCTTCTTCCCGTGGAACTGGGATCGCGGCGACGGCTGCATCATCCGTCTCGTCGCCATCACCAATCCCGACCAGGCCTATCGCATCGAGAAGGGGGAGGCGTTCTGATGTTTCTGAAACGCTTCGAAGACGCCAAGCCCTATCAGGCGGCGAACCATCGCGAATGCATCGGCCTGCGCCTGCAGGGCTGGGAAAAGGGCTCTTCGCAGAGCCACTGGATCGGCCTGTCGCACTTCCTGCCCGGCGGCGGCGCCGGGCCTGACTCCACGCCGTTCGAGAAAATCTACGTGATCCTCGACGGCGAGCTGACGCTCATCATCGACGGCAAGGAAACCGTGTTGAAGAAATACGATTCCGTGACCATCGCGCCGAATGAAGTGCGCGAGATCGTCAATCGCTCGAACCACATGTGCTCGATCCTCGTGAGCATTCCCTATCCGCCCGGCCATAAACCGGAGTGAGGCGACCATGAGCAGCGATTTTCTGAAGAACCCGCTCTCGCTCTTCGACGTGAAGGGCAAGGTTGCGGTCGTGACAGGCGCGTCCGGCGCGTTCGGCGCGCTGGCCGCGAAGATCCTGTCGGGCGCGGGCTGCAAGCTCGTCATCACCGCGGGCAACAAGAAGGAGCTCGACGCCGTTACCGCCGAGTGCAAGTCGCTCGGCGCGGAAGTCGAGGCGCTGAACATGCGCCCGACGACGCAGGCTTTGTGCGACGAGGTGATCGCGGCGGGCGTGAAGCGTTTCGGCCAGGTCGATATTCTCGTGGTGGCGCAGGGCAAAAACGACGTTTCGAAAATCCAGGACATGTCGGCCGAAAGATTTTTGGACGTGATGGACGCCAATGTCACGCAGAGCTGGCTGATGGCCAAGGCCGCATCGACGCAGATGCTGGCGCAGGGCCAAGCTGGAAAACCCGGCGGCAAGATCGTGCTGATGTCCTCTGCGCGCGGATTGCTGGGACATCCGGCGGGCTATACCGCCTATTGCTCGTCGAAGTCCGCCATCGACGGCATGACCAAGGCGCTCGGCTGCGAACTCGGCCCGACCGGCATCACGGTCAATGCCATCGCGCCGACGGTCTTCCGCTCGCCACTGACGGCGTGGATGTACGAGGACAACGAGAACGCCAACAAGGTGCGTGCCGGCTTCCTCTCGCGCGTGCCGAAGGGGCGGCTGGGAGAACCTAGCGATCTCGCGGGACCGCTGCTGTTTCTCACGTCGGCGGCTTCGGATTTTTATACCGGGCATATTTTGTATGCCGATGGCGGTTATACGGCGGGGTGAACAACGCTGTCATCCCGGACGCCGCAGGCGATCCGGGATCGCAAGAAACTGGCAACATGACGATCCCGGATAAAGTGCTGCGCACTTTTCCGGGATGACACGCACCAGGTAGGGAAACTATGCCATCCAAAGCGAAAATCGGCGTCATCGGCGCGGGCCTCATGGGCCACGGCATTGCGCAGGTCTTCGCGGTCGCCGGCCATGACGTCACGATCACCGACACGTTCGAGGCAGCCCGCAAGGCCGTGCACGAGAAGGTGACGAAGAATCTCGTCGACATGAATCTCGACATCGCCGCGGTGAAGCGCATCACGGTCTGCGACGATCTCGCCTCCACCGTGCGCAACGCCGATTTCGTCGTCGAGGCGGCGCTCGAGAACATGGAACTGAAGCAGAAGCTGTTCGCGGAGATCGAGCAGCATGCGCCCGCAAGCGCGATCCTCGCCTCCAACACGTCGGTGATGCCGATCACCGAAATCATGAAGAACCTGAAGGACAAGACGCGGGCCCTCGGCACGCATTGGTGGAACCCGCCTTTCCTTGTGCCGCTGGTCGAGGTCGTGCGCACCGCCGATACGTCCGACGCCGCCGTGACATTCACACTCGATCTCCTCAACGCGGCCGGCAAGACCGCCGTGGAGGTGAAGAAGGATGTGCCGGGCTTCGTCGGCAATCGCCTGCAGCATGCTTTATGGCGCGAGGCCATATCGATCGTCGAACAGGGCATCTGCACGGCGGAGATGGTGGACATGGTGGTGAAGGCGAGCTTCGGCCGCCGCCTGCCCGTGCTTGGTCCGCTTGAGAATGCGGACCTTGTCGGCACGGACCTCACGCTCGCCATTCACAGCCAGGTGCTGCCCTATGTCGACGCAACGAAAGGCGCCTCGCCCTATCTTGAAAAGCTCGTGGCGGAAGGCAAACTCGGCTTCAAGAGCGGCGAAGGTTTCCAGAAGTGGACGCCCGAACAGCAGGCGGCCGTGCGCAAGCGCATGATCGATCACCTGATGGACATGGAAGCGAAAGACAAGGCGGCGAAGGGGGAGTGGAAGCCGTAACGCACCCTCATCCTGAGTAGCTCGCACTGCGAGCGTATAGAAGGATGAATGCGCTGCTGGATATCCTTCGATACGCCTTGCTTAGCAACGCTACTCAGGATGAGGTCAGTGTTTATCTCAGGAGGGAAAAGAGCATGAGCAAAGACATTCTCGACACATCGAAGCCGACACGCCGTCAGGTCGTCGGCGGCGCGGCGGCGCTGATTGCGGCGCCTGCAGTGCTGCACGTGATACCTGCCAATGCGCAGAGCAAGGCCATAAAGATCGGCTTTGTCACGCCGTCGAGCGGGCCGCTCGCAGGCTTTGCGGAATCGGACAACTTCATTCTCGGCCAGGTGCGCAATGTCATCGGCAATGGCATTGCCGCGAACGGACGGACCTATCCCGTTCAGATCATCGTGAAGGACAGCCAGTCCTCGGCCAACCGCGCCGCGGAAGTCGCCTCCGAACTCATCGTCGGCGAGAAGGTCAATCTCATCACCGCCATCGCCACGCCCGACACGACGAACCCCGTCGCCGATCAGGCGGAAGCGAATGAGGTCCCCTGCCTCACGACGAACTGCCCGTGGCAGCCTTACTTCTTCGGACGCAAGGGCGATCCGGCCAAGGGCTTCGACTGGACCTATCACTTCTTCTGGGGCCTTGAAGACGTCATCGCGTCTTTCGTGTCGCTGTGGAATTCGGTGCCGACCAACAAATCGATCGGCGGCCTTTTCCCGAACGACGCCGACGGCAATGCCTGGGGCGATCCGAAACTCGGCCTGCCGACACCACTCGCGAAAGCCGGCTTCAAGCTGACAGATCCCGGCCGCTATCAGCCGCTCTCGAACGATTTCACCGCGCAGATCAGCGCGTTCAAGGCGGCAAATTGCGAGATCGTGACGGGCGTGATGATCCCGCCGGACTTTGCAACCTTCTGGTCGCAGGCCGCGCAGCAGAACTTCAAGCCGAAGATCGTCACGGTCGGCAAGGCTCTGCTGTTCCCGTCCGTGCTAGAGAGTCTGGGCGCGCGCGGCGATGGCCTTTCGACAGAAATCTGGTGGACGCCGAACCATCCGTTCAAGTCGAGCCTGACGGGACAATCCGCGCAGGAACTGACGGACGCTTACGTGAAGGCGACCAACCGTCCCTGGACGCAGCCGATCGGCTTCGTGCACGCGCTGTGGGAAGTCGCGCTCGATGCCTTGAAGCGCACGAAGAACATCGACGATCCCAAGGCCATCGCGCAGGCCATTGCCTCCACCAATCTCAACACGATGGTCGGCAATGTGAAATGGCCTGGCCCGGTGAAGAACGTCTGCAAGACGCCGCTCGTCGCAGGACAATGGTCGCGCAAAGCAGACGGGAAATACGATCTCGTCGTCACGACGAACGAACCCGCGCCGCAGATACCGAAGGGCGGCAATCTGCGTCCGCTGGGGTGATCACTGTCGTGATCGAAGGGGTGTCATCCCGGAAAGTGTGACACTCGAAGTCAGGATGCATTTCCCCTCCCCCTTGTGGGGAGGGGTCAGGGGTGGGGGTCGTACAAATCTTCAGATGTCGAATTTGATACAGTGGCACAGCCTTAACATGTACGCGACCCCCACCCCGTCGCTGCTGCGCAGCGCCGACCCTCCCCACAAGGGGGAGGGTAATTCACCCTGTGACTGTCGCTTCGATTTCAAGAATCTCCAGGCGACCTGAATGTGGCTATGCGAGAATCCACCACGGTATCACCAATCCTCTCGCTCACAGCTGTGAGCAAGCGCTTCGGCGCTGTCGTCGTCGCCGATAATCTCGACCTGTCGCTTGCGCAGGGCGAGGCACTCGGTATCATCGGACCGAACGGCGCGGGCAAGACGTCTCTGTTCAACATGATCGCAGGCGTGATCAGGCCCGATACGGGGCGCGTCGAATTCGAGGGCAGTGACATCACGCATCTGCCGCCCTCGCAACGCTGCCGCGCGGGCATCGGCCGCTGCTTCCAGATTCCCCAGCCCTTTCTCGGCCTCACGACATTTGAAAATCTCTGTGTCACCGGCTTCTTCGGCAAAGCGGGCTCGCACGCGAATGTCGAAAAGCGCTGCGTCGAAATCTTGGAACTCACGGGGCTTCTGCCGAAGGCCAATACGCTCGCAGGCTCGCTCACTTTGCTTGAACGCAAGCGTCTCGAACTCGCGCGCGCGCTCGCAGGCGAACCGAAACTTCTGCTGCTCGACGAAATCGCCGGCGGCTTGACGCCGCATGAATGTGAAGACCTCGTCGCGGCGATCAAAACCATTCGCGCGACGGGCGTGTCCGTGATCTGGATCGAACATGTCGTGCATGCCCTGCTCGCCATCGTCGACCGGCTCTTCGTTCTCCATCAGGGCCGCAAGCTCGGCGAAGGCGATCCGCGCAGCGTGATGGCGAGCCGCGAAGTGCATGAAATCTATCTCGGGGTGGAAGCCGATGGCTGATGCCCTGTTGCAGATTGAAAGGCTCAACGCATTCTACGGCACGTTTCAGGCGCTGTTCGATGTCGCTCTCGATGTCGGCAAGGGCGAGACCATCGCCGTCATCGGCGCCAATAGCGCGGGCAAATCGACATTGATGAAGAGCATCGTCGGCCTCGTGCCGACACGCGATGTGTCCATACGCTTCAAGGACGAAAATCTCGCAGGTATCGAGACGCATGACATCGTCAGGCGCGGCATTGCGCTGGTCCCGGAAGGGCGCCGGCTCTTTCCATCGCTCTCCGTCGAGGAAAACCTGCTCGCGGGCGGACAATTGAAGCGCAACGGTCCATGGTCGTTGAACACGGTCTACGATCTCTTTCCGATACTGCGCGAGCGCCGGGCGCAGAAATCGACATCGCTTTCGGGCGGCCAGCAGCAGATGGTCGCCATCGGGCGCGCTTTGATGGCAAATCCTGATCTGCTGATGATCGACGAATTGAGCCTGGGGCTCGCGCCCATCGTCATCAAGGATATTTACGCCGCGATGCCCAAGATCACCACGCAGGGAACCGCTGCGCTGATCGTGGAACAGGATACGGGACAGGCGCTCGCCGTCGCGAAGCGGGTCTATTGTTTGCGCGGCGGGCGCGTAACGTTGCAAGGCGATGCGAAGACGCTCACGCGCGCGCAGATCTCCGCCGCCTATTTCGGAGTTTGAGATGGTCTGGGTCAACGCCATCCTTCAGGGCGTACTTGTCGGCGGTCTCTATGCGCTCTTTGCGGCAGGCCTGTCGCTGATTTTCGGCGTGATGCGTCTCGTCAACATCGCGCATGGCGATCTGATCGTGCTTGCCGGTTATGTCGCGCTCACTTGCGTAACATTGACCAGCATGAACCCGCTCGTCGCCATTCTCGTCGTCGCGCCCCTGTCCGCTCTCTTCGGCTATGCACTGCAGAGGCTCGTCTTCAATCGCACGTTGGGGCCTGACATTCTGCCGCCCCTGCTCGTCAGCTTCGGCCTTTCCGTGATCATCCAGAACGCGCTGCTGCAGGTCTATACGGCCGACAGCCGCAAACTGAATGCGGGCCCGATCGAAATCGCGACGATACCTGTTGCGGATGGATTGTCTGTCGGCGTGCTGCCGCTTGTGATGTTCGTCACGGCCGTCGTCATCATCGGCGGACTGCAATTCATGTTTTATGCGACACCGCTCGGACGCGCGCTGCGGGCGACCTCCGACGATCAGGATGTCGCGCGGCTCATGGGCTATAACAACAAGCATCTCTACGGCATTGCGATGGCGATCTCGCTCGCAGTCGTCGCCGTGGCTGCTGTCTTTCTGGCCGTGCGCACGAATTTCGATCCGGCGCTGGGGCCGCAACGTCTCATATTCGGCTTCGAGGCCGTCATCATCGGCGGCCTCGGAAATCTCTGGGGCACACTGGCGGGTGGCGTCATTCTCGGCGTCGCGCAGGCTGTCGGCGCGATGATCAATCCGGGCTGGCAATTGCTCGCGGGACATCTCGTCTTTCTCGCGGTGCTTGCGTTTCGTCCGCAGGGACTTTTCCCGAGGGTCGACGGATGACAGCGCCCGCTTTCACGATATCCCGCGCGACGCCCGAGAGCCGCATCGCCCTGGCCTTTGCGGTGCTTGGTTTGCTTGCGCTTGCTGCCGGTCCCTACTGGCTCGATCGCAATGGCATGCGCATCGTCGGCGACTTCATGGTCTATCTCGGCCTCGCCTCGCTGTGGAACCTGCTCGCGGGTTATGCGGGCCTCGTCAGCGTCGGACAGCAGGCCTATGTCGGCTTCGGCGGCTATGTCCTGTTCGGCGCGGCGATTTTTCTCGGCGTGCCGCCGCTGCTTGCCGTGCCCATCGCAGGCGTTGGCGCCGCGATCATTTCCGTACCCATCTCCTATCTCGTGTTTCGCCTGAAGGGCGCGTATTTCGCGATCGGCACATGGGTCGTCGCCGAAGTCTTCATGCTGCTGGCGTCGCAATGGTCGGCGCTGGGCGGCGGCTCCGGTATTTCGCTGCCCATCGCCATCGTACGCGAGATCGGCGCAACGCGCGCCATGCGCGAAAACCTGATCTACTGGACGACGCTCGGCACGACGGCGGCGATCCTGATCGCTGTCTATCTCCTGCTGCGCTCGAAATGGGGGCTTGCGCTGCAAGCCATCCGCGACAGCGAAACGGCGGCAGAATCGTCAGGCGTCAGCGTCGCCAACGCCAAGCGCTTGCTCTACGTCGTCGCTTGCGCGGGCGCGGCGATGATCGGCGCGATCTATTTCATGACCAAGCTGCGCATCTCGCCATCGGCGGCCTTCAGCGTCAACGACTGGACGGCTTTCGTGATCTTCATGACCGTGATCGGCGGCATCGGCCGCATCGAAGGGCCCATCGTCGGCGCGGCTCTTTTCATCCTGCTGCGCGAAACATTATCGGATCTCGGCGCGATCTATCTCATCATTCTCGGCGTCATCGCCGTGGCAGTCATGCTCTTGGCGCCCAAGGGCATCTGGGGTTTGCTGCAGGAAAAATTCGGCTGGCAACTCTTTCCCGTCGGACGCAAACTGGTTCTCGACACATCGAAGAAAGAAGGAAACTGAACATGGCCGCATCACAGGGCAACAAGGTCATCATCACCTGCGCGGTGACGGGCAGCATCCATACGCCGACCATGTCGCCGCATCTGCCAATCACGCCGAGCGAGATCGCCGAACAGTCGATTGCCGCGGCGGAAGCCGGCGCATCAATCCTGCATCTGCATGCGCGCGATCCCAAGGACGGCCGCCCGACGCCGGACCCGAAAGTGTTCATGGAATTCCTGCCGCGCATCAAGCAGTCGACCGATGCCGTCGTGAACATCACGACCGGCGGCGGCATCACCATGACCGTGGAAGAACGCCTCGCCGCGCCGCTTCTGGCTTCGCCGGAAATGTGCTCGCTCAACATGGGCTCGATGAATTTCGCGCTGCATCCGCTCGTCGGGCGCTACAAGGAATGGAAACACGACTGGGAAGTGCCTTATTTGCAAGGCACGAAAGGCGGCATCTTCCGCAACACGTTCGACGACATCGAGAAGATCTATAAACTTCTTGGCGAAGGCCACGGCACAAAATTCGAGCACGAGTGCTACGATGTAGGCCATCTCTACAATCTCGCGCACTGCCTCGACGCGGGCCTTTTCAAGCCGCCGGTGTTCTTGCAAATCATCTTCGGCGTGCTCGGGGGCATCGGCGCGGATCCCGAGAACGTGAACTTCATGAAGATGACGGCGGACAAACTGTTCGGCAAGGACTACCGCTGGTCCGTGCTCGCCGCCGGCCGCCACCAGATTCCCTTCTGCACGCAGGCGGCGATGCTGGGCGGCAACGTGCGCGTGGGCCTTGAGGACTCATTGTTCATTTCGCGCGGCAAGCTCGCGACATCGAATGCCGAGCAGGTCGCCAAGATCAGGCGCATCGTGGAGGAACTCGGCTACGAGATCGCGACGCCGAAGGAAGCGCGCGAGTTGCTGGATCTGAAGGGCGCGGATCAGGTGAAGTTCTAACTAGTCATGTCATCCCAGCCGCCCGCAGCACGGGCCGGGATCGCCGACGAATTTGAAAACTAAGCGATCCCGGATCGCCTTCGGCGTCCGGGATGACGGCACTGGACCTCCCGCCCCTACTGCGCTCCCTCGAATCTGTAGTAGTGCGCGAAGCGCATCAAAAATTCGTCGGTCATCGTGAAGAGGATCGTATCGGTCCTGGCCTCGTGCTCAATCCAGTTCCATGTCGGCCCGGTGAAACAGTCGCCGCGCGCCCAGTCGAATGTCGCGCCGCCGATGCGCGAAATGCCGGAACCGACGATCGGGCAGAACACGGCATTGGCGCTGGAACGGTAGCGGCGGGTTTTCGCGCCTGCTTCGAGACGCTCGACGTAAATGCCGATCGTCGGCATGGTCGGCGCCTCGAGCCGCACGCGGCGGCCGAAATAGCCTTCGGGATCTTTGGCGGCCTTTTCGGTGCGGCTCTGGATCGACGACCATGTGAACCGCATGGGGCTGACTTCGGTCAGCACGTCGACATCCACGAAACCCTGCGGATGCTCCTCGAAAAACATCGGTTCGAGCAATTGCGTCAGCGGCACATCGAGCCCGTCGAGCCAGTAGGCCGGTTCGTCGCCGTCGTGTCCGTGCCCGTGCCACGACCAGCCCGGCGTCAGCACGACATCGCCTGTCTCCATCAGCGTTTTCTCGCCATCGACGGTCGAATAGGCGCCTTTGGAATCGAGAATGACGCGCAAGGCGTGCGGCGCATGACGGTGCGAACGCGCTTTCTCGCCGGGCAGTATCATCTGATAGGCGTTCACGAATGTCCGCGTCGTCGCGAAGTTGTTGCCCTCGACGGGATTGCGCAGAACGAGATTGCGCCGGTCTGCGAATTTCGTATCGACGAGCCGGCCAGCCGCGTCGAGCGCCTGCTTGCATTCGGCATAACGCCAGTGCCATGGCGGATAAAAGCCCTTCGGCTCCTTGCGCAGGATCGGTTCCTTGCGGTCGATCCAGCCGGGCGTCAGCGCGAGTTTTTCGAGCGGTGCGTAGAGATTGTCCAGAACTTGCGTTGCGTTCACCTCTGCGAGCGCGGCGCTTCTTGATTGTGCATCGATTACAACGCTCATCGTATCCTCCCCATCAAACAGTCTTGCAGCTTTATAGCATCGCGCGAGTGGGCCGTCCTCGCTTTCCGCGCCGGCTACTCCAGCTCCGGCGTTCCATCCGAACAGATCGCCGCAAGATACCTCACCACGCTGCGCCTCAGCACATTCTTCGCATCGCCGATGCTGCGGCCGAAGAACGGGCCGTGCAGCGTCTCGAATTCATAAGGCTCCAGCGCCTTCGCAATGCGTGCGACCGCAGGCGCGGAGAGCGGCAGCAGGTTGGGATAGGAGCGCATGAAGCTGACATGCGTCCTGTCGGGCACGACCTGCACGATATCGCCTGCCAGCAACGAGCCCTGCCCTTCGCTGCCGCCCGCCCAGTGCATCACCACGCCGCCGGCGAAATGCCCGCCGCAGCGGATGAGCGTGACGCCATCAGCGAGTTTCTTGGTCTCGCCCTGCCAGAATTCGACGGCCGGATCGGGCCGCATCACCCATTTCGCGTCGTCTTCATGCAGCAGGATTTTCGCGCCGAAAGCCTGCGCCCAGTCGACCATCGCGCCGTAATAGTGGGGGTGAGAAATCGCGATGGCCTTCAACCCGCCAATGGCCGTGACGAGATCGATTGTCGCCTCGTCGAGCAGCGTGATGCAATCCCACATGATATTGCCCTGCGGCGTCGCAAGGATCAGCGCCCGCTGGCCAATGCCGATCTTGGGCTCGCTGCCGATGCCCAGAAGGCCCGGCTCGACCAGCTTCCATGCATTCATGGACCGGCGCGAGAGGCCCTCCATAGTCGTCCATTGCTGACCGGTTGGCGGCACATACTGGCGCGGGTCTTCGCAAATCGGGCAGTTTGCGGGCGGCTTGTCCGACGGCGTGAAACCGACGCCACAGGCCTCGCAGATATAGGACGGCATCTCGCACTCCGCTGTTTGCACTCCGCGGCGGCCATCCTATAGAAGGATTTTCAAGACCGCATCCGCTCAAGGGGGGGACCATGAACAAGCTGAAACTTTCCATCGCCTCGACCGATTACGACCATTTCCGCGATTTCCGCACCGGCGACGTGCGCGCCGAGGGCATCGAGCACACCTGGTCGGTGCTCGGCCATCACGAGGTCTTCGCGCGCTTCACCCTGAACCGCGAATGGGATGTGGCCGAACTCTCCTTCGCAAAATTCTGCACGCAGATCACGCGCGAGGATTGCGACATCGTCGGGCTGCCGGTCATCTGCTCGCGCCTGTTCCGCTTCTCGTCCTTCTACGTGAACAAGAAGAGCGGCATCAAAACCGTGCAGGATTTGAAGGGCAAGCGCGTGGGCTCGCCCGAATGGGCCCATTCCGCCGCCGTCTATATGCGCGGCTGGATGCACAACGAGGCCGGCGTGAAGCTACCCGACGTGCACTGGTATCAGGCGGGCGCAAATGCGCCGGGCCGCGTCGAGAAGGTGGAACTCAACCTGCCGGCAGGCGTCAACATCACCCGCATTGCCGACAAGTCTTTGTCGGAAATGCTGGCCTCGGGCGAAATCGATTGCGCGATCATCGCGCGCCCGCCAACCTGCTTCCTCGAAGGCCATCCCGATGTCGTGCGCCTCTATCCCGATTACGTCGGCATGGAAGAGGAATACTTCCAGCGCACCAAGGTGTGGCCGATCATGCACATCATCGCGATGAAGAAAAAAATCATCGACGAGAATCCCTGGGTGGCGCGCAACCTTTACAACGCCTTCAATGAATCCAAGCGCCGCAGCGTCGAGCGCCTGCTCGATCCCGCCGTGTCGCGCTATCCGCTGGCGTGGCTGCCGACCTACGGACGCAAGATGCGCGACATGTTCGGCGGCGATCCCTTCCCGTTCGGCATCGAAGAAAATCGCGCCACCTTCGAACAGATGCTGCTCTACACCTACCAGCAGGGCATCGCCCACAAGCACGCCAAGCCCGAGGATTTGTTCCCGAAGGGCGTGATGACGAAAGTGGTGGTGTAGGAACTCTCACGGCGCGGCGGCGTAGGCCGCCCGCAGACGCGCGTCGCGCCATGTCCAGCTGCGCCAGTCCTCGCGACGGCGCAGATATTGGGCGATACGCTCCCGCGGATTGTGAATATTGCGCTGGGCATTCCACTTGTCGGGCCGCGTGCGGAGGAAGATGTCCAGCGAGGACATCGCATGCGGTCCGAGCGAAACGAGATAACCCACATCGAGAGTGACCCCCTCACCCGTGACTTCGCGACTGTGGGCAATGTTGAATTCGGCAATCGTCCGGGGAAAGTTCACGAACGACAGCGCATATATCGTCCACACAAGAACGACAGCGTTGGCCGCCACGAGCCAAAGGTTCGAACGCTGCCCGAGAATGCGCAGGACGATCAGCAAGAAGCCGCAGCCAATCAGAAAGATCAGCACGAAGGCGGCGATCCGCTGATAGGTCAGCGAGTAAGTATCGACATAGGCGTAGAGCCGCATTGAGGCCGACGCCATCATCAGCACATTTTGCACGATCCACAGATAGACGAAGACGCGGACCGTCCGCGAAGCTTCGGCGCGCGTGCCCCTGCGCATCATCGCAAGCAGAAGAAAGGCCGATAGCAAAGCCGCCACGATCAGCGCATAGGCGCCGCGCTGCGCATATTGGGCATAGGTGACGCCCGGCGGTAGCGCAGCGCCGCCCCAGAGATAAAGGACATCCGCCCAGGTTTGCCAACCAAAGACGAGATTGAGGATGACGAGGGAGCGAAGGACTGCATCATAGCCAAGGAACAGGCCTTCTCCGACCTTCCTTTCCTGTTGGACTGGCAGATTTTGCAAGGACATGCGCGCCGGTCGAAAGAAGACGAACGGCCATGCGAGCGCGAAGATGAATATCCAGAATGCAATCCTGGTCATATCCAGCAATGTCGAAAGCATGCTGAAATCGAGCTGGACAAGGAAGGCCTCGACAATCGGATTGGCCGCAGAAAACACGAGCAGGAAAATAACGGCAGCGCCAACCGGCAAAATCCAGCCGATCAGCCAGCGCGCATTCGTGTTGTGGAGAAAGGCCGCAAGCCTTTGCCGCCTGGGGCTGAACATGTCGCGCAACATCAGAAGAGGAGCGAAGAAAGCCAGCCGCGCAGCCGATGCCATGTGTTGCGGCAAGGCATGCGATGCCGGCGATAGCGCCAAAGCCGCAAAAAGACACAGTCCGGCGAGCGCAAAGCATGTGGAGAGCAGGTTCACGTCTTCGATCGCGGGAAGCAGCGAGATCGCCATCACGGCGAGGGCGAGGAGTTGCTGGCGTTGCAACAAACCTTGCAATACCACGAGAATGCCTGCGCCAATGAGCAGAAACAGCGGCAGCGAAATACCGGCCGCATAATAAACAAAGAGATAGTCGGCGGCGGCGACAATGAGAAGAATGCCGAACATTCTTCTCGCAATGCCGGCGCGCAACATGGACTTCCTCGATGGTTCAAGGGCTATGCTGGACATTGGATGCGCCTTTCTTCGGTTGATCTGGCTGGATGACGCGGGAGGGCTGCAACGGGAGCGAGAGGAGCCACCATCCGTCGTTGACGAGACAGGATGGCAGGCCGACGCGCGGGGGCAGCCGACGCCTGCGCTCTTTCTTCACAGGATAGAAACGGACGCCGACGTTCCTCTGCAATTTACTTTGCATTGCAAAGTTCACTCCCAAAATTTTTTCTCGCGATCAGGCGCGCGCCAGCTTGCCGACCGGACTTGAGGACGATTTTGCCTCGCGTGCAGCGCTCGACGCGTCGCGCACAACCTGTTCGAGGACATCAAGATAACGAAGATAGCTCTTCCGGCCTGCGGCGGTGATCCTGCACCGGGTCTGCGGGCGATTCTCGTGGAAGCTCTTGATGACCTCGACATAGCCGGCCTCCGCCAGCACCTGTAAGTGGCGGCTGAGATTGCCATCGGTCAGGGCGCAGAGTTTGCGCAAGTCGCCGAAGATCACGCCCTTGGGTTGCGAGACCAGCGCCGTCAGAATGCCAAGTCGCGCCTTTTCATGGATGACGCGATCGAGCCCTTCATAGGCGAATGGCGCGGCATCACTCTTCTTCGGCATCTTCATCTCCGGCATATTGCAGCAAGAGCGCGGCGAGCGCCTGACCAACGAAGAAAGGTCCGCCCATGGCCCATGGCGCAGGCGTTTCCGTGAACGACAACAGAGCGAAGCTGATGATGCCCGATGTCAGATAAAACAGGGCGACGAGGATCATTTGCGCGGGCAGCGAGCGGCAGGCGGAAAATACGCCGAGGCTGAAAACCACCTGCCACAATCCCGGCAACATCCAGAGTTGATCGCTGGCAAAACGCAGAATGACCACGGTCAGCAAGAACCCCGCAACGGCAGCCGGGAGGAATTGTTCGATGGCCGCCCGGAGCATGTCATCTGCCAGCCCGGAATGCAGCCGGTGTGAACGCGTGACGGTCTCAACGCCAATCAGCGCCGCGCATAGCAATCCGGCCAGGCCCCACAGACCGGCATAAGATAAAGGCGTCCACTCCGGCTCCGGAAGCCATAACGACTGTATGACGGCGGCAAGGAGGGCGACGAAACCGGTTGCCGCCAGCGTGGTGGGACCGAAGCCACGGAATACCGTTCCTCGCGCCATCTGCGCACGAATGGTGCGCAGGTCCATCATCGCTTTCTCGAGATCGCTCATGGCCGCCTCGTTCGTTCGGCTGCTTCGCAACTTTGCAATGCAAAGCAAGCTGAAGGTCAAGTGCGGCGGCAATTGGGCAGGTTCTTGGCGGACTCCGGGTCGCTATGCGACGGCGTTCTCCAGCACGCCAAGCCCCGTGATCTCAAGCCTCATACGATCGCCCTTGCCCAGGAACCTCGGCGGGTTGAATCCGATGCCGACGCCCGCAGGCGTGCCTGTCGCGATGATGTCGCCGGGCAACAGCGTCATTACCGATGTGATGGTTTCGATGAGCGTGGGAATATCGAAGATGAGATCCTTCACCACCGCATCCTGACGCTTCTCTCCGTTGATCTCTGCGGTGACGCGCAGCTTCGTGACGTCGCCGACTTCGTCGGCTGTTACAAGCCACGGGCCCATCGGGCAGAAACCGTCGAGATTCTTGCCGAGGAACCATTGCTTGTGGCGCGCCTGCAGTTGACGCGACGTGACATCGTTGACGATCATGTAGCCGAACACCTGATCGTAGGCCTGCGCCTTCGGCACATTCTTGCATGTCTTGCCGATGACGACGGCGAGTTCGACTTCGTAATCGACCGAGTTTGTCGGGTCCGCGGAAGCAGGAACCGGATCGTTGGGACCGATCACCGTCGTTGAAGCCTTCGAAAAGATGATCGGAAAATCAGGGATCGCATCCTTGCCGGCGGAAGCGTCGAAACCGCTCGAATGAAACTCCTTCGCATGTTCGTGATAATTCTTGCCGACGCAAATGATGTTGCGGCGCGGCGCAGGAATGGGCGCAAGAATCTTCGCAGTCGCGGCAGCGACTTTCGGCGCGCTCGCCATTGCGGCTTGCACCCTTGCGACAGCCGCCGCGCCGCCATCTACGACATCGAGCAGCGAAGCGAAATGCGTGGAAAGATCGGCGATCTCCGCGCCATCGGCAGTGAGAACGCCGGGCGCGGCCTTGCCCAACTTGTCGAATGTCACAAAACGCATGAGAGCCTCCATCGAAGTGGGACGGGTTTTGCTGCCAAAGTCGCACAAGTCAAGACGCGCCTGCGCTTGCAGGCCGACACTCTGCGGCCTAGCATTTGGAATCCGGCGGGGAGCCGGAACGCTGGAGGAATTCATGACACGTTCGTTGTTGCGCGCTGCCGCGCTCGTCCTGGCCGCCGCCATCGCCGCGCCTGTCGCGGCGCAGGACTATCCAACGCGGGACATCACCGCCGTCGTCGGCTTTCCGGCCGGCAGCGGCGCGGATGTTTATGCACGCTATTTTGCCAACAAACTCTCGCAACAGATCAAGGCCAATGTTCTCGTGATGAACAGGCCCGGCGCGAATTCGAGCATCGCCACCGAATTCGTCGCGCGTTCCAAGCCCGATGGTTACACCATCTTCCTCGGCGGCGCGGACGCCTTCGGCTCGCCGCTCTATCTGTTCAAGAAACCGCCGAACGATCCGCGCAAGGACTTCACCTATCTCTCGCCATTGCTCGGACAGGCGTTCATTCTCGTCGTCGCCTCCGATAAACCGATCACGACCGTCTCCGACCTGACTGCCTATCTCAGGAAGCAGGGCGACAAGGCCAATTACGCCTCGACCAATAATCCCGCGATCATTCTCGCCGAGACCTACAAGAAAGCGGCGGGGCTCAACACCGTCGAAGTGAAATACAAGACCAGCATGGAGTTCGTGAACGACATGCTCGGCGGACGCATCGACTTCGTGATGGCCGATCCCGTCTTCGGTCTCGCGCGCATCCGCGAGGGCAAGATGCGCCCGCTCGGCGTTTCCACCGCCAGGCGCATTTCCTCGATACCCGACATTCCGACGCTGCAGGAAGCTGGCGTGCCCGGCGTCGACATGAACATGTGGTGGGTTGCCGCCGGCCCGGCCAATCTGCCGCAGCCGATCGCGGAAAAGCTGAACGCCGCCTTCTCGGAAATCGGCAAGCAGCAGGACGTGCGCGAATTTCTCGGCAAGAACGGCGGCGAGCCCTTCGTCGCCTCGCTCGCGGAGACCAAGCGACTCATCGAGAAGGAAATCGCGGACTGGGAAGGCTATGTGAAGCTCGCCAAGATCGAGCAGCAATAAGCGGAAATTTAGCACCGCTACGGCCCCGCCTTCCTCAGGCGGGGCCTTTTCTTTTGCTTATCTCCAAATTGCGCCACCCACCCGGCTTAGCTATGGTCCGCCGCCATTCGACCGGAGAAGCATCCCTCATGTCCGACAAAGCCCCGCTGCGCGCGCTCAACCTCGGCGAATGCCGGGCCAGCCTCGAAAAGCGCGCCGACGGCAGCATGATCGTGCGCAATCTCGCGCCGATCGACAGCTATCCGCACAACATCACCTCGCGGCTGGATCACTGGGCGGAGGTCGCGCCGGATCGCGTCTGGCTCGCGGAACGCGAACCAGGGGGCGCCTGGCGAAAGGCGACCTACAGGGACGCGCACGCCGCGGTGCGCCGCATCGCCGCCTCGCTGCTGACGCGCAACCTCTCGGCGGAGCGCCCCGTAGTCATTCTCTCCGGCAACAGCATCGATCATGCTTTGCTCGGGCTGGCCGCCATGTATGCGGGGATCGCCTATGCGCCGGTATCGCCGGCCTATTCGCTGATCTCCAGCGACCACAGCAAGCTGAAATATATCTTCGACCTGCTCACGCCCGGCCTGATTTTTGCCGAGGACGGCAAGCCGTTTGCGCGCGCCTTGCAGAATGCCGCGCCCGCGGATTGCGAGATCGTCATCGGACGCAACGCGCCCGAGGGACGCGCGACGACGCCTTACGCATCCTTGCTCGAAGGCAAGGATGGCGCGCTGGTCGACGAAGCCAATGCAAAGGTCGGTCTCGATACGATCGCGAAATTCCTCTTCACGTCTGGCTCGACCGGCATGCCCAAGGGCGTCATCAACACGCAATTGATGCTCTGCTCGAATATGGCGATGTGCTCGGCGCATTTCGCCTATCTGAAGACCGAGCCGCCTGTCACGCTCGACTGGTCGCCGTGGAATCACACGGCAGGCGGCAATCACGATTTCAATCTCGTCCTCTATAACGGTGGCACGCTCTATATCGACGACGGCAAGCCTGTGCCTGGCGCGATCGAGGCGACGGTGCGCAACCTGCGCGATGTCTCGCCCAACTGGTATTTCAACGTGCCCAAGGGCTATGACGCGCTCGTGCCCTATCTGCGCGCCGACAAGGCGCTGCGCGAAAACTTCTTCAAGGATCTAAAACTGTTCTGGTACGCGGCCGCCAGCATGTCCCAATATACTTGGGACGCGCTCGACGACATGTCGATCGAGACGACGGGCGAGCGCATTCCCGTTCTGACAGGTCTTGGTTCGACCGAGACCGCGCCCTTCGCCATGGCGGCAAACCAGACGCAGATCGGCGCCGGCAATATCGGTATTCCCGCGCGCGGCTGCGACATGAAACTCGTGCCGCGCGAGGGCAAGTGGGAAGCGCGCTTCAGGGGACCCCACATCACGCCTGGCTATTGGCGTCAGCCCGAACTGACGGCGAAGGCCTTCGACGAAGAAGGCTATTATTGCATCGGCGACGCCATGCGCTTCGTCGACGAGAGCGATGTGAACAAGGGATTCTATTTCGACGGCCGCATCGCCGAAGACTTCAAGATGTCGACGGGAACATGGGTCGCCGTGGGGCCGTTGCGCGCCAGTTTCATCGATCACTTCGCGCCCTTCGTGCAGGACGTCGTCATCGCCGGTCTCAACCGGGATTATCTCACGGCCATGGTCTTCCCTGATATCGCAGCCTGCCGCAAGCATCTCGGCAAGCCTGACGCGAGCTTTGCCGATATCGCCGCGAGCCGTGAAATCCGCCTTGAGCTGGAGCGCCTACTGCACGACTTCGCGCAGAAGGGAACCGGCAGTTCCAACCGCATCGAGCGCATCGTCGTGCTCGATCGCGGCCCGGATATCGACAAGAGCGAGATGACCGACAAGGGCTCTATCAACCAGCGCGCCGTCCTCACCAACCGCGAGGAAATCGTCGAACTTCTCTATGCCGACGACGCGCCCGAGCATGTGCTGGTGGCGCGTCGCAAGTGAATCGATCTTGACATATAGACATATCTATTGATATGTCTTGACATATGATCGAGAGAACCACGGTACGTCTGCCCTCGGCCTTGCTGAACCGCGCCCGCAAGAAAGCGGCAGCGGAGGGACGCACTCTGACCGAATTGCTTGAAGAGGGACTTCGGCTGGTCGTCCAGCGCAAGGCCGAAGCGCCTGCGAAAGCCGAGGAAAATAAATCTCTGCCGGTTTCCAGCGCAACCGGCTGGCTCCTTCCCGGCGTCAGCCTTGACCGCATGGCCGATTACTACGAGCAGGAAGACCTGGAATATATGAAGCGGATGCGCCGCGGATTTCAGGAATAAACTCGAATGTTCCTGCCCGACGTCAATGTCCTGCTTTACGCCTTTCGGCAGGACGCGCCCTTCCACGCCACCTGCAAGGCATGGCTCGACGAACAGGTGTTCGGCGATGCGCCGCTGGCCATATCGCCCCTGACGCTAAATGCTGTTGCGCGGATCACGACCAACAAGAGATCCTATGCGAATCCATCGACGCTGAGTGAAGTTTTCGCTTTCTGCAACGCCCTGCGTGAACGGCCCAACGTGGAACTGGTGGAGCCCGGCGACCTGCACTGGTCGATCTTTCAACGCATCTGTTTCGAAGATGGAATTACCGGACCAATGATTTCGGACGCATGGTATGCCGCCCTTGCGATGGAATGGAACTGCGAATTGGTCACGACGGATCGCGATTTCGTGCGATTCCCGAAGCTGCGATGGAGCAGACCTCCGGGTCTCTGAATGATCCGCGCAACAAGAAGGGCCGCATCGCAGCGGCCCTTTCGCATTCGAGGTTTGCGAACAGATTACTCCGCAGGCGTTGCTTTCGCCTTCGCTTCGTCCGCGTCGATATAGACCTTGCCGCCCATGTCGAGGAACTTCTGCGACATCTGGGCCATGCCTTCCAATGCTGCGCGTTCGTTGTCGCCCATCGCCAGCACCTCGGTGCGCAGATCCTGCGTGATCTTCATCGAGCAGAATTTCGGGCCGCACATGGAGCAAAAATGTGCGGTCTTATGCGCATCCTTGGGCATGGTTTCATCGTGGTATTCGCGCGCAGTATCCGGATCGAGACCGATGTTGAACTGGTCCTCCCAACGGAATTCGAAGCGCGCCTTGCTCATCGCGTCGTCGCGGATATGCGCGGCGGGATGGCCCTTGGCGAGATCGGCCGCATGAGCAGCGATGCGATAGGTGATGACGCCCGTCTTAACGTCGTCGCGATCCGGCAGGCCCAGATGCTCCTTCGGCGTGACGTAGCAGAGCATCGCCGTGCCGAACCAGCCGATCATCGCCGCGCCGATCCCTGAGGTGATGTGATCGTAGCCCGGCGCAATGTCCGTCACCAAAGGCCCAAGCGTGTAGAAGGGCGCTTCGCCGCACTCCTTGAGCTGCTTGGTCATGTTGATCTTGATCTTGTGCATGGCGACATGGCCAGGGCCTTCGATCATCACCTGACAACCCTTGTCCCACGCCACTTTCGTGAGCTCTCCGAGGGTTTCCAGTTCCCCGAATTGCGCGGCGTCGTTGGCATCTGCGCCCGAGCCCGGACGCAAGCCATCGCCGAGCGAGAAGGACACGTCATACTTGCGCATGATGTCGCAGATCTCGTCGAAGCGCTCGTAAAGAAAGCTCTCCCGATGACCGGCCAGGCACCAGCGCGCCATGATCGAGCCGCCGCGCGACACGATCCCGGTCACGCGCTTCGCCGTCAGCGGCACATATTTCAGGCGCACCCCTGCGTGAATGGTGAAATAGTCGACGCCCTGCTCCGCCTGTTCGATCAACGTGTCTTTAAAGACTTCCCAGTCTAGCTTGAGCGGATCGCCGCCGACCTTTTCCAACGCCTGATAGATCGGCACCGTGCCGATCGGCACCGGCGAATTGCGGATGATCCAGTCGCGGATGTTGTGGATGTTGCGGCCGGTCGAAAGATCCATGACGGTATCCGCGCCCCAGCGGATCGACCACACCATCTTCTCGACTTCCTCCGCGACAGACGATGTCACGGCGGAATTGCCGATATTGGAATTGATCTTCACGAGGAAGTTGCGCCCGATGGCCATCGGCTCGACTTCGGCATGATTGATGTTGGCGGGTATGATTGCGCGTCCGCGCGCGATTTCGGAACGCACGAATTCCGGCGTCACGAATTCGGGAATGGCCGCGCCAAAACTTTCGCCATCGGCGATGGTCGCGGCTGCGTTGGCGACGGCTTCCTCGCGCGCGAGATTTTCGCGATGCGCGACATAGACCATCTCTTCGGTGATGATGCCGGCGCGGGCGAATTCATATTGCGTGATCATCTGCCCGTCGCGCGCGCGGCGCGGCTGCACGTTGGCGGGGCATGGCGGCACCGCCTTGTCGGCGGGCGTATTGCCGTTGTCGACCGCCTGCACGCGCCGGCCTTCATAGGCCTCGACGCCGCGCTTGGCGATCCAGGGATCGCGAATGCGCGGCAGGCCGCTGGAAAGATCGATGCGCGCGTCCGTCTCCGTATAGGGGCCGGAGGCGTCGTAAACGCGCAGCGTGGGCTCGGCCGGATCGGACAGCGCGATCTCGCGGAAAGGCACGCGCACATCGGGATGACTCTTCGGCGCGGCATAGACCTTGCGAGAGCCGGGCAAAGGTCCCGTCGTGACAGTTTCGGGAACAAGCGATCCCGGCTTGTGCTGGATATTCATGTGACCTCCCCACGCATCGTCGATGCGCTGTCGCGAGCCTCCCAGCCCGGTCAAGCAGCGATGAACAGAGAAGGTTCACGGGCAAATGCGGACTCCGCCGCGACTTATTTGCCTGCGCCGTCCCTACGCTGGTCTTAACCAGATCAGGTTCTAAGGGTGTAATCTCAGCCCCCGGACCATCCGGACGCACCCCTGGCTGCATTGATGATATCGTGCCTGGCGAGAAGGGGCAAGGAAACCTCGCCCCATCAAATCACACCGAGGCTGAAGCCTCTGCCGAAGCGCGCAAGCGCGCCCTTGCACGGGATCCCGGCCGCGTGCCGCGCTTCTTGGCGACGCCGTTCTCGTCGACAAGACGCGCATGCTTGTCCTGCGCGGGTTGGCGCACGCCATTGCCTGCGGCGTGGTGAGCGGCCGGCTTTTGCGCTGCGGGCCGACCTTCATGGTGTGGACGGCCTTCGAACGGACGCTGTTCCTGCCGCTGCCCTTGCGGGCGGCCTTCGAAGGAACGCCCCTCCCGTCGGCCTTCGGGCTTGCCCTGCAACGCTGTGCGCGGAGCATGAGCGGGCTTATGCGAGCGCGAGGCCGGCTGCCCCTGGCGCCCTCCGCGCTGCTTGCGCTCGGGCGCGCCGTCGGCCGCATCGAAGTCTGCGCCCAGAAGATTTTGCGTCACGTCGACGGGCTGACGGATCAGCTTTTCGATGGCGCGCATGAGTGCGCGCTCGCCGGGCGCAACCAGCGAGATCGCAATACCCTCAGCGCCGGCACGCGCCGTGCGGCCAATGCGATGCACATAGCTTTCCGCGACCTCGGGCAGTTCGAAATTGATGACATGGCTGACGCCCGACACATCGATGCCGCGCGCCGCGATATCCGTCGCGACGAGCACGCGGGCGCGCCCGCCTTTAAAGGCGTCGAGCGCCGCGACGCGCTGGCCCTGGCTCTTGTTGCCGTGGATGGCGACGCTGCGCACGCCGGTCGTATCGAGATGGCGGCACACCTTGTCCGCGCCGCGCTTGGTGCGTGTGAAGACAATGGCGCGCTCGAATTCCGGCTTCGCCAGAAGACCGCTCAGGACATCGAGCTTTTGGCCCTGTGTCAGCAGGATCGCTTCCTGCCGCACGCGCTCGGCCGTGGTCGCAACGGGCGCAACTTCGACACGCTGCGGATTGTGCAGGAATTCGGAAGCGAGCGCCGAAATCTCCTTCGGCATCGTCGCCGAGAAGAACAGGCTCTGCCGCGTCTTCGGCAGCTTCGCCATGATGCGCCTGATCGGCACGATAAAGCCGAGATCGAACATGTGATCGGCCTCGTCGAGCACGACGGCCTCGACCTTGTCGAGCCTCACATGGCCCGATTCCATATGATCGAGCAGGCGGCCGGGCGTCGCGACGAGCACGTCGAGGCCGCGATGCAAGTTCTTGATCTGCGGACCGGCGCTGACGCCGCCGACGATCGTGGCGACCGAGATGTTCGCAAAGCGTCCGTATGTGCGGAAGCTGTCGGAAATCTGCGCGGCGAGTTCGCGCGTCGGCGCGAGCACGAGCACGCGCACATGGCGCGGGATCGGGTTGCGCGGATTTTCCAGCATGCGGCTGATGAGCGGCGTCGCGAAGGCGGCGGTCTTGCCCGTGCCGGTTTGCGCGATGCCCAGGAGATCGTGGCCCTTGAGGAGGATCGGGATCGCCTGCGACTGGATGGGTGTGGGGGTTTCGTACTCTTCCTTGCGGAGTGCGCGAAGGACTATCTCGGAAAGGCCGAGGGTATTGAAAGACGTCACAATTGCTCTTTTCATGCGCAAATAACCCGACGCTCGCCGGGCGCTGGCGCTTTTTGGGACGAACCCTGCGTAACGGGGCTTTGTCGGGGAGTGCGGGGCTCTACGGCTGTGTCTGAAAAAATCAGCTTACGCGGCCGGAGCTGCCGATGCTGCGATGCAGCACTCGTTTGATACGCGCGAAGGGGCGGAAAGTCAATGCGGGCCTGCCTCCCTCCTGCTTGACCGCGGCATCGCGCGCACGCGAGATACTGGCAAAGCGACGGGGAAACTGCATGGAGCAAGCGCAAACCTACGATTTCATCATCGCCGGCGGCGGTTCGGCCGGATGCGTGTTGGCGGCGCGGCTGAGCGAGGATCGCGCGAACCGCGTGCTGCTGCTCGAAGCAGGCACGCCAGACGAGCATCTGTGGATGCGCATTCCGCTCAAGTTTCGCGACTTCATGTTCCCGTCGAAATTCAACTGGAATTACGAGACGGAGCCGGAGCCGGCGCTGAAGAACAGGAAACTCTTCGTGCCGCGCGGCAAGGTTCTGGGCGGTTCGTCCTCGATCAACGGCATGATCTACTGCCGCTGCCATCCCGGCGACTACAACCACTGGCGACAGCTCGGCCTTGCCGGGTGGAGCTATACGGACGTGCTGCCCTATTTCAAGCGCTCGGAAGATTTTCCGGGCAGCGATGAAAAATACCACGGCGCGGGCGGACCGCTGACCGTCTCGCGCGGCGACAGACATTCGCCTGCGCACAGGGCCTTCATGGATGCGGGCCGCGCAGCCGGCTTCGGCAATACCGACGATCATAATGCAGCGACGCAAGACGGATTCGGCGCAGCCGATTACACGATCCGCAACGGCGAGCGCGCGAGCGCGGCGCAGGTCTTCTTGAAACCCGCAATGTCGCGTCCCAATCTGACCGTCTTCACGGGGGCGCAGGCGGGCCGCATCCTGTTTGAGGGCAAGCGCGCGACCGGCGTTGAATTCATTCGCGACGGCAAGACGGAAACCGCGAAGGCGAACCGCGAAGTGATCCTGAGCGGCGGGGCCTATAATTCGCCGCAGGTGCTGATGCTGTCAGGCGTCGGCCCCGCCGCCCATTTGCGCGAAAACGGAATTGAAGTTGTTCACGACGCGCCTGACGTCGGGCGCCATTTGCAGGATCACGTGCATACGGGCGTCGCCTATAACAGCGATGCGATGGCGCATTTCACCAGAGACCTGCGGGCGGATCGTCTCGCCCTGGCTGGATTGAACTGGCTCCTGTTCAAGCGCGGCCATCTCGCGACATTGCCCGTCGCCTGCATCGGCTATGTGAAGACGCGGCCGGAACTCGCGACACCCGATCTCGAATTGCTGATGAACCGCATCAATCCGGAATCGCTGATCTGGTTTCCGGGGCTGCGCAAACCCAAGCGCGGCTATCTCGGCACGCGTGTCGTACTCCTGCATCCGGAAAGCCGGGGAACGGTGACCTTGCGCTCGAACAATCCGTTGGAGAAAGCCGTCATCCGCCACAACTATCTCACTGCGCCCGGCGACATCGAAACGATCCGCGAAGGCATCAGGCAGGTGCGCAAGCTCTACACGCACGAGCCCCTTCGCAGCCTCGCGCAGGACGAGTTGATGCCGGGCGCGAACGTGCAGAGCGACGACGAGATCGACGATTACATCCGCTCGACCGCCAACATGCTCTATCACCCGACATCGACATGCCGCATGGGGATCGACCCGCTTGCCGTCGTCGACGCGCAACTGCGGGTTAACGGCGTCACGAATTTGCGCGTCGTCGATGCATCGGTCATGCCCCGCGTGCCGGGCGGCCACACGAATGCGCCGACGATCATGATCGCGGAGAAGGCCGCCGACATGATTTTGGGACGTACGCCGCTGCCGGCGGAGGAACTCGAGACGATGGCTGCGGAGTAGTCACACCTTCTCGCCGCGCCCATAGGGCGGACGCGGGATGTTCTGGTGCGCTTGCCGAAGCGCGACGGACCAGCGGTCGCGCAGCTCGTGAAAATAGGGATCGACATTGTCGATCCGATGATTCAATTCGAGCGCCATGGCGTCGCGCCGCAACAGCGCAGTGTCGATCGGCAGACCGACGCTGAGATTGGAGCGCATGGTCGAATCCATGGAAACGAGACCCAGCTTCAGCGCATCGTAAATGTCGGTCTCGAAATTCACGGCGCGATCGAGAACAGGCTTTCCGTATTTGTGCTCGCCGATCTGCAGATAGGGCGTGTCTTCCGTCGCCTCGATGAAGTTCCCGGCGGAATAGATCATGAAGAGGCGCAGTCGCCTGCCCTTGATCTGACCGCCGAAAAGCAGCGTCACCTCGAAACTGAGCTGGTCCGATTGCAGTTCCGCGCCGACGGTGTTGCGAACCTTGCGCACGGCGCGGCCGATGAGTTGCGCGGCGGAAAACATCGAGGGCATTTTCGCCAGCGTTTCGATTTCGCCCGTCTCGGCGTTCTCGATACCCTCGGTGACATGGGAAACGACATTCTGCGTGACGGAGAGATTGCCGGCGGTCGCAATCATCATCACCCGCTCGCCCGGCTGCTCGAACACATGCAGCTTGCGGAATGTCGAGATGTTGTCGAGGCCCGCGTTGGTGCGCGTGTCCGCAATCATCACGAGACCTTCGCGCACGAGAATTCCGCAGCAATATGTCATCTTCAATTCCCCCGGCTGCGGTTCAATAGCTGCCGAAAGTCGCTGATGGCAAGCCCGCTCTTGCGATGCGCGCCGTCAGTTCTGCCGTTGCGCACGCGCCTGCGACACT
>CAINED010000025.1 GCA_903847605.1 uncultured Hyphomicrobiales bacterium | reverse complement strand
TGATCTTGGGGATGTTGTACTTCTGAAACAGCTTTCCGGTTTCATCGCGTTCTGTCGCAACGAAATCGGAAAATTCTTTCGCGCTGGTGACGGAAGGCTCGATGATCTGGCCGATCAGGAAGTCGCGCACTTCGGGCCTGTTGATGGCTTCGCCAGTCTGACGGTTGACCTGTTCGATGATGGCATCGGGCACGCCGCTGGGCGCAAACAACCCGATCCATGTCTTGATCGGAAATTCGCCGAGCCCCGCTTCAGCCACGGTCGGAATGTTGGACAGTCTTGCGGAGCGCTTAGCGCCATCCTGTACGAGTATGCGCCCCTTGGCGTCGCCGGGATTTTCGGCCCAGTTGCCGAGCGCAGTATAGGTCAGTTGAATCTCGCCGGAGACGAGATTGGCCACGAGTTCGTTCGCGCCCTTGTAGGGAATTTCAGCCGCCTTCACCCCGAGCCGCTCTTGCAGGAAGAGGCGGAAGATATTCGGGCTCGTCGAAGGTCCGTAGGTGCCGAAGTTGAAACCGTCTGGCTTTGCCAGCATCGCCTTCTTGAGATCGTCGATGGATTTCACATCGATTTTCGGCGAGGCGACGAGACCGCCGACAAACATGCCGAGATTGATGACGGCTTTCAGATCGGTCGCGGGATTATAGGGAAGGTTTTCGATGAGATGCGGATTGAAGGTCAGCGCCGAAGTGGAGAGAACGCAGAACGTATAGCCGTCGGGATTTGCGCGGCGGCAGGCTTCGGCCGGCACGATGAAGTTTGCGCCGGGCCTGTTCTCGAAGACCCATTGCTGTCCCATGATCTGCGAGGCCGCAGCCCCGATGCGCCGCGCCACGATGTCGCTGAGCGCGCCGGGCGTCACCGGCACGATGACGCGAATGGTTTTGGAGGGATAGTTTTGTGCGTGAACCTGCGGCGCGAAAAGCAGCGCGGCGGCGAGAAGAAGGACTTTCGTTTTCATGCAGGAATCCCCCTTGCGATCAGAACCAGTTTTCGCGATGCAGCCTGCCGCCATCGACAGTCACGACTTCGGCCGACACCCAGCTAGCGCGATCCGACGCCATGAAGACGACGACGTTTGCGACTTCTTCGGGCGAGGCCGCGCGCTTCAATGGCTGGTCGTCGCTCAAAATTTCGCGCCAGTTTTCGTCGGTGCCGAATTTGTCGCGCGCCCGCTTCTTGTGCAGGTTGCGCCAACGCTCTGTCTCGACGGCGCCGGGACTCACGGCAACGATACGGATGCCGTCGTCGATACTGCGTCCGCCCATGGCTTTCGTCAGACCATAGAGCGCGATGTTGGCGGGCGTGCCGCAGGCATAGCGCCATTGCGCTTTTTCCCCGCCGGTTCCCACGACATTGACGATGGCCTTGGGAGCCTTGCCTTTCATGTGGCGATACATGGCGCGCGTGAGATTGATGTAGCCGAAAACCTTGAGATCCCATGCGGCGCGCCAGCGTTCTTCATCGACTTCGAAGATGTCGCCGATGGGGATCGCGCCGGCATTGTTGACGAGAATGTCCGTATCCGGAAAAGCATCCGCGAGCCGGTCTGCGGCGCCGCGTTGCGAGAGGTCGATGGATTTGCCCGTGATCTTGCCGGGTCCGGCATCGCGCAGCGACGCGATGGCATCGTCGATCTTTTTTTGATCGCGCGCGGCGATCGCGACATCGCAGCCTTCGGCGAGAAATCCGCGCGCGCAGGCGAGTCCGATGCCCTGCGAGCCGCCGGTGATCAGCACCTTGCGGCCCTTCAATCCCAGATCCATGTTTCCTCCGGAAAGCAATCCGTGTTTATTGAATTCAATCTAACCACATAACCGGCGAGGAAACCATGTCCGATAAATCGCAAGATCCGCAAAAGCTGATCGGAACCTGGAAACAAATGTCCGGCATGGTCGAGGAAGAGGGGCAGCGGCCACGTTCGAATCTGTCGACCGCGCCGAACGGATTCATGAGTTTCATGGCCGACGGGCGCATGGTGAATCTCACGACGGATTCCAGCCGCAAGGCCGCCACCCATAATCCGCCGACAGATGAAGAGGCGGCGCAACTGCATCGCACGCTGATCGGCTATGCCGGCTGGTGGCGCGTCGAGGGCGATCAGGTCTTCTACGATCTCGATGTCAGCTGGAACCAGTCGTGGACCGGCACGGAACAGATGCGCTACTGGCGGCTTGAGGGCGACGACACCCTGCATGTCTCGACTGCGCCGATGATCAATCCGCTCACGGGAAAGATGAGCCGGTTTCGACTCGTCTTCGAGCGAGTGAAGGAACGGCCGGAGATATAAATGGCTGTTCTATCGCCCTTCCGTAAACGCGATGCGCAGCATGTTCGTCGCGCCGGGCGTGCCGAAGGGAAGGCCTGCGATGACAAGCACGCGCTCGTTGTCGCGCGCGAAGCCTTCGGAGGCCGCGATGCGGCAGGCGCGCGCGGCGATGTCGTTATCGTCCTTCGCGTCTTCCGTAACGATGGGGTGAACGCCCCAGACGATGGAAAGCCGGCGCGCTGTCACTATATCCGGCGTCAAGGCGAGAACAGGCGCGCGAGGCCTTTCGCGTGCGACGCGCAGCGCGGTCGAACCCGACGATGTCCAGGCGCAGATGGCGCGCAAATCAAGCGTCTCCGCCACGTCGCGCGCGGCGACCGCGATGGCGTCGGGTCCCGTCGCTTCGGGCGTATCGCGTTGCGCAACGAGGATCGCGCGATGGATATCGTCCGCTTCTATCTCCTCGGCGATACGATTCATCATCGCGACGCTCTCGATCGGATATTGTCCGGCGGCGCTTTCGGCGGACAGCATGATGGCGTCTGCGCCTTCGTAAACGGCGGTCGCAACATCGGAGACTTCGGCGCGCGTCGGCACAGGCGCCGAAATCATCGATTCCAGCATTTGCGTCGCGACCACGACCGGCTTGCCGTAGCGGCGCGCCATGCGCGTGATGCGCTTCTGGATTCCCGGCACTTTCTCGACGGGCATTTCGACGCCGAGATCGCCGCGCGCCACCATCAGGGCGTCGGCGACTTCCATGATTTCAGCGAGACGCGGAATTGCTTGCGGCTTTTCGATCTTGGCGAGCACGAGCGCGCGGCCGCGCGCGATCTTCTTCACGGCGGCGATATCTTCAGGACGCTGCACGAAGGAAACCGCGACCCAGTCGACGCCGGCATGAAGTCCCGCCTCGAGATCGGACTGATCCTTCTCGGTCATCGCGGATACCGGCACTTCGGTGTCAGGCAGGCTGACGCCCTTGCGGTTCGAGATACGCCCGCCGACAACAACGCGCGCGAGCGCGCCGTCCGCCGAGACTTTTTCCACTTTCAGTTTCACCTTGCCATCGTCGATCAGCACGACATGGCCGGGTTCGAGCGCACGCAGGATTTCGGGATGCGGAAGGCAGACGCGCTTTTCGTCGCCCGGCGCCTTCTTGCGGTCCAGCGTGAAGGTGTCGCCCTTCTTCAATTCGACGGCGGTATTCGCGAATTCGCCGATGCGCAGCTTGGGGCCCTGCAGGTCGATGAGAATTCCGATGGGGCGACCATGTTTCGCCTCGATGGCGCGGATTGTCGCGATGCGCTCGCGCATCCCGTCATGGCTCGTATGACTCATGTTGATGCGGAAGATATCCGCACCGGCCTCAAACAACTGTTCGACGACTTCAGCTTCCTGCGAGGCCGGACCGAGCGTTACGAGAATCTTGACGCTTCGGCGCCGTCTCATTCCAACTCCTTAAATATTGCCGCATCGCGCTCAGTTGCGCGCCTGCGCCTGTTGCTTGTCGGTCAACTGGACGGTCCAGCTTTTCGCATCCTTGCCGGTGTCGATTTCGAAAAAGCCCGTGCGGTCGAAGCCGCGCACGAGGCAATTCTGACGGCCGACGATGCGGAATTCGCGGTCGCGCGTGCACATGAAGGCCTTGCCCTTCCACTCGCCGCCGCGCTCGTCCATTGCATAGACATAGTAATACTGCGCAGCGAGCGGCCCGCGCAGCAAGGTCTCGCAGGTGTTGGGCTTGAGATTCCACCAGCCTTCCGTCACCCAGCCGGTGCCGTCGGTGAAGGAGAGAGCCACGCTCACGCGCAGCGAGGAATCGTTGCAGAGGCGGAAGTCCGCAAGGGCAGGGCCGGCGAAGGCGAGGCCCGCAGCAAGGCAGGCGGCGCCCAGCGCCCGGCGCGCGGCTTGTCTTGCAGAATGAATCTTTAAAGCTCGAATCATGGCGGTCCGCAGAACCCTCATCCGAATCATCACTTTCGGGGCATGCGATGGCAAGTGGATGCCAAATTCGTGTATGGCAGGTTACGGGCTTGGCTTATCGGCAAAGAATCCGGCGGGATCAAGATTTGGACGCCCGCGGCCGGGCCAGCCAGATGCCCGCGAAGATCAGCGCGCCGCCGAGATATTGCGCCGGGCCGAGGGCTTCGCCGAGCCAGATCCAGCCGAGGGCGGCTGCGGCGATGGCTTCAAGGAAGATCACCAGCGAGGAGAAATTGGTGGGCAGCCTTCCGAGCGCCACGGCGACGAGGCCCTGTCCCGCTACCTGCGAGACAAGCGCCAGCGCCAGCAGCGCCGCCCAGGCAGAGGCCGTCGGCGGCATGAGCCGCTCGCCTGACAGCAGCGTGACGATGAGTAGGAGGAGAGCTGAGATCGCCGTCAGGGCGAAGGTGGCCCTTCCAGCCGCAAGCCCTCGCGCCCGCGCGGCGCTGACAGCGAGCATATAGGTCGCGAAGAAAACCGCCGTGACGATTCCCGCGACATCGCCCGCAAGACGGCCTGGGGCCAAAGTCACGGTTTCGCTGATCAGAAAGGCGCCGCCCACGAGGCAGAGACCGAGGCCCGCAAGGCTTGCTGCGCTCACGCGCGTGCGCAGGAAAAGATAGCCGAAGAGGAACACCCAGATCGGCGAGGTCGTCGCGAAGAAGGTGGCGTTGGCAACGCTCGTGTTGAGTATGGCAAGGTGCCAGAACATGAGGTCGCCGGCGAAGGCGACGCCGGCCAGGAGCACCGGCCCGAGCGCCGCCGCATGGGCCGGTGGGCCGCCGGGTCCCGTCTCCCAGCGGCTCCAGAGCCAGAGCACGGGAAGCGCCAGCGCCAGCCGCCAGAAGGCGCTGGCGAAAGGGCCCATTTCGGCCAGGCGCACGAAAATCGGCGAAGCCCCCATCGCGACCGCGGAGATCGCCAGCAACGCCAGAGAATCGGCGGGCAGCCGCGATGGTTCGGGGGCGGGATCGGGTGAGCCGTTGGACAGCGGTAGATTCCGAGGTGGCGCGCCAGGAGGAGTGCGTCTATCTAACCTCTTGCGGAGCAGGTTGAAAATGCAGGGAATGGTCGGCGAAACAGAGAACAGCGCGTATGCTGCGGTGGAAGAGATTTCCGGCCGCGCCGACGCGGGCGTGTTGTTCATCTGCGATCACGCCTCGAACGCTTTGCCGCCGGAATACGGGACACTCGGCCTGCCGGCTTCGGAATTTGAACGCCACATCGCCTATGACATCGGCGCTGCCGACGTGACGCGCGCGCTGGCGAAACATTTCGATGCGCCAGCCCTCCTCACCCGATTCTCCCGCCTCCTGATCGACGCCAATCGCGGTGGCGACGACCCGACGCTGGTCATGCGGATTTCCGACGGCTCGATCATTCCTGGCAATGCGCGCGTGGACGAGGCAGAAGTGGAACGCCGCAAGCGCCGCTTCTGGCAGGCCTACCGCGACGCCGCACGGCAGCGGATCGACGAGATGATCGCAGCAGGACCGCTGCCTGCGATCGTCTCGCTTCATTCCTTCACGCCGTCTTGGCGCGGCCATCTGCGGCCCTGGAAAATCGGCCTGCTCTGGGATGTGGACAAGCGGCTCGCCGCCGCCCTGCTGGAAGAACTCGAAACCGCCGGGCAGCAAAATGTCGGCGACAACGAGCCTTATGACGGGGCGCTTGTCGGCGACACCCTGTATGAGCTCGGCACCGAGCGCGGGCTCGCCCATGTTTTGATCGAATTGCGGCAGGATCTGATTGGGACATCGGAAGGCGCGCAGGACTGGGCCGCGCAACTGGCCGGCCCCCTTGCAAAGGTGCTTTCGCGGCCCGAAATGCATAAAATCGAATTTCACGGCAGCCGCGCGGGCACCAGCCTGAGCATGCGCCTTACCGAGGGGAACCCGACATGAGCGACATCGACGACAAGACGCGCACGGAACTCGAGGCCGCTGCCTTTCGCCGCCTCGTGGAGCATCTGCGCGGGCGCACCGACGTGCAGAATATCGACCTGATGAATCTTGCGGGCTTCTGCCGCAACTGCCTTTCCAACTGGCTGAAGGACGCTGCCGACGAGCGCGACGTGAAGCTCGGCAAGGAAGAAGCGCGCGAAGAGGTCTATGGCATGCCCTATGACGAGTGGAAAAAGCTCTATCAGAGGGAAGCCTCGGCCGATCAGTTGCAGAAGTTCGCGACATCGCCCGCCGCCGCGCACAAGCACGGCTAGATCGGCAGAAATCGACTGGGGATTACGTGGAATAACCCGCCGCAGCGGTTGACCCCGCGCGGCCATACCGGCTTTGCTCCCCTTTGAAAGGCGGCTCTCGCCGCCATTGCTCACTTCACCCCCGCAGGTTCGACATGGATTCCGCAACCGTCAACGCTTCCCATTTGCGCGCCTTCATCGAGCGCATCGAAAGGCTCGAGGAGGAGAAGCGCACCATCGCCGACGACATCAAGGAAGTTTACGCCGAGGCGAAGGGCAACGGTTTCGACGCCAAGATCATGCGCAAGATCGTGTCGATCCGCCGTCAGGACAATGAAAAGCGCAAGGAAGAAGAGACGATCCTCGATCTCTATCTCAACGCGCTGGGCATGATCGAGTGATCATCAAGCAACCGCTGCCTTCGGCGTGCGCGAGCGCAGCAGCAGGAAAGCGGTGATCGCGACGTTGACGAGATTCCACGCGAGGCCGTTGAGAAACGCCATGCGATAGGAACCCGTCCAGTCGAAGATGAAGCCCGACATCCAGCCGCCTGCCGCCATGCCGACGAGTGTCGCCATTATTACGACGCCGGCAGTTCCGCCCGCTTTCGCAGACGGAAAGTATTCGCGCACGATGACCGCATACATCGGCACGATGCCGCCCTGAAATAGTCCGAACAGGCCTGAAATGACGTAGAGCGATGTCATGCTGTCGAAGAAGAGATAGAGAAACAGAGCGACGCCCTGAAGCGTGGAGCCCAGCAACAGCGCCGACAATGCGCCGATGCGGTCGGCGATGAAGCCGGAGACGATGCGGCTGACGACGCCGAGGCCGAGCATGACCGAAAGCATTTCCGCGCCGCGCGCTGCGCCATAGCCGAGGTCGTTGCAATAGGCGACCATGTGAACCTGGGGCATCGCCATCGCGATACAGCAGGCGAAGCCGGCGACGATCAGCAATACGAACAGGACATTCTGGGGCACGGCCAATGTGCCGAAGCGCGAGACCGGCGGCGCATGGGAGCCGGCTTCTGCCGGCGCGCGCTGACGCATCAGGAAAGCGAGCGGCAGCAGCGTTGCGATGCAGATGACGCCAATGCCGATCATCGACATGCGCCAGCCGTAACTGGAAATCGAAAGCTGCAGCAGCGGGGGCCAAAGCGTGCCGGCAAGATAATTGCCGCAGGAGGCGAGTGCGACGGCCAGCGCACGGCGTTTCATGAACCAGTGGGAGACGTCGATCATCAGCGGCGCGAAACTCGCGGATGTTCCGAGGCCGATCAGGATTTGCAAC
>CAINED010000024.1 GCA_903847605.1 uncultured Hyphomicrobiales bacterium | reverse complement strand
GTTCGCGCGCTGGTCACGAAGCTCGATCGGATCGTCGACATCAGCGCTTCGTCGGTTCGGGCGCGCTCACTTGGCCCGCGTTCGAGCCAGGCGTGGAATCCCGAACGGGAGACACCCAGTGCTTCGCACAGCCATGCCACCGGCCAGATCGAACGGTGCTTCGCGATAAAGCCGAACTTCATGTCGACTCCCTCGCGAAGTAGGCTGCGGCCTTTTTTAGGATGTCGCGCTCCGCCTTGAGCTTCGTGACTTCTCGCCGCAACCGGTCGATCTCGAGCTGTTCGGGCTTCTGCTGGCCATGACCGGGAAAGACCTGCTTCGGATCGGAGCTGAACTCCTTCATCCACTTGCGAAGAACGTTCTCGTGAACATCAATGTCCCGAGACGCCTGAGCGACACTTACGCCCCGCTCGCGAACCAGTCTGACAGCTTCGAACTTAAACTCCTTACTGAACCTACGCCTTTGCATCGCATACCTCCGGCTTCATGAAGCACCCAATCTCGGTGTCCATCAAACCGGCAGCAGGCCAGACCGGCATCGTTTCCGCTCACACAGCGAGGCCAGGATGGCCGTCTTCCACTTCATCGAGGGCTTCTACAACCCGTCACGCCGCCATTCGGCGCTGGGTTACCTCTCGCCGATTGAGTACGAAAGGAAACACAATGAGCTGACCTGACCCGCCCAAGCCGTGAACCGTCCACGGAACCGGGTCAACTCCAGCTGGACGGCAAGCCGGGCCTCGTCCCTGCGCACGCCATTAACTATGTCCCCTATGGAAAGTTGGCAAATTCAAGCCTCTATGGACAATTGTAAATCCGTATGACATTAATTACCTGTGGGATGTTAAATGTCGAGTAACCCAGTTCATGCGTTCAATGTCCTCTCCATTAAATGGAAAGGCAGGTCAGCCGGTAGTAAAGAGACGCATTGTTTTCGATTCGAAAGCCATCGAATTTCATGATGTCTCGCTCGGCGTTCTCTGCATTTTCTGTCAGCGCGATCTCGAATTCCTGCTCATTCAGGCGCGGTCGCTCGCGCGTTTTGCAGATCGCGCCGCCTTTAGCTCTGTCTATTTGATCTGGAACGAAGACTCTGAGTTGCCTGCAGCACGGGCAGGGGAGTTGCATAAAATTCTAGCCGCCTTTCAGGTTAGACTTCTGAACGCTCGGGATTTTGGCATTCGCTCGCCCATAACTGATGGCTGGACCACTCAGCAGGCACTTAAAGTGCAGGCAGCGTGCGTTGTGGCGGAGAGTCATTATATGGTGCTTGATGCGAAGAATCATTTCATCGCGCCGACCACAACTGCAGATTTTCTGAATGCCGCCGGTCAATCGCTACAGACCGTTTCGCAACTGCGAGGAGCTTCTGCGCGATCTTTTGCGTTTTGCCTCAACTATTTCGGGCTTGATGCAGCCGCTCATGCGCTGGTCGCCGCCCTCAATGTCACGCCCTTTATCTTTGAGACGGCGAGAGCACGTGAGCTGGTTTCCTTCGTCGAGGAAAAGGAAGATTGCGCGCTTGATGAATTCCTGCAGTCGTTTTCCGGTCATGCTGATCGGGTGACGGAGTTCATGCTCTATCAGGCCTTCGTCATCCTGCGTAATGGGTCGCTCGATGTCTTCGCGACCGGTACACAGACGAATTCGGATACTTTGTGGAGCTACGAGGTCGAACACCGGCAAACTGCCGAATGGATCGAGCGCGTCGAGGCGAAGCCCTCAAACCGTGTTGCGGGTGTGCATTGGCTGGCCTGCATGAAAATGACAGAAGCAGACCGGCAGTTAATTGCGGGCTTCTGGCAGAGGCATGGTCTCGTCAAGACGCAGGCGGAGGCTCACGCCGTTATCAAGAGCGTCGTCGTCAAGGCGACGCCGGGAAATCTCGCTTTCGCCGTCCGCAAGGGCGCCGCCGCGCCAGGGCGTAGATAAACTTAAATCTGCTCAGAACTTTCGGAAGTACGAAACAAATCCAGGGGCGGCACCTTGATGCGCCTTGCAGAAGCAAACTCTTGCCGCATCGAAGGCTATAGTTTGCCGGGCGCCGATTGTCCCGTTTAAAGGTAGTGCGGAAGCTGCGGAGATCCACTCAAAAGAGTCTGCTCGTGTGGCGAGCGGACCCTTTCGATTTTCAGGGCAAAAGGTCCCCCTCTTGCTATCGGCGACAATATTCCCGCTTGGGCTGATCCGAAAGTTCCAGGTTAACTATAGGAAAAGTCTGCGCTCGCCGCGGCGACGTCGGGCTGTTAACGCTTCGTTAGTACTAACGGGGAGTTAATGGCGTGGCTGACGCCTTGACGCAGATCGTCGCGCAGGTGTCTGCGGCTCTGCTGCTTGGAGCCTTTTTCGGGCTCGAGCGGCGCATGCGCGGCTATCCAGATGCGAGCCTTTTTCACGCGGCGGTAGCGGCAGTCGGACTCGTCGCGATGGTCGCCGTGCGGCCGCAGGCGCTGACGCTGGTTATGCTCATGGCGCTGACGGTGGGCATCTGTTTCGTGATTGTCGCAGGGGGGCGGGCGGCGCTTCAATGGTGCGCCGGCAGTCCCGCGATATTCTCGAATGCGGGCGCCGACACGTTCACGATCATGGGCGCGCTCTGCGTCGGTTGCGCCTGCGGCACTGGCGATGTGCGCAGCATCGCCGCGGTGATGCTCGCCATGACTGTCGTCAGCATCTTCCGTCCGCTCGACCGGCGCGGCGCCGAAGGGCTGTCGCGAGGCGACGTGGACGCGCCTTTGGCTGGATTGTCTGCGGTTGTTGCGATTGTGCCTGTCGCCGCCAACGACGATGGTCCGACTTCTGGTAACGCTGCGGAAGAGGGCGCTCCGCAGCGCTATAACGATCCGCTGGGGCGCTGAAGCGTCGAATTAATATTGCAAAAATTATAATATAAATCAGAAGATTAAAACAGATTTCTCATGCAAAACAAAAAGGGCGCCGCGAGGCGCCCTTTCCTTATCGGTGCTGTTTCGCAGATCAGCAGGAGTAGTACATGTCGAACTCGACCGGATGCGGCGTCATTTCGAAACGCATCACTTCGGTCATCTTCAGCTCGATATAGGCGTCGATGAAGTCGTCGTTGAAGACGCCGCCCGACTTGAGGAAGGTGCGGTCCTTGTCGAGGTTCTGCAGGGCTTCGCGCAGCGAGCCGCAGACGGTCGGGATCTTCTTGAGCTCCTTTGCGGGGAGATCGTAGAGGTCCTTGTCCATCGCCGGACCCGGATCGATCTTGTTCGCGATACCGTCGAGACCGGCCATGAGCATGGCCGAGAAGGCGAGGTAGGGGTTCGCGGTCGGATCGGGGAAGCGAACCTCGACGCGTTTGGCCTTCGGGTTCGACGTCCACGGAATACGGCAGGAGGCCGAACGGTTGCGCGCCGAATAGGCGAGCAGAACCGGGGCTTCATAGCCGGGGACGAGGCGCTTGTAGGAGTTCGTCGAGGGGTTCGTGAACGCGTTCAGCGCCTTGGCGTGCTTGATGATGCCGCCGATGTACCACAGGCATTCCTGGCTGAGGTCGGCGTACTTGTTGCCCGCGAAGACAGGCTTGCCGGCCTTCCAGATCGACTGGTGGACGTGCATGCCCGAGCCGTTGTCGCCGAAGATGGGCTTGGGCATGAACGTCGCCGTCTTGCCGTAGCTCTGCGCGACCTGATGAATGCAGTACTTGTAGATCTGCATGTGGTCGGCCATCGTGATCAGCGTGTCGAACTTCATGCCGAGTTCGTGCTGGGCGGACGCCACCTCGTGGTGGTGCTTCTCGACCTTGACGCCCATGGACGCCATCGCCGCGAGCATTTCGGAGCGCATGTCCTGCGCCGAATCCATCGGCGGGACCGGGAAGTAGCCGCCCTTGGTGCGGATGCGGTGGCCGAGGTTGCCGCCCTCGTAATCCGTATCCATGTTTTCGGGCAGTTCGATCGAGTCGAGCGTGAAGCCCGTATTGTAGGGATCGGACTTGAACTTCACGTCGTCGAAAATGAAGAATTCGGCTTCCGGGCCGAAATAGGCGGTATCGCCGACGCCGGCCGACTTCATGTAAGCCATCGCCTTCTTGGCGATGCCGCGCGGGTCGCGGTTGTAGGGTTCGCCCGTCGACGGCTCGAGCACGTCGCAGGTGATGACCATCGTCGGCGAGGCGAAGAACGGGTCGATCGTCGCGGTTTCCGGGTCCGGCATCAGGGTCATGTCGGATTCGTTGATCGCCTTCCAGCCGGCAATCGACGATCCGTCGAACATCGTGCCTTCGGCGAAGAGCTCTTCGTCGACCAGGTTCAGGTCGAAGGTGACGTGCTGCCACTTGCCGCGCGGATCAGTGAAGCGCAGATCCACGTACTTGATATCATTGTCCTTGATCGCCTTGAGGACATCCTTGGCGGTCTTCATGTCACTTGCCTTTCTTTATGACAGCTGCGGTTGAAAGCTGGGGGATTTCACGGACGAGCCTGGAAGGCCTGCCGGGAAGGGGAATATCCGGGTTCGACTACGGGTCAGATCGCATCCATGCCGGTCTCGCCGGTGCGAATGCGAATCGCGCCTTCGATGTTCGATACAAAAATCTTGCCATCTCCGATGCGGCCGGTCTGGGCGGCCTTGCGGATGGCGTCGACAGCGCGCTCGACCACGTCGTCGCCCAATACGATCTCGACTTTCACCTTGGGCAGAAAGTCGACGACATATTCCGCGCCGCGGTAGAGTTCGGTGTGGCCCTTCTGCCGGCCGAAGCCTTTGGCCTCTGTCACTGTAATGCCTTGAAGCCCCGCTTCCTGCAGCGCTTCCTTCACTTCGTCCAGCTTGAACGGCTTGATGATAGCCTCGATTTTCTTCATAGCGCGACGCATCTCCCGGCACGAAAAAGGCTGGATGAACCCCTCGAAGAGAGGTCCGGCGAGCAGTATCGGCTCCCGACAGGCGCTCCCTAGCACCCGTCATGCCAAATAGCCAACCCGAATATATGCTAATTTTCGGCGCGAACTGACTGCGAAATGCGCGACCGTATCTGTTGCGCGCCCAGATAATTTCGCACAAAATAGGCAATATGCCTATAAATTATGCATCTATGAATAGAAATGAGGCGGTCTGAGCGGAGTCAGACCGCCATCAACTCACGTTGACGGACGCCTGAGTTCAAACCAGTTCGGCAATCCGTTCCAGCTGCGTTTCGACATGCTGCGGCACGATGCTGACGCGCACGCCTTCGCCGAGCTGCTGCAGCGATACCTGCTTGCCGTTCTCGAACATTACAGCGTCGCGATACCCGCCGTAGGGCAGCGAGGAGAACGTCACGACCTCGCGAGGGCCGACGCCACATCCGTCCCTGACGGTCGCCGGAATATTCTCGATTTCCAGGCGGGTGTCGCAGGCGATGCAGATGGCCGTCGTTCCGTCCTTGGGAACCGTCACGCCAATGCTGCCTGAGGCAAAGCGTGTCGTCTGATATTGCTCGCCTTCGCGGGCAGGCCTTGATGCATACATTTCAAGTGAATAATCGCACATGGCGGTCTCCTTTCTGGAGCGCCCCAGCCGAATCTCCAACCCGCGCGTAAACAGCGGGTTCCCAGCTTTTCGTGCGTGCCGATCAAATAAATCTGATCGTCATGTCGCCGGCCACGATGGCCGCATTTCAGGCAGTCGCTACCGGCATACCTTTCGAAGCCCATTCGGTCCACGAGCCATCGTAAAGAAGAGGCTCGGGATAGCCCGAGGCCTCGAAAGCCAGATTGATGATCGTGGCGGAAACGCCGGAGCCGCAGGACGTGATCACGGGCTTCGATGGATCTAGTCCCGCGGCGGCGATCGCCTTCTTCAGTGCTTCCACAGGTTTCAGGCGTCCGTCCGCCACCAGGTCGGTTGTCGCCAGATTGACCGCGCCGGGCATGTGGCCGGCCGGAATGCCGGTACGCGGTTCAGGCATGGCGCCATCGAAGCGGGGTTTCGAGCGGGCGTCCGCGACCTGCGCCGATCCCGCTTTCAGGCTGGCCGCAACCTCATCGATCCAGACGGCAGCCGTGCGATCGAGCTTTGCCGAAAAATGCGCTGGCGTCGGCTTCGTCGCGCCGATTTCCAGCGCACGCCCCTCGGCCTTCCACTTGGGCATCCCGCCATCGAGAATGGCGACATCGGCGGCGCCATACTTTTTCAGCATCCAGCGCACGCGGGGCGCGGAGAACAACCCGCCGCCGTCATAGACGACGATGCGGTCGCCATTCGACAGCCCGAGCGCGCCAACCTTGGCCGCAAAATCCGCATCGGAGGGCAGGGTGTGCGGCAGGTCGGTGGAATGGTCGGCGATCTCGTCGATATCGAAATAAACCGCGCCGGGGATGTGCCCGGCCAGAAATTCGGCCTTGGGATCGCGGTTCATGGCCGGAAGATACCAGGAGCCATCCACCACTTTCAGGTCGGGCGAGCCGAGGTTTGCGGCGAGCCATTCGGTGGAAACGAGCGGCTGGGGCAAAATGTCGTTCACGCTGGCGGTCACGGGCGTCTCCAATTCTTTCCGGATCATTCGTTCCGCGTGCGCGTGCGCACATCGGCTTCCGGGGCATCATGGCATGGTCCTCTCACAGACGGAACACACCGGCCCTGGAGAGAGACAATGACCGCCGCCCGCCGCCCCAACATTGCAGCCCCCGCCATCACCTTCGGCATCTGGGTCGCGGCTTTCGCCTGGATCATGATCCGCTTCGCTTGACGCATTGGCACATTGGCTGCTTGCTTCGATCGGATCGAAGCCGGAGCCTCCCATGTCCTCCCTCTCCAATCGCCGTTCGTTTCTTGCCGCCGCCGCCTCGCTTTTCGTCGCCGGCCCGGCTTTCTCCCAGACCAGGCATTCAATCGCTGCTCTTTTTGCCGGCAAGGTCGACGACCGGGGCTTCATGCAGGCGGGCTACGATGGTTTGAAGCGCGCCGAAAAGGCTTTTGGCGTCTCCACCGCTTTCACGCAGGGCATCGCCCCGAAACCCGATGAACTCGCCGCCGCCCTGCGCGCCCTCGCGAAAGCGGGTCCATCTCTCGTCATTGCCCACGGCGGCCAGAACAATTCCGCGGCCAAGGCCGTCGCCGATGAATTTCCGCAGGTCCGCTTTGTAGTCACTCAAGGCAATGTCACCGGGCCGAATCTTGCGAGCTACGAAGTGTTGCAGGAGCACTCCGCCTTTCTGGCCGGGGTGCTGGCGGCCCTGACCACGAAGACCGGCGTTGTCGGCCATATGTCCGGCATCCGCGTGACGCCGGGCCTGAAGGGTCGCGCCGCCTATGCCAATGGCGTCGCCTTCGCCAATCCGAACGTGAAGCTGCTCACCAATTTTTCCGGCAATCAGGACGACAATGCGCTCTCCAAGAAGGTCGCGCTCGCGATGATCGCCGCCGGAGCGGATGTTATCTTCACCATGCTGAACGCGGGCCGGATAGGCGCGGTCGAGGCCTGCCGGGAGAGGGGCGTCCAGCAGATCGGCAATGTCGTCGACTGGACGCAGATCGAGCCCGACGTCTTCATTGCGTCAGCCTATGCCGATTCCGGGCAGGCCTTGTTCGACGCCGTGAAGGACGTCGCCAGCGGCAGTTTCAAGCCGGGTGTTGTGAGACAGATCGGGGTGGAAGCGCTGGAAGCGGTGCGCCTTACGCTTTCGCCACGCGTGCCGGAGGCCGTCAAAGCACGGCTCGCGGTTCTGGCCGACGAGATCGCTAGAAAACAGCGCGACACGCCAACGGAATGGTCGGGGCAGGAATTTCCGACGCCAGGATGATCGTGTGCGCACCCGCACATCTGCGCGGCGGTCTCGCGGGTAGTCTCCAAAACATCGAAGGAGACAGATACATGACCGCCGCCGCCCGCCGCCCCAACATTGCAGCCCCCGCCATCACCTTCGGCATCTGGGTTTCGGCGTTCGCCTGGATCATGATCCGCTTCGCCTGAGGCCTGCGCCGGGCTACTTCGTGACCTTCTCCCGCAGTTGTAACAGCCGCTTCAGAACATCCGGCGGCGATTTCGTGAGTTCCTCGATCTCCCGGTCCGCCTGCGATCCGGATACGGGGCTGACTTCGAGATTGATCTTCTCCGCTTCGCCCAGCAGGCCCTGATCTTTTGCGGCCTGATCGAAGGCGTCTCGCAACATCTTGATACGGTCGGCGGGAATGCCGGGAGGCCCGACATAGGGCCGCGACAATCTGAACGGCGCTTCGGAAACGGCGATCAGCCGGCGCTGAAATTCGGTTTTCGCGAATTCGCTGACGAGGGGCACATCCTTCAGATCGGGATGGCGCGTCGCACGGCCGAATTGCAGGATCACCTGAATGTTGGAGCCGGGAACGCCCCAGTCCTTCTTGATGATGCGCGACGACAGATAGGTCACGAACTGGCCGTCGCTTTCGCCCTTGTCGAGCGCAAGTCCGATGGCTGAACTGCTGGGATAGCCTGTCACCATGCGAAGGCGCATGCCGAAATCTTCGCTGAGCATGATCCCGAGATCGTAGTCGCTGGCGCCAGCCGCCACCACACCCACCTGCATCACCGGGCCGTCCGCCTTCAGGAGGCTGGCGGCGTCGGAGACCGGGCCGTTCTTGCGCGCCCAAAGGACATAAGCGTCCGCGCTGAAATTCGACAGCGAACCAAGCCAGGTGAATTTGCGCGCATCGAACAGCGCATTCTTGTCGCCGACGATGCCCAGCAACGGCACGTTCATGTCGAACGTGCCGATGACAGTCCCATCCTTGCTGGCCACGTTATAGAGATGGTTGGCGGCGCGCAGGCTCCCTGCGCCGGGCATGTTCTGGACGGCTATCGTCGGATTGCCCGGAATGTATTTGCCCATGTAGCGGGAGAGGATGCGGGCATAGAGGTCGTAGCCGCCGCCCGGTCCGTAGCCGACGATGATGTTCAGGGTCTTGCCGCGGTAAAAGTCGTCGGCCGTCTGAGCCCAAGCCGAAACGATGCTCGCCAAAAAAAGTGTTGCGCCGCAGGCGGCAGCCGCAAGAGCCCGCATCTTCTCCTCCCATCATTCGAATTTTTCGAAAGTGTGCGCCTGCCAAGGGCGTGGCGTCAATCTGTCTTGGCCGCGAGCATTCCCAGATTGTTTGGCTCTTGGCCGGGCAAGCGGTTGTGCGTCCCCGCACATCCGTCCGGGCGACTGGCGGCTAGTCTCCAATCATCGAAGGAGACAGAGACATGACCGCCGCCGCCCGCCGCCCGAACATCGCAGCCCCCGCCATCACCTTCGGCATCTGGGTTTCGGCTTTCGCCTGGATCATGATCCGCTTCGCCTGACACAAATACAGCTTGCAAGCGTCGACGGGTTCAATCGATACTTCCCGCAACCGGCGAAATAGCCGGAGCAGGGAGGTTGATATGCGCAAGCTGCTTCTGGTAGCCGCCATGGCGTTTGGCGTCAGTGCCAATCCAGCTCACTCACAAGGCGCGGAATGGCGCTCTCTGGATCAGGTCAAAGCCGAGGTGATTCGCCGCGCCGGCAAGATCAATCCGTTCGATCACATCAAGCCGGACGACGCAGCCGCGATTCTGAAAACCATCAACAGCCTCGACCGTGACGAGTGGGCGAGAGCCTGGTGCAAGGTCGGGATGGAATACGAGGCGCGCGGGGACGCGCGCGCAAAAGAGGGGGCGCCCTCCGCGGAACTGGCGGATACCTATCATCGGGGATTTCACTACTGCATGCTGGCGCGCTATCCGGCGCCCACCTCGCCGGGCAAGCTGGAGGCCTACAACATTTCCATGCGGATTTTCCGCAAGGCCGCGCCGCATTTCGATCCGCCGGTACAGGTCGTGGAGACAACGTTCCGCGACACGAAACTCGTCGGCTATCTGCGTGTGCCGAAGAACGTCGCGCGGCCGCCCGTCGTGATCAACTGGGGCGGTGTCGACACCTGGAAGGAAGACCGTATGGGAGCCGCAGACCGCATGCTGGCGGCAGGCATCGCAGTGCTCAACGTCGACATGCCCGGCACCGGCGAGAATCCGACCCGTTATGGCGATCCCGACGCCTACAAGACCTATTCAGCCTGGCTCGATTTCCTCGAGAAGAGAACCGACGTTGACGGCTCGCGCGTCGGCTTATGGGGGCTGAGTTTCGGCGGCTACTGGGCCGCCCGGATGGCCTATGAGGAACCGCGCCGGGTGCGTGGGGCCGTTTTCCACGGCGGCAACGCCCATATCGGTTTCCAGCGCGAATGGCTCGTGCCCGCCTTTACGACAGGCGGCGCGACCTACCTGTTCGGCGCGGGAAGTTTGCTCGAAGCGCGCAGCCGGGCCATGGGGACCAAGACCATGGAAGAGTTTCTGGACGCCGCGCCGAAACTCTCGCTCGTTTCCCTCGGGCTGATCGACAAGCCATCCGCTCCGATCCTCGGGGTCAACGGAAAGCTCGACGATCAGGCGCCGGCGGCCGACATCATGCTGCTGATGGAACACGGCTCGCCGAAGACTGCGAGGATATTTTCGAAGGGCAGGCACATGGGACGCGAGCCCGGCATGGACGAGACCCTCATACCCAACATGATCATCGGCTGGCTGAAGGAGCAGTTGACGAAATAGCCGGGGCCCCTAGCGCGTGCGCCGGCGCACATCCGCAAAAGCCGGGACGGGGCATTCTCTCTTACACGAGGAGAGAGACATGACCGCCGCCGCCCGCCGCCCCAACATTGCAGCCCCCGCCATCACCTTCGGCATCTGGGTCGCGGCCTTCGCCTGGATCATGATCCGCTTCGCCTGAGACATCAGAGCGCTTCACAAATCCGGAACCCAAGATCATAAAGTCCCTAATCAATTGTCGATCGGGGGCGGAACGTGGCGGGCTCACTCGAGGGAAAAACCATCATAATCGCCGGCGGCGGGGTTGGAGGCCTTGCAGCCGCGATCGCGCTGGGCAAGAAGGGCGCGGAAGTCCGCGTGCTCGAACAGGCGCCGCAGTTCGGCGCTATCGGCTACGGTATCCAGCTTGGCCCCAACGTCTTCCCTATGTTCGACCGGCTCGGATTGCGAGATGCGGTGCTTGAGAAAAGCATTCTGCCGGAAAACGTCTGGATGTTCGATGCGATGGACGGCAAGCCCGTTTCGGCGGTCGAGACGGGGCCTGAATTCCTCGCGCGCTACGGCAACCCCTATATCGTGATCCACCGGGTCGACCTGCACAATTGCCTGACCGAGGGCTGCCGCGCGCTGCCGAATGTCCATCTCGACGAGAATGCGCAGGTGACCGGCTTCAACGATTACGCCGACAGGATTTGCGTGGCGCTGGCGGACGGGCGAACGGTCGAGGGCGATCTGCTGATCGGCGCGGATGGCATCCGCTCGCGCGTGCGGGCGCAGATCATGGACGACGGCGAGCCAGAACCCATCGGCTATGTCGCCCATCGCGTGATCGTGCCGATCGAGAAGGCGCCCGCGGGCATACCCCTGCGGGACGTCGTCCTTTGGGCCGGGCCGGGGTTCCATATCGTCAACTATCCGCTGCGTGACGCGGGCATATTCAACATTGTGGCTGTCTTCCGCACGGATACTTTTTCGCAAAAGGGCGATGCGGAAAGCTATCGGGCGGAATTGCAACATACCTATCGCGACGCCCACCCGGCCATGCGCGAAATGATTGCGATGATGGATCTCGAACGGCGCTGGCCGATTGCCGACCGGTCGCCGCGCCGTGGCTGGTCGAAAGGCAGGGCGGTGCTGCTGGGCGACGCAGCCCATGCGACCCTGCAATCCCTCGCGCAGGGCGCCTGCATGGCGATCGAGGACGCCGTGGTGCTGGGCGAACTGCTGGCGCTGCACGGCAAAGACCATTCATCGGCCTTTGCGCGGTTCGAAAAGGAACGGCTTCTGCGCACGGCGCGTGTGCAACTCGAGAGCCGCTATATGTGGAACATCTTCTATCACACGGAGGGCGTCGAGGCGCAGGTCCGCAACGAGGCCTACAGGGCGCGAACCCGCGAAGACATCTATCGCTGTTTCGACTGGCTCTATCACCCGATCAAGCTGCCGGACGCAGTTTGAGATTTAAGGAAAGGTTACCGCGCGCGCCCGCATTTGCATCGAATGCTGCACGCCCACTTAGGACGCTGCTGCTAGGGTGTGACGCATCGAAGGCAAACAGTGGTTTTTCGGGAGTTCTTTTATGCGTCGTTCCGTTGCCGTGCGCCAGGCTGTCGCCGTGCCGGCGTTTTTCACCATGCTGCTCATTGCGGCGTGCGTGACGACATTCCTGCGTTTTGGATGAATCGAAACGTGAAAGCCCTCCAGGCCTGCGCCTGAAGGGCTTCACGACGGTCGCTTCGGGCGGGAGAGAGAGCTCGCCCGCGGCAGCGTCGATCTAAACTTCGATCAGTTGCAGACCCGCAATCAGTTGCAGACGCGGATGCGGCGGTAGCCGGCGAAATCGCCGTAGGCGTTATAGACCGCGCGCTTCTCGAGCCAGCACGAACCGCCGGAGACGTAGTAGCCGCCGCCGTACGACGGAGCCGCGTAGGCATGCGAGGCTGCGCCAACCGCCAGAGCGCCGACGGCGAGGCCGCCGAAGAAGGCTGCGTTGCGACCCCAGCGGGCTTCCGCCGGAGCGGACGAGGCGGCGAGGGTCACGCCCAGCGTCAAGGCGGCAAGGGTTCCGGTCGCGATCTTCTTGAAGGTGCTCATCGTTCTCTCTCCTCTGGTGGTCAGCGGCGTCTTTGCCGTCTGCCGATGTTTGGAGAATAGGCGAGAACATTTCTGGCCGATGTGCGCGGGCGCACGCGGCCTGTGCATCTCAAAATAAGTTACAACAGCCCCGTGTCGATGCTGCTCTTCCTGTCCATCCATCCCGGAAAAGGCAGGTTCTTCGAGCGCAGGAAATCGGGGTTGTAGAGTTTCGATGCGTAGCGCGCGCCGCCATCGCAGAGGATGGTCACGATGGTCTTGCCGGGGCCGAGATCCTTTGCAAGCCGCATGGCTCCGGCAATGTTGATCGCGGAGGAGCCGCCGAGAAGCAGCCCCTCCTGTTCTGCGAGATCGAACAGGATCGGCAGCGCCTCTTCGTCGGTGATCTGATAGGCGATATCGACAGGCGCATTTTCGAGATTTGCTGTGATCCGGCCCTGTCCGATGCCCTCGGTGATCGAGGTTCCTGACGACTTTAATTCGCCCGACGTATAGTAGCTGAACAGCGCTGCGCCCATCGGGTCCACCAGCGCGATCTTCACGCCCGGATTTTTGGCCTTCAGCGCCATGCCGACGCCGGCGAGCGTGCCGCCGGTTCCGACCGCGCAGGTGAAGGCGTCGACCTTGCCGCCTGTCTGCTCCCAGATTTCCGGGCCGGTGGTTTCGAAATGGCCCTGCCGGTTCGCGACATTGTCGAACTGGTTCGCCCAGATGGCGCCCTGCGGATGCTCTTTGGCGAGGCGCTCGGCGAGGCGGCCGGAAACCTTCACGTAGTTGTTCGGGTTGGAATAGGGGACGGCAGGCACTTCGATGAGTTCCGCGCCTTGCAGGCGCAGCATGTCCTTCTTTTCCTGGCTCTGCGTTTCCGGGATGACGATAACAGTGCGAAAGCCCATGGTGTTGGCGACGAGCGCAATGCCGATGCCGGTATTCCCGGCCGTTCCCTCGACGATCATGCCGCCCGGTTTCAACTGCCCCTTGGCGACGGCGTCCCTGATGATGGCGAGGCCGGCCCGATCCTTCACGGACCCGCCGGGGTTCATGAATTCGGCCTTGCCAAGAATGGTGCAGCCGGTCTCCTGAGATGCCCGCTGAAGCTTGATGAGCGGCGTGTTGCCGATGGCCCCGATGACGTCGTTCTGAAACTGCATGATTTCGCGTTCCTGCCCCTGTTGCCTGATAAGCATTGGGGCAGGGGGACGCAAGATAGGCAGGTGTTGCCGGCCGGCGTTATCAGCGCCAGCGGCCGCCGCGCGGACCTTGCCCAGCCATCCGCGCCTTCTGCTCATCCGTCAGGCTGGCATAGAATGCGTCGAAGGCCGGGCGCATAGTCTTGATGGCCTGAAGCATGGCTTCCGTCCGCTTTTCCATGAATTCGAGACGAGCCTGCGGATTCGCGGGCGGCTCAGCCGGGCAAGCGGCGGCCATGGTTTCGGCGGCCTTTTCGGACGCCTTTCTGAGATCGTCGAGCCGGGGCTTTTGCGCTTCGGTCGGGCGAACCAGCCGTTCGATGCGCTCGATGCGCCATTCGGCAAATCCGACCCCACGCGGGCTGCACATCGCGCGCATCATCGGCGTGCCCATCTGCCATGGGCCCATCATCATGCCGGGACCGCCGCCGAACCAGCCGCGTCCCATGCCCGGACCGCCGCCGGGTCCCGGCTGCGCCAAGGTTGGAGTCGCAAGTATGGCGGCGGCGAGACCGGCCGCCATGACCGCCGATTTGTAAGAAACAAGTTTCATTGTCGCCTCCGTTGGAGCACCCCAGTAGGTAATCAATGAAACACAATCTGCGCCTCTGCATTGATCCAACCCAATCGCAAACCTGCTGCGAGCTTGGCTGAATCGAGATGGCGGGGAATAATCTGTGCCCGTCTCAAGAGAAGCAGACAGGAGAAAAATGTATCGCGCGAGAACTGCTGACGGCATTGCATGGATCACCGGGGCAAGCTCGGGCATCGGACGCGGCGTGGCGCTTGAACTGGCGAAGCGCGGTTACGATGTGGCGCTCACCGCCCGGCGCGAAGGCGCATTGCAGTCGCTTGCGCGGGACACTGAGGCTATAGGCCGTCGCGCATTCGTTCACGCGGGCGATGTGACGGATCGTGCGGCGATGGCAGGCATTGTCGAAGACATTGAAGCGCAACATGGCGCGATTGCACTTGCTTTCCTCAATGCCGGCGGAAACTTTCGCGATCCGCCCGGCGATTTCATGGGCCAGAATTTTTACCGCACGCTCGATCTCAATCTCTATGGCGTCACGAACGCCTTCGCTCCAGTGGCGCGCGCGATGCAGGCGCGTGGACGCGGCCAGATTGCCGTCTGTGCCTCAGTTGCGGGGTATGGCGGCCTGCCCGGCGCCGCCGCCTATTGCGCCGCGAAGTCGGCGCTGATCGCGATGTGCGAGGCTCTGCATGTCGATCTCGGCTTGCAGGGCATTACTGTGCAGGCCGTATGTCCCGGCTATGTCAAAACGCCACTCACTGACGCCAACGATTACGCGATGCCCTTCCTGCTCGAACTCGACGACGCCGTGCAGCGCATCTGCAACGGCTTCGAGCGCAAGGGTTTTGAGATCGCCTTTCCCAAGCGGATGGAATTCTTGCTGAAGGCGCTGAACATGCTGCCGCGATCTGCGTATCTCGCAATCATGCGCAGAGCCGGGATGCGGAAGCCGAAGGCGAAATAGCTATTCCTTTAACTTCGCAAACGCAGCTAGAGCGCGTTCGCGCGCCGCGTTATGTTCAACGATCGGCTCCGGATAAGTCCTGCCCAGCGTCACTCCTGCAGCCTGCAATTGTTCGGGCGTTGCGGTCCACGGTTTGTAGATCACCTTCGCATCGAGCTTCGATAACTCCGGCACATATTTCCGCACGTAGTCGCCGTTGGGATCAAACTTCTCACCCTGAATGATCGGATTGAAGATGCGGAAGTAGGGCGCAGCGTCCGCGCCCGAGCCTGCTACCCATTGCCAGCTTGCAGCATTGTTGGCGGGATCGGCGTCGCAGAGCGTATCCCAGAACCATTCTTCGCCGGTGCGCCAGTCGATCATCAGATGCTTGATGAGAAAGGACGCCGCGATCATGCGCACGCGATTATGCATGTATCCGGTTTGCCAGAGTTCGCGCATGCCGGCATCGACAATGGGGTAGCCGGTCTGGCCCTTCTGCCATGCGCGCAAATGGGCGGCATTCGCCTTGCCCCAGGGGAAATCGTCGAAGCGCGCGTTGAAATTTTTCGTTGCGAGATCGGGATTGTGGAAGAGCAGGTGATAGGAAAATTCGCGCCATCCGATCTCCGACAGAAACTTGTCGACATTGCGCGCGGTAGCTTTGCCCGCTTCCACGGCGTGCGTGACGGCGTGCCAGATCTGGCGCGGCGATATCTCGCCAAAGCGCAGATGCGGCGAGAGTAGGGAGGTCGACTGGCGGTCTGCAAAATCGCGTCCCTCGGCATAGCCATCGAGAGGGCCATCGATGAAATGCGTCAGCCGCTTCTTTGCGCCTGCTTCGCCGGGTGTCCATGCAGCGCGCAATCCGCCGGCCCAGTCGGGCTTCCTGGGCAGAAGTTTGAGCGATGGGAGAGTGACCGGTTTGGGCGCTTTGGCAGGCCATGAACTCCCGATCAGCTTTTTCGGACGCGGGAGCAGAGCCGGTGGCGCGTAGCCTTCGCGCACGGTGCGCCAGAAGGGTGTGAAGACGCGGAAGGGATGGCCGGCCTTATTGTTGATGGTCCAAGGTTCGAACAGAAGCTGGCCGTTATAGCTTTCGGCGGCGACGCCGAACTCTTTCAGCGTGGTTTTGGTCTGCGTGTCGTTTTCGATTTTCCTTGCGCCGTAACGGCGTGTCCAGAAGGCATGCGACGCGCCCGACGTTCTCGCGAGAGCTGGCACGAGTTCGCGCGCATCCCCACGCAGGAAGAGGAGTTCGCCGCCGATGCCTTCAATGTCGCGAGCAAGAGCTTCCAGCGAATGGTGCAGCCACCATCGGGACGCCCCGCCGAACGGACGCAGGCCGCCGCCTTCCTCAAGGATGTAGAACGCGAGTACAGGCGCCCCCGTTTTTGCCGCCGCATGAACGGCAGGTTGGTCGGCAAGGCGCAGGTCGTCGCGAAACCAGAGGAGAACGGGAGCTGAAGCAACCATGATCGCAGCGATCTAAACCCTGTGCCGGGCTTTTCAACCCATTGGGCGCCGATCGTCAGGACTGGTCGCTCGCCGGCGGTTCCCGCCGGAAGAGAATGACCAGCGAAACGGCCAGAAGCACGATCCCGACGACGCCCGTCGGCGCGAGCCAGCGCAGTTCGCGCACGGCATAGGCGGCTTCGCCGGGAGATCCCGTGAGGTACATCAGCAGCAGGATCAGCGAGAAGGGAACCGCGACCACGCAGGTGATGGCGCCCAAAGACGCTGTCAGGATCGCCGGGCCGTAACGCTGCACGCGATCTGTCGCGTACAGGATCAGCGCCGTGATCGCAAAGAGAATGAAAATGAAGAGGAGCGTGCGGAGCATTGGCTATAGATGGGGATGAAAGTTCATCCCGCCATCTTCGCCTCGATGATATCGACGCCGCGGATGCGATCCACCAGATAGATCAGCCCGCGTGAGTCCATCGTGAGGTCATTCGAAGAGCAGCGGTTCTGTCCCGGCGCGGGATCGGGCGTGTACCAGCCGACACGCTCGGGGGCATAAGGGTCCTTCACGTCGAAGATCTGCAGCCCCTGCGCGAACCACGCGAAGGGGATCGTCGTCCCCAAAAAAATTTCCGAGGGCTGATGGCAGCCGGTCATCGGAGGCTGCTGGCTACCGTCCTTGTCGAGGCCGGGCACGTTGATCGTCGAGATCGGAGTCGGGATCGTCTCGTCGGTGATGTCGTAGACCATCGCGAAGGCCGGCGCGGACGGGCGCAACGCGGCGACGTCCTCGTCGGCGACGACCATGATCTTGCGGCCCTTGTGCGTGCCGGGAATGACGAGGCACGTATGCGTCGGATTGGGGAAGGCCGGGCTGCGCCGGTCGTGTCCCACCATCCTCGGCTTCGTGATGTCGGAAATGTCGAGAATGTAGAAGCCGTGATGCCAGTAGCTCACATAGAGCCTGTCGCCGACGCGCAGGGGATGGTGGCAGCGCGGCCGCGTGAACATCGCCCAGGGATATTCCTCGCCCCCCGCCGCCCACTGGCCCGGGATATGCCAGGTAGAGACCTCTTTCGGGTTCGCGGGATCGGCGAGGTCGAGGATGACGACGATATTGCTGACATAACCTTCCTTGGTGGCGGAGACGTAAGCGTAGCGTCCGTCGAAATCGTAGCGGTGCACGCCCGCGCCGTGAGTGATCCATTTCGTAATGGGCCTGGGCGCTGCAGGGTTTTTCACGTCGTAAATCATCAGGCCGCCCTGAAAATTCTGCCCGGCCTGCAGAACGTCGCGCGGTCCGTTCTCCTCGTGGTTGACGATCATGATGCCGTCCTTCACGCGCACTTTGTGCGAGTGCCAGCCCTCGGGCAGTTCGATCTTGCTGAGGAGTTTTGGCGAGGCAGGATTTGAAATGTCGTAGATCGACGTCCCGCTCGGCGCCTTCATATGCGCGACGTAGAGCGTGTTGTCCTCGATCCAGACCTGCCCGCCGCCGTCGCAGTCGATATGGCCGATGAGTTTGGTGTTATGCGACGATGCCAACGCGCTCTCCCGTGATCTCTAGTCGATGCGGATATTCGCGGCCTTCACGATCCGCCCGATCTTTTCGTAATGCGTTTTCAGCCGCGCGGAAAATTGCTCCGGCGTATTGGCGACGACTTCATAGCCGCTCGCGGTCAACCTGTTCTCGATCGCGGGCGAACGCAAGGCGGCGACGGCGGCCTTGTGCAGGCGCGCGATAATGTCGGGCGGCGTGGCGGCCGGTGCGAGAATCGCGCCCCAGGTGGTGAATTCGAAACCCGCGACGCCGCTTTCTGCAATCGTGGGCAGATCCGGCAGCACCTTGAGCCGTTCAGCGGCAGAGGTCGCGAGTAGCTTGAGCCTGCCGGCCTGCGCGAAGGGGATTGGTGTCGGCAATCCTGCGAACATCAGGTTGACATGGCCGGCCACCGTGTCGTTCACGGCAGGCGTCAGTCCGCGATAGGGCACATGATTGAGCTTGATGCCCGTCGCCTGCATCAGCATTTCCATCACCACATGCTGCGGGCTGCCGGGTCCGCCCGAGCCGAAATTGATTGTGTTGGGTTTCTCCTTCGCCAGCGCGATGAACTCGCGGATGTTGTTTGGCGCGAAGGAGGGATGGGCCATCAAGGCGAAGTTGACCGTCACCATCTGGGTGACAGGTGTAAAGTCGGTAAAGGAATCGTAGCCGACTTCCTTGCCCTTGATGTTCGGCAGCATCGCCAGAATGCTGTCGTTCGCGCCGATGATCGTATAGCCGTCAGGCGCCGAACGCGCCGCAAGGCGCATGCCGATCTGCCCCGAAGCGCCCGGCATGTTTTCGACGACGATTCGCTGTCCCAGATGCTCCGCCATGCCCTCGGCCGTGATGCGCGAGGCGGCGTCCACCGCGCTGCCGGCGGTCAGGGGCACGATCATCTTGAGGGGGCGATCAGGATAGGTTTGCGCATTCCCGCAAGCCATCGGCAACAGCGCCGCAATGGCGAAACCTAGCCGCTTCATGGCGCGCCCCCCGATCGAATTCTCGCGGGCGGTATCGCATATCTGCCATGCGCCAGCAAATTCGCGCGCCTGCGGCGGTTCCCGTTGCCAGCTGCAGATTGCTGGTCCATCATTGGCGTAAGCATGGCCGGCAAACCGGCAGCGACCCCCTTGGGAGGACAATATGAAAGTGCTCTGGTTCCACCTGATGCCCTATCAGGAACTCCCGGACGATTTTAAGCAGAAGCACAATTCGGTGTGGGTCGACATCGACCCGAAACTGTTCGATCCCGTGAAGGGCCACACGCTCTATAACGAGTATATCGACGAACTCGTCTATGCCGACAAAGCCGGCTTCGACGGCATCTGCGTGAACGAGCATCATTCCAACGGCTACGGCCTGATGCCCTCGCCCAATCTCATCGCCTCGACGCTGGCGCGCGAAACGAAGAACGCCGCCGTCTGCGTGATGGGTAATTCCGTCGCGCTTTATAATCCGCCGCTGCGCGTTGCCGAGGAAATGGCGATGCTCGATTGCATCTCCGGCGGACGTCTCATCGCGGGCTTCCCCGTGGGGACGCCGATGGACACCTGCTACGCCTATGGCCAGAACCCGTCGAACCTGCGCGAGCGTTATTACGAAGGCATCGACTTCGTGATGAAGGCGTGGCACGCGGACAAGCCGTTCTCCTACAACGGCCGCTACAACCAGCAGCGTTACGTGAACTGCTGGCCGCGTCCGATCCAGAAGCCCAATCCGCCCGTATGGATTCCCGGCGGCGGCTCGGTCGAGACCTGGGATCTCTGCGCCCGCAACAGTTTCGTCTATGCGAACCTGTCTTATTTCGGTCATCAGGCGAGCCGTACGTCCATTGCGGGCTTCTGGAATGCGATGAAGGAACGCAAGAAGGAACCGAACCCCTTCCAGTCGGCTTTCCTGCAATTCGTCGGCGTCGCGGAAAGCCGCAAGGAAGCGATCGACCTCTACCGGGAGTCCGCCGAGTATTTTTATCACCGCTGCCTGCACACCGATCCGTCCTACGCCAACCCGCCCGGATACACGACCGAGGCGACAATCCGTCAGCGCGTGGGATCGCAGGTGCTTCAAGCCGCCGAAGCCTCGCGCCGCAAGGTGCGTCAGGACACGAGCGACATCTTCGACGCGGGACACGTCGTCGTTGGCTCGCCCGACGAAGTTGCGGAAAAACTGCGCACGGTCTGCAAGGACATGAACGTCGGCCATCTCATGCTGCTGCTGCACTACGGCAACATGAGCGCGCAACTCTGCCGCTACAACACCGATCTTTTCGCCAAGAAGGTTCTGCCGCAGATTCGCGATCTCTTCGAGAACGAATGGGAAGACAAGTGGTGGCCGACAGGCATGCCCGCAGCCAATCAGGCCGCGCCGCGCATGCAGATGGGAGCGGCCGCGGAATGAGCCCGAGGGAATATTTTGTCGACACGCCCGCCGGACGGACGCGCGTGTGGGAAAAAGGCCGCGGCAAGACGGTCGGCTATTTTGCTGGCGTCGGCGGGCTGCCGAAATGGACGCCCTTCCTCGACAAGCTCAGCGAAACGCGGCGCGTCGTTGCGCCATCACTGCCGGGCTTTCCGGGCGGCGCTTCCAGCGAGCCGCTCGACAGCATGCTCGACTGGGTGCTGGCGGTGGGCGATGTCTTCGATGCGGCCAGCCTCGACGGCTCGGACTTGATCGGCGCTTCGATCGGCGGGGCGCTGGCGGCGGAAGTGACCGCGATCTGGCCCGGCGCTGTGCGCAAGCTCGTGCTGATCGCGCCATTCGGACTGTTCGACGATAAAGAGCCGGTCGCGGATATCTTTGCGCAGCAGCCTTCCAATCCCACGGGTATCCTGACGACCAAACCAGATGCGTTGCGCGACTTTTTCGCTGTGCCGCAGGGGAGGGACCCGGGCGACTGGGAGATACAGGCGCTGCGGGCGAACGTGGCTTCTGCCGCGATCCTGTGGCCGCTCGGCGATACGCGGGTCGCCCGCCGGCTGCCGCGCATCACCGCAGAAACGCTGCTGGTCTGGGGCGATAGCGACAAGGTGATCCCGCCCTCCTACGCGAAGAAATTCGCGGCGGGGATCGCGGGCAAAACGAAGGTGCAGACGATCAAGGGCGCGGGACACATGGCCGAATTCGACCAGCCGAATGCGGTGGCGAAGGCAGTGAGCGCGTTTTTGGGGTAGCCCGCCGTTCATCCAAGCGCTTCTCGACACCCATCAGCCTCCCGCGAGGGTGGCTTGTGATCGCTCGATCTCGGGCAAGAGGGGTTCGCCGTCGACAATTGTGTAGGACGCCAGAGCCTGGAGCGCATCGATGTCGTGAAGGACAACCTGCCGATTTCGAAACGTCGCCAGTTTCCTCGTGCGCAACTGCCGCAGCATGCGATTCACATGAATGGTGCTGAGACCAAGCGTATCGCCGATCTGGTACTGATTCAGCGGGCATTCGTATTCGTTCCCCTTCGTCAGGCCGACCAGACGAAGTCTGTCGTAGAGTTCGAGGAGAAAATGTGCGGTGCGCGCGAGGGCGCTACGCCGTCCTATGCTTACCAGATGCTCGACCAGCATGGCTTCATCCCGTGAGGTCAACCATAGGATAGCCGTGCCGAGATACGGAAATTCCGCGAACATCTTGCGCAATTCAGCTGCCTCGATACGCGTTACGATCACGTCTGTCAGCGCTGAGAATGAATGATCAGATGTCCGCAGCAAAATGCTGCGCAAGCCGATTAAATCTCCGGGAACGGGAAACGCGATGATCTGCCGTCCCCCGTCTGGCAAAAGCTTGAAGCTGCAGGCCCACCCCGCTTGCAGAATATAGGCGACCTGACCGGCCTGGCCTTCATGCACGATCTCCTGACCACGCTCGACCCTCAATCGTGAGGTTTGAAGCTTGTCGAGGAACAGCCGCTCGGGCTCGGAGAGCCGGACGAAAGCGCCGATCTTGCGTTGCAGGCAGTTCTCTTCCGGTCGCAAATGTCTGAACCCTTCGTCAGGGGCGCGATCGCGCGAAGTGGGGGCTAATATCACACGAAGAATTCGGGATTTCACTAACTCAGATTAGCTACCGTTGCGGTGCTCGTCGCTATCTTGCCCGTTGGCCATACGGAAATTCCCTGGCCCGGCGAAACGAGTACCCCGGCCATGACGACTACATCCCCAATGGATTCCGCAGCAGCAGGCCTTGCGGCCCTGTCGATTTGCGAATCCCTCCTGCTGGCGATGGGCGACCTTAAGCTTGTCAGCGAAGCGGAAGTTTTAGGCATCATGTCGGACGCCACCGACGCTCACCGCAACGCCACGGGATCCGAAGCGGATGTCGCCATGCATCAGGCTGTCGTTGCCGTTCTGGACCGCATTGTCGCCGGCGGAAACAGCGTGCGGCGCAAATAGCGGGAGTCAGTGAGCGGGACGGTCGGCGTAAGAAGCAGCGCAACCGGCTGAAAGCGTTTTGACAGTCTGTCCCCGATCGCGTGCCCGGATGTCGCACGCAGGCGAGAGGCCGAGCGTATGGAAAATTTGATGGGTTCCGATCACCGAAAGACCGGGCGCGTCTTGAACGGACCGTGGGTTCCACGGCCTGTCGCGCCAACAGTCGTGCCAATCGCCGTAAGTTATCGACGCATGGACGTCTGGTCCAGACAAAGCGTTCGTCCCGAACCTGCTTCAGATGCCGATCTCGCACTGCAGGAAGTTTGCCATCGCATCGCCAACCAATTTGCGACGCTGACCGGCAACATTCGCCTGCGCGGCCGTGATATCGCGATGCAGGAAGGCGCACCAGACCGAATCCAGGTTCTGCTGCTGCTCGATACCATCGGCGCACATGTTGACGCGCTCGCCAAGGCGCACCGCGCGCTGGCGACAGTTGGTGCGTCTGCTGACGGTGAGATCGGCGCACATCTTCACGAATGCCTGTTGCCGTTCAAATCCGAAATTTATGGAAGCATCTGCTTTACCGAATCTTTCGAGTCCGGATGTCTCGAGAAATCGGAGCGGCTTCTGGCGATTTCCCAGATCGTGGTTGAGGTCGTCACCAATGCAATTAAATACGCACGGACCGCTCACACTGAAATTGCAATATCCTGCCGGAAGTCCGCTTGCGGAGAAGTCGAAATCGAAGTGATCGACAACGGCCCTGGCTTGCCGGCCGGTTTTGATCCCTACACCAGTGTCGGGCTCGGATTTCGCCTGATGCGCATGCTGAGCCGCAGTCTCGATGCAATCATCAGTTTCGATTCGACGAGCAAAGGCGTGAATTTCCACCTATCTGTTCCCGCGAAAAACGGCGCAATCTTTCGGCCTGCCGTGCTTACTCTTGGGGCGACCGTTCAGATAGGCGTTTCCACAGATGCAGTGGTTGATGGGGGCTGACTGCCGATTGCAGTCATTCTTTGCTTCTGAGCGAAGCCTGCCCCACTGGGAGCCTCACTCGTCGTCATCATCGCCATTTTCCTTGTCCTTGCGCCACTGGCGGATGATCGAGCCCAGGATGTTGGAATAATCGTCGGTCCAGACGCGCTGGCCTTTCGTCGGCTCGATCGTTTCCCAGCCCTTGTTCTTCATGATCGACGCGAGCGCTCCGGGCGTATTGGCGACGATGGCGACGGTCGAGTCGAAAAGATACTCGTCGGAATCGGCGCCGATATCGTCTTCGTCGAGATCGCCCAACGCCGTCACCATGCCATTTGCCGCGGCGACGCCGGCGACTTCCGACGCGAGTTCCATGTGCCGGTTCGAAATGTGCATGATAAGCAAGCCATTCGGCTTCAGCTTCTTCTTGTAGAGTTCGACGGCTTCCTTCGTCATGAGATGAACGGGGATCGCGTCCGATGAGAACGCGTCGATCATCAGCGCGTCATAGGTACCGTCCGGCTCCTTCTCCAGCGTCAGCCGCGCATCGCCCATGACGATGGGCTGCTTCGGTCCGCATTGGCTGAGGAAGGTGAACCAGCGCGTGTTGCGCGCAATACGCACCACGTCGGCGTCGATCTCGAAGAAGCGGAAATCGTCACCCTCTTGCGAATGGCACATCATTGCGCCGCTGCCGAGTCCGACGATGCCGAATTTCATGGCTCCGCCGGCATTTTCGCGCGCCGCGCGCACCGACTGCGCGAGCGGGCCGCCGTTGAAATAATAGGAGATCGCGATGGGGCGCGTTGTTATCGGATTGCCCTTGGAATCCTTGATCGCCTGTACGCCATGAATGGTCGTGCCGTGCGAGAGAATGCGGAAGCGCCCGTCCGGGCTGTCGCTGATCTTGTGCACGCCGAAGAAGCTGCGCACGGTTTCGCGTCCGCGCCCGTCGGACGGGAAATATTGCAGGACGAGAAAACACGCGGCGAAGAGAACAGCGATGCGCGTGCGCTCGAAACACAAAACAAGCGCGGCGACGATCAGGAAGCCGAGAATCCATAGCTGCACATTGTACCAGGATGACAGGCCAATCTTGCCGAAGAGCAACGCGCAAACGCCGATGGCGCCGATTGCGCCCACCGCTGCAAAGGCAAACAGCGGTTTCTTCACGGCTTCGCGGAAAGGAATGCCGGGACGGCACAGAAGCGACAGCACAATCAGCAGCGGATATTCGGCGATCCAGTTGAAAATGTTCGGCGCGATAAGGCCGCAGAACATGCCGCCGAGCATGCCGCCGAAGGACATGGCGAGATAGAATGCGGTCAGCTGATGCGCAGGCGGGCGGCGCTTCACGAGTTCGCCGTGGCACATCATCGTCGCAACGAAGAAGGCGACGAGATGCACGACCAGCAGGATCGCGATGTTGTCGACGATGTCGAGCGCGGTCGTGACGACGACGGCGGCGACCGCGACCGGCTGCAGCCAGACCATCCAGATGTGCGGAATGATTGGGCGCTTCTGGAAGACGACGACGAAAGTGACGAGATAAAGCGCCAGCGGAATGACCCAGAGCAGTGGCGCTGAAGCAACATCCGTCGCAATCTGTTGGGACACGGCGACGAGAAGGCCCGACGGCACGGCGGCGAGTGCGATCCAGCCGAGCGCCGTACGCAGCGAAATCGGCCCGCCTTCGCCGGCAGCGGCTTTCGGGGCGGCGTCCGCATGTCGCCAGTTGCGCGCAATCAGGAAACCGCAAACGGCGAGCAGAGCCAGCAACACGTAATAGCCAATGGTCCAGTATTGGCGCTGCTGTCCAAGCGTCAGCATCGGTTCGAGCACGAAAGGATAGGCGAAAAGCGCGAGAAAGCTGCCGACGTTCGAGGCGGCATAGAGAAAATAGGGGTCGTGTGCGCTCTTGTGACGGCTGTGAACGAACCACGCTTGCAGCAGTGGACCGTTGGCCGAGAGCGCGAAGAACGAAGGGCCGACGGCCGTGACGAAGACGCCGATCACGTAAAGCATTTCGCCGTCGGCGGGCGGCGCGCTGGCGCTGCCGAGGGAGAAGGGCAGGGTCGCCGCGGCGGCGAGGGTCACGACGAGATGCAGGGCGATGCCTGGCATGCCCGGCAGCCAGCGGTTCAGCGCATGGGCATAGGCATAACCGGCGAGCAGCAGGGTCTGGAATACGACCATCGCCACCGACCAGACGCCGGGCGATCCGCCGAGGCGCGGCAGCACCATCTTGGCGAACATCGGCTGCACGGAAAAGAGCAGGGCGGCGCTGACGAAGATCGTCAGCACGAACAGCGGCAGCGCGAACGCTGGGCCGTCATTTTGCGGTTTGTCGTTCATTTCCACTCGCGGGTTTGAAAGTCTCGGGCTTCTTATTGGATTTTTTCCGTTTTGGCAGGCCCCGCCGGACCGTTGCTTTTCCCCTCGTCGACATCATCCTCGTCGTCGTCGTCATCGTCGTCATCATCCTCGCGCCATTTGCGCAGAATGGCCCCGAGGATGTTGGAATAGTCGTCAGTCCAGACGCGGTGGCCGGAGGCCGGGCGGCGCAATTCCCATCCATCCAACTTGAGGAGTGGTGCGAGGCTCTTGCGATCGTTGGCCAGCACCGCCACCGTGGCGTCGAACCGGAATTTGGCCGGATTGAAAACCGGATTGTCCGAATCCTCGTCGTTCACGGCCACGGCCATGCCGTTGGCCGCAGCGACGCTGGCGACTTCGGAAGCGAGCTCCATGTGCCAGTTCGAAATATGCAGGATCAGAAGGCCGTGCGGTTTGAGTTTGCTCTTGTAGAGCGCGATGGCCTCCTGCGTCAGCAGATGAACGGGGATGGCGTCGGATGAGAATGCATCGATGATCAGCGTGTCGAAGCTCGCGTCGGGTTCACGCACGAGCGTCAGCCGTGCATCGCCCAGTATGATCGGCATGTCCGGCTTGCAGCCGCTGATGAAGGTGAACCACTCGGGGTTCCTTGCGATGCGGGCGACCGCGGCGTCGATTTCGTAAAAGCGAAAATCTTCGCCAGGCCGTTCGAGGCAGGCGAGGCTCCCTGTTCCCAGGCCGACGATGCCTGCGCGACTCAGCAGACCGCCAGAGCTGTGGCGAGCAGCCTCGATGGCCTGCGCAATCGTTCCTTCGGGAAGGTAATAGGATATCGGATGCGGCCGCCCGGAGAGGGCGTTCCCGGCATCGTCTTTCAATTCCTGTGCGCCATGAATCGTCGTGCCATGCGCCAGCAGGCGATAACGGCCATCCGGTGTCGTGCTGATCTTGTGAACGCCGAAAAAGCTGCGGATGGTGACGCGCGTACGACCGTCTGCCGGAAAATACTGCACGATGAGGAAAGCGGCGGCGACCGGTATGGCGAGGGCGAAACGATCGGCGACGAAGAAAAGCGCCGTGGCCACGAGGATCATGAGCAATCCAACATGCAGCCATGTCCACTGCGGCAGACCTGCCCTGAAGGCCCATAATGCAATCGCCAGGGCAAGAGCAGACAAAGCCAGCGAGAGCCCGAGCCGCCTGTTGAGAAACGATGATTTGAACTCCATTGCGGGCCGGCACAGAAGCGACAGCACGATCAGCAGCGGATATTCGGCGATCCAGTTGAAAATGTTCGGCGCGATGAGGCCACAGAACATGCCGCCCAGCATGCCGCCGAAGGACATGGCGAGATAGAAGGCGGTGAGCTGATGCGCAGGCGGGCGGCGCTTCACGAGTTCGCCGTGGCAGACCATGGCCGCGACAAAGAACGCCAGAAGATGAATGCCCAGAATGAGGCCAAGCCGGTTGGCGGGATCGAGTACGCTGGTGCCGATGACAAGCGCAGCGAGAACTGGCTGCAGCCAGACCATCCAGATGTGCGGAATGATCGGGCGCTTCTGAAAGACGACGACGAAAGTGACGAGATAGAGCGCCAGCGGAATCACCCAGAGCAGGGGCGCCGATGCAACGTCCGTCGCAATCTGTTGCGACACGGCGACGAGAAGGCCGGATGGCACAGCGGCCAGCGCAATCCAGCCCAGCGCCGTGCGCAGCGAAATCGGCCCGCCTTCGCCGGCAGCGGCTTTTGGCAAGGCGTCAGCGTGCTTGCAGTTGCGCGCGATCAGGAAACCGCAGACGGCGAGCAGCGCCAGCAGCACGTAATAGCCAATGGTCCAGTATTGCCGTTGCTGGCCGAGTGTCAGCATCGGTTCGAGCACGAATGGATAGGCGAAGAGAGCGAGAAAGCTGCCGACATTGGAGGCGGCATAGAGAAAATAGGGATCGTGTGCGCTCTTGTGGCGGCTGTGGACGAACCACGCCTGCAGCAGTGGACCGTTGGCCGAGAGCGCGAAGAAGGACGGGCCGACAGCCGTCACGAAGACGCCGATCACATAGAGCATTTCGCCGTCGGCGGGCGGTGCGCTGGCGCTGCCGAGGGAGAAGGGCAGGGTCGCGGCGGCAGCGAGGGTCACGACGAGATGCAGGGCGATGCCGGGCATGCCCGGCAGCCAGCGGTTCAGCGCATGGGCATAGGCGTAGCCGGCGAGGAGCAAGGTCTGGAATACGACCATCGCCACCGACCAGACGCCGGGCGATCCGCCGAGGCGCGGCAGCACCATTTTGGCGAACATCGGCTGCACGGAAAAGAGAAGGGCGGCGCTGACGAAGATCGTAAGCACGAATAGCGGCAGCGCGAGGGATTCCAAGCCCTTTCTTGCTGCTGGACCCGTCTCCTCCGACGAACTCACGTCCTCTCCGCTCTTCACGTGTGATGGGGTGGTCCTTAGATCATTTGCCTAAGCTTGGCATCCCCTGCGGAGCCGGCCCAAACGCTTGCTTCACGGGTCTTTCGCGGCCATGGTCCGGCCTCGGGAAAAGGAACAAATGACGGAACACGCAGACCTTACCGCCGCGCAGGCGGCCAAACTCATTCGGGACGGCAATCTGACGTCGGTCGATCTCGTGACGGCCTGCCTCGAGCGCATCCGCGCCCGCGACGGCGAACTCAAGGCATTCGTCCATCTCGATGCCGACCTCGCGCTCGAACAGGCGCGGCAGGCGGACAGGCTGACAGCCGTTCACGAAGCGCTGCCGCCTCTGCATGGCGTGCCAGTCGCGGTGAAGGATGTCATCGACGCACGCGGTCTGCCCTGCGAGCATGGGTCGCCAATTTTCCGCGGGCGAGCGCCGTTCGAGGACGCGTCCTGCGTGCGCCAGTTGCGGGAAGCCGGCGCGGTCATTCTCGGCAAGACCGTGACGACCGAACTCGCCTCGCTGACGGCGGGGCCGACCCGCAATCCGCACAATCCCGCGCATACGCCGGGCGGTTCGTCCTCGGGATCGGCCGTTGCGGTAGCGACCGGGATGGCGCCGATCGCACTGGGAACGCAGACGGCGGGTTCCGTGCTGCGGCCCGCGTCCTATTGCGGCGTCTATGGCTTCAAACCGACGCGCGGGCTGATTTCGCGCAGCGGCGTTCTGCTGCAATCGCATACGCTCGATACGGTCGGCGTCATGGCGCGTTCGATCGACGATATCGCGCTCGCTGTCGATTGCATGTCGGCGCAGGATATTTCCGACGACGTGAGCTATCCGCGCGCGCGCCTGTCGCTTGCCGCACTCGCAAAAGAGGAGCGGCCCTTTCCGCCGAGGCTCGCCTTCTGCCGCTCACCTGCCTGGCCCATGGCCGATCAGGCCACGAAGGATGCTTTCGCGGAACTCATTCCCTCGCTCGGCGACAATTGGCTCGAGATCGATCTGCCGGAGGAATGCCGCTCGATCCTCGAATATCAGGCCATCGTGCAGCGCGCGGAGAACGCGCATCACTACGGCCCGCTGTTCGACGATCATGCCGATGCACTGAGTGAGGGCATGCTCGACCGGCTGAAACAGGGGATCGGCATTCCCGCGCGGGATTATCTGCGCGCGGTGATGGCGCGCGACGTGATGAACGAGATATTCGAGGCGCGCTACGACGGCTTTGACGCCATCCTCTGCCCGGCCTCGCCCGGGCCAGCCCCGCGCGGCATCGACCGGACCGGCGATCCCGTCTTCAGCGGCTTGTGGACCTATCTCGGCGTGCCCGCACTGAGTGTGCCGCTGTTCGAACATGAGGGACTGCCGTTTGGCCTGCAGCTCGTTGGCAAGCGCTACGATGACGGAAGGCTCCTGCGCACGGCGCGCTGGCTGGTGGCGCATCTGCAGGATGCTGCGTGAACCCGGCCGGGGGCAAGAGAAACTGGAAGCTCGGCGTTCGCCGCAATGCCGGCAACCGCGATCATACGCGTCGCGTCCGCGATCTCGCCCGCGCGCGCTTCAGGCTGACCGACGACGAAACCCTGACCGTCGCCGAAGTGGAATGCAGTCTGCCGGGCTGCCCGCCCGTCGAAACCGTCATCGTGTTCTGGACGCAGGACGGCGCGCAGCGTCATCATTACAAGGTCTTCAAGCCTGTTGCCGAAGTGGTGGAAGAAGATCTGCCGCCATGGTGGATGAAGGATGCGCTCGCCGTCTCGGAAGAGTTCCAGTGTTCCTGCTGCTGAAAACAGGGTGTGAGTTTCGCTTCCGGCGAATTCATATCGTAAAATCAAGTCGCTGATCCCGGAAATTCGGAACCAACCTCTCGATTCGCGCATTGTTTGAGCAAGGCGGGCGCATGTATTTGCGCCGTTATCGGGAGCTTGAAAAATGTCCGGCGCACAGCAACGGCCTTGCGGTCGAACGACCATCTATTCGGCAATGCTGATCGCAACGGCCGCGTTGCTTCCCCAGCCAGCGGCGGCGGTCGGACTATTTGAGGCTCTTTTCGGGAGGGGGCCGGTGTATGTAGCTCCGGCGCCCAAGTATCCCATGCCCATGTTTCGTGAGGACAGGCCGCGTCCGAGCTTCAAAGTCATGAAGCCGCGCTCGAAAATCACAATCGAACAAGTCGCCCGGCCGGTGAAGCCACGGCTGACACCCGTGAAATTGACGGCCGCTGAAGAGACCTCGCCCGTTGCGAAGTTTCTGGGCGACCAGACGCTGCGCCATGGCGACGTGGTGGTGACGTCGAAGGGCGCATACGTATTCCAGGGAAATGGTGGTTCGCGCCACCGGGTTGCCGATTTCGTCCCGGCCCAGAATGCGCGCAGTCTCGACAAGAACATGCGAACCAAGGTCTCGGAGATCGCGCGCGCCAATCGCTGGATGGCGAATATTGAAAGCCGCTTCGAAAACACGCCTGTCGCCTCAGCCAGGCAGACAGTGAACGCTGGCATGGCAAAACCTGGAAAGCCCGCGCAATCCGTCGTTGCGCAGGACATGAGCCGCTAGCTCTGATGTCGGGCAGTTATTTGTAAAAAGGCTCGACGTCGCCGGTGAGCTTGATCGTCAGCGGGTTGCCGAAACGATCCTTGGCCTTTCCGGCCTCCACGCGTACCCAGTTTTCGCTCACGCAATATTCGTAGACGTTGGTCTTTTCGACCCCGCGGAAACGCACGCCGACGTTAAATTGCAGCACGTCCCCGTTGTAGAACGGGCTCGCCTCGTCGATCGAGAGACGATCCGGCAGAGCCGGCTTCTGAACTTCATTGTCTTCGGACATGACATCTTCCAGATGTGTTGGCTTGCGGTGAGCTTATAAGGGATTCGGTTCGCGGGAACAGGGGCGCTCACGCTTCCCACACAGCTGGCTTTGGACTAGCTTTGGCCTGCTCAGGCAGGGAGGGTCGCATGAGGCGCAGGGAATTCCTAATTCAATCCGCAGCATTTGGCGTTGCAATGCCGTTGGCGGGCGCTGCGATAGCGCAAACCGGCTGGACGGAACTCTTCGACAGCAAGACCCTGAACGGCTGGAATCGCGTGGGCGAGGCCAACTGGCGCGTCGAGGATGGCGTCATCGCAGCCGATGGCGGCAAGGGCGGCTATCTCGTGACCCCCGCCAATTACAGGGATTTCGAACTTTTCGCCGAGATTTGGGCGGACGAGAAAGCCAACAGCGGCATCTTCTTCCGTTGCAGCGATCCCAACAAGATCACGGCGACGAATGCCTACGAGGCCAATGTCTTCGATACGCGATCCGATCCGTCCTATGGCACGGGCGCTATTGTGAATGTCGCCAAGGTCGATCCGATGCCGCGCGCCGCGAACAAGTGGAGCACGATGGAAATATCGGCGAAGGGCGATGTGTTGAACTTCAAATTTGCGGGCATTCACACCGTGAAGGATGTGAAGGACAACAAATATGCGGATGGACCGATTGCCCTGCAATACGGGACGGGTATCGTGAAATTCCGTAATGTGAAAGTCAGGCGAATCTAGAACAAGCCTGCGATCATCGGAGGAAACATGAAGCGTCTCGTCGCCGCCCTTGTGTGCGGATGCGCCTTTGCGGCATCCGCTATCGCACAAGAGAACTGGCCATCGCGGCCGGTCAAATTCATCGTGCCGTTTCCTGCGGGCGGAACGGCGGATGCGCTGCCGCGGATTATCGGCGAAAAGCTCACGCAGCGCTGGGGCCAGACGGTCGTCGTCGAAAACCGGCCGGGCGCGGGCGGCGGCATCGGAACGAACGCCGTGTCGCGCATGGACCCCGATGGCTACAACCTGCTGACGACGCCGGCGGGGCCGATCGTCACCAACGGCATTATCCAGACGCTGACCTACGATCCGCTCGCTTTCGAGCCCATCGTCATTATCGCGACCGCGCCCATCGTTCTGACGGTGAAACTTGCGCCGCAATTCGATACGGCGAAGAATTTCATCGCTGTCGCCAAAGCCAACAGCGGCAAGCTGAACTACGCGACGCAGGGGCCGGGCTCGAACTCCCATCTCTCCGCGCTCGCCTTCGCGCATAGCATCGGCGTGCAGATGACGGCCGTTCCCTATGGCGGCTCCGCCCCCGCCTTGAACGACATGATGAGCGGCGCGATCGATCTCTTCTTCGACAACCTCGGTTCCTCACTGCCGCTGCATCAGGGCGGGAAGCTGAAGATTCTAGCGGTCGCCACGAAGGAGCGCATCCGCGAATTGCCTGATGTGCCCACGCTGATCGAAAGCGGCGTCGGCGATTATCTCTCCTTCACTTGGTTTGGCGCGTTCGCGCCGCCGAAGACCCCGCGCGCCATCGTCGACAAGGTCAATCGCGATTTTCAGGACGTGATGGCGCTGCCTGATGTGCGCGAGAAATTCGCGGCGCTCGGCGTGACGCCGGGTTCGGGCAAGCCTGAAGAAGTGACGGCTCTCGTCAAATCGGAACAGGCGAAATGGGAAGCGGTGGCGCGGCGCGCGGGCGTCGAGAAGAAGTAGGCGCCATCACATTGCCGTGTGACAGGGCCGCGTGCATGGCATAACCCGAAGTATGGCTTTAGATTTCGCCGCGCCGGAAACGGCACGAGGGAGGAAGCCATGTCAATCAGGATTATCGCGTTCGCCGCCGCTGTTACGTTATCCTCGCAAGCATTCGCTCAATCATCCGTGCTCATTTCTCCACGGACCATTTCTCTGGACGCGGCGCATCAGGTTGCAAAGGCCACACTCGACGCCTGCCGCAAGAACGGCTTCAACGTCACTGTCATCGTGCTCGACCGCAACGGACGCACGCGCGTGACGCTGCACGACGACAACGCCAATCCGCACACCGTCGAGAACGCGCGGCGCAAGGCGTATACGTCGCTGACCTTCCGCGTGAATACGATGGAATATGGCAAGCGTTTTACCGGCGATGCGCGCCCGCCGATGCTGGAAGGCATCACGACCGCCGCGGGCGGCATGGTGATCAGGGCCGGCAACGATGTCGTGGGCTCAATCGGCGTCTCCGGTGCGCCGGGCGGCGACAAGGATCAGGCCTGTGCGGAAGTCGGGCTCGCGACGATTGCGGACGGGCTGAAATAATCAGCGTTTGCCGGCCGCGAAGAGGCGCAGCAGCGCAGCGCCATTCGCATCCGACAGGATGAGATTGCCTTCGACGATCCGCCACTGGCGCACGTTGCGCAATGCGCTCGCGAGCGCGGCCTCGCGTTGCATCAGCGGCGGCGGGCAAGCCATGCGCGTCATCGCCATTTCGGTGAAGGAAATCGACGCCCCTTCCTGCTTGTAGCCGCCGGCCATGCGGTTGCAGCCGGCCGTCGCGGCGACGCGCATGGATGCGGGATCGAGCGCGAAGGACGTGCGTTTGCGATCTTCGCCGGCGAGTCTTTCGCTGGCGATCTGCGTGAAGACCCACTTCATTTCAGTGAGTGATTGCGCGTTGGCTGGCGCTACTATGGCGAGTAGCGCAAAAACAGCGAATGCAAGTGTTCTCAACTTCGTTCCCTGTTCACTCCGCCGCCTGTGCATAGGGCATGGTGATGATGGCATCGTCGGCCAGCGGCACGGGCGGCAGCACGAAGCGCGGATCATCCTTCTCCTTCTGGATCATGTCGGCAAGAAGACGGCGGCCCTGCACGGGCGCGATGTCCGTCTTCACCGCCATCTGCGGGATCTGCGGCATGTTCTCGGCCTGCAGGCGCTTGTCCTGCAATTCGAGCAGGGCGCGGTCCTCGTTGAACGTGTGCACGACGCCGTCGTAAATCTTTTTCGACAGCTCTTCATCGCCGTGCCGGAAGTTGCGCGGCAGGCCCCAGAAATAATGCGCGGTGTGCTCGGTCTCGGGCGTAATGAGATGCAGCGGTCGCGTGATGAAGGCTTGGCTCGCGCGATCGGTGCCGACGCCATGGAATGCGGCTTCCGTCATGTTGATGCCCGGCGCCATGTAAATCGCGATCTGCCAGCGGTTGATCTTGCCGGCGTGGCCTTGCAACGCCGCGAAGAATGGCGGGGGATCGATATCGGGCATTTCGCGATGGGCGCGCACCAGACGCCCGCCGATGACGTTCGAGATGACGGGCGAATCCGCCACCGAGCCGTGGCCGATCGTATGCTTGTGAATGTAGGTCTCGTGCGAGAGATCGAGCAGGTTGTCGTTGATGAGGCGATAGTCGCAGTGGAAGTGACTGTAGCCCGTGATCGTCGTCCAGCCCGGCGCGTCGATCCAGTGCAGGTCGGGGATCAGCGCTTCGTCGGCGAGATCGGCCGCGCCGAACCACAGCCACGCAATGGCGTGACGCTCGACGACCGGGAACGTCTTCACGCCGCCCTTGGGCAAAGTGTCCTGTCCGGGCACGAAGGCGCAGCGGCCCTCGGCATTGAAGCGCAAGCCGTGATAGCCGCATTCCACGGTGTCGTTGACGACGCGCCCCGTGGAGAGCGGCACAAGGCGGTGCGGGCAGCGGTCCTCCATCGCCACGAGCTTGCCCGCCGAAGTGCGCCACATGATCACGTGATGATTGAGGAACGTGCGCGCAACCAGCGTTGCGCCGATGTCTTTCGCAAAGCCTGCGACATACCAGCAATTTTTCGGCCACATGGCGATATCCTCCGCTCCAAAGCAAAGGCTAATCCAAATGGCGGAATGGGACAAACGTGGGGCCGCGCCACAATGGACAGGCCGCGGCCCGCTGCTATGCTTGTGGCCAATAACACTCGGGAGAAACGGCATGAAGGATGAACGCGCGCCAGCGAGCCAGCAGAAATCGCTGCGCTTCGGCATGTTCATGGGGCCGTTCCACGCCACCAACCTCGATCCCAGCTACGCGCTGGAGCGCGATCTGCAGACGATCGAACTGCTCGACAGGCTCGGCTATGACGAGGCATGGATCGGCGAGCATCATTCCGGCGGTTTCGAGATCATCGCCGCGCCGGAAGTGTTCATTGCCGCCGCCGCCGAGCGCACGAAGCGTATCCGCCTCGGCACCGGCGTGAAATCGCTGCCCTATCATCATCCCTTCGTGGTCGCCGAGACGATGGCGCAGCTCGACCACATGACGCGGGGGCGCGTGATGTTCGGCGCGGGGCCGGGCGCGCTGCCCTCAGACGCCAAGATGATCGGCCTCAAGCCGGTGGACATGCGCCCGCGCATGGACGAGGCGCTCGATTGCATAGTGCCGCTGCTGCGCGGCGAGACCGTCACGAAGAAGACGGACTGGTTCGAACTCTGCGAGGCGCGATTGTCGGTCGGATGCTTCACCCAGCCGACGATGGAGATCGCGGTGACCTCGATCCGCTCGCCGGCCGGAGTCGTCGCGGCGGGCAGGCATGGCGCGAGCGTGCTGGTGCTCTCGGGCGTCGATGATGACTCTTTGAAGGCGCATGTCGCCAACTGGAAAATCTACGAGGAGACCTGCGCGAAGCACGGGCATCAGGCGGATCGCGCAAGATGGTCCTTCGCCATCCAGGTGCATCTCGCCGAGACGCGCGAGCAGGCGAAGAAGGATGTCGGCTACGGACTCGAAAAATGGATCGGCTATGCGCACGACATCGTGCCCGCGCCGAACCCGCCGCCGCGCAACATGTCCGATCCCGCCGCATACATGAACGAGCGCCGACTCGCCGTCATCGGCACGCCCGACGATCTCGTCGAAACCATCGAGCGGATGCAGGAAGTCACGGGCGGCTTTGGAGGCATTCTGATCTTCGCGCAGGACTGGGCCAACTGGCCGGCGACGCAACGCTCGCTGGAACTGATCGCGGAAGAAGTGCGGCCAAGATTGCGCGGCAGCAATTGGCTGCGGCAGGCGAGCTACGATCGCAACGCGCCGATTAGCGCGGATAACCGTGCGTTGGCGAGGGCAGGGGCGGAGGAGGCGATAGCGAGGTTGGGGAGGGGGTAAAGTAAATCAATATCGGCTCTTAGGTAATCGTCCGAAGCCTAAGTGTACGATTATGGGCAACTTGGTGTCTTTTCAAATTTAAGACTGCCTTTGGAAATCCAGTGTATGCCCCCCATGGCCAAACACACATTCTTGCCACTTACCTTAGACATAATTTTTTCGCGGGCGTCTTGACAGGACAGTTCTGAACTTTCTGAAAATTGAACCCGACCTGATGCGTCGTTTCCAGATTGAGAAGGCCATGTACACTCCTGACTTGCCGCTGCAACGAATTTTGATGCTGAGCCGCTTGCAACAGGTACGCCAATCAATGCAATTCCAGGATCCAGTGCTTCCCAAATTGTCTTTTCGCAGTGAGTCCAAATAATTCTAATCCGCCTTATGTTTTTTACCGCGATTGTATTGGAAGGGATTTCTTTATCTATATCCCTCGTTACGGTTTTGCCCGCGAAACGGGCTCTCAATCCAGCTCTATGACTGACATAAAATACTGTTTGGTCGGCGTCATTAATATACGATGTGTATATGCATGCTGTGTATCCTTTACCGCGGTCATCGTTTCGAAAGTGGCTTCGGTGCAAGATTGCTTGTTTAGAGGGTGAGTATACGATCTTGACGTAGGCGGCCATACGGCTAGTGAAGTTAATTCTAATATTCACATTGCTTCCGTGCGTTTCAGCAATTGGGATATTAACTTCATAATGTTGATTACCCAAAATAGTTTCTTTTGCGACAGATGAGCTTATTGGATTTGATAGAATCAAAAATAGATAGGTAAAAAACGCCGAAGAAATTATATTTCTAATCCAATTGCTCATGTTCGCCGTCCTAAGAAGTTTATCGACCCGCATGGTGCCGAATTGGGCAATTCGATGGAGGCCCGATATTCAAATATAAACTTGGTTCATCCTCACAATTTCCGATTCAGCTTGTCAAGTGTAAAGAGACAGTGTTTCGGTATTACACGATATTTCTGCTTCATCCGGATAACGTGTTCAGCTGTTATTAGCCGCTATGCGAGCGGGTCGCAGGGTGTTCCGATCCATCGATCGCCTTAGGCTGGTATCACTTTTAGTTCCCCCTCTCATACATCCCCGTTCTCTGCCCAAACTGCCGTGCCAGCTTGCCGCCGTCCACGACCGGTAATGACAGGCGCGAAAACCTGTTGCCGCCCTTGCTCACCTGCATCTTGGTCGTGGTGAGCACGACGACATCGTTGACGCGCTGCCAGCAGCCCTCCGCGAGTTCATCGACGGCGCCATAGGCGAGCATGTACTGGAAGCGCCCGTCGGCGTGCAGCATGATCTGCGAGCCCGTCTCCATCACGCCGCGCAGGGTGTAGAGCCCGGCCATGTCGGCGCGGGCGGGCTTGCAGGATTGGGCTGACGCAGGGGAGGCGGCGAGGGCCGCGCCCAGAAGGGCGGCGAGCCAAATTCCGGACCGGAGTTGCGGCATGGACGTATCCTTTCCTGGCCAGTCTGGCACGTTTTCGCGCCTCTTCCCACGCTTGGCCATTCCTCCTAAAAGGGTGGTCGAAACAGCAATCAAGATCAGGAGGAAACTGCCGTGGCCCTGCCGAAATATACGCTCGTCACCCGCACCCAGGTCGCCAACGAGGCGCTGAAGAACGGGACCGTGAAGCCCAAAACCTTCGAGCCGGAATTTATCGAGGTCGATCCGCTCATCGCCGCCTTCCGCCGCATGGTGCGCAAGCATGAGTTCGACATCACGGAAATGGCGATCACGACCTATATGGCGGCCAAGGCCTATGGCAAGAAATTCACCGCCGTGCCCGTGTTCATCGTGCGCGCCTTCCACCACGGCGCGATCCTCGTCAACAAGAAGGCGGGCGTGAAATCGCCGGCCGATCTCGCGGGCAAGAAGGTCGGCGTCAATCGCGGCTATACCGTGACGACGGGCGTCTGGGCGCGCGGCATTATGCAGGACGAGTACGGGCTCGATCTCTCCAAGGTGACTTGGGTTCTCTCGGGCGACGAGCATGTCGAGGAGTACAAGGCTCCCGCCAATGTCGTGCCGATGGAGGCCGGCAAGAAGATGGAGGACATGCTGATCTCGGGCGAGCTCGCCGCTGCCATCGGCGTATCGGTCGATCATCCCGATGTCGAAGTGCTCATTCCCAACGCCGAGGAGGCGGGCTTCGCAGCGCTGCAGCGCACGGGCCATTACCCGATCAACCATCTTATCGTCATCAAGGACGAGCTGATCGCGGCGCAGCCGGGCCTGGCGACGGATGTGTTCAATGTCTTCAGCGAGGCCAAGAAGCTCTATGTCGACAACCTCAAGGCGGGGAAGGTCGAGCTGAAGGGCGACGCCAAGATGCACAAGCGCGTCATGGACATCACCGGCAAAGACCCTGTGCCCTATGGCATCGCCGCCAATCGCATGAATGTGGAAAACCTCATCGCCCATGCAAAAGCGCAGGGCATTCTCTCTGGCAGCGAACGGATCGAGGATCTGTTCGCGAAGGAGACGCTGGATCTGGTGGGGTGAGCGAGCGGTGCCGGCCTCGTCCTTCGAGACGCCAGCCTTCGGCTGGCTCCTCAGGATGAGGGCTTTGAAAGCGCTTCAGGACCCCTCATGCTGAGGAGCGAGCGAAGCTCGCGTCTCGAAGCACGAGGGGTTGGTTAAGGCAGGAGCCTCATGCCCGACTACATTCCCACCTACAAACTCACGCACGAAGCCACGATGAAGATGCTCGCGGCGGGCGTGAAGAAGGCCGACGAGATCGGCGTGAAGATTGCGCTCGCCGTCTGCGACCAGTCGACGGCGTTGCTGGGCTATCTCGTCATGGATGGCGCGAAGCACTTTGCCGGGCGCACGACGACGAAGAAAGCAGCAACGGCTGCCTCGCAGCGCGAGCCGACGGGCTATGTCGACGATCCGCTCAAGGCGCTGTCGATGCAGATCCGTATGGACACCGACTTCACCAATGTGCGCGGCGGCTTTCCGATCATCGCAAAGGGCCAAGTGATCGGCGGCGTTGGCGCAGGCGGAGGCTCGCAGGAAGAAGACGTGATCGTCGCGAAGGCGGCGCTCGCGGCGCTGGACTGGGCGGAGCAGGCCTGAACTATTGCGCGGTCATCGTCAGGCCGTTCCACGAAATCGTCTTGCGGCAATCGTAGGAGCCTGCGCGGCCGCAATAACTGCCATGGAAATTGGCTTCGATGATGTCGCGCTTGCCGCGCCGCACGATCTTCCATGTGCGGACATTGTCGTCGAAAGCCAGGCGATGGTTTTTACCCGCTGATACGAAGATCACGATCGTGCAGCCCGCGCTGCCGCATTTCACCGTACCGCAGTCCAGCTTTTCATTGTCGAGAATGTAGTCCGGCTTGCCATCGCCGTTGAAGTCGGCGCTGCGCAGATAGCCCTTTTGCGTGTGCGCGCTGTAGCCGGTCTGTTTGCAGTCCAGCCGGTCCTCGCGCATCTGTTCGCGCACGGCGGCGGGTTGCGCGAGGGCGCCGCTTGCAGTCATCATGGCAAGGCTTATCGCAACGCAGGCCAGCCGCATGTCAGACCCGGTTGTTGCCGCTGCGATTGTACCACATGGTCACGTCGAACATGTTCAGGTCGATAGCGCGGATCAGCGCGCAGGCGGCCGTCACGCCTTCCGTCGCGGTAATTTTCGACGTGTCGACGATGGCAGGTTCGCGCCCCGTATCCTCGACGCGCGCCGCATAGGCTTTTACGGCCGCTGTAAAAATCGTTTGCAAGATGTCGTCGGGAATATCGCCCGCCTTGCCCTCTGCATCGAGCGCCGCGACGCCTTGCGCGAAAGCCGCGGCTGCTTCGGCCAGCCCGCTCATCTCATCCATTTCCTGCTCCGTTCCATCTAACTGCTGCGCGCATCTGTCCGGACGACGGATGCGGGCTCCCGCCAGCCGCGTCAATGCGCATTACGCCACGCCGTGCGGCAAGCTCTTATTTCGGCGGCTGCACGGCTGCACGCGCCAGCGCCAGCGCCTCCGGCGGTACGTCGTGCAATTGCTTGATGAAAGCCTTCATTTCGGTCCCCGTCATCGGCGCGATCTCGGCCTTCATGCGGTCGGCCTCGCCGAGGAGGCCCGCGTCTTTCATCGCGGCGTCGAATGCTTTCTGCAGGACGGCGAGGCGGTCTGCGGGAATCTCGGGCGGTGCGATGAGAGGACGGCCGAAGCGCTGCGGCGCGAGTGCAAGTCTCAGCGCCGCGCGATGCGTTTCGTTTGTCGTTAAATCGATTATGGTGGGGATGCCCGGCAACTGGCTCGACGGCTTTGTGACCAACTGGACGAGGACGTTCACCTTGCCGTCGCGGATCCAGTTGGGATGGGTCGCGAGAAGCGAACCGAGCGTACCGCCGACGTAGGCGTCGAGTTCGCGGTTCTCCATCGCGAAATAGACCTTGTCGGTGCCGGTATAGCCGAAGATCACCTTGATCTTCGTGCCGAACATCGAGTTCAGCATGTTGGAGAGCACGTTCCCGTCGGACGCGGCGCCCTGCGTGCCTGTCGTGATCTGCCGCTCGCGCAGTTGTTCGAATTTCGTGATGCCTGTGCCCGCCCAGACGAAGGCGAGCGTCGTCTCCTCGCTCATCGAGCCGATATAGTTGAGCGTGAACGGATCGTATTTGATTGAGCCGGGTTCGACAGTCTGCAGAAGGCCGGCGATGGGTAGCGAGCGATTGATCATCGCGATGACGCTGCCGTCGCGCGGCGCGACCTGCGCGATGTGGTTGGCTGCGGTGAGACTGCCGCCGCCGGGCATGTTTTGAACGATGACGCGCGGCTCGCCGGGCAGGTGCTTGCCGTAGAAGCGCGACAGCAAACGCGCATAGAGATCGTAGCCGCTGCCCGGCGTATAGCCGACGATGATGCTGAGCTGCCTGCCCTTCAGGAAGTCGTCTGAAGTCTGGGCCTGCGCGGGCGAGAAGAGTGACGTCGCGATCAGGGCGGCAGATGCAAGCGCGTTGCGGATAGAGGACATGTGTTTCTCCGGGTTTCGCGTCAGATTTCCGTACCGATGCCGGCCGCACGCGCCTTGCGCGCGATGAGCAGGGCGAGCGCCATGTAGCCGACGCCCTGATCGGAGTTCTGTTTGAAAAGGGTGATTTCCCTGTCGTTTTCTCGCCCCTTCACGCGCCCGCTCGCAAGCTGGCTGAGATCGGTGATGGCGTCCCAACTGGTCAGCCCTCTGTGCACGGGCTGGAAGAGATCGCCCTGTTCGTCCTGAATGGCTTGGTCCTTCAGCGTCGCGACGATGCGGTCGGCGCGCAGGATCGTCTCGTCGTCGAATTCGCGGCGCGGTTTGGCGACGAGCCCCTGCTGAAAGACGGCCTTGTTGCTGCCGACGATGGAGGTGACGTGCTGTCCGGGTTCCAGCCATTCGCCGCGGAGAACCGGAACGTTGCTCCCCGTCGCGAGGCAGATGATGTCGGCGCCGCGGGCGACCGCTTCGGCATTGTCGACGGGCTTGATGCGGGCCTTCACCAGCGGCTGCATTCGCTCGACAAAGGCCGCGCGGTTCTCTGCGCTGCGACTGTAGAGCCTGACCTCTTCGATGTCGGGCCGGATTGCCGCCATGGTGATGAGATGCCGGCGCGCCTGCCGCCCGGTCCCATAGAGTCCGAGAATACGGCTGTCCTTTCTCGCCATCAGGTCGGTGCCGACCGCGCTGGTGCATGGCGTTTCGGTGCCCATTGCCTCGTCCACCGTCTCGAAGGAAAAGAGCGGCGGCGAACCGACGATCAGCGCAAGGAGTTCCGCCGTATCGCAATTGTAGGTCACGTAAACGCGCTTGCCGATATGCGTGTATTGCTGCGCGCCGCCGAGATAGGTGAACCGCTCCGCATGCAGGAAAGCGCCGCTCACGCCGAGCCCGTGGCAGCCGCCGGTGTGGACGCTGAGCCGCCGATCCTGATGCTGGATGCGCAGGCGCGGCGCGCTGAATGCCGGCATCTCGCCCTGATCGCGATAGCCCTCACGGATAGCTGCTATGGCCTCCTCGATGCTGACGAGGCCGACGATCTCCGTATCCCTGATCAGCAGGGCCATGACTTCCTCCCGGCGGAACGTTCTGCGCCGTTCCGTTTTTTGTATTGGCAAAGGCTAGGCGGAAGGCCCGGCTCTTGGCAAGCTGCGGGGCGATTGTGGCTTTAGGTCGCCCCGCATCGGCGCAGATTTTCGCGCTGGAGGCGGATCGGTGTATTAAGATGTCCAAAAATGGAGGAACGCCATGCCAGCCGATGTCGCCGCCACACTCACGCCGGAACGCGAGGCTTTCTACAAGAAGGTCGCCACCAAGGATCTTTCGCCGCTGTGGACGACGACGCTGGTGCAGCCGCGTCCCGAACTCTTCATCAAGTCGAAGCCGCATCTTTGGGATTTCGACAATGTGCTGAAGCCGCTGCTGATCGAGGCGGGTGGCCTCATCACGGCGAAGGAAGCGAACCGCCGCGTACTCTCGCTGGAAAATCCGGGTCTGCAGGGTGGCGCGCCGCGCATACTCGAGTCGCTTTATTCGGGCCTGCAGATGATCATGCCCGGCGAATGTGCGCCGGCGCATCGTCACACGCCCTCGGCCCTTCGCTTCATTATGGAAGGCAAGGGCGCGTGGACGGCGGTGAACGGCGAAAAGTCCTTCATGGAGCCCGGCGATTTCATCATCACCCCGTCGATGACCTGGCACGATCATGGTCACGATGGCGACGAGCCCTTCTTCTGGATGGACGGGCTCGACATTCCCATGGTCGCCTGTTTCGGGCCGATGTTCTTCGACGCCTATCCCGAGGATCGCGCGCCGCAGAGCCGTCCGCCCGGCGACAGCCAGGCGCGTTACGGGGCGAACATGCGGCCCGTTAACGAAAGCTGGACGCGGCCGGAATCGCCGATCTTCTGGTATCCCTATGCGAAGGCGCGGGCGGCGCTCGATGCGTTGCGCAAGAATTCCGAATGGGATCCGTTCGACGGCATCAAGCTCGAATATATCGACCCGACCCGCGGCGGCAGCGCCATGCCGACCATCTCCGCCTTCCTGCAGGTTTTGCCGAAGGGCTTCCGCACTGAATCCCAGCGCACAACGGAAAATATCGTGTTCTCGGCAGTCGAGGGCACGGGCAAGCTGATTGCAGGCGAGGGCGATAAGGCCGTCACTATCGGCTTCAAACCGCGTGATATTTTCTGCGTGCCGTGCTGGATGCCCTATCGCTTCGAGGCGGAGAGCGAGGTCAGCCTCTTCAGCTATTCCGATCGCGTCGCACAGCAGAAACTGGGACTGTGGCGCGAACAGCGCGGGAATGCATAAAAGTTACTGCCGCGCCAGACCCGGCGCGGTTTCGCCCGCAGGCGCTGGAGAGGCGGCGCGTTTGCGCGGCGCCTCTCGCATGTCGTGATAGTATTGGACGATCTCCTGCGGCGACATCGCGATGGGCGATTTCATGCCGAGGAAATAGACGCCGTTCGCCGCGTCCGCATTGCCGTTGCGCGAAGTCAGCCTGTCGAAGAAGCGCAGCCAGAAGAAGGGCATCGTCAGCAAGGTCGAGGGCTTGTTGCCCCAGCCGAAGCTGCGGAAGAAATAACGCAAAGACCAGAGCAGGGAGACGCCCGCGCCGCCGACCACGCCGGCCTCGATCTGCGAGAAATTGCGGAACAGCCAGCGATGGCCGTTGAGCGAGAAGCGGTGAAAGTCGAAGGCGCCGCCATGCACCTGCTGCATGAACGGCGTATCCGCATAAACGATGCCATCGGGCTTCAGGACGCGATGGATTTCGGCGACGCAGGTGTGCGGATCGAGGACGTGTTCTAACACAGCTTGAATCCAGACGGCGTCGAAACTCTCAGGCGCGAACGGTAGCTTGTGACCGTCGGCGACCAGAGTGGTCAGTTCCGTCGGGAAAACGTCGAGCCCAACGATGTCGAGCGTGGCGGCGGCGTAAAGTTCGCGCGTGCCGGAGCCGGCCGTGCCCCCGCCAATGACCAGCACGCGCGGGAAGGCCATTTTGCTGAGACGGGCGATGAGTTCCGCGGCCTTCGCTTCGGCGGGGCGGTTCTCGCCGTAAAGATTTTCGCGGAAACGGTCGAGGATATTGCCCAGTAGGCCAAGGGGGCGCACGATCGGCACCTTGCCGCCGGCATAGGTGGCCCGCTTGAAGACGCTTGTCCCGAAATCGACCAGCACCGGCTGGCCGCCAATCGTCTCGAAGGGCGCCTTTGCATAGGCGCAGTCTGTTCCGGTGCATTGGAACTGCTCGCCGCGCTTCTCGATTTTCGAGGCGCAGCAGGGGCAGCGCAACATATCCATGACGCTGGCAATGTTCAGGACGGGCATTGCAAATTCCTCGAGCAGACGGAATGAAGGCCGCGCCATGGTCCCGATTTGACCCAGCCTCACGCGGCTTTCCCGATTTGAGCAAGGCGTTGCAAACGGCGCGCCTGTGCGAATCGGGCGGCGCGCCCTATGGTCCGGTGCCTCATTCCGGCTTCAACGATGACCTACGAACGGCTCGATCTTGGAACAGCGCAGCCGGTCCCACGGGACGGAACGGTCTCCTCTGTGCCCTTGAGCCAACAAAGTCTCGCCTGGGTCCGGTTCATCTTCGGCCTGTTTCTGGTCGGCGCGCTGATGCGCATCTTTTTGACCGACGTCATTGTTAACCTCGCCTGGCCCTACACGCACGAAGGGGGAATTTTTCCGGGCAAGATTCATCCCGGAAGTTACCTGATGGCGATGGCTGCCGGGCTCCTCTACCTCTCGCCGGGTTATCGGTTCGCGGCTCACGATCTGCCGGTGCTGCGGGCGATCATTGTGTTTGCCTTCGGATCCGTGATCGCGGCAGCTTTTCCCATGATGCAGGGCCGCAACGGGCCGGCCGGCTATGTGATCGACACCTATCTCGTGGCTTGCCTGGCCTGCGGGTTCCTTCTCGCCATGCCGCCGCGCTGGCGGCAGATTTTCGGCCTGACCGTGATCGGCGTCCTCGCGTTCAACTCGCTGCTCTCAGTCGGCGAATTCGCGACTGGCCGTTACATCATTCCCGTGGAAGCGGCCGAGTTTCGCCCGACAGGATTTCTGGGCGCAGCGCTGAATGTGGGCGTCATCAACCTCACGGCCTGCATCTTTCTCGTCTCGCTGCCCGTGGGCGCGAAGTGGAAGACGACGTTGATCGCCATACTCATGGCCGGACTGCTCATTTCCGGTTCCCGTACAGCGATGTTGATGGCGATCGTCTTCCTTCCTATCGCCGTTCTGTTGACGGCAAGGCTCGGCAATACGGGACCGAGTGTCGGCGTTAAGGCCATTGCGATGATCGTTTTTGCGACGACTGTCCTGCCGTTGCTGCTTCTGGCGTTTTCGGAGCTTGGTTTTCTGGACCGCTTCAAGGGCGGCTATGTCGACGACAGCGCCCAGACACGCATCGACATCTATCGCGTATTCGAGTTTGTCGGCTGGCGCGACATCGTCCTGGGAACGGATATCTTGCGCATTCGTCAGATCGCAACTGACATGCTCGGCATCAAGTTGATCGAAAGCGCCGTCGTCTTTTTCGTTTTCGATTTCGGCGCAGTCTGTGCGCTTTTTTTCGTATCTCTTTTCGTCTGGCTGCTCTGGCGAATCGGGCGCAATTCGCATCCGGTCATAGGTATTGGTCTGGCTGTGTTCCTTTTTCTCGCCCTCACCAACAACACGCTCTCGACAAAAGTGCCGAGCACTTTCGCCGCGCTTGCGCTGGCGATTTCCTTAAGCGCTTTTCACAGCGGCGTCCGCCGGATCTGAACGTTTCAAGGGGTTGCGCCAGCGGTTGAAGAAGGAGAGGCGGGAACCCGTTTGTTGCTCTTCTTGTGCCGCTGCCGCGCGTTCCGGCGCATTTGGAATTACGGAGACAATCCCAAGCACCGGGACGCCCTCGCGCCGCAATTGCTCTGTCACTCGGACGGCGGAAGATTCATCGTCGCCGACAACGATTGCAGCCGACGCCGCGCGAGCCAGAACCGCTGCGAATTCGTTGTTTATGAAATCGCCGGCATCGATGACGATATTCTCGACGGATTCGGCGACATCCTCCAGCCTGTGGCCGACGATGCGCCGTGCGCCGGATATGTCGCGCCGCTGTCCCGGCGGCATCAGCGGCAGAATATGCGGCAGGCCGCTGCGGCCCCAGCGCACGAATTCGGCGACGTTGCGGTGCAGCCGGTCGTAGAGACCGGGCATGTCCTGCATGGCTGCGAGTTTGGAGATGCGTGTGGTTTGCCCATCGCCATCGATCAGCAAAGTATCGTAGCCGTCGTAGGACCATGCGCACGCAAGCGCCGCCGCGGTTTGTGCGCTCGCCGAGTCCGAATTCGCGCCCGCGATCAGCAGCGCCACGCCTTCGCCCGCCGGCATGGCGTCTTCGATGGCCTGCGCGAATTCGACGATGGCGTCGGAAGGTACTGCGACCCGCGAGAGGGCGCCTCTTTGGAGATAGGAATCGAACTCTCGTCGCGCGATCCTTGCGATGACCGGCACGCCTGATGAAGTCGGGCGGGCGGGGGATGCGCGAGCGGGCCTCTTCTGACCAATCTCGGCAAGTTGCGCGCGCGCAATCGCCAAACCGCCGCCGAGCGGGAAGCCTGCGAAGAAACCGATGGCCAGCAAGAGCGGCAGGGTGAGGCCGGATGGCTGGCTCGGAACGGATGCCGGGGTGATGATGTAGGAGGCGTTGGCGAATATGCTTTGCTGTTCCGACAATTCACGGGAACGCAGCAGGAATTCTTCGTAAACTTTCTTGTTGGCTTCGACAGCGCGCTCGAGTTCGCGCAGGCCGATGAGCGCCTGGCTTGTATCGGTGGACTTCGTCTTGAGTTCGTTGATCTGCTGCGCCAGCACGCGTTCGGCGGCGAGCGATTGTTCGTAGTCGTTGCGTACCGACGAGCGGCGGCGCTCGACCTCTCCGGCGATCGCCGAATTGGCTTCGCGCACGCGCGCATCGGCCGTCTGAATCTCCGGATGCAGCGGACCAAGATTGCGCCGCAGTTCCGCCGCCTGCCGGTTCGCTTCCGCCAGACGCACGCGCAACTGCACGATCGTCGGGGAATCCAGCACTTCGGCTGTGGCGGCAGTGCCCGTATTGCCGGAAAGACGGGTCAACTGATCGAGACGAGCCTTGGCGCGGGCCGTGCGGGCGCGGGCCTGGTTCAACTGATTGTTGAGTTCGGTGAGATCCTGTTCTGCAACGAGACCGCCGCTGGAATACACAAGATTGTTGGCTGTCTTGAAGTCGTTGAGCCGTCTTTCGGCAGCTTCCACACGCTCGCGCAGGTCCTGCAAGCGGCCCGATACTTCGCCGCCCAGTCGCCGTGCGAGATCGCGGCGATTGTTGAGTTGTCCTTCGAGATAGACTTCCGCCACGGCCTGCGACAGGCGCGCGGCGCGGGCCGCGTCCGGATCGCTGACCACGACATCGACGACGAAGCTGCGGTCCGCGCGACGGATCGTGACGCTCTTTTCGAGGATCGCCGCCGCGAGCCGCGTGCGATCCTCAATGGTTTCCTTCGGTCCCGGCAGCAGGGCGCGCAGGCGCGACATCAAGCCCGGCTGCGGTATGAAAGTCGGGTCCGAGCCGAGTTTCTCCCGCTCGGCGACTCGCAGCATGACCGTCCCCGAGGCGAGAATTTTCACCTGGCTTTCGAAATCGGCGATAGCCGTCTCTACGGCAGCCTGCGGCGACACATCGTTGGCCAGAACCTTGATGCCGCGCGAATCGATGAAGAGTTGTGTCGAGGCCGAATAGCGCTTGGGCATGAGTATTCCGGCGGCGAGCGCCAGCACAGTTGTTGTCGCAACCGTCATTGCGATCAGGCGCCGGGACGAGCGTAGGATGTTCAGGAGGTCGCCAACGTCGAAAATGCGCGTGGATTGGACCTCGGACGCTCTTCCGCGGTCCGCGAACCATTCCGCGGGTGTTGCCGTGCCGGTCGCGCCCTTGTTCATCAGGTCATTCCATCAGGCCTCGCGCACAGCCCTGTGCGCAGGGAATCCATCCGGAATTAATAATTCGTCAGGGTTAATAATTCTTAAGAGGAACGAAAATCGCTTGGCCCCGGGCGAAGGCATGGCTGTTGCAGATGGACGCGCGAAGTCGCCGGGCGAGAGGCCAATTCGACCCGGGACGGCACAGACGACAGGCGGCAGTCCGTGGACGATCTCTTTTCTGTCCCGCTACGGGATCATGCAAACTCAACTTCGCGTACCCAGCTCGCACAAGCTGTTGCGATCGGCGATTGCTTCGGAATGTTTCATCCCGGCCCGGCGAGCGAGGGCATTCTTATCCTGCCGCCCTTCGGGCATGAGGCGCTGTCCAGTGCGAAGACATTGCGGCTTCTGGCGGAAACGCTTTCATCCCGTGGATATCCCGTGTTGCGCATCGATTTTCCCGGCACGGGGGACTCGCTGGGCGAGGAAGACTGTGCGGGCGTCGTGGCCAGCCGGCTGACGGCGGCACTTGAGGCCGCGAACTGGCTGAGAAACATTGCCGGCGTCGAAAAGCTAAGTGTCGTCGGCGTGAGGCTCGGCGCATCTACCGCCTTAAATTTGGCAGAGGCATTCGCTGTGCACAGGCTGCTGCTCGTCGCGCCCGTGCTGTCCGGCCGCCGCTACTTGCGCGAGCTTCAGCAGATGCGGGCTCACTACGCGATCGGCGGGGAAGCGGAGGGACAGGCAGAAAACGAATTCAACGGCTTTTCGCTGTCGGAGACTTCGCTTGCGCAACTTCGTGCGCTCGATGTGCGGAAACCCGCCTCGGGCCATTGGCATAAAGCTGCGGTTATGTCGCAAGCCGGTCCGGGCGCGGCACAGGATCTGGTGGATTTGTGGCAGGCATCGGGCAGGGCCGGGGAACTCATCCCGCATTGTGCGCTTGCTGATGTGCTGACCGATCCTGTGCTCGCCGATCATCCGCAAGCTTTCCTGCAAACTGTTTCCGACTGGTTTGGAAACGCCGGTGACGTTTCGGGACCGACTTTTCTACCCAATCCAATGCGCCTGTGCGGCGATACATTCGTCGAAACGGCATGGCGCTTCGGGAAAGACGGTGCGCTCTTCGGTATCTTGTGTCAGCCTTTAACAGGCGCATCGGCTGGGCCGGCGCTGGTTCTCGCCAATACCGGCGCAAACCCGCGTTCGGGCTGGGGCCGCCAGACGACGGAACTTGCCCGCGCCCTTGCCTCCGAAGGCTATACGACCTTTCGCATCGATCTCGCGGACATAGGGGAATCCCCGGCGCTTGAGGGGCGCCCGGAGCGCGTCGTCTATATTGAAGAAACCGGCGAAGACGTTTTGGCTGCCGTGCGGCATCTCGAATCTCTCGGGTTCGAAAGACCTGCTATCGCCGGTATTTGCAGCGGCGCCTACGCCGCGTTTCATGCCGCAAGGCAAGGCGCTGATATCAGCGGCGCGCTGATGATCAACCTGCAAAAGTTCTATTGGCGGGAAGGTGACAGCCTCGTCCTGTATAAATCCGTCAACTCCTATTTCGAAAAGCTCTTCAGCCGCGCAGCCTGGCAAAGAATCTTCAGTGGCGAGGCCAACCTGCGTGGCGTCGCGAAAATGCTGATTGTGCGCGTTGCCGGTTTGCTGCAGGCCCGTTTTGCCGGCTTGATTGGAAAATTCAAAGCGCGCGGTGAAACCGGTGAGGTGAGAAAAGAGGACGTGCGCTCGCCACGGGCGGACATTGAGGCCATGCTGACGCGGGGCGTTCTCGTCTCCATGCAATTCACCAGGGGCGATGGCGGCATCGATGAAATGCGCGGTCATCTCGGCACGGTGGGCGCAAGCGTCAGGAACAAGGGCGCGTTCGATTATGCGGTCATCGCCGGCGCCGATCACAACTTCTCGACGGCGGCGAGCCGCGCGAAACTTTTGCCTGTGGCGAGGACATTTCTGGAAAAACTGAACGCCCGCTGAAAATGCGTGGGCTCAAGTTGCCGCTAAAAATCAGGCGGCGCAGAGCTCACGGATCATGGCGACGGCCGCTTCGGCGGATTTGTCCCAGGTAAAGCGCGCGCTGTTCGCCAGAGCCTTTGTGGAGAGCTCCGCGCGCAGGAGGCGATCGTTGGTCAAGCGATACAAAGCATCCGCAAAACCTTCGATATCGTCGAGCTTGACGAGAACTCCGCCATCGCCAGTCACCTCGCGGAAGACCGCAATGTCGCTGGCCACGACCGGCACGCCGCGCTCCTGCGCCTCGATGATCGGGAGACCGAAGCCCTCATAGCGCGAAGGCTGGACCAGCGCGCAAGCATTTCGCAGGACTGCATCGAGCGCGCTGTCGTCGAGACCGCCCAACGTTTGCAGCAGGATTGCGCCATCGTCGGAGAGGGCTTTTGCAAGATCGCCGGTGAGATCGCGGCCCACATGCAATGCCCGCACCGGGCGGCCCTGCCGCGCGAGCAGTCTTAATGCGCCCACGGCAAAGCCGATATTCTTGTTGGGCGTTACATTGCCGAGAAGCAGCACATAGGGTTCGCCTTCCAATTCCTTTGGAAGCGGCGCGTTTCCTTTCGGCAGGACGCCAGCGCCGGCGACGACGGATGTCTTGCCGCTAAGGGATGGATGCAGCCGAGTGGCGTCGGCGGCGGAATTGGCGGAGGCGCAAGCGATGCGGCTGGCGCGCCGCGCCGCATCGCCGAAGAAGAGTTTCCACCACAACCGATGACGCCGTGTGTAGAGATGCGGCAGGATCTCGTAATAGAGATCGTGCAGCGTGTTGACCGAGGCTATTCCGCGCACCGGCGGACACATGGGATTCATCGCATAGACGACATCGACAGAATGGCCGCGAGCAATCTCGCCGAGTACGCGGCGCTGCCGCAAATTATTGACGGGCGTCGATTCAATATGCGGCAGGGTGAACAAATGTTCCAAGCCAGCGGCGATGCCAGGCGGAAGCTGTTCGCGCGTCCAGGAGGTGACCAGAAGCAGGCGCGTATCACCTCGCCGTATCATCGCTTCCATCAGCCCGAAGGCGTAGCGCGTGATGCCGGTGATGCGGCCCGGGGGTTCGACGAGATGATTGATAAGAACGAGCGGGCGCATCTGGCGATCGGGCGAAGGGCTTGGCGCATCCGCGCCAGCGGGGAATCGATCGCGAATATCGTCCATCACGATGCCGTCCCGCGCAAACCCTCGGTGCTCCAGGGTGAAGACAGAAATGCGCCGAGGCGGAAATTTAGCAGGATGGTCAATGCCGCAAGATAGACGATGCCGAAGGCGAGGCTGCCGAGGCCCAGACGCAGGAAGGTCGTATCTTCCCACATGGCGACCGTCCACGCGCAGAGCCCGGCAATCGCGGCTGAAGTTGCAATGCGCAGAAGGGCGGAGACGGGCAGAGCCACCGCACAGAATCGGCGCGATAGCGCGACGGACGAAGCAAGGCCGCCGAGTGAACCCAATAGGAAGGCAATCGCCGCGCCCTGCGGACCCAGACGCGGCACGAGCGCCATCGTCAGCACGAGGGTCGCGACAGCAACAAAGCCGAACCAGCGCAGCATGACCCAGTTCTGTCCATAGGCATGGAAGATGTTGTCGAAAACGAAGTGCTTGATTCCCAAGGCGACGGCGCCGACAGCGATGAAGGGCACGAGCGCAACCGCGATATCGCGATCGAAGGTAGGCAGGGCGAAGCGCACGAGCGGATCGGCCAGCGCCATGATCGCAGCGGCGACGCCAAAGCCCATGATGCAGAGACTGATGAGAACACCGGCGATCTTGTCGGCGGCAATATGACCGCCCTTCCCATCGCGGGTGAGGAGAACCGGAAAGGTTTGCGAGTTGAGCGCATTGAGGACGAGATCGACCGGCTGTCGCGCGATGGCGATGATCGCGACATAGAGCCCCACGGTCTGCGGACCCATCCAGTGCTGCAGCACGAGGCGGTCCAACCAGCCGATCTGATAGGTCAGAACCGTCGCGATGATGACGGGAACGCCGATGGCAAGAAAGCTGCCGCTGGCAAGGCGCTGCAACAGAACCTTGCTGAGGCCGTCGCGAATGGCCGGGAAGCCGATGGCAGCCGTGATGGCCGTCGCCACGACGAGGCCGAGGCTCGCATACAGGAAACTTGCAGCGCCAAAAGCTACTGCCGACATGACGATTGAAAATGTGAGGACGCCACGAATGAGTTCGACATAGCCGATCAGGCGCTGACGACCCTGCGCCTGCATGATCGTGACGAGCAGGCGAAACGCTACAAAGGAGAGGATGTAAAGGGCTGTCGCAGCCGCGAACGACCAGTGATCATGTGTGACGACAAGGGGCGCGAGCAGAGCGGCGAGGCCTATGGCGAGACCTGCCGATATCAGGACGAGCGTGATCAGGCGAAAGCCGGAGCGCTCCGCGGTCGATGATGTATTGTCGGCATTCACGCTCTGCCGCACCAGCAACAGGCGGTACCAGTTCGAACTCGTCATCTCAATGATTTCGCCGAGCGTGATGACCAGGGCGAAGAGTCCATAATCGGTCAGTCCGATCTGGCGGGGAAGCAGGATCAGGATCGCCAGCATGGCGAGGCGCGACACGAGTGTGCCTGCAATTGAGAACGCATATCCAAAGCCCGCAGGAGCTGCGGGCTTCATATCGGCGATGTCGTTGCTGCCCGCCATGAAAATTCCGGCTCAGTTGGTGGACTTGCCGGCTTCGGCGATGCCGGCAGGTTTGCGCCGGAACAGGATCTCGCGCGCCAGCAGAACTGCAAATTGAACGTTGGTCCCCATATATCTTTTCCACATGCGGCGCGGTTCCTGCGCCAGCCGGTAAAACCATTCGAGGCCGAGGCGCTGCATCAGGCGTGGCGCGCGCGAAACCTTCCCGGCCATCACGTCGAGAGTTCCGCCGATGCCCATGACGAAGGGTACGTCGAGTTCGCTACGCCAGCGCGCCATGAAACGCTCCTTGCGGGGCGAAGGCATGGCGAGAAACAGACAGTCAGCTTTCGAGGCGCGCACGATGCCGGCGATCTCGCCGTCACGGCCGTCGAAATAACCGTGATGAGCGCCGGCGAAATCGAGACCCGGAAATCTATCTCGCAGACGTTGCATGGCTTCGTCGAGGACGTCCTGTTTCGCGCCAAGCAGAAAGGGGCGCAAGCCTTCGCGGGCGCAAAGCGCCATCAATTCCTCAAACAGATCGACGCCGGCAAGGCGGGGCGCTGAGGGATGGCCGGTGAGCCGCATCGCCAGAGTGATGCCCATGCCGTCGATGCCGACGATGTCGGCGCTGGCGATGTCGCGCGCAAGGTCGGCATCCGTGCGCGCCGATACCAGCTTCGCGACGTTGAGTGAGACATGCATGCAGGGCAAGCGATCTTTCATCGCCCGCAACGCTGCCTGAACGGTTTCCTCCCGGCTGAGTACGTCAACCGGGCAATCGAGAATTCGTGTGCGCATGTGTGGCCTGCCGCATCATTGAATCTGAGTTAAGTCTTACTTGCGCATCACCATCACGCATTCTCCGCAGAAATGGCGCATGGAGGGGAAGGCGGCGAGCAAGGCATCGTCGGTCTTCTTGATGGACCACAGCAAGAAGCGGACCATGGGATTGCGTGTGCGGGAATGGAACACACGCTTGAGCATGAAGAAGAGTGACATCGGCTCGATTCGATAGGCCGAAAAGCCGTTTGCGAAGCCGCGCAGATCGTCAGTTTCCAGTATGACGTCGCCTTTCGCTTCTTCCCCGGACATGCTGATGCGGCGCGCCAAAGACAGCAGCTTGTTGCCGCGCAGCGTCTCGCTGATCACGACCTTTCCGCTGGGCTTCAGAACGCGCAGCGTTTCCTCGCGTACGTTGGGATACTTGATCGCGTGGTGCAGCACCTCGTGATAGATCACGATGTCGAAGCTCTCGTCGGCATAGGGCATATCCGAGGCATTGGCGACTTCGAAGCGGCAGCGGTCCTCGACGCCGTTAACCCTGGCGATCTGCTTGCCGCGTTCCACGCCGACCGGGGATATGTCGAATGCGGTGACATCCGCGCCCTTCATGGCAAAGAAAACCGAATACTGGCCGATGCCGCAGCCGACATCGAGGATTCTCTTGCCCTCGAGATTGTCGATATCGACGAGCTCGAACAAACGCCGCGTGCGATGGCCGCGGTCGGGACGCGCGCCGGCCTTGTAGCAATAATCTTCCCAGATCATCACGCGGGCTGGATCGATAACATCCGAACCCTGGAAGGGATCGAGATGCGCATAGACGCGGTCGTGCTCTTCGCGCTCGATCTCCTCCCATTGAGCAGCGGTGAATGCAGTTTCGTTCTTCGACAGCGATGTCATGCGGCGTACTCCAGGTGAGACAGGGGTTGTTTGGGCGAAAGGGCGATGGAGGCGGCATCGGGCGTCCGCAGAAGAAGCGGCGCCTTGCCATTGCGTTCGCGAACGGGGCGCTCGACGAAAACAATCCGGGCCTTGATGTGAGCGGGAAATTTCTGCCGGAAGTTCGCGATGAGCTGATCCACCCCAAGATTTGCCGGGGAAGCGGAAGGCGTGACGTAGAGCGTCACTTCTTCGGCGGCATTATGATGGACCTGAATGCTGGCGGCGCCCGAGACGCCACGCGGAATATGGTTCAAGCCGATGATGCGGCGACCGCCCGGCAGATCGACGAATTCGCTATCTCGACCTTCGATTCCCTCGAAAGTCCGAATTCCCCGTGCAATCTCTTCGAGAATGCAGGGATCCTGCGAGGGCACGCGGGCAAGATCGCCCGTATCGTAGCGTACGAAAATCTGGCCTTGGGGGTTGAGCGAAGTCGCCACGATCCGTGCAAGGCCTTCGCCGGCCGGCAGCAATTCCATGTAGCCGTAAGCAGGAAGAAAGCGATAGCCCTCGCCGTTCAGCGACCAGGCGCAGGCGATGCGCTCGGCATGGCCGTAGAAGTCGATGACATCCGCAGAGAGTACTTTTCGAGCTCTCTGCAGGGTCGCGAGCGGCAGCATTTCCGACGATGCGAATACCAGCGGAATTTTTACGCTGCAATCTTCGTCAAGCAGATTGACCAGCGTTGCCAGCGAAGACGGATAGCAGAACAGAATTTCTGGAGCGAATTCGGTCAGCGCGGCGCGATAGTGCGCGATGTTTTCGCGACTGAGATGATGAGCCGAAAAAATTCGCCGCTTCAGTCCTTCGTCGATCCAGTAGGGAGGCGTCATGTCGGAAGCGGGCTTGATCGAGTCTCCCCGCAAAATGGCTATGCGCGCCTTTGCAGGCTCGATGCCGCAATTTGCACAGAGATGATCGATGACAGCCTGCTCGAACGCGACCGAGCGCCATGTGCGCGCCAGCTTCATCGGCTGTCCCGTGGTGCCGCCGGTTGCTGCGGGCACGGAAGGCAAAAACGAAGAGGTCGCAAAATCTCCTTCGCGTCCGAGGATCGCTCCTTTGGCCAGAACGGGCCAGGCCGAGAGGTCGTCAGTCCTGGGTGCGCCCGCATAACCGGGAAGTTTGCGCGCATTCTCCAGAATGAGCGACAGCTTTTGTCGCCGCCACGCATCAAGAGTTGCTGGCGTCATATCTGCAGCATTCGCCAGAAGCCGGCGCGCCGCGCGATAAAATCCGGGCGGGCGGCGAAGCATCGCATTCGCCAGCGGGATATGTTTCAGCTTTTCGAACATCGCCGCGCTCAATGGATCGCGCGCAGGGCGCGCACGTTGTTTTCAAGCAGCATGAAGGCCCAGAGCTTGTCCGGCAGATCCGCTTTGCCGCTCATATGCCAGTCGACGACTTTTTCGAGAGCGCCGGGCCGGAAATAATCCTTCTGCCAGCTGTTCCACATGGCGCCGAAAAGACGATCTCGCAGCGTCGTCCGGAACCAGCGCGAAAGCGGCAGATCGAAGCCGACCTTGCGCCTGTCGATACAGGTGGCCGGGACGTGATTGCGCGCGACGCGGCGCAGCAACACCTTCTGCGTAAAGCCGGAAATCAGCATGTGATCTGGCAGGCTTGCCGCGAAATTGGCGACCTCACGGGTCACGAAAGGCACGCGCGCTTCAACCGAAGCATGCATCGTTGCGCGATCCGCAGCTGTGAGCATGTCATCCGGGAGACGATATTTCTGATCGAGCTGCAGGGCGTCGTGCAGTGTGCGTGCGCGCGGAGCAGGGCGCGGCGCAACGGCAAAGGTTTTTTCGAGCGTATGCGGCTCGAAGATCGTGCTCGTGCCATGAAAGGCGCAACGCTGCGTCGCCATGCGCGCAGCATGAATGAGCCGGGTCTTGTGGGGAGCCAGGCGTTCGATCCAGCCGGGAATGCAGGGTGCAAATCTGCCGACGGGGTAAAGCTTGCGCGCTATATTGAAGCGCCATTGCTGGTGATAGCCCGCGAACATCTCGTCCGCACCCTCTCCGGCAAGAAGAACCTTATGCCCGTTCTCGCGTGCGAAATTGGAGATGGCGTAGAGCAGAACAGTAGAGGGGTTGGCCACCGCATCGTCCATCACGAGAGGCCACTGGTCGATCAGCGAAAGAAAGTCGGAGTCTTCGCAATAGACGATGTGATGCTTTAGTCCATATTTGCGCGCCAGCGCCGCAGCGAATTCGCTTTCGTCGTAGCGCTTGTCCCGGAAGCCCATCGTGAAGGCCGCGACATGCGGCGCATGCTTGGCCGCAAGCGCCGTCACCAGGCTCGAATCGATGCCACCCGAAAGCAAAGTCGCAACGGGAACGTCCGAGATCAGATGCGTTTTGACGGAGCGGTCGAGAATGTCGTCGAGTTCGGCGGCAAGATCTGCTTCGTTGCCCTTGCGTCGCGCGACATTACGCTCTTGCGCCCATTTGGTCGACGTGACTTGCCATGTGTCGAGATCGAGAATGAAGGCATAGCCCGGCGCGACCTCGATGATGTCTCTGAATATCGTACTGGAGCCGCGCATGCCGCGTGAAGAATAGTACTCGACGAGCGCCTGCTCGTTGATTTCCTTCTTCGACAGCGCCATCAGCGGGTGCAACGACGATGCGAATGCGAAAGCATTTTCCGACTTGAAGATGTAGGCCGGTTTGATCCCGAAGGGGTCGCGCGCGACGATGAGGCGGCGATTGCGCTCGTCGAGATAACCGAACGCAAACATGCCTTCCGCGCGGTTGAGAAAAGCGAAGGGATTTTCCGCAAGACCCCGCAGCAGCACTTCCGTGTCCGAGCGGGTGGCGTAGTTTGTCCTGTTATCGCGGAGATCGTTAAAATTGTAGATTTCGCCGTTGTATACGATTGTCCCCGCGCTCGACGACATCGGCTGGCTGCCACCTGCAATGTCGATGATCGAAAGGCGCGCATGATGCAGATCGACGCTCGCTCCGTTGGGCTGGACGAAAGTGGCGCTGTTAAACGCATCGGGCCCGCGCCGCGAAAGATGCGTGCTGGCAAGGCGCGAGAAGCGGCGCCGGAGGTCTTCGTCGAGATTTCTGAGGGCGAGGCCCGCAATTCCACACATGCCGCATTCCCGTGTCGTTCGCCGCGCCGGGCGGCGAATTTGAAGTTCCGGCCCTTTCGCCGCCGCACGCGGGAACTTGCACGGAGAGCCGCATCATCGCTTTCGACTGACATTATGTGCCAGATTGAAACGCCGGTGCGGCTCGAGGTTTATTGTTCAAGGCATGTGCCAGCCAAACCTGAAGATCGGGCTTCATACGGCTTGTTTACGCCGCAGCTTTAGTGTGGAGGCTGGATTGTGATTAACGTATCTGGAAAGTTGGAGCCTGAATTCGCATGGGCGGCAGACTGAAATTTTATGCTGCGCGCCTCGCTGCGATGAGCCCTGCGGAAATCCTCCACCGATTCAAGGAGCTCGTGAGGAAGAAGCAGCTCGCGCGTATGCGCGGCGGCTGGGAAGCGTTTAGCGCCGTTAACGCCGGCGCGTTAGCCGATCTTGCCGATCTCCGGGGCAGGCTGCGAACGGCGAGGACCGGTACGGTTGATGAAGTCTTAAAAGGCGCTCGCTTTCTCGGCGTCGATCCCGAATTGAGCCGGGAACGGGATGAACGCCGGATTGCAGAACTCTGGCATCGCGATCCCGTTTCGGGACGCAATTGGCCGGGGGTAGGGGTGTCAGCATTTGCTGTGGATGTGCGCTCGACAAGCGCGACTCCCTCTGCGACCCGTCCATTTGGCGATGTAAAATTTGTTTGGGAGCCGAACCGGCTACAAATTCTGCATCCGCTGGCTGCAATCATTGCGTCGGATGGAGACGAAGCCGCTGCCGCGCGGCAGTGGTGTCTGGCGTGTTTGCAATCCTGGATGGAAGCCAACCCGCCTTATAGTGGCGTGAATTGGGTTTCTGGCATCGAACTATCCCTCAGGCTCGTGTCTATTACCTTGTTGGTGGCGGCGCTCGGACCCGATGGCCTGCAGCGCGACGATGCCGGGCGTCTGGCAACCTTCACCATCGCCCATGCGAACATGCTGGAAGCGCTGCCTTCTCTTTATTCTTCCGCGAACAATCATCGCGTCGCCGAGGGGATCGGCCTTTATTGCGCGGGACTTCTTTTGCCCGGTCATTCACACGCACATCGCTGGCGGGTATATGGCCGCGAAATCATGGAAAGGGAAACACTGTTGCAGATTTATCCCGATGGCGTCGGCGGCGAGCAGTCTCCGACCTATCAGGCATTTACAATGGAGTTGATCGCTTTCGGCGCGCTCCTTGGGAAGTTTGCGGGCGAGCCGTTTTCTTCGCAGACGATCGGTCGTCTGCATGCAGGCGCTGAATTTCTGACGGTTCTGCAGGATTCCAGCGGCAATATCCCTGCCATCGGCGATGACGACGAGGGACGGGCGCTCCTCGCGCCGCATGTCGACGAGCCCCATTATGCGGCATCCGTCGCTGCCTGCGTTGCGGCTTTATGCGAAAGGGGGCAATCGCGCGGTATTGTTCCCGGCTACTTCCGGGAAGCTCTTTTCGGCGCGCATGCGCAGCGAATGCAAGTCGATGCGAATGTCGCTTTCAATGCCTATCCCGACGGTGGCTACACGATCCTTCGGCAAAACATCGGTGTACATGACGTTCATCTCGTGTTCGATCACGGGCCGCTCGGCTATCTCTCTCTTGCCGCGCACGGTCATGCCGATGCTCTGTCCATCTGGCTTTCACTCGACGGGAAGCCTGTCTTCATCGATGCGGGAACATGGCTTTATCACTCGGGAGAAAGCAGGCGTAACGCGTTGCGTGCATCGCCAGCGCACAACACGCTTTCGCTGCCAGGATATTCGCAAAGCGAACCTTCAGCAGCCTTCAGTTGGTCGTCAAAAGCGCGTGCAAGATTGCTTGATTTCAAGGCAGGCGAAACCTGGAGCGTAGCGGGTGAACACGATGGTTACCAAGCAAGGGCCGGCGTCACGCACAGGCGCGAAATCATGGGATCGGCGACGGGATTCACCATAATCGACAGCCTCGAAGGGATTGATGGAGATAAGGCAGTCGAAATTGCATTTCTTTGTGCGCCGCATGTCCGCGCGGAAATATCGGGGAGCGCCATTTCCCTGCATGATCGGGCCGACCCCGGCGGCGCAGCGTTGTTCCGATTGATCGCGCCGGATTTTTTCAAAGTCACAGTCGAGGAGACTGTGTTTTCGCCGCGCTTCGGCAAGCTCGACAATACGGCAAGAATCTTGCTCTCAGGACTCATTGGGAAGACACCGGCGCGCACTGTGATCGAATTCGGCACAGACGCGGCCTGAGTTCCGGAATGCGGCCATGGAAAAAACCTATACCCTAACGGGTGCGCAAGATATTGCAGGCAAGGCGCGGCGCGAGGCGAGGGCCATTGTCGTCACGCCTGTCGGCCTTCAGGGCCGCGGCGGCATCGACCGCCTCAATCTCTATCTCAATGAATATTTGTCCCAACGTGGCACAGCGGCGGACATCGAGTTTATCGGGAGCCGCGGCGAGTGGCCGGACCCCCTCTGGGTTTTTACCTTCGCTGGCGCGCTTGTTCGTTTTGCCTGGGCTTGTCTCTCCGGCCAGCATGACATCGCGCATATACACGTCTCAACGAACGGCAGCGCCCTGCGGAAAGTTGTATTCGGGAAAGTCGCGCGGCTCTTCCGCATGCCCTATGTCATCCAGTTTCATGGCATGATGAGCGAGGAGATCGAGCACGAGCGCAAACCCTGGTTCCGTGCGCTCGGAGCATTGGCTCGTAACGCTGCCGGCGTGATCGTCCTGGGCGAGGCCTATCGTGGACCATTCGAGCGGATGGGCGTTAAGCCCGATCTGATTTCCATCGTTCACAATGGCATTCCGGATATCGGGAAAAACGTCTCAATTCCTCGTCCAAGACAGGACACAGTCAACATCGTTTTTTCCGGGGAACTCGCCGAACGCAAGGGCGCGCATCTTCTCCTCGCAGCCCTTGCGGGGATGAAGGACAGTCCCGTGCTTTGGCGTTGTACGATTGCCGGCAATGGCGAGTTGGAGCCGCTGGCGAAGGTCGCCCGCGATTACGGCATCGCAGACCGCATCGACTTCACGGGATGGATCGATATTGCGCGTGTGCATGAATTGATGCGCGCTGCCGATATCGTTGTTTTGCCGTCCCGCGCGGAGGCCCTTCCTCTAGCTCTCATTGAGGGCGCATCGGCTGGCGCCGCGCTGGTAGCGACGGACGTGGGCGCTGTTCGGGACGTGGCCATCGACGGCGTGAATGGCATGGTCGTCGAACGCAATGCCGCCGCGATCGAGAATGCCTTGCGTCAGCTCGTCGAGGATTCGGAATTGCGCCAGCGCATGCAGCAGGAGTCGCGCCGGATTTATTGCGAGCGTTTTGAAATCTCTAAATTCGCGGCAGCTATTCGCGGAGCGCATGAGAAATATCGCCGCCGCTGAAGCGTATTTTCCTAGCGCTATCGGTTTCTAGCCGGTGATATCGTTGAGGCCGAGCGCCTTCAGCACTTGCGCATCCAGCATGCCGCTGCCCCGCTGTGTGACCATGCCCATCTGATTGTCGTCGATATCCCACAGCGCCCAGGCGAAACCGCGCTGCTCCGCAGCCATGCGTACATCGCGCATCCAGTCTTGCCTGTGGCGATTGAGTGCGCCGTTGCCCCTGGTATTGCGTCGCGCCGCGCCGAACTCTCCGAGCAAAATCTTTTCCGGCTTCACACCGTTGCGATTTGCCCATTCGACGACCTTGTCGAATTCCGCACCGATGTTCTTCGGTCCGAAGTTTTCGGCGAAGTACTTCCGAATGGACTCCATTGCGGCGCCTTCGATTTGCAGGCGTTGCAACCCGTTCAGGGAAGCATCAGCGCGTATCGCCTGGCGCACGGTTTCCATTGTCAATTCCGGGCTGGCGGCGTCGGCAGGGTAGGGCAATTCCGTGAGATAGCGGAAGTGCAGCATGTTGGATTGCGAGGTCACGACACCCTGATGGGTGAAGTGGTGCGGAGAATAGTAGTGGAACGACCAGTAGATGTTGTCGTCCTTGAACACGCGCGCATCGACATTCATCAACCCTTTGATGCCGCCGCTTGCAGCGCCGGTCATCACCAAAGTCAGGTCTGGATGAGCGGCCCGTGCGATCCTGTGCATCTCGACCAGCATGCGCTGCCAGCGCGCTGATGTGGCGCCGTCGTAGCCATGTGGCGGTTCGTTCATGAATTCCAGAGCGACCTTCGAGCCATCGAGCGCGCGCAGCACATTCGCTGTTCGCCCGATCAAATCGAAAAAGGCCTTTTGTGTCGTCTCGTTCGTGATGATGCGGTCCGGCGTCCACGCCGAAACCTGCGAGATCGGATGGAAATCGACGATGACATTGAGGCCGGAGTCGATCAGAAGGCGGCATCGCGAGAGTAGGATCGCGTCGAGTTCGTCGCGCCTTGCTCCCTGCGTGGCCATAAAGATGCCGGGATCGATAGTGAGGCGGATGAAGTCGAGGCCGGCCCGGCGAAATGCGGACAGAAGGCGCGGGTTCACCTGATATTTCGCCGCAGCGAACGGCGGCCAAGCGAACCGGTCCTTACTGCCGGCTTCCAGTTCCGGCCAGTTCAGGATGGAGTGGAGGGAGCCTCCTCGGCGCAGAGATAGTCGCGCTGGTTGCGCCCAGGCCCCCGCAGATAGCGATGCCGTCGCGGCAGCGCATGCGCCAGTCAGGAACGCGCGGCGGGTCGTCGCCGCTGGCGTGCGGGAAAAATACACGTTTGCGTTCAAGCCGTGTCCTTTCGGGGCAAAGTGCGGCGCGTGCTGACAAACCTGCGGTTTAGAAGCAAGACGTGTGCGCGAGATCAGGAAATCAGCCCGCCCAGATCTGCGCCACTGCGCCGTATCCGCGAATTGCACGGTCGGCAGTCACCAATGTCAGGTCGTGATTGCGCGCCTGCGCGACCAGTAATCGATCGAAAGGGTCGTGATGATCCCAGTCGAGATCGCCGGCGAGTTCGGCGTCTTCTACGGAAATCGGGAGTTCCGCAAAGCCGCATTGCTGAATGATCGAACGGATCGATCTTCCAAATTGCAACTTGCCTGACCGTCGCTTGGTTGCGATTTCCCAGACCGAGGCCGCGCTGACAAAGACCGGGTTTTCAGGTGACGCGACGCATTCACAAATGTCGGGACGCAGGTCAGGGCTGCGAATGTCCCACCAGACAAGAATATGAGTGTCGATGAGAAGATTCATTCTTCGCCGTAAAACAGCTTTTCAAATTCCGGGTCGGGATCGTTCCAGTCAGGGGCCATATAGGTGAATTGAAACGCATTTGCCGGCTTGCGTGGCTCTTTCGGCGGCTGCGACAACGCCACGAGGCGGGCTTTTGGAACGCCGTTCTTGGCAATGACGATTTCCTCGCCTTCCGCCGCCTCCTCGACGAGGGCGGACAATTGGGTCTTGGCTTCGTAGAGACTGACCTGACGTTTCATCACGGTATTATACCTGTGCTTGACCAATTGGTCAAAGTCAGGTCGTCCAGCGCTTTGGCGGGTCATTTTCCCGAGATGAGCGCGGCACAGGTTTTCCGGCCTTCTCCAGCAGCAAGCGGAATGGTGGCAGGACTTTTTCGACCAGTTCCGGATCGTGCTGCAGTTCCGATAGGGCCAGTGCCGCCGCCTCAATGGTCGATATGCTCTCGCGGCGTGGTTCGCGGCGCAGGTCGCCATAAAGCGATGCGTGAGGCGGATTAAGAACCAGACGACGGCATTTCAGCATCCAGGCATTGCGCCACCAGAGCGCTTTGGCCTGCGCCCAGTTGCCGTCGAGCAGGATAATGCCTTCAAGGTCTGCAAGCAGGGCGTTCTGATCGGGCAGGAGATCGCCGTCTTTAGTCACGGCAGTTAGCACCGGACCGGTCTTTGGCGCAGCGCTCTTCGCGGCGCCGAGATAAAGAATCCCCCAGCGCCTGGGATCGGCGGGACGGCCGACAAGTTTGGCGAGGTTCGGCCACGAAAGGCCGGTCTTCACAGACGAGTTTTTCAGCTGCAGCGCGAGGATGCGGGCGGTGCCGAGCACACGATCCTGTTCCTGGGGATGGCGCAGGACAATCACTTCTATTGAATTATCGATAGGCGAAACTGCCTCGCAAACGCAAAGCCCCGCCGGCTTTTCGCAGGCGGGGCAGATGTGCTGTGGCGTTTGATCCGCCACTTCAGATCACTTCGGATCGTTGGCGAGCAGCATGTCCTCGATCTTGCCGAGGAGTTTCATCGTGTCGAGCGCGTCGGCGACCGAGCAGTTCGGCGCGCGCTTGCCCTCGATGGCGGCAATGAATTCGCGATCCTGGTTTTCAAAGCCGTTCATCGAGGGTGCGACGCCCGCGAGGTCGAGCTTCTTGCCGAAACCGTCCGTGAGGTCGTCGTAGAAGGAAACCCATGTGCCCTTGTCACACATGTAGCGGTAGGGCGAGCCGATCGGGCCTTCGTCGTTGAAAGAGAGCGAGAGCACGCAGATCGAGCCCTTCGGAGTCTTCATTACGATACCCATGTCCATGGCTATCTTGAGTTCGGGATGGTAGGGGCCCTGCACGGCATAGGCTTCCGAAATCTTCTCGCCGGTCTGATACGAGAACAGGTCGACCGTGTGGCAGGCATGGTGCCACAGGAGATGGTCGACCCACGAGCGCGGCTGTCCCAGCGCATTCATGTTGGTGCGGCGGAAGAAATGCGTATGCGCCTGCATCTGCTGCAGCACGACGCCTTCCTTGCGGAGCTTCTGGTTCATGAGTTGGTGTGAGGGATTGAAGCGGCGAACATGGCCGGCCATGGCGGTGACGCCGGTTTCTTTCTGCACGCGCACAATGCGCTCGGCGTCGGCGACGCTGTCGCACATGGGGATTTCGATCAGGACGTGCTTGCCCGCGCGCATCGCGGTTTCCGCCTGGTCGGCATGGATCTGCGTCGGGCCGGTGATGATGACGGCGTCGACATCGTCGCGCTTCACGGCGGCGTCATAGTCGGTGAGGGCGGTCTTGATGCCGTAGGTCTCAGCGAACTTGTCGGCGCCTTCCTGTGTGCGCGACTGGACGACTGTGATCTCGGCGCCGGGAATGGCCTTCAGGGCCTTGGCGTGTGCGTTGCCCATGGCGCCGTTGCCGCTGATGCAGAACTTCATGATTTTCCTCTCTAAAAAGGATTATCGCCTCGGGGAGGCGTCAGTTTGGGATAGGCCGGTCCGGGGCCGCTCGGGACCGTCGGGCCGCACCGGCTCGCCCGGCGCGATTAGCACGATTGGGGCGGGCGGGAAATGGGCGTTATGCCTCGATCCGCCGCTTCAGGTCAGCGACGTCGACCCTGCGAATGTAGGAGGGTATGTTGCCCCAGACCGGCAGTGCGGCCCAGACTGCGTGAAAGCCAAAGCCGCCTTTCTGCATCTCCGCGATGGCCGTTTCCTTGTCCACGCCCTGATAGAGAATGCGGTAGAGCGCTATGATCGCGCCCGTGCGATCCGATCCGTGCTGGCAATGGACGAAGACCGGTCCCTGCTGCTCGCCGTGCCGGAGCAGGCGCAGTGCGCGGACGATCTTGGCGCCCCGGTCGTCGCCGATGTGCCAGGTGTTGATGGGAACGCGGTGCAGGGTCAGCGGCGTGCCCGCTGCGTGCCGGCGGTCGCTGTGATTGTGGCGCAGACTGAGCACGGTTTTGACGCCAAGGCGCTCGGCTAGGTAGGCGAAACCTTCTCGGGTCGGTTGGGCGCCGCGATAAAGGGTCGGGGTCAATCTGTGCAGATTCGCCACGCCGGCTGCGTCAATGGCGACGGCCTGCGCCGCTTCTTTGGCCTGAGCCGTCGAAAAGGGGATGGCTCCAAGCCCGGCCAGGGAAGTCAAAAGCTGGCGTCTAGAAATCATTGGGACGTTGCTGAAAACCTGCAGGTCACGCAAAATACCCGCGAGGATTGAATATCTCGTAAGCCGATTGGTCTCCTTCAACGTATCCCGGATGTCATCGGGAAACAAAAATGTCCATTTTGGAAGCCGGCCTCGCAGTTATCATCGGCGCCTCCGGCGGCATCGGGAGCGCCCTCGCCGGTGAACTCGAGGGTGATCCACGCTATGAAACTGTCCTGCGACTTTCGCGCGGCAGCGAGCCCGCTATCGACCTCTTGAATGAAGCAAGCATTCAAGCAGCGGCTGCACGTGCGGGGTCGTGTGGGCCGCTTCGCCTCCTGCTGATTGCGTCCGGTTTCCTGCACGATGAGCAATTCATGCCGGAAAAAAGCCTGAAGCAACTCTCCGCCGAGCACCTCGCCCATGCCTTTGCGGTAAACGCAATCGGGCCCGGACTGGTCCTCAAGCACTTTCTGCCGCTCGTCCCGCGTGAAGGCCGTTGCGTGATTGCCGCGATTTCGGCCAAGGTCGGCAGCATCGGCGATAACGAACTGGGCGGCTGGATCAGCTACCGCGCTTCGAAAGCTGCGCTCAATCAGATCATCCGCACGGGCGCAGTCGAACTCCGGCGTACCCGGACGAATGCCATCTGCGTCGCGATCCATCCCGGCACCGTCGATTCCAGGTTGTCGGCGCCTTTCGCTAAATCCGGGCTGAAGGTGCGTTCGGCGTCGATTGCAGCGACTGAAATTCTGAACGTACTTCACGCGCTGACGCCAGCCGACACCGGCACGTTTCGCGATTATCGCGGAGAACATGTGCCTTGGTGAGCTGGCCGGTTTTGCTGTTCAAAACCTGTGCAGCAAAAAGCTGTGGCACTTGTCCACCGCCCAAATAGCGATCAAGTTCCGGCATGGGGATTGCTTCGACAGGCGACTGAAGCAGGATTCTGGAATGTATCCAGGACTTTTCGGCCAGAAATAACAGGGGAACATGGACATGAGCTCAAGTTTTGTGCGGGCCGCAGCGATCGGCGCTGCTGTTTTCATGGGCGGAATGCTTAATGCGCAGGCGCAGACGGCGGTGAAGTTCGCCCTCGACTGGAAATTCGAGGGGCCCTCGGCTCCCTATTTCGTCGCCATCGACAAGGGGTATTACAAGGCCGAAGGGCTGGACGTAACGATCGACAGCGGCCCCGGTTCGGTAGCCGGCATTGCGCGCGTCGCCGCGGGCACGTATCCGCTCGGCTTCTTCGACATCAATTCGCTGGTTCGTTTCAACGACCAGAATCCCGCGCAGGCGCTGAAGGCCGTCATGATGGTCTATGACAAGCCGCCCTTCGCGATCATTTCGCTGAAGAGCATGGGCATTTCCTCTCCGAAGGATCTCGAAGGCAAAATTCTAGGCGCGCCCGCGCCGGACGGGGCCTTCGCGCAATGGAAGGCCTATGTGAACGCCAACAAGATCGACGCGTCCAAGGTCAAGATCGAGAACGTCGGCTTTCCCGTGCGCGAACCGATGCTGGCAGCAGGCAAGGTGAATGCGATCACCGGTTTTTCCTTCTCGTCCTATTTCAACCTGATGCAAAAGGATGTGAAGGCGTCCGATATCGTCGTGATGCTGATGGCCGATCAGGGCATCGTCATGTACGGCAACGCCATCATGGTGAACCCGGCCTTCGCCAAGGCCAACCCGAAAGTGGTCGCCGGTTTCGTGCGCGCCACGATCAAGGGCGTGATCGACACGGCGAAAGATCCTGATAGCGCGATCAAGTCCGTGATGAAGCGCAACGATATCGGCGACGAGAAACTTGAACTCGAACGGCTGAAGATGGCGCTGCGCGACAACATCGTCACGGAATGGACGAAGGCCAACGGCTTCGGCGGGATCGATCCGGCCCGCATGGCGAAGTCCATTGTGCAGATCGGCGAGACCTATGATTTCAAGGCTGCGCCGCCGAAGCCCGATGACATCTTCACCAGCGAATTCTTGCCGCCGGCCTCCGAACGCAAAATGTAATCCTTACAGGACAAGGCCGTGATCAAACTTCAGGATGTTGCGCTCGCTTATGCCGGGCGCACCGGGCCGGTGCTTGCGCTGGACGGAACGAGTATCGACGTGGCGCGCGGCGAATTCGCCGCCGTCGTCGGCCCGTCCGGCTGCGGCAAGTCCACGTTGATGAAACTGGTCACGGGCCTCGTGAAACCGACGCGCGGCAGCGTCGAGGTGGCTGGCGCGCCAGTGCGCGGGCCGGTGAAGGTTGCGGGCATGGCTTTCCAGAATGCCAACCTGCTGCCGTGGCGCACGGTGCTCGACAACATTCTGCTACCGCTCGAAATCGTCGAACCCTACCGTTCGCAATTTCGCTCGAAGAAGGCCGAGTTCGTGGCGCGCGCGGAGAAATTGCTCGACACCGTCGGTCTCGGCGGTTTCGGCAACCGCTTCCCCTGGGAATTGTCCGGCGGCATGCAGCAGCGTGCGTCGCTGTGCCGGTCGCTGATCCACGAGCCGCAATTGCTCATGCTCGACGAGCCATTTGCAGCGCTGGACGCCTTCACGCGCGAAGAGCTTTGGTGCGTCATGCGCGATGTGTGGCAGCGATTGAAATTCACGGTCGTCCTCGTCACTCACGATCTGCGCGAAGCCGTGTTTTTGGCCGACACCGTTCATGTAATGAGCGCACGGCCCGGCCGCATCATCGAGAGCCGCCGTGTCGACTTTGCACGGCCGCGCGATCTCGAAATCTGTTACGAAAAGGAATTCGCCGACATCGTTCATGTTCTGCGCAACAAGATCGCGCAGGTTAGGCAGACGCCGGCCCCTGTCGAGGCCGCGTCATGAAGATCGACAACGAGTCCCTGGCGCCCTGGTATTTCACGATCGGCATCTTCGTGGTCTGGGAAGCGGTTTGCCGGCTCTTCAACGTGTCCGATTTCATCCTGCCCGCGCCATCGCAAATCGCCGTAGCGATGGTGCGTTACTGGAAGCCGCTTCTGTACAATTCCTTCGTGACGCTATGGACGACGCTTGCAGGCTTCCTGATGGCGGTGGCGTTCGGCCTGTTCCTGGGTCTCGTTGTCGGCTGGTCCAAGGCGATCTATCGCGGGCTCTATCCCGTGATGATCGGCTTCAACTCGATTCCCAAAGTCGCGGTCGTGCCGATCCTCATCATGTGGTTCGGCATTGGCGAGATACCGGCGATCCTGACAGCCTTCCTCATTTCCTTCTTTCCCATCGTCGTGAACGTCGCGACGGGCCTCGCCACCATCGAGCCAGAACTTGAAGACGTGCTGCGCGCGCTCGGCGCGAGCAAGCTCGATGTCATGCGCAAGGTCGGCATTCCCCGCTCGATGCCTTACTTCTTCGGCTCGCTGAAGGTTGCCATCACGCTCGCCTTCGTCGGAGCGGTCGTGTCCGAGACCATCGGCGCCAATGCGGGGCTTGGCCATCTGATGACGCAGGCCGGCTCGAACTTTCAGATGCCGCTCGTCTTCGCTGGCCTCATGGCTTTGGCGGTCGAGGGCATCGTGATGTACGCCGTGACCGCCCTGATCGAGCAGCGCATGGCCGGCTGGGCCTTCCGTTCTCAGAACAGCGCTGGGGGCTGATTGAGCCGCGTGCTCAAGGTCTCGCTGGCGATCCTGGCTGGTTACGCCCTTGGCGCACTGTTCGGATATATCGCCGTGGAGGGCCTTTCGCCCAACACGCATGATCGTTCGCTCGAAGCCGTCATGACGGCCTTTTTCGTGACCGGGCCAATCGGTGCGGCGCTGGGGGCGATCGCGGGTTTCGTTCTCGCGGCGAAACGCACTAAGGATGACTGAGGTCAAAACTTCAGGCATCGCCCGTGGCGATTATCATGCCTCCACCGAACGCCCCGGAGGACATCATGCCCGCATTCACGGCCCGCATACCAACGGAACACGCCAGCAAATATCTTCAGCAACTTTGCAAGCACTGGAGCCACAAGCTCACGGTCGAATTCGACCCGCGGGATGGCAAGGTCACCTTCGACGATACACGCGCTTGCAAGTTCCACGCGACGCCTGAACATCTCGACCTTCACGTCGAGACGGCGAGCGATGAAGAACTCGAGCGCACGCAAGGCACGGTCATCAATCATCTCAAGCGTTTTGCTTTTCGCGAAGATTTTGGAGACCCCGCCTGGTCGCGCGTCGGCTAGAAGCGGAAGTCATGACGGTTAGCAAACGGTTTCGCCGGTAAGCCTTCGGAAACGCATGATTTTGGCCCACAGCGCGCGCCAGCAGGGCGCCACTTGCGCGATTTTGCTTAAAATTCGAAGCAATCGGCCAACAAGTCCCTCAGACAGGCCACCTATTGAATGGTCCCAGCGTGCAATCCGCATGCGAAGGGAATGCGCACTTGCTCGACGCAATGGCGATTGATGGTTTCTGGAAGAACGTCGCACCGGCCTGGCGCGCCGTCGATGGACCATTGGAAGCGGAGATACTGGAGACGGCTTCGAACGCGCTTTCGGAAATCGCCCCCCAGTTGACGCTGGAAGGCGCAAAGATTCCCGGCGGCAGCGAAGTGATTTTTGGCGCTCGCGGCGTATTGCGACATTTCAAGCTTGCACGGGAGATGGCCGCGAAAGCGCCGGCGATGCCGGGCATAAAAATTCGCGCATTGAGAGACCCCCGGCCACTTCCCGATTGCGTCAGCAAGGATGGCGTCGAATTGCCTTTGGCGACGACCCGCTTTCACGCTGTTCCCGTTCTTTCCCGATACGGCGTGCTTCTGCTGACCCGGGAGGTGAAAATTAACGATTACGTCGCCTTCCGGAACCTCGCGAAGACCGTTGTAATGGACCTTATCGGCGAAGAGCGTTACGGCCTGTTCGTCACGGACGTCCAGGTGATGGACCATGCCGACTGGGAGACAGGAGCAGGGGGCGTGGAATCCCTGCCATTGGCTGACCTTGCCCGGATTATTCCCCATCCGGCCGGACACACGGCCGCGGCGCCGGTCGTCGAAGTCGTGCAGGATAATAACCGCAGGGATGGTACACGCGCGGTTTGATGCAAACCCGTGACGGCGCGCGCTATTTCCGATTAGGATGTCGCGGATAATTCAGCAGGCGTGTCAGGAGGCTTCATGGCGTCGACCGATCCCACGCCGCAGGAACAGGCGCATGTGCATTCCTTGCGCCGCATCGACCACCTCGTTCTGGCGGCCCGCGACCTCGGCGCCCTTGCCGAATTCTTCCGGCATCTCGGTTTCGTCGTCGGCGCACGCAACAGACATCCATGGGGCACGCAGAACCATATCGTGCAGTTCGATGGTTCCTTCATCGAATTGATCGGTGTCGATCCTGCCTTTCACGTCGCGCCCGATCACGATCCGCACAATTTTTCCTTCTCGGGCTTTATCGGCAGCTTCCTTGGAGCGCGTGAAGGCGGCGCCATGATCGCCCTGACCTCGGACAATGCCGAAGCCGATGCGCGCGCCTTCAAGGTGACGGGCGCCGGCGATTTCGAGCCGTTTCACTTCGAGCGCCGTGGCAAGAAGCCGGACGGCACGGCCATCGAAGTGGCCTTCACGCTGGCTTTCGCCCATTCCCCGCTGATGCCGGATATCGGCTTCTTCGCCTGCCATCATCACTTTCCGCAGAACTTTTGGGATCCTGCATTCCGGCAACACGTCAATGGCGCGAGCGCGCTCGAAGCGATCGTCATAGTCGCTGAAAATCCCGCCGATCACGGCGAGTTTCTCTCGCACCTGACGGGCGTCAGAGAATATGCAGCGAGCTCCCGCGGCATCTCCTTCGAACTTGGAAACGACCCGGTCCAGCGGATCGATGTTCTCACTCCTCACGCTTTTCGGCAGCAGTTCGGAGCGGCGGCCCTGCCAGGCGAGGCGGCAACGCCGGGGATCGCTGCCTGCGTCATCCGTGTTGCGGATCTGGACAAATTCGCCATGGCGCTTGAGGGCAATCGCACGCTTTTCGAGCGTGTCGGGAAAATGTGCGTGATTGCCCCGCAATCGGCGTTTGGCCTTGCGCTTGCCTTCCATGACGCCCGGTAGCCACGGGGATTGTCGCGAGCGACGCCCTACCATAGGCTCTACCCTTGAGGAGGCCATGCCATGATTCTGAATTCGCTACAGGGATTGCCGGCTTTTCTGACATATTTCGTCGCCTCGGTCGGCCTCTGCGTCCTGTTTCTTCTCGCCTATACGGCGATCACGCCGAACAAGGAATTCGACCTTGTTTTCAAGGAACACAACCACACAGCTACTGTCGCCGTTGGCATGAGTCTGCTGGGATTTTCCCTGCCGCTGGCGAGCGCCGTCTATAATTCGGCGAACATTCTGGATTGCGTGGTCTGGGGCGTTGTGGCGCTCATCTGCCAGCTTGTCGCCTATTTTCTTGCCTATATCTCCCACCCGAACCTTGGCGAGTCCATTCGCAACAATGTGCTCTCGGCAGGTCTCTGGGTCGGATTCATCTCTCTGGCGGCGGGGCTTCTGAGCGCCGCTTCCATGACTTATTGATCGCGGAGTTCGCCATGAACACGCCAGCTAAAAAGAGGCCTGGCACGACGCCCCCTCCTGCCGACGCCGATCCGCCGGAACAAGGTGGCCGCAAGCGCACGATCGCCATCACGCTTTTGGCGCTGGGCGCGGGCGCGGTGACGATCGGTATGTTCTCCGGATCGGGTACCAGCACACAGCCGCGGACATACAAGGACGTCGCCAGCTGCGAGGCAGATAAGCTAATACCTTCAAGCGAGTGCGAGAGTAATTTCAAGCAAGCTCTCAGCAATCACGAGCGGTCCGCGCCGGCGTTTCAAAACCGGGAAAACTGCGAGAAGGAATATGGCGCAGGCAATTGCGCAAATCCGTCTGCGAGTTCCGGCCGCGCCTCGATGTTCATCCCGCTGATGGCCGGCTACCTGTTGGCGCAGCGTGCTTCGGGTGGGTATCAGGCCGCGCCGCTGTACCGCCGACCCGGCGATCCCGCAAACGAATTCCGTCAAAGCGCGGCGTTCCCGTTCCCGATCACGACGCCGTCTTCGAGCTCGTCGTCCTCGTCTTCGTCGAATTTCAGGTCGGGCTCGTCCTTTGGATCATCGTCGACGAGTTCGTCGCGCTCGACGACGTCCTCGCCCTCATCGGGTATCACCAGCACGTCGCGCGGCGGCTTTGGCTCCAGCGCGCGGGGATCGTCGAGTTCGTGACTGCGCCGGTCATAAACCGCTAACCAAATCCGCGATCTTCAGAAAGAGAACTGCCGGCAATCCTTTTGCAGGGTTGCCGTTGGCCTGCTGTTAACTGCGAACGGCTAACGTCTTGTCGGATTTCCTGCTGTTTCCGATGGGATTTGATATGTCTTACGGCAGTTCGCCCGCGCCTCGCGCAAACTTCGGCCTACGTGGCCATGACGGATCGGCTGTACCGGCCCTGGCCAGGGGGCTTGGCGGCGAAGCGGCCAAGCGCGAAGCCGACAATATGAAGCGCACCATGGTGCTCACGCTCGTCGCTCTGGGCGCCGGTTCCGCCGGGCTCTATTTTTTTGCCAACAGCGGCGGCCCGACTGCGGATACGCCCCGTGTTTACAAGAGCGTAGCGGACTGCGTGAGCGCGCGCATTCAACCTGCCGGCGCTTGCGAGCAGCAATGGAATGCCGCCAATCTCGTGCATCAGAAGGGGGCTCCGGACTACGCCTCGATGGAAGTCTGCGAGAAACAGCATGGCGCGGGCAAGTGCGTGAAGCCGGCGACGCCTGAAGATGCCGAGCGCGCCTCGCGCTACATTCCCATCATGTCCGGTTACTTCTTCGGCAAAGCGCCGCAGGGCACGTTTCAGGGCGTGCCGCTCTATTCGATACTGAGCGACGGCGCGGAGCGTTATAGGGTCGCCGAAATTCGCCCGAAGGAACCGGTCGATCCGGTCAATTCGCTCGAGAAGAGCAAGACTGCCGGAAACGGCGAAGGCGGACAGGGCGGCACGAGTCGCACGCTGCTTTTTATCCCCGGCCTCGCTATCGGCGCGACCGGGCCTGCGGCGGCTCCGGCCGCCGCCGCAGCTCCCGCGAACGCGGCCCGGCCTGGCGCGATGCCCGCTTCGCCGACGTCTCCTGCCGCCACTCCCGCCAATACGGCTCCTCGCGCGCAGATGGGCAACCCGGCCGCTGCGACGAAGCCGGCGGCGACCACGACATCGCGCGGCGGTCTCGGCAGCGCAGCCCGCTCGGCAAGCGCAGGCGGCAGCGGCGGCTGATCGTCTTCAAATTTCAGCCCAAGAAAAATGACGAGGTGGCGCGAATCCCGCGCCATCGCTAATCATTTGACATTGCGCAGCCGGCCGCTCTCGCGGGAGCCAATCATGCATCGGGTGAAATGCGACCAGCGGCCGAATTTTGCAGACCGTGCGGAAGAGCTGGGCTTCAAGTTTCATTCGATCGATGGCGAGCCCTACTGGGATGAAACCGCCTATTACGAATTCACCCTGCGCGAGATCGAGGAAGATATCGAAGCGCCGAGCGCGGAATTGCAGGAGCTTTGTCTTGATTTCGCCGGTAAGGCCGTCAACGACGCCGAGATTCTCGAGCGCCTGCTGATCCCGGAACAACATTGGAATTTGGTGCGCGACAGCTGGAAGCGCGGCGATCCCACGCTCTATGGCCGTTTCGACTTCGCCTATGACGGCAAGGGCCCGGCAAAGCTACTGGAATACAATGCGGATACGCCGACATCGCTTTACGAAGCCGCCGTCTTTCAATGGGTGTGGCTGGAAGATTCCATCGCGCAGAAGCGGCTGCCCGACAAGGCCGACCAGTATAATTCCATCCACGAAAAGCTGATCGCGCGCCTGAAGGGCATGGGACAGAAGGCCTTTCTGCATCTCGCCTGCATGGCCGGATCCGAGGAGGACAAGGGGACCATAGCCTACATTGCGGACTGCGCGATGCAGGCTGGGCACGGCACGAACATGCTCACGGTCGAGGAGATCGGCCTGCGCAGCGACGGCTATTTCGTCGACATGAACGATCGTCAGATCGCCTGGATGTTCAAGCTCTATCCCTGGGAATGGGTATTCGCCGACCAGTTCGGCCAATCGCCCGCGATGACCCATACGCGCTTCGTCGAGCCGCCTTGGAAGGCCGTGCTCTCCAACAAGGGGCTATTGCCCTATCTCTGGGAGATGGCGCCCAACCATCCGAATTTGCTGCCGGCCTTTTTCGAAGACGACCCCGCCAAATCCGTCCTCGGAACGCGTTTCGCGAAGAAGCCAATCTATTCGCGCGAGGGCGCGAACATTCTCCTCGTCGATGGCGAGAATGTCGTCGGTCGCTCCGGCGGCAATTATGGCGAAGAGGGCTACGTTCGTCAGGCGCTGGTGCATCTGCCGGAATTCGAGGGGCGCTATCCTGTGGTCGGAATCTGGATCGTCGGCGATGAGCCCTGCGGGATGGGCCTGCGCGAGGATTCCGGTCTGATCACAACCGACCGCTCGCGCTTCCTGCCGCACGCCATCGTCGGCTGAGACGCAGTTTCCCATGCGCGCCCTCGTCATCGGCATCATCGGCGCGGTCGCGCTGACGCTCGGCTGGCTCTGGCTGCAGCCGGTATGTTCAGGCGGCAAGGTCGTGGCGAACGAGGCCGACTGTCGCGAGTATTTTACCGATGGTTTCTGCCGCACGGCCTTTGCCCGCACCGCCGCAGTGGCGGCGCGCTCCGGGGCAGTCTATACGAGCGAGGCCGAATGCCGGGAGAACTGGCCGGTGTGCGACCGGCGCGAGCCGTTCGGCTTCGGTCCGCGTCCCTCGCACTGGTGTCTCGCGCGCGGCGCCGATGCCGCGCCAGCGACCATCGAACCGCACTACAACAACCGCCGCCAATAGGATTTTCAAGACTATGCAAGCCAATTCTGTTGTCAGCGTCGGCGAAGGCGCATCGCGCGTGCAGTTCGGCAACAAGCTGCCGCTCTCCATCATCGCCGGGCCGTGCGCAATGGAAAGCCGCGAGCACGCGCTGAAGATGGCTGCGGCATTGAAGGATATTTCCGCGCGCCTCGGCATTGGCCTCGTTTACAAATCCTCCTTCGACAAGGCGAACCGTACATCGCTGACCGGCAAACGCGGCATGGGGCTGGAAGAGGCGATGCCCGTCTTCGCCGAGATCAAGGAGAAATTTGGCCTCCCTGTACTCACTGATGTGCATGAAAACCAGCACTGCGCGGCTGTCGCTGGCGTGATCGACATCCTGCAGATCCCGGCCTTTCTCTGCCGCCAGACCGATCTCCTGATCGCGGCCGCGAAAACCGGGCGCGTTGTCAACGTGAAGAAAGGCCAGTTCCTCGCGCCCTGGGACATGAAGAATGTCGCGACCAAGGTGACAGGCTCCGGCAACGCCAACGTCATGCTCACCGAGCGCGGCGCGAGCTTCGGCTACAACACGCTCGTATCCGACATGCGCGCGCTGCCGATCATGGCCGAAGAGACCGGCGCGCCTGTCATCTTCGACGCGACGCATTCGGTGCAGCAGCCGGGCGGGCAGGGCACGTCATCGGGCGGCGAGCGCAAGTTCGTTCCGGTGCTGGCGCGCGCGGCGGTCGCCGTGGGCGTCGCCGGTGTCTTCATCGAGACGCATGACGATCCCGCCAATGCTTTTTCGGATGGACCGAACCAGGTGCCGCTGAACGAGTTCGAGGGCTTGCTGCGCCAGTTGATGAAATTTGACGCGCTGGCGAAGGGGCTGTGAGTGTGACGTCATCGGCGGAGCAGTTCTTTAAGACGGGCGGCGTGCGCTCCGCGCTGTTCCTGCCGCAATATTCGATCGACGCCCGCGGCGAGATGCTCGGCCATGGCACGGGCTACATTGGCATCGCCATGACGCGGCTGATTGCGGACCGGCTTGGCATAGAAAGCGAAGTAAAGGGCCTGCCGTCGCCGCCAGCGGTGATGGATGCGTTGCTGGCCGGCACGATTGACATGGCTTTTTTCGGCATCGAGCCGGGTAGACAGGCCAAGGCTGATTTCACCCCGCCTTTGTTCCAGTTCGACTACACTTATCTCGTTCCCGCAGGATCGCCCGTCGTGAAGATTGCGGATGCGGACAGGGCTGGCACGCGCATCGCCATCATGGACAGCCATGCCTCGGCGCTCGCTCTGAAACTCATCATCAAACACGCAACCATCGTCAGCGCCGAACTGCCCGAAGAAGCCTTCGGACTGCTGCGCAGCGGGAAGGCCGATGTCTTCGCTTCGCCACGCGATGTCCTTCTCGATTATGCGGAAAAGCTGCCGGGTTCGCGTGTGCTCGATGATGCTTTTGGCGTCAACCGCGTCGGCATCGCGATCCGCAAGGGACGGGAAACATTGCTGGAATTTCTGAGCGAGATCGTCCAGCAAGCGAAAGCCGACGGGACAATTGCGCGGCTTGTTCAGGTGGGCAATTTGCGCGGCTTTTCCGTCGCGGATTGATCACCCCCACAGCTCCTGCGCCACCTCCGCGATCATCGCCAGTTTCGCCCATTGCTCGTCTTCTGTGAGCGTATTGCCGTCCTCGGTCGAGGCGAAGCCGCATTGCGTCGAAAGGCAAAGCTGATCCAGCGGGACGTATTTGGCGGCCTCCTCGATCCGGCGTCTGATTTCGTCCTTGCCCTCGAGCTTGCCGGTCTTCGATGTGACGAGGCCCAACACAACGGTCCGGTCTTTCGGTACGAGTTTGAGCGGCTCGAAACCGCCGGCGCGATCGGAATCGTATTCCATGAAGTAGCCATGCACCTTGATGCGGTTGAACAGCACGTCGGCCACCGGCTCGTAGCCGCCCGAGCCCATGAAGGTCGAACGATAATTGCCGCGGCACAAATGCATGGTGATCGTCATATCGGCGGGTATGTCTGACATCGCCGCATTTATGAGATCGCCATAGATGCGCCCGAGTGCATCGGGTTCGAAGCCGCGCTCCTTCCATTGCGCGCGGTATTGCGGATCGCAAAGCATGGCGATGAAGACTTCATCGAGCTGCAGGTAGCGGCAGCCTGCGTCCGCGAAGGCGCGAACAGCCTTCGCATAGGCCGCGCCGAGGTCAGCAAAGAACGTGTCGAGGTTCGGATAGACTTTTTCCGGCACGGCCGCGCGTCCCGTGCGTCCGAATAATGCCGATGGCGAGGGGATGCACATTTTCGGTATGGCGCGCGCATGCGATTGCACGAAACGGTAGTGTTCGATCATGGGATGATCGGTGAAGCCGATGGGGCCGATAGTGCGAACGCCGCGTGCACGCGTGTTCATGCCGGCGAAAGCGACGCCCTGATCCATCTCGTAGCCTTCGATCCCGTCGAGGCCTTCGAGAAAATCGAGATGCCACCAGGAGCGGCGGAACTCGCCGTCCGTCACCGCCTTGAGTCCGATCTCTTCCTGCTTGCGGATGAGTTTTTCGATTTCGTGATCTTCGACGGATTTCAATTCGAAGGCCGTGATTTCCTCGCGCGCACGCTTGTCGCGCGCCGCCTTGAGGTCCGCAGGACGCAGGAACGAGCCGACATGATCGGCGCGAAATGGCGGTTGAGTGCGTTGCATCGGAGCCTCCCTCGGAATACCCGCAGGCTCACATGAAGGCACGATGTCTGGCAAGCGCAGATTTCAGCGCAGGGGCGCGAGAAACGGTGTTCGCAACACTTGAATCGGCCCTGCGTCTTGAGAATCGGCCGCCGCGCCGAGACCAAACTTCGGGGCCTCGTCCGATGCCTTGTGAAACGTCCCGAACAGGCGATCCCACCCTGAAAACATCGTCCCGTAATTGCTGTCCGATTCCTTGGGATATGCGGAATGATGGACGGCGTGCATGGCAGGCGTCACGAGGACGTAGCCCAGCGCTTTGTCGACCCGTTGCGGCAGGCGCGCATTGGCGTGGGCGAACAATCCGTGCAGCCATTCGCAGACGTAGAGAAATGCAAGGGTTGTCGGATCAAGACCAAGCAGAACGATGACGGGTATCTGTATCGCTGCGATCAACAGGATCTCGCCGGGATGATGACGTAGCGCGGTCGATGCGTCGATCTCATCATCGTTGTGGTGGATGGCGTGAAAGCGCCAGAACAGCGGCGCTCTATGCAGGATAATATGTGTCAGGTAGGCGATGAGGCTTGCAAGAACAACGGTGACGGCAAATGTCGCCACGGACGGCGCCGCCAGAAAGTTGAGCAGGCCGAAGCCATGAGCTTTCGCAGAGGCGGCCGCAGAAATTTGCGTGAGCGGCAGCGCGAGTACGAGCGATAGATGCAACGCGGCCAGTGCGAAATTCACGAAGCGCCGCGGCGTCCGGGTCTCCGCCTGCGAACGTGCAGGACGCAGGGTTTCCCACATGCCGAGGCCAGCGATGCAAATCACTATGGCCGTCGCGAACAGCCAGCTTTGCTGCCACGCCATCATGACTTGTTCGGCCTCCACACCGCGCGCCAATCCACTGCAGGGGCTTCGCATTGCGTAGGACTCGCAACGAGAATGGCGGTTTGAGCGGAAAACTGGGCCGCGCCGGAATAGCCGGCGAACTGCAGCCTGATCTGTTCCCTGATGATGGCGGGCCGATTAATTTCGGTCCATTGGCCGTTGCCATAATGCAGCGAGAGTTTGTAGGACGGCAAAGTGCTTGCAAAGCGAGCCCATGCGGCGTGAAGGAGCGCGATTTCCCGGAAATGAAGGACAACGGCGATCGCATCGCTCGCGCATCCGTTGATCCTGAAGGCCCGCTGGTGCAGGGCGGAGATTGCGTTTGCCGGCGCAATGTCGACGACCGGATAGCCGGCATTGCGTATGATCGCTTCGATCTGCTGTGGAAGCGCATCGCGTTGCGCGGGTGTCAGGTCGGATACTGCTGGCTGCCGTACGGCGGCCGAAGCCAGCAGCAGGGCGGCAAGCGGAAACGTCGCGTATAATTTCATGCTGTGCGCTCCGTCTCACGCATTCCGAAATAACAGAGCGCAACAATCGCCACCGTCACCATGAGGCCGAAGAGCGTCGCGCCCTGTCCGTCGTGCCAATAGACATAGCTTTCGCGGCCGAGCGCCATCAGGAAAATCCGTGCGGCGTTCAGTATAAACATAAGGACGCATGCGGCGGCGAGAATGAGCGTATCGCGCGCGCGCCAGCGCTGACGCGTCAGCATGGCCATGGCCGCGCATGCCAGAATCGCCAGGGTCATATTGTGAAAGGCCGAACACTGATCGAGGATGACGATCCGGTGTCCGTCGGGCGCGGAGATCGCGAATTCGGATATAGCGATGCCCGGTTCCAGGAATTTCAGGGCGGCCACCACGACATTCGTATCGGCCCATAAAAATGCATCTGCGCAGAGCGAGAAGAAGTGCGGCCCCCAGATTGCATTGAGCGTCAGGGCGATGAATACGGTTGCTGCCGCGCGCGTATGATGATCGTCGGCGCTCGTTGCGAAAAGATAAATCCCTCCGGCGGTTGCAATTACTGCAAACAAGACCGGCGCGTTCAGGATATTCGCCGCGAGTAGCGCCGCTGCGAGACAAAATGCGGCGGCCATGTCCCGCCTTGTCGCGAGCTTCGCCGAACCCTCGTACAAAAGCACAAACGCCGCATACCACGCGAAGAGCTGAATGATGTTTGCTTCGGCGACTGCGTGCAGGATGCGATCGAGAGTCCCTCCGCTGCTCCGTGCGGCCAGAAGAAATCTTTCAACGATCAAGCTGGCTGCAACGCCCATTGCAACGAGCGCGGCGATCTGCGTACGCGCCAATGAGCGTTGATGTAGATGTATGACCGAAGCGATCTGCAAGACGGCAGATCAGTCGCGCGGCGTGCGGTCTCTCAACCGCTTGCCGAGGGCGCGCGCGGCGATCCAGGCAACAGCACCGGCGCCGCCAACCACAAAGGGGAGCAGTCCTGCGCCTGCGAGCGGCACGGGGGCGGCAGAGCCGGCATAGGCCGTCGACGCCAAGGTAGCGACGCCGATGGCGAAAGCGGAAATGGGGACGACGAAACGCACGGGCACACTCCACGCAACAGACGCATTCGGCTATACAGCGGCGAAGTTAAGGAGTGCTTCCGCTCAGGCGCTGGCCAACGCGCGGTCGCGCTGCGGTGTTTCCTCTTCGGCGACGTTCGCGTCCAGAAAGGCTACGAATTCTTCGGCGAATTCCGCGCGCGCCTTCGCTGGCGTCAGCATGTGATCGGCGTTTTCGATGATGCGCTTGCAGACGCCGGGGAGCGAGGTCGCATGGATGCCTTCGTGGCCGAGATGACGCTCGAGTTCGGCTAGCCCCGCATCGCCTGCGCTATAGGCGAGCATGATCCTCGCGCCACGCGAGGAGAGTTTGATGAAGGCGGCTTCGACTGACTTTTCGCGTGCAAAGGCTTGCGAGGCATAGGTTTGCAGCGACATCAGCGCTGACAATCCGCCCTTTGCAACTTTTTTGGCGATCGGCATCAGGCGCGCCAGGGTGCGCGCCGCATCGAGCGTTTCGTCGGCGGAAGCGGAAGAAAGTTGCGCGTTGAGACTGCGCGACTTCGTTGCCTGCCACGCGTTGAATTGCATCGCATAGCTGGCGCCCCATACGAAGCAAAGCTGGTTGAGAAGTACGAACCCGTCGACGCGCTCGTCGTCCAGCGCGGCGTGAAAAGCCTGATAGGCTCCGCTGCAGGCGCCTGCGAGCGTGATGCGGCGATAGCCGCGGCCCTTGAGCCAGTCGATGGCCTGCGTGACCTCGCCCGACATGCGCCGCGCATACAACGAGGCGACGGGCGGGTCCCCCAGCATTGCGCTGTCGCCGATGCCCGGCAGATCGAGTCGCAGGCTGGCGACGCCATGGCGTGCGAGGCGGCGAGACATGTCGACATACATGCGCGCCCAGCCGGCATGATGAATGGCGCCGGCGTTCAGGAAAATGACGGCCTCGCTGCGCGAGGTTCGCTCGATCGGGTGGCACAGGATGCCGGCCATGTTCTGGTCAACGCCGAGGCGCGCAGGTGTTTCGGAAAATCCATGGCCCGTGAGCGGCGCGAAGGCGGGGCGGGGTACGGCGCGAGTCGCCGCCGGGGCCTTTGCAGCCATGTCTTCCGCGAGTTTTTCGATCAAGGCCATTGGAGCCTGCGACGCCGTCGGATCGCACATCAGGGCGTTGTATCCCTGGAATGTGTGGCAGGCCGTATGGGCGCCGAGCAGATTCATGTAGTGCTCGATGCGTTCGCCGCCGCCCGCCTGCTGGACGAAGATGTCGACTTGCGGCGCAGGGCAGGCGGTCAGAGCGCCCCATTCGGTCGTGCGGATGGCTTCGACGCTGTCCGCGCCGATGCGGAAACCGGCTACTTCGAGCCCATCGGCTGCGGTCGAGGCAGCGCCGGGCACGGACATGACACGCGCAAAGGTCGCCGCTTCCCGGAGCCAGGCTTTTCCGCTTGCGGGCGGGGCCAGCAGGACGAGGCGGGAGACATCGTCGCGGGCGCAGGCGGCGTCGGCAGCGAGCAACGCGCCGAGGCGGAGACCGACGACGACGATCTCCTTCACGCCGGTCAGGGCTTTGAGAGTCGCGACCGCGTCGCGCGCATCATTGCGCCAGTGATCGAACTGTCTGATGTCGTTGGGACCGCCGAGACTGTCGCCGGTTCCGCTCCAGTCGAAGCGCAGGACGGGTATGCCGCGAGCCGCCAGCGCCTGGCCGAGCAGGGCGAAGGTCTTGCGCGCGCACAATTCCTCGAAGCCGAACGGGCTCATCAGGACGACGCCGCGCGACGCCTGCCCATTGTGCAGCCAGCCGAAGCAATTTCCGAAACTGACGGGTTCCATGCCTGCCCCCTTGCCCGCTGTTGAACGCCAGCGCGGCTATTCGTCAGGCACAGGAGACGGCTGACCGGGTTATGGAAGCCTTAAACCGCGTCTTACGCAGGTAAACGCTGCTTGGACACGGCTCATAATTCGTAAATTTCCCGGTTTTTAGCCCCGGCCGCGATAGGGCGCGACGCCCTGATCGGGGGCCCATACACCCGCTGGCAACTTTCCGGTCTGCCAGAAAACGTCGATCGGCATGCCGCCACGCGGATACCAGTAGCCGCCGATGCGCAGCCACTTCGGCGCGAGGAGAGCCGCCAAATCCTTGCCGATGCGGACCGTACAATCCTCGTGAAACGCGCCGTGATTGCGGAAAGAGCCCATATAGAGTTTGAGCGACTTCGACTCCACAAGCCACTTGCCCGGCACGTAATCGATGACGATATGCGCGAAATCCGGCTGTCCCGTTACCGGGCAGAGCGAGGTGAATTCCGGCGCGGTGAAGCGCGCAACGTAGTTGGTGTCGGTGTGCGGATTGGGCACGCGCTCCAGCGTCGCCTCTTCGGGCGAGGCGGGCAGAGCGGCATGCTGGCCAAGAAGGGTGGCGCCTGTGTGTTTTCTGGTGGGCATGGGAGCCAAAATTCTTTTCTGCGTTTCACGGCAGCGCGAGTCTCGAGCGAAGCAGATGCCCGAAGCGTGTTCGAACCGCAAGTGCGAGCCATGCTTCCTGCTCCTCTCCCCGGTTGCCGGAGAGGATTGCGCCGTGAAACCGCGCGATCAAACAGTTCCACAAAGGCAGACCTGACGCTTGCCGAAAGCAAGGAAGTCGCGCACTTTGTGCAATCAATGGGCAGAAGCCGGGACTCAATCCCGGCCGCGACGCATCCAGGGATCGGCAATTCCATGAAAAAAGCGTTCGGCGCGATAGACCGCCAGAGCTATCTGATCCTGATCGGGGCGGCGACGCTGCTGACCATCGGCATGGGAATCCGCCAGAGCTTTGGGCTTTTCCTGCCGCCGGTGACGAAGGACCTCGCGATCACCGCGTCCGACTTCACGCTCATGCTCGCGATTCAGAACGTCGTCTGGGGTCTGACCCAGGCCTTCGTCGGCGCTTTCGCCGACCGCTATGGTTCCCGCAAGACGATGGTCGTCGGCGCTTCCATCTATGTCGCGGGCCTCGCGGTGATGGCGGGCGCGAAGGGCGTTACTGCGCTGCTGATTTCCGGCGCTCTCATCGGCACGGCGCTCGCCTGCACAGCGACGTCTCTGACGATGTCGGCCACCGCGCGCGCAGTGTCGCCCGCCCAGCGCAGTATGACGCTTGGCATTGTCTCCGCGATCGGTTCGCTCGGCACGCTGGCAGGGCCGCTCATCACGCAGGCTATCCTTGGGCGCAGCACGTGGCAGATCGGTATCCTGTTTTTCCTGGCGCTATCGGTCGCGATGATCCCTGCGGCGTTTCTCGCGGGCGGTGTTGACAAGCTCCCGCAAACCGCAACGACGACGCGCGCTTCGATGAGCGAGGTCTTGGGCGACGCCATCCGCAACCGGCAGTTTCTGGTGATGTCCGGCGCCTATTTCGTCTGCGGCCTTAATCTGATGTTCCTGACGACGCATCTGCCGGCCTATCTGGCTTTATGCGGTCAGGATCCGATGCTGAGCGCCTGGACGCTGGCGACGATCGGCGGCGTCAGCGCCGTGGGTTCGCTGGTCACGGGCTGGCTCGGCGGGCGCTATCCCAAGCACATCATTCTCGGCAGCGTTTATGTGCTGCGCTCGATCATGATCGCCGCCTATTTCGCCATGCCGCCGACGCCGGCGAGCACGCTGCTCTTTGCGGCGGCCATGGGCCTTTTGTGGTGGCCGGGCCTTGCGCCGCTCACGGGCGGCATCATCGCCGACGTATTCGGCACGCGTTACATGGCGACGCTGCTCGGCATGGCCTTCGTGGTGCATCAGGTGGGATCGTCGCTCGGCACGTGGGGCGGCGGATTGATCTTCGACCTCACCGGCTCCTACGATCCGGCGTGGCAGATAGGTTCGGTGATCGGCATCACCGCCGGACTTGTTCAGATGTTTTTCGGCGGCCCGCCGCGCAAGCGCGAAAAGGTGCTAGCCACGCCAGCGCCTTCGCCGGCGTGACGCAGGCCCGGTTGGACGAGCGTACGCCAATGTGCGCATCGCGAGAATGACGCCGCAGTAAGTTCCAGTTCACGGAAGTCTCGCTGCACTATCCGCTTCACCCGCTTGCAGCTTTGACGGCGTTGCCTCCGAACGGCTGCGTGCGTGCGAGATCCTTGATCAGCGGATAACATTCTTTCGCGAACAGGCGAATGTTTCTGCAGGTCCGCTCGTGATCGAGAAAGCCTGCCTGCATCATCATCAACAGGTGATCGAAGCCGCCGACGCGCTCGTAAAAGCGCCTGATCTGCGCGACGACCTGATCGGGCGTGCCGTACATGACGACGCCTTGCTCGCGCTGGACTTCGAGCGTCTCCGCCCGCATGGCCGCGGTGCGGCCGGCATAGGCGCCCTTCAAGGCCAGCACATTCGTCTCGATGGGTATATAACCGGGCGGATTGCCCAGTTGCGGTTCCGACTTGGCGTGCAGGTACCAGACAAGTTCCCTCATCCCGGCTTCTGCTTCCGATTCCGTATCGGCGACATAGACGAGCGGCATGAACGCGCATCCGCCTTCGCCTGGCTGGCCGTTCAGCGCGTAGGCCGACCGGTAGGCTTCGAATAATGCGCGCACTTTCATATAGGGCTGGAGAAATGTCGCAAATACGAAGCCGCGCGATGCAGCGCGCCTGATCGCGGGAACGTCGCTCGAACCGGTGATCCAGATCGGCGGGTGCGGCGTCTGATAGGGACGCGGCCAGAGATTGATGGCGCGCTTGTGGGTGAATTTTCCTTCGAAGTTGAAGGGGCCATCGGTGGTCGTCCAGGCCTTCTGCACGAGGTCGATGCCTTCCCACAGGCGCTCGACGGTTTGCGTCGGATTGGAATTTGCCGCGAAGGACTCTTGCGCCACGCCGCGCACGAAGCCGGACGATACGCGTCCGCGCGAGATGCAGTCGGCCATCGCCATCTCCTCGGCGATGCGAATGGGATCGCTGCGGTTGGCCACGGGATTGCCGAGGATGAGCAGTTTCCCCTTGCTGGTCTGGCGCGCGAGAATGGCGAGCGTCAGGGGCGCTGTCGAGTTGATGCAGGTCGCGGTCTGATGGTGCTCGTTGACCATCAGGTTAAGGCCCGCTTCGTCCGCCATCATGTATTCGTCGAGATAGCGATTGTAGAGGTCTGCCCCGACCTTCGGATCGAAAAGTCGGTTGGAAAGCGAAACCCAATGCGTCGTCATCTCTGAAGCCGGCGGCAGAAAGGGGTAGGGCATCTCTGTGAAATACCAGCATTCCATGCACGGTTTCCTCCCAGTCGAACGGAAATTCCTACGAATGCACTTGCCCTGCAATCCGTTTTTTGCCGGCCACTGTGATGGCCATGCAGCGGCGACAGCCTGAGTGACCCGTTGCATTGCCCGCCGCGGCAATTTCCGTCTCCCATTTCCGGCAAAACCGGGTAGAAGGGCGCGGCTCCGCCCACGATTCCGCCTTCGCGCAGAGGATAAACATGACCGCCATCATCGACATCGCCGCCCGTGAAATTCTCGACAGCCGCGGCAATCCGACCGTGGAGGTCGATGTGACGCTGGAGGACGGCTCGCTCGGCCGGGCGGCGGTTCCCTCGGGCGCTTCGACAGGCGCGCACGAGGCGGTCGAGTTGCGCGACGGCGACAAGGCCCGCTTCGGCGGCAAGGGCGTGCTGAAGGCGTTGGAAAGCGTCAACCGCCCGATTTTCGAGGCGTTGTCCGGCCTCGAGGCCGAGGATCAGGTCAAGATCGACGAGACCATGCTGGAGCTCGACGGCACGCCGAACAAGGCCAAGCTCGGAGCGAATGCCATTCTCGGCGTGTCGCTGGCGGTCGCCAAGGCGGCGGCGCAGGCTTCCGGCCTGCCGCTCTACCGCTATGTCGGCGGCACGCAGGCGCGCGTCCTGCCCGTGCCGATGATGAACATCGTCAACGGCGGCGCCCATGCGGACAACCCCATCGACTTTCAGGAATTCATGATCCTGCCGGTTGGCGCGCCCAGCCTGAAGGAAGCGGTGCGCTGGGGCGCGGAAGTGTTCCAGGTGCTGAAGGCGGGCCTCAAGAAGGCCGGCCACAATACGAATGTGGGCGACGAGGGCGGCTTCGCGCCAAACCTGCCGTCGGCCGAGGCAGCGCTCGATTTCTGCATGAAGGCGATTGCGGATGCGGGCTTCAAGGCCGGTAGCGAAATGTATTTGGGCCTCGATTGCGCCGCGACGGAATTCTTCAAGGACGGCAAATATCACTACGAAGGCGAGGGCAAGACGCGCTCGGTGGATGAGCAGGTCGCCTATCTCGCAAAACTGGTCGAGGCCTATCCCATCGTCACCATCGAGGACGGCATGGCCGAGGACGACTGGACCGGCTGGAAGGAATTGACCAACGCCATCGGCGGCAAGTGTCAGCTCGTCGGCGACGATCTCTTCGTCACCAACGTGAAGCGCCTGTCGCAGGGTATTGGGACCGGCACGGCGAATTCGATCCTTGTGAAGGTGAACCAGATTGGTTCGCTGACGGAGACCTTGGCGGCCGTCGATATGGCCCACCGCGCCGGCTACACGGCGGTGATGTCGCATCGCTCGGGTGAGACCGAAGACGCGACAATCGCCGATCTCGCCGTCGCCACTAATTGCGGGCAGATCAAGACGGGCTCGCTCGCGCGCTCGGACAGACTGGCGAAATACAACCAGCTCATCCGTATCGAGGAAGAGCTGGGTCCGCAGGCGCGCTATGCGGGCAGGGGCGCGTTGAAGGCGCTGGTGTGACTTAGCCCGGCGCGGCAGCCGCCGCGCCATGCTCCGCCATTTCGCGGCAATGCTGCGCGCATTTGTTGTTCCCGGACACGGTGCGACTTTGGATTTGCGCAAGCGGTGGCTTGTTGCCTAAACAGGTGGCGAAGCTTCAGGCGAGGAAACAAGAAAATGCCGACTCTCTACGATCCCATCCGCATCGGCGCGCTCGAACTGCCGAACCGCGTCATCATGGCGCCGATGACGCGTTCGCGCGCGCAGGCCGATGGCGTGCCGCTGCCCTATGTCGCCGACTATTACGCACAGCGCGCCAGCGCGGGCCTGATCCTTTCGGAAGCCATTTATGTCTCGCACATGGCCAAGGGTTATGTGCGCACGCCGGGCCTCGTGACGCCGGAACATGTCTCGGCATGGCGCACAATCACGGAAGCGGTTCACGAAAAGCACGGCCGCATCTATGCGCAACTTTATCACACGGGACGCGTGGCGTTGCCGCAATGGCTTCCCGGCGGCGCTCTGCCTGTCGCGCCTTCGGCGATCAAGCTGAATGGCCAGAACAAGACCGACGAGGGGCCGAAAGATCATGTGACGCCGCGCGCTCTGGAAACCGACGAAGTATCCGGCGTAGCCGGGGAATACGCGTCGGCTGCGAAGCGCGCGCTGGAAGCGGGGTTCGACGGCGTGGAAATTCATGCGGCGTCCGGCTACCTCATCCAGCAGTTTCTCGACCCGACGATCAACCAGCGTACCGACCGCTACGGCGGCAGCATCGAGAACCGCGCGCGTTTCCTCCTCGACGTTGTCGATCAGGTCAGCGCCGCGGTGGGCGCGAACCGTACCGGCATCAAGCTCTCGCCGCGCATCAAATTCAACGAAGTGCAGGAGCCGGACGCGGAGGAGATGTATCCCTATATTGCGAAGGCGCTGAACGGCCGTGGCCTCGCCTATGTCCACGGGGCCAAGCAGGGCGGCTATGATATCCACGCGCCGTTTCGCGAGCGTTACAAGGGCATCTACGCGGCCGGCGCCGGATTCAACGCCGCCACCGGCAACGAGATGATCCAGTCGGGCGCGGCCGACGCTATCGTCTTCGGCAAGCCCTATCTCGCCAATCCCGATCTCGTACACCGCTATCGCGAGGGCATCGCACTCGCCGAGGCCGATCCCAAGACCATCTACTGGGGCGGCGAGCAGGGCTATGTGGATTATCCTTCCGTGTCCTGATCGGTTACGCTCGCATGCGAATCCAAACGGGGTGGGGCTCCGGAGGACTGCCATGAACACAGGGCTCAAGATTACTTTCGCCGCAGCGCTCGCAGCGATCTTCGTTGCGGGTTGCACGACGACGGAAACGCGCCTCGCCGGCGCAGGGGCGGGGGCTGCTGCGGGCGCGGTCATCGCCGGTCCCATTGGCGCGGCGGTCGGCGGCGTTGCCGGCGCTGTCGCGGGGCCGAGCGTCGCGCGAAAGAGCCCCAAGAAAAAGCGCCGGTCGTATTGAGTCAAGCGACACGCGAAGCGATGGATCGCTGATGTGAAGGCAACGGGCGCGGACAACGGCAGTTTCGGGCCCATGCTCGCCATCGGCCTTGTCTTCTTCATTTTTGGTTTCGTTACCTGGTTGAACGGACCGTTGATCGGCTTCGTCAAACTCGCCTTCGATCTCGACGACGTGAACGCCTTTCTCGTGCCGATGGTGTTCTACCTCTCCTATCTCGTCTTCGCGCTGCCGGCTTCGGCGCTGTTGCGCCTGACAGGCATGAAAAAGGGCATCGCGCTCGGCTTTCTGGTCGCCGCTTGTGGCACGGTCCTGTTCGGCGAATGTGCCTTGCGGCGTTATTATCCCGGCGCGTTGACGGGCTTGTTTGTCACTGGCGCGGGATTGTCGCTGCTGCAGACTGCGTCCAATCCCTATATCTCCATTCTCGGCCCCATAGAGAGTGCGGCGCAGCGAATAGCCTTCATGGGCATCTGCAACAAGTTCGCAGGCTTTCTCGCGCCGCTCGTCTTCGGCGCGCTGGTGTTGCGCGGCATGGGAAATCTCGAAGAGCGGGTGCGCGACGCATCCGCGGATGATCGTGAAAAAATTCTCGGGGAATTTGCAGCGCTGGTTTACTGGCCTTATCTGGCGATGGCGCTGCTGATGGTGGCGCTGGCGTTCTGGTTCGCACGTTCGAGCCTGCCTGACATTGTGGCGTCGCAAAGTAATCGCGCTGAAAACAGCGATTTCGCTTCGCCGCTCAAATTTCCGCAATTGCGGCTCGGCGTCATCGCACTATTTCTTTATGTCGGTGTCGAGGTGATGGCGGGCGACGCCATCGTGATCTATGGCGCGGGGTTCGGGCTGCCCTTGAGCGAAACGGCCTATTTCACGTCGATCACCTTGTTTGCGATGCTCGCGGGTTACTTTACTGGGCTCGCCGTGATCCCGCGCTTCATTTCGCAGCAGGCCTATCTGGCCTTGTCGGCATTCCTGGGCGTGTTGCTGTCGTTAGGCGCCTTGATAACCGGGGGCTATGTGTCCGTCGGCTTTGTTGCGGCGCTCGGTTTCGCCAATGCGATGATGTGGCCTGCGATCTTTCCGCTGGCGATCCACAGCCTTGGCCGCCATACGGAAGCGGGCTCGGCGCTGCTGATCATGGCCATCGCGGGCGGCGCGGCGCTGCCCTATCTTTATGCGGTGTTGAAGACGCACATCGGATTTCAGCCGGCATTCGCTATCATCTGTATTCCGGCCTATCTTTTCATCCTGCATTTTGGATTGCGCGGTCATAAAAGCGCCGGGGAAGTTCCGATCTGACCTCTCACCCCGCAGGGCACTTGAAGCCTGCAACGAAACATGAAAGCCTGCTCATGTTTTTCGGGGAGGGAAGACATATGCTACATTCGGCAAGATCACTCGCGCTCGCATTGGCAGCATGCACGGCCGCCGCGGGCAGCGCAGCCGCGCAAGACGCCTATCCATCGAAGCGCATCACCGTGCTTGTATCCGCAGGCGCCGGCGGCTTCATCGACGCCATCGCGCGCATCGTCTCCGAGCGATTGTCGGCATCGCTGGGCCAGCCCATCATTGTCGAGAACAGGGCAGGGGCCGGCGGCAACATCGCCGCGCGTGCGGTCGCGCGCGGGGAGCCGGACGGCTATACGATTCTCGCGGCGACGACGGCCATGGCGATCAACGAAGCGCTCTACGCCAATCCCGGCTATGCGACGAAGGAAATTACGCCGGTCGCCATTGTCGGCTCCGCGCCGGAAATGATCGCGGTTCATCCCGACAATGCAGCGAAAACGCTGGCGCAGTTCCTCAAACCCGCCGATGGATTATCCGTACAATACGGCACGGCCGGCAATGGAACGGGCTCCCATATCGCCGCCGAATATTTCTTCCGCAACGTCGCCAAGGCGCAATCGCAACATGTGCCATTCGCCGGCGGCGCGCCTGCGATTTCGAATGCGCTCGCGAACCAGTTGAATTCCATCGTCGTGACCATGCTCGCCATTACCGAACATGTGCGCGCCGGCAAGCTGCGCGGCCTCGCCGTGATGAGCGCGAAACGCCACCCCGCGATACCCGACGTGCCGACGCTCGGCGAAGCTGGCTACCCCGATTATTACGCAGCCTCATGGGGCGGTTTCTTCGTGCCGTCGGCCACACCGGCCGCCGTCAGCGCCAAGTTGAATGCGGAGATCAACAAGGCGATCGCAACGCCGGATGTGCGCGCGCGGCTGGAAAAGCTCGGCCTCGAACTGATGGCCAACGACCTCGCGGCGACCGGCAATTTCTTTCAGAACGAGATCAAGTTCTGGACGACGCGAGTCAATGCGATCGGGCTGAAGATACAGTAATCAAAGCTGCTTCACCGTGTTGCGCAAAACGCCGATGCCTTCGACCTCGACTTCGATAACGTCGCCCGGCTTCATGAAGAGTTTGGGGTTGCGGCCATAGCCGACGCCGCTCGGCGAACCCGTGGTGATGACATCGCCGGGCCGGAAGGTGAGGAAGCGCGAATAATAGGAGATCAGCTGCCGGGCGCCGAAGACGAGATCGGCGGTGTTGGCGGATTGCACGACGGCGCCATTCAGGCGCGTCTCAAGCTTGAGGCTGGCGGGATCGCGGATTTCGTCGCTCGTCGCGATGACCGGACCCATCGGGCAAAAGGTCGGAAAGAGTTTGCCGAGAATGTTGTGCTCCCAGGCGACGACGGTGCCGATCATGCCTTGTGCCGCAAAGGCGGGCGCAACCCAGTCGCGTGCGGAGACATCGTTCACGACCGTGTAGCCGAAGACGTAATCAAGCGCGTCCTCCTCGCTGACGTCGTGACAGGTCTTGCCGATGACGATGCTGAATTCGCCTTCCCAGTCGAGCATGTCCGGATTCGATGCCGGCGCTATGATTTCGCCCTTATGGCCGATGATGCTTGCAACGCTCTTGTAAAATCCCATGGGCGTCGCGGGCGGCGGCGTGTTCATCTCCTTGAGATGTTCGTGATAGTTCGCGCCGGCCGCGAGGACCATGCCCGGCTCCGGCACGGGCGCTGCATAGGTTGCGGAGGAAGCGGATACGATCGCGCCTGTCTCCTTCAATTTGTCGCGCAAGCCCGATGCTGCCGTACAGGCGCGGCGCAGAGCCTCGAGCGCGGCATCGCCGCCCCGGATCGTGCCGAGAACCGAGCGGCGCAATTCCGCGCATTCGGGCAAAATCTTTGTCGCAAGGGCGGGTATGAAGGCGTCGTCGCCCGCGATCACAGCAAGGTGCAGGACGCCATCGACAACCAATGTGGCCAGACGCATTCCGTTTCTCCCTACTCCGCGGTTCGCACATTGTATTGACGCGAAAGAGTGCGAATGCAATGTTTTTGCAGGGATGGATGGAGCGGATGTCTCACACGGTCAGACTTGAACCCAGCGGCCACACCTTTGAAGTGGCGGACGGCGTTTCCATTCTTGCAGCAGGGCTGGAAGCGGGCTTTGCCTTGCCGTTCAGTTGCCGGCAGGGCGTGTGCCGTTCCTGCCGCGGGACTTTGCTCGAAGGCGAGATCGATTACGGCGAGGTACATCCCGCCTATCTCAGCGAAGCGGATCGAGCGAAGGGCGCTGTGCATCTGTGCCAGGCCAAGCCCTTGAGCGATGTCACACTGCAGGTCCGCGAGCTTGAAGGTCTCGCTGGCGTGCGTGTCGCCAAGATACCCTGCAGGGTCGCCGAAATCACGAAGGCGGCTCCCGATGTCAGCATCGTGAAACTGCGTCTGCCGCTGAATGAGAACATGATGTTCGCGGCGGGACAGCATATCGAATTTTTGCTGCCCGACGAAAAGCGCCGCAACTATTCGATCGCGAGCAAGCCTTCGATCGAGGGCGTTACGCAGATCGAGCTGCATATCCGCCACATTCCCGGCGGCTATTTTACCGAGAATGTGCTGTCGAAGATGAAGGCGCGCGACCTCATGCGCTTCGAGGGGCCGCTCGGCAGTTTTTATCTGCGCACGGATTCGCAAAAGCCTGTTTTGATGGTTGGCGGCAGCACCGGCTTTGCGCCGCTGAAATCGATGTGCGAGCAAATTTTCGAACGCGGCCTCAACGAGACCCGCCCGGTGACGCTGTACTGGGGCGCGCGCACGCGTGAAGGCCTTTACATGCTGGATATCGCGGAGGAATGGGCGCTCTCGCAGAAGAACTTCCGCTTCGTGCCCGTGCTGTCCGAACCGACGCCCGCGTGCAACTGGAGCGGCCGCACCGGCCTCGTGCATGAAGCTGCGTTTTCCGACATTCCCGACATGAGCGCCATGGAAGCCTATGTCTGCGGTCCGTCCGTCATGGTCGAAGCCGCGCGTTCGAGTTTCATCGAGCAACGCAGCCTCGCCGAGGATGCTTTTTACGCCGACGCGTTTCTGACGGCAGCCGATACGGCCGCCTGATGTGTAGTGCCCGCAAGCCGGGCCAGAAGAGGGAGAAGCCGCATGAGCCATACGCGCGAAATGATCGTCGACGGCATTGTCGATCCGGCGCCGGATCGCAAGTCGATCATCAAGCCCTATGTGATGTCGCATGGCACGCTCGAGTGCCGCAATCTGAAGGACTCGCGGCGTTTCTACGAGGAGTTTCTGGGCCTCGAATGCGCGCGCCACGCGATACCCGCGATGGTCATCCGTTGCGGCCTCAAGTTCCACATCGTCTGCGTCGAAGTCGGCGACAATGTGCATCCGCTGAACGTCCTCAATCACTGGGGCGTCGATGTGGAGTCGCGCGAGAAGGTCGATGAAGCTTACGAAAATGCGCTGAAGTACAAGGACGAATACAAGATCAGGCAGGTGCTGAAGCCGGTATCGCAGCACGGCGTCTATTCGTTCTATCTCGAAGATCTCGACCATAACTGGTGGGAAGTGCAGAACGTCGCCGGCTTCCAGCACGAGGACATGTTCGACTTCGGCGACCGCTTCTCGATGGACGACGGCACGCAAGTCGGCGAACTCAAGGAACTCGCGATCAAGAACAGTTCGTGAGTGGCGAGAGCAAAGATCGAAGCTGACAAAACCTCGTCCTTCGAGGCGCGGCTTAGCACGGGGCCGGCGCAATCTCTCCACATTGCCGGGGCGGACATAGGGCATCGAAAGACGCCTGTCTTTCGACGGGCTTTGGCGGAACCCGGCATCCAGCTTCGCGCTTTGCAAGTGGCTGGAATGCGAACATGCGTATGCGCGCGCCGATGTCGCGACTTCGCTATTCACTATTCGCCACTCACTACTCGATGGCGTCACGACGTATCCGGCGGCAGGGCCTCGCGCGCGAAGCTGTGGCATCGTTGCAGGACGTCGTCGATTTCATGTCGACGCCTGATGCGATGTCCCGGCGGATAGCCGGGTCTGAGCGCCCCCTGCAATTTCAGGCGCGGGATTTTGCTGCGCCTTTGCAGGGCTCGTCTGAGACGGCGCGCCTGACGCGGCAGATCGTCGAGCGCATATTTTATGGCTTCGAGCCGGCGCAGGAGGTTGGCGGCTTCGATCTCGCCGTCTTTTGGCGCGTCTTTGTTTGCGCGGATGAGGTCATTACTGCGGACTGCGTCTGCGCCGAAAAAAGATATGCGGGGAGTCGCGCGGGCCGTTTTCGCTCTGCGGACGAGACGCAGGCGCGGATCGAAAAGCCGGAAAGCAGGACGGGCGTTTGCTGCGCCGGTACGAATGATCCCTGAAGGCATGGGCCTGGTCAGTGTGGGTTTCGCGCGGATGGTCAGGGACACGAGATAGATCAGCCGCCGCACGGCAGATTCTGCCGGACGCAGCACAGTAACGATGGCGCTATGGACGGCTCGTGCGATGCGTTGGGACGCATGACCGTTGCCCAAACCGATAAGCGCGAACAGCCCGGCGACGATCCGCGCGAGGGCTTTCCTGTCGTCGTCTATCATGCCGGAAAGGTCCATGTGCTCTCGTTTTGACGTGAACAAAAAGAGAACATACGGGATGGCGGTCGGGTTTGTCAAATGCAGGCTTGTCAACACTCATGAGCGCGGAGGCGCAAGGGATGTCTGCGCGCCGACATAACTGGGCATAGCCTGTGCTCCGGATTGTTGCTTTGCAAGCGGAAGCGTTTTGTTCGATGTCGTTTGAATATACGCCGATCGTCGCTTGCCCTCGTGGTTCGGTACGCAACGCTACGCTACGCTACGCGCTGCTCCTCACCATGAAAGTTTCCGTGAGTTGAGCCACCAAGACGTTATCCTGAGGAGCCGCCAAAAGCGCGTCTCGAAGGACGAGGCAGAACTGTCAAAGCGCTTCCACCTTCGGCATCACCTCGCTCGAAAACAGTTCCATCGAGCGCATCGCCTGCGGCAGGCTCATCGTGCCGAACATCATGTAGGCGATGAGATAGTTGATGCCGAGGGACTGCTGCTGTTCGCCGATCATGTTCAGCACAGTTTCCGGCCGGCCGGCGATGACCGTGCCGCTGCGAATGTTCTCGTCGAGATCGGGCGAAGCGGGAATGTTCAACCGCTTCACGAAATCGTTGTTGGCGTGAACGCGCAGGAGATAGGTGAGGTTGGCGTGATAATGCGCGACGGCAGGGCGGGCGATCTCGCGCGCCATTTCATCGGTGTCGGCGACGATCACTTGCCGGGATATCCCGATGGCCGTATCGCCTGAAAATTCGGCTTTTGGATGTGCGGGGCCGCCGCGCTTTGCGAGAGCTTCGCGGAAAGCGGCGATGTTACCCTTGGCCTGCGCCGTCGGACCATTGGATGAAAAGTGCATGCCGTGCTGGCCCGCCCAGGTCGCGCCCTCGGTGTTGGACGATCCATACCAATAGGCGGGCGTCGGTTGCTGCAGCGGACGCAGCGGCATCGGCACGTCCTTGTAGTTATAATACGGACCTTCGTAGCTGAACTGATCGTTGCGCAGGGCCGTGTCGAGACAATTCCACGCATCGATGAAAATCTCGCGCGACTTCGAATGATCGATCTTGTGATAGCCCAGTTCGAATGGCGACACGCCGCGGCCGACGCCGATTTCGAAACGTCCCTTGCTCAGGTGATCGAGAATGCAGATTTCTTCTGCGAGGCGTAGCGGCGAATAGAGCGGCAGCAGATAGACGAGCGGTCCGATGTGGATGCGTTTCGTGAGACGCGCGACAGCGCCCATATAGGCGGCGGGAGCGGGCACCATGTTCAACGGCGAGGCATGATGTTCGGCGACATGGTAGCAATAAAAGCCGGCTTCGTCGGCGAGCTGCACCAATTGAAGTCGCTCGTCGAGTTGGGTCGCAAAGCTGCGATCCGATTTGTCGACGTGATCGAAAAGGCCGACTTTCATGTTTCCTCCCGTTTTTTTGTCGCGATGCGTCATGGCTTGGGATGTCGACTTACAGGCGATATGCCCCGCCTTCAATGCGGCATCATGAGCAAACCTGACGGATGCTGGTTCAGGCGCGCGCCGGCTGCGCAACCGGCGCGTTCGCTTCGTCCGGCATCTTGCGCGGCAGCAGCGTGACTGACAGCAGGATTGCCGCGGCGCAGGCCGAGAGTATGACGAAGAGACGGTCGAAGCCCCAGTTCAAATAGACCCAGGCAATAATGGGGATCGACGCCGACATCACGGCGAAACTCAGCACGTAACGCGCGCCATAGACTTGCGCGCGCAATTCGCTCTTGGCCATGCGTCCGATGAGATAGTCGGTGATCGGCACCTGACCGAACGCACCGAGCATGAAGGCGAAGGCGACGATCAGCGCCGGCCAGCCGAAAAGGCCGGGCATGAGGCCAAAGAAAACCGTCTGCACGAGCGCCGCGACCACGAAGACATTGCGTGGTCCGAACCGATCGAGCGAAGCGCCCGTCACGAGTTGGGCGAGAGAGGAGACCGAGAAGACGAGAAAGGCGATCCAGCCGAGTTGTGTCGCCGAGCCGAGAATGGATTGCAGGCGTTCGTCCAAAACTTTCGGCAGCGAGAAGGTCGTTGCCTGGAAGATGAAGCTCGATACAGCCGCCGTGAAGAAGATGATGGCGGACAGGCGCATCAGCAGTGCCCGGTCGATCTGGGCGCCGCCAGCCGAAGCAGCGGCGGCGTCCTTGCGTACCGCATGTGCATTGCGCTCGGCGATTTCAGCGCGCATGAACCAGGCGTAATAGAGGCCGATGAACACAGTGATGACGCCCGGCACGACGAAGGCGTAACGCCAGCCGCCATGGTCGATGAAATAGCCGGCGACCAGCGCGGCGCTGCCGACGCCGATATTTCCGAAGACGCCGTTGACGGCGATGGTCATGCCGGTCTTGGGGCCGCGTCCCTGCACGAGCAAGGCAAGCCCGACCGGGTGATAGATGGCCGCAAATATGCCCAGCAGAAACAGGCCGGCGGCGATCTGGACAGGCGACTGCGCAAGCGCCGTGACGATGCAGGAGAGGCCGAGGCCGGCGAAATAGACGGCCATCATGCCTTCGCGGCTCCAGCGGTCGGCGATCCAGCCGGCCGGCCATGAGAATACGGCGAAGGCGACGAAGCCCGGCGTCGCGTAAGCAGCGATCTGCCCGTAGCTCATGCCCCATTCCTTCACCAGCGCGACGGCGGCGACCGTTGCGAAGATGAGTGTCGTCAGGTGATCGAGAAAATGCCCGACATTGAGAAGAAGGACGTGCTGGCTGTCGCGGTTCATGGGCGCCTTCGGAATCTGCAGAACGCTCGACGCAAAATGCGCCAGGCCCTGACGGCGCACAAGGCCCGTCAGGACATGGCGGCTGTCTCAAACTGCATGCCGGGATCGGCAAATGATCCCGCCATGTTGCGTTGCTTTGCTCAGGTCCAGCGCAGATCGTGGCTGACAAAGGGCGTCGAGCGGACGCGCTTGCCCGTTGCATACCAGATCGCGTTGGCGACCGCGGGCGGCACCGGAGGACCCGCCGGTTCGCCAAGTCCGCCCCATTTCTTGCCGCCGGAGGAGGCGAAATAGGTTTCGACCACAGGCGCCTGATTGATGCGCATGAGATTGTAGGTGTCGAAATTGGTGTTGGCGAAAGCGCCGTTCTCGAGTTCGAGACCGCCGAGCCAGGCGTGCGACAGTTCCCAGATCACGGAGCCTTCCGCCTGTTCGGTCGCGGCATGGGGATTGATGACATGCCCGGCGTCGAGGACGATCACGATCTTCTCGATGGAGAGTTCGCCGCGGCGACTGACGCCGACCGTCGCGCAGGCCGCAGCGATCGTACCGTGGCATTCGACCGCCGCCACGCCCATGCCCTGGCCGCGCGGCAGATCGGTACGGAAATTCGCCTTCTCCTTCAGCGTTTTCAATACGAGCTGCCAGTCCGGCTTGTCCTTCGTCATTTCAATGCGCCAGTCGAGCGGGTTCCAGCCGCCGGCGATGGCGAGTTCGTCGATGAAGCTCTCCTGCATGAAGCCCATCTGATTGGCGCCGGGAGCTCTGTGCGTCGAACTGGGAATGTGGGTATTGAGATTGTGCCGGTCGTGATGCCGCAGCGGGAAACTGTAGGGCATCTCGAACAGCGGATAGTCGGCCGTTGCCGGTCCCACCTGATTGATGCGGTCCTGCGAGAACCAGACACCGCGCGTGACGACGGCGGTGGGAAGTCCATTGTCGCCGAGCGACGCGCTCAGCCGCGCCAGTCCCATCGGGCGCTGCTTGTCCTGCGCGATATCCTCCTCGCGCGACCACAGCACTTTCACCGGCCGGCCGACCTGCTTTGAAATTTCCGCAGCCTGCCGCGTGACGCCTGTGCCGCCGCCGCCGTTGCCGCCGAAACCGCCGCCCAGATACATCGTGTGCGCGAAGACGATCTTGGGATCGACCTTGAGCTGATCGGCGACAAGCAGCACCGCGGCAGACTGATCTTGCGTCGGCGACCAGACATCGACGCGGTCTTTCTGAACATGAACCGTCGCGTTGATCGGCTCCATGCGGGCATGGGTTTCGAACGGCCGTTCATAATCGGCCGTCACGACTTTCTTTCCAGTTTGCACCGCCTCGATCGCCTTGAGATCGTCCTTGGTTGGCGTGCCCTTCACGTTCAGGGCCGCGCGCCCCTCCCTGTAATAGGACGCGTTGCTGGCCTTGGCGGACTCGCCACCATCCCATTCCACCGGCATCAGATCGAGCGCCGTTTTGGCGCGCCACCACGAATCCGCGACGACGGCGATCGCGTTCTGCAGATCGGGTTGGCCGCGCTTGCCGGGAACGGCTTTCAGTTCGACGGCGGCGATGACGCCCGGACGGTTTCTGATGGCGTCGAAATTGTAGCTCTTCAGCGTGCCCCAGGGCACGGGGCTCGCCTTGACCGCGGCATAGACCATGCCGGGAATGCGCGTATCGATCGCGTAATGGGCGCTTCCATCGACCTTGTGGGGAATGTCTATGCGCTGCATGGGCTTTCCAAGCAGCCGCCATTGCCCCGGCGTCTTGATTGCCGGTTCCTTGTCGAGCTTGATCTGCGCGGCGGCCGAGGCGAATTCGCCGTACGTACCCTTGCGGTTGCCCGATATCAGCTCGCCGAGGCGCGCCTCGACCGCGGAGCGTTCGACGCCCCATTGGCGCGCGGCTGCCTCTTTAAGCCGCTCGCGCGCGGACGCGCCGGCCTGCATGAGATGGGGATGCTGCAGACGCACGAGCTGCGAGCCGTGCGTGCTCATGACCTTGTATTCCCGGTTATTGCGAATGTGCCTGTTGGCGTCGGCGAAGACGCATTGAATCTTCGACCATTCGACATCCAGTTCTTCGGCGATCAGCATAGCGACCGATGTAATGCCGCCCTGGCCCATCTCCGTGTGCGGGACGCGGATCGTCACAAGGCCGCTCGGATCGATGGAGAGCCAGGCGTTGATCTCGACGCCTTCGGGCATGGCAGTTATCGGCCGGGCGAGCGAGTTCGCAGCGCGGCTGACAGGAACATGGAAGCCGAGCATCAGCCCGCCGCCAGCGGCTGCGGCGTTCTGGATGAAACGGCGGCGGGACAGGTTCATTGTGGTCATCGTCCGTGCTCCCGCTCTCAAAGGTTGGCTTTTTTGGCGGCGATATGAACCGCCTGCCGGATACGCTGATAAGTGCCGCAGCGGCAGATGTTGCCCGCCATGGCTGCATCGATCTCAAGGTCCGTCGGTTCGCGCCGGCGGGCGAGCAGAGCGGCGGCCGACATGATCTGGCCGGACTGGCAATAGCCGCATTGGGGGACGCCGACTTCCATCCATGCCTGTTGCACGGGATGGTTCTTGTTGGGCGAAAGCCCTTCGATCGTCGTGACCTTCTTGCCAACGGCGGAAGCCGCAGGCGTCTGGCACGAGCGCACCGGCTGGCCGTCGACATGAATCGTGCAGGCGCCGCAGGCGGCGACACCGCAACCGTATTTCGTGCCCGTCAATCCGATGGTGTCCCGCAAGACCCAGAGCAACGGCGTTTCCGGTTCGACGTCGACGGTGTGCGACGTATTGTTGATCGTCAGCGTGATCGCCATGACGCGGTCTCCTCCCCACTTTGGAAAATTCAAGAAACTTGGATGGACCGGCCGTTCTCCCCAACGCCGGATATGGAAACTGATCACGTTCGGCAGGCAAAGGGAAGAGGGAGCTATGACCATTAAGAAAAAAGTAACCCTGCGGCGACAAGCATGCGCCATGGTCATTCGCCGCCGACTCCGCGCTATTCTATTTCCCCTTGCGCTCTTCACGGTCTCCTGCGCCGTGGCGAGCTATTTCGTGTGGCACGCCATCAATGGCGAGCGCGGCATGAAGGCCAAGGAAGATTATCTTGCGCAGATGGAAGTGTTGAACGCCGAGCGCATCGCCCTGACGAAAGAAAATATGGCTCTGGAGCGGCGCATCGCCATGATGCGTCGGGAATCGGTCGACCGCGAGCTTCTGGAAGAGGAAGCACGCGTCGTTCTGGGCCGGGTGCACCGCAACGACGTCGTGATTTTCGAGGGCAAGGGCAACTGGTAGGCCTGTCAGTAACTGAAATGCGGTTAAACGGATTGAATAACCAGTATTTAGTTCATTTATTTTTTCATTGTTAATTCAAATATTTGTAGTCGTTTTCCGATCGAGCGCCGGCTCTCGCTTTCTTTCGCGTCCTCAGCTACCTTCCGCTTCGCCGGCTTCTGTTGCAAGCTTCGGCGTCTAGAGGATCCAAGGAGCGCTGATGCCAGCCACTCGAGCCGCGCCGGCCACAAAGGCCGCGCGCAAACCCGCCGCCGCCAAGACCAATCTTCCGGTGACGCCGCCGGCGACCTTTACGAAGGAGCAGGAACTCGAGGCCTACCGGATCATGCTGCTGATCCGCCGGTTCGAGGAAAAGTCCGGCCAGATGTACGGCATGGGCCTGATTGGCGGCTTTTGCCATCTCTACATCGGACAGGAAGCTGTTGTGACCGGCATGCAGATGGCCTCGAAAGAGGGCGACGCCGTGATCACCGGCTATCGCGACCACGGCCACATGCTGGCCTGCGGCATGGCCGCCAAGGGCGTTCTCGCCGAACTCACGGGACGCCGCGGCGGGTTGTCGAAAGGCAAAGGCGGTTCGATGCACATGTTCTCGAAAGAGAAACATTTTTACGGCGGCCATGGAATCGTGGGCGCGCAAGTCTCGCTCGGTACAGGCCTCGCCTTCGCGCACAAATATCGCGGCAACGACAATGTCTCGCTGACCTATTTTGGCGACGGCGCCTCGAACCAGGGCCAGGTCTACGAGAGCTTCAACATGGCGGAGCTCTGGAAGCTCCCCGTCGTCTATGTCATCGAGAACAATCGCTATGCCATGGGCACGGCGGTCACGCGCGCCTCGGCGCAGACGGATTTCTCGCGTCGTGGCATATCCTTCAACATTCCCGGCGAGCAGGTTGATGGGATGGACGTGCGCGCTGTGAAAGCCGCCGCCGACAAGGCCATTGCCTGGTGCCGCGCCGGCAATGGTCCCTACATTCTCGAGATGCAGACCTACCGCTATCGCGGCCACTCGATGTCCGATCCCGCGAAGTACCGCACGCGTGAAGAAGTACAGAAGGTGCGCGACGAGAGCGATCCGATCGAGATGGTGCGCAACCGCATTCTCGCGCAGAAATTCGCTGGCGAGGACGATCTCAAGAAGATCGACGCGGACGTGCGCAACATCGTGAACGAGGCGGCCGAGTTTGCGACCAGCGATCCCGAGCCCGATCCGTCCGAACTCTACACCGACATTCTCGTCGAAAGCTGAGCAAGCGTGTCCTCGATACCGGACCCATATGTCGTCTTACTCGCCCTTGCGGTGCTGGCGATCCTGGTCCTGTTTTTCCGGCATACGTTCGTTCAGTTCCGCGTGACGGCTGCGGCCTTCATGCGTCTCGCCGACCGGCGCGCCGCGAACCATCGCGCCGCCATCGCAAGTGAAAGCGGCGCCGGCGAAAGCAACATTCGCCGCGCCATCCAGATGTTTCTCGTCCTCGCGCTGATCGGCCTCGTAACGCTGATGGCGCTTCGCAAATTCGGCTTCATGTGAAGTCAGACCAAACGGTTCTTCTCGGGGTCAGTCCATGCCTGTAAACATTTTGATGCCCGCGCTCTCGCCGACGATGGAAGAGGGCAAGCTCGCCAAGTGGTTGAAGAAACCCGGCGACGCCATCAAGTCCGGCGATGTGCTCGCCGAGATCGAAACCGACAAGGCGACGATGGAGGTCGAAGCCGTCGACGAGGGCGTGCTCTCGAAAATCCTTGTGCCGGAAGGCACGGAAAACGTGAAGGTGAATACGCCAATCGCCGTGATCGCGGGCGATGTGGAAGATGCGACGGCTTCGGCGGGTTCCGAAGAGCGCGCAGAGAGCGCCCCGCCTGTCGTCGCGCCGGCTGCGCAGAGCACAGGCGCGCCTGCTTCGGCTCCTGCGATTCCCGCTGCGCCGAAGAGCGCTGCGCCCGCCGATGCTGAAATCCCCGCCGGCACCAACATGGTGACGATGACCGTGCGCGAAGCGTTGCGCGACGCCATGGCCGAAGAGATGCGCCGGGATGCCGACGTCTTCGTGATGGGCGAGGAAGTCGCGGAATATCAGGGCGCCTACAAGGTGACGCAGGGCCTCCTGCAGGAGTTCGGCGCGAAACGCGTCATCGACACGCCGATCACCGAACACGGTTTTGCCGGCATCGGCGTCGGCGCAGCGATGGCGGGCTTAAAACCCATCGTCGAATTCATGACGTTCAACTTCGCGATGCAGGCCATCGACCAGATCGTCAATTCCGCGGCCAAGACGCTCTATATGTCCGGCGGCCAGATGGGCTGCCCGATTGTCTTCCGCGGCCCCAATGGCGCGGCCGCGCGCGTCGCCGCGCAGCACAGCCAGGATTATGCGGCCTGGTATTCCAACATCCCCGGCCTCAAGGTCGTCTCGCCCTATAGCGCCGCCGACGCCAAAGGCTTGCTCAAGAGCGCCATCCGCGATCCCAATCCGATCATCTTCCTCGAAAACGAGATCATGTACGGGCAGTCCTTCGAAGTGCCCGAGATCGCCGATTATCTCGTGCCCATCGGCAAGGCGAAGGTGGCTCGCTCAGGCAAGGACGTGACCATCGTCACATGGTCCATCGGCATGCGCTACGCGCTGAACGCGGCGGCCGAACTCGAGAAAGAGGGAATCGACGTCGAGGTGATCGACCTTCGCACGATCCGTCCGATGGATACGGCGACGATTGTCGAATCCGTGAAGAAAACCGGCCGCTGCATCACCATCGAGGAGGGCTATCCGCAGTCTGGAGTCGGGGCAGAGATCGCCGCGCGTCTGATGACGGAAGCTTTCGATTATCTCGACGCGCCCGTCATCCGCATCACCGGCAAGGACGTGCCGATGCCCTATGCGGCAAACCTCGAAAAGCTGGCGTTGCCCAGTATCGCCGAAATCGTGGCGGCGGCGAAGGCCGTTCTGTATCGCTGAGGCGCAGGTAGGACCGATGGCCGATCCCGCCCATAAAGATGCAACCTACGCCGACCTGGAGGCGGTTCCCGCCAATTTGGTCGCGGAGATCATCCATGGGGCGCTGGTGACACATCCGCGGCCGTCGCCGCGGCATGGGAGAGCGACTACTCGTCTTGGAGCAGTGCTGGGAGCGCCGTTCGATCTGGGAGCCGGCGGACCCGGCGGGTGGGTATTCATTGTTGAGCCGGAGTTGCATCTCGGCGGCGATGTTGTGGTGCCCGACATCGCCGGATGGCGTCGCGAACGGCTTCCTGGAGTGCCCGATACGAATTGGATTTCGGTTGCGCCGGACTGGGTTTGCGAGGTTTTGTCGCCATCGACTGCAAGTTTCGACCGTGGCGCAAAGCGCGACATTTATGCATCCGCCGGGGTGCTGGATCTCTGGTTGATCAACCCTGCCGAACGCAACCTGGAAGCATTTCATCTAGTCGCCGGAAAGTGGCTGCTGCAAACAACCATTACCGGCGCCGACGAAGTCAAAATTCCGCCCTTCGACGCAGCGCCTTTCTCACTCGGCCTGCTGTGGCCCTTCGACGTATCAGTCGAACCCGGCAAGCCTTCCACCTGAATCCGAATATCGGGGACCAGACATGCCAACCAACATCCTCATGCCCGCCCTGTCGCCGACGATGGAGAAGGGCAACCTCGCGCGCTGGCTCAAGAAGGAAGGCGACAAGATCAAATCAGGCGACGTGATCGCCGAGATCGAGACCGACAAGGCGACAATGGAAGTCGAGGCGGTCGACGAGGGCGTGCTGGCGAAAATCGTCGTGCCCGAGGGCACGCAGGATGTCGCCGTCAACGATGTCATCGCGATCATCGCGGGCGAGGGCGAGGATGCCAAAGCGGCAGGCGCTGCTGCGCCGAAGGTTGCAGCGGCTCCTGCGGCAAGCGGTGCGGTTGCTGCGCCTGCGCCCGCTGCTGCTGGTCCTGCCGCCGCAGCCCCGAAAGCTGCCGCCGCGCCGCCCGCATCGGGATCAAAGGTTTTCGCGTCGCCGCTCGCTAAGCGTCTCGCGAAAGAAGCCAATCTCGATCTCGCCAAAGTTTCCGGTACGGGTCCGCATGGACGCATCGTCGAGCGCGACATCAAGTCGGCGATCGCAGGGGGCGGCGCGAAGGCTGCTCCCGCGGCAGCGCCATCCGCATCGAAAGCGCCGGCCCTCGCGCCGGGCATGTCGGACGAGACGATCAAGAAATTCTTCGAGCCGGGCAGCTACGAGGAAGTCCCCCACGAATCGATGCGCAAGGTCATCGCGCGCCGTCTCGTCGAGGCCAAGACCACGATCCCGCACTTTTATCTCAGTGTCGATTGCAACCTGACGGCTTTGCTTGCGGCGCGCGAGGCGATCAATGCCGCCGCGCCGAAAAACAAGGAAAAGCAGCCGGCCTATAAAATTTCGGTCAACGACTTCGTCATCAAGGCGCTGGCCATGGCGTTGCAGCGCGTGCCCGAGGCGAACGTCACCTACACCGAAAACACGATGCTGAAGCACGTGCATTCGGACATCGGTGTCGCCGTGTCGATCCCGGGCGGCCTCATCACGCCGATCGTCCGCAAGGCGGAGACGAAGGGCCTCGCCCAGATATCCAACGAGATGAAGGACTACGCGGCCCGCGCGCGCGCCCGCAAGCTCAAGCCCGAAGAATATCAGGGTGGCTCGTCGGCGGTGTCGAACCTCGGCATGTTCGGCATCAAGAATTTCTCTGCCGTCATCAATCCGCCGCATGCAACGATCCTCGCGGTCGGCGTGGGCGAGGAACGCGTCATCGTCGAGAAGGGCCAGATGAAGGTTGCGACGATGATGAGCGTGACGATGTCGACCGATCATCGCGCGGTGGATGGCGCGCTTGGCGCAGAGCTGATCTCGGCGTTCAAGGATCTGATCGAGAATCCCGTGGGGATGCTGGTTTAGGTCCTTAAAGCGAACTAAAGACGCGGAAAAATGGCTGTTGGCGCGCAAATCATAGAAGTCTTAAAGATCGTGGTCATGCCACTCACGATCTTTGCGATACTGATTTACTTTCGCAAAGAAACAAAATCGTTTTGCGAAGTTTTACTTCGAAGAGTCGCGAACGATGAATCCATTAAAGTCGCGGGAATTGAACTCAAGGCGGCGCCACTGCCCGTAAGTGCTAACACAGGCCGAAAGGGTTATGATCTCTTCTTGAAAAGCAACGAATTTGATGAGATTGCTGCGACAGAGGGCGATTTTAACTCTCGCAAAGTTATTCGATACAGTTCGGAATTTATTCGGCTGGTGCACCAGACAACATTGAGTGGCAATTCGAAGTATCCATATAACATTATAGTATACCTCAAGTCGGAGAAGATACTACCTGAGTTGGACCAGGATAGAAATTTTCGTCCGGCACGACTTAATGATATCGACTATGTCGATTATTATTTTGGAAAGTATTTTGGAAAAGGTCAGTATGGTAGCTGGTTCCGCATGCGCGATGGCGCTAATTCATTCGCCGTTTCTTATCTGACAGAAGACGAAGTGACTTGTATTGCGCGTGTCAAATTTCACAACAATCCAGAACCGATCGAGTTAGTTCGCTATTTGGACTATGAAATGGGAATACTACTTCAAAATTCCACCATGAACGCTGTTGTGGATGGAAAGACACAATAATGTCCAATGGCAATACTCCTTCTTTGAACCTCAACGCCACGCACATCTCCATTTTCGTGGCCGCGCTCTCCCTGTGCACGGCGATGTATCAGGGTTATCTCAACACGCAGGCGGTCGGCGTTTTCGCGCGCGACGTGACTCATCGCGAAACCATGCGGGCCTGCCGCGAAGCCGTCGAATATTTCATGGAAGCGGAATTGCGCATCGAGCGTCTCGCGCGCGCCAGTCGCGCCGTTTACGGCGAGAAGGAAATCGCCGAGATGGGTTTCGATGCGCGCCGCAGCGTGACGCGATTTGCGGCGGTCGCGACCTATCTCGCGAACTTCAACGCCGGCAAGTTGCGAGAGCCCTATACCGCCATTACGCGCGACCTTGAGGCGCTCGCCGAAACGGCGCAGGCCGGCAAGCCCGCCGATACCGGGCCTGTCGAAACAAAATTCTATCAGCTCAACGAAAACTGCGTCGCCTCGGTGACGCCGACGAAGTGACGTTTGCGAAATAGCCGCAGCAAGATATCTGCAAAGGAAAGCACCATGTCCAACGCATACGACATCATCATCATTGGCGGCGGCCCCGGCGGCTATGTGGCGGCGATACGCGCGGCGCAACTCGGATTCAAGACGGCCGTCGTCGAGCGCGAACATCTCGGCGGCATCTGTCTCAACTGGGGCTGCATCCCCACGAAGGCGCTGCTGCGTTCGGCGGAAATCTTCCACTATGCGCAACATGCGAAAGATTACGGCCTCATCATCGAGGGCAAGATCAGCTTCGATCCCGCCGCCGTCGTGCAACGCTCGCGCGGCGTGTCGGGCCGTCTCAACGGCGGCATCGGCTTTTTGATGAAGAAGAACAAGATCGACGTGATCTGGGGCGAGGCGACGATCACTAAAGTCGGCGAAGTCAGCGTCGCCGCGCCGAAGAAGAAGCCGATGGAGCCGCAGCATCCCGCGCCCAAGGGCGTGCTGCCTGCAGGTACTTATTCTGCGAAACACATCGTCGTTGCCACGGGCGCGCGCCCGCGTGTACTGCCGGGCATCGAGCCCGACGGCAATCTCATCTGGACCTATTTCGAAGCGATGGTCCCCAAGGCGTTTCCGAAGTCGCTCATCGTCATGGGCTCCGGCGCTATCGGCATCGAGTTTGCGAGCTTCTATCGCACGATGGGCGCCGAGGTGACGGTTGTCGAAGTGCTGCCGCAGATCATGCCTGTCGAGGATGCGGAAATTTCCGGCTTCGCACGCAAGCGTTTCGAAAAAGCCGGCATCAAGATCATGACATCGACCAAGGTGACGAAGGTCGAGAAGGGCAAGGATAGCGTCACCTGCACGATCGAAGACGAGAAGGGCGCCAAGCAGACGCTGACGGCTGACCGTCTGATCTCCGCTGTCGGCGTCGTCTGCAATACCGAAAATCTCGGCCTCGAAAAGCTCGGCGTGAAGATGGATCGCGGCGCGATCGTCACGGACGGTCTGGGGCGCACGAATGTAACAGGTGTCTATGCCATCGGCGATGTCGCGGGACCGCCGATGCTCGCGCACAAGGCGGAGCACGAAGGGGTCATCTGCGTCGAGGCGATCAAGGGGCTGCATCCCCACGCCATGGAAAAGACCATGATCCCCGGTTGCACTTACTGTCATCCGCAGGTTGCGAGCGTTGGTCTCACCGAGGCCAAGGCGAAAGAGCAGGGGCTTGCTGTGAAGGTCGGCCGCTTCCCGTTCACCGGCAACGGCAAGGCTATCGCGCTCGGCGAGCCGGAAGGCCTCGTGAAGACCATCTTCGATGCGAAAACGGGCAAGCTGCTCGGCGCACACATGGTCGGTGCGGAAGTCACCGAACTCATACAGGGTTTTGTGGTCGCGATGAATTGCGAGACGACGGAGGAGGAGTTGATCCATACGGTCTTCCCGCATCCGACGCTGTCCGAGATGATGCACGAAGCCGTGCTGGATGCTTACGGGCGCGTGATCCACACATAGCGGGTTGAGGATGTCATCCGGGAAAATGCGCAGCATTTCATCCCGGACAGGCTGACCGTTACGGAACGATCCCGGATCGCCTTCGGCGTCCGGGATGACATCCCCTCCAGACTCGCGGTCTCCCTAACCAAATGCACGACGGAAATCTGCCCCTCTTCGGCGTGACGCTGTGGCAATTGCTACTGGTCGCCTTCGTTGGCGGTATGGCGTCGATCTTCGGCGGCGTCACCGGCTATGGCAGCGGGCTGATCCTGCCGCTTGTGCTGGTGCCCGTGATCGGCGCGGAAGCGACCATTCCCGTTATCGGCATTTCCGCGATCTTCAACAATGCAAGCCGGCTCGTAGCGTTTCGCCACCTCGTCGACTGGCGCAAGGCCGGGATGCTCTCGCTCGTGGCGGCGCCCGGATGCGCCATCGGTGCATGGCTCTATTCGCTGCTCTCGGGTCCGACGGCGGCCGTTGTGATCGGCGGCACGCTGATGGCGCTCGTGCCGGTGAAACGCTGGCTTAAAAGATCCGGCTTTGCGTTGAGCGGTCCGGCGCTGGGCGGCTCGGGTTTCGGCTACGGCCTTCTTGCCGGCGGCACGGCTGGCTCTGGCATCGTGCTTCTCTCGATCCTCATGGCGGCGGGGCTGAACGGGCGCGCAGTCGTCGCGACGGATGCGGCGATTTCCGTCGTCATGGGCATGACGAAGACGGTCGTTTTCCAGTCGGCAGGGGCGCTCACGCCCGCCCTTTGGGCCATGGCATTGGTCATTGGCATAGCCGCCGTGCCCGGCGCGTTCACCGCGCGCTGGCTGGTTGAGCGCATGCCGATCCGCATTCACGATCTGCTGATCGAGGCGATGGTGTTTCTGGGCGGCGCGATGCTCGTCTGGCGCGGACTGTCCGAAGCGGGCGCAGTGCGCGCTTCGTGACAAATGACGACATCTGGCCGACAGGCCTTGCCCTATCGGTAACTCCCTGCAAATAATCGGCCGTTCCGGAGTCGAGCCGTGTCATTTCCGACGATCCGTGTGGTATTTCGTTCGTTATTGCTGGCCGCTGCCCTTGCGGCCGGAATGTCTGCGCATGCTTCCGACAAGCTCGCTCTCGTCATCGGCAATGGCGGCTACAAATTCGAGACGCCGGTTCCGACGGCTATTGCCGATGCTGACGATGTCGCGAGGCGTCTGGGAGAAGCCGGTTTCAGGGTTTTGATCTCTCGGGATCTGGCAGGTCCGGCGCTTGCGAAGGCATTCGAGCGCTTCCTTGAGGAGGCTGACAAGTCGACGCTCGCGCTTTTCTATTTTTCGGGCCATTCTCTCGACCAGCACCTTCTGCCGGTGGATGCTTCCATTGAAAGCAAGAACGCATTGCTGGGCAGCGGCCTGCCATTGAGCGTGGTGCTCGCTCGCATGGGCGCATGGAGTGCAGCTAAAGATGGCCGCGCCCATGTTGTAATCCTAGATGCGTCGCGTACGACGAAATTTCAGTCGCTCGACATCAACCTCCATGGCGCAAGCCGGGCTTTGGCGCCAGGCTTTCCGCTGTCGACTTTGAATGTGGTAAGGCTCCATGCAATCGTGATTGCATCGGACGTGGAACATTCTGAGGAGGCGGGGCAACGCAACAGTTCTCTGACCCGTGCTATTCTAAGCCGTTTCCCCGAACGCGGCGTCGACATCTCGCTGGCTTTTAAGCCGATTCGGTTCGACGTGCTTAGAGCGACAGGCGGCAAAGTGCTTGTGCAGGAAGCGAGTCGTCTCTTGCTTCCAGTCTATCTGGCCGGAGAATGAACGTGCCGAGGATGACGCACTTTTTGCGCCTGTTGCGCCCGGTCAGGGCGCGACAGAATTTGCGCAAGAAGGCGAGCAGCATAATCCTCGCACTCTTTGACGCGCTATTTTTGTTGTCGGCCGGCACGTTTGCATACGCCTCCGACAAAGTCGCGCTAGTCATCGGCAATTCGGCCTATCCCGAAAAGCCCCTCACCAATCCCGTGAACGACGCCGCCGATGTCGCAGCGGCCCTGCGCAAACTCGGTTTCGATGTCATCGAAACGTCCGATCTCGACAAGCGCGGCATCGAGCGCCGCTCGCGCGAATTCCGCGCCAAACTCCAGAAGGCGTCGCTGGCGCTGCTCTATTACGCCGGCCACGGCATGCAGGTCGACGGCCGCAACTATATTCTGCCCATCGACGCGAAGATCGACTCTGCAGAGGATGTGAAGCTCGAAGCCGTCGATCTCGATGCGATCATGCAGCAGATGCGCGGGCCCGAAAGGGTCAGCATCATCATCATGGACGCCTGCCGCGACAATCCCTTCGCCAAGACTTTGGCGGGACCCGCGACGCGTGCAACGAAAAATCCATTCGGCGGGCTTGCGGAAATCAAAAGCTCTCTCGGTACTATTATTGTCTTTGCGACCGACCCCGGCAATGTCGCCTCCGACGGCGACGGCAGGAATTCCCCCTTCTCGCGAGCGCTTCTGAACCACATCCATGAACCCGGCCTCGACTTCGGCAGGCTGATGATGAAGGTGCGCTTCGATGTGATCCGCGCCACGGAGAGCAGGCAGGTGCCATGGGAAAACAGTTCGCTCATCAGGCCGATCTATCTTGCCGGCGAACCCGTGGAGCAACCGATCCAGCAGGCCTCGCTCGCGCCCGGCAACAGCGCACAGGCGCGCAGCCTTGCGCAGACGAGGGAAGGCGGTCCGCAGCGCGCGCCCGCGCCCAACACACCGGCAAAGCCTGCGAATACCGATGGCGAGATGTGCGACCGGCTCGCGACTTCGCAGCTTGATCCCCTTCGCCGCAAGGACGTACCTCCGGTCAAGAATGTCGACTGGGAGCGCGCCATTCCCGCCTGCGAAAAGGCGGTTGCCGCCTCGCCCGGCGTGTTGCGCTATGCGAACCAGCTCGGGCGCGCCTATCTCGCTGCGCGGCGCGAGGAAGACGCCGTGCGCATTTACCGCGACGCCGCCGAGCGCGGCGCAGCCTTCGCCACTGCCGACATGGGCTTTCTCTATTATCGCGGCTGGGGCGGCGTCGCGCGCGACTACAAGGCGGCGTTGCTGTGGAGCGAGAAGGGCGCGCGGCTCGGCGTGCCCATGGCAATGACCAATGTCGCTTATATCGTGGGCAAGGGTATCGGCGTGCCCCGTGATCAGGCGGCGGCTCGCCAGTGGTACACGCGCGCGCTGGCCATGAACGAGCCTTCGACGCTCGTCTCCGTGGCGCAGGCCTATAATGAGGGCTGGGGCGGCGAGATCGACAGCGCCAAGGCCCGGGAAATTCTCGTCAAGGCGGCAGCGACCGAAGAGCCGACGGCGCTGACGGCGCTCGGATTTTATCATCAGTTTGGCATTGCCGGTCCACGCGACTTCGAGGAAGCGCGCCGCCTCTTCGATCGGGCCGCTGCGGCGGGCGATGCGGCCGCGATGGGCCATATCGGCGCGATGTTCCGCGAGGGCAACGGTGGTTTCCCGCGCGACTACCAGCGTGCGCGCGAATGGTTCGAGCGCGCCGTTCGTCTGAATCACAGCAGCGGCCATCTCGGTCTCGCGCTGCTCTATGCTTATGGTGAGGGCGTCGAAAAAGACTTTGCGCTCGCCCGCAAGCATCTCGAGCAGGCGGCACGTCACGACGATGTGGTTTCCATACGCATTCTCGCCCAGTGGCTCGAAGAAGGCATCTTCGGCCAGCCGGACAAGGTAGAGGCCCGCAAGTGGCTGCAACGCGGAGTCGACACCGACGATGAGCTTTCGCGCGAGCAGCTTGCGCGGCTCGACCGGCCCGAAACTTCGGGCGAGGCCTGCGACCGGCTCGCGGCGCGGCAGACCGATCCTCTGCGCCCGGCAAATGTGAAGCCGCCGCTCAGCCTCAACACCGCCAAGGGCATTCCGGCCTGCGAGGCGGCGGTGCGTGAAAATCCGGATATGCTTCGTTATCAGAACCAGCTTGGCGTGCTCTATATCCAGGACGACCGCTACGGGGATGCGCTGCGGGTCTTCGAGACGGCTGCGGGAAAGGGCGCGGCCTATGCCGCTCTCTGGGTTGGCAATATCCATGCGCGCGGATTGAGCGTCGCCAAGAACTCGACGCTGGGGGCCGACTGGTTCGAAAAGGCCGCGCAGCTCGGGTCGCCCGATGCGATGTTCAATCTTGCGCTCGCCCTGCAGCAGGGCGATGGCGTGAAGATCGGTCACCCTCTGGCGCGGCGGTGGTACGAGGAAGCTGCCGAGGCGGGCCACGGCCTGTCGATGCGCATGCTGGGACGGACCTACTACAACGGGACCGGCGTGCGGCGGGACTACGTACAGGCGCGCATCTGGCTCGAAAAAGCGGCGGCAAAAGACGACGCAGAAGCCATGCGACTGCTCGGCGATATCTACGAAAATGGCCGAGGCATCGTGCGCAACTACGCGCTGGCGCGTCAATGGTATGCGCAGGCGGCGGCGGCAAACGACACGCGCGCCATGCAAAGTCTCGCGCAGCTTTATATTTCCGGCTTCGGCGGCGCGCGCGAAATGGAAAAGGCGAAGGGCTTGCTCGAGCAGGCCGCAGGCGCCGACGTGCCCGAAGCCATGGTAACGCTGGCGCAGGCGCTCCTCGCCGGGGCGTTCGGCGAAACGGACGAGCCGGGCGCGCGGCGGTGGGTGGAAAAGGCTGCGGCCGCCGGAAATTCCGTCGCCAAATCCATGCTGACATCCATGACCGGCGCTGCGATGACGGACGCAGCAGCGGGCGAGACCTGCGACCGCACGGCAGGGGATAACGACGACCCGCTCCGCTCGGTTGTGGTTCCTGCTGCGGCGCAAGTCGATACGGCAAAAGCCGTGGCGGCCTGCGAGCAGGCCCTGGCGAGGTCGCCGAATACCTTGCGTTACGCCAATCAACTCGGGCGGGCCTACGTCGCATCCAGCCGTTATTTCGACGCCATGCGCGTCTTCCGTCTGGCTGCGGAAAAAGGATCGGCTTTCGCGCAGCTTTGGGTCGGCAATCTCTACGACCGGGGCAGGGGCGTTCCGCGCGATCCCGCGCAAGCCGCGCAATGGTATGAGAAAGCGGCTGAAAACGGCTTTGCCATCGCCATGTATAATCTCGGCGCGCATTTCCGCGAACGCGCGTCGAGCGCCAAGGGCGAGGACCAGAAGAAGTTCTATACGCAGGCGCGCGAATGGTATCAGCGCGGCTCGGAAGTCGGCCATCCCGACTCTATGTGGGCCATCGCCAAGTTTTACGAACATGGACTTGGCGTCGAGGTTGATCGCAAGCTGCAATTCGAGTGGCTGGAGAAAGCGTCGGACTTCGGCAGCGACAGCGCCCGCAACGATCTGGCCGTCGCTTATATCAATGGCGATGGCTTGTCGAAAAATCACGGACGCGCCGTCGAACTGCTCGAGGTGATCGTCAGCAATGGCAAGATCATCCAGGCGGAAGTGAACCTCGCTCATCTCCTGCTTTTCGGCGATGGCGTGACCCGTGATCTCCAGCGCGCCCGCAAGCTTCTCGAAACGAGCGCCAGCAAGCAGAATGTCGGCGCCATCGTCTATCTCGCCGAAGCGCTCAATGCCGGCACTTTCGGCCAGCGCGAATTGCCCGAGGCGCGCCGCCTTTTGCAACTTGCGTCGGGCCTTGGAAGCGCGAAGGCGAAGGAATTGCTCGCGAAGATGAAATGATCTCCCCGGCCAGAATTTGGCCCGTCACATTTTCTCTGCAATGATCGGCGAAGCTTTAGCCGTGACGCCATAGGAGTCTATCATGAATCAAGTCTATCCCGCATTGGGCACGCCGGGCGTCGGCTTTTTCATGATGCTGATCATCGGGGCGATCGCGGGCTGGATCGCGGAGCGCGTGACGAAGTCCAATCATGGCCTGTTGACCAATATCATCGTCGGGGTCGCCGGCTCGTTCGTCGGCGTGCAACTGGCCGATGTGCTGAACATCGTCGTGCGCGGCACGCTGGGACATCTCATCGTCGCCACCCTCGGCGCGATCCTGCTGCTCCTCGTCTGGCAGGCGATCCGCGGCAGGCAGCCACAATAGCCCTTCACGCCGAAGGAGTGAGCCGGTCGCGCTTGGAAGCGAGGCGGCTTTCCCCTAAATAGGCCGGAAATCATGTCAGGCGCATTCCTGCGCCCCGGAGCCGTCATGGCCACGCTCGTCGATACGCTGAATAACGATCCCCGCAAGCAGGCGGAGGCGCGCCCGCGCCATCCCGAAAAGGCGCACAGGCCGGACAGCGAAGTGCTGCGCAAGCCCGACTGGATCCGCGTCAAGGCGCCGGGCTCGAAACTCTATGCGGAAACCCGCGCCATCGTGAAAGAGCACAAGCTCGTCACAGTCTGCGAGGAAGCGGGCTGCCCCAACATCGGCGAGTGCTGGGAGAAGAAGCACGCGACCTTCATGATCATGGGCGACACCTGCACGCGCGCCTGCGCCTTCTGCAACGTGCGCACGGGCCTGCCGGACGCGCTCGATGCGAAGGAGCCCGAGCATGTCGCCGACAGCGTCGCCAAACTGGGTCTTTCGCATGTCGTCATTACCTCGGTGGATCGCGACGATCTCGCCGATGGCGGCGCGCAACATTTTGCCGATACGATCAACGCCATCCGCAAGGCATCGCCCGGCACGACCGTTGAAATTCTGACGCCCGACTTTTTGCGCAAGGACGGCGCACTCGAAGTCGTCGTCGCCGCGCGGCCGGATGTCTTCAACCACAATCTGGAAACCGTGCCTTCGAATTACCTGCGGGTGCGGCCGGGCGCGCGGTACTTCCACTCCATCAGGCTATTGCAGCGGGTGAAGGAACTCGACCCGACGATCTTCACAAAGTCCGGCATCATGGTGGGCCTCGGCGAAGAGCGCGAGGAAGTGCTGCAGCTCATGGACGACCTGCGCTCGGCGGATGTCGATTTCCTCACCATCGGCCAGTATCTGCAGCCGACACGCAAGCATCATCCCGTGAAGAGTTTCGTGACGCCGGACGAGTTCAAGGCCTACGAAACGGTCGCGATGACCAAGGGCTTTCTGCTTGTTTCGGCGACGCCGCTGACGCGTTCGTCGCATCATGCGGGCGAGGATTTCGCGAAACTCAAAGCGGCAAGGTTTGCGAAGCTGGGACGGTGAGCCGGCTTCCGCGGCCTATGAACGAACAACAAGACACAGCGCGGGAAGCGCTGGTCCAATAGGGGGACGACATGAAGACAATCGGTTTCATCGGCACCGGCGGCATGGGCAATGGCATGGCCGCCAATCTCATCAAGGCGGGCTATAGCCTCGTCGTCAACGATCTCAGGCGCGAACAGGCCCAGCAGCTCGAGAGCAAGGGCGCGAAGTTCGCGGCCAGCCCCAGGGCTGTCGCCGAGGCCTGTGACATCGTTCTTTCGATGTTGCCGAACAATGCGGCCGTGACTGCCGTGGCGCTCGGCGAGAACGGGCTTTCCTCGGCAACCTCGGGCGCGAAGCTCTGGATCGACTTCAGCAGCATCGACAAGGACACGATCGTCGCCGCCGGTTCGCAGCTGATTGCGAAAGGCTGGGCCGTGGTCGACGCCTCCGCGGGCGGCGTGGAAGAGGTTGCGGCAGCGGGCGAACTTGCGCTCTGGCTCAGTGGATCGAAGCAGGTCTTCGATGACGTGCAGCCGATCCTGAAGCCGATGGGCAAGTCGATCCTGCATGTCGGCGAACTCGGCAGCGCCAAACTCGTCAAGAATGCGATGGCAATGCTCGCAGCAGTTCAGCACATGAGCGTCGTCGAAATCTGTTCGTGGCTTGGCAAGGGCGGCGTCGATGCGCAGGCTTTTCAGAGCATCCTGCGCAATTCGCAGCAGGATTCGGTCGCGACGCGGCGCATCATGGAGATCGTCGTCAGCCACAAGTTCAAGCCGCGCAAGTCATGGATGCCCAAGGATGTCGGCTTCGGCCTCGATATGGCGCGCACTATGGAAGTGCCCATGCCCTTCGTCAGTCTCGCCGAGCAGATGTTCGCCATTGCGCAGGCGACGGGCCGCGACGGTTATGAAGCGACCGGCATCGCCTGCGAGGTCTATGATTTGCTTTATGGCAGGCAGAAGCAGGTGAAGGATTAGTCGAGACCTTCGAGCGATGCTCTAGCCGTCGCCGCCGCCTTCATATCTTGCGGGCGCGGGTGGCGGAGAAGCCGAGTTTTCTCCGCCGCCAGCCCCTTTCAACACCGAGGTGTCTTCTGTCGAAGCCTTTGTCCAGTGAAGCCCTCCGAAAATGGCGGCAACTACGATCAACGGGCTTAATATCCAGATGAAGTCGGTCCACTCAAGCATCCACTGCTTCCTATATTCGCAACGAATTTGCCTGGTTCGTCATATCGCAGAGGTAAAGATGTTCACTGGCCCTGTGGCGCACCTTACTCGGCCGCCAGTGGCATAAGCGTCTTCGGCGGAGCGAGATCGCGAAAGCGCGGCGCAACATGTTGCGAGAACAGGCGCATCGACTGTTCGGAAATATAGCGTGTCTTGCCAGGCCATTCGCCGAGGAAGCGCACGAGTAGATGATTGATCCCGGTGTCCGCCAGTTCCTGCACGCGCTTTGCCACCGTATCAGGATTGCCTGCGATCAGTTCGATCATGTCGCCGCCGGCGAGATAGGCCTTCTGGTTCGAAACTTCCTTTTTCGGCTTTACAACCGGCCCGTGCATCGGCCCGTTCGCCGCGACATAGGCGTCGCGGAAGACGAGATGTTCCGCGCGCGCTTCGGCGGCCAGCGCCTGCGCTTCCTCATCAGTATTGGCGACAACGACGGCGAGCCAGTCGCAGGTACACCAGCGCAAGCATTCCTCGATGACCTGCTGCGAGTGATTGGAGGCCGCAAGCGTCTGCCGGTAGAGTTTGATCTGCTGTTCGAGCGGCGACTCCGCGGCGAACGTGCCAAGAAAAGCCGGCCAGCCTTTTTGCGCAGCGGCGATGACGGAGGAATCGCGGCCCGCCGTGCGAATAACGGTCGGACGCGCCCTGCGATACGGCGCGGGTGTTACGCGGCGGCGGATCGTGCCGCGATACAGTGGCGTCTCGTACACGAGGGGCTGGTCGCCGGTCTGAAAATTCCAGAGGCTTTGGACGATTTCGAGCGTCTCATCCGCCGCGCGGCTGTTGGCGTGATACTCCGGCGCGATGCCCATTGCGTCGGGCTCCGCGCCGGCCCAGCCGCTGCCGAGACCGAAGAGCGCGCGCCCTTTCGTCAACTGGTCGAGCAGGTTCATGCTCTCGACGAGCCGCACCGGGTTGTAGAAGGGCACGGAGAGCACGCCGAAGCCGAGATAGCGCTCGGGTGAAATCTGCGGCGCGATATAGGACGCGAATTGAATCGGGTTCGAATGCCAGGGCCCGCGGAAATGGTGCTCGGTGAACCACGGATTGAAGCCGAGCTCTGCGGCTGTCAGCGTCTGTTCGATGGCGATGTTCAGAATGCGTTCGTCGGCCTCCGCATTGTCCGCGCCTGCAGGCACGTACATCGTCAGCACCATCGTAGAGAAATCCATTCGGCCGTCTCCGGAGATCTTCACTTTTGCGTTGCGGCGCGCTTAGCATGCAGGCCGCATTTGCGCCATTGCCGATGCAATTTCGGAGCCGCAGCCAGGGCATTTCAGCCTTGCAAGGCTTGCAGGAGAAGCGGGCAGGGCATATGGGCGTGACATCACGCAACAAGGTCCGTGCCATGAACGCCATTCCGCTTTTCCATCTCGCCTTTCCCGTTCGCGACATCGCCGAGGCTCGGAGGTTTTATGGAGACCTGCTGGGCTGCCCGGAAGGGCGCAGCGCCGAACACTGGGTCGATTTCGATTTTTACGGCCACCAGATCGTCGCCCATCACGCGCCTGCCGAAATCGGCCACAAGGCGACGAGCGATGTCGACGGGCATCAGGTTCCTGTCCGCCACTTCGGGGCCATCCTGCCCATGAACGAGTGGCAGAAGCTGGCTGACAAGCTGACGGCGGCAGGCACCAAGTTCATCATCGAGCCTTACGTGCGCTTCAAGGGCGAGACCGGCGAGCAGGCGACGATGTTTTTCCTCGATCCCTCGGGCAATGCGCTGGAGTTCAAGTCCTTCGCCGACATGAGCCAGGTGTTCGCGAAGTAATCCGGTCGCTCACCGGGCCCTTAACCTTTTCCGTTGAGGTTAAAATAGAGTTTCGCTTCGGCCGCGGTTTCGCTTGCGCTAGCTTGAGTGTGGCAGCGAAGGGGGCCGACTTGGGCGAGCATACGGGAATCGAACGGCGCAGTAGCGAACGCAAGCGCGTCTATTGGGGCGGAGAAATCGTCCTGAACGATTATTTTGAAAGTCTGGGCTGTGTGCTGCGCGATGTGTCCGAACATGGCGCGCGTGTGCATCTTGAAGCCAACTTCAAACTGCCCGAGCGATTTCGCGTCCGTGTCGCAAACCGCAAGCTGGAGGCGCAAGCTCGCATTGCATGGCGCGATGGCGCGGCCGCCGGCCTGGCCTTCGATAATCTGGCCGACGCTGCGCCGCGCGCACCTTCGGACAAACCCGATATTCCCAGGGCAGCTTTGCGGCGGCAGTGATCGGCGGCGGTTCCGATTTCCTCAATCATATTGAATGAGGCATTCGAAACCCCACCTGTGCTAGTCAGGCGCGCCCAGCGCCATCCGAGCCGGATTCGCAATGCCCTCGTTTCGCACGACACGCCGTGTCGCCCATAGCGCCGCCGACATGTTCGCGCTCGTGGCCGATGTCGAAAAATACCCGCAGTTCCTGCCGATGTGTACGGGTCTCGACGTGCGCCGGCGCAGTACGGATGCGCGCGGACGCGAGGTGATCGTCGCGGACATGTCCGTCGGCTACAAGGCTATTCGCGAGACCTTTACCAGCCGCGTCACGCTCGACCGCGAGGCGCTGAAAATTCTCGTCGAATATGTCGACGGTCCTTTCCGGCATCTCGAAAATACTTGGACCTTCGTGGATGAAACGCCCGTTGCGCTGCCGCGATCAAAGATCGATTTTTTCATCGACTACGAGTTCAAGAGTCGAATGCTCGGGCTACTAATGGGCAGCCTCTTCGATGCCGCCTTCCGCAAATTTGCCGAAGCCTTCGAGCGCCGCGCCGACGCACTCTATGGCCGCAGCGCCCAGCAGGCCGGCGTCGCGCCAGGCGCATGAATATCCACGCCGTTGCGCTCCTGGCGATGCTGGCCGGCGCGACGTCGGCAACGGCGCAACCGCAAATCGATTTCCCGCAAGAGATCACGATCGTCGTCGGATTTTCACCCGGAGGCGGGGATGAAGGCGGCGCGAGCGCACGCGGCGCCGCCGGCCGCCTGCAACCGCAACCCGGCTACGACCAGACGGCGCGACTCTATGCCCGCCATCTCGGGGCGTTTCTGCCGGGCAAGCCGCGCGTGCTGCTGCGCCATCTGCCCGGCGCTGCCAGTCTCAAGGCCGCAAGCCTGATCGCAAACGAAGCGCCTGCCGATGCGAGCGTGCTCGGTGTCGTATCGTCCGGCGCGCTGATTGCGCGGCTCTTCGGCAATCCCGCGGCCGATTATCGTCTGCGGGACTTTGCCTTTGTCGGCGCGAGAACCGCCGATGAGTATGTCTGCGCCGCCGATGGGGAGAGCGGCGTGGAGACGCTGGACGATCTGGCAAAGCCCGGGTTGTCAGTGGGATCGTCCGCGCCGGGCAGGCGGCCCTATGCGCATGCACATCTGCTGAAGGATCTGGCGCAGACGGATTTGCGCATCGTATCCGGTTATCGCGACGCAAACGAAATGCTGCTGGCGCTGCGGCGCGGCGAGGTTTCGCTGCTGTGCGGACTTTCGTTCGAGACCTATCGCGCGGGATTGTCCGGCTGGCTGTCGAGCGGCCGGCTGAAGCCGTTGATGCGCCTGTCGCCGGCCTGGGCCGAGCGTCTGTCCGCTGTGCCACGCGCGGAAGAGATTGCGCGATCGAAGGGACGGGGCGATCTCGCTCCGGCACTGGAGTTCATGGCGCTGGAGGGGGCGCTGGCCTGGACCCTGACTGCGCCCGCAAGAGTTTCGCCCGAAAGGATCGCCGAATTGCGAAAAGCCTTCGAGGCCATGCAGGCCGATCGCGCCTATCTGCGTGAGGCGGCGCGGCGCAATCTTGAAGTGTCGCCGTTCCCCATCGCGCGGCTGGACGAGGCCGCGAGCCGCCTCGCATCGACGCCTCCCGCGGTTCTCGACATCGTGAAGAAATTGAACGACCGGCCCTGAGTTTTCCCTGCCATTTTGCTATATATGTCATTGCCATGACATTGCAGGCGCACGGGACTCAAGTGGGCGCAAATCCCGACAGGACAATGGGTTTTCTTCGCCGGTCTGTGGCGGCAGTGCCGGTCGCGCTTGCGTTGTTGACGGCAGCGCCAGCGTCTTCCCAGGATTTTTATGCGGGCAAGGCGATCAAAATCATTATCGGCAATGCCGAAGGGACGCCTGCACGCTCTGCCGCCCAGTTTTATGTCCGCCATTTCGGACGCTTCATTCCCGGAAACCCTGCGATCGAGGTCGAGTTCAGGCCCGGCCAGAGTGGCGTTCCAGCAGCGAATTTCGTCGCAGCCGAAGGACCGCGCGATGGGACCGTGCTTGGGATCGTCGGCGCCAAGGCGATCTGGGGCCCGATCCTCGACAACTTCAAACCACCGTTCGATGTGCGCCGACTGAACTGGATCGGTTCCAAATCGCAGGACAATGTGGCCTGCATCGTCTGGCGCGAAAGCGGCATCGAAAGTTTTGAGGATGTCAGAAGGCGCGATGTGCGCATCGGCGTTACCCAGCCCGGCACACGCTCAGCTGTCTATGCGAAGCTCCTCAACGATCTGACCGCCGCGAAATTCGTGCAAGTCACGGGTTTCGAGAATGTCGAGGCCATCCTGAAAGGAATGGAAGAGCGCAAGGTCGATGGTCATTGCGGCTCGACGCTTGAATCGCTTCGCTTGCGGGTCTCCGACTGGTTCGACGACGGCAAAATCCGGGTCCTCGTGCAGTTCGCGCGCAATCCCGACGAAAGGCATCCGAATGTGCCGCTCGCGCATCGCATCCCGCGTACCGACACCGGCCGTCGCGTTATGGTGTTTCTCGCCTCCGACTCCTTCATGAGCCAGGCGCTGATGGCCCCGCAGGACGTGCCTGCCGAACGCATCGAACTCCTGCGCAAGGCCTTCGACGCCATGTGGGAAGACGAGGGCGTGCGCGAGGAAGCCATGCGCGAGCGTATCGCGGTCAATCCGGTGAAGGGCAGGGAGCTGCAGGAGTTCGTGGCCCAGCTTCACGGCGCGCCGCAGGACATCACCTGGATCGTGAAAAGCGTCGTCGACGCGAAGTAGTCGTGCTGCGGATCAGGGCAGGCGGCTTTCCAGGAGATCGAGAGCCGTTTCCACCGCAAGCCACCGGATTTTCGCCCGGCTCAATTCGCCGAAGCGCTTTTCGACGGCAATGGTCTCGCCGCCCTTGAACGCGGTCGCAAACTGGACGAGTCCGACAGGCTTTTCGGGCGAACCTCCTCCGGGGCCGGCGACGCCCGTAATCGCTACGGAGAGTTGCGCCCGGGAGTGCGCGATTGCGCCCTCGGCCATGGCGCAGGCAACCTGCGGACTGACGGCGCCATACGCAGATATCAGCTCCATGGGCACGCCGATCAGTTCGTTCTTGGCTTCGTTGGAATAGGTGACGAAACCACGCTCGACCACGCTGGATGAGCCGGGGATTTCCGTCAGCAAGGCGGCCACCAGACCGCCGGTGCAGGATTCAGCCGTTGCGATCATCACGCCGGCCTGGCGGCAGCGCTCGAGCAGGGCGGCGGCGCGGGCGGCCAGTATTTCGTTGAAAATGAAGTCGGACATTCACGCCTCCTTACGACGCAGGGGCAGGCGGATGGTGGCCAGAGCGTTGGCTGCTATGCCCTCGCGCCGGCCGGTGAAGCCGAGTTGCTCGGATGTCGTCGCCTTAACCGCCACGCGATCGATCTCCAGGTCACAGATGCGGGCGATTTCGGCGCGCATGGCGTCCCGGTGCGGGCCGATTTTTGGTTCCTCGCAGACGAGGGTGAGATCGAGATGGGCGATCATGCCGCCGCGCGCGCGCACCCGGCGGACGGCTTCCGCAAGGAAGATGTGCGAAGCCGCGCCTTTCCATTGCGGATCGGAGGGCGGGAAGAGCTTGCCGATATCGCCGTCCGCGAGCGCGCCGAGGATAGCATCCGTCAGGGCGTGCAGGCCGACATCCGCATCGGAATGGCCAACGAGGCCCCGCCCATGGGGAATTCTCACGCCCCCGAGCCAGACATGGTCGCCGGGCCCGAAGGCATGAACGTCATAGCCGTAGCCAGTGCGGATATCGGCCAGTTCTGCGAGCAGCATGGCTTCGGCGCGCATGAAATCCTCGGGTTGGGTGATCTTGAAGTTGCCCGCCTCCCCAGGGAAGGTCGAGATTTCGTGCCCGGCCCATTCGGCGAGGGAGGCGTCATCGGTGAAATCCTTGCGGCCGGCGGCGGCCGCTTTTACGTGGGCGCTATGGATGAGTTCCAAGGAAAAGCATTGAGGGGTCTGCACGGCCAGGAGCCCTTCTCGGTCGACAGGCGCCGTTCTCTCGCTGGAAATGGCCTTGCGCAATGAGTCGGATACCGGAAGAACGGGTATTGCAGCTCCCGAGATTTGGGCAGCCCGGAGCCCGGCATGTATTAATTTATCAGATGCAAAAACCCGGACACAATCATGAATAAGAACGTATTTTACTACGTCTTCATGTAAGGCATTAAGTCCTGATAGCACGCTCTCCTGCCGCGTAGCTCCGCCAATTGCAGGGGGGAGGAGTTGGATATCCGCGCTGACAGTCTGGATGGCGTGCCGGTAGAGTTCGATGTCGTCCGGATGAATGACCGCGAGGATTTTGGCCCCCGGCAAAGCCTCTGCAAAGCGGTCGATGCAATGCGCAAGCACGGTTTTGCTCGCAATCGACTGATATTGCTTGGGTAGTTCCGTGCCCGCCCGCGAGCCTCGCCCGGCAGCGACCAGCAGAACAGCGATGTCGTTGAAATTGACGTTGTCGGTCATTTGCGCGCCAAACCCCGCGAATTGAGTGGCATGGCGGCTTCGGCCTGTCCATATTGCGTTGCAATATAATTTGCTTTCAAAACAGCAGGGACTTGGCTATCATATAGGCATGTCGGTTGGTGGTGAAAAAGTAGGCAGAGGACGTCTCGCTGGTTTGGCCGGCGCGAGGGCGGCGGTTCTCGCCCCGATGTCCGGCGTCACCGATATCGGCATGCGGCGGATTGCGCACCGGTTCGGCGCATCGCTTGTCGTTTCCGAAATGGTCGCCTCCGACGATTATCTCTCGGGGCGAAGCGAAGCCCGCCTGCGCGCCGAGGGTGAAGGCGTCAGCCCCCACGTGGTGCAGATCGCCGGCTGCATTCCCGGCCTGATGGCGGACGCGGCCCGGCTCGCGGAAGCGTCCGGGGCGGATGTCATCGATATCAACATGGGCTGCCCGTCGAAACGGGTGAACGGGCGACTCTCTGGGTCCGCGCTGATGCGCGATCTGGATCACGCCCTATCCCTGATCGAGGCGACGGTCGCCGCCGTCAAAATTCCGGTCACCGTGAAAATGCGGCTTGGCTGGGACGCCTCGTCCCTGAATGCCCCGGAACTCGCGCGCCGTGCGCAAGATGCGGGCGCGCAGATGATTACTGTCCATGGCCGCACCCGCGTGCAGTTTTACACCGGGCAGGCGGACTGGACGGCAATTCGCGCTGTGCGGGACGCAATCACGATCCCGCTCGTCGCCAACGGGGATTGCGCCTCACTGGAAGATGCACGCGCGATGCTCGCGGCTTCCGGCGCCGATGCGGTCATGATCGGACGCGCCGCGGTCGGCAAGCCCTGGTTGCCGGGCATGATCGCGCGGGGCCTGCGTGGCGAGAGCAGCGCCGAACCGCCGGTTTCCGAGCGTCTTGCCGCTGCTCGCGATCATCTTGAGAGTCTGGTGTCGACCATGGGCGCTCACGCGGGCCTGCGCCATGCCCGCAAGCATCTCGCCGCCTATGCGGACAATGCCGGCGCCGACCCCTCGGATTCGCGCCGCCAGCGCCTCGTTACGGCAGACAACGTGCGCGAGGCTGAAACTCTTCTGGAATCCCTCTTTCTCGATCCAGAGGCGCACAAAACTGCAGCCAGGGCGGCCTAGAGATGGCAGACGGAGAAACAAAGGTGGCAGCCACTCTTCAAGACGTGGTCATACAGAATCGCACCGGTGCGGCGGACGCCAATCTCATTCTGAACAGCTTGCCGCTGCCGCTGCTTACCATCGGCCCGGACGGCGGCATTACCAGCGCCAACGCGGCGGCCGAGGACTTCTTCGAGCTCGGCCAGACCCAGCTTCGGCGCAGCAAGCTTTCCGACCTCCTGACCTTCGGTTCGCCTGTGCTCGCCCTTCTCGATGATGTGCGCGAGCGAGGCTCCGCGGTGAATGAATATCGTGTCGAACTCGTCATCCCGCGCATCGGCGCGGAGCGGGTGGTCGATATTCATGCGGCGCCGCTCGCGACAAATGCACAAGAATTAGTCATAATGCTTCAGGAACGTACAATTGCCGATAAAATGAATAGGCAATTGACGCATAGAGGAGCGGCCCGCTCGGTTTCAGCCCTTGCTGCCATGCTGGCGCATGAGATCAAGAATCCCCTTTCGGGCATTCGCGGCGCAGCCCAACTGCTCGAAACCGAGCTGGGCGATCAGGAGCGGGTTCTCACCCGCCTCATCTGCGACGAGACCGACCGCATCGTGAAACTGGTCGACCGCATGGACGCTTTTTCCGATGAACGGCCTGTCGAGCGCGAAGCCATCAATATCCATTCGGTGCTGGATCACGTGAAACGTCTGGCGCAAGCGGGCTTTGCCCGCAACATCCGCTTCGTCGAGACCTACGATCCTTCGCTTCCGCCGGTTTATGCCAACCGGGATCAGCTTGTTCAGGTCTATCTGAATCTCGTGAAGAACGCCGCCGAGGCGATCGGCGAGGACGCCATCGACGGGGAAATCGAACTTTCGACGGCTTTCAAGCCGGGGGTTCGCATGCGTGTGCCCGGTTCCAACGCCCCGATTGGCCTTCCGCTGGAAATTTGCGTCCGCGACAACGGTCCCGGCGTTGCGGCCGATATCGCGGCCAACCTGTTCGACCCCTTTGTTTCGAACAAGGCTTCGGGAAGTGGCCTTGGACTTGCTTTGGTAGCGAAGATCATCGGCGATCACGGAGGGATAGTAGAGTGTGAATCCCAGCCGCGCCGCACGACGTTCAGGGTTCTGCTGCCGATGGCGAGCCCGCAGGACGGAAGGGCAGCCGGACAAGCGGAGTAGCGAGTTTGGCGACGAGCGTCTTTGGCCAGGTGAATGAAATCCGGCCGGAAACGGAATTCAGGAGTAGGGCCGCAATGCCAAGCGGGAGCATACTTGTAGCCGACGACGATGCTGCGATCCGCACGGTGCTCGGACAGGCCCTTTCGCGGGCTGGATACGACGTCCGGGTAACGAGCAACGCCTCGACGCTTTGGCGCTGGGTGCAGGCGGGCGAGGGGGACCTCGTCATCTCCGACGTCGTCATGCCCGACGAAAACGCCTTCGACCTGCTTCCTCGCATCAAGAAGGTCCGGCCCGATCTGCCCATCATCATCATGAGCGCGCAGAACACGTTCATGACGGCCATCAAGGCCTCCGAACGTGGGGCCTATGATTACCTGCCCAAGCCCTTCGACCTGAAGGATCTCGTCGCCGTCGTCGGACGCGCGCTCAGCGAGCCGCGCAAGGAGCCGGCTAACGACAGGCCCGAAGAGCCGGAGGGCATGCCGCTCGTCGGCCGTTCGCCGGCGATGCAGGAAATTTACCGCACGCTCGCGCGGCTGATGCAGACCGATCTCACGGTCATGATCACCGGCGAGTCCGGCACCGGCAAAGAGCTCGTCGCGCGCGCGCTGCACGACTATGGCAAGCGCAAGAAGGGGCCGTTTGTCGCCATCAACATGGCGGCGATCCCTCGCGATCTCATCGAAAGCGAACTCTTCGGCCACGAGCGCGGCGCGTTTACCGGCGCGAATACGCGTTCGGCCGGGCGCTTCGAACAGGCCGACGGCGGCACGCTCTTTCTCGACGAAATCGGCGACATGCCCATGGAGGCGCAGACACGGCTTCTGCGTGTGTTGCAGCAGGGCGAATACACGACCGTCGGTGGGCGCAACCCGATCCGCACGAACGTGCGCATCGTCGCTGCGACCAACAAGGATCTGCGCCAGCTCATCGCGCAAGGCCTCTTTCGCGAAGACCTGTTCTACCGCCTCAATGTCGTGCCGATCCGTCTGCCGCGACTGCGCGAACGCACCGAGGACATTCCCGATCTCGTGCGTCATTTCTTCAAGGTCGCGGCTGGTGAAGGTCTGCCGCTCAAGAACATCGACGGCCCGGCGCTCGAAAAGCTCAAAAGCCATCCCTGGCCCGGCAATATCCGCGAACTCGAAAACCTGATCCGGCGTCTCGCCGCGCTCTATCCGCAAGAAACAATCTCGGCGCCGCTGGTCGATGCCGAGCTTTCGCAGGAAAGCGAATTCTCGCCGACGCCGGTCGTGGCGGCCGCAAGTCCGGCTCAGGCTGTTTCAGCTGCTTCCCCCGAGCGGACAGGCAGCAGCTCGAACCTGTCGCTGGCGGTCGAGAACCACATGGCGGCGCTGTTCAAGGCGCACGGCGACGATCTGCCGCCGCCGGGGCTCTATCACCGTGTGCTCCGGGAGTTCGAATATCCGCTGATCGCCGCGGCGCTGGCGGCGACCCGCGGTAACCAGATCCGGGCAGCCGAACTCCTGGGGCTCAACCGCAATACGCTACGCAAGAAAGTCAGGGACCTCGACATAAGGTTGATGCGTTCGCCACGCTGACGTGTCGACGAAATGGCCCTGAAACTATATCTAGGCGGCATGCCCGCCTTGTTTCCCCGCACCTGTCTCTATCTGGCATTCGTATTGTTCACGCTGTTCGCGCCGGCGCAAACCGCCGCACAGGAACTCGACGAGCAGGACGGGTTTCTCGTCGTACGCATCAACGGAAGCCCGGTGCGTCTCGAAACCTTTGTCGCGAAGATGAAGAACCGCGGCCCTGCATCGCAAAAGCTGCCAATTGCCCTCATTACCCATGGCAAGCCGCCATCGAACGGGCGCATGGGCGACATGCGGGCGCGCCTCTATGCCATGCATGCCCGCGACTTCGCCCGGCGCGGGTATCTTGCCGTTGTCGTCATGCGGCGCGGCTTTGGCCGTTCGGACGGCCCGCTGCCCCTGCCGGTTTCCTGCGGACCCAAGACCTTCGGCGATCACTTCGAGGCGACGGCCGACGACATCGAGGCGACGCTCGTTGCGCTGGCCGCGCGTGAAGATGCGGATGCCGATCGCGTCGTCGCGATCGGCGCATCGGCAGGGGGCGCTGCGGTCCTGACGCTGGCGGCGCGCAATCCGCGCGGACTTCGTGGCGTTATCAGCGTTTCCGGCGGATTGCGGATCGAGGATTGCGGCAAGCCTGAACTGCTGGTTGAGCCGCTGGCGACTTCGGGGGCGCGGGCGAAAGTGAAGACTTTGTGGATATACGCAGAGAACGACAGGACTTTTCCGCCCGCCATCGTCGACCGGATGCACGAGGCCTGGCTGTCGCGCGGCGGCGACGTCCGTCGCGTGCGCGTGCCGGCGCAAGGCGAAGACGGCCACACGATGTTCAACACGCTCCTTGGCCGTCGCGCCTGGCTGGCGGAGGCTGATACCTTTTTGCGCGACATCGGACTGCCGACGTGGTCGCAAACCGATGTGCGCGCCATGGCGCAGAAGCTCGGTCTGCCGCCGGCGCAGGCTGGCGTTATCGAACGCTACCTGTTTTCGCCGGGCGAAAAGGCGATGGCGCGCGCGCCGCAATCGAACCGCGTTTTCTTCCAGTTCGGGGCGCCGTCCATGGCGGAAGCGCGCCAGCGTGCGCTGGCCAGTTGCCAGAACCGACCGCCCAAGGAAAACTGCGAGATTGTCGCGGAAAACAACGAATATGCGACCGGCGACGGCGAGCGGCTCCTGTTCGGGAGCAGGTAGCAGCCTTGTGACTTGTGGAAACCACGGCAGGCCCCAAATTTTGTCGCAATTCGGCAACACCGTTGTATGAATGCAACGAATGTGGCGCTCCGATTCCAGCGGATGTGTCGTGACGGCATAGGCCGCCGGGCGAATTGATCCTGATGACGTCTTCCGAATCCTCCCGCGCGGGCCAGCCACCGGAGACTGCTACCGGCAGTTGGACCATGCGGCTCGGCCGCATCGGCGTGGTGCTGGCGCTGTTGAGCGCCGTATCGACGCTGCTGATTTTCGCCGATTACACGCCGATACGGCCGACCAACGACGTTGTCCTTTCGCTGTTCGCGTTGAACGGGCTTTTCATTCTCATCCTGATCGCGCTACTGGCCGTCGAAATCTGGCGGCTGATCAAGGCGCGCAGGGCGCAGGCGGCCGGCGCGCGCCTGCATATCCGCATCGTCGCGCTGTTTTCGATCATCGCCGCGGTGCCGGCGATCATCATTGCCGGCGTCGGCACGATCACGCTCGAGCGCACGCTCAATCCCGCGTTCATGCAGGATGTGCGCGGCTTCATTCTGAATACCGGCGAAGCCGCCCGGCTATTCAGCGAGTCCCAATGCCGCGCGCTGCTGCGCGAGTCCCGGCTCACGGCGTCCGATCTCGAACGCATCGAACCGCTATTCCGGGAGAACCGGGCCCTGTTCCGGGAGATTTTCGAATCTCGCGCAAAATTCCTGAGTTTTTCGTCGGCGGCGCTGATCAAGACCAACGGCGAGGTCGTCGAGCGAGGGACGTCCGCGGATTCTCGCGTCGTGACGCCGGAAGCGACGGATTTCGAGGAGGCGAAGAAAGATAGTCTGACCTGCCTGCTGCTCGACGAGGGCCGGACCTTCGTAACCTTGCAAGCCGTTGCCGGCTTTACCGACACGTTTCTTTATGCCGAACGCGCCGTCGATCCCTTCGCCGTCGAATTCCCGCGTCAGGCGCAGGGGCTGATTTCTCTTTACGACGCCTACGACGCTCATCGCCGCAATATTCAGGTCGCCTTCGCAACGATGTATGCGCTGATCGCGCTCATCATGCTGCTGTCGGCGATGTGGATGGGATTGTCCTTCGCCAACCGTCTGGCGCTGCCGATCCGCCGGCTGATTTCCGCGACCGATCAGGTATCGGCCGGCAATCTCTACGTGCAGGTGCCGACCCATCGTTCGGAGGGCGATTTCGCGCGGCTCGGCGACACGTTCAACAACATGACCTCGGAACTGCGCCTGCAGCAGAACCGGCTCCTCGCAGCGAGCAAGCTCAACGACGAACGCCGTCTTTTTACCGAAGCCGTTCTCTCGGGCGTCCCTGCTGGCGTGTTCGGCATCGACGGCAAGGGGCGTATCACCGTGATGAACGCCTATGCCCATGCGATCGCCGACGATCTCGGCGCCGGCAGCGCCGAGGAGCGGACGGGCAAGGAGATCGGCGCTCTTATTCCCGAATTGAGCGAACTCGTCGAAGCGGCTCAGCAAGCTTCGATGCGCGTCTATCAGGGCCAGATCACGCTCAATCGCAAGGGACGCGAACGCATCTACAACGTGCGCATCGCAAGCGAGCGCGCGCAAGACAACGACTCGGGCCAGGGCGGCAACCGCGTCGTCACGCTCGACGACATTACCGATCTCGTGAGCGCGCAGCGCACTTCGGCCTGGGCCGATGTCGCCCGGCGCATCGCGCACGAGATCAAGAATCCGCTGACGCCGATCCAGCTCTCGGCTGAGCGCCTCAAGCGCAAATATGGCCGCGTCATCACCGAAGATCGCGAAGTCTTCGATCAATGCACGAATACGATCGTGCGTCAGGTCGACGACATCAAGCGCATGGTCGACGAATTCTCGTCCTTTGCCCGCATGCCCAAGGCGCGGCTCGAAGAGGACGATCTCAACGAATGCGTGAAGCAGGTCGTCTTCCTCATGCGGGTCGGCAATCCCGACATCGAGTTCGAGGAACACCTGCCGGATCCGTCGATCCGGACGTGGTTCGACCGGCGGCTGCTGTCTCAGGCGATGACGAATATCGTCAAGAACGCGACGGAAGGGATCAAAGGTGCGGAAACGCACATTGCCGATCCGAAGATAACCGTAACCCTCACGGAGGGGGATGACGGGCATGTCTTCATCGACATCATCGACAACGGGAAGGGTTTTCCTAAGGAAAACCGGCAACGGCTGCTCGAGCCGTATATGACGACGCGCGCCGAGGGAACGGGGCTCGGTCTCGCCATCGTCGCAAAGATATTCGAGGACCACGGCGGGGGTATCGAACTTCTCGATGCGCCGTCCGGCCAGGGCGCCTGGGTGCGGCTGTGGTTCACCAGACAGAATTCGGCAAGTGCGGCAGCGCTGGGCTCGGGCGCAGCTGCAGCACAATGAAAGTATGAGAACGCAGGAATGGCTACAGATATTCTGATCGTCGACGACGAGACTGACATTCGAGAAGCCGTAGCGGGCATATTGTCCGACGAAGGGCACGGCACGCGCGTCGCCTCGAATTCCGACGAGGCGCTCGCGGCTATCGAAGCCCGGCGTCCTCATCTCGTCTTTCTCGACATCTGGCTGCAGGGATCGCGGCTCGACGGGTTGCAAATCCTCGGGGTCATCAAGGAACAGCATCCGGCTGTGCCTGTCGTGATGATTTCCGGCCACGGCAATATCGAAACCGCGGTGCAGGCGATCAAGCTCGGCGCCTACGACTTCATCGAGAAGCCGTTCAAGGCCGACCGTCTCGTGCTCGTCGCCGATCGCGCGCTCGAGGCCTCGCGCCTCAAGCGCGAGGTTACCGATCTGCGCACGCGTTCGGGGGCTATCAACCGCATCGCCGGCAGTTCGCCTGCGGTCAATCACCTTCGCCAGACCATCGAGAAAGTCGCGCCCGCCAATTCGCGCATCATGATCACCGGCGCGCCGGGCGTCGGCAAGGAGTTGGCGGCGCGCATCATCCATGAATCCTCGGCGCGTGCGAGCGGCCCGTTCGTCGCCATCAACGCGGCGAATATCACGCCGGATTCCATGGAGACCGAGCTCTTCGGTGTGGAAGGAGGGGATGGCCGCCAGCGCAAGATCGGCGCGCTCGAAGAGGCGCATGGCGGGACGCTCTACCTCGACGAAGTCGCTGACATGCCGCTGGAAACGCAAGGCAAGATTTTACGCGTGCTGGTCGATCAAAGCTTTCAGCGCGTCGGCGGCGCGACCCGCGTCCATGTCGACGTGCGCATCGTCTCCTCGACAAGCCGCGATCTCGCGAACGCCATCGCGCAAAAGACTTTCCGCGAAGACCTGTTTCACAGGCTCGCGGTCGTTCCGCTTTACGTGCCTGCGCTTTCCGAGCGGCGCGAGGATATTCCCGTTCTCATCGAGTATTTCATCGAGCAGCTATCGCTCACCACTGGCATGCCTAAACGTCCCGTCGGCGAGGATGCGATGGCGGTCCTGCAATCGCATGATTGGCCCGGCAACATCCGCCAACTTCGCAACAATGTCGAACGCATGATGATCCTGGCTGCCGGCGATCCCGACGCCGTCATCACCGCCGATATGCTGCCGCAGGAGATCGGTTCGCTCGTGCCGACGACGCCCGGCGGCAGCGGCGGCGAAAAACTGATGAACCTGCCGTTGCGCGAGGCGCGCGAGGTCTTCGAGCGCGAATATCTCGTGGCGCAGATCAGCCGTTTCGGCGGCAATATCTCGCGCACGGCCGAATTCATCGGCATGGAGCGCTCGGCGCTTCACCGCAAGCTGAAGTCGCTCGCTATCGATACGCGGGAATAATCCTTCATGAGCCGGATCGCCTATGTGGACGGGCGTTACGTTCCGCATGCCGAAGCCGCCGTGCATGTCGAGGATCGCGGGTTCCAGTTCGCCGATGGTGTTTACGAAGTTTGCGAGGTACGCGAGCGCTGCCTGATCGATATGCCGGGGCATCTCGACCGTCTCGCATATTCCCTGCGCGAATTGCGCATCGCCATGCCCGTGGACCGGCAGCCGCTCGAGACGATCCTGCGCGAAGTCGTGCGGCGCAACCGTGTTTCCGACGGTATGGTCTATCTGCAGGCGACGCGCGGCACAGCGCGGCGGGATCACGCCTTTCCGCGCGATGCGCGTTCCACCCTCGTCGTCACGGCGCGCGCGCTGGACCGGGCCGCGGGCGACGCGCGCGCGGCGGAAGGCGTGAGTATTGTCACCGTGCCGGAGCAACGCTGGGCGCGAGTCGATATCAAGACGACGGCGCTGGTCTCCAATGTGCTGGCCCGTCAGGCGGCCCGCGATGCGGGCGCCTTCGAGGCTTGGTTTGTGGACGATAGCGGGTCCGTCATTGAAGGCGCGGCCACCAATGCCTGGATTGTCACGAAAGCTGGCGTCGTCGTCACGCGTCCCGCGGACGGCTCGATCCTTTCGGGCGTCACCCGCGCCACGCTGTTCGGTGTCATGCGGGCGGGGGGCTTGGCCTTCGAAGAACGGGCTTTCACCGTCACGGAGGCTCAAGAGGCGGCAGAAGCTTTCTGTACTGGTGCGACGCTGATCGTCATGCCCGTGGTGCGGATCGACGGGAGGATCGTGGGCACGGGTCTACCCGGCGAAACGGCGCTGGGCCTGCGGCGCAAGTTCCATGATTTCGCCCATAAAACAAAAGTGTGATCGGCATTCGCCGAAAATATGAGATCGCGCAGCGAGCGGGGTCAGAAAAAACAAATGACGGCAGGCGAAAAACTTGATCGAATGGAGATTGCACAGATCCGTTTCGAGGGGTTCGGGTTTGGGCGACTTCAGAGGGAATCGAGCCGGCGTACAGACCGGCCCGTCGAACCGGCTTCAAACCGGAACGGCCAATAAAACAGGAAAGAAAAATGGCGAACGAACGCACGCAAAACCTGCAGGACACCTTTCTCAACTATGTCCGCAAGAACAAAGTCCCGCTGACGATCTTCCTCGTCAACGGCGTCAAGCTTCAGGGAGTCGTGACCTGGTTCGACAACTTTTGTCTGCTGCTTCGGCGGGATGGCCACTCCCAGCTCGTTTACAAGCATGCGATCTCGACAATCATGCCCGGCACGCCCATATCCATGTTCGAACCGGCGGACGAACCCGCCGAAAAGGGATGACCGATTCCCTTACGGTCAGGACATTTGGCAGCAAATCACGGCAATAACTCGCTCTTCGACCTCGAGCTTTCGCGGGCGCAGCACACCCATGTCTATGTCGTCGGCCCCTACCTGACGGAGCGGGCGGCGCGCCATCAGGCGCGGCAGCAGGCGGCGGCCGGCGAAGCTTCGCAACCCGGCCTTCGCACCCATGAGGAGCGGATTGAGGAGGCCATCGGCCTCGCCCGCGCCATCGATCTCGATGTCGTGGGCAGCGAGATTGCGCCGCTTTCGGAATTCCGTCCGGCCAGCTTCATCGGCAAGGGCAAGGTCGAGAGTATCGCCGAACTGGTGAAGGAGCGTGGCATCGAACTCGTGATGCTCGATTGCTCGCTTTCGCCGGTACAGCAGCGCAACCTCGAAAAGGCCTTTGGCGCCAAGGTCATCGACCGTACCGGCCTGATCCTCGAAATCTTCGGGCGGCGGGCGCGAACCCGCGAAGGTTCGCTGCAGGTCGAACTCGCCCATCTCGCCTATCAGCGTTCGCGGCTCGTACGGTCGTGGACCCACCTTGAGCGCCAGCGTGGCGGCTTCGGCTTCCTGGGCGGTCCCGGTGAAACGCAGATCGAGGCGGACAGGCGGCTCATTCAGGAGCGCATCGCGCGCATCGAGAAGGACCTCGAACAGGTCAAGCGCACGCGCAGCCTGCATCGCAAGAAGCGCGCGGACGTGCCGTTTCCGGTGGTCGCGCTGGTCGGCTACACCAACGCCGGCAAATCGACGCTGTTCAACCGGCTGACGCGTGCCGAGGTACTCGCCAAGGACATGCTGTTCGCCACGCTCGATCCGACGTTGCGCGCGATCAAGCTGCCGCATGGCGCGACGATCATGCTGTCGGATACGGTCGGGTTCATCTCCGACCTGCCTGACATGCTGGTGACGGCGTTCCGCGCGACGCTCGAAGAAGTGATCGAGGCGGACGTGATCCTGCACATTCGCGACATCTCCCACGCCGAGAGCGACGCGCAGGGGGCCGACGTCGATGCGATCCTGCGCGACCTCGGGATCGAGGAAGACGCCAGCGAGCGCATCGTCGAAGTCTGGAACAAATACGATCTTCTGGACGAAAACCGGCGCACGGAAGCACTCAGCCTCGCCCGCCGGCGCAGCCCGGGTCGCGAGCCCTACGTGATTTCCGCGCTGACGGGCGAAGGCGTCGACAGGCTGCTCGCCGGTCTCGAACAAAAGCTGGCGCGCGGCCATTCGGAACTGGCGCTGACCGTCGATGCCGCCGACGGGGCAGGTCTCGCCTGGCTTTACGATCAGTGCGAGATACTCGACCGGCGCACCATGCGTACGGGCAATAACAAGCTTCATATTCGCGTCGCGCCGGAGCGGTTGGCGAAAGTGATGGCGCGATTTCCGAAGGCGCGATCCTACGAAGACGCGAAATTGCGCAAGGCTGCCGAATAGCCAGCCTTGATCGCTTAACAGCAATCCTCTAGGCCTGTTTGCGACCAATAATTGCCTTGTATCGAAAGGCAAAACAGCTGGAGGAAACATGCGCGCCTACGTGCTTCCGGGGCCTACCGGAATTGACGCCCTGCAGGAAAGCGACCTGCCGATGCCCAAGCCCAAACGCGGGCAGGTGCTGGTGAAGGTGCATGCCTGTTCACTGAATTACCGCGACCTTGCGATCGTCTCCGGCAATTACCGCATGGGCTCGAAGCCCAATCTCGTTCCGCTCTCGGACGGCGCAGGCGAGATCGTCGAAGTCGGCGAGGATGTGACGCGCTGGAAAGTGGGCGATCGCGTCGCAAGCTGCTTCTTCCAGCGCTGGATCGGCGGCGAGGCGGGACCGGAAGCCGCGCCGAGCGCGTTGGGCGGGGCGATCGACGGCACGCTCGCGCAATATGTTGCGCTGGAGGAAAACGGCGTCGTCCGCATTCCCGCACATTTGTCTTACGAGGAAGCCGCAACCTTGCCCTGCGCCGCCGTCACCGCATGGCACGCGCTGATGGTGCATGGCGGATTGATCGCCGGCCGCACGATCCTCGTTCAGGGCACTGGCGGCGTTTCGATCTTCGGACTGCAGATCGCCAAAATGCTGGGCGCGAATATCGTCGTGACCTCTTCGAGCGACGCCAAGCTCGAACGCGCCAAGGCCATGGGCGCGACATATCTCGTCAACTACAAGACGACGCCGGACTGGGACAAGGCGGCGATGGAACTGACGTCCGGGCGCGGCGTCGATCAGGTCGTGGAAGTCGGCGGCGCGGGCACGCTCGCCAAATCCATCGGCGCGATCCGGCCGGGCGGCAAGGTCAGCATGATCGGCGTCTTGTCGGGCGCAGCAGAACTCAACCCCATGCTGATCATGGCCAAGCGCGCCAACATCCAGGGCATTTCCGTGGGCTCGACGCAGATGTTCGAGGCCCTGAATGCGGCAATCGCGGCCAATGGCGTGAAGCCGGTTATCGACAAGGTCTTCGATTTCGCCGACACGAAGGCGGCTTTCGCGCATCTCAAAGGCGCAAGCCATTTCGGCAAGATCGTCATCCGCGTGACGCATTGAATTCGAGGGCGCCACTTTCCCGGACGCTGCACAGCAGCGATCCGGGATCCAGCGACATCGGACGCAACTGAAAATTCCGGGTCCCGGGTTAGCGCCTAACGCGCCGCGGGAAAGTGGAGAGTTGAGTGGCTAGCACCGCACAAAATGGCAGTCTGCGCATTGCCGTCGATATCGGCGGCACGTTCACCGATCTCGCCGCTTTCGATGAGAGCGGGCGCAGGATCAGCTTCGGCAAGGCGCTGTCGACGCATCACCATCTCGTCGAGGGTATCGAGCATACAGCGGAAGACGCCGGGGTATCGTTCAAAGACGCGCGCCTGTTCCTGCACGGCTCAACCATTGCGATCAACACGCTGCTTGAGCGCACCGGCGCAGATACCGCGCTGCTGATCACACAGGGCTTTCGCGACATTTATGAGATCGGCCGTATCAACAGGCCCGACGCCTATAATCTCTTTTTCAAGAAACACGATCCGCTTGTGAAGCGCTCTTCGCGTTACGAGATCAAGGAACGCCTGCGCGCCGATGGTTCCGTGCATCAGGAACTCGATGAGGCGCAAGTGGAAGCGCTGGCCGACGAGTTGAAGGCGCGTGGCATCGAATCCGTTGCGATCCTGTTGCTGCATTCCTATCGCAATCCCGCGCACGAGCAGCGCGTGAAAGAGATCGTGAAGCGCAAGTTGCCCAACGCCTTCGTTTCCGCTTCTCACGAACTCACGCAGGAATATCGCGAGTTCGAGAGGTCATCTACGGTCGCGGCCAATGCCTATATCGGACCGCGCGTCGAGAAATATCTCGGCGAAATCGAGGATCATCTCGGCAAGCGCGGTTTTCACGGCAATTTCTATGTCGTGCAGTCGAATGGCGGCTTGTTTCCGGTCGAGGATGCACGGCGCGAATGCGTGCGCATTCTCGAATCCGGTCCCGCTGCCGGTGTTATCGGCACGCAACAAATCTGCGCGGAACTTGGCATGTCCGACGCCATCGCTTTCGACATGGGCGGCACGACGGCAAAGGCGGGCGTCATCTATCGCGGCAAGCCGTTGACCTCTTCGAGCGCGTTGATCGGCGGTTACGACCGAGCGCTGCCGATCCAGATTCCGATGACCGACATTTTTGAAGTGGGGACCGGCGGCGGCTCTATCGCCCGTCTCGTCGAAGGCAATGCGATCCGTGTCGGTCCGCAAAGCGCGGGCTCCTTGCCGGGACCCGCTTGCTACGGACAGGGCGGCGAAAACCCAACGGTCACAGACGCAAATCTACTGCTGGGTCGTCTCGATCCCGAGCATTTCCTCGGCGGGCAGATGAAGCTCGATGTCGCCGCGGCCGAAAAAGCGATGCAGGAGAAAATCGCCGGCCCCTTGGGCATTTCCGTGACGCAGGCTGCCGAGGGCATCGTGCGCATCGCCGCGACCGCCATGTCCTATGCGGTGAAGGGCGTAACGACCGAGCGCGGCCTCGACGCCGGCGCATTCGCCATGGTCGTCTATGGCGGGGCAGGGCCGCTGCATGCGTCCGCAATTGCAAGGGAACTCGGCATTCGCCGCGTGCTCGTACCCGATTCACCCGGTCACTTCTCGGCCTATGGCATGCTGTTCAGCGACCTGCGCTACGATTACGTGCGTTCGGTTTTCGAAAGGCTCGCGACCGTATCCTTCGAGCGGATCGAAGAGCTTTATCGCGACATGGAAGAGCGTGGACGCGCCGCTATCGCAAAGTCGGCGATCGCACCCGACAGCATTACCATCTCCCGCGCGGCGGATATGCGTTATGTCGGACAGGAACATGCGGTGACTGTCGATCTCGACAATGCGATTTTCGAGAAAGCCGATCGTGCGGCCATCAAGAGCGCTTTCGACGCCGTACATCTGCAGCGCTACGGCACGTCCGCGCCGAACGAGCCATCCGATCTCGTCTCGCTGCGCGTCACAGTCGCCGGTGTCGTCAGCAAGCCGCCGCGCGAAAAGCTTTCGCTTGCCGGCGAGGCTCCCGGCGATAGCGCAAAACTGAAGATGAGGAAGGTCTGTTTCAGCGCGAAGGATGGCTTCGTCGATACGCCGATCTATCTGCGTGACGGGCTGAAGGCGGGCAATCGCATCAGGGGGCCTGCGCTGATCGAGGAGCATGCGTCGACAACGGTGCTCATGCCCGACGACCTCATGGCCGTCGATGCCTATGGCAATCTCGATATCGCCGTGGGAGGCGCGAAATGACCGGCACATCCGCAAAGGTCGATCCGATCACGGTCGAGATCGTGCGCAACGGTGTTCTCTCCGTCACCGAGGAGATGAAGACCAACCTGATGCGCACCGCCTACAACATGATCATCTATGAAGCGCTCGACTTCACGGTGGGCCTGTTCACGGCGAAGGGCGAGACGGTTTCCATCGGGCTGGGGCTGCCGATGTTCATTCGCGGCATGTCCGAGACGATCAAGGCGAAGATCGCCAAGATCGGGATCGAGAACATGGAGCCCGGCGACATACTCATCACCAATGACGCCTATACGACCGGGAGCCATCTCAACCACGTCACGCTGTCGCTGCCGATTTTTCACGAAGGAAAAGTGATCGCCTTCACCTGCTGCATGGCGCACTGGCTCGATGTTGGCGGCTCCATCGGCCATGTCACAACGGATATATATTCCGAAGGGCTGCAGATTCCGATCATGAAGCTGCAGAAGGCGGGTGTCCTCAATCAGGAACTCGTCGACATCATCAAGATGAACGTGCGTCTGCCCGATACGGCTTGGGGCGATCTGCGCGCACAGATTACCGCGGTGACATCGGGCGAGCGCGCCTTCCGCAGCATCGTCAATCGCTACGGCTGCGACGATGTGTTGAACGCGATTTCTGCGATCATGGACCAGACCGAGGCCGAAGCGCGCGCCAACACGCGTTCCATTCCTGATGGCGTCTATGAAGCTGAAAGTTTCATGGACGACGACGGCATCGAGATCGGCAAGCATATTCCGATCAAGGTGAAGGTGACGGTCGCTGGCGATCGCATGACCATCGATCTCACCGATGTAAGCACGCAGGTGCGCGGCTTCTATAATTCCGGCATCACGACGGGCTTCGCCTGCGCGCAGGTGGCCTACAAGTGCCTGACGACGGGCACGACCTATCCCGTCAATGATGGTTCCTTCCGCTCCCTCGACGTGATCATGCCGCCGGGCCGTGTGATCAGCGCGACGCGTCCCGCACCCATGCGATGGTGGATGACCTTCCCGATGACTGTGATCGACACGATCTTCAAGGCGCTCGCGCCGGCCATTCCGGACCGCGTCATTGCCGGCCATCACGCCGATCTCGTCACCACAACATTGCACGGGATCAACCCGCTCGACGGGCGGTTCTTCATCGCAGCGGTTGGTCCGCTCGGCGGCGGCTGGGGCGCGAAATCGAGGGAAGACGGCGTCGGCGTTACGGTCTGCATCAACGACGGCGATACGCACAATTCGCCGAGCGAGCAGATCGAGACGAAATATCCCATTCTCGTCGAGAAATACGAGTTGCGGCAGGACAGCGGCGGCGCGGGACGCCACCGCGGCGGGCTTGGCGCGGAATGTGTCGTGCAGGCGCTGGCGCCAATTTCGTTCAACAGCACGATCGAGCGCGTGCACTGCAAGCCCTGGGGGCTCGACGGCGGGCTGTCAGGGGAAGGCAATTTCGTCGACGTCCGCGTCAACGGCGAGTGGAAGCGCAAGCAGCCCAACGCCAAGATGTTCACCGAACGCATCCGGCCGGGCGACGCCTTCATGGTGCGTTCGGGCGGGGGCGGGGGCTTTGGCGCGCCGTGGCAGCGGCCCGTCGAGGACGTGATGTTCGACCTGCACGAAGGCTATATCAGCGCGGCCTCGGCAGAGCGCGATTATGGTGTCATACTCGATGCAAGCGGCAAGGCCGATCTGAACGCGACGCAGGCGCGCCGCGCGACACTGGCGACATCACAGGCAGCGGAGTAGGGGGAAACAATGGCAAAAGCAGCAGCGAAAACGAACGCAACCGGTTGGGGGCTTCTCACCTACAAGTCGCCGGAAGGGCCGCGCGCAGGCATTTCGGTGGCTAACAAGGTTGCCGATGTCGCCAAGGCGTCGCGCAACAAGACCTATGCGAGCGTGCAGGCCATCCTCGACGACTGGAAAGCCGCCGAGCCCGCGCTGGCCGCGCTGGCGGAGAAAATCGCCGCAGGCAAGGTCGAGACGAAATCGCTGACCTCGTTGAAGCTGCACGCGCCCGTGCATTGGCCTGTTACGATCTATTGCGCGGGCGCCAATTATTCCGATCACGTCGCGCGCATGGCGGCCAAGCAGGGTTTCAAGCCCGATCCGAACCCCAAGGAAGCCGGCCTCAAGCCGTGGCACTTCATCAAGCCTTCGCGCACCGCCATCGGCCACAAGGAAGACATTTCGACTGTTTCTGCGGCGCTCGACTGGGAAATCGAACTGGCCGCGGTCATCGGACGCAAGGCGCGCAATGTCTCCGTCGCCAAGGCGCTGGATTATGTTGCGGGCTATACGATCGCAAACGATGTTTCCGCACGCGATCTCGGAAGACGCGCCGGCATGCCCGACCATTCGCCGTTCAAATGGGACTGGATCGGACAGAAGTGCTTTGATGGCGCCTGCCCCATGGGGCCCATGATCATACCGGCGTCGCAGATCAAGGATCCCATGAACCTGAAGCTGCAGCTCTTCGTCAACGACGAGATAAAGCAGGATTCCAGCACGTCGCAGATGATCTTCAACATCGCCGATCAGATCGCGCATATTTCGACGCGGCTGACGCTGCATCCGGGCGATGTGATCTGCACCGGAACGCCCTGCGGCGTTGGGGCCGAAGATGGTGTGTTCCTGAAGGCCGGCGACGTGATGCGTGTCGAGATCGAGGGACTGGGCTCGCTCGTCAACAAGGTGAAGAGTCTGACGTGAGTTTCTCGGTCATCCCGGACGCCGAACGCGATCCGGGATCGCAATGAAAAGATCATCAGGCGGTCCCGGACAAATCGTTTCGCGATTTTCCAGGATGACACCCTATCAGAGGCCCCTTTGAAAATCTTAGATATCTTCGATGTCAGCGGCAAGGTCACGGCCATTACGGGCGGCGCATCGGGCTTCGGTCTCGCACTCGCGCGCGTGATGGCGACGAATGGCGCTCACGTCACGATCATCGACGTGAATGCAGAGGGGTTGAAAGCTGCGCAGGCTGAACTCGCAGCAGAGGGCATGAAGGTTGCGACGGCGGTTGCCGATGTGACGGACAAATCCGCCATTGAAGCGGCCATCAACGGCGTCGTCGCAGGGAGCGGGCGCCTCGATGTTCTCTTCGTCAATGCGGGCGTAACAGGTGGCCCCGGCTTCATGCAGCTCAACGGGGAACGCAATCCCGCCACGCAGATCGAGTCGCAATCGAACGAACTCTGGGAGAAGGTTCTGGCCATCAACCTGATGGGCGCGGTGAAGACCATTCAGGCCGGCGTGCCGCATATGAAGAAACAGGGCGGCGGGCGGATCATCGTGACGTCCTCCTGCTCGGCGACGAAAACAGAAATGTTCGTCGGCTCGGGCTATGTCACGTCCAAGGCCGCGCTGGCGCATCTCATCAAGCAGCTCGCACATGAACTCGCGGCCTTCAACATAACAGTCAACGGCATCGCGCCGGGGCCGACGGCGACGAATATCGGCGGCGGGCGCATGAAGGATCCGGCCGCCGCCGCAGGCTTTTCGACCTACATCCCAATGGAGCGTGTCGGCCAGCCCGAGGACATCGTCGGCGCGGCGTTGTTCTTCGCGTCAAGCGCCTCGAACTACGTGACCGGGGCTGAAATTCTCGTCGACGGCGGCTTTGTGCTGGGGCCATCGGACAGGGCCATCGTGCCGCGCAACTGAGCTGGAACCACGGAGGAAACAATGCTTAGGAAACTCGCTCTTTCCATCGATGACGCCAAGAAGGCGGCCGCTGCCTGCCGGGGGGAAGCGGAAAAGAACAAATGGAATGTCGTGATCGCCATCCTCGATGACGGCGGCCACCTCATGTATCTTGAACGCATGGATGGCACGCAGAAGGCGTCCTCCCGCATCGCCTTTCAGAAAGGCAAGACGGCCATCATGTTCAAACGCCCGTCCGGCGCGCTGGAGAAGGTGGTTTCCGGCGGCCGTGTCGCGGTGATGTCGCTCGGCGCGACGACCGTGGAAGGCGGCGTTCCCATCGTCGTCGAAGGTGAATATGTCGGGGCGATCGGCGTCTCCGGCGTGCAATCGCATGAGGATGCGCAGGTGGCGCAGGCCGGCGTCGACGCCATCGTGAAGGGCTGACAGGCGACCCCGCCTGACGCTGTTGACACTGTCCGGCGCGCCCCCTAACCGGGGCGCGTTCACATGCGACGGGAACCGGGGGAAGCGTGAAGGCGGCGCCGTTCGATTATGCCAGACCGAAGAGCCTCGGCGAAGCGGCTTCGCTGCTGGCGGCGCATGAAGACGCGCGGATTATAGCCGGCGGCCAGACGCTCGTACCCATGATGGCGATGCGCCTCGCGCGCCCCACGCTGCTGATCGATATCGCGCATATCGACGGGCTGTCAGGCATCTGCGAGGAAGGCGCACAGGTCGTCATCGGCGCGATGACGCGCCAGGCGTCCGCCGAAAAAAGCTCTCTCGTTCATGCCAAGCTGCCGCTGCTCGCAGCGGCTCTTCCCTGGGTCGGCCACACGCCGACACGCAATCGCGGCACGGTTGGCGGTTCGGTAGCCAATGCTGATCCTGCGGCGGAAATACCTCTCGTGCTCGTGACGCTTGATGGCGAAGTGCGCTGGCAGAGCGAAAAAGGGCAGGGTGGTTGCAAGGCGAATGAATTCTTCGCCGGCCCCATGTCCACGGAATTGCCAGCGAGCGCAATCCTGACAGAAGTGCGTTTCCCGGTCTGGGACGGCGGAAACATTGGCGTCGGCTTTCATGAAGCGAGCGCACGACGCAGCGACTTCGCCTATGTCTCCGCCGCCGCACAGGTCCAGCTCGATGGGAATGGCAAATGCATCCGTTGCGCGCTTGGTATCGGCGGCGCGACGCCTTTTCCTGTGAAGCTTGATGCAGCCTGCGCAGCGCTCGAAGGCACGATGCTCGATGCGAAGGACATTGCAGCGGCGCTGGTAGCGGATGTCGCCGGGCTGGACATCATGGTCGATGGCCATGCTTCGCCGGCCTATCGCCGCCGCGTCGCCGCGGCGCTGGCCGCTCGCGCCCTCAGCGATGCGCGCGATGCAGCGACGGGGGTGCGCGCATGAAAATCACACTGCATGTGAATGCTGGAGAGCGCACCGTAGATGTGGAGCCGCGCACGACATTGCTCGATTGCCTGCGCGATGAATTGCGCCTTACGGGCGCTCATAGCGGCTGCGAGCATGGCGTCTGCGGCGCCTGCACAGTTCTGATCGACGGCGAACCGGCTCGTTCGTGTCTCATGTTCGCCCCGCAGGCGGAAGGCTACGAGATCACAACCGTCGAAGCCATGTCGCCCGCGCCCGGCGAACTGGGCATCATCCAGGACGCATTTTGCGCGGCGCATGGCATGCAATGCGGCTATTGCACGCCGGGCATGATCCTCACGGCGCACGCGCTGCTAAAACATAATCCTTCGCCGACGCGCGCAGAGATTGTCGAAGCGATTTCGGGCAACCTTTGCCGCTGCACCGGCTACGGCCAGATCGTCGAAGCGATCGAACTGGCGGCGCAGCGTCTGCGCGGTGCGAACACGGAGGCTGCGCGATGAACGAGCGTCCGAAGTTTCGCTTCGTTTCAGCGGACAGGCGCGTGCGCGAAGACAGGCGCTTCGTTGCCGGCATGGGCAAATATGTCGGCGATATCGCCGAGGCCGGGATGCTGCACGTCGCCATCGTGCATGCGCCCTATACGGCGGCGAAGATCGTGTCGTTCGACGCCTCGCGTGCACTCGCCATGCCTGGCGTTGTCGCTGTCGTCGAAGGCGAAGAGCTTTCCACAAATGTCGAGCCTCTGATGAACGGTCTCGATACGCCGAAGGTGCAACGTTATCCGCTGGCGGTGAAGCATGTTCGCTATAATGGCGAGTGGGTCGCGGCCGTTGTCGCGCAAACCCGTGCGCAGGCGGAAGACGCTGCCGAATGCGTCGATGTCGAATACGAGCCGCTGCCCTTCGTTATCGATGCGGAGGAAGCTTATAGGCCGTCGAGCCCGCCGGTACATGCGGCGCATGGCTCGAACGTGCTTCTCGACCGCACCTTCAATTGGGGTGAGATCGACGAAGATTTTGCGGCGAGCGATCATCAGCTATCGCTGCGCGTGACATGGGGACGCTCGTCCACGGTGCCGCTCGAAACCTTTGGCGTTGTCGCCATGTGGGATCCCTGGGCGGAAGTGATGGACGTGCGCGCGTCCATCCAGATGCCGAAATACGCGGACCAGATCGCGCGCGCGATGCGCCTTCCAGGCAATGCCGTGCGGGTCCATTACGATATCGATGTCGGCGGCAGCTATGGCGTCAAGCGCGGCATCAAGCACACGGTGCTCGCCTGTTATCTCTCGATGAAATTGAAGCAGCCTGTGCGCCTCATCGAGGACCGGCTGGAAAACATGTCGTCGGGCGATGCTCATGGCCCGGATCGCATTTTCGATATCGACGCCGCCTTCAACAGGGATGGCATCGTGCGCTCCATGAAGATGCGCGCGCTCGACAATGCCGGCGCCTATGCGGGCCGTGCACCGTTCCAACTGGGCAAGCCGATCGGCGCCATCGTCGGCCCTTACAAGATCAACAGCGTGCGCTATCACGCGGTATCCGTCACCTCGAACAAGGCGGTGCAGGAAGCGGTGCGCGGCTTCGGCCAGTCGCCGACCAATTACGCCATCGAGACGATGATGGATCGCGTTGCCGAACATCTCGGCATGGACCGTGTCGAAATCCGCCGCCGCAATTTCATTCGTGCTGACGAATTCCCCTATCTCATCCCCTCGGGCACGCGCTACGACAGCGGCGATTATCATACCGTCGTCGACAAGGTGATGAAGCACGTTGACTGGCCGGCGTTCGTTGCCGAGCGCGACCGGTTGCGCGCCAACGGAGCCTACGCGGGAATAGGCATCGCGGCCTGTCTCGAACCATCAGGCGGAAATTCTTCATTCGAGCCGTTGCTGAACCCGGCGAATACCACGACGACGTGGATGGAATCCTGTCGCATCAATGTCGATGCGCTCGGCAATATCACGGCGACAATTCATACGACGTCGTCGGGGCAGGGGCATGAGACGCTGGCCTCGACCGTGATAGGGGAAGTGCTGGAGTTCGATCCGGACAGCATTCGCATCGTGCGCACGGATTCTCTCACGAGCCTGCCTGGCAATTCGCCGGTGGGTTCGCGCATGGCCGTCATGCTTGGCGGTTCCTGCTATCTTGCGGCGAACAAACTGAAGAAGAAACTCAAGGCCATTGCGGCGCACCAGTTCGACTGCGCGCCTGAAGATGTAGACTATGTGCAGGGCGTGTTGCGCGCGAAGGATGGCCGCACGCTCAAATGGGCTGAAATGGTCAACATTGCGCACCGCAACTTCCATCTTCTGCCGGAGGATTGTGAACCGGGCCTTGAGGTGACGAACGTCTATCAGGTGCCGACTGGAACAGACCTCCCGACGGCCGATGGCCGCGTGCAGATGTATCCCTGCCATTCCTTCGAGTTTCACTGCATCCTCGTCACCATCGACCCGGATACGGGCAAGGTGGACATTCCCCGCTACGTTATTGGGCATGATTGCGGCACGGTCATCAATCCGCATATCGTCAAGGGCATGACGCTCGGCGGCATCGCTCATGGTCTAGGCGCGGCGCTGATGGAAGAATTCGTCTATGACGGCGAGGGACAGATGATGGCGCAAAGCTTCATGGATTATCTGCTGCCGTCCTCGCATGAGGTGCCGCAGGTCGAAATCGTCCATCACTGCACGCCGTCGCCCTTCACGGTCATGGGACAGAAGGGATCGGGTGAATCAGGCTATCTCGGCGCGCCTGCTGCGATCTCCGGCGCGGTCAATGACGCGGTGCGTTCGCTCGGCATCCGCTTCAACCGGTTGCCGATGCGCATGACCGCCATTTCCGACGCCATCGCGGAAGCCAAATCGAAACAGTCCAACTGAGAGAGCCAAGACATGATCATCGATTGCCATGCCCATTACGTGCCGCCGTCCCTTCTGGAGGCGATCAAGGCGAACAAGGACAGGTTCCCATCGCTCAAGCTCGTATTTGAAGCGGACGGCAATTCCTTCGGCCTGTCCTTCAATGGTGGTAAGGCGACGCGTCCTGTCGCCAAGCCGCTGAGCGACACAGCAGGGCGCACCAAGTGGATGGACGAACAAAAGATCGAGCGCCAGGTCAACGGCGGCTGGCTCGACATGTTTGGCTACGAACTGCCGGCGCTAGAGGGCCTCGCATGGTCGCGCATGATGAACGAACATCTGGCGCAAGCCGCAAAAGACAATCAGCGCATCATCCCGCTGGCCACCGTGCCGCTGCAGGACGGCAAGCTCGCAGCTGAAGTGTTGCGCGAAGCTGCGAAAGCCGGCTTCAAGGGCGCGATGATCGGCACGCAGCCCAAGGGCGTCGGCGGCGTTCTCGACGATCCTTTGCTGGAGCCGTTTTGGCAGGCAGCGGATGAAACGGGCTCTGCGCTGTTCATCCATCCGGTTTTCGAGAGCGGCGACAATCGTGTTCACGATTACGGCATGGCGAATGCGGTCGGGCGCATCACCGATACGCTGATCGCGGTGTCGCGCATCATCTATTCCGGCCATATCCTCAAGTACAGGAACGCCAAGGTCATCGTCGGTATCGGCGGCGCGGCGTTGCCGTTTGTCGTCGGACGCCTGCGCCGCAACTGGTCGCTCGACCAGAAGCTCGGCAATCCCGACGAGAGCCTCGCGCAGATGTATTACGACACGATCGTGCAAGATCCGAAGGTGCTGCGCTTCCTTGCCGACACGGTCGGCGCGGGCCGGATCATGATGGGTTCTGACATGCCGTTCCCCATCGGCGACCTCAAGCCGATGGATGTCGTCGCGGATTCGGGTTTCTCTGCTTCGGAAGCGGCCTCGATCAATGGCGGTCTCGCGCAAAAGCTGTTTGGATAGTGCCATGAGCGATCCCAAGGCCCCCATGTTCGAAATCGACGTGTCGAAGCTGCCGGCAAGCAGTGCGGCGCAAGCGCCCGCGCACGGTTATCGCGATCTGCACGCGCATATTGCGGAGCTCGACCGACGCGGGCTCCTGCAGCGCATCACGCGCACCATCGACAAGGACAGCGAATTGCATCCGCTCGTGCGCTGGCAGTTCGTGGGCGGCATGGCGGAAAAGGATCGCAAGGCCTTCATCTTCGAGAACATCGTCGACTCGAGCGGGCGGAAGTACGACATGCCCGTGGTTGTCGGCGCCATCGCGGCCAATCGCGAAATCTACAGCGTCGGCATGGATGCGCCCGTGGAGGACATCCAGAAAAAATGGGATCACGCGATTGCAAATCCCATCAAGCCGCGTGTCGTCGAGAATGCGCCGTGTCACGAAGTCGTCCTGACGCGCCAGGGATTGCAGGGACCGGGCAGGGGGCTCGATGCTCTGCCGATTCCCGTTTCGACACCGGGCTTCGATTCCGCACCGACGCTGACGGCGACGAATGTCATCACCAAGGACCCGGAGACCGGCGTCCAAAACATGGGCACCTATCGCGCGGCCCTGAAAGCGTGTGATCGGCTCGTCGTGCGTATGGCCACTCGCGTCGGGGGCGCGGGCGGTTATCAGCATTATCTCAAGCATCAGAAGCGCGGCGACAAGGAAATGCCGGTCGCCATCGTCGTCGGTTGCCCGCCTTATGTCGCTTTTCTCGGGCCACAGAAACTCCCCATCGGCGTCGATGAATTCGACGTGGCCGGTGGGCTGGCTGGCGAGCCAATAAATGTCGTCAGGGCGAAGACCGTCGATCTCATCGTGCCGGCAGAAGCAGAGATCGTGATCGAGGGCTTTGTCGATACCGAGCATGTCGAACCGGAAGCGCCGTTCGGCGAGTCGCACGGCCACGTCGCGCTCGAAGAATTCAACATGCCCATGCGCGTGACGGCGATCACCCATCGCAAGAAGGCGGTCATTCCGTCCTACATCTCACAGGTCGCGCCGAGCGAATCCTCGGTCATCAAGCGGGTCGCCTACGAGCCGCTTTTCCTTGCGCATCTGCGCGACCAGCTTTCGATCAAGGGCGTGAAGCGCGTCGCGCTGCATGAGCCGCTGACGGGACTTTTGCGCGTCACGACGATCGTCGTCGAGAAGGGGATGCCGAAGACGGAAGTCTGGCGGGCGCTTTATGGCGCAGCCTTCTTCAAGGGCGATTGCGGAAAGATCTGCATCGCCGTGAACGACGACATCGATCCCGACAACGCCGACGCCATCTTCTGGGCGATGGCCTATCGTTCCAATCCGGTCGAGGACGTACAGACGGTGGCGCATCGCGGGCAGGGGCATGGCCCCAAGCGCGAACACGGCGGCGAAGAGGATTCGACGCTGCTCATCGACGCGACGATGAAATCGGATATGCCGCCGCTCGCGCTGCCGAAGAAGGAATATATGGAGCGCGCGAAGACGATCTGGGAAGAGCTTCAATTGCCGGCCCTGCGTCCGCAGCCGCCGTGGTTCGGCTATTCGCTGGGCGACTGGCATCGCGAATGGGACGAAGCCGCCGCGCGCGCTGCCAAGGGGCAGTGGATGGAGAACGGGCGGATATCGCTGTCGCGGCAAAGGACGGGGCTTGTGCCCGAGACGAAATTCAGGCCGGACGGCGACTGACCCCGCGTGGCGTTTGCGACGACAACGTAAGCGCCATCGCTAAACCAGCATCGTGCCGCCATCGACGAGATGCTGCGAACCCGTCACCATCCGCGCGTCGTCCGATGCGAGATAGGCGACGCCGTTGGCGATTTCTTCCGGCTGGACATAGCGGCCCAGGGGAATGCGGGAGAGAAATTCCTGCTGGATTTCTTCGTGCGTCCGGTTGCCGATCCGCTGCATTTCGAGCCTGCGCATCATGCGGCTTTCGACGAAGCCGGGATGGATGGTGTTCACGCGAATGCGGCGCGGTGCGCATTCCTGTGCGGCGGTCCGCATGAGGCCAACCACTGCAAACTTGCTCATCACATAGGCGCTCATGTTCGGCCCGCCGCGGATGCCCGCAATGGACGACGTGATGATGATGCTGCCGCCTTCGCGCATGACGGGAATTACATATTTGAGGCCGAGAAACACGCCGCGCACATTGACGGCGTAAACGTCGTCGAAAACATCCTCGGGATATTCCGTAACCGGCGAGACGACCCCCTCGATGCCGGCGTTGTTGAAGAATATGTCGATGGGGCCGAGCGCTGCCAGCGCATCGCTCGCATAGCGCGCGCAATCCGCAGACTTCGTCACGTCGGCTACGATGCTCAAAATGCCCTTTGCGCCGATCTGGCTCTCGGCTTCTTCCAACTGGCTTCTGTCACGGTCGACGAGGGCGATTTTGGCGCCATCGGCGGCCAGGCGTTTGGCTGTCGCGACGCCGATGATGCCGGCCCCGCCGGTGATGAGCGCTGTTTTCCCCGTCAGCTTGCCCACAATGCGCCTCCCGCCCTAAAAATCCCATCAGCCTTGGCGGCCGGTTGTTGTGGCCGGACCCTATTCAATTTCGCCGGGACAGGCTACTCATTGCCCCAAGAAACTGCGGCGTCCGGCTTTTGGGGATCATTCCCGCCGGCGACCACAGGACGGAGGAAACATGGCGACTCTGGACTCTGTTATTGAAGAACTCGTCACCGCCAATCGCATTCTGGCGCGCGAAGAGATTCTCGACTCCTTCGGCCATATCAGCGCGCGGCATCCGGAAAATCCCAACCGCTATCTGCTGTCGCGCGCCCGCGCACCGGACCTGATCGAGGAGGGCGATATCGTCACCTTCGAACTCGACGGTACGCCTGTCGATGCCGGGGATCGCAAGCCCTATCTCGAACGCTACATTCACGGCGCGATCTACGAAGCGCGGCCGGACATTCATTCCGTCGTGCATTCGCATACCGGAAGCGTGCTGCCCTATGGGGTCACCGGCTGGAAACTGCGGCCGATGGCGCATGTGGGCGCCTGTATCGGCAAGGACGTGCCGATCTGGGATTCGGACGAGAAGTTCGGCGATACGGATCTCCTCGTCGTCAACATGTCCATGGGGCGCGATCTCGTGAAGACGCTGGGGCAGGGCAAGGTCGCGCTGATGCGCGGGCATGGCTGTGCAGTCGCCGGCGACAATATCCGCGAGACTGTCTTCCGTGTCATTCAGCTCGATGTGAATGCGCGCCTGCAGCGCGAAGCGCTCGCCATGAGCCAGGTGACGGGCAAGATGAAGTTCATGAGTGACGGCGAGATCGACGCGTGGAACAAGATCCTGACTCCCTATTCGTGGGAGCGCGCTTGGGAGAACTGGTGCAAGCGCGCCAGCCGTCCCTATCGCTTCCAGCCGTGGGTTTGAACACGGCGGCATAGTCAATGACATGAAGCATTGAGAGGTTTCGACTTGGCACATCCCGAATACAAGACGATGGACGTGCGCGGCACGCCTGTGCGGGTGATGCGCGCGGGCAAGGGCGCGCCGCTCCTGCTGCTGCGCGGCGACGACGCCTCCGAAGGCTGGCGCGACTACATGAGCACGCTGGCGCAAAGCTATGACGTGATCGCGCCGGAGCATCCGGGTTTCGGCGGCGCTGCCAAACCCGAATGGCTCGACGGCGTTCCGGACATGGCGAATTTCTATCTCGACATGATCGATGCGATGGGACTGCAGGGCGTGCGCCTCGTCGGCCTCGGTCTTGGAGGCTGGATCGCCGCCGATATGGCGATCCGCGCGAAAGGACGCATTGCGAATCTGACGATTGCGGATGCGCCGGGGCTCAAGATCGACGGCGTCGAAGGCGTCGATCTCTTTCTCGTAACGGAAGAGCAGGGGATCAAGGACCGCTTCGCCGATGCCGCGAGGGCCGAGGCCGAAGCTGTTTACAAGCTGACGCCCGAGAGCGAAGACACGCGCATCGCCAACCAGATGGTCATTGCGCAGCTTGCATGGTCGCCACGCTGGCACGATCCGGCGCTGCGGCGGTGGTGTCATCGCATCGACCTGCCGACATTGATCGTGTGGGGCGCGAAGGATGCGATCGTGCCCGTCGCTCATGCGCATGAATGGGGCAAGCTCATCAAGGGCGCGCGCGTCGAGATCATCGGGGATTGCGGCCACACGCCCTATATCGAAAAGCCCGAAGCGTTCATCGCAGCCGTATCGAAATTCCTGGCCGAAGAAAGGGTCGAGGCATGAAGATCTTCAACTTCCACCTGATGCCCTATGCCCACGCCAATCTCGACGAGATCCGCCGGCAGGGCACGTCCTGGGTGACCTATTCCAATTCCTTCTACGATCCGAAGAAGGGCGCTGACCTCTATCACGAATATCTCGACCAGCTCGAATTCGCCGACGAACTCGGCTTCGACGGCATTGCCGTCAACGAGCATCATCAGACCGCTTACGGCATGATGCCGGTGCCGGGCGTGTTGGCCGGCGCGCTGGCGCGACGTTTGAAGAACGCCGATCTCGCCGTGCTCGGCCGCGCGTTGCCGCTGGTGAACAATCCGCTCGTCATCGCCGAAGAGTTCGCGATGCTCGACAATCTCATGCGCGGCAAGTTCATCGCCGGTTTCGTGCGCGGCATTGGCGCGGAATATCATGTGATGGGGATCAACCCGGCTGAATCGCATGCGCGCTTCCACGAAGCGCACGATCTCATCATCAAGGCGTGGACGCAGCCGGGGCCGTTCGAGTTCAACGGCAAGTTCTACAAGTTCAAGCATGTGAACCCGTGGCCGCGGCCCTATAGCGAGCCCTATCCGCGCATCTTCACGCCGTCGTCGGGTTCCCTCGACACGATCAGGTGGTCGGCGCAGCACCGCTATACCTATTGCCAGACGCTGGCGCCGATTGCCGCCGTGGCACAGACGTTCAAACTTTATCGCGAGGAGGCCGACAAGGCTGGCTATCAGGCAGCGCCGGAGCAGCTTGCATGGTCGAACGCGATCTATGTCGCGGAAACCGACGAGAAGGCGCTGCGCGACGTGCGTCCGCATCTGGAGGCCTATGCCAACGATTTCCTGTCGCGCAATCCCGTGATGATGTCGCCGCCGGGCTATTCGTCGGTCGCCTCGGTCAAGCGGGTGCGCGCGATGAAGCAGTTCATGTCGCAGCGCCAGAGCGCCGAAGACATCATCGCCAAGGGCGTCGTCATCGTCGGCAGCCCGAACACGGTGCGCGAGAAGCTCGCCGCCTATCAGGATCTCGCGGGCTTCGGCATATCCCTCACCAAGACCCAGTTCGGCACGATGCCGCACAAGATGGTGCAGGAGAACCAGATCGCCATCGCGAAGGAAGTCCTGCCCTATTTCAAGAACCGCCTACCGCAGCCGATCAAAGCAGCAGCAGAGTAGGAAGATAATTGAGTTTGCGCAGCCCCTCATCCGGCGCTACGCGCCACCTTCTCCCCATAAATGGGGAGAAGGGGTCAACTGGCGCTGCACTTCCCTTCTCCCCGCTTGCGGGGAGAAGGTGCCCGAAGGGCGGATGAGGGGCTGCGAAAGCCTTCGCACGAGATACCAGGACGAGGAAATACAATTCATGAGCAGTCTGCCCGATCACATCCGCAAGATCATTCCTACGCTCGGCCAGAACGCCGCGCCGGAAAACTCGGCGAAGATCAGAGAACTCTACGCGCCCATGCTGGTGGGCGTGATGAAGGGCGTCTCGACGAAGCTCGACGCCACCTATGGCGATCATGCGCGCCAGAAGCTCGACGTGTACTGGAAGGATGGCGGGCAGGGGAAACCGGTGTTCGTCTATATTCCCGGCGGCGGTTTCGTCGGCGGCGACAAGCGCTCGGACGATCTCTATTACGGCAATATCGGCGCGGCCGCGGCGCATGACGGCATGGTCTGTGTCATCGCGAATTACCGCCTCGCGCCGGAAGCCAAGTGGCCGCTGGCCTCGAAGGATATCGAAAGCGCCGTCAACTGGACGAAGGCGCATGCGAAGGAATTCGGCGGCGATCCCGACAAGATCGTGATCATGGGTCATTCGGCGGGCGCGGCGCATGTCGCGACCTACCTGTTCGATCCGGACATCAAGGGCGAGCAGCACGTGAAGGGCGGACTTCTCTCGAGCGGCCCCTACACGATGCTGAAGGGGCCCAAGCCCGGCAATTTCGTCGCCTATTACGGCGATGACGACAGCGTGGCCGACCGGCGCTCCGCGCTGAACTATGTGAAGGACAGCAAGATACCCATCTGCATCAGCGTCGCCGAATACGATCCGCCGAACCTGATCACGCCGGCGTTCGAGATGGCAAAAGCGCTCGTCGCGCGTTCCAGCACGTGCCCCTCGATCCGTTGCGCCGACGGACACAATCATTTCTCGACGGTGTCGAGCATGGGTACGTCGGACGACGATTTCGCGAAGTTCACCCTCGGCTTCGTGCGTCAGTGCGTGGGTGGCTGAGATGAGCGGACTTACTCTCACCGACGATATCAGGCGCGTCGTCACGGTCGTCGACAAGGACGGCAAGGCGAAGATTCTGTTCGACGGGCCGAACCCGCACAAGCGCGTGCGCCCGCAGCGCGGCACGGTCTCGCGCCTTGTCTGGTCAACGAAGGAAATGCCGGCCGAAGTCGGCGGCGATACGGATCGCGGCACCGTGGAATTGCCGATCGCGCCGGCGAAGGGCGGTTCGATCTTCCGCATTGTGGACATTCCGCCCATCACGCCCGAGATCGAGGCTTTACCGAAGGATTACCACTCCTCCCAGCATGGCGAGGGCACGCCGAAGCGCCACATGCCAGCGACGCATCCGCTGATGCATGCGACGCGCTCCATCGACTACGCCATCGTTCTGCACGGGGAAATCGACATGCTGGTGGACGAAGGTGAGGAAGTGCATCTGAAGGCTGGCGATGTCGTGATCCAGCAGGCGACGAACCATGCCTGGATCAACCGCAGCAAGGACTTCTGCCGCATCGCCTTCGTGCTGATCGACTCGCAGGAACCCTGAAAATGGCTCAGGATATCTGGCCGACGGAAATCCGCCTGTCGCCGGACAAGCGAATGTTGAAGATCGCTTTCGGCGAAGCCGGTGCCTACGAGATCGACGCCGAACTCCTGCGTGTGCAAAGCCCATCGGCCGAAGTGCGCGGCCATACGGAGGCAGAGCGCAAGACGGTCGGCGGCAAACGCAACGTGCTGATCGTCGGCGTGGAGCCTGTCGGTAATTACGCGATACGGCTGCGGTTCGACGACGGGCACGATACCGGCATCTATGCCTGGGCCTATCTCCACGATCTCGGCGCGAACCGTGCGGCGCGCTTCAAGGCCTATCTTGCTGAACTTTCCGCCAAGGGCCTCGACCGGGATTTGCCGGGACAAAAATAAGCCTTTGCGGGTATTGCCTATTTGCGGGGCTGGGGACGATGGGCTAGCTTGCCGCGAGGGAAAAATGCGCCGGCAGCGACCGGCGTGACGAGGGGATCGAGGAGGGAAACTGCATGAAAAACGCCATGGTTTCGGCGGCCTTCGCCGCGATGGTCTTCACGGGCAGCGCGCAGGCGGAAGTCTTCAAGCTCGCCGTGCCTCAAAAAGGCGCCTGGGAGACGGGCATCGCCTACATTGGGGAGAAGGCCGGATTCTTCAAAGCCGAGGGCATCGACATCGATCCGCTCTATACGCGCGGCGGGGCGGAGACCGTGCAGGCGGTGCTGTCGGGCAGCGTCGATCTCGCCATCGCCAACGGCATTCTCGGCACGATCGGCAGCTATGTGAAAGGCGCGCCGATCCGCATCACCGGCGCATCGATGACCGGCACGCCCGAGGTCTTCTGGTATGTGCGCAGCGACAGCGAAATCAAGAGTGTGAAGGATCTCGCCGGCAAATCCGTCGGCTTCTCGCAACAGGGATCGTCCACGCATCTCATCGTCATGGAGGCGCTGAAGCATTTCGGCGTCAATGCCAAGGTCGTGCCGTCGGGGACGCCGCCGACCTCCTACACGATGACGATGTCAAAGCAGATCGATGCAGGCTGGGCGGTGCCGCCCTTCAACCTCGACCGCCTGACCAAGGGCGAATTGCGCATCGTCTTTACCGGGCTCGAAGTGCCCTCCTTGCAGAACCAGACGACGCGTGTGCATGTGACGAGTGCGAATGTCCTCAACGGCAAGCGCGATCTGCTTGTGCGTTTCCATCGCGCGCTGCAGAAGTCGCTCGATTTCGCCTATGCCGACGACAAGGCGCTGGAGATTTATGCGCCCTACGGCAGTGTCGATGTCGCGACGGCGCGTACCGTGCGCGACAAGTTTCACCCGAAGGCGAACATGCAGATGGCGAAGATCAACGATCTCGAGCGTTCGCTGCAGCAGGCGCTCGAATTCAAGTTTCTTGAAAAGCCCGCCAAGCCGGACGACGTGAAAGGCATGATCGACATTCTCGCGCCCTGACGCGCGAGGACAAGATCGCGTAACCGGACCCATCATGGCCAGTGTCGCTGCTTCCGGACGGCCCTTGCTGCCACCTTTGGTCACGCGCCTGCTCGTCATCGCGGCAGGCGTCGCGCTATGGGAGGGAGCGGCGCGCCTTGGCTGGATCAACGCCTTCACCGCTCCCGCCCCTTCGGCGATATGGAGCGGTTTCGGCAAAATTCTGTCCGAAGGCGTGCTCGGCTACTCCATGGTAGTCACCTTCGTCACGGCGTTCGGCGCTGCGGCCTGCGGGTCCGTCGTCGGGATCGCCATCGGCTATTTCCTGCACATCTGGAAGCCGGCCGGCGCCGCCTATACGGCCTGGGTGGCGGCAGCGGCGTCGGCGCCGCTCGTGCTGCTCTATCCGCTCTTCCTCGTCATCATCGGCCGCAACATGTGGACGACGCTCGTCATGGGCGCGATCGGCTGCATCCCGCCCATCGCGCTGAAGACCAAGGAAGGGCTCGATGGGGTTCGCCCTGTTCTGCTCAACGTGGGGCGCGCATTCAATCTCACGTCGAAACAGCAATTCTGGATGATCATGTTCCCGGCAGCCTTGCCGTCCATTTTCACAGGCATACGCATCGGGTTGCTGTTCGCCATTCTGAATGTCATCGGCATCGAGTTTCTGATCAGTGTCGGGGGTCTCGGGCAACTGATCGCGACGCTTGGCGACCGTTTCGACTATCCGCAGATGTATGCGGGCATCTTTTTCGTCATCCTCGTGAGCGTCGCATTCTTCTGGATCATCGAACGGCTGGAACAATGGCTTCTGTCGAGTACGTAGGCGCAAGACGCACCGCTCTGTGGACGCCGGGCCGTCTGCGCATTGCCGGAGCCGTGGCGCTCCTCGCCCTGTGGGAGGCCGCAGGTCTGTCCGGCCTGTTCTTCCGCGACCTTCTCCCCTCGACATGGCGCATATTGCAGGCGATGGGCGACCTGCTGACGAGCAGGGAATTTTACACCCACGTGGGCGTGACCGTTGCCGAAATTCTGATCGCATTCGCCATCGGAACGGTGCTCGGTACGGCCGCCGGACTGATTCTCGGCATCAGCCGCCGCACGGGAGATATTTTCGAGCCGTTCATCCATTATCTCGCACCGACGCCGAAAATCGTTTTCCTGCCGATCCTGTTGGTGCTCTTCGGCGTCGGCATGGGATCCAAGATCGCGCTCGGCGCGATCTCGTCATTCTTCCCGATGGCGCTCAACATCGCAGCCGGCGTGCGGCAGGTGTCGCCAGTCCTGTTACGCGTCGGGCGCACATTCAGCCTTTCGCGCTGGCAGACGATCCGCATGATCTACCTGCCTGCGCTGGTGCCGCCGATTGCATCGGGATTGCGCATTGGCCTGGGCGTTTCCATCGTCGGTTGCCTGCTGTCCGAATACAAGCTCGCGCGCGCCGGCCTCGGCTTCCTCGCCGGCCAATACGGCGACCAGTTCGCGATCGCGCATATGCTTGCGGTCCTGATCTTCATCTTCGTGCTCGCGGTGCTGGGCAATGCCGTGATCGAACGCCTGGTCCGGTTACCCGGGCCGGATACGCGCAGGGCAAAATGATGTGCTTCCATGAGACGCGGCTTTATCGCCGCCGGAGTAGTTTCGATGGCCAATGACGCGCAAGGGACGACGCCAGTCCTGCGCCTGCAGAATGTCGCCAAGACTTTCTTTACGCCGCATGGCGACGTGCGCGCGGTCGAACCCCTGTCGCTCGACATCCGTCAGGGCGAGTTCATCTCGGTGATCGGCCCGTCCGGCTGCGGCAAGTCCACGCTGATGAATATCGTCGGCGGGTTGATCGAGGATTACGAGGGCAGTGTCGAAGTTGACGGCGTGCAGGTGCGCGGCTGCCACAAGGAAATAGGCATGGTGTTTCAGGAGGAATCGACTTTCCCCTGGCGCACGGCCATCGACAATGTCGCCTTTCCGCTGGAAGCGGCGGGCATGGGCCGCGAGGAACGTGTCGCCAAGGCGCGCGAACTCCTCCATCTCGTGGGCCTTGACGGCTTCGAGAACCGCTTTCCCTCGGAATTGTCAGGCGGCATGCGTCAGCGCATCGCGATCGCCCGCACTTTGGCTTTCCGTCCGCGCATCCTGCTGATGGACGAGCCCTTCGCAGCCCTCGACGAGCAGACGCGCCTACTGCTGGGCGACAAGGTGGTGCAGATCCAGCAGGAACTGAACCAGACGACCATGCTGATCACGCATAATATCGCGGAAGCCGTGCAGCTCTCCGACCGCGTACTGATCATGACCTTCCGGCCCGGCCGCATCAAAAGGGTCGTCGAAATCGACCTCCCACGGCCCCGCTCGTCGAAGATGATGGGCGGCGAAAGGTTCGGCCATTACGTGGCCGCGATATGGGACGATCTGCGCGAGGAGGCGAGCAAAGGGCTGCAGGAGCTCGAACGTCTGCGGTCGTGAAAGCAGCGCTGCACGCAATTCGGGCGGCGCAGCCACTCGCATTGCTGGGGCCGCTGGTGTAAATTCTGCCCCATCGATACACCGGAGAAGAGCCCATGTCGCAGGCCGCCACAGTCGAGGCCGTCAGGCCGCGTTCGCAGGAAGAACTCGTCGCCGAGGCGGTGCGCATCGCGCGTGAACGTGCGACGCCCGATATGTCGCCCGATCAGAAGGACGAACTGCTCGAAGAGACCATGCTCGAGCTCGTCGGCAAGTATGTGGGGCATTCCTGGTTCGCCAACATCGGCAAGTTCGCGACAGGCGAGTCGAGCAATCTGCGCGGCGTCGTTTTGATGCATGACGAGCCCCGCCTTCCGGCCATGCCCGACAAGCCCACGCTGATGGATTTCCTGAAAAAGCGCGCGCTGATCAACAAGCGTGGCGGCCAGCATCTCCTGCAGAGCGCGGCGCTGGCGAAGAGGAACGGCCTGCCGGAGAAGCTTATTCTCGCCTGCCTGCTGCACGACATCGCCGTCGTCTGCCATGTGCGCAGCGATCACGGCTATTACGGCGCGCAACTCGTAGAGCCCTATGTGGATGAGGAGACGGCTTTCGCCATCCGCTACCACCAGTGCCTGCGCTTCTTCCCCGATCCGCAGAACGGCTACGAATATCCCGACCTCTACGTGCGCGCCTTCGGCAAAGATTACGAGCCGCCGAAATACATTCACGAAGCCTACGACTACGCCTGCAAGCACAAGTGGTACATGTCGGCGCGGCTCGTGACGATGAACGATCTCTATGCCTTCGATCCGAACACGGTGATCGACGTCGACGACTTCACCGACATTATCGGCCGCAATTTCAAACAGCCTGAAGAGGGGCTCGGCTTCGACAATTCGCCGTCCGCGCATATGTGGCGCAGCATGATCTGGCCGAACAACTTCCTCTGAGCGCATGCCCGTTTCGACGCGCAATGGCCTGCGCATTCACTACGACATTGCAGGCGAGGGGCCGCCTCTCGTCCTGATCCATGCCAATCCGTTCGACCGGCGTCTGTGGATGCATCAGGTCGCGCGCTTTTCGCCATTCTTTCGAATCATCGCGGTGGATATTCGCGGCTATGGCCTGTCCGACAAGCCTGAAACGCCCTTTACGCTCTCCAACATGGTGGACGATGTCCGCGGCGTCTGCGCCGACGAGGGGATCGAGCACGCCATCTTCGCGGGCGTGAGCGTCGGCTCGGGCATGGCGTTGCTGCTCGGGCTCGACCATCCCGAGATGGCGCAGGCGCTGGTTCTCGTTGGCGGCTCCAGCAACAGCAATCGCAGCATAAGCAGGCGCATCGAGGGCTTCACCGCGAAGGGTCCGCAGGCCTACCGGCTCGAACACATGCGCGAACTCTTCGCGCCGGGCTTTCCGGAAACTCCTGCGGGCCAGCGCATCTTGCAAATGTATGGCGAAGACGCGCACAGGCTGTCGGGCGCATCCATCGCGCAGATTTTCCGCGCGCGTGGCGATTGCGACATGCGTGCGCGATTGCATGAACTCAAGATGCCCGTGCTCGTCATCAACGGCGCGCACGACAATTCTCTGGAAGCGGGCAGATATACGGCGGCGCATATAGAAGGCGCAGAACATGTGACGTTGCCCGGCGCGGGCCACGCCTGCAATATCGAAGCGCCCGACGCGTTCGATGCGAGCGTGATGGATTTTTTGAAACGCAAGGCCCTATGGCCATGATCGTACCGGCTTGTCTTGTCGCCGCCTTTTGCCCGGCCTAGAACCGGGCGATGACAGCGGTCGCCTCCAATCCTGCGTTTGCGCAAGCGGGCATTTTGCCCGGTCAATCCCGCCTGCTAGCCAGCGCGACGGCCACTCATCTGCGCGCATCGTTGCTGCTCGTGATCGCCGCGCTCTGCCTGTTCCTGCCCGGCTTTTTCACCTTGCAGCCGATGGACCGCGACGAGCCGCGCTTTGCGCAGGCGACGAAACAGATGCTGGAAACCGGCGATTTCGTCGCCATCCGATTCCAGAAGGAGGCCCGCAACAAAAAGCCCGTTGGCATCTACTGGCTGCAGGCTGCCAGCGTCACGCTTGGCGAAAAGCTGGGCGTCGAGGATGCGCGTCGAAAGATCTGGCTTTATCGCCTGCCGTCGCTGCTGGCGGCGATCGGGGCCGTGTTGCTCGCCTATTGGACCGCTCTCGCCTTCGTGTCGCGATCCGGAGCTTTCCTCGCGGCCCTGCTGCTAGCGTCGACCGTGCTGATCGGTGTCGAGGCGCGACTGGCGAAGACCGACGCCACAGTGCTGGCGACAGTTCTTGCCGCCATGGGTGCCTTTGCGCGGATATTTTTGGGGCAGACCACCGGAAATCCGTGGCGCTTGCCGGCGATCTTCTGGACCGCCATCGGCATAGGCCTTCTCGTCAAGGGGCCGATCACGCCGATGATCCCGCTGCTGGCGGGCGTCGCGCTTTATGCTCGTGATCGCGCTGCGCCGTGGCTGCGGCCATTGAAAGTGGGTCCGGGCCTCCTGTGGGCGCTGCTGATCGTACTGCCCTGGTTCGTTATGATCATGGTCGTGACGAAGGGCGCGTTTCTTGCCGATTCCGTCGGCGCCGACATGCTCGGCAAGGTCGGGTCAGGGCAGGAAGCGCATGGAGCGCCGCCTCTCACCTATTTCGCGGCGTTTTGGGGCACGGCCTGGCCGATGGCGCCGCTGGCTGCGCTTGCCGCGCCCTTCGTCTGGATGAGCCGGAAGGACGCCCGCGTCCTGTTCCTGATCTGCTGGGTGGTTCCGGCGTGGCTGTTGTTTGAAATCGTCCCGACGAAATTACCGCACTACGTGCTGCCGCTTTATCCGGCGATTGCGATCCTTGTCGTCATTGGCATCGAACGTGGCGCGCTCGGCCTCGACACGCGCTGGCGGCGCGCTGTGCTGTGGCTGGTCCCGGCGCTGATGGGTGCGGCGCTGGCGGCGGTATTGGGTTACGCGATCTGGGCCAAGGCGGCGCCAAGCTGGGTCTATTTCCTTTTCGGCCCTGTCGGCCTGTTCGCGGCTGTTTATTTCGCCCTGCCGCGATACGATCACGTCAGGCGCATTGCCGCCGGCGCCATCGCGGCGGTCTGCCTGTCTCTCGTTGCCTATCTCGGTGTGCTCCGGGGCGATACGGGTACGGATATTGCGATTTCTCCCCGGATGGCCGCTCAAGCGCGAGTCGGCGGTTGTGCCGACACGGCGCTCGCATCTTCCGGTTATTACGAGCCCTCGCTTGTCTTCCTGACACGTACGGACATCGCCATGCTCGACGGCAAGCGGGCCGCCGCCTTCATGCAGGATGGACCGTGCCGCCTCGCCTTCGTGGAAGCGCGCCAGGAGGCAGCCTTCAAGACGGCGCTTGGCGATACGCCCGGTGTGCGGCTGCGCGAGCGCATTACCGGCATGAACATCAACGGCGGCAGAAAGCTTGATTTCGGCGTCTGGGTGCGGGCAGGGGGCACGCCGTGAAACGGCTTCCGGCGGAGGCCCACACCTATTTCCGAGAATGGCGACGGCGCAGCCATGAAGCGCCGCCGGTGTCGCTCTCAATGGCGACGGCCCTGACGCTGATCTGTCTTGTGGTCGTCGGCATAGTCGCCTGGCAGTTCGATGCGCCGGCGATCCGCAGCGCGCGCGAACTCTCGCGCGGCACGTATCGCATCTTCGCGCTGATAACCATGATCGGCTCGTCCGGATATATCTTTGCGCTATCGTTTCTGACGGCGGCCGGCGCGGCGCTGGCAGCCGCATCCTGTCCCGATCTGCGCATGCGCGAGGGCCTGCGCCTGCTGGCGGGTCGTGCGCTGCTGGTCTTCGTCATTACGGCGACCTCGGGCATCGCGTCGCAGGCGCTCAAGCACCTGGTGGGGCGCGCCCGGCCGCGCCTGCTCGAAAGTCTCGGCCCCTTTCACTTCGACCCGTTCAGCTTCACGTCGGTTCAGGCAAGCTTTCCCTCGGGCCACACGATCACGGCCTTCGCGGTGGCGTGGACGCTCGGCCTGTTCCTGCCGAAATGGCGAATACCATTGTTTTTAATGGCGTTTCTCGTCGCCGTGTCGCGCATCGTCGTCGGCGCCCATTATCCGGCCGATGTGATCGCCGGAGCCGCCGTCGGGCTTGCCGCAGCCTGGCTGACCGCCCGCGCCTTTGCAGGCCGCCGGCTCGTTCTCGAATACACGGCCGAAGGCATGGTCCCGCGCGGGCAGGGGCTTGTCGCCCCAAGCTTGCGCGCGTTGCTGGGACCGGGCAAAGCACGGGCCTGAATCACAGGGAATCCCGCAGGGAACCTCCGTCATGACCGAGAAAGCCGCGGCCAGTCCCCGCATCGCCGTGATCGTCCCCGTCCGCAACGAGCAGGGGAATATCGAATCCCTCGTCTCCGAAATCGATGCGGCGCTGACGCCGCTCGGCCCCTTCGAGATCATCTATGTCAACGACGGCTCGACCGACGGCACCCCTGCCGAACTGTCGCGCCTCATTGAGACACGCCCGCACCTGCGCCGCATCGACCATGCGCAATCCTGCGGCCAGTCCGCCGCCGTGCGCACGGGGGTTCGCGCGGCGCGCGCGCCGATTTGCGTCACGCTCGACGGCGACGGCCAGAACAATCCGGAATTCATCCCGCAGATGATCGCAGCGCTCGAGGCGGCAGGGACCGGCTGCGGTCTCGTGCAGGGACAACGGGTCGGGCGCAAGGCGACGGGCTTCAAGCGCTTCCAGTCGAAAGTCGCCAATGCCGTGCGCAGCCGCATTCTCAACGACTCCACGCGCGACACCGGCTGCGGACTCAAATGCTTCTGGCGCGAAGCCTATCTCGCGCTGCCTTATTTCGATGCGCTGCATCGCTTCATGCCGGCGCTCGTGAAGCGCGAGGGCTATACGCTCGCCTTCGTCGACGTGATCGACAGGCCGCGCTTCACCGGCGTTTCCAACTACGGCTTTTTCGATCGCCTCTGGGTCGGCATCGTCGATCTCATGGGCGTGCGCTGGCTGATCCGCCGGCGCAAGCGCGTGCCGCAGGCGCAGGAAGTCGGCAATGTGAATCATAGCGAGAGCGGAAAGGAGCCCGCCTGATGCTCGTCGATCTCTCGAATTCCGTCGGCGGCTATCTGCACCAGATATTCGTGCAATCGCTCGACGGCTGGGTCGTGCTCGGCTTTCTCGGCCAGGCGTTCTTTACCGCGCGTTTCCTCGTGCAATGGATCGCGAGCGAGAAAGCGGGCGACAGCGTGGTGCCGCTCTCATTCTGGTTCTTCTCGATCGGCGGCGGCTTTCTGCTCTTCGTCTATGCGCTGTACCGGCGCGATCCCGTGTTTATCTTGGGGCAGGGGTTGGGGCTCTTCATCTACGTGCGCAACTTGATGCTGATCCGCAAAGGCAAAAAGAAAAAGGCGGAGTAAGGGACTACCCTTCTCCCCATTTTATGGGGAGAAGGTGGCGCGCAGCGCCGGATGAGGGGCAGCGCAAACTGGCCTGCTGCCGGTTTCGTGGACACCGAGAAAAGGTGTTTTATGAAGCCGGAGGTGTGTGATGCAGAGGCGTAAGTTCAGTCGGGAGTTCAAGGTCGAAGCCGTTCGGCTTGTGCG
>CAINED010000023.1 GCA_903847605.1 uncultured Hyphomicrobiales bacterium | reverse complement strand
CGTTCAGCGCATCCGGGGGAGCTCAGCTCTTCCATCTGCTCAGCAAACTCTATGATCGAACCAGTGTCGTCAACACCACGAACCTCAGCTTCGGCGAATGGGCGACGGTCTTCGGCGACGCCAAGATGACGACCGCGCTGCTCGATCGCCTCACTCATCGTTGCCATATCGTGGAGACCGGAAACGACAGCTTCCGCTTCAAAAGCAGCAGCGCAAAACCCGCAAAGCCAACCAGGGAGAAGCACCGAAACTTGACGACGACCTGACCTAATCTCATCATCAAGCCGGGTCACTTCTCGGTGGAAATCCCGGGTCAGTTCTCAGTGGAAATCAACAGCCGGTCGAGTGCATGCGCAGGCCCATGCTCAACAACTCTGGCAAGGGCGACTTTGTCTACGAGCCCTTCATGGGTTCGGGCACCACTCTGATCGCTGCCGAGTCCGTTCAGCGCATCTGCCTCGGCATCGAACTCAACCCTGCCTATGTCGACGTCGCCATTCTGCGCTGGCAGACATTTACGGGGCAGAAGGCAACATTGCAGGAAACCGCGCCCGATGCGCAGGACAACCCCAACGGCGCATCACGCCCTGACCTCATCGGCCACTCCTTTGAAGAAATCGCGAACCTTCGCAAATCGAGCACGGAAGCGAACCCGATCGTAGAAGATCGCAACAAAGCGGCTTCACGTGAAACACCGAAATCCTCGCCCCAATCCAATTCCACGCTTACCGGGAGCAACTGACATGCGCGGACGCAAGCCTGTTCCCACTCACATCAAGGCCATCACGGGCAATCCCGGCAAACGACCACTCAATGCGGACGAGCCCCTGCCCGCGCCTGCCGTTCCCGACTGCCCATCGGAACTCGGTGCCGTAGCAAAGGCGGAATGGGAGCGTCTGGCTGCCGATCTCGTCAAACTCCGGCTGCTCACGCCGCTCGACCGGGCCGCGCTTGCAACCTACTGCGGCGCCTACGAACTCTGGGCCGAAGCGACCGCCGCCATCCAGACATACGGCTCCATGGTAAAATCACCGCAAGGATTTCCCATGCAATCGCCCTACATCGCCATCGCCAACCGCCAGGCCGAGATCATGCTGCGCGTCGCCTCCGAGTTCGGCTTCACACCCGCAAGCAGGTCACGGATTGCAGCGCCGATGAAGAGGGAAAGGGATTTGTTTGATCGCGAGTCGAAGCAAGACCCCTGGTGACAACTTATCTCACACACCCGAGGAAAACTCGCGTCACGAGTAACAATCACAGGGATCCCGTGACAGAAACTGGGAGGACTGTTTTCTGCCCACCGTAAACAAGACATGAATACGAGCTTGGGCACGCTGAACAGTGGTCTAACCCAAATCCGTTTGAACGGCGTGCTACAAAAACACCGATAAGGAAACATCCCCGTTCGCATCAAAGCCGGAAGTCAAGTCAGACTAGTAACTGCCAAGGACCGCGAGCTTACGATATTTTTCGTAGCGGTGAAAACAGCTCTTCGTACTCACTTGGTTGCTAGAATTCTGCGTGTCTCCGCCACGACATCAGGTGAAGCACTGAGAGTCATCTCAATCAACGCATGTAAACTTCCGACATCTGCAGGATTAAGATCAAGCTTCTGCTTTTCAGCATCTGAGCGGAACGCCGCGTCAAGCGTCATCCTGGAAAAAGCGCTCCTCAAAGCCTCCAACCTTTCTTTTGGGACGTTAGGCGGAGCTACCACCGACCTGCCGATCTCAGCCGTGGAACCTACTAGATCTGCGACAAGCTTTCCGTTCTCGGTTTTGCTCAATTCACCAGCAGTGGGTACGTCCGGGATGCTGACGTGCCGATGAACAGAAAACTGAACTAGGATTGAAACTTTCTTTTCCTCCATTTGCCTTCGAAAAATACTGCCCAGAGATTGGAGACTGGTGATCATCGTTTCTGTCTCGCCGCGCTCCATAGCCATCATGAGCTCGTCCAAACCGCGATAGCCAGCAATCACTCTAAACTTCGTTCCTGCGACGGCATTGAGCATTCTGGGGAATGAATCAGTTGGCGAAGCCGCGCCGGTCCCGCCTGTGTTGACCTCCCGCCGCATTAACTCCTGGATCGAAGTCACGCCTGCCGCGCGCCAACCCAGAGAGACGGTGGTGTTATCGGTAAAACGCCCGACGATATTGAACTTGCGAGCATCGTAGCGGACGCCAGGACTCTCTATCGCCTGATCGAGGGCAAAATTCTGCCCAATGACTAGCAACGACGTCCCATCTTGCGCTCCTACATTGTACGCGTGGTTAGCCGCGATCAATCCACCAGCACCAGGCATAGTTTGGAACACAAGGGTGGGCCGCCCTGGTATGAATTGAGCCATATGCTCGACCAGTAGACGGCCATACTGCGCATAAGTTCCAACTGGACCGGTGCTGACAACGACATTTACTTGTTTGCCCTTGAAGAACCGTTCGACGTCATCGGCATAAGCATACGAGGGGCAACTAAAAGCAATGACCGAAGCAAACGCGCTTTTGATCAGTATGTTCATAGCCTACCCCGTCAGTTAGTATTCTTCCTCCGGAGAACTCTGGGACTAGGCGAGCCACAAAGTCAATGTTCGCACCACCCGTATTGAGCTTGGAGTCTAAAGAAGCGCATGCACTCTCGTGCACCATTCCGCGAAGGCGAATTGTACAGAGAAACAGGTCGTGGCAAACGCGATAGCTCAAGTCACCGCTCGGTTCGAAGTCAATGTGGCACGAGCGAAGGCAACCACAACACTATCTGTGGAAAAACAATCATTAAAGCGACAACGAATATAGTGGTGGCGATATAGGGAAGACCTGCCATCGAAACTTCTTGAAGCGTAGTCCCCTTGGGCGCCACCCCCATCATAACAAACAGCAACAAGCCGAAAGGCGGCGTCGTAAAACCGATTTCCAATGCCATAAGCATGATCAGGCCAAACCATACCAAATCAAAATTGAGCGACTTGGCCAATGGCATAAAGACTGGCAGGGTGAGCATCATCATCGAAACCTGATCCATGAACATCCCGAGTACAATAAGAACTGCAAACATGATCAGAAGCATGGAGATTGCTGATACGTCGAACCCGGTTGCCCAAGTAACCATACCGTTGCTGGCCCCGGAAAAGGCCATGATCTGACTAAACGTCGACGATCCCGCAATAATGAAGAACGTCATCGCCGTAACGCGAAGCGATCCCTCCAGAGACTTTCGGATTGCGCTCCAAGTCAAGCAACGAAATAGAATCGCGAGTATGAAGACACTTAACGCCCCAAATGCTGCAGCCTCGGTGGGCGTCGCAACGCCAAGCACAATAAGGCCAATTACACAGAACACCACGAAACTCATGGGTAGTATGTTAACAACGACCGCAGCAAGCATTTCGCGCCGCGAAATTTTGGGCACTTCGTAGGACGGGGCTGCCTCAGGATCGAGCCAGACACGAAAGCGAATGAGCAGGACGTATAAAGTGGCAAGGATCAACCCGGGAATGACGCCACCAATCAGCAATCCTCCAATGTCGATGTGGGCGAGGCTGCCGAGCAGGACTGCGAGCCCAGAGGGGGGAATAATGACCGCGAGACCACCCGTACCAAGAATCGGCCCCATAGCCATATGCTTCTTGTAACCGCGCCGCATCATATCAGGGATCATCAGGGAGCCCATCATGGCGGTGTTCGCCATGCTGGACCCTGACAGCATCGCGAATATGGTGCCCCCGCCTACTGCCAAATAGGAAAGTCGCGCCCTAAGCCGACCCAAACATTTGTCGAGCGCGTCGAACACCCGAAATGCAAGACCTGTATGAAAAAATAGCTCACCCATGATGACGAAAAGAGGAATCGGGGCCAGGGTGAAATTGCTAACCGAAGTACCGGCATTCGCGACCAACTGGGTGAGACTCGCAAACCCCCCGATAAAAATAAGCCCAAGTATGATATTGGCCAACAAAAATGCAAAAGCAACAGGGATTGCCAAACCCATCAACACCAAGATCGTACCGATGAGCAATGCGCAGGCGTAATACCATGGCATAATCATAGCTGGTCACTCCGGCTGTCCTGATACATGGAATCATGGCCTAGGAGGTACCGAAGAAACTCAAGCGAAATGAGAAAAAAGCTTATCGTCATCGGTAGAAACAGTAACCAGCGCGGCATGTCGAAATCGCGAGTTTCGAGATCCATCCGGACGTAGCTATCCCAAGTCATATAAAGTGCTGCATAGGTAAGTATCGCCGTCGATCCGAAGCCGAGAAAATAAACCAATATCTCATTCAAGCGCTTTGCGCGCGGCGACATCATGCGCATAACCATGTCCACGTACACATGTCCCTTATCGCGCAAGAGCCATGGCGCCGATAGAAATGTGACATAAAACAACCCGTACTCAACCAGTGTTGCAGTATACGGCAGGGGACGCGAGCCAAATGTTCTAATAAGAACGTCAGCGCATATGCCAATTGTGAAGAGCCCCAAGACGCCGCCAGAAACAACAGCCAGTCCGTTTACGACCCATCGTTGTAAATCCAATAATGCTTTCATCCGTTCCCCCCCCAACCGGCATTATTGACCCCGGCTTATCTCACGGAATTTGACTATCTTGTCACAAGATGCGCAAAATGCCAGCCACTAATCGGACTTTTTGCTAAATTACCCTTGGTTCTTTTCCGTAGGCCAAAAGTGTGCCAGACTTCATTTGGACAGGTTCCGGAAGCGACCTGCCTTGGATGGAGGGAACTCATGCGGGGTGTGAAAACTGCCGGTGCTCTTTGCACTAGATTTATCAAATTCGCTGCAGTGGGTATGTTGATTGCTGCGATGCCTAAGGTCGTTATCGCGCAGACGATAACGCTTCGTGCAGTGAGTGCGTTCCCAACTCCGCTTGCAACCAACGATATGCTGCGAGAGCTGGTCAAGCGCGTCGATCAGGAGAGTGGTGGCAAAATCAAGATTAATCACTTGGGTGGCCCCGAGGTGATCACAGCTCCGGACCAGGCGCAAGCCGTCCGGAATGGCGTCGTTGACCTGCTTTATACGGCGGCAAATTATTATCAGGGCGTGGTGCCCGAGGGCGATGCCTTAATTGCCGCAGGCAAGAAGCCGTGGGAAGTTCGCGCGAACGGCGGTTGGAAGCTTTTGCAAGACATCCACGCCAAGAAGATGAATGCGTACCTCCTTGGTTGGCCGGGTGCCAACTTCTCATTCTACTTATACTTGCGTGACGAGCCAAAAATGGCATCGGACGGAATGCTCGACCTGTCTGGATTGAAGATCAGGACGACAGCTATTTACAGAGAGTTCTTGGTGACTCTGAAAGCAACTCCCGTCGTTATCCAGATTCCTGAAGTCTACACTTCGCTCGAGCGCGGTTTAGTAAACGGCGTCGGATTCCCTATCAACACGATGCCAAATCTGGGATGGAATAAGCACCTCAAATACCGCATCGCTCCCGGTTTCTTTACCGGAGATCTAATGCTGGTTGCAAATCTTACGAAATGGAATTCGTTGCCGAAAGAGTCTCGCGAACTGATCGAAAAAGTGATGCAGGATATCGAACGCCTTTCGTATGATTTTTACGACAAGCTTGACAAGCAAGATGATGAAATCATGCGCAAGGGCGGCATGCAAGTAACGACGCTCTCGCCTGAAGCGGGAAAGCGATTCGTTTCTATGGCGCATCAGGTGGTATGGGATCGCCTCGCAAAGAACTCCCCGGTCGATGCGCCAAAGCTCAAAGCGCTATTTGAGTGAGGGAAAAGCATTGGGCCCATCTCTTGAATGGGCTCAGATCCCAATGAGCAGAGATGATCTATGACGACCTTCTTTGGCGATAACCGATTTAAGTTCGGTGTCTTCGGCATCAACTGCGCTGGCGGCATGACGCCGAGTCGTGCACCTGAGCGGTGGCGGGCGGATTGGAATGAAATGGTAGCTGTCGCCCAGCTCGCGGACGAAGCAGGCATTGAGTTCTTGCTTCCAATCGCAAAATGGCATGGCCTCGGTGGTTTGGCCGATATGTGGGGGCGCTCCTTTGAAACGTTTACGCAGGCTGCTGCATTAGGAGCACAGACAAAGCGTACCGGCTTGTTTGTTACAGCACATGTTTCGCTGATAACGCCAGCATTTGCGGCAAAGGCAATTGCAACGCTTGACCATGCGACAAACGGACGAGCCGGCCTGAATATTGTGTGTGGATGGAACCCTGACGAATTCAAGCCGCACGGCATCAAGTTGGACGGCGAGCACCGGTATGCAAGGGGCCTAGAATGGTTCAAAATTTACGCGAAGCTGCTCGAGGGCGGCCCAAAGTTCGATTGGAAAGGCCAGTATTTCGATCTTGAGGGACTTATAACGGACCCACTGCCTTTGCAGCAGCCAATGCCGCCAGTGATGTCTGCAGCCCAATCGGGCGACGGCCAAACATTCGCAGCACAGGCGGCGGACATACTCTTTACAACGATGCAGGATATGTCAGTTACAAAGTCCACTGTCGAGCATCTGCAAAATAGCGCAGCTGCCTTTGGCCGCCGGCCCGAAGTCTATGTCCAGACCCAATTTGTTTGCAAACCGACCCGCAAGGAAGCCGAGGAATACGTGCACTATTATGCCGTAGAAATGGCGGATCCTGACGCTGTCGAGTACTTTGCGCGGCAACGTCGGTCCACAATGTCGGCGAGTACCAAAATTGGCGGTACAGCCCTTGATCGCGAACTTGCAGCAACGCTATCCGGCGAAAAGCCTCGTCGTTTTCCAGGCATGTTCGCCGGTATGTATCCGGTAATCGGTACTCCCGATGACGTCGTTGAAGTGCTTCAGAAAGTCGCTTCGCTGGGCGTATCGGGGTCAACTTTGGTGTTTTTGAACTATCTGCAGGAGTTGCCGTACTTCATTCAAGAAGTGTTTCCCCGGATGGAGCGGGCGGGTTTAAGGGCAGCAGTCCCAGCTCTTGCCAACGAACCGGTCTAAACAGTTGGCTCCGCTTAGCCGGACGTATAGTGTTTGGGCCCACCTTCGCGCTTCTTCCTCCCTACTATGGTAAGTGTAGCGATGACCAATTTAGCTTTTCCGCAGTAATAGAATAGAAGCCAACTATCGGGCAGGGTGAAATAAGGGCATTTGCGTCACAAGCATATTCCACTCCGTCGCTCAGCTGAAGGCCTGAACGTGGGACTTCAAGCAACTTAAGGCAATCTGAAGGTATGATAGGGAGAGTCGCTCGCCCGTCATGCAACTGAATCAAAGGCACAACATGCGTATCCAGCCTCGTTCTTGCTCAGAGCCGGGACATCGGGAAAACAGGGCGCTCGATCAGATATCAACCCACCATTGCCAAACTGCCGCTCGCCAAGGTCGTCGATGACTTCGCCTACCAGGATACGCCAGGCCGATCTTGTGCGCTATCAGCCGATCGGAGTACCTCCCTCGGCGCAAGAAGGATGGCATTGTCAGAGGAAACCAGTGTGATATTCTGACGTGGCACTGTTTGCCCTGCCGCGCCCCGTCCTGTGGGATTATACCTCTTACAGAACAATGTTTTTCGGCGCCATCAAGGTGAAGGGGGCGGAGACCAGCGCTTCCAAACGTTTCCGCTGGCAATGTCCTTCAAAGCACAAATGGTGGAGGAAACCGAATGTTCGGATGGCGCAGACGCATTGGCTACATCACGCCGACCGTCATGGAACTGGTTCCCTACGAATTCTATTCCTTCGCGCCTGAAGGGGTAGGCCTCGTCGGCGTGACCTGCAATATCAACGATTGGAAGCCCACGGAGTACGAAGAGGGACTAGCGGCGGTCGAAAGCAGGGCCAAATACCTGCAATCGCGCCATGTTGATTTCATCATCCATGGCGGGGCGCCGCTGGTGACCAATCGCCCTCCTGGATTTGATAAGGAGCTGGTCGCCAGGCTCGAAAACCTGACCGGTATCCCGTCGACGACATCCATTCGCACTGGCATCGAGTCGCTGGAGGACCTCAAGGCCCGCAAGGTCGTGTTGGTGACGCCCTATCCCGAAGCCACGAACACGAAGATCGTGCGCTGCCTGGAACATTATGGCTTCGAGGTCGCGCGAACGGCCTATCTCGATATCGGCTTCAAGGACCTGCAAGCCGTTCCCGTCTCCGATATATACGCCGCGACCTACAAGGCTGTATCGGAGACGCCGGCAGCGCAGGCCGTTTACATGCCTTGCCCGCAATGGCCTGTCTGCGATGTTCTCGAAGTGCTCGAACGCGATTGCCGGATTCCCATCGTATCGGCCACACCCGCGGCATTCTACATCGCCTTCAAGCGGTTGGGCCTCCGCGACCCGATCGCCGGCCACGGCAGGCTGCTTGCGTCACTGTCGACCGGCCAAGCGGCCTAAAGAAACAGGTTCATGACTTGGGGAGGAAGCCATGTGTCACAGCCGCCTCGCAGGATGTATTGGCCTGACGCTGATTGCCTCGTTTTCCTGCCCGTCGGAGGCTTCACCTGTTGAACACTTCTATCGTGGCAAGACGGTCAACTTCTATGTGGGAACCGGCCCTGGTGGCGGCTACGATGCCACGACGCGGTTGATGGCGATGCATTTCGGGCGGCATATACCTGGTAATCCGTCGTTTGTTGTCCGCAACATGCCGGGCGCCGGCGGTATTCCGCTGGCCAATTTCATATACAACTTGGCCGCCAAGGACGGCACCGTGATCGGCATGCCGCAGAACGGCGTCGCCTTCGAGCCGCTGTTCAAAATCATCTCCAAAGATGGCGGCAATATTCAGTTCGATCCGTTAAAATATAACTGGATCGGTAATCCGGTCGTCGAAACGATGGTGATGTTTTCGTCCGCCAGTTCGCCTTTCAAAACCTATAAGGATCTCTTGTCGCGCCCAATGATTTCGGGAACGACGGGCGTGCAGACCGACAATGCTCTGATGCCGCTCATTCTAACACGGACTTTAGGCGCGCAGTTCAAGCTGGTCTCCGGCTATCAAGGGCCTGCAGATATGTATCTCGCGCTGGAGCGAGGCGAAATTGAAGGCATCGGAGCTGCCGGCTATTCGGGGCTTGTCGCAACAAAAGGCGATTGGCTGTCTGGGAAAAAGATCAACCTGCTGATGCAATTCGGGCTCAAATCGGACGCGCGGATCGGGCATGTTCCGATGGCGGTCGACTTGGCGAAAAATGCGGAAGACCGGTTGGCGATGGAACTGGTGTTCAGTAAGTATCGTCTGACGCGCGCTGTCTTCGCACCACCCGACGTTCCGGCAGAGCGGATCGCGGCATTGCGGGAAGCGTTCGGCAAAATGCTGAGCGACTCGGCCTTCCTCGATGACGCATCGCGCCAAGGCACCGAAATCGAACTAGTCACAGCGCAAGATATCCATGATGTCATCCGCAAAGCCTATGCGGCTCCACGTGCCGTCGTGGAGCGCGCGAGCATGTTGATGTCGGTGGAGACGAAGCCGGACGCTAAAAAATAAGTCGTCGCGACGGCAGTGTCCGCGGAAACCAGTGGCTCTGTCAGAATAAAAACAGTTGCCCGGCTGGGTACGCCGGTTAGGTTTCGCGTATGACCCTCTCCCCCCACTTTCGGTACTTCAAGCTCACCGGAAATCAGAGGCCAACTGACACAAATAAAGACGGCCTTTTTTCGAACGCACGCCAGTCCACACTTTTGAGCGGCTTGCAAACCACAGGTCAAAGAGTCATCCTGACCAAAAAGAACGGCGTAAGACTGGATCAGGGAGGCTAGGCCAATGCGAAATTCCAACGCTCTATGTGTGGCGGCCGTTGTTTGCGTTTGCTCAGTAAGCGCGAGTGCGCAAACTCAGCCTGTAGCCGACTTCTTTACTCGCAAGAACGTTCGCATGTTGGTTGGTTATGGCCCCGGAACCGGTTTTGACGTGTATGCCCGCGCAGTTGCGCGCCACATCGGCCGACACATTCCAGGCCAACCCACCATTGTCGTAGAGAATATGCCTGGCGCTGGAGGCCTTACCATGGCAAATTATCTCTACAATGTTGCGCCTCGAGACGGTACCGCTGTCGGCCTTGTCGTGAACGTTTTCATGGAACCTATGTTCAAGAACGAGCAGGCGCGTTTCGATGTTAAAAAATTCAGCTGGCTCGGCAGCGTAAGCCGTTCAACCCCATTATGCTTCACCTGGCATACCTCGGGTATTGAGAAATACAACGATGTCAAGGACAAGGAAGTCCTTGTGGGCGCCATTGGCCGCTTCACGGACTCTTATCTTTTTCCACAACTCCTGAATGCCTTTACAGGCACAAAGTACAAACCTGTCACCGGATATCGCGACAGTGGCGCCATTGGTATAGCCATGGAGCGCGGCGAATTGCACGGTTTTTGCAGTTTCACTTTAGCGAGCATCAAATCAGCGAGACCAGACTGGCTCGAGCACCGTCGCATCAACATATTGGTGCAACTGGGACTAACAAAGAATCCGGAAATTCCGGACGTTCCGATGATACTCGATCTCGTAAAGGATGACGTCGCTCGCCAGATCATGTTCGTCATGGCGAGCAACTGGGAAGCCGCACGGCCTGTTGGCGGTCCGCCCGATATATCCCCAGAGCGTCTTGTTGCTCTCCAAGCCGCCTTCATGAGCACGATGAAGGACGAGCAGTTTCTCGCGGAAGCAAAGAAGACAAACATGGATGTTGATCCGATGGATGGACAGGCTGTGCAGGCCATTCTGGACAAGCTTTACGCCACCCCTCAGCCAGTTATCGACAGAATGATCGAGATTCGTGCGAAGGACTGACGTCTACCAAACTACACGAACATGATCAGGACGCCGCGCACTTTGTGCTCTACCGCAACACGAGGTAGGCTCCTTAAACGACTGTAGAAAACTTCAGGCTCGTTGCGCTTCGGCGAAGTCGCACGGCTGCGTTCGATCGAATTTTGGAGCTAAACGGGGATCAGGAATGAATAACGTCTTGAATCTTGCAAGTTCTCAGGCAATGTCAATCGAGCAGTCGACAGGCTTTGCCCGCGCGAGAGTGGGCTTGATTATTCCTTCGAGCAATCGCCTCTCCGAGCCTCAATTTCGAACCTACATGCCTGTCGACGTCGGAATACATACGACGCGCCTTCAGATGACAGGACCGCATACCAAGCCACTAGATGTTCTGGCGCGGGAAGTTGAACGTGCTGCCAGCGGATTGGCAGATGCCAAATGCGACGTTATTGTCTTTCATTGCACCGGCAATTCAATGGAACATGGTCCTGAGGGTGAGAAGAGTCTCCTTGAAGCCATACGATCTCAATCAAATGCTGCTGCCATAACCACTGCACAAGCCGTTCTCGCAGCACTTGAGGCATCTTCGATCAGTAGACTCGTATTGGTGTCACCTTACGAACAAGCAATCAATGATCATGAGATTGAGTATCTTGAACACTTTGGCATCGAAACGCTGCACAACGTAGCGCTCGACGTGCCGGTGAGCGACGGTTTTCTCTCGGTCCCTCCTTCACGCTGGATAGATGTGGTGAAGGACAATGTTCGGCCGGAAGCAGATGGCTATTTTCTTTCATGTACGAATACGACGCAGATCGACGTTATCGAGAGACTGGAGCAATTTCTGGGAAAACCTGTCATCAACTCAAATCAGGCGACTATTTGGGCCTGCCTCAAGTACCTGCAAGGAAAGTTCGGAGATTTCGCCACTGTGCGAGGGCTTGGATCTCTGATGAACTGCTCGGCGAATGAAGCACTTCTTTGGGATGCTTTAGGACATGCCAATTAGCAATTCTAGTTCAAACCCCAAAATCGTCGATTGTAGCAGTGGGCTTGGCAAGAGTTTCCAGCGCCTCGATATCGCCAATCTTCATTGTTGCGCCTTTTACCGCGACCTTATAGGGACTTAGTGCAGCAAAGCAGCGCGACAGGACTTCCGGCGCCATGCCGAGGCGGGAGGCGAGAATCTTCTTGTCGAAGGGCAAAGTGAATTCATTCTTCGCCCCGCTGTGTTTGTTTTCCACCAGCAGCCAATTGGCCAGTCTTTCTAGGCTAGAGCGCAGTTTCTGGTTCTTGAGTTCCTTGACGACGCTGCGATAGGCGAGCGCCAACTCGACCGCGAGCGCACGCGCGAAGGCGGCGTCTTCGCCGAAATAACGGCGGACGGATTCCGCGGGAATCATCAGAATGCGCGCCGGCGTGAGCGCGCGCGCGGATTTCAAATAAATGCGGTCGAGGATAACCGCCGCGACGATGAAACTGTGGCCGGGCCCTATGACCGCCACCGTCGTTTCACGGTCCCGATAGGCAGAATAGACCTCGACCTGCCCCTCGACAATGACATGCAGAAAATCGGCTGGCTCGCCCTCGCGCACCAGTTCGACGCGCGCGGGAAACCGTTGCAAAAAAGACGCCTTCAGCATCGCATTCGCATGTGCCGGTGCAACCCCTTCGAACAGCGTCAAGCGCTGCATTTCCGCTACTTCTTCGGCGCGCATGACCTGCCCCTCCGTCTTAAGATCTAAAACTAATGGCGAAATCGCAATTCTTGCCTTGATGAAAATCAATCTCAAAAATGCATTCAACTGCCTTCAAATTGATCTTCGACCTTTGTGGAATTGACCATTATTTCCTTAACTCTTGAAAAGGCCGGGCTTTTTTAATTGGTTGATGCACATCAACCCGTGCGTGGAACCCGCTCGCCACCCTGCATCTGCGTCGTCAGCGAAGCCAGAGAGCATTGGGGGCAATCATGCCAAGCGCCACAATCCAGCCATCCGACCAGAGCCGGGCTCTGTGGCTGTCAACCATCGCCTTCACCGTCTGCTTTGCGGTCTGGTCGATCTTCGCCATCATCGGCATACAGATCAAAAAGGATTTGGGCCTCACCGATACGCAGTTCGGCCTGCTCGTCGGCACGCCGATCCTGACGGGATCGCTGATCCGCCTGATGCTCGGCATCTGGGCCGACCAGTATGGCGGTCGCGTCGTGTACACACTGACGATGCTGAGCGCGGCGGTCATGACCGCCCTCCTCTCGCTTGCCTACGACTACACGACCTTCCTTCTGGCTGCGCTCGGTGTCGGCATCGCCGGCGGCTCCTTCTCGGTCGGCATCGCCTATGTGGCGAAATGGTACCCGGTGGAGAAACAGGGCACGGCGCTCGGCATCTTCGGCGCAGGCAATGTCGGCGCAGCCGTGACGAAGCTGGCGGCGCCCGTCATCATGGTCGCCTATGGCTGGAAAACCGTTGCGCTCGTCTGGGCCATCGCGCTCGGCGTCATGGCCATCGTTTTCTTTCTCTTCACCAAGGACGATCCCGATCTCGCCCAGCGGCGCGCCACCGGCCAGAAGCCGGAATCGCTCGCAGCGATGATGGAGCCGCTAAAGAACATCCAGGTCTGGCGCTTCTCGCTCTATTACTTCTTCGTCTTCGGCGCCTTCGTCGCGCTGGCGCTGTGGCTGCCGCGCTATCTCATCGGCGTCTATGGCCTCGACGTGACGACAGCCGGCATCATCGGTGCGGCCTATTCCATCCCCGCCTCTATCTTCCGCGCCTACGGCGGACACCTCTCCGACTCTTTCGGTGCGCGGCGCGTGATGTACTGGACCTTCATGGTCTCGGTCGTCTGCACCTTCATCCTGTCCTATCCGCCGACGCAATATGTGATGGAAGGCATCCAGGGCCCGGTGACATTCTCCACCAAACTCGGCGTCATCGGCTTCATGGTCGTCGCTTCCGTGCTCGGCTTCTTCATGAGCCTCGGCAAAGCCGCCGTCTATAAACACATTCCCGTCTATTATCCCGATCGCGTGGGTGCGGTGGGCGGCATCGTCGGCCTCGTCGGCGGTCTCGGCGGCTTCGTCCTGCCGATTGCCTTCGGCATGCTGAACGATCTCACCGGCATTTGGCAGAGCTGCTTCTGGCTTCTGTTTGTGGTGGTCTCGATCTCGCTGCTGTGGATGCACTTCGCCATCCGCTCGATGGAACGCGCAGCAGCGGAAGAAGGCGTGCCCGCACGCAATCTGCCGGAACTGCCGGAAATGCAGACGATACATACGCCGGCGCAATCGGGGGCGCTTGCCGCCACCGGCGCGCTCAAAAGCTGGCGGCCGGAAGACAAGACCTTCTGGGACAGCGAGGGCAGCGCCATCGCACGCCGCAATCTCTGGATCTCGGTGCCGTGTCTTCTGCTCGCCTTTGCGGTGTGGATGGTGTGGTCGGTCGTCGTCGCGAAACTGCCGTCCGTAGGCTTCGCCTTCACGAACGATCAATTGTTCTGGCTCGCGGCGATGCCGGGCCTCTCGGGCGCGACGCTGCGCATCTTCTACAGCTTCATGCCGGCGATGTTCGGCGGCCGTCTGTGGACGACGCTCTCGACATGGTCGCTGATGATCCCCGCCATCGGCATGGGCTTTGCGGTGCAAAATCCCGCAACGCCGTACTGGATCTTCCTCGCACTGGCGCTGCTCTGCGGCTTCGGCGGCGGCAACTTCGCCTCCTCGATGGCCAACATTTCCTTCTTCTTCCCCAAGGCGGAAAAGGGAAATGCGCTCGCCATCAACGCAGGCCTCGGCAACCTCGGCGTCAGCGTGGTGCAATTCGTTGTGCCGCTGGCGATCACGGCCGGCGTCTTCGGCGCCCTCGGCGGCGCGCCGCAAACCGCGACAGTCAACAATGTCACGACGACCTTGTGGCTGCAGAACGCCGGCTTCGTCTTCGTGCCCTTCATCGCCGCATCGGCCTTCGCGGCCTGGTTCGGCATGAACGACATCGCATCCATGCGCGCATCTTTCGCCGATCAGGCGGTGATCTTCAGGCGCTTCCATAACTGGGTGATGTGCTGGCTCTATACCGGCACGTTCGGCTCGTTCATCGGCTTCTCCGCGGCCTTCCCGCTGCTGACGAAGATTCTCTTCCCGCAAGTGAACGCGCTCGAATACGCCTTCCTCGGCCCATTGGTTGGCGCGGTCGCCCGCGCACTCGCCGGCAAACCGACGGATCGCTTCGGCGGTGGACGCATCACCTTCTGGGTGTTCATCGCCATGGCGCTCGGCGTCGTCGGCATTCTCTATGCCATCGGCATGAAGGGCAATCCGAGCGCCTTCCCGGTTTTCTTCGGAAGCTTCCTGTTCCTCTTCGCGGCATCGGGCGTCGGCAATGCATCGACTTTCCAGATGATCCCCGCGATCATGCGCAAGGAAGTCGACCGGCTCGAGCCAGGCATGAACGCAGCCGAACGGGTGAAGCAATCCGACAAGGAATCGGCGGCCATCATCGGCTTCACGTCGGCGATCGCGGCATACGGCGCTTTCTTCATCCCCAAGAGCTTCGGCACGTCGATTTCGATGACCGGTGGCGCGGAAGTGGCGCTCTACGGCTTCCTCGCCTTCTACGTGAGCTGCATCGCGATCACCTGGTGGTTCTACACGCGGCCCGGCGCGCTCCTCTACGACGTGGAGCGCGGAGGGCCGACGCCGCCGGTCGCATTGGCGAAGGGGGCCGTGTGATGACCGGGGAACGCCGGATCAATGGCGCTTCTCCTGTGGCGGCGCCTCCAAAGTGGGCCCTTCCGGTAGCAGGCTTTGCGGTCCTCTTCGGCATCGCCAGCATCGCCTCGGGCGGGAACGTCATCTTCGGCGGCGAGGATGCGCGCGGCTGGGCAGGCAAAGCTGTCCCTGCAGTCGTGTGGTTCAACTTTCTGACCGGCTTTCTCTACATAGCCGCCGGCCTCGGCATTTACCTGTGGCAGCGCTGGGCCTGCTGGCTGGCGTCGTTCCTCGCTATCTCGCTGATCGCGGTCGGCGCGTTCTTCGTCATCCATGTCGCTACCGGCGGCGCATATGAAATGCGCACTGTTGGAGCACTGGCGTTCCGCACCGCGGTCTGGATCTCGATCGCATTCGTCGTCTGCAAGGGATTGAACCGCTTCAAAGCAAGTGGGGCGATCCATGAAACTCGCAATAATACCGGAGTGTCGCAATGAGCCACTTTCTCGACCGGCTGACCTTCTTCAACAAGGTCGCAGAACCTTTCTCGAACGGGCATGGCATCACCACGAACGAAGATCGTCGCTGGGAAGACGGTTACCGCAAGCGCTGGCAACACGACAAGATCGTGCGCTCGACGCATGGCGCGAACTGCACGGGCTCCTGCTCGTGGAAGATCTATGTCAAGGGCGGCATCGTCACCTGGGAAACCCAGCAGACGGATTATCCGCGCACGCGGCCGGACCTCCCTAATCACGAACCCCGCGGCTGTTCGCGCGGCGCGTCCTACAGCTGGTATCTCTATTCCGGCAATCGCGTAAAATATCCGCTGATCCGCTCGCGGCTTTTGAAGCTGTGGCGCGAGGCGCGTGCGGTCATGACGCCTGTCGCGGCATGGAAAAGCATCGTCGAGGATTCCACGAAGCGCTCGAGCTACATAAAAAAGCGCGGCCACGGCGGCTTTGTGCGCGCAAGCTGGGATGAAGTTACCGAGATCATCGCCTCGGCCAACGCCTATACGGCGAAGACTTACGGGCCCGACCGCATCTTCGGCTTCTCGCCGATCCCGGCCATGTCGATGGTCTCCTATGCTGCGGGCTCACGTTACCTTTCATTGCTCGGCGGCGTCTGCATGTCCTTCTACGACTGGTACTGCGATCTGCCGCCAGCCTCGCCGCAGACATGGGGCGAACAGACCGACGTGCCGGAATCTGCCGACTGGTACAATGCCGGCTTTATCATTCTCTGGGGCTCGAACGTGCCGCAGACGCGCACGCCCGATGCACATTTCTACACCGAAGCGCGCTATCGCGGCGCCAAGAGCGCGGTCATCTGCCCCGACTATTCGGAAGCCTCGAAATTCGGCGACATCTGGCTCAGCGTGAAACAGGGCACCGACGCGGCGCTGGCGCTCGCGATGGGCCATGTCATTCTGAAAGAGTATCACGTCGACAGGCAGGTCCCATATTTCCAGGCCTATGTTCGCCAATACACCGATATGCCTATGCTGGTGCGCCTCGTGAAGCAGGACGGTCATCTCGTGCCCGAACGCTTTCTACGCGCATCGGACTTCGACAAGGCGCTCGGCGAATCCAATAATCCCGAGTGGAAGACCGTCGCTTACGACGAAGTCAGCGGCAATATCGTCGTGCCCGGCGGCTCTGTTGGCTTTCGCTGGGGCGAGAGCGGCAAGTGGAATCTTGAAAAGAAAGATGCCTCGGGCAAGGACGTCAAGCTGCGACTCACGCTCGCCGATATCAAGGACGAATTCGCCGACGTCGCCTTCCCCTATTTCGGCAATATCGAACACGAGCATTTCGCCTCGACGGATCACGGCAGCATTCTCGAACGCCGCGTTCCCGTGAAGAAACTCACGTTGGCCGACGGCGAAACGCTCGTTGCCTCGGTGCATGATCTTTTCCTCGCTAACTACGGCGTCGATCGTGGCTTCGGTGGCGAGAACGTCTCCAAGTCCCTGGACGACAACACGCCTTATACCCCGGCATGGGCGGAGCAGATCACCGGTGTTCCCCGAGACAAGATCATCCAGGTCGCGCGCGAATTCGCAACCAATGCCGAAAAGACGAACGGACGCTCGATGGTCATCATCGGCGCGGCCATGAATCACTGGTATCACGCCGACATGAACTACCGCGGCGTGATGAACATGCTCGTCATGTGCGGTTGCGTCGGCCAGTCCGGCGGAGGCTGGGCGCATTACGTCGGGCAGGAAAAATTGCGCCCGCAGGCAGGCTGGGTTCCCCTCGCCTTCGCACTCGATTGGGGCCGCCCGCCTCGTCAGCAAAACTCTACATCCTGCTTTTATGCGCACACGGATCAGTGGCGCTACGAGACGGTGCGCACCAGCGACCTGCTCTCGCCGCTCGCGCCCAAGGGCGAATGGGACGCGGCGCTGATCGACTACAACATTCGTGCCGAGCGCATGGGCTGGTTGCCTTCTGCGCCCCAATTGCAGACCAATCCGCTGCAGGTCGCGAAAGACGCTGCAGCGGCTGGTATGGAAGCCAAGGATTATGTCGCCAAGTCGCTGAAAGACGGCTCGCTGAAACTGTCGTGCGAGGATCCCGACAATCCCGCCAACTGGCCGCGCAACATGTTCGTGTGGCGCTCGAACCTTCTGGGCTCCTCAGGCAAGGGCCACGAATATTTTCTGAAGCATCTTCTGGGCACGACGCATGGCGTGCTCGGAAAGGATCTGGGCGCGGAAGGCAAGGCGCGCGCGAAGGAAGCCGTCTGGCACGAGCAGGCGCCGGAAGGAAAACTCGACCTCCTAGTGACGCTCGACTTCCGCATGTCCACGACCTGCGTTTATTCCGACATCGTCCTACCGACAGCCACCTGGTACGAGAAGAATGATCTCAATACGTCCGATATGCATCCCTTCATCCACCCGCTCACCGGCGCCGTGGACCCGGCGTGGGAATCGCGCTCCGATTGGGACATCTACAAGGGCATCGCGAAAGCTTTCTCGAAGGTCGCGCCAGAAGTGCTTGGCGTCGAGAAGGACGTGGTCCTCAATCCGATCAAGCACGACACCGCCAACGAGATCGCGCAGCCTTTCGATCCGCGCGACTGGAAAAAGGGCGAATGCGATCCCGTTCCCGGCAAGACCATGCCCGTCGTGATGGAAGTCGTGCGCGATTATCCGCATATCTACGAACGTTTCACCTCGCTCGGCCCGCTGATGGAGAGTATCGGCAACGGCATCAAGGGGATGGCGTGGAAGACGAACCATGAGGTGGACAACCTCAAGGCGCTCAACGGCGTACATCTCGACGGGCCGACCAAGGGCATGGCGAAGATCGTTACGGATATCGACGCCGCTGAAACCATTCTCATGCTCGCGCCGGAGACAAATGGCGAAGTGGCTGTGCGCGCGTGGGAAACTCTCAGCAAGACAACGGGACGCGAACACGCTCACCTCGCACTGCCCAAGGAAGACGAGAAGATCCGCTTCCGCGATGTGGTCGCGCAGCCACGCAAGATCATCTCCGCGCCGACGTGGTCGGGCCTTGAGAGCGAGAAGGTCTGTTATAATGCGGGCTACACCAACGTCCACGAGTTGATCCCGTGGCGCACGCTGACGGGACGTCAGCAGCTCTATCAGGATCACCTGTGGATGCGGGCCTTCGGCGCATCGCTTTGTGTCTATCGTCCGCCGGTCGATCTGAAATCGACCGCCGCCGTGGTCGGCCTCAAGCCGAACGGCGAGAAGGAGATCGCGCTCAACTTCATCACGCCGCATCAAAAGTGGGGCATCCACTCCACCTATACCGACAATCTCCTGATGCTGACCCTGTCGCGCGGCGGACCGATTGTCTGGCTCAGCGAGACCGACGCCAAAAGCGCCGGAATTGTCGACAACGACTGGGTGGAAGCCTTCAACAGCAACGGCGCGCTCGTCGCGCGCGCGGTAGTCTCGCAGCGCATGAAGGACGGCACGATCTTCATGTATCACGCGCAGGAGAAGATCGTGAACGTGCCGGGTTCGGAGATGACTGGCAATCGCGGCGGCATCCATAACTCGGTTACGCGCGCCGTGATCAACCCGACGCACATGATCGGCGGCTATGCGCAGTTCGCCTACGACTTCAACTACTACGGCACGATCGGTACCAATCGCGACGAATTCGTGATCGTGCGCAAGCTCAAGAACGTCGATTGGCTGGAGCGCCCGCACAAGGACGCGACGCCTTCCACCATTGCCGCCGAATAAGGAAATTCAGCCATGAAAATCCGCGCCCAGATCGCGATGGTTCTCAACCTCGACAAATGCATCGGCTGCCACACCTGCTCTGTCACGTGCAAGAACGTGTGGACGAACCGGGAAGGCATGGAATACGCCTGGTTCAACAATGTGGAGACGAAGCCAGGCATCGGCTATCCCAAGGAATGGGAGAACCAGGACCGCTGGAAGGGCGGCTGGATTCGCAAGCGCAACGGCAAGATACAGCCGCGCATTGGCGGGAAGTGGCGCGTGCTCGCAAATATCTTTGCGAACCCCGACATGCCCGAGATCGACGATTATTACGAGCCCTTCACGTTCGACTACGAGCACCTGCAGAAGGCGCCCGAACTTGAAGCCTTCCCCACGGCGCGTCCGCGCTCGCTCATTTCAGGGCAGCGCATGGAGAAGATCGAGTGGGGGCCGAACTGGGAGGAAATTCTGGGCGGCGAGTTCTCGAAACGCTCCGCCGACAAGAACTTCGAAGGCATCCAGAAAGAGATCTACGGTCAGTTCGAAAACACCTTTATGATGTATCTGCCGCGCCTGTGCGAGCATTGCCTCAATCCGGCCTGCGCGGCCGCCTGTCCCTCGGGCGCGATATACAAGCGCGAGGAAGACGGCATTGTTCTCATCGATCAGGATAAATGCCGGGGATGGCGCATGTGCGTTTCCGGCTGTCCCTACAAGAAGATATATTTCAACTGGTCGAGCGGCAAATCCGAAAAATGCATCTTCTGCTATCCGCGCATCGAAGCGGGGCAGCCGACCGTATGCTCGGAAACCTGCGTGGGGCGTATCCGGTATCTCGGCGTGATGCTCTACGACGCCGACCGCATCGAAGAGGCTGCAAGCGCACCCGACGGCAAAGATCTCTACACCGCGCAGATGCGCATCTTCCTCGACCCCAACGATCCCAAGGTCATCGCGCAGGCGCGCGCCGACGGCATTCCCGATGCATGGATGGAATCCGCGCGTCACTCGCCGGTATGGAAGATGGCGATGGAATGGAAGGTTGCCTTCCCGCTTCACCCGGAATACCGCACGCTGCCGATGGTCTGGTACGTGCCGCCGCTTTCGCCGATCACCTCTGCCGCAGAAGCCGGCAAGATGGGGACGGACGGCGCAATGCCGGATGTACGCTCGCTGCGCATTCCCTTGCGCTATCTCGCCAACCTTCTCACCGCTGGCGACGAGCAGCCCGTTGCGACAGGTCTTGAGCGCATGCTCGCCATGCGAGCCTACATGCGCGCCAAAACCATCGATGGCGTCATTGATGAAGCGGTCGCGAAAAAGGTGGGTCTCACGGGCGCGCAGATCGAGGACATGTATCACATCATGGCCATCGCCAATTACGAGGATCGCTTCGTAATCCCCACAACCCACCGCGAAGTCACCGAAGACGCCTACGAATTGCGGGGACAATGCGGCTTCACCTTCGGCGATGGATGCCTTCCCTCCGATACGAAGGTCAACCTCTTCGGCGGCGTCAAGGCGAAGAACGCGAAGGCGAAAGAGGGAGCATTCTGATGAAGACTCTCAAGGTTCTATCCGCACTGCTGTCCTATCCGACTGAAGACCTCCGCGCTGCGCGTGCCGAACTGACCGATGTCATCGAACGCGAATCCGTACTTCCGAACGTCGAGCGCAATGCGTTGCACAACCTGATGGAAGACATCGTATCGGGTGATCTCATGGATCTGCAGGAGCGCTATCTCCTCCTGTTCGACCGCACGCGTTCGCTCTCGCTGCATCTCTTCGAACATGTCTATGGCGAAAGCCGCGATCGCGGCCAGGCGATGGTCGATCTGATCAAGCTTTACGAGGATGGCGGCTACACGCCAGTCATTTCCGAACTGCCCGACTTCCTGCCTCTGTTTCTCGAATATGCTTCAACGCGCGAGCCTGCCGAGGCCATCGACCTTCTGGGACAGCCAGCGCATATTTTCGCAGCCTTGCGCGAACGCCTGCGCAAGCGCAATTCGCCTTACGAGGCGGTCTTTGCTTCGCTCGTCGCGCTAAGCAAGACAAAGCCCGATACAAGCATGATCGCTCGGCTGCTTGCCGAGCCCGATCCCGAGCCCGACGATCTCGAAGCGCTTGACGCCGCCTGGGCGGAGGAAGAAGTCCTATTCGGGCCTGGCGCGGCCGCCGACAATTGCGGGAAAGACTCACTCACCGCCAAAATCAGGCAGGCGCGCAGACCCGCGCCTGGCCTCGATGTCGCGCCGTCCCGCCACATCGTCACCCATTCCGGCAATGCCGCACGTCCGGGAGCCTGAGCCATGCGCGACTATATCTTCCACGTTCTCTTCGTCTGGTATCCCTACTTCTGCATCACAGCCTTTATGATCGGCAGCCTGATCCGCTTCGACCGCGATCCCTATTCATGGCGGGCGAGTTCGAGCCAGATCCTGCGCAAGCGGCAGCTCTTCTGGGGCTCGAACCTTTTCCATATCGGAATTCTCTTCCTGATGGTCGGGCATACGGTGGGTCTTCTCACGCCGACATCGGTCTACAAGCTGTTCGTGACCGTCGAGCAGAAGCAGATAATCGCCATAGCTGCGGGCGGGATCGCCGGTATCATCTGCTTCGTCGGCCTCTCGATGCTGCTGCATCGTCGCCTGTTCGATGCGCGCGTACGCGCGACTTCAACGACGATGGACATCGTCATTCTGAGCCTGCTGTGGCTTCAATTGTGCCTTGGCCTCGTCACATTGCCGTTCTCGCTCGGACACCGCGACGGCTCGGTCATGCTGATCCTCTCGCATTGGGCGCAGGGCATCGTGACGCTGCAGCCTGTCGATGCGAAGACCTTGCAGGGGCTCGACTGGCCCTATCTCACGCATCTCGTCCTGGGCATGACGCTCTTTCTCGTCTTCCCCTTCTCTCGTCTCGTCCACATCTGGTCCGCGCCGGTCTGGTATCTGGGGCGTCGCGGCTATCAGGTCGTGCGCACGCGCAAGCCGCTCGGCGGCGCAAGCGCGCGCGGCATTGCGGCGGAGTAACGGTCATGTCGCATGCATCCTCGCACACCTGCTCCGTCAAGCCGTCGATCTCCCTGCGGCCGCGCGCCGTGAAAATCAACGGCGTGACAATCCCGCGCGAGGAAATCGCGCGTGAGACGCAAAATCATCCGGCGGCGAAACCTGTCGACGCGTGGAAAGCAGCGGCGCGTGCGCTGGCCGTGCGCGAGTTGCTGATTCAGGAAGCGGCGCGTCTCGGCATCGAGGCGAAGCCGCTGGAAGATGAGGAAGGGCGCCGCGAAACAGACTCCGAAGCGCGCATGCGCCGCCTTGTCGAACTCGAGGTGCGCACGCCGTCCGCAGGCGAGGCCGAGTGCCGCCGCTACTACGAGCAGAACCTGCATCGCTTCCGCTCGCCGGACCTCTATGAAGTCTCGCATATCCTGATCGCGAAATCTTCGGGCGAAACGGAAGCGCAATCGCATGAGATTGCGCAAGGCTTGCTGTCGCGACTCGAAAAAGAGCCAGCCGCGTTCGCCGAACTCGCGCATACGTATTCCGCCTGCCCTTCGCGCGAAGTCGGCGGCAGTCTGGGCCAGATCGGCCCTGGCCAGACTGTGGTTGAATTCGAGCGCGCCCTGCAGCGTATGGAGCCGGGCTGCGTTTATCCTGTCGAGACGCGTTACGGGCATCACATCGTTCGCGTCGACAGGCGCATCGAGGGACGTCAATTACCGTTCGAACTGGTGCACCCGAGAGTCGCGGCATTTCTCGAAGAACGCGTGCGCAGGACAGCTGTCCGCCAATATATCAGCTTGCTCGCGGGGCGCGCGTCAATAGAAGGTATCGAACTCGAAGCCGCGACTTCGCCTTTGCTGCAATGAGGCCGTCATGAGCGTGGGAGCATTCTTGCAGGACTTGCGTGACGAGGACAGAGCGGAGGAGGCTCTGCTTTCGCTTGGCGACCTCATTCTCCTGGCCGAGGTTGAAGCCGTCCGGCAATCCTTCGGCGAAAGCGCCGGGGAATATGTTGCAGCGGCAACGCAACGCTTCGCCAACCTCGCGTCGGACGACGACTGGCTGCAGCTGATGACCAGACTCGAACGCGCGGACGATCACGCAGCCGTCTGTCTCGGCGCGATGCTGCGCTGGGCCATTTCCGTGGACAAGGCGCAGATTGAGCCTAACGGCCTAAGGAATTGCGCACACGGGAGCGGGGGACATCATGGCCACGGCGCATGATCGCGAGTTGGCGCGCAGTCAGACGCATGCGCTGGATGCGCCGCCCTTTCATCTGCTCGATTCGCCGCTCGAATATTTCCTCGCCGATCATCTGCGCCATCGCGCGCTGTGCAGTCTCCTCAAGACATTCGTCGACGCAAAAAGCGCCGTGCGCGAAGACGCCGATCTCGCCATTGCCTTTCTCACGCGCGATCTGCCCTTGCATCGCGCCGACGAGGAGAACGATCTCTTCCCGGCCCTTCGCCGCCGCGCGCGCCCCGAAGACGACCTGGGCGGGATACTCGCGCAATTGCGCGCCGACGACCGGCTGACTGCGCCGCTGGCCGACGCCATCGTCGCAGCATTGTCGAAGCTTTCGGGCGAAGGGGCGGTGAAACTCGACCGGCAGGATATCGAAATCATGCAAGCATATGCCGCGAGCGAACACCGGCACATCGCCATCGAAAACGCCGTTGTGTTGGCGATCGCCGGCGTGCGGCTCAGCCGCACGGACATCAAGGCAATCAGCCGCGGCATGAAAGCCCGGCGCGGAGTGACCGGCTGATGGGCGCGACGCTCGATCATCTCTTCGACCGCAACGTCGTCTGGGCCGACGCCAAGACGCGCGACGATCCCACCTTCTTTCGCCGCATGGCCGAACAGCAGACGCCGAAATATCTGTGGATCGGCTGCTCCGACAGCCGCGTGACCGCCAACGACGTGCTGGGCCTCGATCCCGGAGAAGTCTTCGTTCATCGAAACATCGCGAACATCGTTCATACTAGCGATCTGAACATTCTCTCGGTTCTCGAATTCGCTATCGAATATCTGCGCGTCGAGCATGTCATCGTCTGCGGCCACTACGGCTGCGGCGGCGTCCATCGCGCGCTCGCCAGCCAGCGCGGCGCCATGCTGGACCACTGGTTGCAGCCGCTTTCGATGTTTTACCGCAAGCACAGGCCCATGTTCGACGCGATCGCAGACGAGCCGGCAAAACTCGACCGCATCTGCGAAATCAACATCGAGATGCAGGTGCGCCGTGTGGCCGCAACGCCGATCGTCGAAAACGCCTGGCTTCGCGGCCAGCCGCTCCATCTTCACGGCTGGATCTACGGCATCCACGACGGTCTCATCCGCGATCTCGGCCCGCACTTGTCGAGTGTCGAAGAGCGCGACGCCCTGCCCTCCATCGACGATCGCGCGTCAAATCCCATAGAGCCGGTTAGCGCCGTGCGAAGGCATGCGATCGATGCTTTCATGGGCCGCCAGCACCTCACATTTTAGAAACTCATCAGGCCACGGCAACTTTTTCCGTTAGAATTGGGAAGAGAATGTTCGTTGCCAGTTCCCATCCCTCCGCCAGCCTTTTTCGCTAACCCGTTCTCCGTGAGGTTCAGCCCTCAAAAAATGACGCTGTGCCGCAGCGTTTTACAAAACGCGGATTGTTGGCAGGGTCCGAAGAATTCGTGAGAATCCGTTCTCTGAACCACTTGTTCTCCAAACCTCCTGACTTCGCACTTTAGTACGGAACTATCAAAACTCGTTGATTTCGTGCGATTCAGAAATTTCTGTTCGAGTTGAGTTTGGGACAATCTGTTGGCAGAGCGAAGCCAACCGGCGGTGAACTCTAACGTCACCCTCGGACCCAAATCACTGCCAGAAGGGCGAGAATCTCGTGAACATCTATGTCGGTCAGCAATCCTGATGTCCGGTATAAGCCCCACGGATGGCTGCGAGGGCCCCTTCGCTGAGCGCCTTCGATAAAGCGGATTCAGACGCGGTGGCCCGATAAGGTTTGCAGGCGCAGCCGCTTGGACTAAATTCTCAGCCAATCATCTGGTTGGCTGAGCCGCCCATTTCAGTCCACTTAGATATCAACTATTTGCCGCTAGGATTACCATGGCCATCATTCGTGTCCCCGCCGATCAGCCGACGATTCAGGCCGCCATCAATAACGCAACCGCAAATGACACCATCGAAGTGGAGGCCGCATTCGCGAGTTCAGCCTCGGCGCTCGTCACCGTCAGTAACCTGACCATCCATGGCCTGACGACCATGCCAGGCATCATCCTGACTCTGGATGCCGGGGTCAGCGCTATTTCCCTCACGGGTATCACTCCGTTTCAGGTGGTTGGTAATTCCGGTTCCAACTCTATTGTAGGCAATGATGGGTCCAACGTCATACTTGCCGGCGCAGGAAATGATACGCTTTACGGCAACGCCGGCAACGACATCCTCGATGGTGGCGACGGCAACGACGTCATCATCGGCGGCCACGGTATAGATACGGTTACTTACGCCGCCGCAGCGGCTGGAGTGACCGTGACCTTGCGCGTGGCGACCGCTCAAAATACCGGTGGCGCGGGCACGGACTCGATCTCTCAAATTGAAAATATCATCGGCTCCTCGTTCAACGACAGGATGACGGGAAGCGATTCAGACAACGTGTTAAATGGGGGCGACGGCGACGACATCATAGACGGCCGCGGCGGCAACGATACTATGTTCGGCGGCACAGGCAATGACCGGATGGTCGTCGACAGTGTGAACGACATCGTAAATGAGATAGCAGGCCAGGGTACGGCTGACAGAGTCGATGCTTTCTCTAATTTTACTCTCAATATGAACTCCGAAATCGAATGGCTGCTGGGTCGGCTGACTACAGGCATGACGCTGGGCGGGTCGAATACAGATAATCGCATAGATGGGAACAGCGGCAACGACGCGCTCACCGGCAATGGTGGCGACGATTTGCTCAATGGCCTCGCCGGCAACGACGTTTTAAATGGCGGGATAGGTAACGACACTCTGAGTGGTGGAGACGGTGACGACGTTTTGGTCGGTGGCGCCAATATTGACACAGTCACGTACGCAACCGCAGTAGCAGGCGTTACTATTACACTCCGCATTGCCACCGCCCAAAATACAGGAGGCGCCGGAACGGATTCGATCTCGCAGATTGAAAACGTAATCGGCTCGGCCTTCAACGACCGTTTGACTGGCGGGGATAGTGACAATGTTTTGACGGGCGACGGCGGCGACGATCTGCTCGATGGACGTGGCGGTAACGACATTATGAGAGGTGGTGCCGGTAACGACCGAATGATCGTCGATAGTTCCGGTGACGTCGTCATCGAAACGGTTGGGCAAGGCACGGGAGATCGCGTGGATGCTTTTGTCGACTATGCGCTAGACGCGACGTCCGAGATCGAATTCATGCTGGCGCGATTGACTACTGGCATGACTCTAGGTGGCTCCAATACCGACAATCGCATTGACGGCAGCAGTGGCAACGACACACTCTCGGGCAATGGAGGCAATGACACCCTTAATGGTCGCGACGGAGATGACACACTTGAGGGCGGTAGCGGCAATGACACTCTTGATGGCGGGCTCGGCAATGACGTCATGAATGGCGGAGCCGATCTGGACATCGCAAGTTACGCAACAGCGACGTCTGGCGTCACGGTGAGCCTAATATTGGCCAGCGCTCAAAATACTGGGGGCGCGGGAAACGATACCATACTGAATATAGAGTCTATCGTTGGCTCCGGTTTTGACGACGTGCTGACAGGCAATAATGTTGCTAATGTCATCAGCGGCGGCCTTGGGAACGATGTAATCGATGGCTTAGGCGGCAACGATGAGATGCGAGGTGGCCAAGGTGATGATATTTACTACGTCAGCAGTGCGTTGGACCAAATTGTAGAATTCGTGAACTCGGGAAACGACACAGTATACACTAGCGTGAATTACATACTCAATCCGGGTGTCGCCGTGGAGTTCCTGTACTCCAATGCAGGTTCTAGAAGCATCAAACTCACGGGCAACGAGTTCTCAAACCATCTCGATGTTGATTTCCACTAAGAACTGACCCGGGAAGCCAAGGTTTTTCCATCGAGATTTGACCCATGTTGGAATCTTTTCCCCGCGATGAGAGCGGGAGAGAACGGAGTGATCAGCATGGAGTTATTGAGCGTGATCAGACGCT
>CAINED010000022.1 GCA_903847605.1 uncultured Hyphomicrobiales bacterium | reverse complement strand
TCGCCGGTCATTACGCCGGCGCATCGGCATGGTGTTTCAGGAGCCAAATCTTCTGCCCTGGCGCAACGTCGAACAGAATGTCCGCCTCGTCGCGCCTGACATGACGAATGACGCATTGCTGGATCTACTCGCCAACCTCGGCCTTGCCGATCATCGGCGTCATTTCCCCGGCGAATTGTCGCTCGGTCTCGCCCGCCGCGTCGCCATCGCGCGTGCGCTTGCCTACAGGCCGCAGCTTCTCGTTCTCGACGAGCCGTTTGCCTCGCTCGACCGGTCGCTTGCCATCCGCCTGCGCGACGACATCGTGAAACTTATCGTCGACCGGCGGCTGACAGCGCTTTTCGTCAGTCACGATCTCGACGACGCCATCGCGATGGCCGATCGCATCGCTGTGATGTCGGGCACGCCGACACGCTTCGCGGCCGAAATCGAAATTGCAAAGCCGCGTAGCGCCATGACCGCGACAGAGATCGAGGCAATCAAGGCGAATATTGCCAAAGGCTTCGCCTGACAAACCCGATTGGAATCGCGTCAATGCTCGGATCGGATCTTGCAGACTTCGACGAAGTCGCGACACCGGGCCCGAGAATTTTTCCTGCGCACATGTGGAGCTTTCCGAAACCCCACACCCGATGCGCGGCGCGGCCGTGCTTGTTTCAGGACTCTTCGCGCGGAAAATCGTGAGTTGGAAAATGTGGACTGAATCGCAAAACCGGCGGTCGCATGGCGACCGCCGGTTTCAAAGATGCGAGCGACCTTTCGGGATCGCCCGGTTTAGTTCCGCGGCGCAGCCGGGGCCGGGTTTGCAGGCGTCGCAGGCGCAGGAACGGGCGCGGGAACCGCTGCAGGCGGCGTTGCAGGAGTCGTCGTGGTCGTGGGAACCGAAGCATTACGTTCCAGCGTGGGCGTCGATGTACGCATGCCCAAGAGGCCGACGATGATCAGGATCGCGGCAAGCGCGGCGCCCAAAATCCAGAGGCTCGAATTCGAGCGGGTGTCGCGCGGCGTTTCATAAACGCTGCGCTTGGCATCGTAACGGGGATCGTCGATCTGCGCCATGGTGTCTCTCCTTGCGAGTGTTTCGTGTCCGGTAAACCGCGCAGGAGCGAAGTTGTTTCAGCGAAAGGGCGGCGAATTCGATTTTCCCGGAGTTAACTGCCTCATTCCGGACAGACTTCGGCGCTTTCACCACAGCCTCGAAGGCAATTGTCGCGCTTGGACATCTCCGTTTTGTCTCGAATTCGACTCGAACCTTCGCGCTCACCTCCATCATTCTCCAATACTTAACTGCTATTAATTTATTCCGTGGTTCGCATGGGCGAACGAGGCAATGAGAATACGGGGATTCATCAATGGCGCTTTCGATGTCGGCTTCCATCCTTGTCGTCGACGATCAGCAGGTTGCGGCTGCGGTCACGCAATCCATTCTCGTGCGCCTCGGTTTCACCAATACCGACGCGGTGAATTCCGCCGCTGACGCCATCGAGAAAATACGCCACCGGCGCTACGATCTCGTCTTCTGCGACTGGCACATGCCGCAGACGGACGGACCGGAGCTTTTTCGGCAGATTAAATTGACGGCCGGCAGCAAGCGCCCGAAATTCTATTTTCTCACCGGAGATTCGCGCTGGGGCTGCATGGTGACGGCGCGCGATCTCGGCGCGGATGGGCTCCTGATCAAGCCGCAACGTCCGGCCGAGCTCATGCAAAGAATTTCGCAAACGCTGTACTTGCAGTAGAAATGGCCAAGCCTGCCATGAGTACTGTCGATTGCAGCTATGCGCGTAGGCGTCAGCGTCGCGCATGTTTGCGAGGACAATAATTCACACCTTAACCAAACCGGGCAAATGATTCGGAGCGTCATTGTCCGGCGCGAGCGTGGCTGATAATGCGGCGCAACAATCTTGGCTGTGGATATCGTGGTTAATAAATAAAGCATGATTGTCCGGCGAGAATCGCTTATGTCACAATGAATTACTTGGAATACGCGTCGAGGGAGGGTTGCGTGCCCGTAAGCCAGTTCGACAACAAAACCGCGGAAACCTATTTCGTAGGCAAACGCGACTTCAAATCCTTCTTCGTCACGGTGTGCCGCAACGGCCGCAATGCCGAACGCATCGAAGGCTTCGCCACTGTGGAACAGGCCCGCGCCTGGGTGCGCGAACGTGTGCAGGCAACGATGCCGCCGCAATATCAGCAAGGGCAGAGGTAGTTTTTAAAACTCAGATATCGCAATCCCTGAGATAGCGCTTGTGCATATAGCCGCGCGAAATCGGATAGGGCGACGATCTGTCGTAGGGTATGAGCCCGCGCCAGCGTCTGACTTCGAACCAGGGATCCCTGCGACTGCTAACGATTTCGACCTCGTCGCCCGCGCGCATGCGCACGATCAGGCGTGACTGAGCAGAAGGCGCACTGCGCAAGGCCACAAATCCGTCCGGCGTGTTGACGATCTTGCATTGCGTCGCGGCTTGCGCAGGCGAAGCGCAAAATAAGATCGCGACGCATGACAACGCCGACCTGGCGATAGTCAGCATCGCGATTGGTTTCAGATGAAGACGACGGCGCACGTATGTCTCGCGCGCCGCCGTCATCTCACTTCGCCAGCGGATCGGGCCGCACCTGGATGTGCACGGCGCGCGGCTTCGAGCCCTTGCCGGTTTCCATCAGCCAGGGCGTGCGATCGCCGTTCGTGCTCCACAATCCCCTGCCCTTCCAGCCGGCATTGGGATCGTCGATGCGCCCGTCGAGACCCTTGGCGTAAAAGCCGATGGGATAGGGAATGCGCAGCGACACCATCTTGCCGTTCACCAGCGCCGCAAAACCATCGTTGAGATTGGCGGTGGAGATCGGCACGTTCTCGCCGAGGCCCGTCACATTGTGATGATCGACCCAGGTGTAGTAGCTCGCTTCCGCGCTGTTCTTCTCGAAACCTTCGAAGCCCGGCCCGGGATAGCGATAGGATGCAAAGCCTTCGGGGCAATGATCGCCCGTCGCTTGCGGTCCGCTCAGCGGCGCCTTGCACTTGCTGCGGTCGAAGCTCACGAGGCTGCCGTTGGAGGCCGAACCCCAGAGCACGCCGTTCTTGTCGATGTCGCCGCCGCGAATGCCGAAGAAGCCCTTCGGCAAGTTGTAGACTTCCGACAATTGCGTCTTCGGATCGAAACGCAGGAAGCCCGGCGATCCCCCGAAGACGCCGACCGTGTACCAGACGGAGCCGTCCGTCGGATGCGGCATCACCGCATAGGGGCCGGAGCCCGGTACGATGCGCTTGTCTTTTGCCGCATCCGTCGGCTGGTTCGGCTCGACATAATCGTCGCGCTTGCCGTTGCCGTTGATGTCGAGCACGAAGGGCGACCAGCCCTGCGCTTTCGCCGCGTCGCCCGTCTCGTCGAAGATGCGCGTGTTGATCCAGCCCGCGACCTGTCCCGTACCCGACAGCCACAACGTGTTGTCGGCGTCGTAGCCGAATTGCGGATGATGCGTACCGAAACATGTGTCGACGAATTTATAGGTCATCGTCTTCGGATCGAGCATCGTCACCTGCCGCGCAGAACGGTCGAGCGGGAACACTTTTGCCGACGGGTGATCGGAACCCTTCTTGCACCAGGCGGGATTGTCCATGCCGCGCACGTTGGCGGCGTTCCAGATGCGGCCCTGCCGGTCGAACATGGCGTTGTGATTGTTGGCGCGCGTATCCCAGATCGCCTCTTCGCCCCAATAGGCCGAGGGCTGCGTTGGCTGAACCGACGCCGCATGGCCCGGCCCGAGCGACAGCGGCATGTTCGCGTCGCGCACCGGCATCTTGAAGATCGTGACCTTGTGCGTCTTCGGATCGAGGATCGGCATGTTGTCGGTCGAATATTCCGGCGAGCCATAGAGCGGCCCGTAGGCGTTCACGGTGGGATAGCGCCGGTCCGACGAAATCAGATCGTGCAGATAGTGCTTCTCGGTGCTCCACTCCCAAGATGTCACGACCACGTTGCGCTCGACGCCGGCGGGACGCTCCGGCTTGTTCTTCGGTAGTTCGCCCTTGGCGACGCGTTGCGTCCAGTCGGCAAAATATTTGATCGGCACGCTGTTGAACTGTCCGGCAATACGGTTCGTCATGCTCTCGCCCGACTGCCCCGATTGTATGCGCCGGATCCAGGCCTCTTCATGCGTCGCAAACTCGCCGAGGCCCTTGGGTATCGTACGCGTCGCCAATTGCCCAAGCTGATGGCAGCCGATGCAATCGACATTGTTCATCTGCCGCAGCCAGTTTTCCTGGCTGATGTTCTTGGGGATATCCGTGTGCCCGCCGAAATCCGCAGCCGGCGGTATCTTCAGCATCGTGAACCAGTAGATCGCCGGATAGTATTGCGCTGCGGCCCTTTCGTCCGGCGCTTTTACTGCCGTGAGATTGAGCTGCTGGCCCGGTTCGCCATCGACCTTCTGCGAGTCGACAAGACCATAGCCGCGCACCCAGATCTTGTATTTCGCCTTGGGCAGGTCTGGCAGCACATAGCGGCCCTGATCGTCCGTCACCACCATGCGCGCGAACTTCGTCGGCAGGTCCGTGGTTTCCGCGATTACCCATACGCCGGCTTCCGGACCATCGGGCGAGCGCACCACGCCGCCGATATCGTCGGCATCGATAGCGACCTGCGCCTGCGCCTGAATGGAAAAGGAAACAGCGCCCCCCGCCAGAAACAGCGCGAGCGCGGTCGATTGCAACAGTGATTTGAGCTGCATGAAAACCTCCCCGGCAGACGATTGCAGTCCGCTCCGGAGGGAAGGCTATACCAGCTTTCGATTTGCGGGAAGGAAGATCAGAGCGAGGCGTCGATAAGCTTGCGCAGATCGGTGGTCACCTCGACATCGCGTCCGAACCAGGCGCGCCAGGCGGGACGTCCCTGATGCAGCAACATGCCGAGCCCGTTGACCGTACGATTGCCGCGCATGCGCGCTGCGGCAAGGAAAGGCGTCTCGCGCGGGATATAGATGATATCGGCCGCCAGAGCGTCGGCAGTTAGATGCTCAAGCGAAATATCCAGCGCGTCCATGCCCTGCATGCCCTGGCTGGTCGCGTTCACGGCCATGCTGCAGCCTTCGAGCGCGCGCGCCCGGTCGGCCCAGTCGATCACCGTGACAGGCCCGCCGAATTCGTCGGCTATGGCTTGCGCACGCGCACGGCCGCGATTGACGAGGCGCAATTCGCGCACACCTTCGCGCAGCAGGCCATAGACGACGGCGCGCGCCCCGCCGCCCGCGCCGATCACGGCGACAGGCCCACCATCGGCGCGCCAGTCCGGCGCAGCCTCGCGGATATTCTCGATGAAGCCGTAGCAATCGTTATTCGTGCCGAGCAGCGAGCCATCCTCGCGCACGACGACGCAGGAAATCGCGCCGATGGCTTTCGCGACGGCATCGACCTCGTCGACGATGGCAAGCGCGTCCTGCTTGTGCGGTATCGTGAGATTGCAGCCGGCGAAGCCCAGCGGATGCAGCGAGCGCAGCGCCGGCTCCAGCTTGCCCGGCTCGATCAGCAACGGCACATAGGCGCCCTTCAGGCCGTAGCGCTCGAACCAATACCCGTGCAGCATCGGCGAACGCGAATGCATGACGGGCCAGCCCATCACCGCGGCCATCAGAAATCGTGCCGGTCTTTCCATCAACATACGCAACGCGCCCGCTCGAAACTCTTGGAAACAATTAGCCGCTGGAGCCAAAATGCTCAAGCCGAGGCGCAATTCGACCATGGCCGCCCTCCCTGCCCTCCTGTAAGGTCGCCTCAACGCAGCAACAGGCTGCATAGCGACAGGGAGGAATTCATGAGCGCCGAGAGTAGCAAGCCGCAGACGCCGGTCGAGACAGCGGGCGACGCCATCGTGGCGGCGCTTGTCGCGGGCGGTGTCGATCATCTCTTCTTCACGTCAGGATCGGAAATCGGCTTCTATCAGGAGGCCATCGCGAAATCGCGCGCGCTCGGTCACAACAACCCCATGCGCCTCGTCACGGTGCCTCTCGAACATGTGAGCCTTAACGCCGCCATCGGCTATGCGGCGGTCAGCGGCAAACCCGCAGCAACGGCATCCCATGTCGATTGCGGCACGCAGCATTACGGCGGCGCGTTGCACACGGCCTGGCGCATGGGCGTGCCTGTCATTCTCACTGCCGGCTATGCGCCCACCGCGGTCATGGGCTCCATGCCCGGCGCGCGCGAGGAGGGCGGCCATATCTGGATGCAGGAGAACTACGACCAGAACGGCATCGTCCGGAATTACACGAAGTGGCAGCGCCAGCTCACCTACATGGACCATCCCGGCACGACCGCGAGCCGCGCCGTGCAGGTGGCGCGCAGCGAGCCTTCGGGCCCGGTCTATCTCACCGTGCCCAAGGAACTCGCATTGATGGCGGTGCGCAACGCGAATTTCCCGCGTGCCGATCAACTGGGCATCGCGCGTCCCTCCATGCCCGATGCGCAGAGCATCGAGGAACTCGCACGCAAGCTTGTCGCCGCAGAGAATCCTGTTGTCGTCGTCTCGGGCTCGGGCCGCAATCCCGCCAGCGTCGCCCCGCTCGTCGAACTCTGCGAAAAGCTCGGGCTGGCCGTCACCGATTCCGTCTCGCGCTGCTTTCTTTCCTTCCCCTTCGATCATCCGCTGTTTCAGCAGGGCCATGATTTGAAGACTGCGGACGTCGTCTTCGTCCTCGAAGCCGATGTGCCCTGGGTGCCCGGTCGCAACGGTCCGCGCGACGACGCATGGATCGCATCGCTCTCAGTCGATCCGGCGAAGACGCGTTTCCCAATGTATGAATTCACCGCCAACATGCGTCTGCAGGGCGATGCGCTCTTGACGATCAGGGCGCTGTCGGCGGCTACGGACAAGTTGCTCGGCGATAAAGATCGCACGCGTATTTCCGAACGCACGAAGGCGCTCAACGCTGCCAGCGCCAGGCGTCGCGCCGACATGGAGGCCGCAGCCAAAGCAAATGCCACGACATCGCCTATCGATCCGGCCTGGGCGAGTTACGTCATCACGAACATGCTCGGCGAGAACTGCATTCTGCTCGACGACACGATCAGCCAGAATCCGCTCGGCTCATACGTGCGCCAGTCGCATCCCGGCTCATACATCAAGAACACAGGCTCGAGCGGCGGCTGGGGCGCGGGCGCGGCCTTCGGCGCAAAGCTCGCCGCGCCCGACAAGGACATCATCGCCGTCAGCGGCGACGGCTTTTATATGTTCGGCACGCCCGCGCCCGCGCTCTGGGCCGCGCGCCAACACAACGCGCCCTTCCTGATGATCGTCTACACCAACCGCAGCTACACGACTGGCACGGCCTCCGTGAAACGCACCTTCGGCGCGGACTCCTATGCTGCGAAGGCAGGCTTCGAAGGCGGCTATTTCGATCCGCCCATCGATTTCGCGAAAGAGGCGGAAGCCGCCGGCGGCTATGGCGAAAACGTACGCGATCCCGCCGACCTCGAAGCGGCATTAAAACGCGGCCTCGCGCAGGTGCGCGCCGGCAAGCCTGCGGTCATCTCGATATGGATGAAGCGGATCGAGGGCGAGGATTGATTTGATTTCCATGCCCGTCATGCGCAACGCGCGCATGGCATGGCCCCGCAAGGGGCCAGGGACTGTAGCCACGGGTGAGCGCAGCGAACCCGTGGACGCCGACGTCTTCCATGGCGACTGCCCCGAAGGGGCAGAGGAGGCTGCACACTCCCTCCGCCCCTTTGGGGCGGCGCGCGGTAACCGTCATATCCCACGGGTTCGCTGCGCTCACCCGTGGCTACAAACCGGAGCCCCTCCGGGGCTCGATCAAGTCCTCGAAACGATCGGCAAGAATTAGACCCCCCGACTGCGTTGCTCGCACACCCTCACTGCCCCGCAAGTCCATTCTCCTTCACCACGGGCGCCCAAAGCTTCATCTCGCTGTCGATCAGCTTCTCAAGATCGGCTGGCGACCCCCCGGTCGGGTCGATCTTCAACGCTTCATAGCGCTGGCGAATGTCAGGCATCTTGAATGCCGCATTGATCCCCTCGTTCAGCTTCGCTGCGATATCCGGCGGCGTGCCCGGCGGCGCGACCATCGCGTAGATGATGGTGAGCACGACTTCCGGCGGCAGTCCGAGTTCGCGGAATGTCGGAACGTCAGGCAGATCGCGCGAACGCTGCGGCGTGCCCACCGCGAAGATTTTCATATTGCCAGCAGCATGATGTTCGAGCACGACATCAACAGGGATGAGATAAAAATCGATGTCGCCGCGCAGCATCGCCTGCACGCCAAGGCTATGCGCGTTGAACGGCACATGCACGGCCGAAAAACCAGCCGCCTTCTGGAACAACAGGCTCGCCAGATGATTGCCGCTGCCTGCGCCCGGCGAGCCGTAGTTCATCTTGCCGGGATTGGCTTTCGCGGAGGCGACGAAATCCGCAAAGCTCTTGCCGGCGAAGGCGGGCTTCACCGCCAGCACCATCGCCTGAATGCCGGTTATGGCGACAGGCACGAACTTGCTCGCGTCATAGGCGAGGTCTTTCTTCGTCAACGGCAGAAAGACCAGCGGCGAATTCGGCGAAGCCAGAATGGTGTATCCGTCCGGCGCGGCGCGATAGACGAATTGCGATCCAAGCGCCGTCGCAGCGCCGGGCTTGTTCTCGATGATGAAGGGCTGCCCAAAATGTCTGCGCAATCCTTCGGCAATGATGCGCGCGGTGGCATCGAGGCCGCCGCCCGCTGCGCTCGGCACGACGATCGTGACGGCGCGATTGGGATAATTTGCCGCCGTCTGCGCAAGCGCGGGAACGCCGCCCGCCGCGAGCATCGCCCCCAGCACGAGGCCGATTGCCTTGTGTTTCATGATTTCCTCCCGCTTTTGACTGCTTGTTGGCTGCAATCCTGCCCGATTGGAGGCAAACCGTCCACCTGAAGCCGGAAAGGCCGCGCTCATGGCACGGCTTATGCTTTGCTTTTGGCGGAACCCACGCACCCTGCGGGCTCCATTTGTAAGCCCGTCCTCCCACGCCCCCTTGCGGCAGTCAGGCATCAGCATGGCAAAGTACAAACTGGAATACATCTGGCTTGACGGCTACAAGCCGGTCCCGAATTTGCGCGGCAAGACGCAGATCAAGGAATTCGCCACCTTCCCCACGCTGGAACAGCTGCCGCTCTGGGGCTTTGACGGCAGCTCCACCCAGCAGGCGGAAGGCCGAAGCTCCGACTGCGTGCTCAAGCCCGTTGCGGTTTATCCCGACAGCACGCGCATCAATGGCGCGCTCGCCATGTGCGAAGTGATGATGCCTGACGGCGTCACCCCGCATGCCTCGAACGGCCGGGCGACGATCCTCGACGATCCCGGCGCATGGTTCGGCTTCGAGCAGGAATATTTCTTCTACAAGGATGGACGTCCGCTCGGCTTCCCCGACAAGGGCTTTCCCCCGCCGCAGGGCCCCTACTACACAGGCGTCGGCTACGAGAATGTCGGCGGCATCGCGCGCCAGATCGTCGAGGAACATCTCGATATCTGCCTCGAAGCCGGCATCAATCACGAAGGCATCAATGCCGAAGTGGCCAAGGGTCAATGGGAGTTCCAGATCTTCGGCAAGGGCTCGCGCAAGGCCGCCGACGAAATGTGGATCGCCCGCTATATCCTTCAGCGCCTCACCGAGAAATACGGCATCGATATCGAATATCACTGCAAGCCGCTCGGAAATGCCGACTGGAACGGCTCGGGGATGCACGCCAACTTCTCGACGACCTATATGCGCGAAGTCGGCGGCAAGGAGTATTTCCTTCAGCTCATGGCGGCATTCGACGTTGCAAAGGCAGAACATATCGCGGTCTACGGGCCGGATAATCACTTGCGCCTGACAGGCCATCACGAAACGCAGTCGATCAATACGTTCAGCTACGGCGTGGCCGATCGTGGCGCGTCGATCCGCGTGCCGCACAGCTTCGTCAACAATGGCTACAAGGGCTATCTCGAAGACCGCCGGCCCAATTCACAGGGCGACCCATACCAGATCGCCTCGCGCATTCTGAAGACGATTTCGACCGTGCCGACGCCGGACGCGATCCCGACACTCGCCGAAAAATTGCTCGAAAAGGAAAAGACCTCCTGAGCCATCTGTCCTGAAAGTTTGCGACAATTAACCCGCGGCGCGCCAGCGTCGCGGGTTTTCTGTTTATTCGGCGGCTTGTTGCGCAGCCTGCACGAATTGCGAGAGATAGACGCCGCGCTTTCTGATCTGCTCGCGATACATTTGCTCGAATTCGCCGGGCGGGAAGGAATGCGTCGAGGGCCGCGCAATCAGCGCTTTCGCCCATGCATTGAGGCGCGGATATTTCTCGATCTTGCCGATCGGCCTGATGCCATCGAGGAAGAAATAGCGTTGCAGGAACGGCGCATAACCCGCATCCACAAGCGCATAGCGAGCACCATTGAAATAGGGCCCCGAGCCCTGCTTTTCCAGCGCGCCTTCGAGCCGGCCAAAGGGCTCGTCGATCTTCGCAATCGCTGCGGTGTAATCGTCCTCGCTCTTGGCGTATGCCGCGCCGGTCACCTGCGAAGCGAAGGTCGGAATGTAATCCGTCCATGCGCGATTGATGGCGCGCTGGATCGCGTCCTCGGGCGCAAGCCGCGGCGCAATCGTCTCGTCGAGATATTCGGCGATGGCGTTGGACTCGAACAGCGAAATGGAATCGTCGATGCGCAGCACCGGCACCTTCTTGTGCGGCGATATCTTCAAAAACCACTCCGGCCGGTTGTCCGGCTCGATATGCGTGAAGTCGAAAGCCGCGCCCTTTTCGCGCAAGGCAATCGCGGCGCGCTGCACCCACGGACAGGTCTTGAAGCTGACGAGCTGGTATTTCATGGCGGTCTCCCCTGCATGAATTTGAGGGGAGTTTGGACCGGAACTAAGTCAAAGTCTATAGGGCGAGGAACCAGCAAATATGTTGTTTCATTGCACCAACGATGATTATTCAGAGTCGTCAAAGAAGGCGGGACTGAAAAACGGCAAATTGGAGTCGAATTAGAAGGTAGAAGAAAATACGACTATGGCTACTCTTGGACATCAAAAGCCGCTCGCCAATTTCTGCGGCCTACATTAATAAGATAGAGGTCTGTAAGTTGTTTTGCAAAACGCAAATTGACCAGTGACGTCTCTGTCAAATCACCATCGGATTTCAAATATTTCAACATTTTATTTCTGTGCTCTCTATCTGGCATAAATGATTCAAATTCTGCGTGAAAGCTCGCTTCGAAATCGTCTGATTTTCCGCTCCAATTACCGTAACGCCGGAATGCGGACGCGAGACTTCTGACGAATCCGTGCCTAGCTAATGTATCAAAATTGTAAAACAAATCGGATTTTGCGATTAGAGCTAAACCATGAAAGTATGGAGCAAATATTGGTTCAGCTTCGGAACTTGACAAAGGCGCAAACGCCATCAAGCAATGGATAGCGTGATCAATGTGTTCGCTGGTCAATGCAACAGCGCGTCCATCGTCCCAAAACGTATCTCGCCCTTTCAACTCCATATTGCGCCCGAGTTCAAGGTCGCGAATTTCGGCGAACATAGCCCGTTCAAAGCCGGGTGGCTCAAACCAAAAATAACCAATACTACCAATGTTAAGGCAGGCAACTACGAGTTTCGAAAGTGAGGCAAGTCTTCCCCCCAACTCTGACAAGGGCTCATTGTCATGCAGTGTGACTTGGAGAGTGAATTGGTCTTTCTTTCCAGACCACTGAAGTTGGGCAGTATCGATTCTAGCATTCCAACGAGCCAATACTTTCGGCCTGAGAGAGTGAGATGGAGTATAAACTATCGTCTTTGCACGCCAGCGAGGTTTGTCCAATCCTTTCTGGACTTTCGGACGAGCCAATTCTGCCTCAAGAATTTGACGATTTTCTTCTTCGAGTCGTGCAACTTCACTTGCTGCCCATGTTGCCCATGCGCGTGCGTCTCCTCGCAAATTCTCAAACTCCTGAATGAATGGTTTGCTAAATAGCAACTTTGATCGATCTGGATGGGAAATAGCGTCAAAAAACCATTTTGATATTTCATCCAGTTCTCCGCTTGGCGTTCCTTGTGCCTTCTCAAACGCAAGCCGCCTCTCAGCCAGCGATAAGGTATCTTCAGCTTCACTAGGAAGTACTTGTTCGCTAGGCGACAGATCGTCAAGATTGGCGTTCGCTTCAACGTAAAGTGATGATAGGCGAATGCTATGCGCTCGCTCCGCATATTCTCTTGCAGCTTCAAAATCATTTGGATCCATCCTAGTCATTGGAGACCAAATTGCCCATTGCAGTTTGCGACGATGGCTCTCTAGCGAACGATCAATCCAGGTTCCATCCAAGTTGGAATGCGTTACAGCCTTGGCAGAAAGCATGCTTGCTTTGCCGACTTCTTCCAATGCAAGCAGGCTCAAATGGAATACAACATGAGGCCACCTTTGAGCATCAAGATGCCTCGCCGAATCAATAAATGTTTGCGCCTGCTTCAAGCAAAGCCCACGAGCGTGAAGTGTTTTATTATTGGAAGACATTAGAATGGCTTTTCACTTGTAGGAACGACGGGCATATATCGAAATAGTTCTGGCTCTCGTTGTCGAAATCCAGAGCGTTCGCACAATAGCAAGTTCGGCAGGCAGCGTGTTGTGCGATAAATAGTTGACATCGACCTCATATATGTATATATTCCTATCATCTTCACCCCACGAGGGGCCGATCATGAGCGGTCATATTGGCGGGTGGATACGGCGTCTGCGGCTGCATGTTGACCGGACATGCGGGTGCGGACCGGACTGCCAGCGCGCGAGCGCCGCAAGGTTCTCGCGTATTCCCGTTGCACCGCCACTGGCGTTGTATTCCCAGGGTTTGGCAGACGCCGCAAAAAGCCGGAGCACGGGACGCTGGCGAGCCAGCACATCCCCACATTCCTCACGGCGAACCAGCGTCCCGTGTCCCTCATACCCTCGCGTGCGGCACACGGCGGGGCTATCGGCGCGCCCTGCGCCCTGGCGGATCACCTGGACCCTCGACAAATTTATCTTAGACCTCTAAGTTTCCCCAAAACTTGCGCGAGAAATCCCACGGAGGCCACCCATGCTCACACCCGAAGAGAACGACCTGCTCTGCCGCGTCGAGGGCGATGCGCCCATGGGGCGCATGATGCGTCGCTACTGGATCGCCGCCTGCCTCATCGAGGAACTCCCTGAGCCGGATTGCGACCCCGTGCGCGTGCGCCTTTTCGGCGAGGATCTCGTCGCCTTCCGCGACAGCGAGGGCCGCATCGGCCTCGTCGACGAAGCCTGCCCGCATCGCCGCGCCTCGCTCTTCTACGGCCGCAACGAGGAATGCGGATTGCGCTGCCTCTATCACGGCTGGAAATTCGACGTGGATGGCAATTGCGTCGACATGTCCTCCGAGCCATCGGGCACCGGCTTCATGGAGAAGGTGAAGATCAAATCCTATCCCGTGAAGGAATGGGGCGGCTTCGTCTGGACCTATATGGGCCCTGCCGAAACGATGCCTGAATTCGTTCCGCCGCATTTCGCGCCGACCGAAAACACCAATGTCGCCATCTTCAAGGTCGTGATCGACGCCAACTGGGCGCAGGGCCTCGAAGGCGCGATCGATTCCGCTCACTCCTCAAGCCTGCACTCGACCGACATGCCGCCCGCGGCTGCGGTCGGCGGCTCGACGGCGACAGGCACCGCATGGCAGCGCCCCTCGACCGACAAGTCGCCGCGCCTCGTCACGCAGTCCACCAATTACGGATTTCAATATGCCGCCGTGCGCCGCCCCATCCGCAATGCCGATGTAAACGACTATGTGCGCGTCACGCATTTCATCGCGCCGCATCATGTCGCGATCCCCCCGAACAACGTCTATAACGTCGCGCAGATGAACGTGCCGATCGACGACACGCATCACAATCTCTACATCATGGCATGGAGCGAGAGCGGCGGCGTCAGCACGGAAGCCTGGCGCAAATTCACGGGCACGCAGCTCGGCATCGATCTCGACAAAAACTATCGCAAGATCGACAACAAGACGAACAATTACGGGCAGGATCGCCGTGCGATGCGCCTCGGCAATTTCACGGGCATCAAGGGCTTTCCCAATCAGGATATCGCCATGTGGGAATCCATGGAGCCGATGGCCGAACGCTGGATGGAAAAGCTCGGCGCATCCGATCTCGCCATCGTCGAATTCCGCCGCCGCATGGTCGATGCGGTCAAAGCCTTCATGCAGGGCGCGGAACCGCCGCGGCTCACACCAGCGCAGCAGGTCAGCGTCCGCGCCTTCGAAGGCATGGTGCCGAAGTCCGCGGACTGGCGCACGTTAGGCGGGGCACATGACGCAGACGCCAGGGCCGCCGAATAGTCGCGCGCGCTCCAATTTCGCATAGAGTTGTCGGCCACAAGCAGGAATGAATAGGGAGAAACGCCATGCAATTCGGGCTTTATGCGCCGGTGCCCCATGTCAGCGTGGGCTCGCCCGAAATCCTGAAATCCGTTGCGGGAGGGATGTCGCCTCTGCCCGACGGCGTTCTCGATCCTGCATGGGAACTGGCTAAATCGGTGCTCCTCGAAGCCGACGCCGGCGGGTACGACATCATCCTCTTCGCCGAGCGTCATCTCGGCGCGGACATGGAAGCCTGGATTCTCGGCAGCGCGATTTCATCGCTGACAAAGCGCATCAGATCGATGATCGCGGTGCATCCCGGACTCTGGCATCCGCAACTCATCGCGAAAATGTTCGCCTCCCTCGACCGCCTCACCAGGGGCCGCACGGCGATGAACCTCATCACCGGCTGGAACGTCGAGGAACATACGATGTTCGGCGGCGACACCATGCTGCATAACGACGACCGCTACATCCGCGCCGAAGAATTCATGGAAGTGCTGCAGGGCATGTGGCGTCATTCGCCCTTCTCGCACAAGGGCCGTTTCTACGAAGTCAACGATGCGCAACTTCTGCTGCGGCCTGCAAAGCCGCTGGAAATTTTCGCCGCGAGCCGCTCGCCGCGCGGCCTCGACATGATCGCCAAGGTCGCGGACTGGTGGTTCGTCGATTACGACAAGGAAGCGGGCAATACCGAAGAAGTCATGCAGTCGCTGCAGCGCGCCATGGACAACGTGCGCACGCGCGCCGAAAAGCTCGGGCGCAAGGTGCGCTTCGCCTATAATCCCTTCGTCTGCTTCGGCGACAACGAGGAGGACGCCCGCAAGCGCGCGCAGGAGCTTGTGCGCACCGATGGCGACGACGCCGATACACGCAAGATGCTCAACCGCATCGGCCCATCCATGAAATCGGGCTGTGTCGGCCATCCCGACATGGTGCGCGCGCAGGTCCAGCGTTTCCACGACATGGGCATCGAATTGCTGCTGTTCAAATTCGTGCCGAATGTCGAGGAGACGCGCTCGATTGCAAAGGAATTGATTGCGCCCTGGCGCGCAAAACATGGTGAGCCGAAATTGCAGGCGGCGGAGTAACCCGTCGTCATCCCGGAAAACGCGAAGCGTTTATCCGGGATCGCGAAAAACTTGGGACAAACGATCCCGGATCGCCTTTGGCGTCCGGGATGACAATCAACCCACAATCGCCACGCGCCGCATCAGCCGGCGCTCGGCCGCCGAAAAATCCGTGCGCGCATGTATGCATGAGCGATTGTCCCAGATCAGGAGATCGCCGGGCGTCCAGACATGTTCGTAAAGAAACTGCTTCTGCTCGGAATGATCGAAAAGATAGTTCAGGAGTTCATCGCTTGCGCGGCGCTCGAAACCGACCAGATGATCCGTCATCAGCCGGTTCACATAAAGCGCCTTGCGGCCGTTGCCCGGATGCACGCGCACGACCGGATGCGCATAATGCGGCGTGCCCTCCTTGATGACCGCGCCGCGGGTCGTCGGATTGGATTGATAATCGTAAACATGCATCGCCTTGAGGCCTTCGAGCCGAGCCTTGATATCCGCCGGCAAGGCGTCATAGGCGGCGAACATGTTTGCAAAGATCGTGTTGCCGCCGGTTGAAGGAACTTCCATCGCATAAAGCATCGTCGCGATGGCTGGTTTTTCGATATAGCACTGGTCGTGATGGAAGAACATTTCACCATCCGGCAACGCGCCGATCAGCTCGCCGTTCTCGCGCACATTGGAAATATACATGACGCCGGGAAACTTCGATCCGCCCTTGTGATTGTGATGCACCTTGCCTGTCTCGCCGAAGCGGCGCGCGAACTTCCATTCCTTTTCTTCATCGAGACTCTGGTTGCGAAACAGAACCACACAATTGTCATGCCAGGTATCGCTGATGCGTTGGAACGTCTCATCCGAAATCTCCCCGGCGCAATCGACCCCGACGATCTCCATACCCATGCCCGGCGCAAGGGGCCGCGTCCCGAACGGCACGGCCGCCGGATTGACGGAAAGGGAAAGCCCCTGCGTACGGTCGAGCATGATGTCCTCCATCGATCTTTCTTTGAGCGAATTAAACCCTGCACGATAGGCAAATGCAAGAATTCCCCAGCTTACCTCGCTTGCCTGAAGCGAGCGGTCTGCTAGTCTCCAGTAATCAACAAGCAAGAACAATCCGGGAGAGCAATTTGCGCGTTTTCGTCTTCGATCTTCTCGCCTACGGCCAGCATCTCGATCATCTCAAGGTCGGCAATGAATTGCCCTACCCGCTCAGCCGCGAGCATTGCGATCCCCAGGTGGCCATGCGCACCTACGAGGAGCACCTCGAAGCCTGGGAACTCCTGGACAAGCTCGGCTTTGACGGCGTCGGCTTCAACGAGCACCACACCTCGCCCTACGGGCTGATGAACTCGCCCAACATCATGGCCTCGGCCGCCGCGCAACGCACGAAGAACCTCAAGCTGCTCATCTACGGCAATCTCCTGCCCATGCACCAGCCGCTACGCCTCGCCGAGGAACTGGCGATGCTCGATTGCCTGTCGAAGGGCCGCATTATCTCGGGCTTCGCGCGCGGCATCCCCAGAGAGTATGACGTCTTCAACGTCTCGATGAGCGAATCGCGCGAGCGTTTTGAGGAAGCCTACGAGATCATCATGCGCGCATGGACGCAGGATTCGTTCTCATACGAAGGCAAGTTCTGGTCCTACAAGGATGTCTCGATCTGGCCGCGCCCGGTGCAGCAGCCGCACCCGCCGGTTTCGATCCCCGTGACGAGTTCGCAGGAATCGCTCGACTGGGCGGCGGCGCGCGGTGTTCCCATCACGCCCGGCGCCGCCACGATGGGTCTGCGCGAAGATGTCGTGCGCTATTACGCAGCAGCGCTCGCGCGCCACGGCCGCAAGTTCACACCTGACATGATGTGGATTCCTTCGCTGACTTATATCGCCGATTCCAAGGCGCAGGCGGTGAAGGAATATGCGCCCTACCATCTCTACTTCAACCGCACGCTCTATAGCCACGGCAACTTCACCGAAACGTCGATACAGGCGAAGGCCGGCTATGTCAGCGACAAGTCCAAGGAATATGTGCGCGAGGAAAATCTCAAGGCTTATGCCCGCTCGCGCGACGATTTCCGCAAGATGACTTTCGAGGATGTCGAGAAGGCCGCGCAGAACATGCCATGGGGCACGGCTGATGAAGTAACGCAGCGCCTCATCACGGCAGCCGACCATGCCGGCGCAGGCACGGTTCTCGTGAGCATGAATCGCGGAGCCATGCCGCATGAGATGTTCATGAACCAGATCAGGCGCTTCGCCAAAGACGTCTTGCCCGCTCTCAAGGCCCATGAAGTGACCCACGCCAAATGTCTCGAAGGCGTCAAAGCGGCATAGCAATCGATACGAAACGAGCGGGAGGAAAAGAAATGTCGCGCGCCATAGCCCTGTCGATGACTGCAGCCATGTCGGTCTCCACACTCGCGCTCACGTCCGCAAGAGCCGATCCGGTTTCAGAATTCTACGCTGGGAAAACCGTGGACATGATCATCGGTTCTCTCGTCGGCAACGACTTCGACCTGCGCGGCCGTCTGATCTCGCGCCACATGGGCAAGTTCATACCGGGCAAGCCGGAGATGCGCGCGCGCAACATGCCCGGCGGAGGCGGCGTTGTCGCGATGAATCATCTGGCGACCCGCGCGCCGCATGACGGAACCGTCCTGCATATGACGTTTCCGAACATGGGCACGGTGCAAGCGACCGGACAGGTCGGCGTGCAGTTCGACATGCGCAAGTTCTTTTATATCGGCAACACCACCAACAGCCCGAACATCCTGAACACATGGCACACGTCGGACATCCGGACCGTCGAGGATGCGAAGAAGCGTGAAGTCGTCATCGGCGCCAATCCCGGCATCACCGGCATCTATTATGCGCGCGCGCTGAATGAAATCGTCGGCACAAGATTCAGGATCGTGTCCGGTTATCCCGGTGGCGGGCAGATCAACATTGCCATGGAAGCCGGCGAGGTCGAGGGGCGCGCCTCCAATACGTGGGCTTCATGGAAGGCGACAAAACCGGACTGGGTCGCGCAGAAGAAATTTCACATCCTGTTTCAGGTCGGACGCGAACGGCATCCCGACTTGAAAGACGTGCCACTGCTGACAGAATTTGCGACGAACGAATCCGATCGCAAACTGCTCGAATTCCTGTCAGACCCCATCGCAATCGCCCGGGCGGTCGTGACAACGCCAAACGTGCCACTCGACCGCGTCACCGCGCTCCGCCGCGCATTCGACGCCGTCATGAAAGACCCCGCCTTCATCGAGGAGGCCAACAAGATGGGCCTCGATCTCGATCATATGACAGGCGAGGAAGCGCAGAAGATCAACAACGCTGTTCTCGATGCGCCTGCCGACGTCATCGCGCGCGCCAAACGCATCATGGAAGCGCCATAACTAAACCAGCCCAAGCACCCGCCGCGCCATCAGCATGCGCTGGATTTCGGACGTGCCGCCATAAATCGTCGCGCGCCGGGTTTGCAGATACGTCAGTCCAGGATTGAGCGGCACGCCGCCGATATCGATAGCCTCGATGCTCGCGCCATCCGCGCCGAGCGCGAGGATCATGAGTTCGCAGAGCTCCTGCAGCAATTCGGCGGCGACAAGTTTGGCGAAAGCGAAATCCGCATTCGTGCGCATGTCCGTCTCGGTGATCTTGATGATCTGCGCATAGGTCGCGCACAACGCGACGTAGTCGATCTCCGCGCGAATGAGCCGGTCGCGGAATGCCGCATCCTCGATCGCACCGCTGGAACGCGCAGCGGTCTTTACCTTGCCGAGCAGGTAAGAACATTTCTGCGGGTTCGCGCCGTTCAGCCGTTCTTTCTCCAGCAAGGCTGTCGCAACCTTCCAGCCGCCGTCGATCTTTCCGATGACATTGACAAGCGGCACACGCACGTCATCGAGGAAGACTTCGGCGAATTCGTCCTCGCCCGTAATCGTTCGAATGGCGCGCGGATTCACGCCCTTCGTCTTCATATCGATCATGACGAAGGTGAGGCCTTCCTGTTTCTTGACGTCCGGATTCGTGCGCACGAGGCAGAACATCCAGTCTGCGTAATGCGCCCATGTCGTCCATATCTTGGAGCCGTTGATGACGAGATGGTCGCCGTCCACCATGGCGCGCGTGCGCAGGCTGGCAAGGTCCGAGCCGGACGAAGGTTCGGAATAGCCCTGGCACCAGATCTTTTCGCCTGACAGCATGGCCGGCAGGTGCGCCTGCTTCTGCTCCGGCGTGCCGAAAGCCTGCAAGATCGGACCGAAATGCCCAATCGCCTGCCCGGAAATTTCCGGCGCGCCGATGCGTCCGAGTTCTTCGGCCAGAATGATTTGTTGCGCGACAGTGCCCTCCATGCCTCCATATTGCTTCGGCCAGTTCGGCGCGATCCAGCCGCGCTCGAAGAGCTTGCGATGCCAGAACCCGGCCTGTTCGAATGTCGGGCGCGTCGGAAGGTGCCGCAACTCCTGCGGCAGATTGGCTTCGAGCCAGGTCCGTACTTCACTGCGGAAGGCCTGATCTTGCGCACTGTCTTCGCGGAAGCGGATTTCCTTCGCGCCTGAAGCCAATGTGACATCGGCAATCTTGCGGCGCTGATCGAGCGACGTTCCGAAGGCCGTCGTCAACACGAGCGCACGCTTGAGATAAAGCCCGGCATCGTGTTCGTCGGTGAACCCCATCGCGCCGAGCATCTGGATGAAGGTGCGCGTCGCGAGTATCGCCGACTCCGATGCCTTCGCCAGTGCGATCGTCGCCGTGAGCTCCGCGGCTGGCGAGCCGATATCCGCAAGCCGCGCCGCTTCGTAAGTGAGCGATCGCGAGAGCGAGACGGCCGAATGCACGTCGGCCATGCGGAATTGCAGCGACTGGAACGAACCGAGCGTGCGCCCGAATTGCTGGCGCGTCTTGAGGTGCTCGACCGTGCGCGCAAGCGCCACCTCCATGAGGCCCATCAGTTCCGCAGCCGACAGAACGGCAATGCCAAGACGTATCTGCGCCAGGCAATCGGCTGCGGCCTTTCCGGTCAGCGCCATCCCCCCGGCGATTTCGACGCTGTCGAACTTGAGATCGCCAACGCTGCCGCCGTCGGCGATACGGCGGCTGGCAATCGCAAGCCCCCGCGCGTCGCGCGGAACAAGAACGATTGCTGGCGCGCCCTCGCAAACGCACTCGACGATAAAATGCGAAGCGCCGGCAGCGTCGGGCACACGCGCTGTCTCGCCGCTGAGGCGATAGCCGCCCGCAGTCTGTTTAAGAGCCACGGCTGCACCGCGTCCCGAAATCGCGAGGGCTACATGGGCCTCGCCAGCCATCGCTGCATCGCGAATGGCGGACGCTTCCGGACTCGCGAAACAATCGAGGGCTTGCTGCGCGACGATGGCATTGGCGGCCGGGAGCGGAGCAAGTTCGCGCCCAAAAGATTCCGCGACAAGGCAGGCTTCCTGCAAGCCCTGGCCAGCGCCGCCGGCATCCTGCGAAACGATGATGGAAAGCCAGCCGTCGGCAGCGGCCTTTTTCAGCGAATCGCCGTCGACTCCCGCCGGCGTGTCGCGCAAGGCGCGGCGTCGCGCAGGCCCGAAATTGGCTTCGGCAAAGCGTCGCGCGCCATCGCGCACGGCAAGTTGATCGTCATTGAGAATGACGGACATGAGCGTTCTCCCGATTGTTCTTTAGCGCGCAACGCCGCGCGTGCTTGCGCTCATTGTGCGCAAGCGGCATGGGCAGCGTCAATAACTATTGCCTATTCGGCCGAGACGTTCGCGGCTTTCAGGATTGGGGCCCATTTCTGAATTTCGCTCGCGACGAATGTCTTCAGGCCCTCGGGCGTCCGATTAACCTGGGCCGGCGGCAATGCGCCGATCTTGTCGAGCCGGTCGCGCACATTCGGAGCATCCAGCGCCGCGCGCAAAGCCTCCGACAATTTGTTGACGATGGGCGCGGGCGTTGCCTTCGGGGCGAACATCGCATTCCAGCCGGAGGCCTGGAATTCCGGCAGGCCTGCTTCGATTGTCGTGGGATTGTCGGGCAGCACTTGCGCGCGTGTCGGCATCGCCAGAGCCAGCATCACGACACCGCCGGAACGCACATGTTCGACCGTGTGCGGAATCTGGTCGCAGAGAAAATCGAACTGCCGTCCGAGCAGATCGTTGAAGGCCGGTCCCGAGCCACGATACGCGACCATGGGCGGGCGCACACCGATCAGAGACGTCAGGAAAATGCAGGAAACATGCGATGTCGCGCCGACGCCGCCATGCCCGTTCGTATATTTCTGCGGCTGCGCTTTCACCAGCGCGATGAACTCGCGCAACGTCTTAACGGGAAAGTCGCGGCGCACGAAGATGCCGATCGGCGTATCGGAGAGCTGCCCGATATGTTCGAAGTCGTTGACCGGATCGTAGGCGAGCTTGGGATAGAGGCCGGGAGAAGCCGCATGCGTTCCCATCTGTCCGACGAGGATGGTGTAACCATCAGGCGTTGCGCGCGCTGCACGCGCGGAACCTGTGGTGCCGCCCGCGCCCGCAACATTTTCGATGATCAACTTCTGTCCGAGCACGACAGCCATCTGTTCCGCGACGATGCGGCCGACGACATCCGTATTGCCGCCCGGCGCATAGGGCACGATGACGGTGATCGCCCTGTCCGGATAGGTTTGCGCATGAACGTGCGGCGCGCAGGCAAGACAGGCAAGACCGGACATCAAACCGGCGGCAAGCGACGCAAGGCGCATTCTCCCCTCCCTTTGACCATGTGCCTGCGCAAGCCCTCCCCTGCTTGCAACAGGCAACGAATTCGCAGCCTATCCAAGTTTCGCGCGATAATGATCCCACGTCCGCTGAAACAGGCTCGCCGTCCAAAGCTTCTCGATCGCGGCCTTCTGCTCGTCCGCATCGAAAACGTAGGGCTTGCCGATCTGCAACGCCATATATTGCCGGTAGGCATTCTCTTCGAGATAGACCGCCAGCACGAAAGCTTCGAGGATGGATTTGCCGACCGTCGCCGCGCCATGGGATTTCATCAGCACCGACGCGCGCTCGCCAAGCACGCCGGCGAGTTGATCCGCCATTTCGCGTGTGTTGATCGAAGCCGGCGTATCGAGAACCGGCGCTTCGCCGGGCAGAACGCCTTGCGCAAAGACCGGCTGATACTTGTGCCCGGTCATCGTCAGGAACGTCGACCATTTGGGATGCGCATGAACCACTGCGCCGATGTCCTTGCGCGCACGGTAAAGACCGGTGTGCAGGTGAAATTCCAGCGGCGGCTTCGCCTTGCCCTCGATGAGATTGCCTTCCATGTCGATGGTGACGATATCGTCGACCTGCAGACACGAGCGCTGGCAATTGCCCTGATTGATCAGGATCCGGTCCGGCGCCACCCTGATGCTGCAATGGCCGTTGAAGTCGATGATCTCGGCCTTCTCGAGCATGCGGATGCAATCGACGAGCTGCTGGCGCTCTTCGAGATGATCGACACCCGCCGGGCGGTCCAGTTCACGAACGCTTTGCGACATGATGTTCCCCTTACGCGAAACCGACGCGCTGTTTCCACAATTGCCACGCGCGGCTTGCTGCGCCGATATTCACGGCGTCCGCAAGTTCGCCTTCCTTCGAATCGAGCGCCGCGATGCGTCCGCCGCCACCCAATATGGTCGACGTCACCTGCAGCTTCGCGCTGACTTCCGTATAGACGGCGCGGAACACCGCGAGCGGCAGAGAAGGCCCGGCCGCGACACTGCCGTGGGCGCGCATCAGCACGACCGGCTTGTCGCCCATGACGCGCGCAAGCTCGTCGCCCTTTTCGTTGTTGCCGACCAGCATATCCGTCGCGCCGAACTTTTCCGAAATATCGAAGACCGGCACGCCCTGCGCGAGAAACGCTGCATTGTGAAACATGGCGCGCATCGGCACGCCCGTCAGCCCGAACGGAATGACCGATTGCGAATGGCTGTGCACGACGCCCATTACGTCCGGCCGGTTCGCAAAGACGCGGCCATGAATGTAACGCTCGAGGAAACCGCTACGTCCCTTGTTTTCGCAAGGTTCGGAGTCGAGCGTGAATTCCATGATGTCATCGGGCGTCACCAGCGCCGGAGCCACCGCGCGCGCCATGAGAAAGCGATCCGGCGCATGCGGATGACGCATGCTGACGTGACCGAAAGCATCGACGACGCCCTGATCCGCCAGAATGCGGCTGGCGGCAGCCAGATCCTCGAGGACGGACCTGTCTACGGTTCCACCTGATTTCGGTGGCGGATTTCCGCTCCCGGCATCCGCCGGCATCGACATCGCCCGTGCGGCAAAACCCGTCGCACAGCCCCTACAAGCGCATGAAAACAAACGCATCGATCCTCCCGGCCACTTTCTTGACGGCCGCCGCCGAAGTGAGCGCATGTTTTCGCGCAAAAAGAACCCCGCCGCAAGCGGCGGGGTCTGTTCCCTCCAAAGCTCCGGCAACTGCTGGAACAGTTGCGACCGGATACGTTCAGATGGCTTCCTTGAGGTCCTTGGCGACCCGGAAGGCGACCTTCTTGGAAGCCTTGATCTTGATCGCTTCGCCAGTGGCCGGGTTGCGGCCCATGCGCGCGGCGCGCTTGCGAACCGAGAGAATGCCCAGACCGGCGATGCGGATGCGCGAGCCCTTCTTGAGGTTCTTCACGATCAGATCGACCATGCCGTTCAGCACGGCTTCCGCCTGCCGCTTGGACAGTTCATTCGCTTCCGCGAGCGAAGCTGCCATGTGCTTCACGGTAACCGTCGTCGAAGCCGTGGCGCCGGCGGACTTGGCAGGCGCTTTGGCCGGAGCCTTCTTAGCAGCTACTTTCTTTACCATCGTAACATCTCCGTACGAATCAAATCGCGCGGGCATATTAGCGATTTTCGAAAAGGCAAACAGTTCGAATGCGAGAAAATGGCGATTTTCCTGTGCTTTTCGATGCTGAGGCTGCAAAAATGCCTCTGCCGCAACGAAAAATCATCCGTTCGCACTGCAAAAACGGGCTCGATACAGGTCTATGTGAAGAGTCTATCTGCGAATCGCCTGGAGATTCGACGATTTTTCGCGCGGCCTATTTCAACCGCGGCCCGCGAGTCCGTCAGCATTGGCGCGGATGAAAGCGTTGTTCGGATCGAGCCGCTGCGCTCTCGCAAATTCGGCACGAGCCTTGGCCTTTTCGCCCCGCAGCAGATAGGAATAGCCGCGGTTGTTATGAAGCACTGCGCTCTCGCCAGCTATCTTGGCGACCTGGCCATAGGCCCTGTCGGCCAGATCGAAGCGCCGCAACTGATCGTAAGACGCCGCAAGCCCAAGCCACGCCTCGGCATTGCCGGTGTCTTTCTCCACGATCGCCTTGAACCTTTGTTCCGCAAGTCCGAAATTTCGTTCGCGGAATTGCTCCTTGGCCTCTTCGAGATCGTTCTTCGCCGGTCCCGTTGTCCCGCGCGGATCGGCGAGGGCGAATACGCCGGGCTGCGTGCTGTCGGCCGAAGCTGTAAGCCCGGGCAGCACAGGCGCGTTGCACCCTGCAAGAGAGAAGCCTGCTGCGGCAACGACAGCCGTCAGGAGTTTCCTCGCATTACGCCTTGCGAAAGAACCGAACATCACATTGCTCCGGATACGGCGACCACGACAGGCAGAAGCAGAACTACCAGCAAGGTAGGGAACACAAAAAGCGTTAATGGAACCACAAGTTTAGCGGGGAGCGAATGGGCTTTCTCCTCAGCCTTCATCAATCGTTTATTTCGCATGTCGTCGCTGTAGACGCGCAGCGATTGACTGAGGCTCGAGCCCAATTCTTCCGACTGGGTTAACAAAGTCGAAAAGGACGTCGCTTCCTCGATGCCGAGCCGCTTGGCGAAAGCATCCACGGCCGATGACATCGTCTTGCCGCTGCGAATTTCCATCGTCGCGATTTCGAGATGCATCGCGAGCGAAGGATAGGAATGACGCAACTCCCCGGCGATGCGCTGCAGGCCTGCCTCCATGCTGAGGCCCGCCTCGACGCAAACGACCATCAGGTCCATGAAATCGGGAAAGCCGCTGCGATGCTCCGAGGCCGAGCGCTCGATCATCCGGTTGAGAACGATGACCGGAGCCAGATAGCCGATACCGAAGGAGCAGATGACGGCCAGCGCCGCGCGGGTCCAGGGATCGATGCCGAAGAAGAATGCTATGACCCCGGCCGCCACAAGTGCACAGGCAGCCGCCGCAAGTATCCGGACGCCGAAGAACCTCAGAACAGCATTCTTGTCGAAATACCCGGCCTGCACCAGCTTGGCGCGCAGCACCTTCATGTCCTTTTCTTTCATATCCTCGACGCCGCCGGCGCTTGCCAGCTGTTCGACGGAACGAAAGAATCTGTTGGCGACACGTGCGGACGACTTGAGGGTCGTCGTAGCAAAAGTGCCGGGATCGGCGGCGACACGGCGCTGCACGTCCTGCTTTACCCTGCGAAGGTGACTGAAGATCAGCCACGCGCCGGCCAGCGGCAGGGCAAGGCCGACGATCCAGAGCAATACTCTGTTGTCTTGCAGAAGATTGGCGGCGAGATCGAGGATGTCCATGACTGTCTCAGAACTTGAAGTTGATCATCTTGCGCATCCACAGATTGCCGAGCATCATCCAGACGAAAGCGCCGGCCAGACCATAGGTCATGATCGGACTATCCCATTTGCCGCCGTAAAAATTCGGGTTGAGCGTATTGATGATCGCGAACAGTGCAAAAGGCGTAGCGGACAGAATGATCGCGGAAATGCGCCCTTCGGCTGAAATCGCGGTGATCTTGCGGCGCATCTTCACGCGCGAACGGATGACGCCGGAGAGCCCTTCCAGAATTTCCGTGAGATTGCCGCCCGACGACGTCTGGATCGCGACCGACGCGATGAGTAGCGGCAAGTCCTCCTGCCCGACACGCTGATACATGTTGCGCATCGCCGATTCGAGATCGAGGCCGAAGGTGATTTCGTCCTCGACCATGCCGAATTCGGTACCGATGGGATCGGGCAATTCGCGCGCAGCCAACTTGATGGCCGACGGGACAGGATGACCCGCGCGCAGGGACCGCACGATGATATCGATGGCTTCGGCGAGCTGATCCGTGAACTTCTTTCTGCGCCTGCGCCGCAGATACATCAGCACCAGAACGGGAAGGACGAAACCGGCGAGAGGCGCAGCGGCGAGCACGCCCATTATGCCCGCCGCGAAGAACCCGGCCACGCCGCCGACAAGACCGGCAGCCAGCGCCGCCAGACCCAACTTCGTCATATCCACGTTGATGCCGGACTGCACGATCAGCTTGTTGAGCCAGATGAACGACAGCTGCCAGTCGGCGTTGACAGTGAGACCGCGTGAACGTCGCAGATCGATGATCGACTGAACGCGGCTCGTCTCGTTCTCCTGCTGCTGCAAGCGCCGATTGACCTGGCTGCGATAGTTGGCCGCCCCGAAAAACAGCGATTGCACCGCCTCGATCGCAGCGAAGACCGCGAGAAATACGCAGGCGGAAAAAATCCAGATCGGGTCGATGCTTTGCGACATCATCGCCTCACAGAGGTTTCGACGGATCGAAATAAGCCCCGGGAATCTGGATTCCCTTGGCGATCAGTTCCTGAAGGAAACGCGGGCGCACGCCGGTGGCGGCAAAATGTCCGATGACCTTGCCGTCGTCCTGCGTCGCCGTACGCACGAATTTGAAGATTTCCTGCATCTGGACAACGTCGCCTTCCATGCCCGTGATTTCGGCGACGCTGGTGACGCGGCGCGTGCCGTCGCTCAGACGCTGCAATTGCACGATGAGACGCACGGCCGATGCAATCTGGGTCCGGATCGACATCTGCGACATCGGCAAGCCAGCCATGCCGATCATCTGTTCGAGGCGGGACACCGCTTCGCGCGGCGAGTTCGCGTGAATGGTGGCCATTGAACCTTCGTGGCCCGTATTCATCGCCTGCAGCATGTCGAAGGCTTCTTCGCCGCGACACTCGCCGAGGATGATGCGTTCGGGGCGCATACGCAGCGCGTTTTTGACAAGTTCGCGCTGCCTGATCTCGCCCTTGCCCTCCATGTTCGGAGGGCGGGTTTCCATGCGTGCTACATGGTTCTGCTGCAACTGCAATTCCGCGGCATCCTCAATCGTAATGAGGCGCTCTTTCTCGGATATGAAGGAAGACAATGCATTGAGCATCGTCGTTTTGCCCGAACCCGTGCCGCCGGAAACGATGAGCGTGATACGCGCAGAAACCGCCGCCGCGAGAAGTTCCCCCATCTGCGGTTTCAACGCGCCGATGTCGACGAGTTTGTCCATGCTGAAAGGCCGCTTGGAGAATTTGCGGATCGAGACCAGCGGCCCATCGACGGCGATCGGGCGAACGGCAACGTTGACACGCGACCCGTCGGCGAGACGGGCGTCGCACATCGGCTGCGACTCGTCCACGCGACGGCCGACACCGGCGACGATGCGGTTCACGATGCGCAGAAGGTGCGCCTCATCCTTGAAACTCGATGCGACCGGTTCAAGCTGACCGCGACGTTCGACGAATATGTGGTCGTGTCCGTTGATCAGGATATCCGAGATCGTCTGATCGCGCAGAAGGGGTTCCAGCGGCCCGAGGCCAACCATCTCGTCGATGATTTCGTCGACGAATTTCGACAACTCGTTTGTGGTCAGCGCCAGCCGTTCCTGGATGACATATTGCGAAACGACTTCGTGAATCTGCGGACGTATCTGCTCGACCGGCATCTTGTCCATGGCCGCGAGATTCATGTCCTCGAGCAACTTGTGATGCAGCCGCACTTTTGCATCGAGCATCTTTCGCGATGCAGGATTTGCCGGCGCAGCGACAGGCTCAGACGCAATAACGCCCTGCGGCACCGTGAAACGCATGGCCTCGCTGGCGGGCGGCGCGTCGGACATGACAGGCGGCGGCGGAGGCGCAGCGTGGACCGCTTCCATCAAGGGCGGCGGAGGCGGGAGATCGTTCCCCATTGGAGGGGGAGGCGCAGCGATCGTCTGATCCTTGCGCGCCAACCGCATGCTCGAGAAACGCCCCAACATCGCCCCGGCTCCTGCTTTGTTCTTCTCAGGCAAAAAGTATCTTCTTCAGATCGCTCGTCACGGGATTGCCCTGCTTGACAACCTCCAGCGGCACGCCGCGATCGATCGCTTCGCGCACCAGCGGGTAATTGTTGCTCACAAGTCCTGCCAGATGATCTTCCAGCACGCGCTCGACATCCGCCCTGCGAATTCCATTGCCGAAGAAGCCCTGCTTCTCCGCGCGATTGACGATCACCTTGGGCGGGTTGTCCGGGCGCGCTTTCTCGATGATTCTCTGCAACGTGCGCTTGCCGCTGCGCAGCCCCGGCACAGTCATGTCGGTCACGACATAAATCCTGTCCGATGCGTGCAGAACATCTTCAGTCCACGGATGCCACGTCCTCGGCAGATCGAGGACGACCTGTTCGTAGCGCGATGAAACGACGTCGAGCAGACGAAGCACGGCTTCGGTCGAGACATGTTCCGGTTCGCCGCGATTGCAGATGGCGCCGAAAAGAACGAGTCCAGACGAATGGCGCGACGCCATGACTTCCAGCAATTGCGCATCGAGGCGCTCGCCGTTCTTGCCGATTTCCTGAAGGTCGAGCCGCGGCTCTATGTCGAGATGCGAGGCGCAGGCGTCGTTCTGAAAATCGAGATCGACAAGACAGGTCGCATTTTTCGCAGCCTCCACCTTGGCGAACTGAACCGCCGCCTCGACGGCGAGGGTCGTGTTGCCGACGCCGCCCGCTGCCGCGATGAAGGCGCTGATAACAGTCGAATTCGCCGTGCCGCCGCTCGCAGCCCCGAAGAGAACCGTGCAAACCAGGGCGATTTCTTCGCCTGTGACAGGCTTGCGCAAAAAGTCGCTCACCTTGATCTGCAGGAACCACCGCCCGACGGCATCGTCGAACGATTCGGTCAGCACAACCACGGGCATCGTGCCGGGAAAGCGCGTCATGATCCCCTGCAACGCGACCAGTTCGTCGCGATTGGTCGCGTCGATATCGACGATCAGCAACGCGGCGTCCGCAAGCTGCGGCGCGTTCACGATGTCACGCACATTGGCGTCGATATGCTCGAATGTCGCATAGTTCGAACGGCCAAAGACCGATCGCGTTGAACTCGCCAGCGCGCTGTCGCGGCTGACCAGAAGAACCTTTCGTGCGGGCGCAAGCATTATTTCAATCCGATTCCTAGTTGGTCGTCGCGCCTGAAGAGATCTGTGCAGTTGCTCCGCCGGATACCCCCGCCGGCGCGCCGCCCTGGTTGCCGCGCGCTGGCGGCAAGCCGCTGCGATATCTTTGCAGCGGAACAACAACACGTTGACCAACGGTGCTCGGCCGTGTGTCGAAACCTTCGCGTGGCCATGGATCGTTGATATGCGTGACCTTGTTGGCCTCCACGGCGTTGCCGGCGCTCAGGGCGATACGGTCCTCGCGCATCAGATATTCGCTGCAGCCGCCAAGCAGGCTCAACGCAACGCCGAGGCCGAGAATTGAAAGTCGTGAACCGATGCGGGCTGTCATCTCAGCGAGCTCCCTTGAGATCGAGGATATGTCCGGTGGCGATGCGCGGGGGAACATTGAGGTCGCGGCGCGCCTGTCGCGGCGTCACTTCCTGACGCTGGAGTATGAAGCGGTCGACATCGTTGGCTGGCAGCGTATTGTCGAGCGGACCCGCCAGTCGCTGGTTCGGCGCCGCCGGACGCACGATGCGCGGCGTTACGATGATGGCGAGATCCGTTTCGCGGCGCTCGAAGGCCTGCGACTTGAACAGCGTTCCGATCACGGGAACGTTGCCGATCCAGGGGAGCTGCCGCACATTGTCCGAAGACATGGATTGCAGCAGACCTGCAATTGCGAAGCTCTGTCCGTCGCGCAATTCAACCGTTGTACTGGCGCGGCGCACGACGAGGCTCGGCACCGATCCCGTTCCGAAGGAAACCGAAGAGGTCGTATCGATCTGGCTGACCTCGGGTTCGATCTTGAGATTGATCATGCCGTCGGCGAGCACCGTCGGCGTGAAGGTCAGTCCGACGCCGAATTTCTTGAACTGGATTGCCGGTGGAGAGCCAAGTGGCGCGGGCACCGGGAAGGGAAATTCGCCGCCGGCGAGGAAGCTCGCTTCCTGTCCTGACATGGCGATGAGATTCGGCTCGGCGAGCCGGCGTCCGAGACCTTTTTGTTCAAGCGCGTTGATGAGCACATCGACGGTCGTGCCACGCTGAAGGATATGGCCGATGAATGTTCCAAAAGGAGTCGAATTCGCCGCGGTTCCGGCGACCGTTGCCGTCACCCCGCGCCCGTTGATGTTCCAGTTGACGCCGAGGTCGCGTCCTGCATTGCGCGACGCCTCGATGAAGCGCACTTCCAGCATCACCTGCTGCGATTGCGTCACCGTTATCGAATTCAGCACATTGGGCCCGAACTGGCGGGCTATCGTCATGGCTCTCTCGGCCGAAGGCGCATCCGGGACCGTGCCGGACAATTCGATGCGTCCGTTGATCGAAGCAACGCGTATCCGCGCATTCGGCATTCTCGAGCGAAGCTCGCGCTGCAATCTGTTCGAGTTCGCGCCGACTTCGATTTCAATCGTGCCGACAAGTTGCTTGTCCGCGTCATAGGCCGAAACTGTCGTCGTGCCCGTCTTCTTGCCGTGGACGTAGAAACTCTTGTCGGTGAGCGGCATGACATCGGCGATCGTCGGGTCTCCCACGACGAGATCGACAAAGGCGTTCGGCGTGCGCAAGGTTTCCGTATTGCCCGTGGAAACCGTGATCGTCGGCACGTCGCCGTCGCGCTGCAGTTTCACGCTTCGTCCGCCGGCGGCGTTCGCCATGTCGGCGATCCCGGGCAATATTGAAAGGGCGAGCGCCGCGGGCAGCAACCATCGCAACATCGCTGAAGGCTTATGCGCGAACGTGAAGACCGCAGCCCCCATGCGCGCGCTCGGTATTTGATCCTTCGACATCTGAGCCCCCTGCTCCATTAATCCGTGCGCTTATTGACCCCGGTCGACGGGAACGCTGTATTCGCGTCGTGTCACGCTGCGGATGACGTTCACCACGGCGTTGGCGCCGGGCGTTTGTTCGGATTTTTGCGTGGTCTGACCTGCGCCCGCGAGCTGGCTGCTCGAAACGCGCGCGATCGGCTCGGGCGAATATTCGGCGACGGGACGCAGGATCAGCGAGAGAGTCCCCACGCTTTGCGCCACGTTGAGGCGTTGTGCTTCCTGCGTCGAAACTTCTAGCGTGACGGCGCGCGCAATCACCGGCTTGTCGAGACGCTCGTCCGCCTTCTGGTCGATGGCGAGCACCTTGACGTTCTGCAGGATGCTATCGGAGATGGCGTAGCCCGCGCCGCCCTTGCGCGTCAGGAGAATGTCGACACGATCGCCCGGCAGGACGAAGCCAGCGACACCCACGACATCGTCGACGCGCACGGTAATCGCTTTCTTGCCCTCTTCGATGATTGCCGCGAGGTTTGCCTTTTGACCCGGGCCGGTAATCTTCGTTTCAAGGATCGGCTCGTTGGTCTCGATAGCCGCCAGCGCAAGACGCTTGCCGCTTTTCATGACATCGGAAATCCTCGCGTAAGCGCCGGGCGGCATTTGATCGGAAGCCCAGGGAATTTCTTTCAGCACGCCGGACGACAATTCGTTGCCGAAGCGCAGGGGGCGGTTCGCCACCACCATCGTTGCGAATGCAGCTTGCGGCTTCGTCCGGTTTTGCGCTTCGAGAACGCGGGCACGTTCGTCCATCTGTCTGTCGAGCCAGCTGCGCCCGGATTGGACGGCCGCGAGGCCCAGCACGATCGACAGGGGAATGAGGACGGAGACTTTCAAACGCATGGACGCCACCTGTTTCGTTGGCGTCATTTCCGGCTTATCGTGCTAAAAAGATGCTAATTTTCGGGATGTTACGCGGCCAATCATTTCTTAAGCTTTATAGGATGAAAACGCATGTACGAAGGTACGATTTTAGTAAGTTTAACGGCTGTTTGCTTTTTTGCCATGCATTCGAGCGCGCGCTCTCAATCTCGCTTCACGGCTTTATGCGATCTTGCTTTCAGGCAGAAGGGGAATGCTCCGCGCGTTCCCCGTCCTGGAGCGCACCATGTCTTTTTCCTCGCGTGTCATCGCCGAGCCAGTCCCTCCCGTCTCCGCGCTCATAAAGCATCTCGGCCTCATCATCTGGGTATTGCCGATCCTTCTATCGCTGTTTGTACTGCTGATTTCGCCACGCACAGGTTCGCCCGCCAGGGGGCTTATGGTTAACGAACAGATGCGCGAAAGCCTTAACGCCGTTGTCGCGGAATTGCCCGATCTCTTGGAGCCCGAAACATTCGCGCGGATCGGCGCAACGCCCTATGCGAGGACCGCCCTCAACCTGCCCGTCGCGGGAGAGCGCAAATTCCCGATGAAAGCCGAAGCGTGGAAAGCCAGCGCCATCTATGCCGGCGGCAAGATCGCCATGAAAGCAGACGACGCCGGCCCGATCTCCCAGGCGAGTCAGATGCAGAGCGGCCCACAAACACCCCTCGTCTCGGATCTGCGCCTTGCCTCACGCTCGTCGAAAATCGCTTTCGCAGAACCGCGCACCTTCAAACGGGTCAAGGTCATCGGCGCGACGTCCATCGTGGCCGACAATCTCAAGGTGATACTCGCGGGCGTCGAACCGCTGCCCGATCATGTCATGTGCAAGCGCATCGACGGCGTCATGCAGAGTTGCAACGAACGGGCGGAACACCGGCTGGCGATTCTTCTTCAGGCGCGCTCGATATCTTGTGAATTGTCCGATCCGCTGGAATCGGGCGCTTATATCGGACGCTGTACGGCCGACCGCATCGACCTAGCCTCGGATCTGCTGCGGCAGAAACTCGCGCAGCGCAATGCCATGACATTGGCGTCCGCCAGCCGCTGAAGCGGAGGCGCGCATCGGGTTGACAGCGAAAGTCGCAAGCGCGAACCTTCCCTCAAACGCCCGCCGGACGGGCGCAGGGAGGGAAACATGCGCACTTTCGGAATCGGGCTGTCTGTTGCCATCGCGGCCGGATTGAATCTGGTCGCCAATTTCGTACATGCGCAAACGCCGGCATTTCCCACGCAGCGCATAACGGTCGTCGTTCCCGCAGTCGCCGGCGGCGCGACGGACATCATCGGCCGCATCATGTCCCAGCATCTTTCAAAGACGCTGGGACAGAGCGTCATCGTCGAAAATCGCGGCGGCGCAAGCGGCAGCACCGGCGCGCTCGCCGTGGTACGCGCCGCGCCCGACGGCCATACGCTGTTTCTTGCCAACAATTCGCAGGTCGTCATCAATCAGTACATCTTCAAGAACATCGGCTACGATCCGCTGACCGACCTCGTGCCGATCGCCTATGTCGCGGAAGCGCCCGAAATGGTCGCGGTCAATGCGAATTTCCCGGCCAGGGATTTCAAGGAATTCATCGCTGCCGTGAAAGCAAAGCCGGGCGCCTACAACTATGGCTCGCCCGGCGCCGGAACGCCGCCACATCTTGCCGTCGAACGCATCATGCAGGTGCTCGACGTGAAGCTCGTGCATGTGCCCTTCCGCGGCTCGGCGGCAGCCATGACGGAGGTTGCGTCGAACAACATCCAGATGAGCATGGCGACGCTCGCAAGTATTTATCCCTTCCGCCAGGCCGGCACGGCGCGGATCATCGGCATTGCCGCGAAGAACCGGCTGCCCGTCATCCCCGATGTGCCGACGCTCGAAGAACAGGGCTTTCCGGATATGGAAATGGCGGTCTGGTGGGGCGTTCTTGCGCCTAAGGGAACGCCCGCGGATATCGTCCGTCTCCTCAACACCCGCCTGCGCGAAGCCTTCAGCGACAAGTCGAACACATCCACGCTCGAAAAGCTGGGCATCGCGACCTACAGCGAATCGATCGAGATGTTTCAGAACCTCATCAATCGCGAAGCGAAGATGTACCAGACCGTCGTGAAAAACATGGGGCTCGAGCCTCAATAAGCATTGAGGCGGCGCATCTATCCATTGTGACCTTGGCGCGCGAGATGCTGCTCGCCGCCGCGCCTGAATTCCGCCGATGGCGGCAGGCCCCATTGCGGCGCCGCTTCTTCGCGCCCCCAGACCTTGGGGCGTTGCGGCCTGTCGCGATGCCACGGGCGCGGATCGAAATAACCGAGCGACTCGTCCTTCATCAGGTCGATCTCCGTAAAGAGTTCGACGATGTGATCGTCCGGGTCGCGATGATAGATGAAGATATTGTGTCCGACTTCGTGACGGCCCGGCCCCCAGATAATCGGCTTCCTGTTCGCAGCCAGCAGATCGCTGGCCGTCAGCACATGCGCCCAGTCCTTCAATTCGAAGGCCATGTGATGCATGACACCGTCAGGGCCATCGATGAAATTGCAGGTGTGATGATCCGGCCCGCAGCGCAGGAAGGCAAAGACGCTCTCGATCCAGTCCGAAACGCGAAAGCCCAGCGCGTTGCAATAGAAATCCGTGATCGATTTGGCCGTCGATGCGGTGAAGGCAATGTGACCGAACTTCACCGGCGAAATACCGCCGCCATTCGCCCTAGTCGCTACGGGCTCGACGCGTGAAAGAATTTCGATCTCCGTACCCTTGGGATCGGTAAAGACGGCGGCCTCGCGAACGCCCGGCGCGATGTCGCTGCAAAGTTCGACGCTCAATCCATGGGATCGCAGAACACGCCCTGCATCTTCGAGATCGAAGTCGGGGTCGGCCTCGAGAGAAAGGCGCGGACAATGGGTTGATGGCCCGTTCTCGAACACCAGAGCAATCTGGCCGGATTTGGTGGCCATGACCGCGCGCTTTGAGCTGCGCTCGACGGCTTCGAAGCCGATTACATTCTGATAATATTCGGCCATGCGCAGAACATCCGGCGATTCGAACACGGCATAGCCAAGACGGCGGATCGGGATCATCGGGCTTTCCTCTAAAATCAGGTTTTGCGGGAGTGTAGGTAAGTCCGCCGCTGTGGCAAGCAGGCAAGGTTCAGCTCCAGCCGGCGGCAGCCGCCCGAAGACTTGCAGCCAGATCCTGCACCGCAGGCACGTTGCGCCGCTGCGGATTGATCAGCAACCTGACGTCGATGAAAAGCGGCGGCCCGTCGATATCGAGCAGGCAGAGTTGTCCGGCTTCTACGTCGGGCGCCACCGAAGCTTCGAGCGAACAGGCGATGCCCAGCCCGGCGGCGCAAAGGTCGCGCACGAGGCCGAACTCGGTTGCTTCGCTCACGACATTCACGCGCTCGACGCCGAGCCAGGACAGCAACCTTTTCTGCGCGACGCCGAACATGGATGTGGCCACGGGTCCGACGAAATCGAAAGCCGACAATTCCGACGGCAGGATTTTCCTGCGGCCGGCGAGCGGATGATCGGGCGCAACGAATACGACAAAGCGCTGCCGGCCCAACAGTGTCGAAGGCACGCCGGCCGTCTCTTCGTTCGACATGAGACAACCGATATCGGCCGCGCCCATGCGCACGGCGGCGACGACCTCTTCCTGAAACGCGATATGCACGGACATTCTGATGTCGCGGTGCTCGCGCGCAAAATTGGCCAGCGCCCCACGCAGCACCGTATTCGAAAGCGAGCGCTGGCAAGCGAAAGTCACGCTGCGGTCCACGCCGCTGCTGCGCGAGGCGATATCGGCTTCCAGCTTCGCCGCATTGGCGATCATTTCCCGGGCATGGCCAAGGAAACTGCGCCCCAGAGCCGTCAGCACGGCTTGCCGGCCGCTCTGCCGGTCGAACAAGGCACCGTCTATCTCCCGCTCCATCGCCTGCACGTGGGCGCTGACAGAGGGCTGGGCGATGCCCAGGCGGCGGGCGGCGCCGGCGAAGGAGCCGGTGTCGACGATGGCTGCGAAAACCTGCAACCGGCGCATTGTGAGGCCTATCATGCAGAGAGTTATAGCTTAAAGCCTATATCCGATAAAGCCTTCCCGCCCGTTGCTTCCGGCGCAGCGGAAAGCTCCAATGCGCGCAACGTCCGGTGTGCCGACCGGCCGCAAGGGAGGACTTCATGACTCGACCTTCAGCCGGACCTCTGTCCCGTCGCTCAGTCGCGCTTGCAGTTGCGCTGACTTTTCCGCTTCTCGCCGTCCCCGCAGCCGCCCAGGAAAGGCTGCGCGTTGCGAAATCGGTTACGTCCTCCTTCTTCTTCTCCCTTCTCGAACTCGGCCAGGAACAGGGTCACTACAAGGCGCAGGGCCTCGATATCGAAATCTCCGCCTTCAGCGGCGACGCGCGCATGCAGCAGGCCTTTACCGCGGGCGCCATCGATATCGGCCTCGGCTCGGGTCCCGGCATGGGTTTCGCCGCCAAGGGCGTCCCGGCCATTGCGATTGCAGCGATTGCGAACCAGCCGCTCAACATGGCCATGGTCATCGACCCGAAATACAAGAGCGTCGACGACCTCAAGGGCAAGCGCGTCGCCGTGACGACTGCCGGCTCCCTGACCGACTGGCTGGCGCGCCGCCTGTCGCTCGCCAAGGGATGGGGCGCGACGGGCTATGAAGTGCTCCCCATGGGCGAGACACGCACGCGCCTCGCGGCCATGAAACGTGGCGACATCGCGGGCCTCGTGACGGCGACTGAGGTCGCCATCAATCTGGAACAGGAAGGCGTCGGCAAGATTGTCTCGACCTTCGGCGAAGCGGTCGAAGACTTTCACACCCATGTCGTGATCGCCCATCGCAAACTGATCGCGGAAAATCCTGAAGCCGTGCGCAAATTCCTGCGCGCCTGGTTCACGACAGCACAATTCGTGAAAGAGAATAAAGCCGTCACCGTCGCCTCGGTCGCACGCACGATGAAGCTGCCGCCGAAAGTCATCGACATCGCCTACGACAAGGAATTGGCGATGACGAATTACGATGGCACCTTTAATCCCAAGGCGCTCGAAACCATCCGTCAGTCGCTGAAGGAACTCGAAATTCTCGACAGAATTCCCGAGGTGAAGGAATTGCTGCTGCCGGGCTTCGTGCCCGTCAAACTCTAGAACAAGAACTCAAGGCAGCAGTCGCCAGAATGTCCGCAACCTCGCCGAACGACATCGCGATATCCATTCGCAACATCACCCAGCGTTTCGGCGAGGAAGGCGCGCCCGACAGCGTACTGGCGCTGGACGATGTCTCCCTCGACATACGCAAGGGGGAATTCGTCTGCCTTCTCGGCCCTTCCGGCTGCGGCAAGAGCACGATCCTCAACATCGTCGGCGGCTTGTTCCGCCCGACGAGCGGCACGACTCTCGTGGAAGGCCGTTCCGTCGAGGGCACGCCGCATACCGATCAGATCGCCTTCGTGTTTCAGGAAAGCACGCTCTTCCCCTGGTACACGGTCATCGAGAATTTCCGCATTGCCATGAAATTCCGCGGCATGGCCGCCTCGGAATGGGACGACCGCGCCATGAAGGCGCTGAAAGCCGTGGGCATGGCGAGTTTCGCGCGGCATTATCCCGATCAGCTCTCCGTCGGCATGCGCCAGCGCGTCAACATGGCGCGCGGCATCTGTGTCGAAACGCCCATCCTGCTGATGGACGAGCCTTTCGCCGCGCTCGACGAGCAAACGCGCATGGTGCTCGGCGAAGATCTCTCGCAACTGCTGGCGGCAACCGGCAAGACCATCGTCTTCGTCACGCACTCGCTGGCGGAAGCGGTGTTCCTCTCCGACCGTATCGCCGTCATGACCGCGCGCCCCGGCAAGATCAAGACAATCATCGACGTGAACGAAGCCCATCCGCGTTCGCCTGATTTCATGCTGGAGCCGCGCTTCAGCGAATTGCGCAACCAATGTTACGCCCTGCTGCGCGATGAAATCCGCGCCACCATGGCTGCGCAGCGCGATCCCGCTGGCGTCGAGGCCTAGGCATGGACCGCGCCGGCGCCCAGGCACGCATCATTCAACTGGCGATCTTCGCGCTGGCTGCCGGCGGCTGGTATTTCGTGACCGCGGCGGGCGGCGTAAGCCGTTTACTGCTGCCCTCCCCAGGCGAAGTCGGCACGACGTTGCTTCGGCTGATACAAACGAAGTCCTTCTGGAACTCGGTCGGCGTTACCTTCTCCAGCATTCTGCAGGCCTATGTCATCGCTGTCGTCGGCGGCATCGTCGCCGGTTATCTCGTCACGCGCTCCAAAACGGCGATGGGCGTACTCGAACCGGTCCTCGCAGGATTGTTCACCATCCCGCTCACTCTGCTGCTGCCGCTTTTCATCCTGTTCTTCGGCATCGGCCCTGCCTCGAAAATCGCTTATGGCGCAACTTACGCCTTTTTTCCGGTGGCCCTGAACACGATCGCTGCTTTCGGCCATTTCGACGAACGCTGGCTGCGCGCGGCACAATCTATGGGCGCTTCGCGCTGGCAGACGTTCCGACACATCCTTCTGCCCGGCGCCTTTCCTGTACTCGTGACAGGACTGCGCATCGGCTTCGTCATCTGCTTTGCATCCGTGCTCGGCGGCGAGACCATCGCCTCGGCAGTCGGCATCGGCCACAACATTGCGTTGAGCGCCGAGCAGATGGAGCCCGGCCGTCTCTACGCGTGGATCGCCTTCGTGACGATCACGGCCGTGACGCTCAATCTGCTCATCACATCCATCGAGAATACGATTGTGAGGCGCGACCGGAAATGAGCACGGCGTCCTCGACACTGGGATCATCGGGCGCAGCGACATCGCGGCGCGCCTTCCATCTGCGCATGATTCTGATCGTCGGTATCGTTGCAGCGCTGGAATTCTACGGCCGCTTCGTCGCCGATGCGACGCTCTTTTCGCCACCGTCGAAGATCGTTCAGTCCTTCTTCACCGATATCATGGGCGATGCCCGCATCGTGCGCGCCCTGTGGATTTGCATCGTCGAAATCGCTGTCGCCTATGTCCTTTCCATCGTCTTTGGCGTGACGACCGGCCTGCTCGTCGGCGCGACACCCTTCACGCGCCGCGCCTTCTTCCCTGTCGTCATCGCGCTCTACGTGATACCCCAGGTCTCCTTCCTGCCGCTGACGATCCTGCTCTTCGGCCTTGGCCCAGCCGCAAAAATCGCGTTCGGCTTCAGCCACGCGATATTCCCGATCATCATCAACGTCGTGTCGGGCATGCGCACTGTGCGCGAGCTTCATCTGAACGCCGCACGCAGCATGGGCGCGTCGCGCCTCGACACGATCCGTCACGTCGTCCTGCCGCACATGGTGCCGAGCCTCTTCACAGGCTTGCGACTGGGCATGACGCTCAACCTGCTCGGCGTCATCCTCGCCGAACTCTATGTGTCCAATTCCGGCGTCGGTTTCTTCACGCGCCTCTTCGCTGAGGATTTCAATCCCGGACCGCTTTTCGCCTTGATCGGCTCTCTCGCCATCATCGCCATCGCCTTCAACGAAATCGTGCGGATCGCCGAACGCCGCCTGACGCCCGGCGCGCACCGCAAGACCATCATCAAGACGGCAGGGAAAGAAAAGCAATGAATATCGTCGGAGTCGATATCGGCGGCACGTTCACGGATCTCGTCGGCTGCATCGACGGCAAGATCGTCACCTCCAAGACATCGACGACGCCGGCAGATCCGACGCGCGGCGTCGCGACATCTCTGGACCTCGCCCATTGCAGCCTGCCCGACCTCGGCGAAGTGCTGCATGGCTCGACCATCGCCATCAACACCGTACTTGAGCGCAAGGGCGCCAGAACCGCGCTCATCACGACAAGGGGCTTCCGCGACGTTTACGCCATCGGGCGCGGCAATCGCATCGAGGCCTTCAATCTCAACTTCCACCGCCCGAAACCGCTCACCGAACGCCGCCACACTTTCGAAGTGAGCGAACGCGTGAACGCGGCCGGCGAAGTCGTCACGCCCCTCGATGTCGCCCAGATCGAAGCTCTCGCCGCACACATCGGAACGCTCGGTATCGACGCCGTCGCAATCTGCTTCCTGCATTCATGGGCCAATCCCGAACACGAACGCATCGCAGGCGACATCTTGCGGCGCGAATTGCCGAACCTGTTCGTGACCCTGAGTCACGAAATCCTGCGCGAATTCCGCGAATACGAGCGCACGTCCACGACCGTGCTCAACGCCTATGTCGGCCCGCGCGTTTCCAACTATCTCGATACGCTCGATCGCTATCTGCGCGGCGAAAAATTCGAAGGACATCTGCATCTGATGCGCTCCAACGGCGGCGTCATGTCGCTCGATCAGGCGCGCACGCAACCGGTTTCCATGATGGAATCCGGACCGGTCGCCGGCATGATCGGCGCGGGACGCCTCGCCAGACATCTCGGCCTGAAACAATGCATCGGCTTCGACATGGGCGGCACGACCGCCAAGTCGAGCCTCATCACCAACGGCGAACCTGCAATCGAGGAAGGCTATGTCATCGGCGATCCCGCCTCGGGCCAGCCCATGCAATTGCCCGTTGTCGATATCGTCGAAGTGGGCGCTGGCGGCGGCTCCATCGCATGGGTCGACGAAGCCGGCGGCCTTCACGTCGGCCCACGCAGCGCAGGCGCCGATCCCGGCCCCGCCTGTTACGGCAAGGGCTCGACCGATCCAGTCGTCACCGACGCCGATCTCGTTCTCGGCCGCATCAACGGCGGGCGTTTTCTCGGCGGCAACATGGGCCTCGACATGGCCGCAGCCGAGCGCGCCATCGAGGCGAAAGTCGGCAAGCCGCTATCGCTGCCGGTGAAGGAAGCCGCTTTCGGAATCGCCATGATCGCCGACACGAACATGTCGCTTTCCGTGCGCGCCGTGTCGGTCAACAAGGGCGTCGATCCCCGCGAAACCGCGATGATCGCCTTCGGCGGCGCAGGACCTTTGCATGCCATCAACGTCGCCCGCCAAATCTTCATTCCGCGCGTCGTGGTGCCGAAACTGCCCGGCACATTTTCTGCGCTCGGCATGTTGATGGCGTCATGGCGGCAGGACTTTGTGCGCACGCTCGTCGGCCGCCTCGGCTCGCTGCAGAAGGATATCGTCGAGAGAGTCTTTGCCGAACTTGGCGCTGCGGGCAAGGATCGCATGGTGAAAGACCGGATATCGGGCAGCGTTGCCGACTTCCGCTTCTACGCCGATCTTCGCTATGTCGGGCAGGAACACGCCCTTGCGATACCCGTGGATAGCCCTGACATGCTGACAGGCGACACGACGCAGGTTCGCAAGGCCTTCAATGTCGAACACGACCTGCGTTACGGTCAGGCCGCCATCGAAGAGCAGATGGAAATCGTGAATGTGCGTCTCGTCGTCACCGCCAGCAAAGAAGACACGATCGCCGAGGAATGGCTGACGCAGGACTGGACGCCGACCGATAACGTGGCTGAAACATCCCGCGATGTGATCTACGACGATCCCAATCGCCCGCACAAGGCACGCGTGCTCTGGCGTCCATCCCTCCCCGCAGGTTTCACGCTCACCGGCCCCGCCGTGATCGAAGAGCCCAATTCGACGATTCTCATCCATCCCGGCGACAAGGTGACCGTGACTAGAGCCGGCCATCTCATCGTCGACATAGCGAATGCGGAGTGAATGCCGTGAGCCACAACGCCGAAGCCCATCCCATCACTGTCGAAGTCGTCCGCAACTCTATCGTCGCCTATGCCGACGAAATGGCGAACGCGCTCTGCAAGTCCGCCTATAACATGATGATCTATGAAGTCCGCGACTTCTGCTGCGGCCTCATCGACACGCAAGGCCGCATGATTTCGCAAAATCGCGGCGGCCTGCCGATCTTCCTCGCGGACCTCGGCGTCGCCGTGGAAGATGGCATCCGCCGTTATGGCCTCGACGGTTTCGAACCTGGCGACGTGCTCATCATGAATCACGGCGAGGTCTGCGGCCAGCACCTCAACAACGTCGTGATCTATTGTCCGTGCTTCTTCAACGGCGAGATCGTCGGCTTTGCCGCCAGCCGCGCCCATTGGGTTGATATCGGCGGCATGCGCATCGGCTTCGGTTCGACGGTCACGTCCGAAATTTTCGCCGAGGGCATTCAGATGCGCTCGCTGAAGATCTTCGAGGCCGGCAAGCGCAACGAAACCCTCTGGCAGATCATCACCGACAATGTCCGCTTTCCCGAAGCGGCGCTGGGAGATTTGCGAGCGCAGATGGCCTGCGCGCAACTGGGCGCGCGCCGCTACGCAGAACTTCTCGCGCGCTATGGCCGCGCCACCGTCGAAGCCTGCATTGAAAAAATCTGGGATCAGGCCGATCAGAAGGTCCGCAACGCCGTCGCACAAATACCTGATGGCGTTTACACGGCGGAAAGCGCACTCGACAACGACGGGCGCACGCTCGACAAGCCCATCAAGATCAAGGTGACCGTGAAGGTCGAAGGCGACAAATTCACGGTCGATCTCACCGAAATGAATCCGCAGACGCCCGGGCCTCTGAACTCCGGCGAATCCGGTGGCATCGCCGCAGCGCGTGTCGCCTTCAAGGCGCTGACATCGCCAGATCTCGACGTGAACGAAGGCTGTTTCCGCTCTCTCAATGTGCTCATCAAGCCCGGCACGATCGTCAGCGCCAAACCCGGCGCAGCCATCGGCCTGTGGAGCATCGCGCTGCCGACGACGATTGATACAATCCTCAAGGCGCTGGCGCCCGCGCTGCCGCAGGTCGTGCCCGCCGCACACAAGGGCGACATGGGCGGCTGCTCCTTCTATGGCTTCCGGCCCGACGGATCGCGCTTCCTTCTCATGAACATCTTCGGCGGTGGTTGGGGCGGCAGGCCGAGCGAAGACGGCGAAGACGCCAGCGTCTCAGTCTGTCAGGGCGATGTGCGCAACTCGCCCGTCGAATTGCAGGAAATCCGTTACCCCGTCATGGTCGACGAACATGCGTTGCGCGAGAACTCCGGCGGCGCGGGCAAGAATCGCGGCGGCCTGGGGGTGCGCATTACCTATCGCGTGCTCGTGCCGTGCAAGGTGACCATCAACAATGAGCGCACGCGCATTCCGCCGTGGGGTGTTCACGGCGGCGGCGACGCCGCCCACAACATATCCGTCATCGAACCTGTGAAAGGCGAGAACCGGACGGTATTCAAGGGCACGGAGATTCAGCTGGATCCCGGCGACCGCGTCGTCTTCGACACGGCCGGCGGCGGCGGTTACGGCGATCCTGCAGCGCGCGATGCGAAAGCGGTCGCCAACGACGTGGCGCAAGGCTACATTTCGGCAGAATGCGCCGCGCATGACTATGGCTATCGCGCGCAGGCTGCGGAATAGCCGGAACGCGAGGAAGACCAATGGCCAGCGCCACTCATAAGGCACGCCTTGCCGCCCTTTCTGAAGCCATGAGGCGTGAAAACGCGGATGTGCTTCTTGTGATCGGCAACAACTGGCATGCCGACTATCTGCGCTATGCGACCGACTTCGGCATCCAGGAAGGACAGGGCATTGCGCTGGTTCGGCTCGATGGCGCGACAACGCTCCTGCTCGACGATCCCGCCGAATGCGAACGCGCACGCACGGAAGCCTCGCATTGCGACGTGCAATATGCGCCACAACTCGTGAAGGAAGCGCGTACGCAGATCGTTCGCGCGGGCAATCGCAATGTCGCGGCCTCGCCGATGCATCTCCTTCCTTACGGCCTCGTCAATGCGGGCAACGACGTGCGCTATGTCGATGGCGCGCCCGTCATCGAAAAGCTTCTGATGACGAAGATGGAAGTCGAACTCGACTGCATCAGGCGCGCGTCGAAACTGGCCGACGAAGGCTATATCATCTTCCGCGACGCAGCCCGTCCCGGCCGCAAGGACTACGAACTCATTGCCGAAATCGAGACCTTCTTCCGCGCTCACGGTATCGCCGAAAACTTCATGATCATCGGCGTCGGCGGACAGGAAGTGCGCGGTATGGCGCCGCCGACCGGCAAGACACTCAAACAGGGCGATCTCGTCACCACGGAATTGTCGCCCTGCATCGATGGTTATTACGCGCAGGTCTGCCGCACGCTCGCCGTCGGGCAAGCGAGCGAGACGCAGATCAAGGCATTTTCGGTCTATCAGGAAGCGATGGCGGCGGGCATTGCAACGGTGCGCGCAGGCGTCACGGCTGCCGATGTTGCGCGCGCCGAGAATGATGTTTTCCGCAAGTACGGCCTCGGACAATATACGACGTCGGAATATACGCGCGTACGCGGACACGGCATGGGCCTCTTCCTCGACCAGAAGCCGCAAATTCTCGAGGATGTGGACATCCCTCTTGTCCCGGGCATGACGATGATCGTTCACCCCAACACATATCACCCAGACGCCGGATATATGGTTCTGGGTGATGCGCTTGTCGTAGGCGAGAGCGGGCACGAATTGCTGTGCAGCCTGCCGCGCGATCTTTTCTCGGTTCCCGTGCAATAGGTGATTCATGCGCCGCGGTCTTTTGACATGGGATGAGAACGAATTGCCCGTAAGTGTGCTGGAGGCTCGCGTTGCAAAATTGCGCGCAGCAATGGCGCGCGACGGCCTGGACGGTCTCGTCGCTTATACCAATATAGCCAAACCCGCAGCGGTAAGCTGGATCAGCGGCTTCACGCCCTATTGGTCGGAAGGTTTGCTTTACGTCCCGCGCGAAGGCGACATCGCCTTTGCAACCGCCTTGTCGAAGCGCGTGGCCGAATGGATTTCGACCGTGATGCCAAAAGGCGAAATCATCCCTACGCCGCAGCCGGGAATCGCCATCGGCAAGAAGATTGCCGCCTCAGGCGCCAGGCGCATCGGCATGCCTGATATCGAGGATGTGCCTGCGCGGCAGGCGAAAGATCTCGTCGCTGCGGCCCCTGACATCACGCTGGTCGACGCGACCGAAACATTCAACAGCGTGCGCGCCGGCATCGACGACGCCGAACGCGCGCTCGTTCGAAGGGCCGCTGAGATCGCAGCAGCTGCCATGCAGCAGCTCGATCCCGCCGCGCGAACTGCACAGGATCTGATCGCACCCTGCGAAGGTTTTGCGCGCAGCGCGGCAGCCGAAGAGATATTTCTCTCCTGCGTTCCCGATCTTCGCAAGGATGCGCGTTTTCAGCGCACCGATACGGCGGGCGCATTGGGCGAGACCTTCGCACTGCGCATCTCTCTTGCCTACAAGGCAGGTTGGGTCCGCGTCACCAAATCTTTCGCCCGCGAGGCAAAGCTCGCGGAGAAATTCGCCGCGGCCGAAAGGTCATTTTCGGCCCTGGCCCTGCCGCTCTGCGATCCCGCTGCGCAAATTGCAGCGGCGCTCAAAGGCTCCTGCGCAAAGATGAAAACTTGGACGATCGAACAGCCGCGCGGCTCCTGCCCGCTCGTCCCCGTAGCCGGATCGATCGTAAGCGAGAGCTCCCTGCAAGCCGCGGCGCCTTGCACTGTCACTATCGAGTGCGATCTGGCAGGCGCGCGCTGGATAGCCGCCCGCCCGCTTCTCTGACGAAAGTCAGTGCCCTCGCCCCTTGCGGCGCGCCATCATGTTCAGCGCTTCGACACCGATCGAGAAGGCGATCGCCACATAGACGAAGCCCTTGGGCACGTGGAAGCCGAAGCCATCGGCAACCAGCACCATGCCGATGAGGATAAGAAACGACAGCGCCAGCATTTTCACGGTCGGATGCTTGTTGACGAAACGCGAGACGGGACCGTTCGCCACCAGCATCACAATGACGGCGATGATGACGGCCGTCGACATGACCCAGATATCGTCGGCCATGCCGACAGCCGTGATCACGCTGTCGAGCGAGAACACGATATCCAGCAGCAGGATCGAAGCAATCGCCTTGGCGAAACTCGTCTGCGCAATCGCGCCGACGGATTTCTCCTCGGGTTCATGCCCTTCGATGAGTTCGTGAATTTCGACCGTGCCCTTGTAGAGCAGGAACAGGCCACCGCCGATCAGGATGATGTCGCGCCACGAAAATCCCTTGCCGTAAAATTCGAACACCGTCGCCTTCAGGCCGACGATCCAGGCGATTGATGCCAGCAAGCCCAGTCGCATGATCAACGCCAGCGAAAGACCAATATTGCGGGCCAGCGCCTGCTGATGCTTGGGCAATTTGTCCGCGGTGATCGCAATGAAAATAAGATTGTCGATGCCCAGAACGATCTCGAGCGCGGTCAGCGTCAGCAAGGCAGCCAGCGCATTGGGATCGAGCATCCAGGTCAAGTTACGTTTCCTTATGTTCAGCCAAGCGAGCAGCCGCAGACATCGTCGTGCATCTAAGCCACGTCCGCTTGAGTTCAAGCCGTATTTCTACTCAGTCGAACGGATAGACCCCACGCTCGGCACGATAGGCCTTTTCAATACCATACATGCCCGAGCGTAACATGTTCTCCCAGGATTCCCGGGTCGTCGCGCCAATATGCGGCGAAGCGAACATGTTGGGCAGATGCACCAGCGGATTGTCGTTCGCCGGCTCGACAGCGAAGACATCGAAAGCCGCGCCCGCAAAATGGCCCGACTTCAGGTTCTCCGCCAGAGCCGCCTCGTCGAACATCTGCCCGCGCGCAATGTTGATGACGAACATGCCCGGTTTCATCTTCTTCTGCACATCGGCGGTGTAGAGGCCGATCGTGCTCGCATTCTTGGAAAGATGCACGGTCAGCACATCGGACTTCGCCCACATCTCCTCGGCGCTCACCTGCTCGGCGTTCCACTGCTTCGCAAAGTCGCGCATATCCTCGCGATCGCTGATCAGGATTTTCACGCCCCACGGCTGCAGAAGTTTCACGACTTCCTTGCCGATGTGGCCGCAACCGTGGATGCCGACGGTCTTGCCGCGCAGGTCGGCGCCGAATCCGACCGGCCCCTTCCATTCGCCGGCGCGAAGGATCGAGGAAAGCGTGTGCACGCGACGGATGGCGAGCACCATGTAGCAAATGGCGAGTTCCGCCACCGACACCTTGTTGACGCCGGCCTGCCACCACAGCTTTTTGCCGTATCTGTTGAGAATATCGGGATCGATATGATCGACGCCCGCCGAGCACATGGAGATGATCTTCAGATCCGGCAGTTGAGAAAGCACCTTGTCGGTGAACCAGTCGATGCCGATCACCGCCGCGTCATATCCCTTGAGATATTCGACAATGCCATCTTCCGTCAGCCGGGCGCGTTCGTTGCGAAACTTCGTGCCCGGATACATTTTGGCGAGTTCTTCCTTCAGATGCGGGAAGAAGTCGAAATAGGGAATCGTGACGGCGACGCGCATGGGTGTTTCCTCTGTCTCTCATGAAATTTCCCGGATGATGCATGTCATCCGGGAATGATGGCGCTATCCGCCCGCGCAAGGCGGCGCTGAATCAGGCAACCTTCTTCTTTTTGGCGTCCTGGATCGCCTGCCAGATCTTAAGCGGCGTCGCCGGCATGTTCATGTGTGTGATGCCGTAATCCTTCAGCGCATCCATCAGGGCGTTCATGACAGAGGGCAAAGCGCCCGAGCATCCCGCTTCGCCGCAACCTTTCACGCCCAGCGGATTGGTGGTCGAAGGCACATTATGGAAGGCGTTGACCATGGTCGGCGACGTATCGGCGCGCGGCATGGCGTAATCCATGAAAGAGCCGCTGATCAGCTGTCCGTCGGACGAATATTCCGTGCTTTCGAGGAAGCACTGGCCTATCCCCTGCACGACGCCGCCCTGCACCTGTCCCTCCACGATGATGGGATTGATGACATTGCCGAAATCGCCGACCATGGAATATTTCACGACTTCGGCGATGCCGGTGTCCGGATCGACTTCCACTTCGCAGATGTGACAGCCATTCGGATAAGTCGCCGGCCCCATGCCCGTGAAGTGATCGACATCGAGAGTAGCAGGCGCATCGGCGGGCAGCTTCGCGCCGTCGTTCAGCTTCTGCGCGATTTCCATGATGCTGATCGAACGATCCGTACCCGCGATCTTGAAGTTGCCGGCTTCGAACGCGATGTCGTTGACGCCCGCTTCCAGCAGATGCGAGGCGATCATCTTGCCCTTCTCGATCACCTTCGCGCTCGCTTCGACGATGGCCGTGCCGGAATTCATGATCGACTTGGAGCCGCCGGTGCCTGCGCCGCCAATCAACTGGTCGCTGTCGGTCTGCATGATCTTGATCTTGTCGAAGGGCACGCCGAGTTGCGAATGCAGCACTTGCGCAAACGTCGTCCAGTGTCCCTGTCCGTGATCGTGCGTGCCGGTGCCGATAGTAACAGTTCCATCCTTCTCGAAATGGATCGAACCAAGCTCCTTGGTGATCGGCGCCGTCACTTCGAGGAACTGACCTATACCGCGTCCGCGCAGCTTGCCGCGTTTCGCGCTTTCCCTCTTGCGCGCGGGAAAGCCCTTCCAGTCCGCAAGATCGAGCGCCTTGTCGAGCACCGCAGCGAAATCGCCTGAGTCGTACTCCGAACCCGACGGCGCCTTGTAGGGAATCTGGCTCTTCTTGATGTGGTTCTTCTTGCGCAGCTTGACGGGATCGATGCCCATCTCCGCGGCGGCGGCATCGACGAGCCGCTCCATGTAATAATTGCCTTCCGGACGTCCCGCGCCACGATAGGCCGTGACAGGCACGGTGTGCGTGAAGACGACCCTCGTGTTGAGTTCGATCAGCGGCGTCTTGTAGAGCGATATCGCATGCTTGACGATGTTCAGCGTCGAGAACAGCGGACCCATCTGCGTAAGGTAAGAGCCGAGATTGCCGAAGCCGTTGAAGCGCAAGGCCAGGAAATTGCCGTCCTTGTCGAGCGCGAGTTCGGCGGCGAATTCCTGGTCGCGTCCGTGATGATCGGACACGAAGCTTTCGGAGCGCTTGTCCGTCCATTTGACGGGACGGCCGAGTTCACGCGCGCCATGCAGGCAGCACAGATATTCGGGGAACATCGAGCCCTTCATGCCGAAAGAGCCGCCGACATTCGTGGCGATGAAATGCACTTTCTCCGGCGACACTTTCAGCATGTCGGCAACCATCGCGCGCGAACCCATCACGCCCTGCGTCGGGGCATAGAGCGTGAAGCGTTCGCTTTTCTTGTCGTATGACGCGACGCTCGCGCGCGGCTCCATCGGGTTGATGACGAGGCGGTTGTCGATCAGGTTCAGACGGGTGACATGCGCAGCCTTCTTGAAGGCCTCTGCAACCTTTTCCTTGTCGCCGTAGGAATAGGTCAGACCGACATTCCCCGGCGCATCGTCATAGACGAGCGGCGCGCCCGGCTTCACCGCGTCGCGCGCCTCGATGACGGCAGGCAACGCATCGATATCGACGACAACGGCTTCGGCGGCGTCCTGCGCCTGCGCTTCCGTCTCGGCGATCACGCAAACGAGGGGATCGCCAACATAGCGAACCTTGTCCGTCGACATGGCCGCGCGCGTCTGCCGGTTCATGGGCGTGCCATCGGTGCTCTTGAAGGGAACGCGCGACTGCAACGGCGCATAGCCTGCCTTGTCGAGATCGGCGCCGGTATAGACCGCGAGCACGCCCGGCATCGCTTTGGCGGCGGACACGTCGATCTTCTTGATCGTGCCGTGCGCGACGGGCGACCGGAAGATCGCCGCATAGGCCTGCCCCTTCAGATTGATGTCGTCGGTGTATTGGCCCTGCCCCTGAATCAGCTTCACATCCTCGTTTCTGCGGACGGGCTGCCCCACGCCGAACTTCATCGTGGCAAGGCTTTCGTCGTTTACGCGCATGTTCATGGGAACCTCTTGGCAGGGTGTCTGCATTTCCGGAAATCGTCGCGGAACCCGCGATTTCGGGCGCGATAAAAGCGCGTAAGCCGTGCCGCCGCAACCCCTCACCGGCAATTCAGGGCAGCTATGCGCAGCGGGCGCGCAGCTCCGCCCTTGACGGCGCACGGCTCTCCTGAAAAACACGGGGCCACGATGAACCCGTCCCTTCAGTGGCGGGCCGTGCAGAAAGCGCGATCGCAGATGAGGCAAGCGGCAGGCAGAGCGCGAAGCGGCAGTCCAAATTTCGCGAAGATCGCCTTTCTGTCGTCGGGCTCGCCGGAAGCCGATGCGGCGCTGAAGAAACTCGCGAAGCGCTACGGCAATTCGCTACCCGGCGAGGCCGATGTCGTCGTCGCGCTCGGCGGCGACGGGCTGATGCTGCAGACCCTGCACGCCTTCATGAAGACAAAACGCAGCAAGAGCGTTCCCATCTACGGCATGAATCGCGGCTCCGTCGGCTTTCTGATGAACGAATATCAGGAAAACGGACTGCTGGAGCGCCTCGGTTCCGCGGAATCCTCCACCATTCATCCGCTCATCATGCGCACGCGCGGCAATGACGGAACGCTTCGCACCGAGCGCAGCATCAACGAAGTCTATCTCTTCCGGCAGACCTATCAGGCCGCGAAACTGCGCATCAGCGTCGACGGGCGCGAGCGCATGGCCGAACTCATTGCCGACGGCGTTCTCATCGCAACGCCCGCCGGCTCGACGGCCTACAATCTGTCGGTAAACGGTCCCATCCTGCCGCTCGACGCGACGCTGATGGCGCTGACGCCCATCTCGGCCTTTCGCCCGAGGCGCTGGCGCGGCGCGCTGCTGCCGGACAAGGCGAAAGTAAGGATAGAAGTTCTCGAGCCGGAGAAACGGCCGGTCTCGGCCGTGGCCGATCACACCGAAATCCGCGACGTGGCCGAAGTCGAGGTCGAGATGGACCACAAGACCGGCGTCGTGATTCTGCACGATCCCGGCCACTCGCTGGAAGAACGGATATTGCGCGAACAGTTCGGCTATTGAGCGTCAACCCGGTCACACGCCTCGCAGATGCGCATAAATTTACCCTCCCCCTTGTGGGGAGGGTCGGCTCCGCGAAGCGGAGACGGGGTGGGGGTCGCGCCAATATATGTTTGTCTCGCAGTTACTTTCGACGCCCGCAGGATCGTGCGGCTTCCGCCTCTAAAGCATCGCGCGAGAAATCGAACTCGAGGTCGCCCCCTTTTACCCTGCCCTTGTCGGGAGAATCGACGCTGCGCAGCAGCGGCGGGGTGGGAGTCGTGCGCCCCTTATGGCTGTGGCGCAGGGTTTTACTTTCAAATTCGAAGCTGGCGAGTGTCGCGTCGATCGTTAATTCCGATTTTGCGCACGACGCTTTAACCGGCGCCGGCTTCTGACTAGACCGGCTCTTGCGGCGCATTCTTGTCTTCGCCCCCGATTTCCACATCGTAGCGAACGCCCTGCGGACCGGTTTCGCGGATGAGGATGATTTCCTTCCCTTCCGCTCGCGTTCCGAGATCCACGTCCCGGTCCGGCAACAGGACAATTCGTTTGCTGCCGATACTCACGATGACGAGGACCCCCTGATCGGCATAGCTGGCGGCAATCTGCTTGATCGGCGCATAATACTTTTCTGACCGCCATGAATGCGGCGCGCCTGACTCGACCAGAATATCATACTGGTTGGGTCGGGACCGGAAGATGAAAAACTTGGCCTTGTCCGGCTGCCAGTCGGCGGGCATGAGCGCGTTGGTGGTCCATTCGCACTGGAAGGAACGGCAGACATTCGGCCGTGTTTCGTGAATGGCGCAACCCGATCCCGGCTTGGCGTGTACGCACCATTTGCCGGCGGGCTTGTCGAAATGTTTCACTGGAAAAAGCTTGCAGCACAGCATGCAGGAACCGCACTCCCTGATCACAGGCGGAGTTGCGGGCGCAATGGCTGCTTCATGTGTCGTCATCGGCAAAGCCTCGGGAAAACCGGACAGGAGTCGGCCCTCTCCTAGCGCGGTTTGCGGGCAGATGAAATGATCCCATCGAAAAGAATCCGCGCCACATTCAACAAGAATTGGAATGGGTCACAATCGAAAGGTCATGCAGCTTTTTCAGGTCGCTCTAACCGCAATCGCCATGATTCCAATGAAAATGACACCAATGAAAAACCCCGGCGCTTGCGCGCCGGGGCTCTTTATTTCTTAACTTCGGATCGTTCGATCAGAAGTTGCGCTCGACGCGGAGACGGGCGTTCCACACGTTCGGGCTGACCTTGAAGTTGAAAGCGCCAGGACCGCAGTTGACGGGACCCGGGCAGCCAGCGGTGCCGGCCAGGATCGTCGACGGCGCACCGCCGAGG